>JBAOII010000001.1:0-118504 GCA_037045685.1 Candidatus Competibacter sp.
CTGCCCGACTTGGACGACACGCCGCGGTTGCCGTGCTTGGCGACCGTGGCGCCGGCCGCGGCGGCCACGAACGTGGTCGCGGTGGAGATGTTGAAGGTGTGCGCAGCCATCGCCGCCGGTGCCGACGATGTCGACGAAGTGCGGTCCGCCGTCGACCTCGACCTTGTTGGCGAACTCGCGCATGACCTGCGCGGCGGCGGTGATCTCGCCGATGGTTTCCTTCTTGACCCGCAGGCCGATCAGGATGGCCGAGGTCATCGGCCGGCGACATCTCGCCGCTCATGATCAGGCGCATGAGCTTCAGCATCTCGTCGTGGAAGATCTCGCGGTGTTCGATGCAGCGCGGTCAGCGCTTCCTGCGCGGTGATGGGCATGAGGTGGTCTCCTTCAGGTGCGCAGGAAATTGCTGCAGCAGCGCGTGACCGTGCTCGGTCAGGATGGATTCGGGATGGAACTGCACGCCTTCGATGGCGCAGTTCGCGGTGCCGCACGCCCATGATCTCGCCATCGTCGGTGCGTGGCGGTGATCTCGAGGCAGTCCGGCAGGCGTCGCGCGCTCGATGGCCAGCGAGTGGTAGCGGATGACGGTGAACGGGCTGGGCAGGCCCGCGAACACGCCCTTGCCGGTCGTGCTCGATCAGCGAGGTCTTGCCGTGCATCAGCTCGCGGGCGCGCACGATGTCGCCCGCCAAAGGCCGCGCCGATCGCCTGGTGGCCCAGGCACACGCCCAGGATGGGCAGCCGGCCGGCGAAGTGCCGCGAGCAGCGGCACCGAGATGCCGGCCTCGTTCGGCGTGCAGGGGCCGGGCGAGATGACGATGCGCTCGGGCTGCGAGCGCGTGCGATCTCGCTCGAGCGTGATCGCGTCGTTGCGGCACACGTGCGCACGTCCTGCGCCGAGTTCGCCGAAGTACTGCACCAGGTTGTAGGTGAAGCTGTCGTAGTTGTCGATCATCAGGAGTCTCATGATTATAAGTCCTTGATTTTATTGATGTTTCTCATTACACGCACCCTCCATTACTCACTTCATTACACACATCGACAGTCGCTTGCGATGGACGAAGTGCGCGCAGGTGCTTGCTGACAGCGGCAACGGATCTTGAGAGAAGTGGCAAAGCGCGCCAACGCGGCGCACTGGAGCAGCGCCTACGCCAGCATGGTTGGGCCGAGTGATGAGACGGAACGGGCAGACTCCCCCATCGCAGCGTCGCGGGGCGCGGAGCATCAGTTCGACGATGGGGATGATCAGCTAAGGGCATCGGGCAATCTCCTCAAATCTTGGAGCCGCCGTGCCGGGGAAGCCTTCTTGAAACCTTGCCTGCCGGTACGGCGGCAAGGTGCGGTCAAGACCGCAACGACATGCCGCTTCCTATTGGAAGCGCCACCACAGAGCGATGTTGGTCGAAGCGGTACGGGTCATGGACAGACCAAAGTATTGAATTTAGAAGCTAGAACTCAGCCCGAGTGCGCCCGAACGGAATTCCAAAGTAAGCCTTTGGGATTTTACCACGAGCATGTTTGGCAAAGCCACCTCCGACAGCACCGAGCCTCCAGCAGATCGCCCCCACCTCGGTTCCGACGACAGCGCTGCCCTGTCGAAGGTCGAAGAAGCAAAGAGCGAGTAGGCCTGCCACTTCGCATTGCCCCCCTGCGATCGTCAGATGCGGCCGGGATTTGTGAGCATGGAATCTGAGGTAAGCAGTCACCTTGGCCCGCACGTGCGTGATGCTATATCGCAATATCAGCATCCGGGCCAGATATGACACCGCCGCTTTCCTCTGCTGATCCGAGACCTACAGGCATAAATGGCGCTGCTCACGGCTTTGTGAAACCGTCGGCGTATCAGACCATACCGAACCGGTTTTGCGAGGGATAGCGCAGCGCATGACGCTGATACCGTGAGCGCCAATATCGAGCTTGCGTCCTCATCGCTCGATGGGCCGGCAACCGGTCAATTCTTGCACATCGAACAAGACGAGGCCACCTGCGGCGGATGCCAATCATCTCGCCCGCCTACGTTCAGGGCATCGTCCCAGGCATCCGCTGCAGGCCATAACGACACGACAGCCCTTGGCAGGGCAAGAAAGGAGCCGGTGATGTAGCGCTTCCGAAAGGAGACGAAGACATGCACAAGGACATTTCAACATCAAAGGTGTTCTATCGACCCATCGAAGCGGCCATCCGATGGGCCGGGTTGCTGCGGTACCTGCCGATGATCCTGGCCGCGATCGCATCACCGCGCTTCCTGCCACCGTCGCTGAACTGCCCGCGGTGGAACGAGTGCCGGCTGTACTCGGAGCGCATCTATGACGGCATCCTCAACGGAGACCTGCCCTACGGCACGGACGGGATCACGCTCAATGACCCGAAGCTACTGCAGTCGCCGGATTTGACCGTTCGCCATGTTGATCTGAAACGTTGGATGCGCACCCACTATCCTGAGCACCGGCCAGGATTCCTGTTCAGCCGTGGCGAACGCATGGCGCATCCTTTCATCACCATGGAAACAGGACAGGCGATCCTGGTGGAGCGGCTGGCCCTTCAGGCAGCGCTGGAGCAAGCCGGGCGCCAGATACGAGAACTGCAGGAGCAGCACGACACCCTGCTCAAGCAGTCCACCGTGCTGCTGGCTGCCAGCCAGTGCGAGATCAGCGAACGGGCGGAGACGACGTATCTCAACATCATCGGCGGGATGCTGACGCTGATGCTGGGCCAGTCCCCCTCGGGCGTGCCTTACTCCAGCTTCAAAACGCAGGAGGCCCTTGTCTCGGCATTGGTCGCCCACTACGGCGGCACCATGGGCATCACGGAGCGAACCTTGAACGGCAAGTTCGCCAACGCCAGGAAGTACGTCCGTAGCGCAAGCGCATGAGGTTTTCCAGCTTGTATGTGCAGTCGCGGAGATTGCATTTGCAATGTCTTTTCGTAGCGATGTCTATTGAATAGAGGTCACGCCAACAAACGCCACCGAGCGTTCAGGAGTGACCGACATGTCGCAAGCACCTGTCCTGCCACCGAACGAGCGCCGCATCTTGCGGCTCGATGAAGTCGAAGCCAAGTCGGGCTTCAAGCGCGCCCACATCTACAGCCTGATGAAGAAGCGCCAGTTCCCCCAGGCGCTGCGCCTCGGCATTCGCGCCGTCGGCTGGGATTCGATCGAAATCGACCAGTGGATCGCCGAACGCCTCAACAACCGGACCTGATCCGCTCTCCCTTGGACTTCCCATTCCCAGACGGAGAGCGCCATGCAGGTTGTATCCATCATCTCGACCAAGGGCGGCGTCGGCAAGACCACCACCGCCGCCAACCTCGGCGGACTCGTTTCCGATGCGGGCCTACGCGTGCTGCTGCTCGACCTCGACGTGCAGCCCACGCTGTCCTCCTACTACGAGCTGGCCCACCGCGCGCCCGGCGGCATCTACGAGCTGCTGGCCTTCAACGAGCGCGACCTCGGCCGGCTCGTGTCCCGCACGATCATCGCGGGGCTGGACCTGGTGGTCTCCAACGATCACCGGGGCGAACTGAACACCTTGCTGCTGCATGCGCCAGACGGGCGCTTGCGGCTGCGCCACCTGTTGCCGGTGCTGGCACCCCTCTACGACCTGCTGCTGATCGACACCCAGGGGGCGCGCAGCGTGCTGCTGGAGATGGCGGTGCTCGCCTCCGATCTTGCGCTGTCGCCCGTGACCCCGGAAATCCTCGCAGCCCGCGAACTGCGACGCGGCACCATGCAGTTGCTGGAAGACATCGCGCCGTATCGCCACCTCGGCATCGAACCGCCGCCGTTGCATCTGCTGATCAACCGCGTCCACCCCGTGTCCGCCAACGCGCGGCTGATCCAGCAGGCCCTGCGCGACCTGTTCCAGGACCACGCCGGCATCCGCGTGCTCGACACCGACGTGCCGGCCATCGAAGCCTATCCACGCGCTGCGACCCGTGGCCTGCCTGTGCATCGGGTCGAATACCGACAGCCGCTGGGCAGAGTCGCGCCCGCCGCGCTCGACACCATGCGCGCCCTTGCCGGCGAATTGTTCCCGCAATGGCAGGAGCAACTGGCCCGCGTGTCCGGCCGCCCGCAGCGCCCCTCTGAGATGGGGAGGCCCCATGGCGAACGCACATGAACTGGCGCGCGGCCACAAGCGGCTGCGCGCCCTGATCGAATTCGCGATCGGCGAAGGTTGGCACGTCAAGCGCACACCGAGCGGGCACCTTAAGTTCACCAAAGCCGGTTGCGCTGCGATCTATACCAGCTCGACCGCGAGCGACCACCGGGCGGCCCTCAATGCCCGCGCGCAGATCCGCCGTGCCGAGCGCGAGGCTCGCTTGGCCCAGGCCGCCAGCACGAAGGGATGCGGCCATGGCTGAGATGACCTCCCAGGACATGGCCGGCAAGCTGCTTGCCGCCGGGTTCGAGCGCAGCGGTCCATCGGCCACGGCCTTGAGCGATCCGATCGCCGACACGCCGATGGTCGTGACGCTGGACCAGTTGCGCCCTTACGACCACGACCCGCGCAAGAAGCGCAATCCCGCCTACGAGGAGATCAAGGCATCCATTCGCGAACGGGGCCTGGATGCGGCGCCGGCCATCACCCGCCGACCAGGCGAAGATCACTACATCATCCGCAACGGCGGCAACACGCGCCTGGCGATCCTGCGTGAACTCTGGTCGGAAACGCGGGACGAGCGCTTCTTCCGCATATCGTGCCTGTTTCGGCCCTGGCCCGCGCGGGGCGAAATCGTCGCGTTGACCGGCCACCTTGCGGAGAACGAGTTGCGCGGCGGCCTCACGTTCATCGAACGCGCCTTGGGCGTCGAGAAAGCTCGCGAGTTCTATGAAGCGGAAAGCGGCGCCACGCTAAGCCAGTCCGAACTGGCCCGCCGTCTGGGCGCCGATGGCTACCCCGTGCAGCAGTCACACATCAGCCGCATGGCCGATGCGGTGCGCTACCTGCTGCCCGCGATCCCGACCGTGCTCTATGGAGGGCTCGGCCGCCACCAGGTCGAGCGGCTGTCGGTCATGCGCAAGGCCTGCGAGCGCACCTGGGAGCAGTACGCCAAAGCCAAGTCGCTTCCTTTGGACTTCGAGGGGTTCTTTCAGGAAGTGCTGTCGCAGTTCGACACGCAGGCCGACGAGTTCTCGCCGCAGCGCGTGCAGGACGAGCTGATCGGCCAGATGTCCGAGTTGCTGGGCATCGACTACGACGTGCTGGCGCTGGACCTGACCGAATCGGAAAGCCGTCACCGTGCATTGGTCAGCGACCCGACGCCGTCCCCGGCACAACCGACCTTGCCCGATCCCGTGCCCCTGGCGCGGCCGCCACGTGATGCGTCAACGCCCGCGCCGACCGTGGCATCCCCTGTGGGACGGCCAGGCGCCGTGCCCCCACGCCAGGACAACGCGGCTGGCGAGGCGTCTTCGGGCAACCCAGTGGCAGCGTCGGGCGATCTGCTGCAGGGGCACATCGTCTCGCCGGCACCGACGACGGAGCGACTCCAATCCATCCAGCGCATGGTCGCCGACCAGTTGGGGGATGCGCTCCCGCCCGATTTCTCGGCCAACGTGCTGCAGTCCATCCCGGTGCAGGCCGGTGGCCTCTATCCCATCTCGGACGTCTGGTACATCGATCCCGGCTTGGACACACCGGACCGGCTGCGCATTCACATTGCTCAGTTCGCGCGCGAGATCGCGGCCGAAGCGGACCTGGACGGGTGCATCGATGACCGTCCCGATGGCATCGGCTTCGCATGCCGTGGCCAGGCCCCATCACCGGCGGGCCGCGCCGTGCTGGCGCTGCTGGCGTGCCTTGCGGGCCAGAGCCTCGCCGAGCTTGGCCTGGACAACGGGCAACTCGCCCTTGATCTGCCGGCACTGCTGCACGGCCAGGGTCAAAGCCACGACGCCACGTGCTTGAGCGACACCGCAGTGGTCAAGCTCTTTCGGCTGCTGCGTCTGGCTCGGCGCCTGCTGGATTTGGAAGCCAGCACCACGGCTTCCGGGACCTGAGCGAGGGAGTCCAGCATGTCTGCACCGCACCCCCTCAACCAGGCCGTCATTGCCCAGGCGCTGTATGACCTGCGCAATGGGCAACTGCGGCGCTGCAAGCTGATGGGGTTCGGAGAGGAAGAACTGGACGCGCTCAAGCACCCTGCGCTGATCAGCGTGCTGGCCAACGCCAATGTGTCGTGGTGTTCGGTGACGGTCAATCGCGAAGTGCTCCGGCGGCTGCTCAAACAGGCGCAGGACGTGGAGAAGGAGATCGCCACGGTCGATCGCATGTTGCGCCTGGGTGCCAGCACGGAAATGGTGAGCCGCTTTTACGGCCTCACCCACCAGGAAGTTGCGCTGCGGCGCGAGATCCTCGGCCTGCCTAAGCGCAAGGGGCGCCACCCTGTCTTGGACGAGACCCAAGATACGGAACTGTGGCGGCAATGGAAGGCCGTGACCAGCAGCAGAAACGTCGATCTGGAGGATGAAACCTCGATTCTCGATGCGGCAATGGACCTGGCCGAAGGCATGTCACTGCCGCTGTCGGTGGTCTGGGCCGCGATCAAGAACTGGGTCGATCAGGGACTGGGTTATACGTGGGCCTAGAGATACCGGATTAAATTTTTAAAGATCATAATCCATAGTTCTCAGCGAGCTAACTGGGCAACGGGACAGCTGCGACAGGCGGTAAAGCCGCAAGCTTTTACGCCCGGAGTCGGTTTGATCCGGGTGGTTGTGCGGCGCTTCGTGCCGGGCAAAGCAGCGGATGGTAATCCGCCGCCCGTTGTCGCGGGCGCGAAGCGACCGCGACAACCAGTGATTATGCGACTCCTATAATCCTCCAGCGGTGGAGTTATCGGGCCGTCCACTAACTGGAAAGCGCAAATGAGTATACCGGACAGAGGGTGGTTCTGCGCGCCATCGGGCATCATGACACTTTCCAAGCAGCGCACGGTTTAATCTCGACCGGCGTCCGTCGGGAACGGAGCGCCAGATTTCCTCGATTTCCGAATCGGTGACCGCGATGCAACCGGCGGTCCAGTCCGCCCACCGATGCAAGCGCCCGATCCAGCCAAATCCGTTGGGCAAGCCGTGAATCATGATGTCCCCGCCCGGCGAGACGCCACGACTGGCGGCCTGTATTCGATCATCTTCGTTCGGGTAGCTGATCCGCAAGGAGAGATGGTAGGCGCTGCGTGGGTTGCGCCCGGCGATCCGGTACACCCCTTCCGGCGTTCGCCGGTCGCCCTCTTGGGTTTTGTGGCCTTGGGGATGGCCGCCGAGCGCGATGCGATACCGCTTCAGGGTTTTCTCTCCGGCCACGAGCAACAGCTCGCGCTCCGCCTTGTGCACGACGATTCGATCCGCCAACGAGGGCAGGGGGTAGCGGCGATTGGTCGCGAGCGACGAAGCCGGCCAAAACCCGTGGTCGGCACATCCCGACGAACCGTTTAATCGCGATGCGGTTGATCGGCATCGGTCCGGGTTCGCGATGGCCGGTGCAAAGCGCGTCGCAACAGCGCGCTACCGCCCAACACGACCAAGGCGGAGATCATCAGACAGACGACCAGCCACACCGCGATTTCCGCGTTTGCCGTCGTTTCGGCTCCTTCGAGGCCCAAGCGCTCGTTCAGGGCATTCCATGCGTCGTCGGGCACGAGGCGCAGGATTCGGTTGCCCGCTTCGGTCGCGTACAGCGCACGCGCGAGGAGCAATCCTCCCAACACGATGGCCACCAGTTTCAGGAGGATACCGATCACCCGCATGAAGCCGCTCCGTCGCGCCGCCGCCCGATCAAGCAAAAGCCGTATCGCCGGACCCGCCGCCACGACGATAGCGCGGGTCCAGCGTGTCCACCAGAATGCCGACATCGACCACGCCGTAGGTCCGGGTTCGCGTGCTCGGGATGTGGGCGACCGGCTGGGCCAGCAGATAGGTCCGCATGGTGTCGAACTCGCTGCGATATTCCAGCGTGATGCAGCCGAGGCTGAGGCCGCGCGGTCCCTTGGGATGGAGCCGAAACTCGCCGCGCCGGACCCCGTCCACGAAGGTCTGGTCGTCGAGCGTACCGTCATCGCGCCACAGCGCAAACCAGATGTCGCGATCCGCGATCCAGTCCAGGATCGGACCCAGCGTGCCGCCGCTCTGGCGATCAACGATGTAGTAACGTCCCGGCGGAATGGAGCCGTTGTTGGGGACGTTGCCCGAACTCGGGTTGTTGCGGTGCGGCCCGTTGCCCGAGAAGGCCGTGCAACGCACCCCGTCGTAGGTGAACGACGTAAAAGGCAGCCCGTTCAAAATGAATGTGCAGTTCACCATGATCGCTCTCCCGAAATACGGTTCGCGCGGTCCACTTTTAAGCCTTGGTCATGACTGACGTAATAACACCGCAACCCCAAGCGTTTGTCCAGAGCGGTTTCGCAATCGTCGGGCAGGGCGATTTTGACCGCTTGCCATCCGCGATCTTATATACTACACTGTTATATATCAGTGTTGAGTGACGACGGATGAACGTTTCCACGGGATCGGTATGGCGATTGGACGAACTGGTGCGGCGCAGCCAGCAATTGCTGGCCTTGCTACCCGCCGGCGCCGGAGAATCGCGGCGGGTGCGCTGGCAGCCGGACGCGCGACTGGTGCGCTACTACACCACCCTGGGCCTGCTGGATCGGCCGGCGGAGCTGCGCGGGCGAACGGCCTACTACCGCGACCGCCATCTGTTGCAACTGCTGGCGATCAAAACCTTGCAAGCGCGGGGATCGAGCCTGCAAGCGGTGCAGGCGCAACTGGCCGGCCAACCGGACGCCGCGCTGGCCGCGCTGATCGGTCTGCCGTCGGACTGGGCGGCGCGGTTGCCTGCGGGAGAGGTAGAGAGCGCCGAAAATTGGCCGCTCGCGACCGAAAGCGGGATCGCGCAATCCGCGACGGCGGCTCCAGCCCGCTTTTGGGAGCGGACGCCTGGCCCTGTCATGCCGCCGTCCGAGTCTGCGGCCGTCGCGCCAACCGAGTCGGTGACGGAACTGCTGGCGGTGACGCTGGCGCCCGGCGCGCGGCTTTTGCTCGACCGCCGCCGTTATCCCGAACTCGACGACCGGCTGGAGGCCGCGCTACACACCCTGCGTGTGGCGTTGCGCGCGGTGGCCCGCTCCCCTCAAGATCCATCCGATGGAGACGAACCATGGTGACGAATTTCGATTCCCTGACAGTGTTCGATGAAGCGATCCCGAATGGCGCCGCCGCGCCGGCCGCCGACGCGGTCGAGGAGGCCGGTTTCGGTTGTCTGGAAACCGTCCGGGGCGGCCTGCCGCTGCGGCGGTTGGGAGTGAACGGCCGGATCACCGGCTTGCTCTATCGGCTGGTGGTGGCACAGGAATTCGTCAACGCCCGCGCCGAGCCGCTGGAAGCCACCTACATTTTTCCGCTGCCGGCGCGGGCGGGCGTGACCCGGTTTCGCCTGCGGGTGGGGGAGCGGATCATCGAAGGCGATGCTGAAGGAGCGCGGCGCGGCGCGAGAAGAATACGACCAAGCCATCCGCGCCGGCCATCGCGCCGCCATCGCCGAAGAGGAGCGGCCCGAAGTGTTCACGGTGCGGGCCGGCAACATCCCGCCCGGCGAGGCGGTCGGCGTGGAACTGGAACTGGCCGGCCCGCTGGCGTTCGCCGACGGCGAGGCCACGTTCCGCTTCCCGCTGGTGGTGGCGCCGCGCTACATCCCCGGCATGGCGCTCGACGGGCCGGGCGTGGGGCAGGGCACCGCTTGGGACACCGACGCCGTGCCCGACGCCAGCCGTATCAGTCCGCCGGTGTTGTTGCCGGGACAGCCCAACCCGGTTGTTCTGACCTTCCGCATGGAGCTGGACCCGGCGGGGTTACCGCTCGCCGACTTGCGCGCCAGTCTGCACGCCTTGCGGTTGCATCAAGCGGAGGGCGATCTCCGGGTGGTCGAACTGACGCCGGGCGCGGAACGGCTGGATCGGGATTTTATCCTGCGCTTCCGGGTCGGCGAAGCGGGCGTGTGCGGCGGCTTCAGCGTCTATCGCGACCCGAACGGCGAAACGACCGCCCTGCTGACCGTGGTGCCGCCAGCGACCTTGCCGGCCTCGCTCCGGCCCCGCGACGTGGTGGTGTTGCTGGACCGCTCCGGCTCGATGGAAGGCTGGAAGATGGCGGCGGCGCGGCGGGCGGCGGGCCGCTTGCTCGACGCGCTGACCGAACGGGATCGCTTCGGCGTGTTGCTGTTCGACGACCAGACCGAGGAACCCGCGCCGAGCGCCGGCCGGCTGGTGGCGGCGACGGATCGTAACCGCTTCCGGGCGGTGGAGTTTCTGGCGCGGGTCGAGGCGCGCGGCGGCACCGAAATCGCCCCGGCGCTGACTCGCGCCCTCCAGTATTTCCCCGATCCACCGGACGCCGGACGCGAGCGGATTCTGCTGTTCGTCACCGACGGCCAGGTCGGCAACGAGGATCAACTGCTGCGCCAAGTTCAACAGCACGCACGCCACTGTCGGATCTTCGCGGTCGGCATCGACCGGGCGGTCAACGCCTCGCTGCTGGAGCGGCTGGCGAGCTACGGCGGCGGACATTTCGAGCTGGTCGAATCGGAAGACCGGCTGGACGAGGTGCTGCGCGCCGTACATCGCCGGCTGGGTGCGCCGCTGCTGACCGACATTCACCTGGAACCGGCGCTCGAAGACATGGCGCCCGATGACCGTCGATCTGTTCCCCGGCGTGCCGGTGCGGCTGGGCGGCCGGTTGGGCGATCCGCTGCCGGCCCAAGTCGCGGTGACCGCCCGCACCGCCGACGGGCAGCCGTTCCGGCAGGTGTTGACGCCGATGGAAACCCCGGATAACGCCGTGCGCACGCTATGGGCGCGGGCGCGCGTGCTCGACCTGGAGCATCGGTTCGCCGCCGGTCCCCGGCGCGAAACCGGGTTAGCGGATCGACATCACCGCTTTTTCGCTGCGCTACGGCGTGCTGTGCCGCTTCACCGCCTTCGTCGCGGTGGACCGCTCGGAAACGGTCAATCCCGGCGGCGAGGTGCTTCAGGTCACGCAAGCGGTGGAATTACCGGCGGAATGGGCGATGCCGATGGCCGCCATGGCGTTGCGGTGTCCCGCCCCGATGGCCGCCGCACCGATGACCGTGGGCGCCATAACCGGCAGCATGGCGGCGCTCCACTTGGCGGAGCCGCCTCCCGACTCTTTCGAGATGCCCGATTTTACCCGCCAATCGTTGCCGACGGCGCCCCCGTCACCGACACCTGGCTCCCGTTCCGGTTCCGGTTTCAGCGGAATCGGCCAACATCTGAAACGCTCGATCTCGCGACAACCGCAGCCGCCAAAATCGCTGCCAAGCTGGTTCGACGCTCTGGAAACCGACCTTGAACGCGCCAGCGCCGGATCGGAGCGAGCAACTCGACGTTTTGCGGGATGCGATCATGGAATTGGAGGCGATGGGCGCCGTCGCCGCCGATCTGGCGAAGGAAGGCCGGGAATTGATCCAGCGGCTCGAAAGTGGGCGAGTCGAAGCCGGCGGGATGCGCAAGCGATTACTGGCTTGGGCGCGGCGGGTCCGAAAACTGCTGGAATCGCAGCGAGGGGATAAACGGCGTTGGTTCTGGTGGAAGTAGGGTCGCGCTTTACGAACGTCAATTCGATCATCCGGTCCGGCCGGCTTTGCGCCGGCCTATGCCGGGTTTTGCGCGGAACACCCTCGGCGCGCTCGCAAAAAAAGAACGGTCGCCACTACCTGCAAAGCTCCTCGTATTCTTTTCGGCGCCAATGCGATTCCTCGTACCCGTTTTTCGACCAAGTGTGAATGCCGCGCGCTTCTCGCTCCTCAAGCTCGGCAATCCTACGCTTCATGTCCATGCACTCCTTTTCCACTTCGCCGCTTCGGGCCGATTTTTCGGGCTTGGCGGCTTGCTGGCGGGCCTTATCGCGCTCTTCAAGGTAAGAGCGCTCACTGTCGCGCAAACCCTCACCGCTGGGTTTCGGCGCATTGATGGTAATCGCTTCGCCCTGGCATGGAGTTTGAGAAAACTTGATCGCGCCATCCGCGCCGGGGCATTTATAGACGGTTTGCCCAGACGCGGCGGCCGTCAAGGCGAGAGCGGCAATCGGCGAAAGCATTTTTAGGTTCATGCGCCATTGCCTCCCATCAATTCCTTCGGCCGTTCATCCAGAGAGCGCGGGCGGTTGCGCGCTGAGCCGCCGCCTGTTCCTCCATCGCCGCCGCTTTGCGCCGTTCGACGTTTAACGCCTCTTGGCGCTTGTCCTCTTCGATTCCCTTGGCGCGGATATCGGCGCGGGTTTGCTCGGCTGCCCGATTGTGTTCGGACAACTGTTTGCTGACCGCCATCTCTTCCGGCCTCAACCCCTCGCCACTGGCCTTGAGCGGCTTCACCTCCATCGTTTCGCCACCGCCCGTTGGCGAGCATGGCATTTGCTGGATCACCGGCGGCGCGCCCGGCGCGGACGATGGGCATTTGTAGATCGTCTGTCCGAACGCTGGTGGCGCTAGCAAGGTAACGGTTAGGGCAGTGGTCAATATTTTGGCGTTCATGCGATTACCTCTTTTACGGTATCACCGTTGTTGCAAGATCGGTTCCACTCGGCTACGCCTGATTTTGTGCGGAACTCAGGTTTACTACTGTTGTTTCGCGTCGCTTTCTGTCGCGATTTGTACATTTAATACAGATTAAATTATTGATTTATAAATGTATTACTATAGATTTTGGTTATGATCGAAGTGGCGCTCGCCGTCGCCGCTCTCCCGCCTGCGGGAGAGAGGCGACCGCTCAGCCGTGGAACGCTTCGGGCGAGGCGAGATACGCGATTTCTTCGGGCGTGCTGTCCCGTCCCAAAATGGCGTTGCGGTGCGGGAAGCGGCCGAACCGGCGAATCAGGTCGCGGTGGTGGCGAGCGAAGCGCAAGCTGCCTTCCTGGCCGAGTTGCTCGAACAGTTGCACCGAACGATCCTGATCGGTAAGCGCCTCGCCGTGCATGAACGGCAAGTACAAAAATAGCCGTTGCTCGGCGGCTAGCGCCCGGTCGAAGCCCCGCGCGATGGCCCGGTCCGCCACCGCGCGAGCGGCGGCTTCGGTGGCGAAGCTTTCGGGCTGGCCCCGGAACATGTTGAGTGGAAACTGATCCAGCGCGATCACCAGTGCCAGCGCGCCGGACGGCGTGTCCTCCCAATCCGCCAGTTCGCCGGCCGCCGCCGCCCGATATGTTGCCAAAAATCGCTCGGCCAGGGTTCGGTCGAAAGCCGGGGTCGAGTCGAACCACAGCGGTTTAGAGGATTCCGCGAACCAGAATGCCAGAACGTCATTGCTGCCGGGGGTGGTTATCGTTGGGTGCGTCATGGCTGCGCCTTTGCTGCGATCATGGAAGTCGGTTGCCGGTCCTGCCCGCGCGCTCGAATATCACGGCGCCTCGACGTGAATCTGCCGGGCCAGCTCCATCTGGTGGATGGATTCCTCCAGATCGATCTGATCGGGATTCTCGCTCGGCTGCTCGCGCAGGCGGGCGAAGAGTTCGACCTGCTCCAAGGTGTAATGAGTTCCGTCCGGCTGTTGCACGAAAGCGGCCCAAGGCACGAACTTGGTGAGCGGGAAGAGCTGATCGGTCTGCGGCGAAATGTCGATATGCAGCCCGGAGATGTACATGACTCGCTTGCCCCGGTAGCCGTGCTCCCGGACGATGGTGCGAAAAGTGCGGTCGAACTCGACCTGGGTGTTGACTTGGGCCGCCGTCAGCAGCGGATGGGGCGAGGTGACGATCCAGGCCATCGGGTCGAACAGATTTTGCTCCAGGTGGCTGCGGCCCTCCAGATCGCCCTGAATGTCCCGCTTGAAGCGGAAGTATTCCGGTAGCAGCCGCCCGCCGATGGGCTCGCGCCGCCCGTCCGTCCAGCCGTCGTTTTCCATCGAGCGCCGCAATTCGGGCGCGGCGTCCAGGCTCTTGGCCGTGCTGCGGCAGCGCACCGGCCGGAACTCGCGGCCGGCGGCCGGGTCCGCCAGTCGCTCCAGGTTCAGGAACAAGCCCTCGTCGCGATTTTCCCGCAGCAGTTGGTTGTCGATGGTGACGAGATAATCTCCACCTTGGCGTTCCAGCAGGATGTTGTCGCGGGCGAAGGCGTACTCGTCCTGATACCAGCGCAGCACGGCCTCGATCTTGCCGCAACTGGCGGTCAAGTGCCGGTCTTCGCTCTGCAAGCGACGGTACGCGCCGAAGACGCCGCGCTCCGGGTCGTAGCCGACGTGGCTGGCGTGAATGATCACCATGTCCCGCCCGTGCTCGGCGTGGGGCGCGTGGCGGTCGGTGGCGACGATGCCGCCGACCTGGCCGTGGTTGAACGGAAACACCCCGAAGTGCTTGGTGATGAGGATGATGGGGTAGCCCTGGTTTTCGTCCGAGCAGAACGCCCGCGACGGCATGATTTTGCCGGGCTCGAAGCCGAGCGACTTGCACAGGTTGTAAAGCTGGGGCACGAACGTGCTGTAGCGCAGCATCATGCCGGCCACATGGAAGTCGGCCATCAGGGCGCGAATGTTGGCGGTAGACGAGTACACGGCAGAAGTCTCGCGGCTGTTCGACTCGGCAAAGCCGCCACGATGCCGGCCATCGAGGGCCGGGCCGGAGGGCGGTCATCATCAAGTATAGGCGTTGCCGCGACGCCGGCTCGCGACACGGCGCGCGGGCGTTTCAGCGGTCGCGGTGGTCCAGCCAGTAATCCAGTCCTTGGGCGTTGATTTCGATGTCCATCCGCAACACCTCGCGCCACTGCGCGGCGGGCAACCGCCAGCCCTGCCGCGCGGCCTCGGCCTCCATCAGCGCCCACAGGCCGTCCAGTATCCGCGCGCCGCGCTCCGGGCCGCTGTCCCGCTCGCGCTCGGCTATCGCGACGTGGGCGTCGATCAGCCGGTGCAGCTCGCCGCCCAAGCGCGCCACATCCCGGACCTCGGCGAAGTGCGTGAGGTAAACCGCCGGAGGCCGGTGCGCCAGAATGCGATCCACGGAGGCGTGCATGACGTCGGGCTCGAACTGGGTCGGCGAGGACGTCGGGATGATCGACGGTCGCCCGTCCACGTCCAGCTCGCGGAACGACATGCCGAAGATATCGCCGGTGAACAGACAGCCGCTCCGGCTATCGAGCAGGCAGAGATGGTGACGGGCATGGCCGGGGGTGTCCAGGCAGGTCAAGGCGCGGCCCGCCAGATCGAAGCTGAAACCGTCGCCGGCTTCCCGGATGCGCTCCACCGCGATCGGCAGCGGGTCGCCGTACAGCCGGTGGGCTTCCTCCGCGCCGTACACCTCTTGGACGGCGGCGAACAGCTTGGTCGGATCGGCCATGTGGCGCGCGCCGCGAGGATGCACGATCAGGCGGGCGTCGGGAAAGGCGCGCATCATCGCTCCGGCGCCGCCGGCGTGATCCAGGTGGACGTGGGTCAGGAACACGTAATCGACGCTGGCCGGCGACAGCCCCAGGGTTTGCAGCGCTTCCAAAACGCGCGGCACGCAAGCGTTGCTGGCCGTGTCCACCACCGCGACTCGACCGCGCTCGACGATGAGGTGAACGGCGGCGAGTTGGGGGCGGATGTAACCGGAATCGACGGCGTGGATACCGTGCGCGTAGCTCGACAGTTCGACCATGGGCGTCCTCGTGGCTGATGTGAGGATAGTGGAAGAGGGTGACTCCCACGCCGGTTCAGCGGTGGCAATTTCACTGCGGCTATCGATTTCCCCGGCCTGATTCGAAAGGGGCGCGGGCGGAAATCGCCGGGAGCGGGGAGCTTATGTTGGGGTAGTTTAGCATTCCGTTCGAATTTTCCGCGTCACCGTTCGCCCGCCTATCGTTAGGTATGCCTATTTAGAAAATAAGGTTTTTGTGGTATAGTAACCGCGAAACGTGTACCAAGATAAGACCAAACCGATTGCAAGATCGGGACGGAAAGTCGCGGATCCTGTTTCTCGGGAAAGCCGGACTGCCGCATTCGACTCGCGTGAGAGCCGAGAGCGGAAGTGCGGCTTTAATTTTTTGGAAGGTTCGAAAGCGCAGGTCAACGCCTCGTAAAATCCAGCTCCGGCCGGATCGAGACGCTATCGCTAGGAGTGGGGGTGTGACATGTTGACTTACGAAGATTGCGTCGGTTTGACCGACCTGGAAGAAGAGGACATCGAAGCCATCGCCCAGCACGAGCATGTGCCGGAAATCGTGGCGGCCGAACTGGGCTGCTGTCTGGCGCACCAGACAGGCGGCGAGTGGATCATCGACAAGATGATCCGCGAGGACATCGAAGCGGCCAACCAGCATCACCTCCCGCAAGAGGCGATGCACTGGAAGGAAGTGCTGCGCCACTTCGAGTCCAGCCATCACCTATTGGCGAAAGCGGCTTAATCCGGCCGGTTTTTCTCTCCATGCACCGGGAACCCGCATCTCATGACCGTCGCGGGTTCCCGAGCCACGTTGAATTCTTCGCGGATCGCGAGCGAACGGACAGCTTGAAAGCGCAAATCGATTTCGATGAGCCAAGCATAGCTTTGGCTATGATCAAGCCAATATTTGGCGGGGGGATAGCTGCTCATCAGTGATGTCTTTGATACGAGAGGATGCCAGCCCGATAAATTAATAATGCTTTGAATGGGGCAATGACCATGAACAAGCTAATAACAAAACTAATCATAATAATTACTTCTGCGATAATAATTTTGATAGCCTCGCCGGCTTTCTCAGTCGATTATCCGAATTTGATTATCATGGGTTGGGATGGTGCCGGTTTGCGCAACGTAAAATTGCTCATGGAGCAAGAAAAGCTTCCCAATCTAAAACGACTGATACAACGGCAGGAAGGTATTGCGCTAATCCCTACACCGCTACATGGCCGGACATGCACCGTTCCGATGTGGACCGAGTTTTTCACGGGCCTGACGTGGGATCAAACCGGCGTCTTAGGCAATGGTAGACTGACACCAAAATCATTGTCAGATCTCGCAAAATACAATGAAAAAAATCATATAAATAAAGGGCTTGATTTTTGGGTGACGGAGTTGCCCCCCGATTGGTGCTTTGTCGATGATTTCCAAAAACTTGGATATGCAGTTGGGTGGTTTACTGCCAAGCGCTTTGTCAGCAACAATTGTGATTTTTCGCCCCTGTGTCATTGCGCTGAGCTAGCAGATGCCAATTTAATTGCCGCACCTGCCATTCTTGATGATAATTCTGATCCAGATAATTATTTGTCAATTTTAACTGATGCCGCCATGAATTTTATATCAAATGCAAAGCAACCATTCCTAATATTTTTACACGTTGATCCAGACTATTATGGACATCATTATGGTGAAAACTCAGCTAGATATCTTGAGGAATTCGAGCGCGCTGACAATGTGCTTGGCCAACTTATTGATTCAATGATTGGAACTGATACGAAATTTTTAATCATAGCAGATCATGGTTTTGACGAGGATAAGAACAAGCACTATAATGCTCCAGACTCCTGGATGGCCGGCAATATACCCTTTCATCGTGCCTATTGGCTCGACGATGGACAAAAAGCTTTTGCCTCATTGATTGATTGGCGACCTACGCTACTGGAGTTTTTTGGAATCAACTGGAAAGATTACACGCCAATGCTGAGAGGGAAATCTTTATTAGACGCGGATGCGATCGGTCAAGCGCACCGTTAACTTGTTGAGAAATCCAACTTTTTGAGTTTTAAACTCCGACGTTTGACGAGTTTTTGACTTGGTGAGAGGATGGTTTCACGAGCCCCATGCTCTCAGATACCCCGCAACTTGATTGCGGGGTTTTTTGTTGGGCCGTTACCGAAAATGCCAAGCAGGGTGCTGGCTGGCATCGTTGACATCGTAAAACAATAAATATATATTGATATACGACGTTAAACGCAGGATTCTCGCCATGGGACAACCGCTCGATCCGGTCGAAACGCTCGGCCGGCGCTTCCGGCGCCTGACGCTCGCGCTCATCCTCATCACCCCTTGCGCGTTCGGGTACGCGGTTTGGCGGTTCGGGCCGCTGGCGCTGCTGCGGCCGGCTCAGGGCGTCCCGGTCGATGCGGCGGCCCTGGACGCTCTCCCCGCCCTCGGCTCGCTGGCGCTGCTCGGGATCGGCTCGCTCGTTCCCCTGTTGTGGCTGGCCGTGCTCGGGCTGCTGTATCGGCTGTTCGGGCTGTATGCGCGCGGCGAGGTGTTCGGGCTGGAGAACATCCGCCTGATCCGCCGGTGCGGGATAGCGCTGGTTCTGATCGATGTTGCCCGGATCGCGCAATCGATGCTGCTGGGTCCCGTTCTGGGAGCGCTCGGCGTCGCGCCCGCCCACTTCGCGATCGAGCTTCAAGCCTCGGTGGCCATCATCGGCCTTTTCATCGTGCTGATCGGCCATGTCATGGCGGTGGCGCGGGAGCTGGAAGAATCCGACCGGCTCACCATCTGAGGCGGGCGATGACCCTCATTGTCAATCTCGACGTCGTGCTGGCGAAGCGCAAGATGCGGATGGGCGACCTCGCCCGAGCCATCGGCATCACCCAGGCCAACCTGTCCATCTTGAAGACCGGCAAGGCCAAGGCGATCCGCTTTTCGACTTTGGACGCCATCTGCCGGCACCTCGACTGCCAGCCCGGCGACATTCTGGAGTATCGGCCGAACCCGCCGAACGAAGCGGCCGACGGGAACCGGGAAATCTGACCGGCGGGCGACTGCCGGACCGACGGAGAACGTGCATGGCTTTTCGATTGATTTTCTGGATTTTTCTTGCCGCCGCGCTGGTCGGCTGCACCGGTCAGGTTGCCGAGCCGACCCGCATCGACAAGGGCGACTCGAACGCGGTGACCGGCGCCCTGACGGAACAGATCGAGCGCGAGATGAAGAGCAAGGAGATCGCCGGATTGAGCGTCGCCTTGATCGACGATCAGCGCGTCGTCTGGGCGCGGGGTTTCGGCTGGGCCGATGTCGAAGCCCGACGGCCGGCGACGCCGGACACCCTCTACCGGGTCGGCTCGGTGTCGAAACTGTTCACGGCGCTGGAGCTGCTGAAGTTGCGCGACCAGGGCAAGCTGCAATTGGACCGGCCGGTCACCGCTGTCCTGCCCGGCTTCTCGATTCGCGGCCGCGCGCCGGATTCCCCGCCGATCACCTTGCGCGCCTTGGCCGCCCACCATTCCGGCTTGCCCACCGATCGCCTGAACGGCATGTGGACGCCTCGCCCCGCATCCCTGGCCGCGCTGATGGACGAGTTGCCCGACGAGACCCTGGCGGCGGTTCCGCAAGCCCAGTACCGCTACTCGAACCTCGGCTTTTCCGTGCTGGGGCGCGCGATCGAAGTCGTGACCGGCCAGCCCTTCGAGCGGGCGATGGAGCGCGACCTGCTGATCCCGCTCGGCATGAAACGATCCCGCTTCACCCAAGCGTTGCCGAAAGATGTCGAGGTGGCGACGGGTTATCGGAAAAATGTCCCGCTGCCTTGGCTCACGCTGCGCGACACGCCCGCCGGCGGGCTCACCTCGTCCGTGACCGAACTGGCCCAATTGCTGAAACTGGTGTTTGCGGAGGGCGCTGTGGACGGGCGCCGGGTCGTGTCCGCGCGGAGCGTGGCCGAAAGCCTGTCGCCGCAATTCGCCGGCCTGCCGGCCGATTTCGGCCATCGGGTGGGCTTGTCGTGGATGCTGAGCGGGGTGCAAACCGCCACGGGCGACGCGGTGGTCTGGCACAACGGCGCGGCGCCGCCGTTTCAGGCCACCGTCGCCATGCTGCCGCAAGACCGGCTGGGCGCGGTGGTCCTTTCCAACAGCGAAGCGGCGGGGCAAATCCAGTTGGACCTCGCCGCTCGCGCCTTGGGTCTGCTGAAAATGGCCCGGCAAGGCGGCGTTTACCGGCCCGTGCCGGCGGTCGAATCGCCCGCCGTGCCGCTCGCGCCCGGCGAGATCGAGCGTTATGCCGGCGACTACGTGGTGCTCGGGCAGATGTTGCGGGTCGAGGTCGAGGGCGACCGGCTCAAGACCAAGTTTCAGGGCGCCAATTTGGAACTGGTGCCGGTGGGAGAAGGGCGTTTTTCGATCCGGGCGCGGGTCATGGGCCTATTGTCGTTCGAGTTGCCCAACCTCACGGTCAGCCTGACCCAACTGGCGGATACCGGCGCGCCGGGCCTGTTGAACGGTTCGGCGGTCGGGCTGATCTCCGGTCTGCCCGCGCCGATCACCGTGACCCGCGTGCCGAGTGTCCCGATCTCGGACGCCTGGCGCCGACGCTTGGGCGGGTGCGACCTCGATACCCGCGACCAGTATTTCGAAATCCGAGAGTGCCGGCTCGTCGAGGAGAGCGGCCATCTGGTGGTCCGCGCGTCGATTCGCGGCACCGAGGCCGAGGCCGAGTGGGCGGAGTTCGCGCTGCCGCTGGTGCCGCTCGACGATGCGGCGGCGGTGGTGCCGGGCCTCGGCGCCGACGAGGGCGGGACCGCGCGGGTCGTCGCGGCGGGAGACGCCGAAACGCTGCGGTATTCGGGGTTCGAGATTCGCCTGCGGCGAGGCCGGCTTTGACGGTCTAACCGAATTTGGCGCTGCTGAGCGTCCGATGAGATTGTGTTACCCTTAACCGATCAAGCGCCGGCCAACCGCCGGCAATCGGTTTCAACCTGCCCAGCCCGCTGCGATAGCCGGCTGGGCAGTCGATTTTTGGTCGGTCCACTCATGAAAGCCTTCAATGTCGAGCGCGTGCTGGATGTCCATCACTGGAACGACACGCTATTCAGCTTCAAAACCACCCGCGATCCCGCGCTCCGCTTCCGCAACGGCCATTTCGTCATGATCGGCCTCGAAGTGGACGGCCGTCCGCTGATGCGGGCTTACAGCATCGCCAGCGCCAACTACGAGGAGCATCTCGAATTTTTTAGCATCAAGGTGAACAATGGCCCGCTCACCTCGCGGCTGCAACACCTCAAGGAAGGCGACGCCGTCCTGGTCGGTCGCAAACCGGTGGGAACCCTGGTGATCGACGATTTGTTGCCCGGCCAGCGGCTTTACCTGCTCGGCTCGGGTACCGGCTTGGCGCCGTTCCTGAGCATCATCAAGGACCCGGACACCTACGACCGCTTCGAGCGGGTCGTGCTGGTGCACGGGGTCCGGCATACCAGCGAGCTGGCTTACGCCGACTACATCGCCCGCGATCTGCCGGAACACGAGTTCCTGGGCGACGCCATCCGGGACAAGCTGATCTACTACCCCACCGTGACCCGCGATCCTTTCCACAATCGCGGGCGGCTGACCCATCTGATCGAGAGCGGCAAACTGTTCGCGGATCTCGGCCTGCCGCCGCTCGATCCCGCGCGGGATCGGGTGATGATCTGCGGCAGTCCGGGCTTGTTGAAAGACACCTGCGCGCTGCTGAACGCTCGCGGTTTCACCGTCTCGCCCCACATCGGCGAACCCGGCGATTACGTGATCGAGCGGGCGTTCGTCGAGAAATGAGCGGACCGAGCGGGGGGAATGTTCCGGGCGGAGCATTCCCCCTCAGACCGTGAAAGCGGCCCGTTCTCTCTTTCCGCCTCAACCGTACAGCGGTCCCAAGCCCAATTGCGCGTGAATCCCGTTGACGGTCTGGGGATCCAGGCCCAAGCCCTGCGCGAGCTGTTGCATGTAGCTGCTTTCGGCCGGCGTGTCGAGACTGATCGCCATCAGCGACGCGGCGTAGACCTGCAACACCATGTCCTGGGTGATGTCGGCGAAGAAATCGAAGTTCAGCGGCTTGTTCAGCTCGTCCTGAATGAAGGCCGCTTCCTGGGGACCGAGATCGGTCAGCTTGGAGACGATTTTCTGCTGTTCCTCGGCATCGATCTGGCCGTCGGCCTTGGCGGCGTTGATCATGGCTTTGACCAGAGCCAAGGCTTGCCGGTGAGCTTGGGTGGCATCCATCGCCGCCGGCGTCGCCTGTCCGGGCGCCAGCATTCCGGCCAGTCCAGAAAGCGACGATTGGCCCGCCGCGCCGCCGCCCTGGGCGAACATTTGCAGCGCGGCCATCACCAGGCCGCCGAGCAGCCCCGAGCCTGAACCGCCTTGGGTTCCCCCCGGTAGTCCCCCCCTCCGGTCAGGTTGCTCAAGATATCGGTCAAGCCGCCCCCGGTTCTACCGGTTTGCGCGCCGCCGCCCATCAGGCCGCCGAGCACGTCGGCCAAGCCGCCGCCGCCCCCGGTTCTACCGGTTTGCGCGCCACCCCCGGTCAGACCGCTCAGGATGTTGCCCAGGCTCCCGCCGGTCCCGCCGCCTTGCGCGCCGCCGCCCATCAGGCCGCCGAGGATATCGGCCAAGCCGCCGCCGCCGGCTTGGCCACCCTGCGCGCCGCTCGCCAAACCGCCGATCAGTTGACCGAGAATATTTCCGCCTAACCCCGAAGATGTGGCGTTGTTGCCCAACAGGCTACCCAAAACTTTGAATGCGTCCATCCTTAACCCTCCTAAACATTTATTTTCGACGCATGGGACCGCGAACGGGCGGTCCCACAGTCAGTTATTCGAATATCAACCGACCGGAATGCGGATTTTCTGGCCGACGTAAATCTTGTCGGGATCTTTGATCACTTCTCGGTTGGCCTCGAAAATCTGGTGATAGGCGGAAGCGTTGCCCAGGAATTTCTTGGCGATGGACGACAGGTTGTCGCCCGACTGGATGGTGTAGTACTCCACCTTGCCCGCCTGCGGCGGGGCTTGTACCTGATCGGCCGAAACCTTTTCCACCCCTTGGACGTTGCCCGCCATCAACACGGCCTTTTCCATGGCCTCCGCGCTGGCGGCGTCCCCGGAAAGCTTGACTTCCCCGTCCTTGAATTCCACGTTCAGATTTTTGATGCCGGGATTGGCGGCCTCGATTTCCTGCTTGATTTTGGCGGCGGGGTCGTCGCCCGCGCCGAACAGCTTTTTACCTTGGTTGATGACGAAATCAAATAGTCCCATGGCGACCTCCTAAGGTCTTTGCGTTGTGTGAAAAACGGGGCTGCGAAAAACCAATGCCCGCTCGATCGCGTTGCTCAAGCATTGGGTAGGGGGGGCGGCATGTTGGCGAATAGCACATTTAATTCCATCACTTCACCGGCTGGAGTCCAGTTCGCCATGCCTTGGGTCCACACCAAGCTGGTGCGGGTCAATTGGCCGCTTTGCGCCTGTCGTTGCAGTTCGTCCATGCCGAACGGCCCGGTCTGCTGGTTGTTCGCCGCCACGAAATAGCGGCTGGCGGTGGGTAACGGCGGAGGAGTCGGCGTTGGCGCCGGCTGGGCGGGCTGGGCCGGGCGGGCCAGCGTTTCGCTCAAGCGCTGGGCCATCGCCAGCCCCAATCCCATGTTCATCGCCTCGGATCCGCCGCTCGGATTGGCGGCGGCATCGCGCATCGCCTCCGCCGCCTGAAACTGGGTGTACTGGTCGAGATTGCCGACGATGCCCATGCTGCTGCGTTTGTCCAAGGCTTCCTCGACTTCCTTGGGCAGCGAGATGTTTTCCACCAGCAGGTTGGGCAGCTCCAGGCCGACCGCCTCGAATTCCGGGGCGATGCGCTGTTGCAGGAACTGGCCGAGCTGATCGTAGTTGCCGGCCAAATCCAGGGCCGGAATCTTGGATTGACCGAGGATGTTGGTGAAGCGCGACACGATCATGTTGCGCAACTGGTTGGTGATCTCCTCGGTGGTGAAACGGCCGTCGGTGCCGACGATCTGGCGCAGGAAGACCGGCGCGTCCTTGACCCGGATCGTGTAGCTGCCGAAAGCCCGCAACCGGATCGGCCCGAATTCGGGATCGCGCAGCATCACCGGGTTTTGCGTGCCCCACTTGAGGTCGGTGAAGCGGCGCGTGCTGAAAAAGTAGACTTCGGCCTTGAACGGGCTTTCGAAGCCGTGCTGCCACGCCTGCAAGGTCGAAAGAATCGGCAGGTTGTTGGTTTTCAGCTCGTACATGCCCGGCTGGAAGGTGTCGGCGAGCTGGCCTTCGTTGACGAACACCGCCACCTGGCCCTCGCGCACCGTCAGCTTGGCGCCGTACTTGATTTCGTTGCCCTGGCGCTCGAAGCGGTACACCAGGGTGTCGTTGGAGTCGTCCGTCCACTGGATGACATCGACGAATTCGCCTAGCAGTTTGTCCCACAGTCCCATGGCTAGCGACCTCCGGCGGGTTGGGGGGTACGGGCTTGCGCGGCGGACAGCGCCTGACGCAGCTCGGATTCCAGGGTTTCGAGTTGCGCGGTGGCTTCCTTGCGGCGGCGGCGGCCCTCGTCGGCGATCTGCAAGCTGTCTTCGATGGTGGCGATGAGGGTCTCGTTGGCCTTTTTCACCGTTTCGATGTCGAACACGCCGCGCTCGATCTCGGCGCGGGTTTGGGCGTTCGCCTGCCGGAGATTTTCCGCGTTGGATTCGAGCAGGTCGTTGGTGAGATCGGTGGCGGCCTTGACGGTTTTGGCGGCTTGGCCGGAACGGTAGATGGTGATGGCCTGGGCCAGTTGTTGGCGCCAGAGCGGCACGGTGTTGACCAGGGTGGAGTTGATCTTGTTGATCAGGCCCTTGTCGTTTTCCTGCACCAGCCGGATGCTGGGCAGGCTCTGCATGGTCACCTGCCGGGTCAGCTTGAGATCGTAGACCCGCCGCTCCAGATCGTCCCGGCTGGCGCGCAAGTCGCGCAAGCTCTGCGCCTTGACCATGTCCTGGCTGGCCGCGACTTCCCGCTCCAGGGCGGGCAATTCCTCCGCGTCCACCTGTTGCAGCTTGGCGTCACCCGCCGCGATATACAGTTCCAGCGTGTGGAAATAGTCGAGATTGGCGGTATACAGCCGATCCAGCGTGGCGACGTCGGTCAGCAACTGGGTTTTGTGCCGTTCCAGCGAGTCGCTGATGGTGTCGATCTGGTTGCGCACCGTCTCGTACTGCTGGACGATCTTGACCAGCGGCTTGGCCTTGTTGAACAGCCGGGCGAAAAAGCCGGGCTTCTTGTTCGGGTCCAGCTCGTCCAGATCGAAGCCGCGCAGCACCGCCACCATTTCGTTCAGCGAGGCGCCGGCGGGGCCGGTGTCCTTGTTGCGCACCCCTTCCAGCATCTTGTCGGAAATGGTGGTCAACTGCTCTTGGGCCTTGCTGCCGAAGAAGATGATGGAGTTGCTGTCGCGGAGATTCAGCTCCTGGACCAGCGCATCGACTTGCTGCCGGTCCTGGGCGGGCGCCGGGGCGCGGGCGGCCAAATCCTGCTGGACTTGCGGCAAGGCCTGGGCGAAGACTTCGGGCAGCGCCGGTAGCGCGGGGGGCGTGGCGGTGGCGACGGGGACGGCGGAATCTGGCGTCGTGGTCATGGGGTTTGGTTCCTTTTAAAGCGGCTCGGGAAGATCATGTATTTGTTTGGCCGGGGTCGAAAGCGCGCGTTAGCGGAGGTCGTGACCGGCCCGGTCCTTCGATCCTGCCATCAGACGACTCCTTCCCGTTTCAGTTGGGTGCTCAGCACTTCGATTTGCACGTCGAGATCGGTGACATCGGTTTCCAGCAGCTTCTGTTGCTGTTCCGCGAAGACTTCCTCGATGGTGGTCAGCACCCGGCGGAAATTGTCCTCCAGTTCCGGCGCGGCGACTCGCCCGTGGGTTTTGGCGTAACCCTCGGTGACTTGCTTGGCGCCGTCCAGATAGACGTTGAGGAATTTGCGGGCGCGACGCAGATCGCGCGGGTCTTCCTCCAGCATCTTCAAAATTTGCCGGGCCTGGGCGGCGATGCGCCGCAGCCGGCTGTTGAATTCGGCGTTGCGGATGTCGCGGGTGGCTCGCTCGATGGCGGCGATGGAGCTTTCGGCCTGCGCCAGCGCTTCCAAAACCCGGTCGGTGGTGTCCACGCCCTCGCTGTCGGTGAAGCGCTTGGCGCCGCGCGGATCGAAACCGTAGCTCAGATAACAACCGAGCAGGGCGACCAAGGCAAAAGCGCCCGCTATCACCGGCGGATAATGGGCGCCGCTCCAGGCGGTCAGGCCCGTGGCGAGAGCGATTAACCCGCCGCCGAGCGTTTTGAGCGGCCAAGGCGCCTTGGCGACCTGGCGGCGTTCGTATTCGGCTTCCGACCGCAAGCCGCGCCGCAGCAGCAGCGCGCCCCACAGGAAAAGCCCGTAACCGACGGCGTTGTCGAACAGGCCGCCCAAGTCGCCGCGCGCCAGCGAGGCGATAGCGGCGAACAGCACCGGCAGCGGCAGCAGAAACATCAGAATTCCCTTGGGAGAGGGAAAGCGGCCGGGGGTTTGCTGGTAGCGTTCGGCCATGAGGCGAATTCTCCGTTTGATCAGCAAAGTCAGGGCGGTCAGCGCGATCAGGGCGACGCCGGCCAGCAGCAAAAGGCGACCCATGGCGATGGCTCCACGCCGACTCCCAAAATTTAACGGGCCAGCATCGAGGGAATCATCGCCGTGCCGGACGAGCAGGACACCAGCAACGCCTGGCAGGCGGCGACGCCGACGGCGGCGAAGATCAGCAACAGACCGATGAATTTACGCAGGAAATCGGGCATCGACGGATTCGCTCGGTGGGGGATAACGCCACTAACTATAGCATGTCGCGCGTCGCGTCCAATCGAGCCAGCGCCCGGTCGAGCGCCGCCTCGGGATCGAACAGGGCCTTGGCCGGCGCCTCGAACGTCCGATGCCGGAAGTTGCCGTCCGCGGCGGGTTCGTACAGCGCCCGATAGTGGTCGGGCCGCGCCAGCAGATCGCGGATGCCGGCCAGCAAAGCGGCCACGTCGTCGTCGCGGGTGTACAGGCCGAAACTGGCGCGCACCATGCCTTGCCGCCGTTCGAGCAGCGCCGCGGCGTCGGCGGTGTCGGGATCGAGGTCCAGCGCCCACAGCTCCGGCTTGAGCAGTTCGCGGACGTAGGGGTGGGCGCAGAAGCAGCCGTTGCGGACCGCGATGTTGTGATAGTCGTTCAAGGCGGCGGCGACCAGGCCGTGCTCCAGGTCGCCCAGATTGAAGGCGACGGTGCCGAGGCGCGGGGTGCGGTCGGGATCGGGGTCGCCGTAAATCCGCGCGCCCGGAATGGCCGCCAGCTCGGCGAGCAGGTAGCGCAGCCGTCGCTGTTCGGCGGCGTGGATCCGCGCCATTCCGACGCGCTGCAACACGTTCAGCGCCGCGCCCAGTTGCACCGCGCCGAGGATGTTGGGCGTGCCGGCTTCCTCGCGGTCGGGGAACCGGCTGGCGACTCGATAGCCGCTCAGATGCACGTCGTCCACCATGCCGCCGCCCACTTCGTCGGGTTCCTGGTTCTCCAGCAGCATCCGCTTGACCACCGCCGCGCCCGGCGATCCCGGCGCGTACAGCTTGTGGCCGGAGAACACCACGGCGTCCAGCTCCCGCTCGGTCGCGCCCGTGTCGCTGATCGGCAGCGGCGCGTGGGCGAGATGCTGCGAAGCGTCCACCACCACCCAGGCGCCGTGGGCGTGCGCGAGCGCCGCGATGTCGTGAACCGGATTGACGATGCCGGTGACGTTGCTGGCGGCCGACACGGCGACGTAGTTGACGCGGCCGCGATGCCGCTCTAGCAAACGTTCCAGCGCCGGCAGATCCACCGCGCCCAGCGCCGGCGCTTGGCCGGTCAGCGGAATGGGGAACGTTCGGCCGGCGTGCTTGCGGTGCGGCAGGTCGTTGGCGTGGTGCTCCATCGACGACACCAGCACCGTGTCCCGCTCCGGCCGGCGTGCCGCCAGCGCCCGCGCCAGCCGATTGAGCGCGGCGGTGCAGCCGCTGCCGGCGAAGAAAGCGGTGTAACGCTCGGGGTCGGCGCGCACGAACTCCAACGCTTGCGCGTGCGCCCAGTCGTGGGCGTAACTGGCGATCCGGGCGGAAAAGTGCAGCTCGCTATGGGTGTTGGCGTAGTGGCAAAGCAGCTCGTCCGCGACTTGACGGGCGCAACCCAGCGCCAGCGTCGAGGCGGCCGAATCGAGATAGCGGCGGCGCGTCACCCGGCCGTCGGCCAACCGGTAACGGGTGTCGAGGCCGATGAAGTCGCGGGAAAGGGTGTCGCGGTCGGAGAAGTCCCACATGAGCGTGAAGACCGGCGCGACCGCGACCGGGTTCCGAAGGGCGGGCGATTCGGAGCCCGGAGCGTCGGGCCGGTCGGGCGGGAGCCGGCCGTCGTATCAGCGCTGGGCGCGCGGCACGAAATGCTGGAGGGTGTTGCCGATGTAGACCTGCCGGGGCCGATTAATGCGCGACTTGGGATCGTCGTGGATCTCCTTCCAGTTGGCGATCCAGCCGGGCAGACGGCCAATGGCGAACATGACCGTGAACATGCTCACCGGAATACCCATGGCGCGCAGGATGATGCCGCTGTAGAAGTCGACGTTCGGATACAGCTTGCGCTCGATGAAATACGGGTCGTTCAGCGCCACGTTCTCCAGTTCGCCGGCGATCTCTAGCAGCGGATCGTTGACGTTCATCCGCGCCAGCATCTTGTCGGCCGCCACCTTGAGAATCTTGGAGCGCGGGTCGAAGTTCTTGTAGACCCGGTGGCCGAAGCCCATCAGCCGCAGCTTGGTGTCCTTGGCCTTGACCCTGGCCACGTACTCGGACACTTTCATGCCCGACTGGCGGATGAACTCCAGCATTTCGATCACCGCCACGTTGGCGCCGCCGTGCAGCGGCCCCCACAGCGCGCACACGCCGGCCGCGCAACTGGCGAACATGTTCGCCTGGCTGGAGGCGACCATCCGCACCGTGCTGGTCGAGCAGTTCTGTTCGTGGTCGGCGTGCAGGATCAGGAACAGATTGAGCGCGCGGGCCACTTCCGGGGTCGGCACGTACTCGTTGTAGGGCACCGAGAACATCATGTGGAGGAAGTTCTCGCAGTATTTGTAGTCGGAGCGCGGATAGACCAGCGGTTGGCCGACCGACATCTTATAGCTGGCCGCCGCGATGGTGCGCACCTTGGAGATCAGCCGGGCCGCCGCCCGCTCCAGCACCGCGTCGTCCTCGATGTCCATCATTTCCGGCTCGTGGCAGCTCATGGCGTTGATCATCGCCGAAAGAATCGCCATCGGATGCGCGTTGGGAGGAAAGCCCTCGAAGTGCTTGCGCAAGCTTTCGTGCATCATCTGGTTGCGGGTGAGCATCGCGCTGAAGCGGTCCCGATCCTCCGGCGTGGGCAACCGGCCCCAGATGACCAGCCAAGCCGTTTCCACGAACGAGCTGTTTTCGGCCAACTCCTCGATCGGGATGCCGCGATAGCGCAGGATGCCTTTATCGCCGTCGATGTAGGTGATGGCGGACTTGCAGGAGCCGGTGTTGCCGTATCCGTCGTCCAGGGTGATGTAGCCCGTGCGATCGCGCAGCGTGCTGATGTCGATCGCCAGTTCGTTTTCGGTCCCCTCGACAACCGGGAAATCGTGGGACTTTCCATCCAGTTCGATGCGGCACGTATGGCTCATGGCTTGGGCTCCGTTGGTCTGGGATGCAGTAGTGGGTGGTGATCGCGTGGTTTCTGGTTGCGGAGTCGCTTGGAGTTTCCATCGGTCGGGTCGCGACCGGCGAGACTTCTCGCGCGCCCGACGGCGGGTTGGCGGCCGGGCATCGCGCGACTGATTATACAGAGCTAATTGGGCTTGCAAACTCTAGGGATTTCCGGCCTCGGTTCCGGCTGCGGCGCGGCGATGCCGCCAGTACTCGACGACGCCGGGCATGACCGACAGGACGATGATCGCCAGGATCACCAGAGTGAAATTTTGTTTGACGAACGGCAGGTTGCCGAAGAAATAACCGCCATACAGAAACGAGGCGGTCCAGGCCACGCCGCCGGCCACGTTGTACCACTGGAACCGGCCGTAGCTCATGCCGCCCGCGCCGGCCACGAACGGGGCGAAGGTGCGCACGATCGGCGCGAAACGGGTGATGATGATGGTTTTGCCGCCGTGCCGCTCGAAAAAGCGGTGGGTGCGGTCGAGATAGCGCTGTTTGAGAAACCGGGCGTCCGGGCTGAACGCTTTTTCGCCCAGGTAGCGCCCGACCGCGTAGTTGACCGTATTGCCGGCGATGGCGGCGAACGCCATCAGCAGGAACAGGACGTGAATGTTCATGGCGCTGTCGGCCAGGGCGGCCAGCGAGCCGGCCGCGAACAGCAGGGAATCGCCGGGCAGAAACGGGGTGACGACCAGCCCGGTCTCGCAAAACACGATCAGGAACAGAATGGCGTAAATCCAGCCGCCGTACTGGCCGGCCAATTCGGCCAAGTGGCGGTCGAGATGCAGAAAAAACGAGATCAGATCGGGGAGAAAATCCATGCTGGGCACTCGTTGAACTAAAATGGCGCGCGGACGGACAATGAGATGAAGGGCCGCGACCCGGCCTGAAACCGTCGTCCGGCTTCAATCCGCGCAGTTGCACCAGAGTTCGGCCGGGTCGGGATACCGATCGACGAGATAGCCGCCGCGCCGCAGCGCCGCCTCGGCGGCGGCCGGCCAGCGCAGCAGTTCCATTTCCCAAGGATCGACCACGGTTCCGGCGGCGTCCACCAGCACCGGCGTCCCGCCCCCGTTCGGCCGACGCAGGAAAAGTCGCCGGACCGCGCGGCCGTCGCTGGCCAGAATGGCGTCGGGAGGCTCGATATCGGACCGAATCATGGCGTACCCCGGAGTAACTGTCTAATCTCACGCTATACCGAATGTGACCACTATACCGGAATCGGTCCGCGACCGGCCATCCGAAAGCGCCCGAGTCGCGCCAAGCGGGCAACGGGTCGGGCGACGGAGACCGGAACCCAGGCATCGAACCATCGCAACGGGAGACTCAAACCGTGCTGGCTGTCAAACCAAGAAATCTGTTGAGCCATCCGAGCGGCGCCCGCTGGCGGCGCGGGCTGGTCGCGCTCGGCTTGTGCGGCGAGCTGGCGCTGGCGCTGGTGCCCGCGCCGGCGGATGCCGGTTGGACGGCGGCGATCAAGCCCGACCCGCTCACCCGCCAGCCCCGTTGCCTGCTGAGCGGGGATGTCGCGAGCACCCCGGCCGGCCACGACGACACCACGCCGGTCGCGCTGATTTTCAACGGCGGCAGCCTGCTGGCGATCACCCAATCGGAGCTGGACCCGTCGTTTGCCGACCTGCAGCTAGTGATCGACAAGAATCCGCCGATTCACAGCGACAAAACGGCGCGCAAGACGATCCTGATCTTCGACCAAAACTTGCCGGAACTGGTCCGCCAACTGCGGGAAGGCCGTCAGGCCACGCTCTACCTGCGGTTCTGGCCGACCTGGCCGGAAACCCAATCGTTCCCGATCAATTTCAGTCTGGTGGGGTTCAGCAAGGCGTACGACGCCCTGAACCAAAACTGCCAGCCGCCGGCGGGCTCCAGTCCGCCATCCCGCTGACCGTCTCCCGACCAACGCAATTCGAGGAATTCATTCATGGGTTTGCGCATGAAGTTCAACCTGGTGCTGCTGCTGGCTTTCGTGATCGGCATGGCGCTGGCGGCCTATCTGACCGACCGCATCCTCAAGCAGAACGCCCGCGAAGAGGTCGTCCAAAACGCCCGCATCATGATGGAAAGCGCGCTGGGCGCTCGCACCTATACCGCCGAACACGTCAAGCCGCTGCTGAATTTGCAGATGAAGCGGCAGTTTCTACCTCAAACGGTGTCGGCCTACGCGGCGACGCAGAGCTTCAAGGCGCTGCGGACCAAATTTCCCGATTACACTTACAAGGAAGCCGCGCTCAATCCCACCAATCCCAACGACCGGGCCGCCGATTGGGAGGCGGACATCATCCACGAGTTTCGCAACAACGCGGATCGCAAGGAACTGGTGGTCGAGCGAGACACCCCGACCGGCCGGATGCTCAATCTGGCGCGACCGCTGGGAATCTACGACGAAGGCTGTCTGACCTGCCACGGCAAGGTCGAGGACGCGCCCAAAACCATGACCGATATCTACGGGGTCAACAACGGCTTCGGCTGGAAAATGCAGGAGATCATCGGCGCGCAGATCGTCTCGGTGCCCATGTCCGTGCCGCTGGCGCGCGCCCAGCAGACGTTCACCACCTTCATGATCCTGCTGGGCGGCGTGTTTTTGTTGCTGCTGGTCCTGCTCAACGTCCTGTTGCATTTCGTGGTGATCCGGCCGGTGGTGCGGATCGCCGATATCGCCAACGAGGTCAGCATGGGCAAGCCGGACGTGCCGGAGTACGTGCGGCCGGGCAAGGATGAAATCTCGTCTCTGTCGCAGTCGTTCAACCGGATGCGCCTGAGCCTGGAAAATGCCATGAAGATGCTGGGCGAATAACGGCATGACCACCGACAGCGGCGACATCAGCAAAACCCGTCCGCCGCATATCGGCCGCTACCGGCTGACCAAAACGCTCGGCCGCGGCGCCATGGGGGTGGTCTATCTCGGCTACGACGAGGCCATCGACCGTCAGGTCGCGATCAAGACCATTCACCGCGCCCTGCTGGAAGGCGAGGACGGTGCGGAATGGCTGGAGCGGTTTCGCCGCGAGGTGCGCGCCGCCGGCCGCTGCCTGCATCCCAACATCGTCACGGTGTTCGAGTTCGGCGAAGAGAAAGGGATTCCCTACATCGTCATGGAGTACGTGCAGGGCCGGGAGCTGCGCGATTATCTCAAGGAGCGCCAGCCGCTGCCGCTGGCCAACGCGGTGGCGGTGGCCGTCCAGGTCCTGCACGCGCTGGACCACGCGCACGCCTGCGGCGTGGTGCATCGGGACATCAAGCCGGGCAACATCATTCTGTTGCCGGACGGGCAGGTCAAAGTGTCCGATTTCGGCATCGCCCGGATGGAAGCCGCCAGCGGCATGACCCAGCACGGCATGACGGTGGGCACGCCGGCCTACATGGCGCCGGAACAGTTCGGCGGCCGGGAGGTGGACCGGCGGGCCGATCTCTACGCCACCGGCGTGGTGCTGTTCGAGACTCTGACCGGAGTTCGCCCGTTCGCGGGCGGCAGCGCCAGCGACCTGATGTACAAGGTCCTGCACGATTCCCCGCAGCCGGTGACGCGAGTCAATCCCCGGTTGCCGACCGAACTCGACGCCGTGCTCGCCAAGGCGCTGGCCAAGTCGGCGGACCAGCGATTCCAGAATGCCGGCGAGTTCATCGCCGCCCTGGAAAAGCTGCGGTTGGTGGAGCGCGAGGTGACGGTCGATGGCTCCACGCTGATCCGGGTGGCCCCGGTCCAGGCCCCGGAACCGCCCCCCTCCAACGTCCCGGCGGGCTGGGATCCGGTCATGCTGGCCCAGGCCGAGCGATTTCTGACCGAGATTCTGGGGCCGGTCGCCAAAGTGCTGGTACGGCGTACGGCCCTCCAGGTGAGCAGTCCGGCGGAGCTGGTCCAACGCTTGCGGGCGTCTGTCCCCAACGAGCCGGATCGACTGCTGTTCGAGCGCCGGATGCGGGGGGTGTTGGGCGGCACCATCGGCGGCGCCAAGACGATGGGAAGCACCTCGGCGGCCAGCCAGATGAGCGCCTCCTTGGGCTCTTTCGATCAGGCCACGCTGGAAACCGCCCGGCGGGATTTGGCGGTTTATCTCGGTCCCATCGCCAAGGTGCTGGTTAAGCAGGCTGCCATCAAGGCGGGAACGCCGCTGGAGCTGTACCAGCGGCTGGCCGAGCACATCCCCACCGCCGCCGACCGCGCGGCCTTTCTCAAGCGCGCACCGGCCTTGACGGGCTGAGGCTTGACCCATCCTGCTCAAAGCGACCGCCGCTCGAAACCCTATCCACTTGCGTGGATAGGGATGCCCACCGCGAGCGGATAACAGCCTCACCCCATCACGCTTTTTTCCACGGCGATTTATCGGTTCATTTTGGCCCATTCATTATTGGCCCATTATTTAGCAAAAAAATGTCGATCCTAGGGCGTGTCCTCAATTAAAGGATTCCCAATCGACGTGAGGTGTGGTTCATAAGGGGTTGGCCTGACAGGAGGAGCCCACCGGTGGCAAGACGCCATGCGCTACGAGACGATCAATGGGAACGGGTTGAGAGGCTGTTGCCCGGACGAAAAGAGGCGGTTGGCGTCACCGCCAAAGACAATCGCCTGTTTGTCGAAGCCGTGCTGTACCGTTACCGGGCCGGGATACCGTGGCGGGATTTGCCGGAGCGGTTTGGCCCGTGGAAAGCCGTTCACCCCCGCTTTAGTCGCCGGGCTGAAAAGGGCGTATGGGAGAATGCGTTCAAGCGGTTGGCGGATGATGCCGACAACGGGTACGCCATGCTGGACAGCGCCGTCGTGAGGGCGCATCAGCGCGGTGCCGGAGCCCAAAAAAAGAGGGCCAAGACGAAGCCATCGGCCGCAGCAAAGGCGGATTGAGCGCCAAAATTCATGCGACGACCGATGCGCTGGGAAACCCGACCGGCCTCCTTCTGACCCCGGGGCAAGCTTCCGATCTGGAGGGCGCCGATGCGCTTTCACCCGATCTCAAAGCGCGGGCCCTCCTTGCCGACAAAGCGTATGACGCCGATGAACGGGCGCTTGATCCTTTGCGACAAGCCGGGAAGACGGCGGTAATTCCCCCCAAACGTAACCGAGTGGTTCAGCGTTCCCATGACCGAGAACTTTGCAAGGAGCGGCATCTGATTGAGAGTTTCTTCTGCAAACTCAAGCAGTATCGCGCCATTGCCTCTCGCCATGACAAAACCGCTCGCCATTTCCTGGCGGCTATCTATCTGGCCTCAACCGTCATCTGGCTTAATTGAGGACACGCCCTAAAACTTATTTACTCAATACAGTTAAAAACAAATATTTTAAGGAACAATCGATTGGTACGCCAGTTTAATTTTATTGGTGTCGAGCCAATACTGCTTAAGGGCAGCGCATCTCTTTTCGTCAAGACGTTTGATGACCCAGGATCTCGTGTAATGGTAGATCTCGATATTCTGGTACCGGAAAAATCTGCTGAAGGTTGTTGGGATTCGCTCCGTACTTTAGGATATTTGCCGATAGAAGACGGCCATAACTATCATATTGACTATGATATTCATCATCATCTTAGACCTCTCTATCACCCAAATTGGCATGGCACGATTGAAATACATCGGGACGCACTCCCGAATAGCGTAGCCAGCATATTACCTACTAAACAGACATGGAATCAGGCTGAATCTGTTATCAATGAACTAGGTATCGCAATGAGCGTTCCTTCGCCAATGCACAGGATTTTACATAATTTTTTGCATTCGGAACTCGTAAATCAAGCATACGCACGAGGCAAAATATCCCTGCGATCATTGTACGAACTGGTGATGGTACAAGGTGTTTATAATGAAAGAATTGATTGGGAATTGATTAAGCTATTGATGGATCGTGGTGGTCAAAGAAAGATTTTATGCGCCTGGCTCTATCTTGCACACCGCCTGTTTGGCAACATAATGCCTTATCCGATACATCCAACTTTTGGAACACTGATTCACTATACTCGAACCCAGTCCCAATTTTCTTGGGACTGGGCCAACGAATTGGTGGAACGGGCCTTTTGGTTTTCGACGCAAAGTATTTGCGAACGATACAGTTGCGATGATAGCTGTCGGGTCCCGCTAGATTATGTTGACACTCGAAGCCGCCGTCTGCTGGAATCGCGGCGGTTCTTGCGCGATCTGATCCGTCGCGCTACGGAGGCCCTGATGGAGATTCGCCTGCACGCCAACGCCACCACCACGCCCAAGCAGCGGGCGTACCTCCAAGCCTCGACCCGGCCGACGGCCGAACTGGCCGCAGAAATCGGGGTGAGCGAGACCACCGTCCGGCGCTGGCGGGGACGGGACGCGGTGCAGGACCGCCCGCACACCCCGCACCGGCTGGCCACGACGCTGACGCCGATGCAAGAGTTCGTGGTGGTGGAGTTGCGCAAGCTGCTGCTGGTTGCCGCTGGACGACCTGCTGGTGGTGGCCCGCGAGTTCGTCTGTCCGGACCTGTCGCGCTCGGCGTTGGATCGCTGTCTGCGCCGCCACGGCGTGGCCCGGCTGGCCGACCTGCTGCCGGAGGCAGAAGGCAACCTCCCGCTGCCCAAGACCTTCAAGGATTACGAGCCGGGCTTCGTGCACGTCGATGTGAAATACCTGCCCCGGATGCCCGATGAAGCCGAGCACCGCTACCTGTTCGCCGCCATCGATCGGGCCAGCCGCTGGGTCTACTGCGAGATCCGGCCGGACAAAACGGCCGCCGCCGCCGCCGGCTTCCTGGAACGCTTGCACGCCAGGGTCCCGTTCGTGATCCGCACGGTGTTGACCGACAACGGCAAGGAGTTCACCGACCGCTTCTGCGCCACCGGCGAGCGCGAGCCGACCGGCCGGCACGCCTTCGATCAAATCTGCACCGCGCACGGCATCCAGCACCGGCTGATCAAGCCCCGGCACCCGCAGACCAACGGCATGGTCGAGCGCTTCAACGGCCGCGTCGCCGAGGTGTTGAAAACCACGACCTTCGCCTCCGCCCGTCACCTGGAAACCACCTTGCAACGCTATCTCCACCTCTATAATCAACACATCCCCCAGAAGAACCTCGGCCATGTCACCCCGCTCGCCAAACTGAAGGAATACTACCGGACCAAACTCGCTCTCTTTCAAAAAAACCTATCAATCATCCGGGACCCGACAGATACTTCTGGGCAATAACTAAAGGGCGGTTTCGCTTGGCAACATATATTGCCTGCAAACATGGCAGTCGAGCATTGCGCTAGCTCCGGGGTCAAGCGCACGCGGGCCGTTCCTAAAATCCAGGTGAATACCTAAGTTATGCTATCAGAAGTAGCAGTAGAATAGGTGGTACGCTCATTCATCCTGCGACGGGCCGACCGACAGCGGCGGAAATTCGGGGTGGGAGGATGCCTGTTGCCGGACCGCCGGGTTGTATTGGAGGCAGTTGGGCACGCAGGGGCATTCGATGGCGATCTTAATCGGTGCGATCCGGCCTTCGGTCCTGAGTTGGAACAGGCGCGGCACCACCCGGTCGCGCAAGGTTTCGGGGTCGATGGTGTTGACGTAGATCTTGGTGCCGCCCTCGAATCCGGCCGGCGTCGATACCCGCCACTTGATCAGCACTCGCCACGGCATGGGCACGTCTATGTCGGGCGGCTTGTAGTACCACTCCTCGTTGCAGGGAATGTCGGACCCGGTGGCGGCGTGGCAGGCATGAACCAGGTCAGAGACGCCGCGCAACTCTTCGGGGGAATGGTTCCAGGGCTGGCTGCGCTCGCTCTTGGAAAAGACTTCCAGGGTGGGGAAGCGGTGGCCGAAGCCGGCGTAGGCGATGGCGTGATCGTTTTCGGCCACCACCAGGTTGCGGTAGGCGGCGAAATTGACGGCGGCTTCGTTGTAGATGTTGGGGTTGGCCCGAACCCGTTCCAGCTCCATCTCGTTTTGGACGCCGCGCTCGTCGATGGCCACCAGTTGCTTGTGGAGGTGGTCGAAGGAGGCCCCGGCCGGTTTCAGCCAGTTTTGAAACACCGCCACGTAGCGGACATAGCGGTTGTTGACATAGATGTCGCGCATGGCGTCGATGGTGAAGCGCAGATACTGGTAGTGCTCTTCCGGGGCCAGGGTCCCGGAGGAAGCCAGTTGATGGTCGTGCGTGGCCCCGTCGATGTAATGGCGCCGCCCGACGATCAGCTCGTGGCCGCCGCCGAAGAAGGCGTTGGCGAACTGGAGCCGCTCGTCGAGGGACATCCGATCCCAGGCGGACTCGTCGAACCCGGCGGCTTTCAAGCGTTGTTCCGACAGCCGGAGGACGTGCTGGCGGCCGGCCACCGAGGCCAGATAGCTGCGCTTGTGCTGCTCGATGGCGTCCGGAAGCCGGTAGCCGAAATTCTTTTGCCAGTAGTTGAAGGAAACGATTTCGAACAGGTTGGGGACGCGGCGGAATTCGGCCACGGTATCGAACAGCGCATCGACCTGGAGGTGGCGCAGCGTGGCGTATTTGTCGCCGGACTTGACCAGCCGCGCCTTCTCGGGCGGGGTGTCCAGATAGAGCTTGGCGCAGAACGAGCAATGGGCGTCGAGCTTGGCCGGGTCGAGCTTGGCCGGGTTTGGCGGCATCACTCCGAGCGGGCGATTGCCGCGGCCCGGCACGGTCCACACCTCGGTTCCGGTGAACGGATTGACCTGCTTGATGGTTCCATCGGCCATCCGTATCAGGTAATTGGATTCGGGAATGATCTGCGGCAACATGCCGGGCCTCAACTGGTCGTGGTGGACGCCTCCATGCGGCGAGAGAGCGGAACGGGCAGACCGGTCCTCAGGACTTTGGAGAAGCCGGCGGCTGCGCCGGTCGATACCGCAAGGGTTCCGTTTCGCGGATACGCCGATTCAGGTCCTCGATGGATTCCGGCGGGACTTCCAGCCATTGGCGTTCCCGGCCGTCGGGCCGCACGGACTGCCAAGCCACCACCTGCCCGGAAAAGTCGAGAGTCAGCAGATGCCTGAACGATTCGGTTTCGGTTCGATGATCCCGATTGAAGTAACGGTGCGGATCGATGCCCGACCAGAGCAAAACGCCTATCTCGTCGGCGGGGTCGCCGCTGTATCCGATGACTCGAAACGGGTCGTCGAAAACCAAGCGTGGCCTCGAAGGGGAATCAGGATTCACGACTGCGTCTCCAAAGCTGATGTATTGGCAACAAATGAACGGGGTTTCGGCATTTGCCGACCGCTCCGGTCAAGCTCCAAAGCGGTGAAGCTACCGTGCCGCAATATTCGGCGGCACCGAGGCATCAATGGTAAGCCCGTTTTTCACCAGCTATAAACATAGATCGAACCGTCCCGAAATAATATCCGGGACCGCCGCGTATCGCACTTTCCCTCTTCGGTTGGCCAAGGAGCGATAGTCAGCGTTTTTCCGATCACCGCTCTTCGGTGTTCAGCCCCGCCGCCAAGCGTGGAAGCGTTCCACCCAAGCCAGTAATTTCTGGGGCGCGTGAGCCTTTTTCCAGACCCCGGCGGCGTACTTGTTGGCTTCCGCCAAGGTCGGATAGATGTGGATGGTGCCGAGGATTTTGTTCAGGCCGATGCCGTGGCGCATCGCCAGCACGTACTCGGCCAACAGGTCGCCCGCATGTTCGCCGACGATGGTGACGCCGAGAATCCGATCCTTGCCCGGCGCGGTCAGCACTTTGACGAAGCCGTGCGCCTCGCCGTCGGCGATGGCGCGATCCAGATCGTCGATGCCGTAGACCGAAACCTCATGAGCGATCCCCCTCTCCTTGGCTTCCTGCTCGTTCAGGCCGACCCGCGCCACTTCGGGATCGACGAAGGTGGACCAGGGGATGACCGAGTAATCGGCCTTGAAGGTCTTGAACGGACCGAACAGCGCGTTGACCGAGGCATACCAGGCTTGATGGGCGGCGGTGTGAGTGAACTGATACGGTCCGGCCACATCGCCAGCGGCAAAAATATTGGGATAGAGCGTTTGCAGGTACTCGTCGGTTTCCACCGTGCGGGCGCGGGTGGCGGGAATTCCCAGTTCCTCCAGCCCGTAGCCGGTCGTGTTCGCCATCCGTCCCACCGCGACCAACACCGCATCGAAGGGAATCCGCGTATCTGAACCGTCGTGTTCGGCGATCAATATCTTTTCGCCGTTTTCCACCACGAACTGTTTGGCCCGGTGGTTGACGAGTACCTGGATGCCTTCCTGCCGAAAACGCGCGGTCACCCGCTCCGAAACTTCCGGGTCTTCCCGGATCAGGATGCGCGGGGCCATTTCCACTTGGGTGACCTGGCTGCCGAAGCGGGCAAAGGTCTGAGTCAACTCCGAACCGATGGGGCCGCCGCCCAGCACCACCAATCGTTTCGGCAACTCCCGAAGATTCCAAACGGTATCCGAAGTCAGATAGCCGATCTCCTCCAGTCCCGGAATCGGCGGGACGAACGGCCGGGCGCCGGCGGCGATGACGATGGCGCGGGTGGTCAGCGTCCGCGTCCCTTCGGCGGTGGTCACCGCCACCGTCCAGGGCGAGGTGATTTTTGCGATGCCTTCGATCACGTCCACGCCCAGGCCGGTATAGCGCTCCACCGAGTCGTGCGGCGCGACTTCGCGGATCACCCGCTGCACCCGATCCATCACCTCGGCGAAATCGAACTCGGCGGCGGCCTTGCGGATGCCGAATTCCGGGGAGCGCCGCATGTGGGAGAGCAATTTGGCCGAGCGGATCAGCGCCTTGGACGGCACGCAGCCGGTGTTCAGGCAGTCGCCCCCCATCCGGTGCTTTTCGATCAGCGTCACCTTGGCCTTGACCGCCGCCGCGATGTAGGCCGTCACCAAGCCGGCGGAACCGGCGCCGATGACGATCAGGTTGCGGTCGAAGCGTTTCGGTTTGGGCCATTTCGCGTAGACCCGTCGCGCCTTCACCGCCGACACGATTTTTTGGGCGATCAACGGGAAGACGCCGAGCAGTGCGAAGGAAATCAGTAATCCGGGCGACAGGATGCCTCTGAGCGAGTCGATTCGCGCCACTTGGGTGCCGGCGTTCACGTAGACCAGCGTGCCGGCCAACATACCGATCTGGCTGACCCAGTAAAAGGTCCAGGCCCGGATCGGCGTCAGGCCCATCACCAGATTGATGGCGAAGAACGGAAAGATCGGGATCAGCCGCAAGGTGAACAGGTAGAAGCCGCCTTCCTTCTCGATTCCGGCGTTGATCGCTTTCAAGCGGACGCCGAATTGGCTCTGCACCCAGTCGCGCAGCGCGAAACGCGCGACCAGAAAGGCCAGGGTGGCGCCGAGGGTCGAGGCGAAGGAGACGATCACCGCGCCCCACAACAGGCCGAAAATCGCGCCCCCGACCAGGGTCAGAATCGCCGCGCCGGGCAGCGACAAGCCGGTCACCGCCACGTAAACGGCGAAGAAGATCCCCGCCGTCAAGCCGGGATGCGCCGCCCGATAGGCTTCGATGGCCGCCTGCTGGGATTTGAAGTAATCGAGGCTGAAATAGCGGCCGAGGTCGATGGCGAAGAACGCGCTCGCCAGGATGGCGATCACCAGGAGGAGCAGGAGTTTGCGGGGGTTCACGGGCGTTTGGCTCCGGCGGACCGCAACAGCGCATCTAACCGGCCTTCGCGATCCAGAGCGGCCAAGTCGTCGTATCCTCCGACGCGAGTTTCGCCGATGAAGATTTGTGGCACGGAGCGACGTCCGGTGCGCGCGATCATACTGTCCAGTTGGCCGGGGTCGAGATCGACCGCGATTTTTTTCAAGTCGTCGACGTTCTTGCTTTTCAGCAACTGTTCCGCGCGCCGGCAGAACGGGCACAGTTGGGTGCCGTACATCGTTACTTCGGTCATTGTCGGTTATTCTTCGGGATGAGGAGTGATCAATTTAGATGACGCTCGGTAATTCCTAGCCGGCGCGATCCAGTGCCCGAGGGCGCGATGGACCGCATCGTATTCGACGCGAACGCGACGATTATCGATCCGATCCCGACGCCCCGGACGGTCACCGCCACGATTGGCGCCATCGCGGCCGACGTGCATACGGTCTTTGCATCCGGTTTCCTTCGTCGGGTCGAGCCACGCCTGGGGCCGGGCGCCGAACGGAATGTCGGTCAGCGCACGGCGTCGCGGGCGATGGCGGCGAAAATGGGATCGAGTTCGCGAGCCATCGCATCCAGCAGAGCGCTGTTGTAAGGGGCAAAGGTCGCGCTCGGCGCACGCCAGGTCAGGCTGGCCTTGCCGTCGGCGTTTTCGGTGACGTAGAAGCGCAGCGGCGCTTCGATGCCGGCGGGCACGCTGGCCTCCAACATGCGCACCGCGAAGTCGTTTCTGAAGACCATGATCACGGCGTTGCCGGGGATTTTCACCCCGCGCGCGGCGGCGCCCTGGCTGGCGCTGGCCTTGGCGACCACCGCCATTTTGTGTTCGGTCACTGCCGCTTCCAGCTTCGCGACCAGCGCCGCGAACTCGTGGGGCGAGACGAGAGTTTGGGTGCCGGGCAACTCGCCGGCGCGGCTCGGCGCGGCAAAACCGAGCGCGAGCAGGGCGAAGGCAGCGAAAAAGTTCAAGCGATGATTGCTCATGCGGGCTCCTGGAACATGAAGCGGGAACGGGATCGCCGCAAGCCGCAGTTCGTGGCGATAAGATGCCCTCCAAAAGAATTGCGGCTCGAATTTTGGGCTTGAGGGTGAAGCCATCGCGCCGCCATGACGGCGGCGAGCGCGAGGTCAACAGTTCAGCAGTTCGGGAGCGAGGTGCTCTCGTTGAAACCGAAGCGTGGAGTCAAGTCGCAGTTCGTGCCGACCGCCAGGGTGGCGCGCTCGGGGCTCGCGGGGGCGTAGCGGGCGGAATCGACGTGATGGCTCCGCTGGTTAAAGCCGTGGACCGCCGGGACGTGGCTCGGATCCTGCCGCCCAGGCTGGGCGGAAGCGGCGATACCGGGGGCTGGGCTCCGGTCGTTGAAGCCGGCAGCGCGAGCGGTGGACAGGCCGGACAGAGCGGCGATCAGGGCGAAGCTGGCGGCGGCGAGAGTCGTTTTCATGCGTTGTACTCCTTACGATTTCGGGGTTCGGGGTTCCGCGTTTGCGGCAGGTTCAGGAATGCTTACGCGGTTCGGGCGGCGTTGGATGCGGACTCCGCCAAAATTTTTGGAGTTGGGGCAAATGCGGGGTGAGGTGATCATCATCCGGCTCGATTGCCTTCGCGCGTGATAAAAACGTGATTCCCGTCGCCGATAATCATCCTTGCAGAATCCAATAACGATGAACGATTTTCATCGGTGAGAGAGTCGGTACCGAGTTGAGAACGATGGCGCGTCATGTACTGCTCGTCGAAGACGACCGCGAGATTGCCGATCTGGTCGAACTGCATTTGCGGGATATCCATTGCGTGGCGGATATCGCCGGGAGCGGACGGGAGGCGCTGGAACGGTATGCCCAGCGTCGCTACGATCTGGTGATCCTGGACCTGATGCTGCCCGATCTGGACGGGCTGACGATCTGCCAGCGACTGCGGGCCGGCGGCGATTACCTGCCGATCCTGATGCTGACCGCCAAGTCGTCGGAGCTTGACCGGGTGCTGGGCCTGGAGCTGGGCGCCGACGATTATGTGGTCAAACCGTTCAGTTTCCCGGAACTGCTCGCTCGGGTGAAGGCGCTGCTGCGGCGGGCCGAGGCGCTGCGCGAACCCGGATGGTGCTGACCCTCGACGACCCCCGCATCGCGCGTGGCCCCCTGGTGATCGAGGTGAAGCAAGCGCCGGGCGCTTCTGGCGGGCCGCGAGCTGGCGCTGACCGCCAAGGAATTCGATCTGCTGCTCCATTTCGCCCGCCAGCCCGGCCGGGTGTTCAGCCGCAGCCAATTGCTGGATCAGGTTTGGGGTTACGGCCACGAAGGCTACGAGCACACTGTCAACTCGCACATCAACCGCCTGCGCGCCAAGCTGGAGCCGAACCCGGCGGAACCTCGCTACCTCCTCACCGTCTGGGGCGTCGGCTACAAGTTCGCCGAGTCATGCTGAACACCTCTGTACGGCAAGCTGGCCGTCGCGCTGATGGCGTTGCTGGGCGCCATCGGCCTGAGCTACGGCCTGATCAGCCACGCCCTGACCCAGCGCTATCTCCAGGAAGCGCAGCAAGAGCTTCAATCGCGATCTGGCCCGCAACCTGGTCGCCGACCAGCGGTTGATCGCCGACGGCCGGCTCGACCCGAAAGCGTTGAAAGCCACCTTCGAACGCTACATGACCATCAACCCCAGCATCGAAATCTATTGGCTGGACGCCCAGGGCGCGATTCTCGCGTACTCCGCCGAACCGGCGGCGGTCAAGCGCGACCGGGTGGCGCTGGAGCCGATCCGGGCGTTCCTGGCCGGCGCCGAGCTGCCGATCTTCGGCGACGACCCGCGCAGCCACGACGTCCGCAAAAGTTTTTCGGTGACGCCCATTCCCGCGACCGGACCGCCCGAAGGCTACCTGTACGTGGTGCTGCGCGGCGAGATGTACGAATCTTTCGAGCGCCTTTATCGGGACAGTTTGCTGCTGCGGCTCAGCGCCTGGGTGTTGGCCGGTAGTTTGCTGGCCGGTTTGCTGGCCGGTTTGCTGCTGTTCCGGCTGCTGACCCGGCGGCTGCGACGGCTGGCGGCGGTGGTCGATGCCTTTCAGCAATGCGAGTTTTCGGCCTGCGTGCCCTATCGCGGCGCCGGTGCTCGGGGAGACGAAATCGAACAACTGGGCATGCACTTCGACCGGATGGCCGAACGCCTGCAAGCCCTGATCGGCATCTTGCGGGAACGCGATGCGCTGCGGCGCGAACTGGTCAATCACGTTTCGCACGATTTGCGCACGCCCCTGGCCGCGTTGCACGGTTATTTGGAAACGCTGCAATTGAAAGCCGACCGTTCGTCGCCCGCCGAGCGGCAAGCCTATCTCGACGCCGCCTTGCGCCACTCCCGGCGATTGAGCAGGCTGGTGGGCGATCTGTTCGAGCTGGCCAAACTCGACGCTCACGCCATTCGGCCGCACCGCGAGCGCTTCCTTGCCGCTGAGCTATTGCAGGACATCGCCCAAAAGTACCGTATCGCCGCACGGGAGCACCGAATCGAGATCGACCTGGGCCTGCCGCCGACGGCGCTGTTCGTCGAGGCCGACATCGGCATGATCGAGCGGCTGTTGGATAACCTGATCCTCAATGCGCTGCATCACACGCCGCCCGATGGACGTATCGCCCTCGAACTCGGCGCGCGGAACGAAATCGCCACCTTTACCGTCGCCGATACCGGCCACGGCATCGCGCCCGAGGATTTGCCGTTCGTGTTCGACCGCTTCTATCGCGGGCCGCGCCGGGCCAAGGACGACGGCAGCCATTTGGGTCTGGGGTTAGCCATCGCCCGCCGTATCGCCGAATTGCATGGCGGCGAACTGCGAGCCAGCAGCGAACTGAGCCGGGGAACCCGCTTTGACTTCGATCTGCCGATCCGCGCATCCCGAGCGGATGATCTCTGAGCCGAGGCGACGGTTCGGCGAACCGGCGTCGTCGTGATGGAAAAGTGATGGTTCCGTGAGCGCGTCGTGAAGCCGGAGCGGCACAGTGCGTCTCGGATACCCCAGCGGTCTCCGAACTTTCACCAACGCACACGGAGCATTCGACGATGAAACCGTTAACCGCTTTGACGGCATCCCTGTTGTTGGCCACTTCGCTGGCCGGAGCCCAGGCGCAATCCGCCAATGGCGCGATGTTCGAAGTGACGATCACCAACATCACCCGAGGCGCGTTCTTCACGCCGATTCTGGTGGCGAGCCATCGCCTCGGCGTGAACTTGTTCGCCCTGGGCCAACCCGCCAGCGACGAGTTGGCCGTCCTGGCCGAAGGCGGCGACATCGTGCCGCTGGAGCAAGCCTTGCGCGCCGACAGCCGCGTGATCGATGTCGCGAATTCCACCGGGCTGCTGGAACCGGGCCAATCGGTCACGGTGCGGGTGGCGGCGCAAAGCGCCGACCGCATCAGCCTGGCCGCGATGATCCTGCCGACCAACGACGGCTTCATCGCGCTGAGCGGTGTCGCGGCTCCCCGTTTCGGCAGCGAGACTTACTGGGTGCCGGGGTATGACGCGGGCTCCGAGCCCAACGACGAGCGCTGCGCGGCCATTCCCGGACCGCAATGCGGCGGCGAGGGAGCCTCGCCCTCGGCGGGCGGCGAAGGTTATGTGCACGTACACGCCGGGATTCACGGCATCGCCGATCTGAAAGCCGAAGAATACGATTGGCGGAATCCGGTGGCGGCAGTCACGATCAGAAAATCCGCCCGGTGATGAGCGCTGCGGTGGCGGGCCATCGCGGTCCGCCCCGATCAATTGGATGGAACGGGGGTGAGGGGTGAACGAAAAAGTCCGGGCTGCCGGGCGGTGTTCCCGCGACAGGTGGATGCTCCTGCTGTCGGGCTTGGCGATGGCGGTGTCGCTGCTGCCCGCCGCTCCCTCCAACGCGGGCTGTCGGGCGCAAAGCGGGCCGGGGCAGGCCGCGCTGATCGAGCTGTACACCTCCGAGGGATGCAGCAGTTGTCCGCCGGCGGATCGCTGGCTGTCGGACTTGGCGGCCGAGCCTTCAGCGCGCGGCGAGGTGGTGCCGCTGGCCCTGCATGTGGATTACTGGGATGGCCTGGGTTGGCGGGACCGTTTCGCCCGGCCCGATTTCAGCGCCCGACAACGCGCGCTGACCGCCGCGCAGGGGAGCAAGACCGTGTTCACGCCGCAGGTGATGGTCAACGGCCGCACCGCGCTGGATTGGCGTCGAGGACGCGGCGTTTCGCCGGCGGATCGCCGCGATCAACGCCCGGCCGGCGGAAGCGGAACTCGACCTGGAAATCGCGCCCGACGCCGGTGCTTGGCGAGTCTGGGTCCGGGGTCGGCTGCAACCTCGGGCGGCGGTGGACCGCGCTGGCGTGTTCGTGGCGCTGTACCAGAACGGCTTGTTCAGCCACGTCACCGCCGGCGAAAACGCAGCGCGGCAGTTGCGCCACGACCGGGTGACGCGGGAATTGGTCGGACCGTTGCCGGTGGCGGCGGATGGCGGTTTCGCCCACCCGCATCGGTTTCGCCCGCCGGCGGATGCCGACCCCCGCGATCTCGGCATCGCCGCGTTCGTCCAGGATCGAGCCGACGGCCACGTCTGGCAGGCGCTGGCGCTGGCCGCTTGCCCGGAATAACGGGCATTCGAGCGCCCGGGTCAGGCTGCGCCGCGCGCCGGGTCGTCGTTCCTGCTATCGATTGGCCGCCATCACGCCGCCGCTCTGGCTGGGGAGGATGCGGACGCGGCGTCGAGCGCACCGCCGCAACTGCTGCCTTGGCCGGCGGTGCAGCCGTAGCAGTGGTCGGCGACCCGGATGCGGGCGCCGGCCAGTTCCCGATCCAGCAGCGCGGACAGGTGGGTTCGATCCGACCCGTCGGCGCCGAGCGGGAGTTTCAGCATCTGGTTGAAATCGCAGTCGTAGACGTAGCCCTGCCAGTCCACCGAAATCAGATTGCGGCACATCACCCCGCCGAGGTTTTCATCCCGGTGGGCGGATTTCAGCAGCTCCATGTAGGGCGCGAATTGGCCCTTGGAAATCAGTTGGCTGCCGAAGCGCTGGATCGGCATGTTGGCCAGGGCCAGCAGACGGTTGAAGACGATCCCGTAACGGGTCGCCAACTCGTGCTGGTAGGCGGCTTCCAGGCCGGTCTGATCGGGCGGCAGCACCGGGCCGAGCGGGTTGTAGACCAAATTTAGCGTCAGGCCGCTGCCGGGTCGGCCATAACCCGAGGCGTTGAGTTGCCGCAAGCCGGCCAAGCTGGACTCGAACACGCCCTTGCCGCGCTGCCGGTCTACATTCTCCTCCAGGTAGCAGGGCAAAGAGGCCGTGATCTCGACGCGATGCTCCGCCAGGAAAGCGGCCAAATCCGCTTGGCCGGGCTCGCGGAGGATGGTCAGGTTGCAGCGGTCGATGACGCGGACGTTCAGGCGGCGGGCGCGGGCGACGAGCGAGCGGAAATGGGGATTCAACTCCGGTGCGCCCCCGGTCAGGTCCAGAGTCGCGATTCCCCGCGCCGAGACATAGCGCAGCAGCAGTTCCATCGTCTCCCAGTCCATTTGCTCGGTGCGCTGGGGGCCGGCCGCGACGTGGCAGTGGGTGCAGGACTGGTTGCAGCGGTAGCCCAGGTTGGCTTGCAGCGTGTCGATGCGGTCGCGATAGATGGCAGGGAAATCGGTTTTCGCGAGCAGGGGAAACGGGTCGTGCATAGCCGGTTGGCTCGTTGGGAGGCTTGCCAGCTTGGATTCGGAAGCGTGCCGGACGTTTGCGGACCGGCGTGCAAAAAATGTCGATCCGGCGGATCTCGATTTGTTCCGCCGGAGGATTGGAGTTCGAATTCGGTATCAGGATAGACCGCAATGGGTCGGGGCGGCGAGAATTTGGACGGGTTCCCGTCGCCCGAGTCACGCCTTAACTGTTCCAAGCATCCGGTCCGGACCAGCCTTGGGAGCGACGAGTCGGAGTCATGGCGTCCGCCATCTCGGCGCGGGGTGCCTTGGAAGCCGTCGAACCGTCGTGGCGGTAGCCGGTGTCTCGCTCGTTGAAGCCGCCCAAGTCGGCGGTCAGGCGAACGCGGAGTCGGCCATCGCGCTGGACCGAACTGCGGGCCGGATAGTTGCTGGCTGCCCATGTTAAACGGTTCGGCCAGGGCAGCGGTACTGACGGACAGGCCGAGTACTAAGAGTGGCGAATAAGGTTTTCATTGGAAGCTCCTCGATCAAATTCGTTTCGTGCGGTTATTGGCGGCAATACAGTGCGTGCCGTTGCTTAGGTATACGGTGGGTCTGCGCGTTTGGATGCAGCCATCGAAAATCCCCGATACAAATTCGTGGGAGGCTTGTCGGGAACTCCATGTCGTTTAGTGGACGATACCAAACCAGCCGATCTCATCCGATTGCCATTGGATGGTGAGCGATCATCGCCCCTCCGCGCTGGCTTGCGCGATACCGCTTTAGACGCTTGCTTTTCATTGCGTAGACTCTGGCTTTATTCCTTTAGGAGTTACGCAGTTGCCTGACGAGGAGACAAAAGAGCGGGATGAATCCACCCAAAGTCAGTGACCGAGATTACATCGACTTCCTGATAGCCACACCGAAAGTGTGCAGCGCGACCGAAGCGGCGCGGGTGCAACCCGAGCAAGCCGCGCCGCCGGCGCACGATGCGTTCACCCGACTGTTGCACCGGCTGGAGCCGGATGCCGCGACGCTCTGGCGAGACGCCGCCGGGCAAGTCGAGCGCCACGGCGGGGTGTTGGTGCTTGATGACTCGACGCTGGACAAACCGTATGCCGAAAAAATCGAATTGGTCCAGCGTCATTGGTCGGGCAAGCATCACGCCGTCGTGGAGGGCATCAACCTGATCACGCTGCTGTGGACCGAGGGCGACCGCCACGTGCCGGTGGACTATCGGCTGTACGACAAGGCCGGGGACGACCTGACCAAAAACGATCACTTCCAAGCCCTGCTCAAGACGGCCCACGAGCGCGGATTTCGCCCGGAATGCGCGGTTTTTGACAGTTGGTACGGCAGCCTGGAAAACCTGAAACTGATCCGGGGGTTTGGCTGGGTTTGGTTGACTCGGCTGAAAGCCAACCGCCTGGTCAACCCCGACCGGAGCGGCTTGCGCCCGGTGGCGCGGGTCGAAACGGACCACCAGGGCGTGGTTGTCCATCTGAAAGGGTATGGCCTGATCCGCCTGTTCTCGATCGTCGCCCCAGACGGCGACAGGGAATACTGGGCCACCAACGACCTTAAAATGGCCGCGCTCGCCCGTGTCCGCTTCGCCGGCTATGCCTGGGCCATCGAGCACTATCATCGGGGCATCAAGCAGTTCTGTGGTGTGGAACGCGCCCAAGTCCGCGCCGCTCGCGCCCAGCGCAACCACATCGGCCTGGCTCTGCGCGCGTTCTTGCGCCTGGAGTGGCATTGCTACCGCGCCGGGATCAGTTGGTTCGAGGCCAAAACCGCCATCATCCGCCCCGCCGTGCGGGCCTATTTGGCCAATCCTCTCTACACGTTACCGGCAACTGCGTAACTCCTAATTCCTTATAAATTAATTGATTAAGACACGTTTAACGGATTTGTAACTTTTGACGAATAACCTTATGTCTGCTTCTGCTCAATGTGTCATGTTGTTGGTAGATCGACAATGAATATCAAATGCAAGCGTTATCTGATTGTGCTGGTACCCGCTATAACGATAACGGCTACCATGTCCGTCGATGCGCTGACCCCGCAGGAGCAGCTTGGTAAAGCTATCTTTTTTGATTCAAATCTTTCCATCAACAAAAATCAATCCTGTGCATCCTGCCATGCCCCAGAGGTGGGCTGGACCGGACCTAATTCCGCCATCAATGTCCGCGGATCAGTTTACGAGGGGTCAATTTCCGGCAGGTTCGGAAATCGCAAGCCGCCCAGTTCGGCTTATGCCGCATCCAGTCCCGTTTTCCACCTGGAAAAACAAGGCAAGGAATGGCTGTTTGTGGGAGGTAACTTCTGGGATGGCCGGGCCACCGGTGAAAAGCTGGGCAACCCCGCCGCCGATCAGGCACAGGGGCCGTTCCTGAATCCAGTCGAGCAGGCTTTGCCGGATTCCGCGTGCGTGGTTTATCGGGTTTGCGACGCGAACGGCTATCCGGTGGGCTTCGAAAATGTTTGGGGCGCGGAATCCTGTGCGATCGCGTGGCCCCCTGATGTGGAGGCCATCTGTAGCGCGGAAGGTGGAACCGTAGATCTGACTGAAGCTGACAGAACCAAGTCGGATTTGGCCTTTGATCGGATCGCATTGTCCATCGCCGCGTTTGAGTCTTCTCCCGAATCGAACGCTTTTACTTCAAAATTTGACTTGAGATTAAAGGGGAAAGCCAAACTGGCCCAGGAGGAACGGAGAGGTTTCGCTCTGTTCAAGGGCAAAGGTAAGTGCGTTCGCTGCCATACAGTTGCGGCCGGTGGCAAGAAATCGCAGTTCACCGATTTTACTTTCGATAATCTGGGTTTGCCGAAAAATCCAGAGAATCCCGTGTACGATGCCGATCCAGGCTTTGTCGATCCGGGGCTAGGCGGTTTTCTCGCGAAGCGGCTGGATTACGCGGCCTTGGTCCTGGCCAATGATGGCAAGCACAAAGTTCCCACCCTGCGCAATTTGGACAAGCGCCCAAGCGAGGTGCTCGTAAAAGCCTACGGGCACAACGGCTACTTTAAGAGTTTAAAGGGCATCATACATTTCTATAACACCCGGGACGTAAAGCCGGTATGTCCGGGTCCTTACACCGAGACGGAGGCGCTGGCAGCGAATTGCTGGCCCTCTCCGGAAGTGACGGCGAATGTCAACACCTCCGAACTGGGCGATCTCCACCTGACGGCCGAGGAGGAAGACGCCATCGTCGCCTTCCTGAAGACGTTATCCGACGGCTACGCTCCCAGCACGCAGTAAACCGTCGCCGCGTCAGGCCACTCTCGTTCGCTCGGCGAGCAGCGGGCCGGCGCGTTGGCTTTAGAAACGAAGAGGTTGGCGCTCTCTCTGCTGTTCCAAGAGGCGGCGGCTTGCAGGGGAGCTTCAGCGCGACCGTTGGGCCAGCAGCCAAGCGGTGGTCACGGTGGCGGCGTCGCTGTTTTCGTGCCGGTCCGGGTGGCACAGCCAGAGCAAGCGCCGCAAGATGTCGGGAGGGATCGGCGCTCGGCCGCCCGACCGCGCCAGCACGGCGTAGTAGCGGCGCTTCCATTTTTCGCTTTCGGCTTTCAGGCTCGCGCAGGCGCGTTCGAGTTCGGCCGTCTTCGCCACGGCGTCCTGATGCGCCCGCCCTCGCCGCGCGAGTTCCTGGTGGACCGCTTCCAATTCTCCCCTGAGTCGCTTGAGTTCCGCGTCGGGAGCGGGTCGGGCCTGATCGGGATTGGAGTGGGTGCGTCGATAGCAGTCCCGGCAGCGGCTGTGCCAGTTCCAGCCGACGAAGCGCGCGCCGCAACTGACGCATTCCCGCAGCTCGCGATGGGTCGCGAGGCCGGATAACGGCGGGTGGCGGGTGGCGTGCATGCTGAAAACCTCCTGCGGCGCGGGTCTGCCGCCCATTCCTGTCGGCGTCATGTTGTCGTGGTTCGAGCCGGTTCGGGCGACCGCCGGTTTTCCAAGGGTAGACCCCTTCGCGGTCGAGTGACAAGCCGTATACTTCCCGTGAGTCCACGGCCCTCGATCCGTCGATTCGTTCGCGATACCGCAAAGATTCAAGGAGGTCAACGATGCGCACCGATAGCCTGTCGGCCCGCCCTGTCTTCATCGCCCGAGCGCTGCTGGTCGCGCTGTGGCTGGGATTGTTCGCGTCGCCGGTTCGAGCGGTTGACCTGTCTCCGGGATTCTCGATTCCACCGAACGCGCTGGCCTCCATTCCGGTCGCTTTGCAGCCCTGGATCGACTGGGTGCTGCACGATCGGCCGGACCGGCGTTGTCCGGTGAATTTCGATGCGACGGATCGGCGTCAGTGCGTCTGGTCTTCGGCGCTGAAGTTGAGTCTCGATGCCCGCGGCGGCGAGTTCCGGCAGCGGGTCCATGTGGACCGGGAAAGCTGGCTGATGTTGCCCGGCGACCGGCGCCACTGGCCGCTGGAGGTGCGCCTGGACGATCAGTCGGTGCCGGTGCTGGAGCGGGACGGGCGGCCGGCCGTCAAGGCGCCGCCCGGCGCGCATCGCATCGGTGGACGGTTTGCTTGGCGGACGTTGCCCGATTCGATCCGCGTCCCCCCGCGCAACGCGCTGCTGGAGCTGGATATCGACGGTCGGCCGGTGGCGGTGGCGCGGATCGAGGACGACGGCGTGGTGTGGCTGCGCCAGCGCCCGAGCGAACCGGCCCAGCAGGACAATCTCGACCTGCAAGTGTTCCGGTTGCTGACCGACGGGATTCCGTTCGAGGTCGCGACCCGTCTGGAACTGCGGGTGTCCGGGCAGGCGCGGGAGGAAACGCTCGGTCCCGTGCTGTTGCCGGATTTTTTGCCGCTGGCTTTGAGCAGCCCGCTGCCGGCCCGGTTGGAGCCGGATGGCCGGCTACGGGTGCAACTGCGGCCGGGAAGCTGGGCCATCGACCTGACCGCCCGCCATCGCGGGCCGGTGGACGCGCTGGAGCGCCCCGCCGCCGCTGAAACGCCTTGGCCGCAGCAGGAAATCTGGAGCTTTCGGGCGCAGAACGCGCTGCGGGTCGTCCAGGCGAGCGGGGCGCCGGCGCTCGACCCGGCCCAAACCAAACTGCCCGAGGCGTGGCGGCAATGGCCGGCGTATCTGGTGCAGCCCGGCGAAGGCTTGCGCTTCGCCACCCGCACCCGTGGGGACACCGAATCCACCCCGGAAAGCCTGACCCTGGATCGCACCCTGTGGCTGGATTTCGGCGGGGGCGGCTACACCGTGCAGGATCGCCTGAGCGGCAATCTGAACCGGACCCGCTTGGACGCCGCGCCCGCGCTGCGGCTGGGCCGGGTGGAGATCAACGGCGAGGACCAGTTCATCACCCAGTCGGCGGATGCCGGGACGACGGGGGTGGAAGTGCGGCAGTCGAACAACCTGCAACTGGTCGCCGACAGCCGGCTGGAACTCCCGGCCGCGAGCGACTTGCCGGCGGTCGGCTGGCGGGTCGCCCCGCAAAAAATCGGCGCCACGCTCAATCTGCCGCCCGGTTGGCGGCTGCTGGCGGCGACCGGTCCCGACAGCGCCGGCAACGCCTGGCTGTATTCCTGGAACTTGCTCGATCTGTTCGTGGTGCTGGTCATCGCCTTCGGTTTCGGCAAACTGTGGGGCTGGCCTTGGGGAATCGCGGCGCTGCTCGGCATGGCGCTGATCTACCACGAACCCAACGCGCCGCTGTACGTCTGGCTCAACGTGCTGGCGGCGGTCGCGCTGCTGCGGGCGCTGCCGCCGGGACGGTTTCGGGTGTTGACCGACGCCTATCGCCGGCTGGCCTTGCTGGCCTTGCTGGTGATCGGCGGGCTGTTCGCCGTGCAGCAGGTCCGCAGCGCGCTCTATCCGCAACTGGAGCCGTTCGATTGGGCGCCGCCTCTGATCGGTTTCGCGGCTCCGCCCAGCGCGCCGATGTCCCAAGCCCTGGACGAGATGCAAACCTACAATCGCACCGCTCCGTCCGCCATCGCGCCGGGCAAGGGAGACCGCCTGAAAAAGCTCCAGCAGCAATATACGCCGGACATCAAGGTTCAGACCGGCCCCGGTTTGCCGGTATGGGGCTGGCAGCGCGCCACCTTGCGCTGGAACGGGCCGGTGGCGGCAGACGAGCGGCTGCGCTTGTGGCTGCTGCCGCCTTGGGCCACGCGCATCCTGCTGTTGGCCGGGTTGGCGCTATTGCTCGCGATAGGCGGGCGGGCGTTCGTCGCGGATCGGCGGAAAATCCCCCCGGCTTCACCGCTTCCTCTCGACCGGGTGGAACCGGAAGGGAGCGCGCCGTCGGGCGCGACCGTGACCGCGCTGGCGTTGTCCCTGTTGCTGGCCGGGTTGCTGTGGGGAGCCTCGCCGCCCGCCCGCGCGGAATTGCCGTCGCCGGAATTGCTGGAGGCGTTGCGCGACCGGCTGACCGAGCCGCCGGACTGCCAGCGCTGCGGCGATCTGGCGGCGCTGGCGCTCGCCGTCAAGGGCGGCGAGCTGACCTTGCGGCTGGCGTTGCACGCGCAAGTGGACACCGCCGTTCCCCTGCCGCTGCCGCGCGAGGGACTGATCGTCCGGGCGGTGGAACTGGACGGACAGGCCGCGATCCTGTTCCGCGATCCCGCCCAGTCGCTCTGGTTGCGCTTGCCGGCGGGATTGCACGAGTTGACCGTGACCGCCGCCGTGCCCGATGCGGTCGCCACCCTGCAATTGCCCTTGCCGATGGCGCCGGGCCGGGTGGAACTCGACGCGGAAGGCTGGTTGGTGGAGGGCTACGTCGAAGGCCGCGCCGACCGGCAGTTGCAGTTGACCCGCCAGCGCCAGACCGCCGCCGCGCCGCTGCAAGCCGGGGTGATGCCGCCGTTCGTGCAGGTCGAGCGGGAAATCGTGCTGGACGTGGACTGGCAGGTGCAAACGCGGGTGCGGCGCTTGAGCCAGGCCGACTCTGCGGCGGTGATCGAGATTCCGCTGTTGCCCGGCGAGCGAGTCACCACGCCCGACATTCGGGTTCGCGAGGGCCGGGTGTTGCTCAACCTGCCGCCGGATCGGGCCGAAGCGGTTTGGGACGCGACCTTGGGCCGGAGCGATTCGCTCGCGCTGAAAGCGGCGGAGCGCGACGATTTCGTCGAGGTCTGGCGCTTGCGGGCCGGCTCGCTCTGGCACGTCCAAAGCGCCGGCATTCCGCTGGTGCGGCGGGTCGATGCCGAGGGGCAATGGTCGCCGGAGTGGCGGCCTTGGCCGGGCGAGCAGGTCGCGCTGACCATCGACCGCCCGCAAGGAGCGCCCGGCGGGACCGCGACCATCGACCGCAGCCAGTTGCGGCTGAGTCCGGGTCAGCGCTTGAGCGAAGCGACCTTGGAGATGACCGTCCGCGCCAGTCGCGGCGCCGATCAGACCGTGACCCTGCCGCCCGGTGCGGTGCTGACCGGCGTTCGCATCAACGACGTTCAGCAACCGATCCAGCAACAGGATCAAAAGGTGGTGCTGCCGCTGACGCCCGGCGTTCAGCGGATCGCGCTGGTCTGGCGCGACGAGCTGGGGATCGGCGCGCGTTACGAGACGCCCGCCGTGGATTTGGGCGGTCCCAGCGTCAACGGCGCCGTGAGCGTGAGCCTGCCGCGCAATCGCTGGGTGTTGCTGGCCGGCGGGCCGGTCATGGGGCCGGCGGTGTTGTTCTGGGGCGTGCTGCTGGTGATTCTGGCCGGCGCCGTGGTGCTGGCGCGGGTGGGCGGCACGCCGTTGCGGGTCCACCAGTGGTTTTTGCTCGGCGTCGGGCTGAGCCAGAGCCACATTCTCGCCATCCTGTTAGTGGCGGGCTGGCTGCTGTTGCTGGCGCGACGCAAGGGTTCGGTCGGTCGAGAGATGGGCGCGTTCAAGTTCAATCTCATGCAACTGGCGCTGGCGTTGCTGACGCTGGCCGCCGGAGCAGCTTTGCTCGGCGCCATCGAACAGGGTTTGCTGGGTCCACCCGATATGCAGATCGCCGGGAACAACTCCAGCGCCTGGCAATTGAACTGGTATCAGGATCGCGTCGCCGGGCCGCTGCCGACCGCCTGGGTGATCTCCGCGCCGATGCTGCTCTATCGCGGTTTGATGCTGGCCTGGGCGTTATGGCTGGCCTTGGCCGTGCTCAAGTGGCTGGGCTGGGCCTGGAGTTGCTTCAGCGCGGGCGGCTTGTGGCGGCGCTGGCGGAAACTCCACCAAAGCCAAGTCGCTTGAATTCACAGCCATACCAAGTTCGCGATGCACTGGGTATAGCCTGTGGCAACGATCTCGAGGGAATTCTTCCCAGTCACTATCTTGTCGTTGGCTGCGGCGTTAACCAAAGAGAAGTGTAGCGCCCACTCGGTCGTGCAGTCGGGCGCGGCATAGTAAACCTGGAGCCGGCTCCCGATTGCCTTCCTGAGCGCTGGGTAGTTTCTCGATATGCCTCCATCCAAGAAGGGTATCGGCAAAGTCTTGGCCGCCCAGACTTGCGTGTTCTGCCGCGCGAGTTGTTTCGGGCCGGGAACAAAACCGTCGAGAGCCACCAAAACGACATCGCTGTGGTCCGTGAGGTCCTCGTCAACCGCGTTTGCGATCGCGCAGCCGCTCGAATGGCCGACGATGTAGATTTTGCTCACGTTGGACGACTGCGCGTTGGCCCACTGAATGGCACGAAGGTCATCCATTACCGATTTATATCGGCCCGTCTTCTTGTTTTTAAAAGCAGAAACGGCGCTTTTTGCATCAGAGGCCGCGCCAGATGGCCAAGGGATGGCGTCGAATTCGATGCCCGACTTCTGCGCTTTCGCGCTACCTTTCCATGCCTGCATATCGGCCGGCGTAGCCCGCCAACCGCCGAAAAAAATAACATACGTGCTCATTTGTCGCGATTCTCGTTTTACCGTAGTTGGAGTTGGAATCGATCTTATCCGGTAATTTCCTGATGTGAGAAGAAAGGTTCAAAGCGTCGAATAAACTTTCGACGGGCATGGACCGCTTGCCGAAAAACCTGATGCTCAACCGGTCGATTCTCGGAAAACCGCTATCTTTGACGCTCTCGCTCGCTAGGCGGTTCGCTGCACGCCGGTTGGGAGAACGGGTATGATGGCTCGATGAAGCGCTATTGGATTCTCTGGACGGTCGTCGCGCTGGGCGTGCTGGCGGGCGCGGGCGTTGCAGGATGGCGGTTAGTTCGGCCCGGTAACGGTGGAGGTCGCTCATCCCGCCCGAGGTCCGGCGGTGCGGGCGGTCTACGCGACCGGCACGGTGGAACCGACCGTCATGCTGCCCATCGCGCCGCGCACGGCCGGCCGCTTGATGGAACTCAAGGCCGACGAGGGCGCGCGGGTCCGCGAAGGGCAGGAGTTGGCCCGACTTGGAAGACGCCGACCTCCAGCGTTCGGTGGACGAGCTGGACGCGCGGGCGCGATTCGCCAAGACGCAGTTGGACCGCGCCCAAACCCTGCTCGACCGGGGCTTGGGCACGGTGCTGGAGCGCGACCGGGCGCGTTCCGATTGGCAGGCGGCGGAGGCGACCGTGGCCCGCGCCCGCGCCTTGCGGTCCTACATGACCTTGACCGCCCCGGCGGACGGCCAAATCCTGCGGCGCGACGGCGAGGTGGGCCAAGTGATCCCGGCCAACCAGCCGATTTTCTATTTCTCCCGCCGCGAGCCGTTGCGGATCGAGGCCGAGGTGGACGAGGAAGATATCACCCTGGTCCAGCCCGGCCAGCGGGTGCTGATTCGTGCGCCCGCCCTGCCGGATCGCGTCATCGACGGCAAGCTGGCCGCCATCACCCCCAAAGGCGATCCGGTCAGCCGCGCGTTCCGGGTGCGGATCGAACCCGAGAACGACGCCCCGTTGCGCATCGGGATGACCGCCGAGGTCAACATCGTCGTGACCGAGCGTGCCAACGCCTTGCTGGTGCCGGCGACCGCCGTGGTGGACGGCCACGTCTGGACCGTGCGCGACGGGGAGTTGCACCGTCAGCCGGTTCAAGCCGGGATCGGCGGCGAGACGCGAACCGAGATTCTGTCCGGTCTGGCGGAAAGCGATACCGTCGTCGTCCGTCCCGCCACCGGCTTGCGGGAAGGGCGGCGGGCGCGAGCGATGCCCGATCCGAAGCCGAGCGCCAAGGCCGGTTGATCCGTGTCGATCCAACTGGAAATCGCCGTCACCCATCTGGTCAACCGCAAGCGGCCCACGCTGGTTTCGCTGATCGGCATCGTGCTCGGGGTAGCGTTCTTCCTGGCCGTGTCGTCCTTGATGCGCGGCTCCGAGCGCGATTTCATCAAGCGGCTGGTCGATAACAGCCCGCACATCACCGTTTCCGACGAATACCGCAATCCCCGCGTGCAACCGGCGGTGGCGCGTTGGCCCGAGGGTGCCGTCGAAGTGCGGCGAGTCAAGCCGCTGACCGAGGTTCGGGGCATTCGCGGCCACGCCCAGAAGCTCGCGTTCATCGAATCCCTGCCCGGTCTGCGCGCGGCGCCGGTTCTGGTGGGGTCGGTGGTGCTGACCTTCGCCGGGCGCATCGAAGGCGTCACCCTGAACGGCACCATCCCGGCCAAGATGAAGCAGGTCTCGACCATCGAGGAAAAGCTGATCGAGGGTTCGCTGGACGCGCTCGCCGCCAACCCGAACGGCATCGTGATCGGAGTCGGGCTGGCGAAAAAGTTCGGCCTGAGCATGGGCAGCGTGGTGAACGTCGCCTCGCCGGAGGGCGAGGTGCGCACCCTGAAAGTGGTCGGCATTTTCCGCACCGGCAACGCCGGTTACGACGAGAATCAGACCTTCGCCCTGCTGAAACGGGTCCAGGGCTTGCTGGACCGGCCCAACCGGGTCAACCGCTTCATTCTCCAGCTCGACGATCCCTACGCCGCGCGGGATGTGGCGGCGATCATCGAGGGGCGAATCGGCTACAAGGCCGTGTCCTGGCTGGAAGCCTCGGAAGACTTGATGAGCGTGTTGCTGGTGCGCAATCTGATCATGTACAGCGTGGTGTCGGCGATTCTGGTGGTGGCCGCTTTCGGCATCTACAACACCATCTCGACCATTGTCATGGAGAAGACCCACGACATCGCCATTCTCAAGTCGATGGGCTTTCATGCCCGCGATATTCGCCAGATCTTTTTAGCGGAAGGCGTGATTCTCGGTCTGATCGGTAGCCTGCTCGGGCTGCTGCTGGGCATCGGGCTGATGGCGTTGCTGGGGCAGGTCGAACTCAAGCCGCCCGGCGCGACCGAACTCGTTCATCTGCCGATTTACTGGGGCTACGAGCAGTATTTGCTCGCCGCCGGTTTCGCGCTGGCGTCGGCGATCGGCGCGGCGTATTTGCCGGCGCGCAAGGCGGGACGGGTTCATCCCGTGGCGATTCTGCGAGGGATGGGGTGAATTCCGCAGGTGTAGGGGCGCAGCGTGCTGCGCCCGATAATCCGCCGATTCTAGCCGCCGAAAATTTGGGGCGGGTGCTGCCCGGCGAGGTGCCGGTCACCTTGGTGCAGGATGTCACGCTGGCGGTGGAGCGGGGCGAGTTCGTGGTCATCATGGGACCGTCCGGCTCCGGCAAATCCTCGCTGCTCTATCTGCTCGGCTTGCTGGATACGCCGACTTCGGGCCGGGTGCTGCTCGACGGGCGGGATACCTCGGGCTTCGGCGAGGACGAGCTGGCGACGACCCGGCTGCGAAAACTCGGCTTCGTCTTCCAGTTTCATTTTCTGCTGGCCGAATTTTCGGTGCTGGAAAACGTCCTGCTGCCGCTGCGCCGGCTGGGCGCGCTGGGCGAGGACGCCGCCCGAGAACGCGCCGCGCAATTGCTCGATCAACTCGGCCTGAGCGAGCATTTGCGCAAGCGTCCGCACCAGATTTCCGGCGGGCAGCGCCAGCGGGCGGCCATCGCCCGCGCCCTCGCCAACGATCCGCCGATCATTCTGGCCGACGAGCCGACCGGCAATCTGGACACCCGCGCCGGGGCCAACGTCCGGCAAATCTTGCACGACTCTGACCCGCGACATGGGCAAGACCGTGATCGCCGTCACTCACGATCTCACTTTCGCCAAAGCCGCCGACCGGATGATCGGTATCGTGGACGGCCTGATCGATCCCGAGTGGCGGGCGTAGCGGTCGGGGATTGTTCGACATGAAGCGGCCCGGCGTGCCCGGCTGGCCTGTGCGGGGATTTCGAGCGAGCAAATGTGATTGGCCTGTCGGCGAAGGGCTATACTTTTGTGGCAGATGATTGGTCCGGGTAAACGGCCGTTTGTGAGATATGAGGGCGCTGTCCGGCCAAGAGATTTCTGTTGCACAGACCGCGCCCCGTGGCGAGAGACGGGTTCCGGGAGAACGGCGAGCGGGTCGAGATTAGCCGGGCTCGGAATTGAAAGGTTGGTGTTATGCAGCTAATAAAAAACCGAATAATCAGGTTGTTGCTTTAGGTAGTGGCTGAATTTATGGTAGATATACAGAACTGTATAATCACTTGTTAGTCGCGGACGCTTCGCGCCCGCGACAACGGGGCGGCGGATACGATCCGCCGCCCCGTTAGGTGTCATTTGCGGATCCATACCCTCTGAGCAGCCGATGACCGCGTTTGAGAAAATGGTCGAGCGAGGATGGTCCGAAGCGGTCCGCAGCGCCGTGGAGGATTATGCTTTGATGAAACAATCGGTAATTTCGGCCCTAACCTCTAGCCACCCCGATACTCGATCGGCGGCCGTTGCGGTGTTCATCGAGGCAGGTGACAAGAATGTCCACGATATAGTCGCCGCCCTACTAGATGACCCGTCCTCCCAGGTGCGCGACGAGGCTATGGAATATCTTATGGACCATGCCCTACCTGAAGACGCGCCGCGCCTGATTGCCATAATGCGTAACGGTGGCAATCCCTTCCTCGCAACGATGGCGCTTTGCCGTAGCACGGGAAAGGAAGGAGACATTGTCGACGACGACATCCCTGGCCCAGAGCGAATGCGAGCCATTGAGCGGTGGGAGAATCTTGTGAGGCGACCACCCACGGATGTTGACCATGACACCTAACCAGCCTATATGGACTCCCCCGGAAAGCAAGGAAATTGATCGATAGTATGGCTGAGGAAGCGCATGCAGTCGTATATCCGGCATCTGGAGTGGACTCTGAATGGTCCGTGCCGACATGGAATCTGCGCACGTCGGGCCAATCGTTACAAGCGGCAGACGTGAAGTTGCCGGCAGAGTTATCGGCCTGGTGACGTGAGGGTGCGACCCGTTTAGCCATGATGGGCGATCAATCTCAAAGCAAGCGCGAGGACGTGGAACACATCAAAGATTTTCTCCTTGCAGACCTAGACGGCAATGGCGAAGTCGGAACGGTTGAGCTTGTGGGCCAGGCGGCTGGGCGTGCCATACGGCTCGCCATCCCGGAGCGTGGCATAGCAGATGCGCGCCAGCTTGTTCGCCACCGCGCAGGCCGCCTTGTTGTGATTGGCGCGCTCCTGCACCGCCAGCCCCCAACCGCGCAGGCCATCAAGGGTCTTGCCGGCCTGTCGGGCCATGCTGGCCGCCCGCAGCACGGCCCGGGCGCCATGGGTGAGCAGCATGCGCAGGTAGCGATCCCCCTTCTTCGAGATGCGGCCGAGCACGCGACTGTTGCCGGAGCTGAACTCGCGCGGCGTCAGCCCGAACCAGCTGGCGAAATGACGGGCATCCTTGAAGTGGCTGACCGACCCTCCCGTGGCCGCCACCATCGCCGTGGCGGTCAGCAGGCCGATGCCGGGAATCGACAGCAGCGTGGTGCAGGCCGGACTGTGCTTCGCCAGTTCGGACAGCTCCCGCTCCATCTGGCCGATGCGCAATTCCAGCAGACGGATTTCCTCGACGAGAAACCGCATGGCGCGATGGATCATGGCGGGAATCGGCGTGTGCGGATCGGCGAGCGTGCGGGCGATCGCTTCGATGCCGGTGCGCGCGCCTTGCGGCACGGCCAGCCCGAACTCGCGGCAGAAGCCGCGCAAGGCATTGATGCGCGAGGTGCGCGTGCCCATCCAGAGGGAGCGGGTGCGGTGCAGCGCCTGCAAGGCTTGCTGTTCGACCGACTTCACCCGCACCGGAACGATGTCCGCGCAGCGGGCCGCTTCCAGCAGCGCCAGCGCATCGGCGGCATCGGTCTTGTTGCGCTTCACATAGGCGCGCACGTAGGCCGCCGGCAACAGCATGACTTCGATGCCCAGGCCATTGAGCCAGCGCGCCCAGTGGTGGGCGGAGCCGCAGGCTTCCATGATGACCAGCGAGACTTCGCGGTTCGGGAACCAGCGCTCGAACTGCGCGCGCGTCAGGCGATGCGATTCGACGACATGCCACTGGCCATCGGCCACGGCCAGCTGGAAAACGTTCTTGGCAAGATCGACAGCGACGGTAGTAGCATTCATTTTGGATTCCCCTTCGGAGTTGAGCGGTGCTGATCCCCACGTCCAATGAGTCTCACCTGCGCACACAGTGCGCCAACAAAGAGGGGGAGTCCATCCCATCAGTCCACCGGACGCTGTGCGATAAAGCCGCGCAGCGCCGGTGACCTCCACGTTGGACATCAGCCAAGAGATGATTTGCTGTTGGAGAATTTGGCAATACCGGTGCGGTGTTGGTATTTTCTCCAACATGAGGGCTGTAGCCTTGATTCGTCGGCGGGTGGTCGTGGCCACCGATGCGTTTGTGGAGGTGGTCATCTGGCAGTTGCCGGAGCCCGCCCCACCCTCAACGCACATGTTCAAATACCGTCTAGGGCCGTAGGATGCGCTGAGCATCGCGAAGCGCATCAATCGCGAACTTACGTCAGCCCGCGCAGGTTGGGGTGAGCGAGAGCGAACCCTAACTTCCAAGTCAGAATCACCTAACGAAAGGTACATTCACATGTCAACCCGGCTTGAAAAAGTCATTCAACAAGCCTCGACCCTACCTGCCGAAATTCAGGACGAAATAGCCGAGCAATGGTTGGAAGATATTGAGAATGAATTAAACTGGCAAAAAACCCTCCAACAACCGCAAGACAAATTAGCGGAACTGGCACGGGAAGCCTTGCGCCAATCGGCACGGGGAGAAACGCTAGTAAAGGGTTTCGATGAGATCTGAACTTACCTCGGAGTTTTTGGAACGGTTCCGAAATCTGCCAGAGCGGGTCAAGCACACCGCTAGAAAAAACTACCGGTTGTGGAAACAGAACCCGCGCCATCCCAGTGTGGAGTTCAAAAAGCTGAACACTTCCATCCCGGTTTATGCAGTGCGGGCCGGTATTGGTTGGCGAGCGGTAGGAATTATGAAAGACTCGGACACTATCGTGTGGTTCTGGATCGGTTCACACAGCGAGTATGACAAGTTATTAAAAAATCTGTGATAGCGAAAAGATGGGTCATGCTCGACTTATGCGATAGCCCTAACAAAAGCATGCGGCCGACGTGCTACGCACGCGGCTGATGCTAATTGTTGGACATCAGCCAAGAGACGATTTGCTGTTTGAGAATTTGGCAACACTGGTGTGGTGTTGGTATTTTCTCCAACATGAAGGCTGTAGCCTTGGTTCGTCGCCGGGTGGTCGTGGCCACCGATGCGTTTGTGGAGATGGTCATCTGGCAGTTGCCGGAGCCCGCCCCACCCTCAACGCACATGTTCAAATACCGTCTAGCGTATATCGTCGAACAACGATCCGTGCTGCTGCCGAACGAGCGGTTCGACCGGAGCGGCCGACAGCGCGTGTTTTGCAGTCAAAATCTTCCACGCTCGCCGCCAAGCGGAAAAACCGTCCGCAACGACTTGGCTTGCGTTATTGGCGCGCATTCGCATATTGCTAGAATGGCGCACTTGATCTTTAAAGGAGGGTGACACCATGTTCAAAGCGAAGGCTTACTCGGCCGCCAGCAAAACATCCCCGCTGGCTTCCGCCGCTATTCCCCGGCGCGACCCGACCGAACGGGACGTGCAGATCGACATTCTATTCTGCGGCATCTGCCATTCCGATCTGCACTACGCCCGCGACGAGTGGCACGAAGTCATGCCGGCGGTATACCCCTGCGTGCCCGGCCACGAGATCGTCGGGCGCGTGACCAAGGTCGGGTCCGCCGTCACCCGGTACCAGGCCGGGGACCTCGTCGGAATCGGCTGTCTGGTGGACTCGGACCACACCTGTCGCCATTGCCAGGAAGAGTTGGAGCAGTTCTGCCCCGGCATGGTGCTCACCTACGGCTCGCCCGACCGGCACGGTACCGCTCCGGTCACCTACGGCGGCTACTCCGATTCCATCGTGGTAGACGAGCGGTTCGTCCTTCGCATCCCCCCGAACCTCGATCCCGCCGGAGCCGCGCCGCTGCTGTGCGCCGGCATCACCACCTACTCACCGATGCGGCACTGGAAGGTGGGCGAGGGGAAGAAGGTCGGCGTGGTCGGCCTCGGCGGGCTGGGCCATATGGGGGTGAAGTTCGCCCATGCCTTCGGGGCGCACACGGTCGTGTTCACCACGTCGCCCGGAAAGACGGAAGATGCGAAGCGGCTCGGGGCCGACGAGGTGGTGGTGTCGAAAAACGCCGACGAGATGCGCAAGCACGCCGGCAGCTTCGACTTCATTCTCGACTGCGTGGCCGCCCCGCACGACGTGAACGCCTACATCAACCTGCTCGCCCGGGACGGCAACCTGACGATGGTCGGCGCGCCCGACAAGCCGCTGCCGGTCGCCGTGTTCGGCCTCATCTTCGGCCGGCGCAGCTTCTCCGGCTCGCCCATCGGCGGTCTGGCCGAGACCCAGGAGATGCTCGATTTCTGCGGGCGGCACAACATCACGGCGGATGTCGAAGTCATCCCCGTCCAGAAGATCAACGAAGCTTATGAGCGGATGGTGCGGTCCGACGTGAAGTATCGCTTCAGTATCGACATGGCTTCGCTCAAATCCGAATGAGCCTCATGGCGGCGCGCTCGACCCCCCGCCGGCCGGTGAGCTTGATCGTTTGCCTGCGCCGCACCGCAACCGGGTTGAGAGCATCGCCATTTTCGAAGTGCCCGACTACTCCCTGACCACATTCCCGCACTGCCCGGTGCGCTCGAACTCGGCGAAATTGCCCAAGGTGGTTTCGGCGATGTTGCGCAGGGCATGATCGGTGAGAAAGGCCATGTGCGAGGTGACCAGCACGTTGGGGAAGGTCAGCAATCGCGCCAGTTCGTCGTTGGTCGGCACCTTGTCGGACAAATCCCGGTAGAAATAGTCGGCTTCTTCCTCGTACACGTCGATAGCGAGCATCCCGATCTTGCCGGTTTTGAGGAACTTGATCACCGTGTCGGTATCGAGTAGGGCGCCGCGACTGGTGTTGACGATGAACACGCCGTCTTTGAGATAGGGCAGAGTCTCCTCGTTGAGAATGTGCCGGGTTTCCGGGGTCAGCGGGCAATGTAGGGTGATGATGTCGGCTTCGCGGGCGAAGGTGGGGCCGTCCACGTAGGTCGCCCACTGCTTCACGTCCTCGTTGGGAAATTTGTCGTAAGCCAGAATGCGGCAGCCGAAGCCGCTCAAATTCTTGATGACCATCTGGCCGATTTTGCCGGTGCCGAACACCCCGACCGTTTTGTCGCGCAACTCGAACCCTTCCAGTCCGGCGATCTCGAAATTGAATTCGCGGCTGCGGTTGTAGGCTTTATGGGTCTTGCGCCCCAGGGTCAGCATCAAGGCTACGGTGAATTCCGAGACCGCGTTGGGCGAATAGGCCGGCACCCGCGCCACCGCAATACCGTGCCGCTTGGCCGCCGCCAGATCGATCTGGTTGTAGCCGGCGCTGCGGGTGGCGATGATTTTGGTGCCGTGTTGGGCGAGATCGGCGATGACGGCGGCATCGCAGGCGTCGTTGACGAAGATGCACACACCGGGAAAACCGCGCGCCAGCGCCGCCGTTTCCGGCGACAGGCGCGGCTCGAAGAACGTCAGGTCGTGGCCGAATTGGGCGTTGTAGCGTTCCAGCGATTGACGGTCGTAGGATTTGGTGCTGAACGCGGCGATTTTCATGAGATGACCTCGCTCGAATTCCAAAAAATCAACGGGAGGACGGAGCTTGCGCTGCCCCTGTCAGGTCCGCGCTTCCCAGGCCAAGTGATTCAGATAAGCCAGCCGAGCCGCTTCGTCTGGCAGCGCCTCGCGCAGCATGTCCATGAACGCGGGATCGGCTTCCGGGCCGTGCAGGAGGAGCCGGGCTCGGGCCGCTCGCGGGATGCGGGTGACGCCGGTCGGCGGCTCGCGGGATGCTTCGGGCTGGAGTTCGGTGGAAGGGAAGTTGCTCATAGCGCCGGACCTCCTGTTGCTTTTCGGGTTGGCGAGGGTTTGACGGTATCGCCGGTAATCCCCGGATGAGGAATGATCTTCACAAAAAGCGCCCGATGACAAGTAAAAAATCACGGGCGGAGCCTGTGCCGCCCGTGGCAAAGGGGTGGGGCGTTTCCCCACCTTGGACCACCCACCACTCAAGACATCAGCGCGCGCCGGCGGGAGCGAGCGTCGCCTTGGCCTCGACCGGCCGCTTCAGGAAGAACAGCGCGGCGGTCGTCACCAGGGTTCCCACCACGATGGCGATCACGTAAGGGCTGAGGTTCACCACCGCATTCGGGATCGGCAACACGAAGACGCCGCCGTGGGGCACTTTCAACTGACAGCCGAACCACATCGAGATGGCGCCGGTGATGGCAGAGCCGAGCATCAGGGCCGGGATCACCCGCAGCGGGTCCTTGGCCGCGTAAGGGATCGCGCCTTCGGTGATGAAGGAAATGCCGAGCGCGGCGGTCGCGCCGGCCGCTTCCCGCTCGTCCAGCGAGAAGCGGTTTTTGAACAGCAGGGCGGCCAGCGCCAACCCCAGGGGCGGCGTCATGCCGGCGGCCATCACCGCTGCCATCGGTCCGTAGATGGGGTCGGTCTGGCTGGTGATCAGCCCGGTGGCGAAAGCGTAAGCGGATTTGTTGATCGGACCGCCCATGTCGAAGGCCATCATCGCGCCGAGCAACAGGCCGAGGAGGGCGGCGTTGGTGCCCTGCATCCCTTTGAGCCAGCCCGTGATCGCCGCGAGCGCGGCGGCAACCGGTTCGCCGACCACGTAATACATCAGCAGACCGACGATGGTGGTGCCGAGCAAAGGCAGGATCAGGACCGGTTTGAGACCGGCCAGCGTGCGCGGCAGCGGGAGGTTGTCGCTGAGAAACTTGACGATGTAACCGGCGAGGAAACCGGCGGCGATGCCGCCGAGAAAACCGGAGCCGATCGCGCCGGCGATCATGCCGCCGATCATGCCCGGCGTGATGCCCGGCCGGTCGGCGATGGAATAGGCGATGAAACCCGCCAAAACCGGCACCATCAAGGCGAAACCGGCCTTGGCGCCGATCTGGAACAGGGTCCAGCCCAAAGTGCCCTTGTGGGCGTCGTCGTAGACGTTGATGCCGCCGAGCGCGAAGCTGACGGCGATCAGCAAACCGCCCGCCACCACGAAGGGCAGCATGTACGACACGCCGGTCATCAGGTGCTTGTAAACGCCGGTGCGAGCGCCGGCTTGCTGGGTCTTGGCTTGCTGGGCTTGGCCGGCGATGCCGGCTCCACCCGCCGCGCCGCCCGCGATTTTGGCTTCGGCGATGGCGGTGCGCACCAGCGCGGCGCCGTCGTGAATCGCTGCCTTGGTGCTGGCCTCGTAAATCCGCTTGCCGGCGAACCGGCTTTTATCGACCTGGGTGTCGGCGGCGATGATCACCAGATCCGCCGCCGCGATGTCTTCGGCGGTCAGGGTGTTCTTGGCGCCGACCGAGCCTTGGGTCTCGACCTTGACGGTGTGGCCCAGGCTTTTGGCGCCCTGTTCCAAGCCCTCGGCCGCCATGAAGGTGTGGGCGATGCCGGTGGGGCAGGAAGTGATGCCGACGATTTTCAAATTGGCCGTCGCTGGCGCGACCGACGCCGATACGCGGGCGAGCGCGGCGGCGATGACCCCGGCACCATCGCGGATGGCCGGTTCGGAGGTGGTTTCGTACAGCGGCTTGTCGGCGAAGCGGGCGGTGTCCACCCGGGTGTCGGCGGCGATGATCACCACATCGGCGGCGGCGATGATGTCGTCGGACAGGGTGTTTCGCGTCCCGACCGAGCCTTGGGTTTCGACCTGGATTTGATGTCCGAGCGCTTTGGCGGCTTGTTCCAGCCCCTCGGCGGCCATGATGGTGTGCGCGATGCCCGTCGGGCAGGCGGTGACGGCAACGATTTTAGCCATGTTCGGGTTTCCTCTAAATTTTCAATCAATTAGTTCCCTCTCCCTCCGGGAGAGGGCCAGGGTGAGGGAAATCAGTCTCAGGGCGACCCTCACCCCCAACCCCTCTCCCGCAAGCGGGCGAGGGGAGCCAGTACGTCAGTCAAGCGGAGTCACGGTGATCTGTTGGGCGAGGGCGCGGACTTCGGCCGGGCGCGGCAAATGGGGGCCGAGCCGGGTCAACTTGGCGGCGGCGAAGGCGGTCGCCAGCCGGGCGGTGTCGGCCAGCGACAGATTTTCCAGTTGGGCCGCGACCAAGCCGGCCACCATGGCGTCGCCCGCGCCGACCGTGCTGCTCACGTTCACCCGCGCCGGCAAGGCGCGCAACGCCTGCTCGCGAGTCAGAAACAAGGCGCCGTCTTCGCCCAGCGACACCACCACCAGATCGGGCGCCGGCGAACCGGCCAACAGTTCCCGCCCGGTGGCGACCAGGGCTTCCAGGGTGTCGAGCGGCCGGCCGACCAGTTCGGCCAGCTCGTGCCGGTTCGGCTTGACGATCTTGGGACCGGCCGCCAGCGCCGCTCGCAACGGCGAGCCGCTGGTGTCCAGCACGACCGCGCCGCCGGCCGCCTGGACCCGCCGGGTGATGGTGGCGTAAACGTCCTCGGGCATCCCCGGCGGCAGGCTGCCGGACAGCACCACCAAGCGCGCGTGCCCGACCAGCAAATCGAGGCGTTGCAACACCTGCTCCATCAATTCCGTCGCGGCGGCCGGCGCGAACTCCGGCCCCGGCATGTTGAGGTCGGTGGTCTCGCCGCTGACCGTATCGACCAGCTTGGAGTTGATCCGGGTCAGGCCGTCCAGGTAGCAGCAGTGGTTGGCGATTTTCTTGCGCTGGAACAAGTCCTCGAACAGCGCGGCGTTGTCGCGGCCGATCTGACCGGTCACGGCGGCGTTCACGCCGAAATCGGACAGGCAAGAGGCGACGTTGACCGCCTTGCCGCCGACATCGACCTGCATCCGCAGCGCGCGGTTGACGGCGCCGGGGCGCAGGCCGGCGATTTCGATGGTCTGGTCCAGCGCCGGATTGAGCGCGACGGTCACGACCTTGGGCGATTCGGCAAAGGGATTCAGGGGATTCATAGGGCGCGGACCTCCTCGGCGGTGCCGGCGCGCAGCGCGCGGCGGGCCAATTCCTGCATCGCCGCCCGCGATTCGCCGCGCAGCGCGGCTTTCACCGGGGCGATGTCCTGGGCGCTCATGCTGAGTTCATCGACGCCCAGACCGGTCAGGATGCGGGCGCCCAGCGGATCGCCGGCCAGGCCGCCGCAAACCCCGACCCAGCCGCCGCCGACCGACCGACCGGCGGCTTGCGCGCCGCGCACCGTGGCGTCGATCAGGTTGAGCACGGCCGGGTGCAGGCTGTCGGCCTGCGCGGCGAGTTCGGGGTGCTGGCGATCCACCGCCAGCGTGTATTGGGTCAGATCGTTGGTGCCGATGGAGAAGAAATCGACCATGGGCGCGAAACGGTCGGCCATCACCGCCACCGCCGGCACCTCGACCATGATGCCGAGCTTGACCTCGGGACCCTTGACTTGCTCGCGGGCCAGTTCGCAGTGGCCGCGCAAGGCTTCGATCTCACCGAGGTGGGTCACCATCGGGAACATGATCCACAGCGGGCCGTGCTGGGCGGCACGGTAGAGCGCGCGCAACTGGGCGTACAGCAAATCCTGCCGTTGCAGCAGCAGCCGCGCGCCGCGCACCCCGAGGAAGGGATTTTCCTCGTGCGGCAGGTCGAGATAGGGCACCTGCTTGTCGCCGCCGATGTCCAGGGCGCGGATGATCAGCCGGCGGCCGGCCAGGACCTCGACCATCTCGCGATAAACCTGGTATTGCTCTTCCTCGTCCGGCGCGTTGTGGCGTTCCAGGAACAGGAACTCGGTGCGCATCAGGCCGATGCCCTCGGCGCCGGCGTCCAGCGCCGCCGCCGCCTGCTTGGGGTTGGCGACGTTGGCGGCGATCTCGACGGTGTGGCCGTCGGTGGTGGTCGCCGGCAGATGGCGGGTGGCGCGCAAGCTCTCGCGGGCGGCGGTCTGGCGGGCGATCACCTCGGCGACGCTGCGCTGGTCGGCCTCGCTCACGTCGAGATAGATGCAGCCGGCGCCGCCATCGACCACCGCCATGCCGCCGTCGGGCACGGCCAGCAACGCCGGGCCGGCCGCCACGATGGCCGGCAGGCCCAAGGTGCGGGCCAGAATCGCGGTGTGCGAGGTGGGGCCGCCGACGCTGGTCGCCAGTCCCACCACATAGCGGGTGTCCAGGTGCAGGGTGTCGGAGGGCGTGAGGTCTTCGGCGGCGAGAATCGAGGGCTCGGTCAGCGCGATTTGCTGCCGCTCGATGCCGAGCAACTGGGCCAGCACCCGTTCGCCGACATCGCGCAAGTCCACCGCGCGGGCCGCCAGCAGCGGATCGTCGATCTGCTGGAGCTTGTCGATGCGCGCCCGCAGCGCCCGCTGCCAGGACCAGGCGGCGCCGTGGCCCTGCATGATCGTGACCAGCGCGTCGCGGGTTAGCACCGGGTCGGCGAGCAGTTCGCGCTGGGCGGCGAAGATGGCGGCCTCGGCGGCGCTGAGCCGCTGACGGGTGCGGCCCTCCAGTTCCTCGCGCTCGGCGCGGACCGCGAGCAGCGCTTGTTCCAGCGCCTCGCCCTCGGCCACCACGTCGCCGGGCTGATCGGTGATGTCGAAATGCTGGGAGACGTGGCGGACCAGCTTGCCGACCGCCAGGCCGGGGCTGGCGCCCAGCCCGTACAGGGTGCGCGCCGCGCCGGTCGGCGTCCATTCGGGCTTGGTTTTCCGGGCCTCCAGCGCGTTGCGGCGGGCGCGCTCGGCGTCGGCCTGCTCCACGGCGGACAGCCCGCGCACGGTGTCGTGCAAGGCGTTCAGGGCGCGCTGGGCGTCGGGGCCGCGCGCCGCCAGCCGCAGGGTGGAACCGCAAGTGACGCCGAGCGCCAGCAGGTCGGTCAGGGCCTTGGCGTCGGCGAACTCGGCGTCCTTGTAAACCCGCAGCTCGCAGGAATAGCGCTTGGCGGTTTCGACCCAGCGGGTGGCGGGCCGCGCGTGCAGGCCGTTCGGATAGTCCACGGTCCAGGTCGCTTCGGCGTCGGCCGGCCAGGGGGGCGCGGCCTCCGGTTCCGGGGCGGCGGTCGGGACCGGGGCGTCGCCGAGCGCGGCGATCAGCACCAGGGGGTTGTGGGCGTGCACCAGGGCGTCGATGGCGTCGGGCTGCTGCATCAGCCGCGTCAGCCGGCGCAGCAGGCCGATGTGCTCGTCCGACTGGGCGGCGATGGCGACCACCAGATGGGCTTTCTGGCCTGCATTCCATTCCACGCCGTCGGGCAGTTGCAGGATGGCGATGCCGGTGTGGTGGATCAGGTGGCGGTCCTCGATCATGCCGTGCGGGATGGCGACGCCGCTGCCGAGGAAAGGTGTTGGCCACCCGCTCGCGCCCCAGCATGCTGTCGATGTAGCCGGATTCGATGTAGCCGGCGTCCGCCAGCAGTTGCCCGGCCAGCCGGATCGCTTCGTCCTTGCTGGCGGCCCGCGCGTCGAGCCGGATGCAGGATCGAGTAATCGTTTTCATTTGTTTCTCCTGTAGTGGTTCGCAAATTACACGACAATATTTGTAATCGATTACAAACGAGAAGTCAAGCGAAAACCAGCGATTTCCGCCTTGCCGCTGCGGTTGGACCGATGGGTCGGAAAATGCACCTTGAGGGTTGCACTCGGCTCCATCTCCGGCTTAAGGTGTTCCGATCAAGCTGTTCGGGGTGCTGCCATGATCGCGACGAAGAGCGAGCTGCCCGCCAAACCCGGCGGAGCCCCATCTTCATCTCCCGCGCCAGCGCGAGCGGCGCTTTCGTTAGACAATGCCGTGAGCCAATTAAAACTTGGCATTGGCATGAAGTAGGATAGCTATGATCATCAAGGAGTTTTCATCTTGACCTCGCGCGCAGGTTCTCATGCCGGTCGAGGCTTCCGATACCAAGATGCTGTGGGAGCGCGACTCATCATTGGCGCTTGGGCTGGTGAGTTTCGTTACGGAGGACTCACCCCAGAAGGGCTCGACGATTTTGAGCTTGAGGGAGAAGCGGGTCATGTTTTCGTCCAGGCCAAGTCTCGCCGTGATCGACTCGGCTGTTTCCCGGCTGGTGAAATCGCCGGTTTTGTTCGAGACCTTTGGAAACGATGGAGTACGAGCGACAAAGCGCAATCCGAGTTGATATTGGTGCTTGAGCGCTCGGTTGCCAAACTGGCCGATGGGCCAGACTCAGGGATTGGTATTCGTCTCTCACCCTCTGACTCCGTGGGACGGCTTCTCGCGGACGATCCGCACGCTTCAACGTTGCTCGAACGAACGCGCGTCGTGGTAATGGCGGCTCCGATGGAAGAAGCCGTTTCTCTGATTTCAGAGAAGCTTGATTGTCCGCCGCTCGCGGCCCGAGTCCACTACGGCGCAATTGCTGATCGGATAGGCGAACTATCCGATCACAACGGCGAACGCTCGCCCGGCAACTTTCTCAGCTTGTCACTCTCCGACGTCGAACGGATCATTGATCGATTGAGCGTTGCAATTTCGCTGGACGATATGGAGTCAGCATTCCGGCTGGGTCTGTGCGAACCGGTCGATTTCCTTGAGCCGCTGGATGAGCCAGATTTCTACAACGGTGTCGATGTGCAGCCGGGGCATTTGGCTGCGGGACTTCTTGCCGAACGGCCGGAGGCATGTGGACGGGTGTTGGATGCGCTGGCCCATCGGCGTAGCGCACTGATTGTCGGTCCCTCGGGTTCCGGCAAATCGGGACTGATGTGGGAGGCGGCGCGTGCCTCCAGACATACCGTGCGCTGGTTCCGGGTGCGCCGTGCAACTATTACTGATGTGCCCTCTTTATTGCGATTGACCGATACCTTCCGCGCTTCCGTCCATGCGCCCGTTGGATACGTGATCGACGATGTTGGCCAAGATCGAACAGACTTCTGGGACATACTGGTGCGAGATGTGGCCGGGCGACCGGATGTCGTCGTCTTGGGGTCCATCCGCGAGGAAGACATTTTTCTTCTCGGCGAACGCTCCCGCGTTCCCGAACTTCGCGAGAATCCAGACGAAGGGTTGGCGGAGCGCATCTGGACCGAACTGAAGGCTCGCCGTGAAACCGACTGGGCGGGCTGGGCGGAAGCGTGGTCTCACAGTTCGGGTCTTCTACTCGAATACGTCCATATCCTTACCCAAGGTCGCCGACTGGTGGATGTGCTTCGGGAGCAAGTGGATCGGCGCTTGCGCGAGGAGCGCGATTCCGAACTCCAGATTATCCGATTGGCTTCCGCCGCCGGTCGCGCCGGCGCGGCGCTCGACGTCGAGCGAATGCAAGCCGAGCTATCACTGAGCGACGAACAGACAGGCCGAGCGCTTAGACGGTTAATCGACGAGCACTTGATACGTGCGGCGGGCGAAGCGCGAATCGGAAGTCTTCATCAGGTTCGCGCGACGCACCTTTTCGAAATCGCACATCGAATTCCGCCGCCGACTATTACCGCCACGCTCAGCCGGACAGTGCGATGCGTTGCGTCCGAAGATATCGAAAGCTATATCGCGCGGACGCTTGCCTTGCAGCCAGCGTGTGTGGCAAACCTCATCCAAGCGCTGGGGAATCGTTTGAGAGAGCAACCGAACCTACGTGAGATTACAAGTGCTTTACGGGGTTTGGACAGAGGTCGTATCGCAACCGCAGTCGAGGAATGGTTGCCGGAATTAGAGAGGCTTGGTGTTCCAACTACACAGGCAACCTCTGCAGTCTGGTTTGCGGTTGCTAAAACCGAAGAACTTGGCATTGATCAACTTAAGCCGTTATTGGACGCAGCCCAACTACTCCATGCCAAGTTTCACGGCGACGATCCTCGCCCATCGCTCATCCAAGAACTACGTGCGGAGTTAACAGCTCTACTCGTAGTCGCATCTTGGGTGGACTTGACGGAATTTCTTGCTGTGCTGTCGGGCGCGAACATTCCGCAAGAGTTCATTGACATCCTGAGTTCGCTACGTCCCGATCTGCTGCATGGTGATCTGGCTGCCGTACAAGCCTTACTTGAAACGGTGTGTCATATCAGCACCGAAGTAGCTCAAAAGTGGGTTGATCAAGTCGGTCAGGATTCCCTCCTACAGCGCGTGTCTGCCGAAACGCCTTGGACATCGAAACCAGCACTCCGCCGCGAACCCGAAGGATTTGCTGTGGTCACCGACATCTTTCATCTCTCGGATCGGCTGCAACCAAATATCCACGATGAAGTTATTGCGTTGTGCGAACGATTGTTGGCGCTGGCTCCAAGCGCGGAACTTGTAATTTCCAGTGCAATAGGCCCGGATGGAATCCCGAGCCGTGTCGGTGACTATACTCTCGCCACTAAGCGCATTCTACGCACTAAACTACCGCCGAAAGCACTTCCCCAAAGGAACCGAAGATGGATAGCAACGGTCGCCGAATGCGTGGGGACACAAAGCGAAACCCACTATTTCGCGACTGGTAGAGATTTGCTTGATCGAATGATCAAACCCTTGGAAGAGGTCATCGACGACACGCTTCGCGGCAAGGCGCATAATCAGCGCAAACATCTCGACGCGCTCGGATCGATTCACCAAGCAGCAAGGATGCTAGCTCAACCGGCGAATGTGGATAAGCTAACCTCAACAGGGACGGTGGCTGCTGGTGTTTCCGATCTACAAAACATTCTCTTCCATTGCTCCACCGATCTGATTTGCAACCTCATCAATCTGCCCGAGCGTTGGGCAGCCTCCGCTTGGAATTGCGACCAAATCATCGAGCAGATTGATCGTGCAACTCAAGAACCGTGGCGCTTGATCGGCGGTGTGCCTCCCACATTGGTGCGGTTGCGAGGTCTTGTAGAGTCCTTGAGGATCGTAATCGGCGAGGCCGGCTCTCAACACAGCAAGGCAACCCAGTTGTTCGGCGGGCTAGGTAAAAAAGCGAATCGGAAAAATGCACTCCGACTCGTTGCGGCCAACGTCGAGGTATCGGTAGAAACCAAGTTGAAACAGTTACAGCGACGTCTTGAACAAGCAGTAGCGGCAGTTGGCTTTTCAGCCAAAGCAAGCGTCCGGCTAGTCAAGAAAACATCGGGACCTTGGCCGTTCGCCGAAGCCTTGGTCGTGGTTTCAATCGATTCGGTATTCGATTGGATGAGGCGAGTGGGCGCGTTGCTCGAATCGCTTCGTAAAGTTGCAGGTGACGGCCGTCAGCTTGCCGTCTTACCCGCACGCGGCGATTTTGCCGTCTCGGCCTTATCATTTTCTGGCGTATCTTCGTTTTTTCCGCTTCCCTTCCTGGATGGTGATTGGCTGAATTCCTTGGGCTTCCGCATTCTTGAAGGGAGATACACGGCAATTTTTCAGCGCCTTGTGATGGCTCTGGCGGAGGTCTCCGCTATTCACGATTTCAATTGCGCAACGAAAGATAGGGCGCCAGTTGAACGCGAATCCCTCAAACAAGCACTGGACGATCTCGAACATACCGCCTCCGAGCTTGGGGCGCTTTTTTCGGGTCAAGCTGCAACATACTGGGAAGATTTCAAAATTTTGATGGAGAACATTCGTGATGGAAAAATTCCTTTTGCTCGTATAGTCAGAAAGTTGATGCGTGGTGAAGCGCTGGCTGAAGAAGTCGGGGCATTTTTGGCCATGCGTTTATTCGTTTTAGAGTTTGATGCGGTAACTGCGCTTGAAGCTTGAAAGCTTCCTGTAACTCAGCCAAATTTAAGCTCTCCGCATTCGCCACGCCGTAATCGGTTTCCTACGATTTCGAATTCGATTGGAGAGGCACTGCCGTGTTGGAAAGGGTGTCGTCGTAGTTGATCGCGCTTCTAATTTTAACGTCAGTTCCGGATAACGAATTCAGCGGAACAATACAACCTATTGATATTTAATAAATAAACTTGATGGCTAGCTCAAGGCCTTATGGAAAATAGCCTAAAAAATCAATAAAAGTCGATATCTTGTCTAAATCCTCAATTGATTTATCCATAAATCAATGTGTTATCGCCGCCTTATCCAGAATTCACGTCACATTACTTTCGTATCGACAAGCCGTTTCTGGATGCGAGCGGGCGGCGCCTGGAGAATTTCACGCGGGTCGAAACCTTTGGCGACAACCAGGCGAACGGCACCAACGACGTGCAATGGCTGAAAGTGTCGGTCAACGCCCAGAGCCGTGAAGTGTTCGCCTATCAGCCGCAGATCGTTCCCGCCAACCGCGTGGCCGTTCCGGCGCCTTAAAATCGCGGCAACCTTATCTCCGCTCGCCCTCTCCCCCTTGCCGGGGGAGAGGGCGCCGAGCGATCGGAAACGCCTACCTCAGCGGGTTAGCGCCGGCAGGCCGCCCAGATAGCCGACCCAGCCGCGCTCGTCCACCTTGCGGCGCAGGTCGATCTTGATCTCGTCCCCGTACTTCGCCAAGTCCTCGGCCGCGCCCGGATGCTGGATGTTCGCGGTGATGTAGGCGTGGCCGTTATAGTCGTCGAACACGTTGAGGCCGGTGTTTTCCGCGCCGATGGGCGCGCTGAAGATGCGGGCTAACGCTTTGCTATCGATGTTGTAGGCCCACACGAAGTTGTTCGAGTGGTTGCCGGAGTCCTCGCCGACAAACAGCGTGCGCATGGCCTCGGAGTAGCGGATGTTGTCCGGGTTGGCGACTTTTTCGGTGTCGCACTTGTCGAGCTTCTGCTTGCCGTCGGCGGGATTGCGCTCGCCGAAGATGAGACCGGCCATGTCAACGGCCACCCAGTCGCTGGCGATGGGATTGCCGGCGGTATCTTTCTGGCCGCCCTGCAGCGCGCTCTCGTAGACGCCGCCGCAGGTCAAGTCTTTCTCGTCGCCGGCCAGCTTGATGTCGTCTTGGGGACGTTCTTGGTTCTGGCCGTCGATCATGCCCTTGCGGACGTAGCTGATGACGGTCCACAGTTTCTTGTCGGCGCTGGAATGGGCTTGGCCTTCCATTTTGGTGAACTCGGCGGTGGCGCCGAGATAGGCGGCGTAGCGGCGCGTTTCCAGGAAGGCGGCGGCCTGCTCCATGCCGGGCTTCGGCTTGAGATACTCAAGCCGGGTCTTGCCGCCGGTGCCGCTATAGACATAGACGGGTTTGAAGCCTTCGTGTTTGGCCGGTTCGGCCTTGACCGCGTCGACCTTGGCGACCTCGAAAATGTCGGAGAACTTGGTTCCCTTGGCGATCAGCGCCTCGACCTCGGCGTCGCTGGCGTGGCCGAGCTTGATCCACTGCAGGCGGGCCTTGCCGTAGCGGGCGGCGTCCTCCTGAATCCACTTGGCGGCGTAGAGCGTGCCGGCCGACAGGTCGCCCTCTTTGTCTGCCACGAACATGGCGCGGATCACATCGTCCCCGTCGTCGCCCACGTAGACGGTCCTGCGGTCGCCCATCACGTCGCCCAGCTCGAACGCCAGACGACCCATCGAGTAATGCTTGACCGCCTGGGTCGAGCCGTCCGGGTTCACCGCCACCTCGACCAAGTGGCCGTACATATACGGATTGGCCCCGCCATCGGCGGCGAGTTTGCCGGCCGTGCCCCGATAGAGGTTCATCGGCTCCAGCGGCGTTTTCTCGAAGGCGGAGGCATCCGGCTCGTATTCCTCGCTGCCGAGGTGCGTCATCCACGGCGTGGTGGAACCGTTGCAGGGAATCCACAGCCCCCCGACGGTGGAGAAATCGATGTTGGACAGTTTCACCGGGGTCAGCTTGCCGGTCTGCGGGTCCTGGTCGAGCACCGTGAGATTCATGGCCATGGGCAGCAGGGCGTACAGATCGACCGGCGGCTTGGTGGGATCGACGTTTTGACCTTCGGTGTCGTACTCGAAGTGGTTGACGAGAAACAGCGGATTGCCCTTGACGCCGTCCGCCTTGGCGTTCGGGATCAGCAACAGGGAAGCGCCATCGGGACCCGCCGACCGGAACGGGCCGAGCGCCGTGTTGCCCTTGGCATCCGGGGCCGACCGCAGCAACGGCTTGCCGTCCCGATCGACGATGAGGCCGGCGTACCAGCCGTTGAGGAAGTCGCCCGAGCGGTGCAGCACGTTATAGCTCAGGGGGAAGGTTTTCTTGGAGCCGTCGGTCAGGGTGACCACCGCTGCCGAGGTCGTGTAGGGAACGACCCTCTCCATGTCGGTGGCGGGGGCTGGCGTCGCGGTGAATTCGACCGACTTGACCTTCGGCGAGGTCGGGTCCGCCGCGCTGGCGACGGCGGGAGCAAACGCCGCGCAACACAACAGGGCCGTGGAACTGGCAAGGAGCGCTTTGAGCATCATGTGGAATCCCTGGAGACTGGTAGGTGGACAGGCGCCACAATACCCGAGGGCGGTGACATCCAAGTGAAGGTCAGGAGATTTAGAGCTTGGCGAGCTTCCATTGCCCGAAGTATTGTTAGGGCTCGCTGCACCGACCGATAACAATCCGGGAAATTCGCCATGAACGCTCTCGTCGCTTCACTGCTCGCGCTCGGTTTGATGCTGGGGATGCTGGCCCTGCTGGAAATCGGCCGCCGAATGGGCGACCGTCGGCTGGCGAACGATCCCGAGGGCGCGCGGGCGGGCACCGGCACGGTCGAGAGCGCGGTCCTCGCCCTGCTGGGTTTGCTGATCGCCTTCACCTTTTCGGGCGCGGCCTCGCGCTTCGACGCGCGCCGGGATTTGATCGTCCAGGAAACCAACGCCATCGGCACCGCCTACCTGCGGATCGACCTGCTGCCGGCCGGCGCGCAGCCGGCGCTGCGGGACCTGTTCCGACGCTACGTCGATTCTCGGTTGGAGACGTATCGCAGAATCCCCAATGTCGGAGCGGTCAAGGCCGAGCTGGCCCGATCCACCGCGTTGCAGGGAGAAATCTGGACCCAGGCGGTCGCCGCCAGCCGGCTGGAGGGTGCGCCACCCCCGGCCGCGATGCTGCTGCTGCCCGCCCTCAACGACATGATCGACATCACCACCACCCGGGCCATGGCGGCGCGAATGCACCCGCCACTGGTTATTTTCGCGATGCTGTTCGGGCTGGGGCTGGCCAGCGCGCTGCTGGCCGGTTACGGCATGGCCGGCGGCAAGTCGCGCAACTGGTTGCACATGATCGGTTTCGCCGCCGTGATGGCGGTGGCGGTTTACGTCATTCTCGACATCGAATTTCCCCGCCTGGGCCTGATTCGAGTCGATGCCTTCGATCAGGCCCTGGTAGAACTGCGAGCGAGCATGAAATGAACATCACCACCCTCGGCGAACCCCGCTTCGTTTCCCCCCAGCGGCGCACGGTGAGCGACCGCGCCCGCGTGACCTCCCATCTGGTCCGCGATCCCGACGCGCCGCCGACGGAGGAGCTGCTGTTCGAGCTGGCCGGCCCGCGCGCCCGGCTGTTTTTCGATCCCGCGCAAACCCGCGCCGGCATCGTCACCTGCGGCGGGCTGTGCCCCGGCCTGAACAACGTGATCCGCTCGCTGTTTCTGGAGCTGTATCACGGCTATGGGGTGAAGGACGTGCTCGGTTTTCGCGACGGCTATCGGGGGCTCGACCCGACCCGTGGCCGAGAGCCGTTCGCGCTGACCCCCGAATTCGTCCACGACATCCACAAGGACGGCGGCACCGTGCTGGGCACCTCGCGCGGGCCGGTCGATGTCGGCGTCGCCGTGGACAATCTCATCCGGCGCGGCGTCAACATTCTGTTCACCGTCGGCGGCGACGGCACCCAGCGCGGCGGCAACGAGTTTTTCCAGGAAGCGCAACGGCGCGGCCACCCGCTGGCCGTGGTCGGCATCCCCAAGACCATCGACAACGACGTGGCCTTCGTCTCGCGCACCTTCGGCTATCTGACGGCGATCGAGGAAGCCGCGAAAGTCCTGCATTGCGCCCACACCGAGGCGCACAGCGTCCACAACGGCATCGCTCTGGTGAAGCTGATGGGCCGCGAGGCCGGCTTTATCGCCGCCGGCGCGACCGTTGCCAGCCAGGATGTGAATTTCACCTTCGTCCCCGAGGCGCCGCTCCAGCTCGACGGCGAAAACGGCTTTCTCGCCGCGTTGAAGCGGCGGATTCTACAGCGGGCGCACGCGGTCATCGCGGTGGCCGAGGGCGCCGGTCAGGCCTTGCTGGCGGCGAGCGAGGTGGAGCGCGACGCCTCGGGCAACCTCAAGCTCCAGGACATCGGCCCGTTCCTGCGCGAGCGCATCGAGCGGTACTTCAAGGCGGAAGGAATTCCGGTCACGCTGCGCTACATCGACCCGAGCTACCTGATTCGCAGCGTCCCGGCCGACGCCGAGGATGCGATTCTCTGCGATTTCTTCGCCCGCAACGCCGTCCACGCCGCGCTGGCCGGCAAAACCGGCCTGGTGATCGGCCTGTTGCACGACACCTTCATCCATGTGCCCATCGAATTGCTCGCCGGCCAGAGGAAACGCCTGGACCTGGACGGCCCCGCTTGGCGCGCGGTGCTGGCCGCGACCGGCCAAAACATGGACGCGGTCCCCGGCGGACAGTGAGCGAAAGCGGCTCGATCCTTCTGCGATCGACCGATCCTCGACTCGCCTTGCCGGTGGCCGAGCCGGCATTGGCAACCGGACGCCAGCGGCCGATCGGCCCGGCGGATGGCCGAAAGCCACCATCGCGCCGGGTCCGTTTAGAGTGACTGGCGCCAATCATCTGGAACGCCATGGCCGATGGGCGTTCGCCGAATGTGCGGCGGTGGAGGAAATCGAGACGGTGTTCGGCCGGCGGTTGGCGGGTTTTGCCCGGGGCGGAAACGACGGTGGATTCCCCCCGTTCCGCCGAAACCCTGTTATAGTCGGCAAAGCGCGGTTGTCCGAGCGCCAAATATTTTTTCCGTCAATACGTTAGACATTTTAGGGAACGCTTATGCTGATCCGTGTGGGATACGACATCATCTTCGAGCATCCGGCGCCGACGCCGATCATCGCGATGCTCTACCTCCATCCCTCACGCGGGCCTTCGATCCGTCGGGGCGAATACTTGCTCGTCGAGCCGCCGGTGCCGGTCAGCGAATACATCGACGCTTTTGGCAATCGTTGCGGCCGCCTGCTCGCGCCGGCCGGTCCGATGCGGTTTTGGAACGATGCGGTGGTCGAGGACGACGGCCGGCCGGACTGCCAGAATCCCGCCGCCGAACAGCATGAAATCCACGACTTGCCGGACCAAATCCTGACGTTTTTGCTGCCGAGCCGCTACTGCGAAGTGGATCGCATGGTGGATATCGCCTGGCAGCTTTTCAGCGCGGTGCCGAAGGGTTGGGCGCGGGTGCAGGCGATCTGCGATTTCGTCCACAACCACATCCAGTTCGATTACATGCAGGCCCGCAAGACCCGCACCGCCTACGACGTTTATCAGGAGCGGGTCGGCGTCTGTCGCGACTACACCCACTTGGCCGTCACCTTGTGCCGCTGCCTGAATATCCCGGCCCGATATTGCACCGGCTATCTGGGCGACATCGGGGTGCCGGTGACGGGTCCGATGGATTTCAGCGCGTGGTTCGAGGCGTACTTGGACGGTCGCTGGTACACCTTCGATCCGCGCAACCACGCGCCGCGCATCGGCCGGGTGCTGATGGCCTATGGCCACGATGCCGCCGACGTGGCGCTGCTGACCTCCTTCGGCCCGAGCCGGTTGGAGCGGTTCACCGTGTGGGCCGACGAAGTGGGCGAGGAAGCCCTGACTACCGGTCCCGAGCGAGCCATCCTGACGGGGCCGGTCAGCGATTTGCTTGCGCGGGGCGCTAGCGCGATGAAACCCTGACGCCCGAACGAGTGGCCCGGGAATCCGTGTTGGTTAGAAGCGGGCCACCATTATTTCTTCGCGCCATAGACTTGTTCCCGGGTAAACACTTTTTCGGCGATCAGAGTGCCGTCGATATTGGCCTTGGTGATGGAAACCACGGGAGTGACGACGGTCGGAACCTTGGTGAAGCCGTTATCGATCAGCGTGAATCGCAAATCTCCCTGGCTCGCCTCCTTGGCGATAGCCTCGGCCGGCTTGCTGGGATTTTTGGCGATCTCGACCGCGATTTCGGCGGCCTTGAACGCCAGAGGCTCGATCTTCTTCCAGATGTCCATCGCTTGCTTGCCCTGGACGATGTATTGAACGTTCTTCAAATCCGCGTCCGACCCGGCGACAAAGGTTTTTTCCGCGTTCGCCAGCCCTTCCAGGTCCAGCGACGCGACCACCCCGCTGGCCAATCCGCTGTTGTTGCAGACAAAAGCATCCACTCGGTTATTGTGCTTCAACAGCAAATTGCCGGTTGTTTCGGCGGCTCGGTCGGGCGACCAATCGACGTGCGCGATTTGCGCGATCAGCTTTAAGCCAGGATTTTTTTGAATCGTGTCCAGAACGCCTTGGCTCATGGCCGTCGCGTTCGAATCGCCGGGTTGTCCCATGATGAGCGCGACGCTTCCTTCCACTTTCCCGCGTTTCTCCTGAAACCATTTCACCATCGCCTCTCCCTGCAATTGACCGACTGCCCAGCTATCCTGCATCACCATAATATCCAGAGGGCCATTGGTCAGCAGCGAGTCATAACCGACAACCTTGACCCCCTTTTTGTTCGCCAAACGCACCAGTGCGCCCGCAGTGCCGGTATTGACCGGCTGGAGCACGATCACCTGACAGCCTTCATCCAGCATTTTTTCAAACTGCTGTAGTTGAGTCAGCTCGTTATTGCCGCTGGAGTCGAACAGGACTTTCGCGCCCAACGACTCGGCATGAGCGATGAACCGCGCTTTGTCGGTCTGGTAGCGCTCTTCCTGCATGGTCTTGAGCAAAAAACCGATTTTGACAGCCGGTTCGGCCGCTTCCGCGCCGGGCCGAAAAATCGACAGCGCTGTCAACAGAACGGAAAGCCCCATGATTTGGGCCATGGAAAAAAATGGGCTTTTTATCGCGCGCGGTAGCTTTGACATGTGCATGTTATCCACTGGGTAAAGTTGACGAACGAACCAGCCAAAGAAGCAGATATTGACTCCGCTCATTCAATTGACCATTACCCGCGCTTCTTCTTGCTCAACACGTCGAACCATACCGCCAGAATGATGATGAGGCCTTTGATGATGAGCTGGTAGAAGGTCGGCACTTCCAGCAAGCTCATCCCGTTGTTCAGCACGCTGATGATAAATGCGCCGATGACGGTGCCGACGATGGTGCCGACTCCACCCGAAAAGCTGGTTCCACCGATGATGACCGCCGAAATCGCATCGAGCTCGAACATGTTGCCCAAATTCGGAGATGCGCCATTCAGCCGCGATGCCAACAGGATACCGGCCAAGGCCGATAAGGTGGTAATAATGCAGTAAATCCCGAGCTTCATGCGGTAGATGCTAATCCCGGACAGTCGCGCCGCCTCTTCGTTGCCGCCCATCGCGTAGACCCTGCGCCCGAATTTGGTATTTTGGAGCATGAAGGTTCCAAAAAACACGATCACCGCAAAAATCGCGACCGGATAAGGTAATCCCCGATAAGTGAAGGCATACAAGGTGATACCGCCGGCAAGCAGGGTAACGGCCGTCGCGGTAATCAGCTCTTGCCGCTTGACCTCGACGCCGTATTGCTGTTTCTGTTTCAAATCGCGATATTGCGAAAAGAACAGAAATCCCAGAATCACCAATACCACAACCGTGGAGACGGTGACGGAGAAGAACCCGCCGCCGATTTCCGCGAAGGTGGCATCGGTGACGGGCACCGAGCCGCCGCCGGAGAGCGTGAGCGCCACGCCCCGGGCAATCGTCATCATGCCCAGGGTAATGATGAAGGGCGGAATATTGTAATGCGCGATCCAAAAACCATTCCAAATGCCGACCAGAAATCCGGTGAGAAACAAGGTGATCAGGATCGCCGCCCAGATGTTGACGCCGGATTGCATGAGCAGGGTCACGACAATCGCGGCCAATCCGACGATCGAACCCACCGACAGGTCGATGCCATTGATGATGATGACCAGCGTCATCCCGACCGCGATAATGCCGACGATGGTCGTTTGGCGGGCCAAGTTGGTTAAATTTCTCGGCGTGAAGAACGACTCGTCCCAAAAGCTGAAAATGATCACCAAGACGACCAAAGCGACCAAGGTTCCATTGTCCTTCAAAAATTTCAAAAAGGTTTGCACGGCCTCACCTTGCATGACACTTGGTGCATTTTCGTTGCTGGGCGTGGTAGTATTTGCCATGGTGGTTATCCTTCTTTTTTCCGACTGCCGGTGGCATAGGCCATGATGAGTTCTTTGGTGGCTTGATCGCGCGCCAATTCGGCGACGATTTCTCCCTCGCACATCACCAGGATGCGGTCGCTGATCCCCATGACTTCCGGAAGCTCGGAAGAAATCACGATCACGGTAACCCCATCTTCAACCAGTTTATTCAATAAATTGTAAATCTCGACTTTCGCGCCCACGTCGATGCCGCGGGTCGGCTCGTCCAGAATGAGGACTTTCGGTTTGGTGTTGAGCCATTTGGCCAAGATGACTTTTTGCTGGTTGCCGCCGCTGAGCGTGTCGATTTTCACATCGAGTCCCGGCGTTTTGATCGCCAGCCGTTTCACGTAATCCTGCGCCAGATTCCGTTCCTTGGCCTCGTTGATCACGCCCAACAGATTGGCGACGGTTTCCAGCGAGCTGATCATCATGTTCTGGATGATGCTTTGCCCCAGAATCAGTCCGATGCGCTTGCGGTCCTCGGTGACCAGACCGATCCCCTTTTCGATGGCATCGTGCGGGGAGCGGAAATGCATGAGTTGGTTGTTCAGGAAAACTTCGCCCCGAGCCGGCCCGGGCGGCGCTCCAAAAATACCCGAGACCAACTCGGTCCGTCCCGATCCCATCAAGCCGGAAAAACCGAGAATTTCGCCCTTATAGGCGCTGAACGACGCATTTTTGACTTTCTTCTGACCGGGAAGATCGGGATTGTCGATTTCGAAGTTCTTGACTTCCAGAATTTTTTCACCGCGTTGACATTTTCCCTTGGGGAACATGTCCTTGACATCCCGCCCGACCATGCGGCTGATCAGTTGATCCAGCGTGATCTCGGGTATCGGGGTCACGTCGCCGATGGTTTTGCCGTCCCGCAGCACGACCACGCGATCCGCGATTTGCTGGAGTTCTTCCATCTTGTGCGAAATGTACGACATGCACACGCCTTGGCGCTTTAGCTTTCGGATAATTTCGAACAGTGCGTCAACTTCCTTATCGGTCAAGGCGGAGGTGGGTTCATCGAAGACCAAGACATCGGCTTTCTTGGACAATGCCTTGGCAATTTCCACCATCTGTTGCTTCCCGACCGTCAGATCCTTGACCTTATCCGTCGGTTTGAAGTCCTGGATATGCAGTTCGTCCAACAATCGTTGGGTCTCCGCAAACAGCTTGCTCCAATTGATCACTCCAAACGCATTGGTAATTTGTCGATCCAGATAAATGTTTTCGGCGACGGTCAACTCGGGGATCAGGTTCAATTCCTGGTAGATGATCGCCACGCCCGACGCCTCCGCGTCTTTGGTGCTGTAAAACCGCTTTAGCTCCCCTCGCAGATAAATGTCCCCCTGATAGCTGGGATAGGGCCAGACTCCGCTCAGGACTTTCATCAGCGTTGATTTGCCCGCGCCGTTCTCGCCCATCAACGCCAGCACTTCTCCCGACCGCGCCTCGAAATTGACCTGATCCAAGGCGCGTACTCCGGGGAAGTCCTTGACGATATTTTTCATTTCCAAGACGATTTCGCCCATTCGATTCACCGTCCTTTTTCGTTCCGGAAATTTTCGACAAAAAAGCCCACTTTCAGGCGTGCCGGAAAGTGGGCTTCGGCAGCTTGTCCTCGGTCGCGCCAAACGGCGGATCAGAGGCGGTCAGGCATTATTTTTTGCCGTAGACCTGTTCCTTGGTGTAGAGCCCTTCCTTGATGATGGTGGAATCCAGGTTGTCCTTGGTGATCGGCACGATCTCGGTGACGACGGTGGGCACCTCGACGGCGCCGTTGTTGATCGTCTTGTCGATCTTGACCAGGTCGGCGGGTTTCTTGTCGGGATTCTGGGCCAGCTTGACGGCGATTTCGGCGGCCGTTTCCGCCAGCGGTTTGACCTTCTTCCAGATTTCGACGGTTTGCTTGCCCTGCGCCACGTATTGGATGTTGGCCAGATCGGCGTCGGAGCCGGCGACGAACACCTTGTCGGTGCTGGCGAGTCCTTGGGCGTCGAGAGCGGCGACCACGCCCCGCGCCATGCCGCTGTTGTTGCAAATGAACGCATCGACCTGGTTTTTGTATTTGGTCAAGGCGTTTTCCGTGGTCGCCATCGCCTTGTCGGTGGACCAGCCTTCGTGGGATTGTTCCACCACCAGCTTCAGGCCGGGATTTTTCTTGATGAGCTCCACCGCGCCGCTGCTCATGGCCACCGCGTTGGAGTCGCCCGGCTGCCCCATGATCAGCGCCACGTTGCCTTCGACTTTCCCCTTATGTTTCTTGAACCACTCCAACATCGCTTCGCCTTGGAGCTTCCCCACCGCCCAGCTATCCTGCATGACCATCATGTCGAGCGGCCCGTTGACCAGCATCGAATCGTAGCCGACGACTCTCACTTTCTCTTCGTTCGCCGTCTTGACCATTTTGCCGGCGGTTCCGGTGTTCACCGGCTGCATGACGATGACCTTGCAGCCTTTGGCCAGCATGTTTTCAAACTTCGATAGCTGCGCTTGCTCGTCGTTGTTGGCCGAATCGAACACGACTTCGGCGCCCAGGGATTCGGCTTTCGCGGTGAAATCGGCTTTATCGTGCTGATAGCGCTCTTCCTGCATGGTTTTCAGCAAAAAGCAGACTTTGACTTTGTCCGCGCCGAACGCATTGTTACCCAAGGCCAGCGTAACCATGGCAGAGGCGGCGAATACGATCTTAAAGGTTTTTTGAGTCATGTGATCCTCCTACAGAATAGTTATGAGATCGCGTTTTTTGACGCTGATTGTCCGGTGACCGGAAGACGGTCGGCCGGTGTCTGTTTCGGTCTGGCTGGGACGGATCATCGGGGTTCGGGTATTTTGATTATAGGCTCTCCTTTATGGTTTGCCCGGATGAAGAAGAGTGATCGCGTTGCGGGAACGGTCACTGGCGACACAGGAAATCTCGCACCCGCTCGCGGTCGGGCAACGCCGGAATCGCGCCCCGTTCCAGGGTCGCGAGCGCCCCGACCGCGTTGGCGAAGCGGCACAGTTCGCGCAGCCGAGCTTCGTCCTCGAACGTCGTCGGCTCGGCGAGCAAACCTTGCAGCAAGCCGGCCACGAAGCCGTCGCCGGCGCCGGTCGCATCGACCGCCTCGACCTTGAAGCTTGCCACCTCGCCGGAGAACGCCGGGGTGAAGTAGACGCAGCCGACGCGGCCCCGCGTGATCACCATCAGTTTCAGTTCGTCGTGCCAGAGCGCCTTGCAGGCGGCGGTCAGGTCGCCGATTCCTGTCAGAAACTCGCTTTCGTCGTCGCTGAGCTTGACGACATGCGCTTTCTTCAGGCCCAGCAACATGCCTTCCCGCGCGGCGCTCGGGTCCGGCCACAGCGGCAGCCGCAAGTTGGGATCGTAGGAAATCAGGCAACCGGCGGCGCGGGCGGTGTCGACGGCGTACAAGGTGGCGCTGCGAGACGGTTCGCCGATCAGGCTGATCGAACCGAAATGCAATAGCTTGGCGCGCTTGAGCGCATCGATGTCCACCTCTCTGGGGTTGAACAGCATGTCGGCGCTGGGGTGGCGGTAGAACATGAACTCCCGTTCGCCGTCCGCCCGCAGCGAGACGAACGCCAGCGCGGTGCGCGCTTCCGTGGAAAAACACAGCGGACCGACATCGACTCCGGCCTCGGCCAGCGTGTCGGCCAGAAAATGGCCGAAGGCGTCGTCGCCCACTTTGCCCATGAACGCGCTCTGGACGCCAAGCCGCGCGAGCCCGACGGCAACGTTGCCGGGCGCGCCGCCCGGCGCCTTGATGAACGCCGGCGCGTCGATCAGGCCGGTGCCGGTGACGGTCGGGACAAAGTCGATCAACAGTTCGCCAAGACAGATCGCGGCGGCCATGTCGGGGTTCCTCGGAAAAGCGGTGAAGGCCGGAGACCGAAGCCAGGTTCCGGGCTCCGGTCTCCGCGTTGGCTCACTTGGTGACCCAGCCCTTGTAGTCCTTGACGTTGTCGCGGGTGATCAGATCGACCGGGATCAGAATGAGCCGCTTCCTTCGGCGCTTTGCCCTGCTTGATCTGGTAGCCGATCTCGACACCTTCCTTCGCCATCCGCAGCGGGTTCTGCGCGGCGGTGGCGAGGAACAGGCTGTCCTTGTCTTTCAGAGCCTCCACCGCCACCGGCGCACCGTCGACGCCGGTGATGAAAAATTCGGTGCGCTTGGCCTGCCGCGCCGCCAGGTCGGCGCCGGTGCCGGTGGGATCGTTGATCGCGAACACCGCGTCGATCTTGGGGAAGGCGGTGAGCAGGTTGCTCATCGTCTCCAAGCCACCTTCGCGGCTGCCCCGGCCGTTCTGGTTGTCGGAGAGGATCTTGATGCCGGGATTTTTCGCGAACACCGCCTTGCAACCCTTGATCCGGTCGGTCACGGCGGTGACCGGCGGACCGTCGATGATGACCACATCGCCCTTGCCCTTCAGCCGGTCGACGATGAACTGACAGGCTTTTTCGCCGGCCTGGATGTTGTTGCTGGTGATCATCGCGTTGACGCCCTCGGCCGCCGCGTCCACGGCGATCACCGGAATGCCCGCTTCCTTGGCGCGCATGACGGCGGGCATGATGCCCTCGGGGTGGACGGGGTTGAGCAGGATCACGTCGACCTTGGCCGCGATGAAGTTGTCGATCTGGTTGGTCTGCTTGCCCAGATCGTCATCGGCGGAATCGACGGTGACCCTGACCTTGTCACCGCCGAGTTCTTTCGCTTTTTCCTCGGCCCCCTTGGCCAAGGTCACGAAAAACGGGTTGCCCATGTTGCCCATGGACACGCCGACGGCTTTCAGGGGCTGATCGGCGGCGAGGGCTGCGGCGGAGCAGGTCAGGGCCAACACGGCTGAGGAAATCAGGGTCTTTTTCATGATGCGCTCTCTACGGGGTTTGACGGGTTTAGTTACCGCTCCTCGTCCGCGGACGGGCGAGAGGAGTGATGGGGTCAGGTGCGGGCGCCGGCGCCCTTGTGCCGGTACTTGTCGAGCGCGACCGCGATGATGATGACCAGTCCCTTGACGACCAACTGCCAAAAGAACGACACGTTCATCAAAGTCAGGCCGTTGTTGAGGGTGGAAATGATCAGCGCGCCGAACAGGGTGCCGATCACGGTGCCGATGCCGCCGACGAAGCTGGTGCCGCCCAGGATCACGGCGGCGATGGCGTCCAGCTCGTAGCCGGTGCCGAGCACGCCGTTGGCGCTGTACAGCCGGCTGGTGGTCATCACTCCGCCAAGGCCGGCCAGCAGCCCGCTGAAGGCGTAGACGAACAGCATCACCTGTCCGACCTTGATGCCGGTCAGGCGCGCCGCCTGGGGATTGCCGCCGACGCCGTAGATGTAGATGCCGAGCACCGTGTGCCGGAGCAGGAACCAGGTCGCCAGCAGGACCAGAAAGGCGATCACCACGATCCAGGGCAGCGGTCCCAGGTAGGCGTTGCCGATCCAGGCGAAGTCGATCTTGCTGTTGATGATGGTGGTGCCGCCGGCCAGCAGGTAGGCGAGACCGCGCAGGGTGGTCATCGAACCCAGGGTGACAATAAAGGGCGGCAGTCCCGCGTAGGCGACCAACAGGCCGTTGAGCGCGCCCAGCACCAGGCCGATCAGCAGCGCGATCGGCACCGCCGCCCAACCCAGTTCGGGCATGAGCGACACCGCCATCGCGGTGACCGCCGACACCGCTAGCACCGAGCCGACCGACAGGTCGATGCCGCCGGTGAGAATGACCACGGTCATGCCGGTCGCCAGCACGATGTTGATGGACGCCTGCCGGACGATGTTCAGCAGATTATTTTCGGTCAGGAAGTTGGGGGCGATGAACGCGAACGCGATGACGATCGCGATCAACACCGGCAGGATGCCCGCCGTCTGAATCAGATTCGCCCAGAATTTCGGGTCGGGGGTTTTCGCGGGAGCGATGGCTTGTTCGGTCATGATTGCACCATTTCGGTCGTGCCCGTCGCCAGGGCCATGATGGTTTCCTGAGTCGCCGCCGGGCCGCCCGGACCGCCGAGTTCGCCGACGATCCGGCCCTCGCGCATGACCAGGATGCGGTCGCTGATGCCGATGACTTCCGGCAGTTCGCTGGAGATGACCAGCACCGCGACGCCCTTGGCGGCCAGCTCGCTGATGATTCGGTAAATTTCGGCCTTGGCGCCGATATCGACGCCCTTGGTCGGCTCGTCGAGGATCAGCACCTTCGGATTGATCGCGATCCAGCGGGCGATGAGCAGCTTTTGCTGGTTGCCGCCGGACAGCGCGCCCGCCGTGACGAAGGGTCCGGCCACCCGGACCCGCAAATCCTGGATCGAACCGGCGGTGAGCCGCGCCATGGCGGCCCGGTTGAGCAGTCCGCCGGCCAGCGCGTCGCGGCCCAGCACGCTGATGGTGATGTTCTCGCGCACGCTCATGTCGAGAAACAGGCCCTGCGCCTTGCGGTCCTCGGTCAAGTAGGCGATGCCGGTGTTGATCGCATCCAGCGGACTGCGGAGCGTCAACCGCTTTCCTTCCAGCCAGACCTCGCCGCCGGCGCTGCGGTCGGCGCCGAAAATCAGCCGGGCCAGTTCGCTGCGGCCCGCGCCGACCAGACCCGCCAGACCCAGCACCTCGCCGGCATGTAGCGTCAGGCTGGACGGTTTCACCCGCCGGCCACCGTCGGTGAGTTCCTTGACCTCCAGCACCACCCGGTCGGTGGCGTGGCTTTGCTTGTCAAACAGGTTGGAGAGCGGGCGCCCGACCATCATTTGCACCAGCCGCTCGGCCGACAGTTCGGCGCGATCCAGGGTGCCGACATAGGCGCCGTCCCGCAGCACGCTCACCCGGTCGGACAGCTCGTAGATCTCCGCCATCCGGTGGCTGATGTAGATGATGGCGATGCCTTCGTCCCGCAGCCGCTTGATCAGCTCGAACAGGCGGTCGGTTTCGCGGGTGGAGAGGGCGGTGGTCGGCTCGTCCATGATCAGGATATGGCTGCGCTGGTGCAGCGCCCGAGCGATTTCCACCTGTTGCTGTTCGGCGATGGACAAGGTGTTGACGGCGGTGTCGGGGCCGAATTCCGCGCCGAGTCGTTCCAGGACTTTGGCGGTTTCCCGGCGCATGGCCGCCCGGTCCGCCAGCACGCCGAACCGCTTGGGTTCGTTGCCGAGGTAAATGTTCTCGGCCACGGTCAGGTTGGGGGCGAGACTGAGCTCCTGATAGATGATGGCGATGCCCGCCGCGCGGGCCGCTTTCGGGCCGGCGATGGGCGTGGGCTGGCCGTCGATGCGGATTTCGCCGCCGGGATCGGCGGTGTAAGCGCCCGACAGAATTTTCATCAGGGTGCTTTTGCCGGCGCCGTTTTCGCCCATCAGCGAATGAATCTCGCCGGTCCAGGCTTGCAGTTGCACGTTGTCGAGCGCCTTGACGCCGGGAAAGGTCTTGCTGATGCCGCGCATGTCCAGCGCGGGGGTTCGGGTTGCGACGGACGTTGGAGAAGTGGAGATGGGGGTGGTCGCCATATCATTTCACCTCGTCGGTCAGACCCATGGACGCCCGATAAGCGGCGCGCTGCTTATCGCGCCCGAAGCGGTCGGTCAGGGCGTTCCAGGCTTTGGCCACGTTGTTCAGGGCTTCCTGGGGCGGGATTTCGAAGTTCAGCGCCCGCGTCAACTGCACTTCCAGCGCCTGGGTGTAGGCGAAATGGCCGGGGATGCGCAAATCCAGGGCGACGTTCGGTGAATTCAGGCTCTCCAGTTGCGCGTCCAGATACAGCTTGGCTTCTTCGGGGCTAAACAGCTTGAGCCAGCGCTCTCGATTCTTGAAATGGCTGTGGCGATAGGGATTGATGCCCGCTTGCGGCGTCACCACGGCTTCGCCGCTGACGTCCGGGCTGGATAGCCATTCGATGAAATTCCAGGCCGCTTCGATGTGCTTGGCGTTGGCGGGCACCGCCGCCTGCCAGCCGCCAAAAGCCAAAAATGGCGCGCGGCTGACGTTCGGGAAGGTGTCCCACTGTTTGGTCTTGTAGTTCCAGACCCGCTTCGAGCCCGGCAGCAGGGCCGTGCCGACCTTGCCGGGGATCAGGCTGGCCTTGGCGTCGGCGGCGTTGACGCCGGTATCGCCCCAGTCGAAGTTCATCGCCACCGAACCGCCGGCGAAGATGTTGTGGATGTCCGCCGAGCTGAAGCCCAGCGCCCCCGGCGGCGCGACGTTGAGGCCGTTGATGTAGTCCTCCAGCGCCTTGACCCAACCGGGGTTGTTGATCTGGGCATCCATGCTGTCCGGGTCGAAAAACATGGAGCCCGGTAGATTCGGATGGTGGGTGTAAGCGGCGGCGTGGGTGAAGAAATACCAGAACTGCTCGCCGCCGCGCCGGTAGGCTTCGGCGGTGCCCCACAAGTTGGCCGTGGGCCGGTTGAAATATTCGGCGATCTGATAGTACTGCTCCCAGGTCGCTGGCGGCGCCAACGGGTAGCCGTACTTTTCCTTGAAACGCTGTTGCTCTTGCGGGCTGGCGAACAGGTCCAGCCGGTAGTACAGGATGTGCTGGTCGCCGTCGATGGTTTGCGACAGGTAGCGGCCGCCCCAAACCATCAGGCGATCGCGGTAGACCGGCAGGATGTCGTTCCAGGCGGGGGTTTCGCGCAGCGCCGCCGGCATGTCCGCCAGATAGGGCGCGAAGTCCGGGGTCCAGAACGGCCCGTAAGTGATGACGTCGAATTTGCCTTCGCCCGCGACCAGGGCGCCGAGATAGGTCTGGTAAAGCTGGTCGACCGGAAACTCGATGATGTTGATTTTGGCGCAGGTTTGCTTTTCCCAGCCTTTGGCCGCCATCTCGATGGCGCTGGCGATAAACGGCCGGGTGCGGGTGCCGACATCCAGGGTGACGCCGCTGTAGTCCGGATCGCATTCGGCCGCCGCCGCCGTCGCGGCGAAGACCAGACCCAGCAAACCGGCCCGCATGATGGTTGAGGATGCTGTTTTCATAATAGAGATCGCACCTCGACGGGGTATGGTTTTAGGAATGAAGCGGGGGAGAGTCGCCGCGCGTTCCGACATCGCGCGGGGGAACCTGTCGCCGTGTTCCGCGCAGTGATAACCAGGATCGCTGGCTTTGCGGAACTTTCGGAGAACGGGCGCCGCGCGGCGCCCGTTGCCATCGCGCCCGAACGAGCCGGGCTAGAAGAAGACCCGGGTGCCGATGGATACCACGTCCTGGTCGCCGTAGAGGGGCGTGTCGGCGTCTCGACCGCTGTACTCGGCCCAAATCAGGGTCCGTTTGCTGAAGTTGTACTGGTAGCCGAGCCGCCAGTTGTCGATGGTGTCCTCGCTGTCGATGCCGGTGTCGGTCTGGCCGTAGGCGGCCCGGAGGATGTTGTTGCCGAAGGCGTACTGGCCGGTGAGATACCAGCTCTGGGCGTCGGAACCGGTGGCGAGCGGCACGCCGTTGACGCGGACCTTGCGGTCGAAGTTCACGTCGTTGAAGTCGCCCTGCTCGTAAATCAAGCCCACCAGCCATTGGTTGGTCTTGTAGCCCAGGCCGAGGCCCCAGTTTGCCAGATCGAGATCGGCGGTCCGGCCTTGACCGAGGTTCACGTCCTGGTCGCCGTCGAGCTGGATGTAGGTCAGCCCGGCGAAGTACGGACCCTGGCTGTACTTGACGTTGACGCTCCAGATGTCGATGTTGTCCGAGGTGTTCGGGATTCCCAGCGCCGTGCTCGCCGCGCCGTCCATGACCAGCATCGCCTCGGCGCTGAAGCCGTTGAAGATCGGCGTCTGATAATCGATGTTGTTGGGCTGGGTGGACAGGGCGCCGTTCACGTTGGTTTCCTTGGTGACCGTCCCGCCCAGGTAGGCCGAGCCGTTCAGCACCTTGGAGCTGTTCCAAATGTCGATCACGTTGAGCACTTTCCAGTACGGCGTGTCTTGGGTGCCCAGGGTCAGGGTGCCGAAGCCGCCCGTCAGGCCGGCGAATTTCTGGTTGAGGCCACTGAAATTTCCGCCCTCGGTCATGTCCACGCTGAATTCCCACATGTAGAGGGCGCTCAGGCCACCCCCCAAATCCTCGGTGCCCTTGATCCCCAGCTTGGAGCCGTCATCGAGCACGTCCCAGTAAGGATCGGTGTCTTGGATATGGTTGTCGATGTAATCGACCGATAACCTGGCCTCGCCGTAGAGGATCGTGTCGGCTCGGACGGCGAACGGAGCGGCCAGAGTGGCTGCAACCGCTAGGGAAATAGTAATTTTTTTCATGGTTTAAAATCCTCGCGGGTGAGTACCCAAATGAACAGCGGTACATATTTCATTAAAGAGCACTATTTTCATGAGTCAATAAATTTTGGGGCCGAAAGGGGTTGCCGAACTTTTTCAAACGAAGGCTTGGCGACCGGCGCGGTTTTGTTCGGCGGTTCTCGGTAATCGTTATCACCAGAAAAATCCTTATATAAAACCAGTTTGTTGGCCAATATTTGTAATCGTTTACAATTATTTTGTCAAGCGGTGGCCGTGAAAATTTTATCGGGAAGCTGTAGCGGGCAAAGTCGGGAAGACGTTTTTATTTGTCTGTTGATATTAAAGGATTTTATTTTCTAGAGTAATTTTAGCGTCCCGATGGACTCATCTAAAACAAACACTGATGTACAAATTGCTTGCTGATGTGCGAAAATAGTTGTAATCGTTTACTTGCTCTTGAAGGAGGGGTACAGATGGCGCAAATCAAGGATGTCGCAAAGCGGGCGGGCGTTTCGGTGGCGTCGGTTTCGCGCGTGTTGGCCGGCCATGCCGGGGTGAGCGAGTCGATTCGCCAGCGGGTGACGGCGGCGGTCGAGGCCTTGGATTATCGGCCCGATCTGGCGGCGCGGCGCTTGCGGTCGCGACAGACGGACACCATCGGCCTGATCGTGTCGGACATCCGCAACCCGTTCTTCACCGAAGTGAGCCGGGCGGTCGAGGACGTGGCGTACCAGCACCGCTTGCGGGTGATTCTGTGCAACGCCGACGAAGACCCGGAGAAAGAGGCGCTGTATCTGGACCTGATGCGCGACGAGAACGTGCGCGGGGTGATTCTGTCGCCCACGCTGGCGACGCTGGCCGGCTTCCGCCCGAGCGATTACCCGTTTCCGGTGGTGCTGGTCGACCGCTGCGACCGGGATACCGCCGCCGACGCGGTGGTGCTCGACAACGTCGATGCGGCGTACCGTCTGACCGACCCACCTGATCGACAGCGGCTATCGCCGCAACGTCTTCTTCTACGGCACCACCAGCGCCACCGGCCGCCAGCGGCGGGAAGGCTACGCGGCGGCGATGGCCGCCCACGGCTTGGACGCGCAAGCCGAGGCCTTGCCGGCGACCGTGGATCGCGCCCGAACCGCCGCGCGAGAACGGCTGCGCCGCCGGCCGCTGCCCGATGCGCTGGTGGCCAGCAGCGGCCTGATCCTGCTCGGGCTGACCGAGGCGTTGCGGGAAGCGCAGCTACGCTTTCCGGATGCGGTCGCGCTGGCCGGTTTCGACGACCTGCCCTGGACCCGGCTGGTGGAGCCGGGCATCACCGTGATCGCCCAGCCGATCTACGACATCGGCCGCGCCGCCATCGAGCTGCTGTTGCAACGGATCGCCCAGCCGGAACAAGCGGTGCGCCGCATCGTGTTGCGCGGGGAACTGGTGGCGCGGGGGTCCACCGCCAGGCCAAGCGGCGCGATTGCCCCGGTGTCGGTGGCGTGTCCGTGACCGCCGCGCGATGACTTGAACCTTCACCCGGAAATCGTCGCATGCTGGACCCTTTCATGATCGCGCTCGGCCTGCAAGCCGAAGTTCCCGCACCCGGCCAAGCGCGGGTGTGGGGCACCATCCGGCCCGAGTTTCTCAACAGTTGGGGCTCGGCGCACGGCGGCTTTCTCTATTCGGTGGCCGACGCGGCTTTCGCGCTGGCTTCCAACTCGCACGGGACGCTGGCGGTCGCGCTGGCCGCGCACATCGAATACCTGCGGCCCAGCCAAGCCGGCGCGGCGGTGGAGGCGTTGACGACGGAGGTCCACCTCGGGCGCGGCACGGCGGTCTATCGGGTGGAGGTGCGCAGCGGGGCGGACCTGCTCGCGATCTTCACCGGGACGGTCTATCGGCGGCCCGGCCATCGGGCCACGCTGTCGGCCGAGAGTCCGCGAGCCGTTCTCCCGGCGGATTAGCGCCGGCTCGACCGCCGACAGCGCAGGAGCCGGGTCACGCGAGGTCCGCCAACACCCGCTCGGCCGCCAGCACCCCGCGATAGTGGGCTTCCTCGAAAACCGAGTAGCCGCTCAGGTCGGAATGGGCGAACAGCACCCGATCCCGCGCCTGTTCCAGCCGTTGGCGGGCCGCGCCCCAGACGAAGCCGGGCCATGGGCGGACCATGGCGTGACCCCAGCGCATCAAATCGAGCCGGGTGACGATCTCGCGGATGTCGGGGTGCGGTTTGGACAGATCGCGCAGAATCCGCTCCGCCCAGGTCGCCCACGGCGTTTCCAGCAAGCGTTGCCGTTCCCGGTCCGGCGGGCCGTCGCAGAGCGCCTGATACCAGGTGAACACGGTTTGGTCCTGATGCGCCGTCCGATGTTGGTGGGTGGCGACCACGTAGCCCAGCGCGTCGCTGTCGTACAGCACGTTGTCCCAGGACAAGGGCGCGCCCCGACGCTCCTCGGGAAAGCGGCGCAGGCTGAGGTTGGCGACCAGCCAGGGCGCGTACTGAAATTCGCCGATGGCCGTCGCCAGCTCGGGCGATAGCTCCCGAAACACTTTGGGCGCCTGAAAAACCGGCGCGGCCCAAATCACCGCTTGAGCCAAGCGGCGTACCGAGCGGTTTTCCCGTGGCTGCCAAGCGTCCACCGATACCGCCCGATCCAGTTCCGAAAGCCGCCAAGCCAGGGCGCGGGTGACGAGGTGTGGTTCCAATCGTTCCCGCAGCCGCTCGACCAGCCAGCCGTTGCCCTCCGGCCAAGCCAGCACGTCGTCACCGTCGGCGTCGCGGGCCAGCGCGTCGCGGCTGGCGAAGTAGTGAATCCCCATCCAGGCCGAGGTCTGGTCGTGACGGCAGCCGTAATCGTCGCGGCAGGCGTAATTGACGTGCCAGTGCAGCGGTTCCGAATCCAGTCCTTGTTGCAGCAAAAAGTCCCGCATGGACAGCCGGTCCAGCGCCAGCAGCTCGGGATCGCGGGCGCTGAAATCCAGCGGGATGGCGAACGCCTTGCGGCCGTCCGCGCCGCGCCGGCCTTGAAAATCTCGCATCAAGTCCTCGAAGCGGCGGTACTGATCGAAATCCCGCTGCCGGACGCCGACCTGCGGCCACAGGCCCTCGCGCCAGACCCCTCGGGCGTACAGCCGCTCTTGTGGGGCGAAGTTGATGTAACGTTCGTCGTAGCGGGGTTCCACCGCGTCGGGATCGCCGAGCAGCACGCCGAAATCGGCCAGCAGCTCGCGCACGGAACGGGATTCGCGGGTGGGAAAGGGCAGGTAATGCGCGCCCCAGGGATAGGCGGTGATAGCGTTTTCGCCGCTGCGGGCGTTGCCGCCGACATCCGGCTCCAGTTCTAGAACGACGAAATCGGTGAAGCCGTTTTTGAGCAATTTCCAGCCGGCGGACAATCCGGCGATGCCGCCGCCGACGATGACCACCGGGGCTTTCAGCGTCTCGGACGGCTCCGGGAAATCGGCGGTCCGCAGCCGGTGGCCGAGAGCGTCGGCCGCGCCCACGATCTCGCCTTCAGGCAGCGGCGGGCCGTCGCGAGCGCCCAGCCGCCGCCAGCCGTACCCGCCGCCGCTGACCGCGACGGCGGCGGCCAGCGACCCGAGAAACCGGCGGCGGCGCATCCGCCCGCCTACTCGATGCCGACCTTCTTGGCCGCTTCCAGGACCTTGGTATCGGCGTTTTTGCCGCAGTGATCGACCAGGTCTTTGCTGAATTTTTCGAGGTTGCCCCAATCCAGTTCGGTATCCCCGGAAACCCCGCTCAGATAGCCGTCGATCCACATCAAAACTATGCCCGCGTCATCGGCGGTGCCGGTGGACAGCTCTTTCAAAAATGCGCCGCAGGTGATCGACCCGAAATCGATATTTTGCATTTGCGCTTTCTTGGCGGCGACCGGTCCCGATACCAGCAGGCCGGTGGCAAGGCACAGGGCCGCGACAGCAAACGAACGCTTCATGGAATTTCCTCGTGTGATGGCATGTGTGGTGGGTGGGTTATGCCGGGCAAGACAGATCGTGGATATCATCGCATACAGCCTAGCCAGTGGTGGCATCAAACGCCGTGATATGTTCGGTCTGACCAAACAAATATATCATGAAAAAAGCATATATATCATTTAAGTCATATCAAGTGTTGATTAAGGGTTGAAGAGGTATGCATGGATTTTCCGGGATACCTCAACGGGTCATTCCGGCTCGGTAACCGCGTTGATCGCATGCGTTCATTTTTTAAATAATATTTTATATTTCAAATCATTATTTAATTAACGCCAGATACCTCCAAAGAAGTATCGCCACCGAGTTGGAAAGTCAAAACGAAGATTAACCTTGATTGTAGTCAAGGTATTTGTCTCCAGCCCAAGTAATATTGCGACCGCAGCATTTTCGCGAGGTCCGCAATGGCTACGCTCAAACAAAAACAAGTTTCCGTTCTCGCCATGAACACCATGGCCTTCGCGGTGAATTTCGCCGTGTGGGTCATGTTTTCGGTCATCGGCATCAAGATCAAAAGCGAGCTTAACCTCAACGAAACCGAATTTGGCCTGCTGGTGGCGACGCCGATTCTGACCGGTTCGTTGGTGCGTCTACCCCTGGGTTTGCTGACCGACCGCTACGGCGGGCGGATCGTGTTCTTCATTCAGATGCTCCTGGTGTCGATCCCGACCTGGTTGGTCACCTACGCCACCGAGTACTGGCAATATTTGGTGCTCGGCCTGTTCGTCGGGCTGGCCGGTGGCTCCTTCGCGGTCGGCATCGCCTACACCTCGACTTGGTTCAGCAAAGAGCGGCAGGGCACGGCGATGGGCATCTTCGGCGCCGGCAACGCCGGTTCGTCGCTGACCAAGTTCATCGCTCCGATGATCATCGGGGCGTTCGGCGCCTGGCAGATGGTCCCCAGGATTTATGCCGTCGCCATGGTGACGATGGCGGTGCTGTTCTGGTTCTTCACCTATACCGACCCGCTGCACGAGAAGGGCGCCGACCAGAACCGCGCCCGTCCGACCCTGGGCCAGCAGCTCGCCCCCCTGCTCGATGCCCGGGTCTGGCGCTTTGGTTTGGCCTACGCCTTCGTGTTCGGCGCGTTCGTGGCGATGGCGCTGTGGCTGCCCAAGTACTACGTCGGCGAATACGGTCTGCCGCTGGCCACCGCCGCGTTCCTGACCATCTTCTTCGATCTGCCTTCCGGCGCGATCCGCGCCCTGGGCGGCTGGGCCTCGGACAAATGGGGCGGCAACACCGTGACTTGGTGGGTGCTGTGGGTCAGCCTGATTTGCCTGTTCCTGCTCAGCTATCCGCCCACCACGCTGGTGATTCATGGCATCAAGGGCGAAGTCTCGGTCAATCTGGCCGTGGGCATCACGCTGTTCACCGTGCTGGTGTTCGTGGTCGGCTTGGCGCAGGGTTTCGGCAAGGCCAGCGTCTATCGCAGCTTGGCCGATCATTTTCCGGCCCAGATGGGCGTGGTGGGCGGCATCGTCGGTCTGATCGGCGGCCTGGGCGGCTTCGTTCTGCCGATCATGTTCGGCGTCGCCGCCGATGCGGTCGGCGTCCGCAGCAGTTGTTTCATGCTGATGTTCGCGCTGGTGGTGGTCACCATGCTCTGGACCTGGGTGGCCGAAAAGAACGAGCGCGAGGAAATCCTGGAGCGGCACGCCGACGTGCGGGCCGAGCTGGCGGGCGCGAACCTGATCGATCGGGTCTACCGTCGGCGGCATCTGCTGGTCGATTGGCGGCCCGACGACGAGACGTTCTGGGCGCAGGTCGGCCGGCGCATCGCCAACCGCAACCTGTGGCTGTCCATGCCGGCCCTGCTGCTGGCCTTCGCGGTCTGGGTGGTGTGGAGCGTGATCGTGGTCGAGCTGCCGCACGTCGGCTTCCAGTTTTCGCAAAACCAACTGTTCTGGCTGGCGGCGCTGCCGGGTTTGTCCGGCCCCTTCTTCCGAGCGTTGTATTCCTTCGTGGTGCCGATCTTCGGCGGCCGCAACTGGACCGTGTTCAGCACCGCTTTGCTGTTGCTGCCGACGCTGTGGATCGGGGTCGCGGTGCAGGATCCCAACACCAATTACGCGGTGTTCGTGGCCATCGCCCTGCTGTGCGGCCTGGGGGCCGGCAATTTTTCCTCCAGCATGGCCAACATCAGCTTCTTCTATCCGCAGCGGCTGCAAGGCACCGCGCTGGGCTTGAATGGCGGCATCGGTAACCTCGGCGTCGGACTGGCCCAGTTGATCGTGCCCATCACCATCTACGGCGGCGCGCTGTGGATTTTGGGCGGCAGCGCCCAGAATCATACCGACGGCGGGGTGACGATCCAAATCTGGGTGCAGAACGCCGGTTTCATCTGGGTGCCGTTCATCGTTGCCGCGTCGGTCGCCGCCTGGTTCGGCATGGACAACATCGCCACGGTCAAGGCCGGCTTCGCCGAGCAGGTCGCGATCTTCCGCCACAAACATCAATGGCTGATGAGCTGGCTGTACACCGGCACCTTCGGTTCGTTTATCGGCCTGGCGGTCACGTTCCCGATGCTGGTCAACACCCAGTTTCCGATGGTGGACGCTTTCAAATTCGCCTTCGTCGGCCCGCTGCTGGCGGCCATGGCACGACCGCTGGGCGGCTGGCTGTCGGATCGGATCGGCGGCGCGGCCATCACCTGCGGGGTGTTCGCGGCGATGACGGCGGCGTCGCTGGGCGCGCTGCTGTTTCTGCCAGGGACAAACGGCGGCGGCAACGTGATCGGCTTCGTGATCATGTATCTGGTGCTGTTCGTCAGCGCGGGCATCGGCAACGGTTCCACTTTCCGCATGATCCCGATCATTTTCCGCGTCCTGCGCCAGCGCCAGGTACACGGTAAAGACCATGCGGCCTTGGAGCAGGCTTCGCGCCTGGCCGCGACCGAGGCCGCTGCCACCCTGGGATTCAGTTCGGCGGTGGCCGCGTTCGGCGGCTTCTTCATTCCCATCGCCTACGGCGCGTCTATCGACCTGACCGGCGGCTATCAGGCGGCATTGATCGTGTTCGCGCTGTTCTACCTCGGTTGCCTGTTCATCACCTGGCGCTGGTATGCCGGCAAGAACGTGGAAGCGCCGTGTTGATGAAATAACCCCTTACCCCCGACCCTTCTCCCGCAAGGGGAGAGGGGCTTGAATTCCCTTTCCGCGACCTGGAGCAACCTCTCGATGACCGAACACAACCCTCGTACCTGGTTGAGCGCCTGGACCCCGGAAGATCCGGCGTTCTGGGAAACCACCGGCAAGCCGCTGGCCTGGAAGACGCTGACCATCACCACCCTGAATCTGATGATGGCCTTCATCGTCTGGTTCGTGGTCAGCGCGCTGGTGGTGCGCCTGCCCAACATCGGTTTCAAGCTGACGCCGACCCAAACGTTCTGGCTCGCGGCCATGCCGGGACTGGCCGCCGGCATCCTGCGCGCCATTCACACCTTCCTGGTCCCGCTGTACGGCACCCGCCATGTCGTGACCTTTTCGACCCTGTCGCTGCTGGTTCCGGCGCTGGGCTGGTTCTACGCGATCCAGGATCCGACTACCCCTTACTGGGTGTTGCTGCTGCTGTCGTTCCTGGCCGGCCTGGGCGGCGGTAATTTCTCGTCGTTCATGCCTTCGACCAGCCTGTTTTTCCCGAAACGGCTCCAGGGCACGGCGCTGGCGATTCAGGCCGGCATCGGCAATTTCGGGGTCAGCGTGGTGCAGTTCGTGACGCCGTGGATCATCGGTTTCGCCCTGTTCGGCACGCTGGCCGGCGCGTCCCAGACCTTCGTGCCCACCGCGCCGGGCGCGGCCACCAAGCCGATCTGGCTGCAAAACGCGGCCTTGATTTACGTGCCGTTCATCGTGGTGTTCGCCATCGCGGCCTGGGCGATGCTGAAGTCGGTGCCGGTGCGGGCCAATTTTCGCGAGCAACTCGACATCTTTCATCCCAGCAACATCCACGGGTTCTGGATGACCTCGCTCTACATGATGACCTTCGGCTCGTTCTCCGGCTTCGCCGCCACCTTCCCGCTGATGATCAAGCAGATTTATACCGCCGTTGCAGGGTGGTCCGGATCCCGTTGGCTTGGGCTTTTCTCGGTCCTTTGGTCGGTGCCGCCGCTCGCGTGATCGCCGGGCCGATCTCCGACAAATTGGGCGGCGCCATCGTCACGCACTGGTCCGGCATCGGCCTGCTGGCTTGCGCCATCGGTGTGACTTTCTACACCCAGCCGACCTCGATGGAGCAGTTCCCCCTATTCGTCGGGATGATGCTGGGCGTGTTCTTCTTCAGCGGCGTCGGCAACGCCAGCACCTTCAAGCAGATGCCGATGATCTTCGAGCCGCGCCAAGCCGGCGGCATCATCGGCTGGACGGCGGCGATGGCCTCGTTCGGTCCCTTCATCTTCGGAATGCTGATCGGCTGGTCCTTCGCCGCGACCGGATCGCCCAACGCTTTCTTCTACGGCGCGGCGGTGTTCTATCTGTTCAACATCGCCATCAACTGGTGGTTCTACGCCCGTAGCGGGGCGGAGAAACCGTGCTGATTCTTTCTCCCCTCTCCCATGGGGAGAGGGGCGGGGGTGAGGGCGCCCGTTACCCCCTCACCCTAACCCTCTCCCCCAAGGGGGCGAGGGAACCCTTGAAGCGAGGTCAATTGCTATGAGTCATTTTCTCGACCGGCTGAATTTCTTCAAGAAAGTCACCGACACCTTCTCCGGCGATCACGGCATCGTCACCAACGAGGACCGCGGCTGGGAAGACGCCTACCGCGCCCGCTGGCAGCACGACAAGATCGTGCGCTCGACCCACGGCGTCAACTGCACCGGCTCCTGTAGCTGGAAGATCTACGTCAAGAACGGGCTGGTGACGTGGGAAACCCAGCAGACCGACTATCCGCGCACCCGCGACGATCTGCCCAACCACGAGCCGCGCGGCTGCCAGCGCGGCGCGTCCTATAGCTGGTATCTGTACAGCGCCAACCGGGTGAAATACCCGATGGTACGCGGACGGCTGCTCAAGCTGTGGCGCGAGGCGCTCGCCGCCAAGAAAGACCCGGTGGACGCATGGGCCTCCATCGTCGAAGACCCGGCCAAGGCCGCCGAGTACAAGACGATGCGCGGGCTGGGCGGCTTCGTCCGGTCGAGTTGGGAGGAAGTCAACCCGATCATCGCCGCCGCCAACGTCTACACGGCCAAGCAGTACGGCCCGGATCGCATCTACGGCTTCTCGCCGATTCCGGCGATGTCGATGGTGTCCTACGCCGCCGGCTCGCGCTATCTGTCGCTGATCGGCGGCGCCTGCGGTTCGTTCTACGACTGGTACTGCGACCTGCCGCCGGCTCAGCCCGATGATCTGGGGCGAGCAGACCGACGTGCCGGAATCGGCCGACTGGTACAACTCCACATTCTTAATGATGTGGGGTTCCAACGTGCCGCAGACCCGCACCCCCGACGCTCACTTCATGACCGAAGTGCGCTACAAGGGCGCCAAGACGGTGGTGGTCTGCCCGGACTATTCGGAAGCGTCGAAATTCGCCGACATCTGGCTGCACCCGAAGCAGGGCACCGACGCCGCCGTGGCGATGGCGATGGGCCACGTCATCCTGCGCGAGTTCTATCTCGACGGGAAGTCGGACTATTTCACCGATTACGTCCGCACCAAGACCGATTTCCCCGTCCTGGTGCTGCTGGATCAGCGGGCGGATGGCAGCTACGTCAACGGCCGCTTCCTGCGCGCCTCCGATCTGGCCGGCAACGCCGAGCAGACCAACAATCCCGAGTGGAAGACGCTGGCCTTCGACGAGAACAGCGGCAACTTGATCGTGCCGAACGGCTCCATCGGTTTCCGCTGGGGCGAGAAGGAGGGCATGGTCGGCAAGTGGAACCTGGAGCCGAAGGAATCGCTTGACCGGCGCCGAAACCCAGTTGCGGCTGTCGGTGAACGACATCAAGGACGAGGTGGTTCCGGTCGCGTTCCCCTACTTCGGTTCGACCCAACACCCGCACTTCGCCTGCACCAGTCACAGCGAAATCCAGGTGCGCAACGTGCCGGCGAAAAAGGTCAAGTTGGCGAACGGCTCCGAGGCGCGAGTCGCCACGGTGTACGACCTGACCCTGGCCCAGTACGGCCTCGACCGGGGTCTTGGGCGGCGGCAACGTCGCCAAGACCTACGACGACGACGTGCCCTATACCCCGGCCTGGCAGGAGAAAATCACCGGCGTGCCGCGCGCCCAGATCGTCGCGGTCGCCCGCCAGTTCGCCGAGAACGCCGACAAGACCCACGGCAAGTCGATGATCATCATCGGCGCGGCGATGAACCACTGGTATCACATGGACATGAATTACCGGGGGGTCATCAACATGCTGATGATGTGCGGCTGCGTCGGCCAGAGCGGCGGCGGCTGGTCGCACTACGTCGGCCAGGAGAAGCTGCGCCCGCAGACCGGCTGGACCGCGCTGGCCTTCGCGCTGGACTGGCACCGCCCGCCCCGGCACATGAACTCGACCTCGTTCTGGTACATCCACAGCAGCCAGTGGCGACACGAGAAGCTGACGATGACCGAGGTGCTCTCGCCGCTGGCCGATCCGCAAAAATGGCAGGGCACGCAGATCGACTACAACGTGCGCTCCGCCCGCATGGGCTGGCTACCGACCGCGCCGCACTTCAATGTCAATCCGCTGGGTGTCGCCAAGGCCGCCGAGGCCGCTGGCCAAGCGCCCGCCGCGTATCTGGCCGAGAACCTGAAAGCAGGCAAGGTCAATTTCGCCTTTGAAGACCCGGACAATCCCGCCAATTTCCCGCGCAACCTGTTCGTGTGGCGCTCCAACCTGCTCGGCTCCTCCGGCAAGGGCCACGAGTACTTCCTCAAGTACCTGCTGGGCACGACCCACGGCGTCATGGGCAAGGATCTGGGCGAGGAGGGCGGCGAGAAGCCGCTGGAGGTGAAGTGGCGCGAAGGCGCGCAGGGCAAGCTCGATCTGCTGGTGACGCTGGATTTCCGCATGTCCACCACCTGCCTGTATTCCGACATCGTGCTGCCGACCGCGACTTGGTACGAAAAAAACGACCTCAACACCTCCGACATGCACCCCTTCATCCATCCGCTGAGCGCGGCGGTGGACCCGGCTTGGGAATCGCGGACCGACTGGGACATCTTCAAGGGCATCGCCAAGACCTTCTCGGAAGTCTGCGTCGGCCACCTCGGCGTGGAGAAGGACCTCGTCGCCCTGCCGACCCAGCACGACACGCCGACCGAACTGGCGATGCCGGACGTGAAGGATTGGAAGAAGGGCGAGTGCGATCTGATTCCCGGCAAGACCGCGCCCAGCCTGATCGTGGTCGAGCGCGACTATCCGAACACCTACAAGAAGTTCACTTCGGTCGGCCCACTGCTGGACAAGCTCGGCAACGGCGGCAAGGGCATCAATTGGAACACCGAGCACGAGGTCGAGGCGCTGGCGACGCTCAATTACACCGTGCTGGAGGAGGGTGTTTCCAAGGGCCGGCCTCGGATCGAGAGCGACATCGACGCCGCCGAGATGATCATGATGCTGGCGCCGGAAACCAACGGCCACGTCGCGGTGAAAGCCTGGGCGGCCTTGGGCAAGATCACCGGCCGCGACCACACCCATCTTGCCGTTCCCAAGGAGCACGAGAAGATCCGCTTCCGCGACATCGTCGCCCAGCCGCGCAAGATCATTTCGTCTCCGACCTGGTCAGGTCTGGAAGACGAGAAGGTTTCGTACAACGCCGGCTACACCAACGTCCACGAGCTGATTCCGTGGCGCACCGTGACCGGTCGCCAGCAGTTCTATCAGGATCATGCCTGGATGCTGGGTTTCGGCGAGGCGATGTGCGCCTACCGGCCGCCGGTGGACATGAAGACGGTCGAGCCGATCATCGGCCAGAAACCGAACGGCAACAAGGAGATCGTGCTGAACTTCATTACCCCGCACCAGAAGTGGGGCATCCACAGCACCTACACCGACAACCTGCTGATGCTCACCCTATCGCGCGGCGGCCCGATCATCTGGATTTCCGAGGCGGACGCCAAGAAGGCGGGCATCGAGGACAACGACTGGATCGAAGCCTACAACATCAACGGCGCCATCGCGGCGCGGGCGGTGGTCAGCCAGCGGGTGCCGGAAGGCATGTCGATGATGTATCACGCCCAGGAGAAGATCGTGAACACGCCCGGTTCCGAGATCACCGGCACGCGGGGCGGCATCCACAACTCGGTCACCCGCACCGTGCTGAAGCCCACGCACATGATCGGCAGCTACGCCCAGCAGAGCTACGGCTTCAACTACTACGGCACCGTCGGCGCCAACCGCGACGAGTTCATCATCGTCCGCAAGATGGCCAAGATCGACTGGATGGACGACGAGACTTCGTCCGAAGCCACCACCGCAGAGGCGCATTGATCATGAAAGTACGCGCGCAAATCGCCATGGTCCTGAACCTGGACAAGTGCATCGGCTGCCACACCTGTTCGGTGACCTGCAAGAACGTCTGGACCAGCCGCGACGGCATGGAATACGCCTGGTTCAACAACGTCGAGACCAAGCCCGGTATCGGCTACCCCAAGGATTGGGAGAACCAGAAACAATGGAACGGCGGCTGGAAGCGGCGCAAGGACGGCAAGATCGAGCCGAAGCAGGGCGGCAAGCTCAAGATTCTGGCTAACATCTTCGCCAACCCCGACCTGCCGGCCATCGACGACTACTACGAGCCGTGGGACTACGACTACGCGCACCTGCAAAACGCGCCGGAGTCGAAAGCCATGCCCACCGCCCGGCCGCGTTCCGCCATCAGCGGGGAGCGGATGGAAAAAATCCACTGGGGGCCGAACTGGGAGGAAATTCTCGGCACCGAGTTCGCCAAGCGCTCGAAGGACTGCAACTTCGAGAGCGTGCAGAAGGACATTTACGGCGAGTTCGAAAACACCTTCATGATGTACCTGCCGCGCCTGTGCGAGCACTGCCTGAACCCGGCCTGCGTCGCCTCCTGCCCCAGCGGCGCGATCTACAAGCGCGAGGAAGACGGCATCGTCCTGATCGATCAGGACAAATGCCGGGGCTGGCGGATGTGCGTTTCGGGCTGTCCGTACAAGAAGATTTACTACAACTGGAACACCGGCAAGTCCGAGAAGTGCATCCTCTGCTATCCGCGCATCGAGTCCGGCCAGCCGACGGTCTGCTCGGAAACCTGCGTGGGCCGCATCCGCTATCTCGGCGTGCTGCTCTACGACGCCGACCAGCATCGAGCAGGCCGCCAGCGTCGCCGACGAGCAGAGCCTGTATCAGGCGCAACTCGATATGTTCCTCGATCCGTTCAGCCCGGTCGTGCAGGCCGAGGCGCGCAAGGCCGGCATCCCCGATGCCTGGTTGCGAGGCCGCCCAGGACTCGCCGATCTACAAGATGGCCATCGACTGGAAGATCGCTTTCCCGCTGCATCCCGAGTACCGCACCTTGCCGATGGTCTGGTACGTGCCGGCGCTGTCGCCGATCCAGGCCCGCGCCGAGGCCGGCCAGATCGGCATGAACGGCATCATCCCCGATGTCGGCTCGCTGCGGATTCCGCTGAAATATCTGGCGAACCTGCTGACCGCCGGCGACGAGAAGCCGGTCAAGCTGGCGCTGGAGCGGATGCTGGCGATGCGCGCCTACATGCGGGCGAAAACGGTGGACGGCGAGGTGCGGGAAGACGTGCTGAAAGCGGTCAACCTGCGCATCGATCAGGTCGAGTCGATGTACCGCTATCTCGCCATCGCCAACTACGAGGACCGCTTCGTCATCCCGACCTCGCACCGCGAATACGCCAGCGCGACCTACGACGCTTTCGGCGAGCGCGGCGGCTGCGGTTTCAGCTTCGGCAACGGTTGTTCGCCGGGCACCGACAAGACCAACCTGTTCGGCGGCAAGAAAATGACCGCCCGCCGGGCGATTCCGATCAAGGTCGAACCGCCGAGCAAAGCCTGAACCGAAGGCGAACATCCACCCCTCTCCCTCCGGGAGAGGGGTGAGGGCGCATTTACCAAGGTGAAAAGATGAAAACCCTGAAAGTCCTATCGGCTCTGCTGTGTTATCCGCAAGCGGACATGCAGGCCGCGCTAGGTGAAATGGCGGACGTGCTGGACCGGGAAAAGCTGGTGCCGGAACGGGAGCGGCGGGCGCTGCGGGCGTTCATGGAGCGGTTGGAGCGGGCCGATCTCATGGAACTGCAAGAGCGGTACGTGGCGACCTTTGATCGGGGTCGTGCCCTGTCGCTGCATCTGTTCGAGCACGTTCACGGCCAATCGCGGGATCGCGGTCAAGCGATGGTCAACCTGCTGGAGGTGTATCGCCGGCACGGCTTCGAACTCGACGCCCACGAGTTGCCCGACTACATCCCGCTGTTCCTGGAGTATCTGGCGCAGCGACCGATGGGCGAGGCGCTGGATATGCTGGCCGACGCGATGCACGTCATGGCGCTGCTCGGCGCGCGACTGGCCGAGCGCGGCAGCGACTATCGCGCGATATTCGATGCCCTCGCCGCGGTGGTCGGCGAACCGGCGGACATCGCGGACATCCGCCGCCAGGCCGCCGCCGAGGGACCCGATGAGACGATAGTGAACATGGACAAGATTTGGGAAGAGGAGGCGGTGACTTTTCTGGCCAGTCGGGAGGGTTGTTCCGCCAGCCTTGGAAGTCCGCGCGAGGTGCAACCGGTGCGGTGGGCATCCCGGCCCAATTCGACGCGACAGCCCGCCCGCTCCCTATGAAAAACTCCCCTGGCCCCCGGATCGCCTTAGCTCCCCTCGCCCTGTGGGAGAGGGGTTGGGGGTGAGGGCCGATTTCTCCCCTCGCCATCCAGGAGAGAGGGGTCGGGGGTGAGGGCGCTTTTCCAGCATTTGAGGTCACGATCATGAATTATCTGGATACCCTGTTGTTTGGCGTCTATCCCTATCTGGCCGGCGCGGTGTTCCTGCTCGGCAGCCTGGCGCGATTCGACCGCGACCAGTTCACCTGGAAAGCGCATTCCAGCCAGATTCTCAACAACAAGAACATGCGGCTGGCCAGCAACCTGTTTCACGTCGGCATCCTGCTGCTGTTCCTCGGCCATTTCGTCGGGCTGCTGACCCCGCCGGAAATCTTCCACGCTCTCGGCGTTTCCGCTGGAGCCAAGCAGAGTGTTGGCCATCGTGGCCGGCAGCATCGCCGGAATCATGTGCTTCGTCGGGCTGACCCTGCTGGTGCAGCGGCGGCTGACCGATCCTCGGGTACGCGCCAACAGCACCCGGATGGATATCTTCATCTTGCTACTGCTGTACGCCCAGTTGATTCTCGGTCTGATCACCATCCCGGTGTCGCTGACGCACCTGGACGGCCATAACATGCTCAACCTGATGGGCTGGGGGCGAAATATTGTCACCTTTGACCCGGTGGAAGCGGTCGAGGCGGTCTCGCATGTCGGCTTGCTGTTCAAGCTGCACCTGTTCCTTGGCCTGACCGTGTTCCTGGTCTTCCCGTTCAGCCGGCTGGTGCATATCTGGAGCGCGCCGGTGACTTATCCGGCCCGGCCGTATCAGGTGGTGCGGCAGCGGTGAGGTGAATGGCGCAGGTGCAAGGCGCCAAGCGGATTGCCTCTTTGACCTTGCGCCTTCGACCTTGTACCTTTGCTGCTCCTGACCACGGAGAGCGTTCATGCCCATCACCGTCAACGGCGTCGAGATCACCGACGCCGCGATTCGCGCCGAGATGCAGCATCACCCGGCACCGTCGCGAGAGATCGCCGAATATTCGGCGAAACTGGCGCTGGTCGCCAAGCAATTGCTGTTGCAAGAAGCCGCCCGGCTGAAGATCGCCGATGTTGACGAGGACGCGCGGATCGCGGCGCTGATCGAGCGCGAAGCCGCGACCGATCCGAGCGACAATAGCCGGCACCGCGCCATCAGCCGATATCTATCGCAGCTGATGGCGCGCGCCACCGTCGGCGGTATCGATCTCATGGGCGCCGATTCGCCGCTCGCGCGATAGCTGCGGGATGAAGGTTCTCGGTATCACCGGCTGGAGCGGCTGCGGTAAGACCACCCTCATCGTCGCCCTCATTCCCCGCCTGCGGGCGCTGGGGCTGGCCGTATCCACCCTCAAGCACGCTCATCACGATGTCGATTTGGACACGCCCGGCAAGGACACCTTCCGCCATCGCGAGGCCGGTGCCCACGAGGTGATTCTGGCGACCGGTCGGCGCTGGGCGCTGTTGCGCGAACTGCGCGACGAGCCGGAACCCGCCCTGCCGGAATTGCTGGCTCGCCTGCAACCGGTCGATCTGGTGCTGGTCGAAGGCTGGAAAGCCGGCGTTTATCCCAAGCTGGAGGTTTGGCGACCCGGTGCCGGAGACCAGCATCCGCGCTTCCCCGTCGATCCCACCATCATCGCTGTCGCCAGCGATCCGCCGCTCGATCCCGCGCGGCACGGCCGGCCCAGCTTGCCGGTGCTGCCGTTGGCGGATACGAGCAGCATCGTGGAATTCATCGTCCGGTTTATCCGCGATACTGAACCCGTCCTTTGACACGAGGTTTACCATGTCCGACTGTTGCGGCGGCAGCGATCGTTTGCTGACGCTATCCGAAGCCGTCGATGCCGCCCTCCGTTCCATCCAGCCGATTCGCGGAATCCGAGACCGTACCCTTGCTGGACGCCTACGGTCGGGTGCTGGCCGCCGACCTGATGGCGCGGTTGGACGTGCCGCCCCACGATAATTCCGCGATGGACGGTTTTGCGCTGTATCGGGCCGATTTGAAGCCGGATCGGCCGACCCGCTTGCCGGTGGTCGGTCAGTCCTTGGCCGGCCATCCGTATCCGAACCCGGTCCCGCGCGGCGCGGCGATCCGAATCACCACGGGCGCTGTGCTGCCAGACGGACCGGATGCGGTGGTGATGCAGGAGCAATGTCGGATCGCCCCCGATGAAAGCTGGATCGAGATCGATGCCGGATACGTCGCCGGCGCGACTCAAAGCTCGGCGAGAATATTCGACGGCGCGGCGAGGACGTGCGCGCCGGGAACGGTGCTGCTGCCGCATGGCTTGCGGCTGCGCCCGCAGGATGTGGCGCTGGCGGCGGGGCAGGGCATCGCCGCGCTGGAGGTGGTGCGCCGGCCGCGCGTGGCGGTGGCCTCGACCGGCGATGAGCTATATGCACCTGGAGTGCAATTACCAACGGGTGCTATTTACGAATCGAACCGCTACACTCTGATCGGCCTGTTGCGGCGATTGGGCTGCGTGGTGACCGATTTGGGCATACTGCGCGACGAGCGGGATGCGATACTCCCGGCACTGAGGGATGCCGCGACGACTCACGATGTGTTGCTGACCTCCGGCGGCGTGTCGGTCGGCACGGCGGATCTGGTCAAGGACGTGATCGCGGAACTGGGGAACATCGAGTTCTGGCGGCTCGCGGTCAAACCGGGCAAGCCGGTAACCTTTCGGCTGGATCGAGTAATTGCATAGTATTGGGCCTGCCCGGCAATCCTGTGTCGGTGGCGGTAGCGTTCCTGATGCTCGCCCGGCCGTTGCTGCTGAAACTGATGGGCGCGGAGTCCGCCGAACCGCTGCGAATGCGGGCAACGGCGGATTTTCAGTTCCGGCGCAAGCCGGGCCGCCGCGAGTGGCTGCGGGCGCGGCTTCATCGAAATCCAGATGGTAAACAGGTTGTTAGCATCTACCATACCCACAGCTCCGGGGCGCTGTCGTCGCTGTCTTGGGCCGATGGACTGGTTGAGCTACCGGAACACTGCGCGGGTGTTGCGCCGGGCGATGTGGTTGAGTACTTGCCCTTTAGCGAGCTGGGAGTGGGCTAGCCAGCTCAGTCGAGCAGTTCAAAATGAACCAAGATGAGCAGCCCCAAGTTGCTTTTCTGGCCCATCGATTCAACGAATGTGTCACTCAAGGTCAGTTGTGGCTTTAGTGTTGTTTGTATCTCCCCGATTTAAAGCTCTCGGGCCTCACCACCTATCAGTTTCTCATTGCTGGGCAGATGCGATAGAAGGGCGGTAAGGGTTGTTGCATTTGGAGCCGCCGCTGGAGCGCGCGCAGACCGCGCTTGAACCAGGAGACGGCACTCCGAGCCAGTTTTTTAAAGGTCCAATGGTCGGGGTCCGTTTGCTCTTGAGTTTTTTTTCCAACGGCGTCGGGTGATCGCGGGCCTCCTCTTGCCCGACGCGCACGCACCAGTGCATGGCGAGGGCCATGATCACCAGCAGGCGATCGAGCCGATCGGCGGCACGGAGCCGCGTGTCTTCGAGTTGAAAACCGCGACTCTTGAAGTCGGAGAACATCGGTTCGATGCCCCAGCGACTGGCGTAATCCCGCACGGTCGCCCGACTCGGCGGGTCGTTCATCGCGATGATCCACGGTTCCGGGTGTCCCGCCTCATGCAGAATCCCCAGGTTCGTCGGCACGCTCCGGTTGAACAACCGCACCTTCGGCAGATAGCGCTCGGTATCGCCGGCGGCGAGTTCCCCGGTGGTCACGATGTCCCCAAACCCCGGATCGACGGTCGGATTCCCTTTCAACCGCAACCGGTAATGCCAGTTCGGCTGCGCGTGCAACCACTCGAACAAAGCCACCGAGGGATAGAAGCGATCCGCCAGCAACAGGACCTCGGCACCAGCCGGGAGCCAGTCCCGAACCCGCTCCAGCAGGCGCTGCTGGGCGTCGAAGCCCGGATTGGCCGGGCCGGCTTCCACCGCCCACGCCAGCGGTACGGCCCGATCTCCGACCCCGAGACCGACCATCAAGATCGCAAAGCGGTCCCCCAGATCGGTTTGGTCCAGACTGAGAATCGCCGTTTGCCCGTGCTGGCCCGCCGCCGCCAGCGCTTGGCGCGCCCAGGGTTCCAGCAATTCCGCGCCGGACAGCAACGGATTCTTGAGCAACCGCCGCAGCCACTGCTCGCGCATGTCCTGCCGTCCCGTGTCCAGCGGCAACAGATTCGCCAGATCCACGGTGTTCGGGGTCCGCGCTTCGAGGATCGCCCCCACCGCCAAGGCCACCTTCGTCACCACGGTCTTGCGCAACGTCGGGTGAGCTTCGCGCAACCCTCGTTCGATTTCAGTCACCATCCGCCGAACCGTTCCCATCCGCCTCTCCGATCTCCGGTAAACTCGCCTTATAGCCTAACTCAGAACTGATAGGTGTTAAGGCTCTCGGGCACGAAAAATGCGCTTGGCACGGTATATGAATTTCTGCGACTTCAATTGAGCCCCTAGATCTGTTTTGCCTGTTCAAGGTTGGCGAGAGGATTGAAAGTAACAGACGATGCGAACATCAGAGTGTTTTGCAGGGCGGTAGCGTGCCTTGATCCCGGCTAGAAGGTTTAATCCACGGAACCCCCAAGTCCCATGCGTAACGCCCTGACGGTCGATGTCGAGGATTATTTTCACGTTGCCGCCTTTGCCCGGCAGATTGATCCCGCGACCTGGGACAACTTTCCGCTCCGTGTCGAACGCAATACGCGGCGGCTGTTGGATTTGTTCGCCGAACAGGACATTCGCGCGACGTTCTTCGTGCTGGGTTGGGTGGCCGAGCGCTGTCCCGACCTGGTGCGGGCGATTGCGGAACAGGGGCATGAGGTGGCCTGTCACGGTTACTCGCATCAACTGATCTACGGGCAGACCCCCGCTGTTTTCCGGGAGGAGACGGTTCGCGCCAAGGCTTGTTTGGAGGATCAGGCGCAATGTCCGGTGTTGGGCTACCGGGCGGCCAGTTACTCCATCACCAAGCGCTCGCTGTGGGCGCTCGACATCCTGGCTGAACTGGGGTTTGCCTACGATTCGAGCATCTTTCCGGTCCATCACGACCGCTACGGCATTCCCGGTAGTCCCCGCTGGCCCTATCGGATTGATACAGACGGTGGTTCCCTCATCGAATTTCCCCCATCGACCCTGGCGGTCGGCGGTCACCGCTTGCCCGTGGCGGGTGGCGGTTATTTCCGGATTTATCCGTATCAACTGACCCGCTTCGCGCTGTCCCGGATCAATCGAGTGGAAGGACGCCCGTTCATCTTTTATCTGCATCCCGTGGGAGATCGATCCGGAACAACCCCGCATTCGTGCGAGCTGGTTGTCCACATTTCGCCACTATACGAATTTGAGCCGGTGCGAGGAGCGGCTACGTCGGTTGTTGGGGGATTTCAGGTTCGTACCGGCTGGGGAAGTGCTGGAGAAAATATCCATTTCAGATGGTCAATGCAGTTCAAATTTGAACGCACAATAGACCGGCGCTTTTAAAATGTTCTCGAATATAGGGGGTTCGTGAATGCAACAAAAGGATAAGAGTTTTACCAAAGCGTCTTGTCGTTCCTGCGGAACGCAGTTAGAGCATACTTTCGTAGACCTTGGCATGTCGCCGCTCTGCGAGAGCTACGTCAGTCGCGAAGGGCTGAATCAGATGGAGCCCTTTTATCCTCTTCACGTTTATGTCTGTCACAACTGTTTTCTCGTGCAGTTGGAGGAATATGTAAAAGTTGAGGACATATTCAGCGAGTATGCTTATTTCTCTTCCTATTCGGATAGTTGGCTGGAACATGCAAAAAACTATACGGATATGATCGTGGCACGGCTGAATCTCAATCAGCAAAGCAAGGTTATGGAATTGGCCAGCAACGATGGTTATTTGCTTCAGTACTTCGTCAAAAAAGGCATTCCGGTGTTAGGGGTGGAACCCGCCGCCAACGTGGCGGTTGTCGCGGAGCAGAAGGGGGTACCCACCGTTGTCAAGTTTTTCGGGAGATCGACAGCGCGAGAACTGGCCACCGAGTTCGGCAAGGCCGATCTCATCATTGGCAACAACGTACTGGCGCAAGTGCCCGATCTGAATGATTTCGTGGGGGGGATGAAAATCGCTCTCAAGTTGGAAGGCGTGATTACCCTTGAATTTCCCCATTTGTTGCAATTGATAAATCAGAATCAGTTCGACACCATCTATCACGAGCACTTTTCGTACTTTTCGCTGGTCGCGGTAGAGAAAATATTCGCCAGACATGATCTGCGCTTGTTCGATGTCGAGGAGCTGCCGACCCATGGTGGATCGCTCAGGGTTTATGCCTGCCATACTGAGGATGCGACCAAGCCAGTTAGCAAGCAGGTAACTGAATTGAGGAACAGGGAAGAGAACGCGGGCCTTTATCAGATCGATCATTACTTTAATTTTGGCGAACAAGTCAAGGAAACCAAGCGAAAACTGTTGGAGTTTCTCATCAAAGCCAAACGGAAGGGAAGGTCAATTGTGGGATATGGGGCGCCAGGGAAAGGCAATACGCTGTTGAACTATTGTGGTATCCGTACCGATTTCATCGACTATACAGTTGATCGCAACCCCTACAAGCAGGGCAAATTCCTGCCGGGTACCCACATACCCATCCACGACCCACAAAAAATTATGGAGACAAGGCCTGATTATGTGTTGATTCTGCCTTGGAATTTTAAGGATGAAATCATGGAGCAAATGAAAGGTATTCGGGAGTGGGGTGGTAAATTTTTGATACCAATTCCTGAGGTCAAGGTTATATAGCCTCCGGTACTTTTTAAGTACCGTAGACGCATATATCGCTTCCAATCTTTTTGAACCAATTTTTTGAATAAAACCAAACCATGAAAATTCTGATTACTGGTACGGAAGGTTATATTGGTTCGCGCATGGCACCTATCCTTGCTGCAGGTGGCCACGATATTGCTGGACTCGATATCGGTTTTTATCGTGACGGCTGTTTGTATCTTGACCCTGTTAATATGTCAACTGCGCCACGAACGATCTACAAAGACCTGCGCACACTAACACCACAAGACTTTGAGGGTTTTGATGCGGTCGTGCATTTGGCCGAGCTGTCGAACGATCCGCTCGGCCAGAATCGACCAGAGGTTACGTTCAAAATAAATCACGAAGGTTCGTTGCGTATCGCTAAAGCCGCCAAGCAGGCGGGTGTAAAACGTTTCGTTTATGCCTCGTCTTGCAGTGTTTATGGGTTGGGTGTTGGTGATGATTTTCTCGATGAAACATCGCCAATCAATCCACAGACTACATACGCGCAGTGTAAGGTCAACGTGGAGCGAGACGTAAAAGAGCTAGCTGATGGTAGCTTCTGCGTCACATTTTTACGTAATGCGACTGCTTATGGTCCTTCGCCGCGCATGCGCTTCGACATTGTGTTAAACGACCTGTGTGCACTAGCATGGACGACGAAAAGAATAGCCATGGTGAGCGATGGAAGCCCGTGGCGACCAATCGTACATATCGAGGATATTATTGAGGCATTCCGGTGTGCGCTCGAAGCACCCATCAACACCGTTAACGGCGAGATATTCAATGTTGGCGCCACCAGTGAGAACTACCGAATACGTGAGATCGCTGCTATCGTCGCTGAAGTGTTTCCAGGATGTGAAGTCTCGGCTGGCCCGCCGAGCGGGGATAACCGCAGTTACCGGGTGTCTTTTGATAAGATCAGTAAGAAATTACCAGGTTTTATTTGTCGCCAAACAGCGAAGATGGGTGCCGAGGAGTTGCGTCGGATTTTCGAGCGCGTCGAGTTTGGGAGCAGAGAGTACGAGTTTCGCTCGTTCACTCGGCTTAAGCAGTTAAAATACCTGCAACGAACCGGACAGATCGATGACGATCTTTTTTGGAGGGGAGTATGAGATTTATTTCGATGATATTATTAATGTGCTTCTATAACAATCGTCGTGCAGGCTGAACATGAAGGTGGTGCTTTTTTGCGGTGGGCTCGGGACTAGGTTGCGCGAGCATTCGGACACAATTCCAAAGCCGCTAGTCAACGTTGGTTACCGGCCGATTCTATGGCACCTTATGCGCTACTATGCGCATTTTGGTCACAAAGACTTCATTCTTTGTCTTGGCTACCGTGGTGATTTTATTCGCGAATATTTCCTGAACTTCCGAGAAGAGATGACAACCGATTTTGTGATGTCCGACGGCGGTCGAATGATCGAGCTGCTCGACAACCAAGGCACGGACGATTGGCGGATTACCTTCGTGGAGACTGGCATGCACTCGAATCTTGGCCAGCGGCTGATGCGAGTGCGCCACCTGCTGCAGAATGAGAGCATGTTTCTTGCAAATTACTCCGACGGTCTCAGTGATCTTCCCCTCGATGATTATATTGCTCAAGTTCAGTCGCGCGATGTGATCGCTAGCCTTCTTGCCGTACGCCCTTCACAGAGTTTCCATGCCGTTCGCACGGACGAAGATGGATTCGTAACCGACCTCGAAGAAGTAAGTAAATCCGACTATTGGATCAATGCCGGTTTTTTCTGCCTGCGCCAGGATATCTTTGATTACATGCGCGACGGTGAGGAACTAGTACTCGAACCCTTCCGTCGGCTCATCGCGCAGCGCCAGCTCTTTACCCTCAAGTATCCCGGCTTCTGGGCTGCCATGGATACTTTCAAGGACAAGATCATGCTCGACCGCATGGAAGCGCGCGGCGATTGCCCGTGGATGGTGTGGAAACGATAGATATGTAGGCTGAAAATTTGCTCCGGCAATTTTCTTGAATCGGTCTTGCGCGGTGACGCGAAAGCGCTCTGGTAGGCAAAAGTAAGTCATGATGAGACTCCAGCTTCAAGCTCTGTCCCGGAGAACCGTTTCGGTTGCTCTGCATAGGGGCACACAGCGATGATCTGGAGATCGGGTGCGGCGGTACCATCCTGACGTGGCTAACTTCAATGCCGGCGGTTGAAATCACTTGGGTTGTTCTCAGCGCGCGCGCCGAACGGGGTACAGAGGCACGCAACAGTGCCGATGCACTGCTGCAACACTCTACACGGTCACACATCGTACTTGGGGAGTTTGACGATGGATTCATGCCGGCCCAATACCGGGAAATTAAGGCTTTTTTCGAGGGGTTGAAACAGGGAGATGAGCCAGACATTATCATGACCCACTGGCTTCAGGACCGCCATCAGGATCACCGACTCGCAGCCGAACTAACCTGGAATACTTGGCGTAGCCATCTTATTCTCGAATACGAGATACCAAAGTATGAAGGCGATCTTGCGCAGCCTAACGCATATATGCCGGTTTCCGAGCATCTGGCGCGATCCAAGGTGATGCATCTCGAGCGCCACTTCGCCTCGCAACGGAGCAAAGACTGGTTTCTAGCGGATAACTTCTATGCTTTGATGCGCTTGCGTGGGCTGGAATGTCGCGCGGCCAGTGGCTTCGCCGAGGCGTTCCATGCGCGCAAATTCATACTGTAATTTCA
>JBAOII010000002.1:0-30129 GCA_037045685.1 Candidatus Competibacter sp.
TACTCTCGAACCAAAACTCTTAAAAGAAAACGGTTTGGAACAATTCAATAGAATTTTCCAAACTGTTTACGACAATGTTAATGATCTGCATAGGTATATGAAATCAAATAAGACTGAATGTGCGCTAAAATTATTCGATACAACCGAAGTCATTAAATTTCCTCAGTACATTACTAACGCTATACAGTAGCTTATGTCCAAAAATAAGCTCATCGTTGCGGCGGCTGGATCAGGAAAAACAACCTGCCTTATTGAGAAAGCACTAGAGCAAAATGATGGCAAGGTTCTCATAACGACTTATACGCAAGCCAATGAGGCGGAAATCCGTTGTAAAATCATTCAAGCTAATAAATGTATCCCTGGAAACATTACCGTACAAACATGGTTTTCTTTTTTAATGCAGCATGGTGTGAAACCATACCAAGGCTGTTTGTTTGAAAAACGTATCAATGGGTTAATCTTAGTAAACAGCGCTTCTGGAGTTAAGCATTATACTAAAAATAAAGGCACCTCTACACCGATTTTTTTCAATGAAAAAACTGAGTTCGAGCAACATTACTTTACCCGTGATATTAAAATATATTCTGATAAATTATCAAAATTTGTTATTCGATGTAACGAAAAAACAAATGGGGCTTTAATTGATAGACTATCCAGAGTATACCCATATATATTTATCGATGAAATTCAAGATTTGGCCGGTTATGATCTAGAATTAATAAAATTACTTTTTAACTCCGACTCCAACACGCTTCTGGTAGGTGATCCCAGACAAGGAACTTATTCAACAAATAGCTCTTTAAAGAATAAAAAGTATAGAAAATCAGGAATTTCCGACTTTTTTCTGGATCTTATCAATAAAAATTGAAATTGATACGGATTCTTTAACTACAAACTACCGTTGTATTCAAGAAATATGCGAATTATCGAATAGATTGTTTCCGGATTTTCAGGAAACAAACTCTGGCAACTTTGAGAAAACGGAACATGATGGTATTTATCTTGTGAAAAAGAAAGATGTTGAACGTTATTTAAAACGTTATAACCCAATGCAAAGCTTCGTAACGACTCAAGGGTCGCGATAAATGAAAATTATAAAGTTATGACTTTCGGAGAATCAAAGGGACTTTCATTTGACAGGATTCTTATATACCCGACTAAAAATATCATTAATTGGTTACTAGATAATCAAACTGATTTACCACAAACAAGCCGATCAAAATTTTATGTTGCGATAACAAGAGCAAAATACAGTGTAGGAATTGTCTATGATTATCCTGACAATTTAGGAGTTGGACTATCCTTATTTCAGGAATAAAAAACCACCTAATCACCACCCACAAAGGAAAGTCCCACAATTTTCCGATCCTATAACAATCCAATCCAATAAACACCGCCCGCGCCGCAGGAATCCCGCGTATCTGGTTCGACGACCGGCACTACTGGGAATTTTTCCCCCTGCCGGTCGTTCACAAAAAATCCGGGCGACGCTGAGACAAGCCGCCGCCAGACCAGCAAACTTGCCCACGCTTCCGCGATTCGCTCGATACGTCGAATCGTGCTATCATGAATTTGATACAGCATTTACCGACGCCCCGGCAACACGTCGAAATTTTCTTTGATTTGACTGTCCCATTTATGCCCATTAACGGGACAGTAGACCCCCGTAAACCCTCCCGAAACCCGCATGACGCCGACTCCCCCAATGACGACGCCAACCACCCTAAATGGGACAGTCCCGCCGCGACGGGTCCCGAACCGCGACCGCCGCAGCCGCGAGCACCTCACCGAGAGCGAGGTGGAGGAGTTGATGCGCGCGGCCAAGGCGCGGGGGCGGTACGGCCACCGGGACGCGACCCTGATCCTCTTGGCGTACCGGCACGGGCTCCGGGTGTCGGAACTGGTGGCGCTCCGGTGGGATCAGGTGGACTTGAAAGAGGGGACGCTGCACGTCAACCGCGATCAAGCGGGGGACGGCGAGCGTGCATCCCTTGCGCGGACCGGAACTGCGGGCCTTGCGGAAATTGGAGCGGGAAGGGCCGACCGGCGGCGCGTATGTCTTCGCGAGCGAGCGCGGGGGACCCATGACGGCGGCGGGGTTTCGGAAGCTCTTGGCGCGGGCGGGGGAAGAGTCCGCCGTGGGTTTTCCCGTCCATCCCCACATGCTCCGGCACGGCTGCGGCTTCAAGCTCGCGAACGACGGCCACGACACCCGCGCCATCCAGCATTACCTGGGGCACAAGAACATCCAGCACACCGTGCGGTATACCGAACTGTCGGCCGACCGGTTCAAGGGGTTTTGGGGGGATTAGGGGGAACCGGTTCCCCCCATTTTTTCATAAATGGAACCATCATCAGGCGGCTAGATCATTTCCGTCGCCGTGGTGCAATCATGGAACAGCCACCCCTATACCTGTTGAAGGACGATAGCGGCCTTCGCGGCGTCTTCGGCGGAATCCAGACCGATATACAGGATAAACCGGGTTCCGAGCACCGCCGCCGAGAAGCCGCGCAGGTTGATGCCCGCCGCCGCCAGAAGCGAGGCCAGTTCGGCGGCGATCCCCGGCCGGTTCTCGCCTTCGACGCGGATCGAGCGCACGCTTCCGGTCAGGTTGAAGCCCAGGGTGGCGGCGGCTTCGAGTTCCGCGTCGCCGCGCAAGGGGGTGACAAATACCTCTGACCGGCCGGGCGCTTCCGGCGACCGGCGGGCGAGGATGAAGTTGAGATCGGCGCCCGCCTCTCGCAAAGCGGAAAGGATATTCGCCAAACTCCCCGGTTTATCTTCGATACTGGCGGCCCACACCTCGACACGTTCGACCAACAGGTTCATGTCGCTCTCCTCTTCGTTCGGATGGATGCGGATGTGCTTGTCCCGCGATGCCCTCGATCCTGGAGGGTCCGGCTCGGTAACGTAGCGGTGATCTTCACCGAGCCGGACTCACCCCCACCAATCATATGCTGCGATGCACTTGGAGCGGTGAGGGTGAAAGCCAAGCATAGCCGGTCTACTCAGCAAAGATACCCTTCGAATGGTTAGACAGTGGATGTGCCCGGATGGTCTGCCACCGAGAGTGGCCCAGCGCCGAACGGGAGAGGCTTGAGTTTGGCGTCAAGCGAAGATTTTGAGGCGCGGGCTTAGCTTACAGTGTGATTCCGTAAATCCATTGCCAATCTAATCGATTTTGGAATACGGTTTCGTAACGAGGAAGTCACGCAATAGCGTTTCGTGAAAGAATGGTTTCAAAAACGGTCGTTTGTGGAACGAAGATATCGTACAATTCGGGCTATGGCGACGATTCGTAAATTATACTCACACAGAGCGGTATGTTAGGGAAACGTAGAATAATATTTCATTTTTAATCAGTTAGATGGGTAGTTCTCAGGAGAGCTTAGTAAACGCATCTGCAGGTCGTTCAGTGGGTCTGCGGATGTATGAGGATTTTGCTCGAATCGTTGCCGATTGCCCAATTCAGACGATTGCGTTCGATTTCGTAAAGAACCACAAGAAATTGAATATTTTAAATTAAACAGTTGGAGTTGCCAACAATGCGTTCACTAAACCTTATTCATTTATCAGACCTTCATATAGATAGTGAAAGTTTTGAGGAAATAAAACAAATGACTCATTCACTCTGTAATCTGCTTGTAGATTTTCGTAATGATGGATACATAGGTAAATTTGACTTGCTAGTTGTCAGTGGGGATTTAGTAAACAAAGGCTCCGATTCATATAATTTGGTGGGCAAAATACTAAATCTAATTTGTTCGGCAGGTATTAGTAACAATAGGGTTTTCATGGTGCCTGGAAATCATGACGTAATTGGATTTATACAAGATCACCATGGAGATGCCCACAGGATAAATTAAAAAGTAATCCATCTTTTTTAAAGACAGAAGAAGAGAATCTTTATTCTAACTCGTTGTCTCATTTATTTGATAGAATATTACATCGTTCACAAAAAATTTCCCTTTAATGATTGACGAAGATAAAAAATTTAAGCTACAAGGCTTTGCGCACTCTAAATTAGATATTGATGGATTAACACTAAATCTTTGTGGTTTGAATAGCGCACTTGTAGCCGGGCCAAATGACTACAACCCGGGCGGCACTTCCAAAAAGTTTGAGGAGTTGCAAAATCGTTGTTGCGGATTTGACTATTTATCAGAAATGATTGGGAACAATAAAAATGAATTAGATCTTATTGTGTCTCACTACCCACTATCATGGATACACAATTTTGAGCGTATAAAAGTTCAAGGATTGCTTCAACAAAATAAAGCAATGTTGCTAGTAGGACATACTCATGAAGAAGCTGAAGAGGCTAGTGGTTTAATAGAATCCCAGCTACTTCAACTTGGCGCAGGCACCGCTTATGGTAAAAAGTGGGGCGGTAAAAATAGCTGTCGTATTATTGAGTTACCAACTAACCAAGATGAAGTGTTATTACATGATTTCATATGGTTTGGTAATCATGGCTGGCGTGCATTTAAGCCATTAAAAGCTCAATGTGCAGGATGGTCTTCTTGTCGTAATTCATTGCGCCCTGACTCTTACAGAAAGAATGTCTCCAGACCATATCTCTCGCGGTTATCTCAGCATTCTATCTAAATAGAGGTTACTTGCAAAATTTTGAAGATGTAATAAAGCTTGCGAGTAATGAAATTTTTTTAGTCTGTAATATAGGAGGAAGCTTTGATTGCCAATCTATGGAGTTCCTTAGAACAAAAAGCGATTGATGGCTGTTACGTAAAAATATTGTTTGCCAATCCTAATTGTGGAGAAAAAGTAAACCCTCTGATTTCACTTTATAGCAGAAATTACAAGACATAAATCACTTGAACGCACCTTACCGGACAACCTAGCCACCGTCATAGATAGACTTATGGAATTAAAAAATCTTAATAAGAAAGCTTTTCGTAAGATAAGAAATCAAACTATACACTTCTCTGGTAACGCTTGTGATTTTATTTGTAGACGCTGATCCAAAAAAACGGACGTTAGCAAGCAGGATTAATGTCGAACTTTTGCCACATAAATTTTTAGGTGATGAAAGACCCAGTTTTGATCTGAACTTAGACCAATCAAACGAGCTTCCCAAAAAACTATACAGGCAATATAAGAAATTATGGAAGGAATCGAAACTATTAATATTGCCAGAAAAAGGTTGACAGGTAATTAATTTATTGTATTAATGAAATACTTAGCACAAAATATATGCGACAAACAGATAACAAGAAGTCAGTGCTTGTGACAGGCTCAAGCGGGTTTATAGGGCATGCCATTACTCATGCTCTGGAAAAGAGGGGGTATAGAATTGTTCCATTTGATAAACTAGAAGGGTACGACGTTTTAGATAAATCCAAATTGGGAGAAGCCTTGAAACAAGTTGATGGTGTAATTCACTTAGGTTCTCCATCCAGCGTGTTAGATTATTTTGAAGATCAAGAGGGTTTCTGGAATACTACGGTAGTAGGATTGATGAATATCCTCGAACTTTATAAGGGTAGGATAGTTTTTCCATCAACCTGCACTGTTTATGGTCAATCACTGGCAGCTAAAGAGAACCAGCGTTTACCAGAGCCACCAAATTCTTATGCAGCAGCAAAAATTGAATGTGAAAGGTTGTGTTTCCTGCATAATTTGTCTGGCGGTGATGTAAAAACTGTCAGAATTTTTACTGGCTACGGACCTGAAGAATGGATAAAAAAATACCCTAGTCCAGTTACGTTATTTATGAAAGACATGTGCAACGGTACAAGACCAGTCATCTATGGAGACGGTTTACAAACTAAAGACTTTGTTTTCATAGACGATATTGTTAATTACTTAATAGAGGCGCTAGAAACAGAAAGTCAAGAAAAAATATTTAACATTGGAACCGGCGTAGGAAGTTCATTTTTAAAAGTTATAGACCTAATTAATAAAGAACTAGGCACTAATACGAAACCTATTTTTAGTAAGAAACCACAAAATAGAAGATTTATTCAAACCATAGTTGCCAATATGGATTCATCAGAAAAGGAATTAAAATACAAGCCTTCATTTTCGATAGAACATGGAATAAAAATAACTATTAAAAAATATTTAAGTTTATTAAATAGATTCGCCTAAGAGCTTTTTCATAAGTAAGTTTTAGCTCTCGCCCTGAGTATCCGCAATGGGGCTGATACTCTTTCGGGAGCTGAAACCATGAAAGAAGGTGATGAGGGCTGGTTGGATTTCAAGGCAATCAAGGAAAAGGCAGACGCGCGGGCGGTTCTTTCACACTTTGGACTGTTGGAGCACCTGGAAGAACGGGGCGCGGAATTGACGGGCTGGTGTCCGTTCGGAGAAGAACATGGCAAAAAAGATAGCTTCTCGATGAACGTCGAAAAAAAGACGTTCAAACCGCCGACACCACCACATTGGTGTCGTAGACCACCCTAAGCATAGGTCTGGTTGGCTTTAAGCTGGCGTACCGCTTGAATCTCTCGCTCGATGTCCTCCAAAGAAAGCCTGTCCGCTCCCGATTTTTGGGCTTGTTCTTGGAGTGTCGCGAGTGCTTCGGGGGTGTGTGCGATGGACTCCATAAAATCCTCAATCCCCAAAATAACCGCTTTTGCTTGCCCGTTCTTGGTCACCAACGAACCGTTCCTCGTTGCGAGAAACCCGCTCCAGGATTTGCCCGAATTGGGTTCGGGCGAGCAAGGCTGTTACATTCTTGGTCATAGGTTCGGCGCGCTTCTTTGGCATAAGAAACCTCGGAAGTGATTAATTAATTGATGAGCGCATGGTTTAGTATAGAGAAAATTGTTTTATTGTCAATTGGTTACGTCAATAATTCGCCAACGTTTCCCCATCGTTCGCCGGTATCGCGACGATTCCGACCCCGGCTCCAAGCCCCAAACCGAAGCGCCCAGTGGCGGATTCAATGCGGATGCGGTCACCAACTCGTGGGCATGGAACAAGAAAATGACATCGTCGGATAGTCGTTCGGTTTGACCTCGTGGCTCAGACGGGGTATATCTGAAACGATGCTGCACCGCAGCACCATCAAGCGAAAGGCTTCCGCCCCTCCCGCAGGTACCCGTCTCCCCATTTGACAAAGCCCCCTCCTGTTATATACTGTACAATACGATATTAAACAATAAGTTATCGAGGTATGAGCGTGGCGCGGACCTACAAGACGGTCGGGTTCTCGATTCCGCCCCAAATCGTGGAGCGGATCGAACGGACGGCGAGGGAGCGGAACATGACGAAAAGCGAGTTGTTCCGCGAGATGTTTCGCGTCTGGGAAAAGGGGGAGCGCCTTGACCCCGATTCGGACGAGGCGATTGTGCGGTTGGCGGCCGAAGAGCAGGAAAAAGAACGGCGAAACCCGACTTCCCGAGAGGAAGATATGCGGTTTTTCATGGAGCTGAGGGAAGACTTGCAGCAACGGGCGAAACAACGCGGCTTGACGGTGACGGAAGATGGCGAAATCCTTGAAAAAATGCGGGTATGAGGGAAACAACGGGGCTGCGGGCGACGCTCGACACCAATGTGTACCTGTCGGTATTCGCGTTTCCCGAGCCGAAGATTTTTGACGTGTGGCGTTTGGCGAGAGAAGGTCGATACACGGTGGTGATTTCGCCCTTCATCGTCCGCGAATTCATGGAAACACTGCGGGATAAATTTGGCGTTTCGGAGGCATCGAGAGAACACATCAAGAGGCGGGTGCTTCGAAGAGCCGAAATCGTTCAACCGAAAACCGTTCCGAGCGTGATCGCCGACGATCCCGACGACGACCACATTCTCGCCTGTGCGGTGGCAGGGAAAGCGGATATCCTCGTGTCGGGGAACAAGCATCTGCTGCGACTCAAAGAATACGAGGGTATCCCTATCGTTCGCCCGAGGGACTTTCTCCGCACGCTGGGAAGCGATGCATCCGACCGGTCTTAACCCGCCGAGAACCTACTCTATGAGCACCGTCATCGCGATTGCCAACCAGAAAGGCGGGGTGGGGAAAACCACCTCCACCTTCAATCTGGCCTACGCCCTGACCCAGCGCGGGAAACGGGTACTGGTGATCGACGCCGACCCGCAGGCGAGCTTGACGATTTGCTACCGGCAGGACCCGAAGACGCTGGAAGGGCAACAGAAAACCCTGTATTTCGCCCTCATGAAAGAGGTGCCACTCGCGGACATCGTGATTCCCTTGGAAGCGGGGTTGTCGCTCATTCCGGCGAGCATCCACTTGGCGAGCGCCGAGCCGGAACTGGTGGCGCTCTGGGACAGCGCGAGCGTGTTGCGAACGAAGCTGAAGAGCTTGGCGACAGACACCTTCGACTACATCCTGTTGGACTGTCCGCCATCCCTGACCCTCCTCACCGTGAACGCCCTAGCGTGCGCGCACCTGGTGATCGTGCCGGTGAAAACCGATTACCTTTCCATCATGGGCATTCCGCTTCTGCTGGAAACCGTGGAAAAACTGCGCCGGCATATCAACCCCCGCCTTCGGGTGTTCGGGGTGATTCCGACGATGTTCAATGTCCGGAACACGCACGACAACGAATGTCTGGCGGAACTGCGTCAAACCCTGGAACCGAGAATCCCGGTGTTCGAACCGGTGAACCGGAGCACCGTGTTCGACAAATCCCCGGTGGAGGGCAAATCCACGCTGGAACTGCTTGCCGGACAGCCCCGGCGTCCAGGTATATAACTCGATAGCCGATCAACTCACATCGCTATGAGCCAACCAAAATTCACGACCGCCTTGGGCGACCGAATGAAAAAGGACATGTTCTTCGGTACCTCGGCGGACTTTCCCCAAATCATCGAACTGAAGCTCACCCAGATCGTTCCCAATCCCGACCAGCCGCGCAAGACCTTCCAGGAGGAGAGCTTGGCGGAACTGGCCGATTCGATCAAACAACACGGACTCATCCAACCCATCACGGTGCAACACCGCGATGAAGAGGCCGATACCTATCTGCTGGTGGCCGGCGAGCGGCGGTTCCGCGCCTTCGAACGGTTGGGACGCGACACCATTCCCGCGATCATCACCACCGGCAACGCCGAAGAAATCGCCCTGATCGAGAATATCCAGCGGGAGGATTTGAACCCGCTCGAAGAGGCCGAGGCCCTGGAGCGGATGATGGAACGCCACCGGTATACCCAAGAGCAGTTGGGGCAGATCATCGGAAAATCGCAAGCCAACGTCAGCAAGGCGCTCGGTATCCTGACCCTTCCGGAAACGATCAAGGCGGAGTACCGCACTCAACCTCTCATCGGGAAATGGGTTCTCATCGAAATCGCCCGCATGAAAAGCGAGGCGGATCAACTGGCGGCATGGAACGCCGTCAAGGAAGGCCACTTGACAACAGTCAAGACCGTGAAAGCCGCCCGGCTCGTCCACAAGCCCACTTCCCCGGAGACGCTGGTGGTCACGGCGATGAAAAACGGCAAGCGGTTTTTGAAGTCGTTGGATGACCTCAAAAACCCGCAGCGCGTCGCCTTGACCGACCAGGACTACCGCGCCCTTGACGCGCTCAAGAACGAGATCGTGGCGTTGCTTGCAGCCATCACCCCGGAAAATTCCGAGGACCGAATATGAGACGTCTCATACCGCCCTGCGCGCAGCCGCAAAAAATTATGAGACGTCTCATAATTTCCCAAAACGGCCTTTCGGGGCCGTTTCGCGCGTTAGGGACCTTCCGCGAAGGCACAAAGGCTAGAGCGCCCGGAGGGCTTGGCGGTCTTCCGGATCGAGCGACACGCCCGCCCCGTCGAGATACTGCTCCAGGGAGAGCGCCGAGAGCTTGTACTTCATCACGAAGCTGCGGTAGTAGGGGTCTTCAAAACCAAAGTCAGGCTGGTTCGCGTAACGCTTCTTGAGGATAGGCGCGAGAGTGCCGAGATACTCGCTGCGCCACTCCAAGCGAGTTGTTTCCGGCACCTGCTCGTACTGTTGGAGCGCGTGGTTTTTCGCGTGCATCTCGAAGCCCTGCTTGATGGCGCGGAGGCGGACCACGCGCTCCTCTTTGACCTGTTCCTCGCGGCGTCGCTCCTCCTGGCGCTTTCGCTCCTCGATTTTCGCGTCCTTCCAATCCTCCTGGAGGGCGGTGATCACGAAGCCCGCCGCGTTCTTCACGTATTCCGGATGGGTTTCCACGATGGCGATTTTTTCCAGAATATCGGCTTCGGCGTACCGTCCGGCGAGTTCTTGGGCGGCCTGGGGCGAAACGCCCAGGCGGGTCAAAAGACCGATACCGGACGGGTGGCTTGATCCGCATTACCGGTCTGCCGCTCCTTCTCGTTGCGAGGTTTCCGGCAACCGGTGAACCACCGGCTCTTCTTGATAGTGGTCCATCCGAATCTCCCTCAAAAACAAAACGAACTCGCGGTCACTTTTCCGCCCTCGTCCTTGACGAACGGGCTCCCAGGTAAACGATCTTCCGGTTTTTTCCAGCAATTCCAGCGCGCGCTGGCTCCAAAACCCGTCACCTTGAAATCTCGAAAAATTCTCGGTATTCGCTCTTCTTGCAAACCGAGAATTTCCCGCAACTCCTTCAGCATGTCGAACACGATCTCCTTTTTATTGTCTCCCGAGAAACGACTTGCGGAACTCGAAAAATCGTATCGTGTAGCTGCCCCTTAAACCGGAGAACTATGACCCAATTCATATTTGGTGAAATACGATTGCAAGCTGCAGAGAGGAGCGGCTTCAGCTTTGGATCAAAACACATGGCAACCGTACCTTGACCCGGTTTTGTATTCCGCGCTCGACAGCCACGAAGTTTGTAAAAGGCTACTTCGTTTCCGGATTGTAAAACTCCAACACCCGCGACACGAGCCTTTTGGTGATTCCTCGCAGAACACCGTAAGGGTTGGAGTGTTCCATTTCCAAGCAGTTCGGCCAAGTCTTTAATGCGGAATTCGTAGTCCTTGAAATCCTCGTCCTCCTTTTGAATTTGCGAAACGAGAATTTTAATGATCTTCTGTTCTTCCACCGAGAGGCGATATTTTGCTTCAACCAGCCGGTTACTTTGCACCACCAGCGATTTTTTGTTTATGTTCACGAGCACACACTCCGGTGTTAGTTTTTAATACTGTCACCTTAGTGGTTCAGTCCGTTTTTGTCAATACAGGATTTTTTTCTGTATGGGGTAACCTATCCTATGTATGAGGAGTTCTCTCTTTCAGGTCCTCACCAACCTATCCCAAGTCTCAACAAACCTCTCCCCGGTACGTCATTTCCTCACTTTCACATCCCGATCAACCTCATCCCAGGTATGGCCTTCTTTATCCCAAATATCGAAGCCACCCCACCCAAACTGTCACTCTCCCGTTCAAATTCATCGCCTCACCCCGGTTCTCGGGGTAAATCGCCGTCGTACCCGCCTCGCCCCACACCCTCTTTCTGGGCGTCGAGGCTCTTTTTTCGGTTCGAGACCCTCACTGCGACCTCACCCGATGCCCCCAACCTATCCCAAGTCTCAACCAACCTATCCTATGTATGGAACTTCCTTATTTTGCTTCTCAACAAACCTATCCTATGTATGGAACTAACCTATCCTATGTATGGAACTAACCTATCCTATGTATGGGGTAACCTATCCTATGTATGGAACTAACCTATCCTATGTATGGGAAGAAGCAAAAAAATCCTTTATTTTCAACTAGTTACGCCTGTCTAAACAAAACAAAGAATTAAACAAAAACAACAACAGGGGGCTCGCTGCGCTTCGCCCCCAAAATCTGTTGTTGTTTTTTGAAAACCAACAGACCAAAACCCGCCGCCAACGCGCCCCGTGGTATCACCTCACAGGGAAAGGGTAGAGAGAGCGGGGATACATTGACAGCTACACTCAATGATATGTATTCCGGTCAACGGGCTAAGCCCCTCACAGGGCTTGTAAACTGGTTCCCCCCCGTTGTCGGGCTCGCGCCCGACTCCGCCGCTTTTTCCCTTCGGGCTCCGGGTTCGCCCAGGCTCACCAAAAACCGGCGGGGTCGGGCGCTCGATGGTGCCAGCCAAGCCCCGCCCTCCTCACGGAGGCCGGACCTTGGGCACCATCGGCGCCGACAACGGGGGGGAACGGGTTCCACTTCGCCCCTCCCTCACGGGACGGGACACGCCTCCCGCCCCGCTCCAAGCGGGACAGGAGAACCAAACCCTCCCGCCCTCCAGGCGGGAGGGAATCACCCGCCGACGCCCAGCCCACTCGCCCCGACCGGTCCGCTCCGACCGGAGCCGTTCGCCCGCACCACCGAACACCGCTCACCGAAACGCTCCCACAGCGCGCAGGATGCCCCCAGAGGCCGGTTTCAACCCGAACGAGCATCCAACTCTCCCCGATACGCCAAACGCCGCAGAGGCCCCGTTTTGCGCAGTTCCGGAGATGCCCGGCTTTCAGCGATTCATTCGTAAGCGTCGGCTGTTGGCCGTGTTGACGGATTGAAATAAGGGAAGGGCCCGTGATGCCTTGACCGCGCGGGCGAGCGCGAACGGGTGCGCGTCCGCGTGCAAAGTGCGCGGACGCGCACAAGCGGGTGTCAAAACGCGCGCATCATGCGGCCAAGGCGGGGATTTCGGGCGTGTCGGGCGCGGGCGGCGCGGCCAGTGTCCACGGCAGCAGCTCGTCGATTTGGTTGACCGGGTGGTCCGCGATTTGGCTCAGCACCGTCCGCAGATAGGCTTCGGGGTCGCGGCCGTTCAGTTTGGCGGTGCCGATCAGCGTGTACATCGCGGCGGCCCGTTCGCCGCCCGCGTCGGAACCGGCGAACAGAAAGTTTTTTCTGCCGAGAGCCACCGGTCGCAACGAGCGCTCCGCGGCGTTGTTGTCGATCTCCAGCCGCCCGTCGTCGCGGTAGCGGGTCAAGGCCGTCCAGCGGGTCAGGGCGTAGCGGATCGCCTCGGCCAAGGCCGACTTTTGGGAGATCGGGCGTAGAGTCTGTTCGAGCCAGGCGTGCAAGGCATCGAGTTGCGGGCCGGCGCGGGCTTGCCGGCCTTTCGCTCGAACCTCGGCCGGTTGGCCCCGCAACTCGGCTTCGATGGCATAGAGCGCGCCGATCCGCTGAAGCGCTTCCGCCGCCAGGGGACTGGCGTGGGCGTGATGGAGGTCGTAGAACTTGCGCCGGACGTGCGCCCAGCAGGCGACCTCGACGATGGAACCGGTTTCGTAGAGGCCGTTGAAGCCGGCGTAGCCGTCGGCTTGCAGCGCGCCGCGAAAGTCGCGCAAGTGATTTCGAGGATGCTGGCCCTGCCGGTCCGGCGAGTAAGCGAACCAGACGGCCGGCGGGGTGGGATCATGGCAGGGCCGGTCGTCGCGGACGTAGGCCCACAGCCGGCCCTGTCGGGTCGAGCCCTTGCCCGGCGCGAGCACCGGCACCGGGGTGTCGTCGGCGTGAATCTTATCCGCGCTCAAGACATGGCGACGGACGGCGGCCACCAGGGGTCGCAACAAGGCGGTCGCTTCACCCACCCAATCGGCCAGGGTCGAACGCGGTAATTCCACGCCCGCACGAGCGTGGATTTCGGATTGCCGGTACAGCGGGGTGTGATCGCCATACTTCGAGACCAGGACGTGCGCTAATAATCCGGGACCGGCTAACCCGCGCGCGATCGGTCGCGGTGGTGCCGGTGCCTGGACGATCCGGTCGCAGCGGCCGCAGGCTTGCTTGGGCCGGATGTGGCGGATCACCCGGAAGTGGGACGGCACGTACTCCAACAGCTCCGAAATGTCTTCGCCCAGCGGTTTGAGCGGACCGCCGCAATCCGGGCAAAGCGTCGTTTCTGGATGGTGGAGGTGAACGTCGCGCGGCAAGTGCGCCGGCAGCGCGCGGGATTTCGGTTCGGCGGGTCGCGGCCGAGTCGGTTCCAGCCGCACCGCTCGTTCGGTCGCGCCGGTTTCCAGCTCCTCCAATTGCAGTTCGAGCTGGTCGAGCAGCGTCCCCGCCCGCTCCGAGCGCCGCCCGAACTGTTGGCGGCGCAGCTTGGCGATCCACAGCTGGAGATGGGCGATTTCCGCCTGTTGGCTCGCAATCTCCGCCCGTTGGCCGACGATCAGGGCCTTGAGCCGGGAAACGTCATCGGGCAACGCATCGGTGTCGGTCATGCCTGGAGTATAGGCGATCACGCCGCCCGCAGCGGCGCGGTCCGCACCGGACGCCGCCAGTCGATGCCTTCCAGCAGCATCGACAACTGGGCCGGCGTGAGCGACACCACGCCGTCGGTCGCCCGGGGCCAGACGAAGCGCCCCGACTCCAATCGCTTCGCGAAAAGACACAGCCCGTTGCCGTCGCCATCCCACCACAGGATTTTGATCCGATCACCCCGCCGGCCCCGAAACACGAACACCTGACCGGAAAACGGATCGGCCTCCAGCCGGGTTTGCACCAGGGCCGCCAGCCCGTCGAAGCCGCGTCGTAAATCGGTGAACCCCGCCGCGATCCAAATCCGCGCCCCCCTCGGCGGCCCGATCATCGCCGGTGGATACAGGTGAGGATGGTCTCCAGCAAAGCCGGATCGACCGGGCCGGTCACCCGCACCCGCATCCGCCCCAGCGCGATCTCGATCTGGCCCGGCTCCGCCGCCGTCGGTTCGGACGCCCGTCCGCTCGCCGCTTCGGCCGTCGCCGCCAGGGCGAGGGGCGCTCGGCCGGCCGGCGCGACCACCACCGGCAGCAGCGTCGCTTCCGGCCCCGGCTCCAGCTCCAGCGCCGCTGCCTCTTCTTGTTGCCGCAGATAATCCTGCCGCCACTTGAACAACTGGTTCGCGTTGATCCGGTGCGCCAGCGCGATCCCCGCCACCGACGCCCCCGGCTCCAGCGCCAGTTGCGCCAGCCGCCGCTTGAACTCAACGCTGTACTGCCGCCGGCCCGAGGCGTCCACCCGGATCACCCCAGATTCGACCACCGTCTGCTCCGCCATGATCGCCTATCCCCTCGTCAAGCGGATGCCCCACGCCTCCGCTCGCCGCAGTCTCGACCCGCTCGTTCAAATCGTCCAGACGGCCAGAAGCGGACGTTTACCATGATCCGGGTCGAGATGCCGGATCAAGTTGGCGATGAATGTCTTTTCGGTCGCGATCAGCGCGCCGGGGCCGGCCGCCTTGCCGATGCGGTCTACTTCAACCGGCGACGGCGTGTAGAGATGGCCGGGCGTATAGACCAGAAGCCGGTCGGTCGCACGGTCGGTATCAGCGGTAAGCCCTCCGCGCCATCGTTCTGGTAGGGAACGTCATCGAACAACGAGCCATCTCGTGTAGCCATCAGGTGATCGTCCTGACTTGAATTTCCGTGGGCAGCAGATCGCTTGGGGGCGGCAGCGGCGCGATTCGATAGCGAATCCATCGGGCTTGCTGGCGGCGCCAGGCGCTGCGCAGCAAGCGTTGCAGCAGCGTGACCGCGATGCTTTCCAGCCGCAGCAAATCGGCGCGGGTTCCGATCTCGCTCACCAGGCGCGGCGAACCTTCCAGCGAGCCGATCAGCAGGTTGACGGTGGACTCGCGGCGCTCCAGATCGGCGAACAGCGATGGGGTAAAAGCGTCGGTTTCGACCTCCAGGCCGTGCGGCTCCAGCGCCTTTTTCAAGCCGTCGGCATCGCCGATGTTGACCACGCCGAAGTAGCGCACCCGGTCGCCGAGCGACAGCCCCAGGCCGACTTCGCCGCGACTGGTTTTGAGGGCGCGCAACACGAAGGCCGCGCCCGGCTGATAGCCGAACACGTCGCGCAACAGATGGCCGGCGAGCGCGGCGGGATCAAATCGGCGAGCGTTTCGGTCAACTTGGCGGTCCGTCAATGACCGGATTTCAGAGGTTCATCCCACTATTCGGCGGGTTATCGGCCTGCCCCTGCGCCGCTGCCGCGTTGATCCGCGCCAGCCAAGCCTGTTCGTCCGGACAATCGAACAGCGCCTCGCCGAGATCTTCAAAGATCACTGGTTGTCGAATCCGCTCTAGCACAGGCGCGCATCGCTCGGCGAACGCCTCCCCAAAACGGCGGCGAACCATTCGCGATAACATTCGCCGTTCCGATTCCATTCCCTTCTCCATTCCCTTCTGCATACCAATCCGTTCCACACTCGTAACGTAGCGCATCTGTGTCGCCTCCTCGTGATCTTGCACTTCCGCCCAGAGTTGATTTTCCAGCGCGGCGGGCAATTGCAACAACCAGTCGATAACCCGGAACAGTTCCAAAACATCCTGCCGCGCCCAGCCGCGCCGATACAGGCTTCTGATCAGTTGCAGCTTGCCTTGGTAGCGGCGGGCGGGATCGCCGGCGGTGGCTCGCGCTTGCAGGTGGGCCTGAACGACGACGGCAAAGGGATTGGCGGATCTGCATCATTTCCGCCTGCCGGTCGCGGTAGTCGTTCAGGCAGACCACGGGAAACGTGAAGCGGGTTTCGCCGCCCCAGCGACCGTAGCCGAATTGCCCGGCGGTTTCGCCCTGCCCCTCGCCCAACACCGCCAAGCTCACGACCGGACGGGCGTAGCGGTCGAACAGGCGATAGTTGTAGCTGAACATCCGTCGCGCGAAATCGGCTTCCCGTTGCCCCTGCACCTCGACGTGCACGAGCAGCCAGTCCTCGCCGCCGTCGCGGGTGGTCACTTGCACCAGCTTGTCGGCCCAGCGCCGCCCCAGCTTCGCATCGCGCACGACTTTTTGCAGTTCCTTATCGAGAAAGCGATAACCGTGCTCCCAGGCGATGTCGGCGTGGGCGGCGGGAAAGAACCAGGCGAGAAAAGCCGGAAAGTAGCGCTCCAACACTTCCTTCCACGGCGAATCGTAGTCATCCCTCACAGCACGCCTTTGGGATACGAACCCAGCACCCGGAATAGGCTAGCTTGTTCGCGCAATTCGGCGAGCGCGCCGGCCACCGGCTCGTCCTGGGCGTGACCGTCCAAGTCGATGAAAAACACGTAATCCCACATGCCGCGCCGCGAGGGTCGCGATTCGATCCGGTTCATGCTGACGTTGTGCCGGGCCAGCGGCTCCAGCAGCTTGAACAGCGCGCCCGGCCGGTTGAGCGAGGCCACCAGCAGCGCGGTCTTGTCGTCGCCGGACGGCTGGATCGGCTGGGTGCCGATGATCAGAAACCGGGTGGTGTTGTTCGGCTCGTCCTCGATGTTGCGCACCAGAGTTGGCAGTTGGTAAATGTCCGCCGCGCCCTGGCCGGCGATGGCCGCCGCGTCCAACTCGTCGCGCACTCGCCGAGCCGCCTCGCCGTTGCTGCTGACTTCGATCTGCTCCACCCGAGGCATGTTGGCGTCCAGCCATTCGCGGCACTGCGCCAGCGACTGCCGGTGGGAATAGATGCGGCGGATGGATTGGAGATCGGCGGCGCGGGTGATGAGGTGGTGGTTGATCCGCATCTGCACCTCGCCGCAAATCCATAGCGGCGATTGCAAAAACATATCCAGAGTGTGGTTGACCACGCCCTCGGTGGAATTTTCCACCGGCACCACCCCGTAATCGGCGGAACCGGCCTCGACCTCGCGGAACACCTCGTCGATGGCCCGCAGCGGAATGCCGTGGATCGATTTGCCGAAATGCTTGAGCGCGGCGGCTTGGGTGAAGGTGCCTTCCGGACCCAGAAACGCGATGCGCAGCGGTTCCTCCAGCGCCAGGCAAGCCGACATGATCTCGCGAAACAGCCGGGCCATTTCCTCGTTGCTGAGCGGCCCCCGATTGGCTTCGATCACCCGCCGCAGCACTTGCGCCTCCCGCTCCGGGCGGTAAAGGTTACCGCTGGCGCCGGCCGCCTGCTTGAGAGCGCCGATCTCCAGCGCGCAGCGCGCCCGGTCGGCGATCAGCGCTTGAATCTGCCGATCCAGCGCGTCGATCTGGTCCCGCAACGCCAGCAGACTCTCCGCCTCGCTCATTCCGCCCCCTCGTCGTCGGCGCCCTCGCCCATCGCCGCGCCGCTGTCGTCCCCGCTCGCATCGCCGTTGCCTTCCATCTCGCCGATGCCTTCGATCCTTTCGACGCCGACCAGCTTCTCGATCCCTTGCAGGCTGATCAGCTTCACGCCTTGGGTGTTGCGGCTCACCAGCGAAATGCCCTCGACCGGCGTGCGCACCAGGGTGCCGCCGTCGGTGATCAGCATGATCTCGTGATCGCTTTCCACCTGCGCCGCGCCGATGACCCGGCCGTTGCGCTCGGAAGTCTGGATGGCGATCACCCCTTGCCCGCCGCGGCCCCGGCGCGGATAGTCATCGACCGGCGTGCGCTTGCCGAAGCCGTTTTCGGTGACGGTCAGCACCGCGCCCTCGCCCACCACGATCAGGGCGATGACTTTCTGGCCCTCGTCCAAACGGATGCCGCGCACGCCACGCGCCGAGCGGCCCATGTCGCGCACTTCGGTCTCGGGGAAGCGGATCGCCTTGCCGGCATCGGTGAACAGCATGATGTCGCGCTGGCCGTGGGTCAGCTCCACGTTCACCAGCTGATCGCCGTTCACCAGATCGAGGGCGATGATGCCGCTGGGGCGCGGACGCGAAAACTCCGACAGCGGGGTTTTCTTGACCGTGCCGCTGGCGGTGGCGAAGAACACGTAGTGATCGTCGCTGAACTCGCGCACCGCCAACACCGCGTTGATCCGCTCGCCCTCCTCCAGCGGCAACAGGTTGACGATGGGCTTGCCGCGCGCCGTCCGGCCCGCTTGCGGCAGCTCGTACACCTTCTTCCAGTACACCCGGCCACGATTGGAAAAACAGAGCACGGTATCGTGGGTGCTGGCGATGAACAGCTTGTCCACGAAATCCTCTTCCTTGACCGTGGTCGCCGCCCGGCCCCGCCCGCCGCGCCGCTGCGCCCGGTACAGGGACAGGGATTGGGCCTTGACGTAGCCGGCGTGCGACAGCGTGACCACCATGGTTTCTTCGGTGATCAGATCTTCCAGGTTGAGGTTCTGCTCGTCGATCTGGATCGCGGTGCGGCGGGGATCGGCGTACTGCGCGCGCAGTTCCTGCAACTCGGCGCGAATCACCGCCGTCAGCCGTTCCGGCTGGGTCAGAATCGCCAGCAGCTCCTCGATTCGATTCAGCAACTCCTGGTATTCGTCCAGCAGCTTGCGCTGCTCCAAGCCGGTCAAGCGGTGCAAGCGCAGATCGAGAATGGCCTGAGCCTGCGCCGGCGATAGCCGGTAGCCGGCGTCAGACAAGCCAAACTCGTCGGCCAAGTCCTCCGGCCGGGACGCCGCCGCGCCGGATCGGCCCAGCAATTCCGTCACCAGACCCGGCAGCCAGACCCGCTCCAGCAACGCGGCCCTGGCGGCGGCCGGATCGGCGGCGGCGCGAATCAGGGCGATCAGCGGGTCCAGATTGGCCAGCGCCACCGCCAACCCCTCGACGATGTGGGCGCGCTCGCGGGCCTTGCGCAACTCGAACACGGTGCGCCGCACCACCACCTCGCGGCGATGGGCCAGGAACGCCTCCAACACCTGTTTGAGATTGAGCAAGCGGGGCTGGCCGTCCACCAGCGCGACCATGTTGACGCCGAACACGCATTGCAGCGGCGTGTGCAGGAACAGATTGTTCAGCAACACTTCGGCGTTCTCGTTCCGGCGCACCTCGATATAGATGCGCATCCCGTCCTTGTCGGATTCGTCGCGCAGTTCGGCGATGCCCTCGATTTTCTTGTCCTTGACCAGTTCGGCGATCTTTTCGATCAGCCGGGCCTTGTTCACCTGATAGGGCAACTCGGTGACGATGATGGCCTGCCGGCCGCGCGCCTCGTCGGTTTCGATTTCGGTGCGGGCGCGCATTTGGACCCGACCCCGGCCGGTCTCGTAGGCGTCGCGGATGCCGCGGGCGCCGTTGATCAAGGCGGCGGTGGGGAAATCCGGCCCCGGGATGTGGCGCATGAGTTCGCCGACGGTCAGCGCCGGCTCGTCGATCAGGGCGATGCAGGCATCCACCACCTCGCCGAGATTGTGCGGCGGGATGTTGGTGGCCATGCCGACCGCGATACCGGACGAGCCGTTGACCAGCAGGTTGGGCAGGCGGGTGGGGAAAACGGCGGGCTCGTGCTCGGATTCGTCGTAGTTGGGGACGAAATCCACCGTTTCCTTGTCGAGATCGGCCAACAGCTCGTGGGCGATGCGGGCCATGCGGACTTCGGTGTAGCGCATGGCCGCCGGCGCGTCGCCGTCGATGCTGCCGAAATTGCCCTGCCCGTCCACCAGCATGTAGCGCAGGGAAAACGGCTGCGCCATGCGGACGATGGTGTCGTAGACGGCGGTGTCGCCGTGGGGGTGATATTTGCCGATCACGTCGCCGACCACGCGGGCGGATTTCTTGTAAGGCTTGTTCCAGTCGTTGCCCAGCTCGCTCATGGCGAACAGCACCCGCCGATGCACCGGTTTGAGGCCGTCGCGCACGTCCGGCAAGGCCCGGCCCACGATCACGCTCATGGCGTAATCGAGGTAGGACTGCCGCATTTCGTCTTCCAGGTTGACCGGGAGAATTTCTTTGGCGATTTCAGTCATTCGCGAACCTTGTCTGCGTCAAACCGCGCCGGCAGCGCGGTTGTAGGAAGCGAAATTGTAGCACAGGGGCAGACTTGCGGGCCGCGCCTGGAGCCGGCGGTCACCTCGGGCTCATCGCAACACTCGCCCCGGCAAATCCGCCAGCCAGCGCCCGGCGCCGGCCAGTTGCCGGCCGAGCAGCGCCCAGTTTTCCCGGCGTTTCCGGTCTTCCAGACAGCGCAGGAAACGGACCCGGCTGGCCGCGTCCTGCCGTTCGAGAATCGCGGCCCAGAGGGTGTCGTCCACGTTGTAAGTCCGCCCTTCGGCCAAGCACACCGGAATCACCGTTTCCACCGGCACCGCCAGATCCCCCGCCGCCGCTTCCACCGCCGCGCGCATGTTGGCGGCCTTGACGCCCGCTGGATTCAACAGATCGTAGGGCGGTCGCCACTCGCGGGACGGGCGGAGCTGGTCGATGTGGGTGAGCGCGACCAGCAGGGGCGGCGGCCGGCGATCCGGTCGGGCAGCATACCCATCTCGCAACGCATCCAGCCGCTCCCGATCCCATTGCCGGTCCGGGCGATGCGCGGCACAGACCCACAGGATCAAATCCGCCGCCAGCGCGGCCTTTATGAGCGTCTTTTCATCCAGCAGCGGCGAATCGCAGCCGGGCGCATCGAAAATCAGGGCCGCGTCCAGCCCATCGCGCTCCAAACGGTAAGGGGTCAGCGTCGCGGTGGTGTCCGGCAGCACGTCGGTCGCGGCGACCAACCGCCCGAACAGGGCGTTGATCAAGCTGGATTTCCCGGCGCTCGCCCGGCCCAACACCAGAATTCGCAGCGGTTCGCCGGTTCGAGTGGCGGCAACCTCGGCCCGCCGCAAATCGGCCCGCGAGGCTCTGCGTCGGTTGGGCGGTCGGCTCGGCGTCGGTCAAGAGTCAACCGGCCGCTGTAAAGATCGATGGCGTAATAACCGACCTTGCGCACGTATTCCCGCAACAGCCAGCGGTGCAGCTCGATCCAGGCGACGCCGTAGCCGCGATTGCGCAACTGCCCCCAGATTTCGCTCAGCAGGGCGTCGGCGGGATTGATCGCCAGCCGGCCGGCGCGATACACGTTCAGCAACCGCTCGGCGAACGCCTTCCAGCGCCAAGCGCGGAGCAGATCGCCGACGGTCAAGCGATGGCTGAACGGGATCTGCTCCGCGACCGTGGCACGCAGATCGCGGCTGGCCCGCTCGATGATCAGCAGCGCGTGCGGCACGGTGAGTTCCAGCAACGGCCGCTCCACTTCCGGGTGGTAGTGGCGGGCGACGGTTTCCAGCGCTTTCTGCCCGAGCGTCCAGATCCGGCCACCCTCGCTTAACGGCCAATCCTCCGGTTTCACCTCCTCCGCCAAGCGATCGACCGCCGTCCAGGCGCCATCGGCTCGCGGCGGCCAATGCGGGTCGGGGCCGGTCGCCGCGTCGGCCAACAACTGGCGATCCCGGTCGCGCAACCCGTATTGCAGGCCATATCCGGCGGCGCTGCACGCCACCATCGCCAGCAGCCACCACCGCAACGCCTCGGCCTGCCACAGCCAGAACGCCCCGAGCGGCAACAGGGCGACGACCGGCAACGCCCACAACAGGAGCGCGGCCAAGCGCCAGCGGTCGATCCGGCTTAACAGTCGCTTCACGGCGAGCGTTCGCTCCCCTCGCCCTTTTTCTCCCCTCTCCCCTCGGGAGAGGGGCCGGGGGTGAAGGAGAGAGGCGTTGCGGGTGAGGGCGCGGATTTCAAGATATTGGCGCCGGTCGCCAGCGCCTCGGCATAAACCCGGCGCAGCGCCTCGGAATCGACGGAACCGCCTTGGCGCCGGACGGCGAAATAGTGGCCGGCGGCCTTGCCGAGCGCGTAGGTCGTCGCACCGCTCGCCGTCGCCCCCCACATCGCGCCGACCGTTTGGCCCCAGCCGGGGACGAGCTTGACCACTTCCCGCCCCAGCAACCGCGCCAGATAGCCGGCGCCGATCCCCACGCCCAGCAAACCGAGAAACTCGGAAACCGAGCGTCGATCCCAAATCTGGCCGTATAGCGTGGCGAGAGCGTGCAGCAGCTTGGCCTGCATCGCCGGCACGCCGACCAGATCGACCAGCGGCAGCGCGCCGATCCCGGCAGCGGCCACCGCATGGCCGACGATGTGCGGGTGCGCGGCGCGAGCGTAGGCATCGCGCACCCCGGCATCGCCCCACAACATCGCCCGCAACCGCAGCGCGGACACTGCCTCGGCGGCGGCCCAAAACGCCTCCAGGCCATAGTTCGCCGGCGTCCAACCGTCCTCCGGCAAGGTCAAATCGACCGGCGTCCAGCGCACCGGCGCCGATCCCGGCAATTCGCTCAAACGCCCGCGCTGCTCATGCAGTGCGCGCGCGAGGTCATTGGGCACTTGGGGCGGAAGCGGTTCGCGATCGTAGGGATACGGCAAAAGATGCTCGCCGCCGGGCGGATAGAGTTCGTGCAAGCCGGTCTGGGCGATCAGCACCGGCCATTCGGGGTGGCGGCGACGCACCGCGCGCAACACCTCGAACACGGCGTCCTGGCGCACGTCGGCCGCTTTCATCGCCCCCAGCACCAGATGCGCCTGAGACTCGCAATAGCGAATGTCCTCGGCAGGATCGTAAGCCACCTCGCCCAAGCCGCGCGTGTCGAGAAAGCGCACCAGCGGCGCTTCGGTGGGAAAATCGTAAAACCGGGCGGTGCGGGTGCAGGGCTGGAAACCGTTGCCGATCTCGGCGGCCTCGCTGCCGGTCAGGGCACGGATGATGGAGGTCTTGCCGGCCTGCGCCTTGCCCAGCAGCCACAGCACCGGCAACGGTTGCCGCGCCCGCGCCTCGCGCAGCGTCGCGTCCAACTTTGCCGGATCGATTCGCGGATTCAGCAAGGCATCGCGCAGCCGGCGCCAACCGTCGAGATTAGCCATGAATTGTATCAACGAACAGCGCCGGGGACCCGGACGGAAACCGCGAGAGTACGGCGACACCGAGGAAACGTCGAGCCCGGCGCGCGGTTCCAGCCACCCCAAAAAAATCGCCCCCTCGGGTGCGGGGGGCGATCATCGGGTCAACGCCTTATCGTCGGTGAGCCGACGTACCCTCACCGCCAATCTTCGCCATCGTAACGCTCGGGACGAGGCGGCGGCGGCGCGAACCGGTCATTCTCCTCGTCCCAGAGCCGGTTGCGGGGCGGCCGGACCCCGCCGTCGCAATCGATCACGCCCTGACGGCACAGCGTTTCGCGCCAAGCATACTTCAGGAAGAATTGGACGAACGGCCGCCGCTCGGGATCGAACTCCACCCGTTTCGATGGCGACCACTCGCTCTCGCCGTAGCCGGTGCCCGGCTCGGATTTTCGCGAGGCTTCGGCGGACGGTGCGGCTTCCGTCGGAGGCCGCAAGCCGCGCTGGTTGTTGTAACCGCTGCCGCCCTGGCCCCAGGGCTCATAGGGCGCATTCTCCCGAAACGCCGCCACCGCGATCACGCCCATCGCGGAGTAATCGCCCCAGGCGCCGGAGTAGGAATCGCCGGCATCGGTGAAATAAAAGCGGTTGACCCGGTTTTTGCCGGTGCGCCAGCCCTCGTAGGTTTCCTGCTGATAGGGTCCGAGCACGTACATCCGTTCGTCCGAACGCAGTTCGGAGCGGGCGCCGGAAATGATGTTGCGACCGTCCACCGCGACCACCACGCCCACGCGCTGGTTGCTGCGATTGCGAATCCGGATGGAATAGTTCTGGCCGCGCTTGGCCTCCAGATACGCCTTGTAAATCCCGGGCCGATCCTCCCGCCGCAGCGGGTACTCGGGAAGCGACCGGCCACCGTGGCCGATGACCTCCACCTCCACGTCGCCCACCCCCGACCGCTCCGCCCAGACGGCGGCCGGACTCAGTACGGCCAATAACGCTGCCAACACCGCTTGCCATCTCTTCATGGAACCTGCTCCCCGTCGATTGTTTGCCGCCGCGTTCGATTTCCACATCGCTCGTTTTCGCGCTTCAGCCTATGGACGGCTAGCTGAATCCATACTGAATGCCGGTCGGGCTCGCGCGGCCCGTTTTCCCGGGGCGAAACCCGCCCATGATTCAGTCCTGATTCATTCTTAACCCGTTAGGCTGTAAGCTAATTCAATTCGTCCATTTCACTTGGAAGCTCCCTACCATGTCCGACAGGTTTCAGCGATCACGACGCTTGGCGCTGACGGCGCTCGCAGGTCTGCTGCTTGCCGGGGGCGTGCAGGCGCAAGGGTTTTGGCGCAATCGCGGCGGCGGCGCTTACGGCGAACCGCCGCCGCGCGGCGGAGAGTATCGCCAGCAGTTCGGCGGACCGCCGCCGCGCGGCCGGGACTACGGACCGCCGTCCGGCGAACCGCCACCGCGCGGCCGGGACTACCGCCCGCCACCGCGCCAGTTCGACGACCCGGACCGGGCCGCCAACGCCGCGCGGGAGGCCACCGGAGGCCGGGTGCTGGGCGTCCAGGGCGCGGATCGCGACGGCCAGCCGGGCTACCGAGTCCGCATCCTGCAACCGGACGGGCGGGTGCGCAATTTTCACTACGATCCCGGCAGCGGCCGAATGCGGGATTGAGCGGACCGACCCTCACCGGAACGACCCATAAATATGCGCATCCTGATCATCGAAGACGAAGCCCCCCTGCTGGAGCGGGTGGCCGCCCAATTGCGGGAGCAGGGTTACGCGGTGGACACCGCCGCCGACGGTCGCAACGGCCTGTATCTCGGCCAAGAGTATCCGCTGGACGCGGCGGTGGTGGATCTCGGCCTGCCGGACCTGCCGGGCATCGAGGTCATCCGCCGCTGGCGGGCGGCGGGACGGCGCTTCCCGATCCTGATTCTCACCGCTCGCGGTCGCTGGCAGGACAAGGTCGAGGGGCTGGAAGCCGGCGCCGACGATTATCTGGTCAAGCCGTTTTACATGGAAGAGCTGCTGGCGCGGCTGCGGGCCTTGATCCGCCGCACCGGCGGCTGGACCCAGGCGGTGCTGGCCTGCGGCCCCATCGCCCTGGACACCGGCGCGCAGCAGGTCACCCTGCTCGGCCAGCCGGTCGATCTGACCGCTTACGAGTACAAGCTGCTGGAATACCTGATGCTGCACGCCGGTACGGTGATTTCCAAAACCGAGCTGACCGAGCATCTCTACCAGGAAGACGAGGACCGCGACAGCAACGTGCTGGAAGTGCTGGTCGGCCGCCTGCGCCGCAAGCTGGACCCCGACCGCGACCTCAACCCCATCGAAACCCTGCGCGGCCGGGGCTACCGGTTCCGGCTGGAACGCTCCGCCGGCTAATCCGCCGATGCGCTCGCTCCGGGGCCGGCTGCTCGTCGCCGCCAGCGTGGTGCTGGCCGCTTTTCTCGGCTTGACCGGCCTGACCCTGGACGGCGCGTTTCGCGACAGCGCCCTGGCCTCGGTGCAAACCCGCTTGCAGGCCCAGGTCTACATGCTGCTGGGCGCGGCCGACCTGGATTCCTTCAACCGGCTGGCCCTGCCCCAGACCCTTCCCGAGGCGCGCTTTTCCACGCCGGATTCCGGCTTGTACGCGGACGTGATGGACAGCCAGGGCAACTTGGTGTGGCGTTCGCCGTCGCTGCTGGGTCTGGCGCTCCCGTTTTTTCCGGCGGTTCGCAACGCGGGCGAAACCCAGTTCGCGCTGTTGGAGTCCTCCGACGATACCCCGCTGTTCGTGATGGCCTTCACCGTCAACTGGGAAACCAGCCCCAACCAATACCAGATCTACACCTTTCGGGTGGCCGAAACCCAGTGGGAGTTTCTCGATCAACTGTGGAGTTTCCGCCAAGGACTGTGGGGCTGGCTGCTGGCCGCCACCGGCGTGCTGCTGGCGGTACAGGGCTTGATCCTGGGCTGGAGCCTGAAACCGCTGCGCCGGGTCGCCACCGAAGTCAAGGATGTCGAAACCGGGCAGCGGGCCGAACTCGGCGGCGACTACCCCGAGGAGCTGCTCCCCCTGACCGGAAACCTGAACGCCCTGCTCCGGCAGAGTCGCGCCCATCTGGAACGCTATCGCAACGCCCTGGCCGACTTGGCGCACAGCCTGAAAACGCCGTTGGCGGTCTTGCGGGGCGCCCTGGAAAACAGCCCGCCCACCGAGGAGCTGCGGCAAACGCTGGGCGAGCAACTGGAGCGGATGAACCGCACGGTGGACTATCAGTTGCAGCGCGCCGCCGCCTCGGGCCGCATCGCGCTCAGCGCGCCGCTGCCGGTCGCGCCCATCGCCCGCAAGATCCAGGATTCGCTGGCCAAGGTTTACGCCAGCCGCGCGCCCCGGCTCAGCTGTGAAGTGGCGGCGACCACGATGTTTTACGGCGACGAAGGCGATTTGCTGGAAATTCTCGGCAACTTGGCCGACAACGCCTGCAAGTGGTGCCGGCGGCAGGTGGTGATGCGCGCCTATCCCGCCGATCGCGACGGCCGAACCGAACTGGTGGTGGAGGTCGAGGACGACGGGCCCGGTATCCCGGCCGAACAGGCGCCGCTGCTGCTCGGCCGGGGCCAGCGGGCCGATCCCACCGTCGCCGGCCAAGGTATCGGACTGGCGGTGGTGCGGGATTTGGTGGAAGAAGTCTATTACGGCCGGCTGGACATCGGGCGCGGCCTGCTCGGCGGCGCGCTGTTCCGGGCGCGGCTGCGGTTTCAGGCCAACGGCGGCTGAATCCGGCGCTCCCGAACGCGCTCCATCGCGGCGCGCGGGCGGCACGGGCGGTTTCGCGGTAACCTTGGCCCAAATCGTCACGAGTGACCGCCATGTTGACCATCGCCACCTTCAATCTCTGCAACCTGGGCGCGGATGCCCCGCCGGCGCGCCTCGAACGCCTCGGCGCCATCATCGCCAAGCACTTGGAGGGACCGGCCATTGTGGCCTTGCAGGAAATCGCGGCGGACGGTGCGGCACCGCCGAACGAGCCGGTGCCGGCCGACGCCTCCTATCACGCCCTGATCGCTGCCATCGCGGGCGCGGGCGGCCCGATCTACGCCTACCGGGAAATTCCCCCGCTGGCCGACCGGGACGGCGGCATGGCCGGCGCCAACATCCGGGTCGGGCTGCTGTTCGATCCGGGTCGGGTGACTTTTTCCGGTCGGGGCAACGCGGGACCGGAGGACAGCGCCGGCATCCACTTCAGCGGCGACGGCCCCCATCTGACGTTCAACCCCGGCCGCATCGCGCCCGCGCATCCCGCTTTCGCGGGCGACAGCCGCCATCACTGGGCGCCCAGCCGGAAGGCGTTGGCGGCGGAATTCGAGGTGGACGGGCGGCGGCTGTTCGTGATCGTCTGCCACTTCAAATCGATGCGCTCGATCAATCGCCGGGAGGAGGATTACGCCAAGAAGCAGCGCCACGCCCAAGCCGAGATCGTCCACGATTTCGCCGCCGATCTGCTGGCGTGCGACCCCCAGGCGGCCATCGTGGTGCTGGGCGATCTGAACGATGTGCCGGGCTCCAAGACGCTCAAGCTGCTCAAGGGCGAGCGGTTGCACAATTTGCTGGAAGATCAACCGCGCGGGCAAGGCTACACCCGGCGGCACGGCGGCCAACCGCAAGCTCTGGATCACATTTTGATCAGTCCGGCGCTGCGGCCCGGAGCGACGGCGCGCATCCCGCACGTCAACAGCGACGCCACTCCCGGCAAACCGGAACCGGCGAGCGATCACGATCCGGTATTGGCGCTGCTGCCCGCGATTCCGGCCAAGCGCTGATCGGCAGCGCCGGCGAGAACGCGCGTTCAATTCACCTCTTTTTTCCCCTCCGAACCGCTCAGATTTGCGCCTCCATCCTCGCCGCCTTGGCTCTGATCGGGAAACGGGTTATACCCCAATGCCTCCGTCAGCACGGGAATCGGTATCAGGCAGGTTGGCTCCATACCATCCACCAGGATTTTCGACAGGTAGGGACCATCCTGCTGTCCGGATGATTGTTCGGTTTGGTTGCCGATCTTGGCGACCAAACCGTTCGCTTGGCCGGTCATCGGCATCCACCCCGGCGCTTGGCCGATGCCCTTGGCGCTGGAATACGTGTTCTGATTGAACGACTCTCCGTTCTTGGAAACATAAATGCATTCATCCGGCACATGACCCACGACTGAAAACATCCCTTGTTTGGCGGTTTTTCCCCGATTGAGCTTGTCGAACAAATCGCTGTTATCCTTGCGCACGGCTCCGCAAAACAAGGCTTGACCTTCGCGCTTTTTGTTGGTGGATTTAATTTTTACTTTTTTTCCTCTCTGTTTTTCTATATAGCGGTTAATCAAATATGCGTAATTATAAACCTCGTGCGTGCTACGGTCAGCCATTCTACCTGTGTTTATATGGCAGATTCTCGTGCCGTCCAGAGTGAGCGAGGGTTCGGCGTTAAAGTCCCTCGCATCTTTCACTTTTTTCAGGGCGATTTTCTCCGTATCAGAGAGCTTGATTTTTGAGGGATTGGCCGCGCCACCGGTGGCATGTTTGCCGATCGGGCTGGCGGGCTTGGGCGGCGCGGGCGTCCGGGATCGGGTTCGTGTGGCGATATTCTCTTCACTCTTGGGCATTTGCGGTACTCCAATCGCACGCGGTCGCGATACCCGGTGCAAATTTTCAAAGGCATCAAACAATTGCGCCGAGCGAAACCGACAAGGCTGCGGTTCTTTCCTCGCGAAGCGCGTTTCTTGTCGTCTCTCATGGCAGAGAGCGTGCCACGATCACCCAACTGAATTATTCGCTTTTCTATCAAATACCTGTCAATTATTCCACCCGTTTTTCGGGCAATCCGATGCGACAAAAGGCGACAGATAACCGCATAGAACACAATCAAGTAACTGATAAATATAAAAAATTTAAGTGTTAATACGATCCGCCACTTTTGTCGCAGCCTACTGGTGTTGATCGCAGATCATACAAATAATTTACAAACTCATCGGGCAATAGCGATTCGTTTCAAAATGGCCCGGCCAAATTGACCTATCACCGATATTGTCAATATCACCTGACACAGCCACTGGCTGCTCGGCGGTGTCAGGCAAGTCGCGCATCGGTCGATCAGCGCGCGGTTGACGCAAAGAATATCCGTTCAGGAATCTTTCAGCGAAGCTATCGTAGAAATGTGTTCAAGACGGCAATCAATGCCCGTTCAGGCATTGAACGTCGATTCCACAACAGGAAGATTGCGAGGGTTTTTCTATGAATAAGACGTTGATGTTTTGCGCGTCCACTCTGCTTTGCTCGCTGTTGGCAGCGCCGGCCGCTTTCGCTCATCGCTACGATGATGGGAACTTCTATCAAAGCGGAGGACGGCATCATGGCCATCATCACGACTTCAAAAAAATTGAATATCTACGAGCGCGACTCGAGCGAGATCGGGCAGAACGGCGACGGGTGGAATGGGCCTACAATCAGGCTCGACGGGTGGGGGATTGGCCCACGGCGCGATACGAGCAGGCCCGGTTGGATCGCCTGGATCGCGAAATCCGGCACGACCAATACGAGCTGCATCGCGCCTACGAGCAAGCGCGGTGGGATCGCCACGACGACGCTTGGCGCGGCGAATACGGCCGAAATTGATGGGCCAGGGCGCATCTGGCTGGGTAAGGCCGGGGAGCAAGTGGCCTGCGGCAACCGCGCCGTCAAAGAGAAAGGGCCTGGATTTTCATCCAAGCCCTTGATCG
>JBAOII010000003.1:0-56197 GCA_037045685.1 Candidatus Competibacter sp.
ACAAATATGAAAAATCAACGCCTTGCGCGATCACTCGCCAAGGCGTTTTTTGTCCCTGAGTAATTCCTGTGTAATTCTGCGCTCAAGCCGATCCATCGCCGCCTGAAGGTGCGCACCGTTCTGGTGGCTGTACCGCTCCACCATCTGCAAGGTTTTGTGCCCGCTGATCCGCTTGACGGTCGGCAGATCGGCCCCGGACTGCACCAGATGGGTAATCGCCGTGTGCCTCAGCGTGTGGCGAACGACTTCCTTGGGGTCAAGCCCCGCCGCCGTCACGACCCGCCGAAAGGATTGCTCGATGTTTACCGTGACCGCAAGCGGAATTTGCCGGGAACAGCCAAACCTGGCCCGGCGAGATGCTGGCCAGCAAGCCGCCCAGGTATTCCGCCAGATCCGGCCCAATGGGCTGATCCCGTGGTCCTGCCTTGGTGTTCGGGATGTGGATCACCCGCCGCTCAAGATCGATGTCCTTCAAGCCGATGGAAAGAATCTCCATGCGGCGCATCCCGGTGTGTCTGTTCGTGCGTGAGATAAACGATGCGCCCGCCCGCCTCCTTCAAGCGGTGAATCCGGCACGGCAAGCGATCCATCCACCGCCATTCGACCGCCCGGTGCAGCAAGTACCGCTTTGCTGTCAGCAACCGCAACCCCGGGATCGTCTCGCGGCAACACATCTATACGAGCAGAAGTCAAATCACGCGGCATCAATAGACATTTTTTTCATTTTTGTGTGCAAACGCAGCATCGCCGCGCGAGTTTTGGTAAGGTTATCATTCCTGTCCACGGCGTTGACCATCGCGCGCCGGGATTTGCACGGTTAGAGCCTCCTCAACAGCATCGAGCCGGACGCGGCATGACCCATCAAACCATCGAACTGAAAATTCTCGACCCCCGCTTGGGCCAAGATATCCCCTTGCCCGACTACGCCACCGCCGGCTCGGCGGGCCTGGACCTGCGCGCCTGTCTGGCGGAACCGCTGACGGTGCGGCCGGGCGAGACGCACTCTGATTCCCACCGGCCTCGCCATCCACATCAGCGATCCCAAACTGGCCGCGATGGTGCTGCCGCGCTCCGGCCTCGGCCACAAGCACGGCATCGTGCTGGGCAATCTGGTCGGTTTGATCGACAGCGACTATCAGGGCGAGTTGCTGGTGTCGTGCTGGAACCGGGGCCAGACGCCGTTCACCGTCGCCGTCGGCGAGCGCATCGCGCAGATGGTGATCGTGCCGGTCGTGCGGGCCACGTTCGCCATCGTCCCCGAATTCACGCCCAGCGAACGCGGTGCGGGCGGTTTCGGCCATTCCGGGCGGCATTGACCCCCCTCACCACCAACCCCTCTCTCACAGGGAGAGGGGAGACCCCGAACCCAGCGCCAATATGAAAAAATCCATCTTCCGGGAATACGACATTCGCGGCGTGGTGGATCGCGACCTGACGCCCGAAGTGGTGCGCGACATCGGCCAAGCGGTGGGCAGCCTCGCCGCCGAACGGGGCGAAACCGAGGTGATCGTCGGCCGCGACGGGCGGCTGTCCAGCCCCGCGCTGTGCGAAGCCCTCAAAGCCGGCATTCGCGCCGCCGGGCTGGATGTGCTGGACTTGGGCGTGGTCTCCACACCTCTGCTGTACTACGCCACGCACACCCTCGACTCCAGCCACGCCGGGGTGATGGTGACCGGCAGCCACAACCCGCCGCAATACAACGGCTTGAAAATCGTCATCGACAAAATCGCCCTGCATGGGGAGGTCATTCGCGACCTGCGCCGCCGCATCGAAACCGGCGACTTGCGCCACGGTCGCGGCGGCGAGCGCTCCGCTCATATCCGCATCGATTACATTCGCCGGCTCAGCGAGGCCCTGCCGCTATCCAAACCGTGCAAGGTGGTGGTGGATTGCGGCAACGCCATCGCCGCCCACACCGCCCCGCCTCTGCTGCGAGCGCTGGGCTGCGAGGTGGCGGAACTGTACTGCGAAGTGGACGGGCGGTTTCCGAACCATCACCCCGACCCCAGCGTCCCGGAGAATCTGGCCGACTTGCAGGCGGCGGTGCGCGAACACCGGGCCGACATCGGCCTGGCTTTCGACGGCGACGCTGACCGGCTGGGCGTGGTCACCGACGCGGGCGAGATCGTCTGGCCAGATCGCGTGCTGATGCCGCTGGCCGAGGAAGTGCTGGCCCATCATCCCGGTGCGGGCGTGGTGTACGACATCAAGTGCTCCTGGCATCTGACCCGGCTGATCGAGCGACTGGGCGGCCAGCCGATTTTGTGGAAGACCGGCCATTCGCTAATCAAGGCCAAGATGCGCGAAACCGGCGCGTTGCTGGGCGGCGAGATGACCGGTCACTTCGTCCACGCCGACGATTGGTTCGGCTTCGACGATGCCTTTTACGCCGCTGCCCGGCTGCTGCGGCTGCTGGCCCGGCACGGCGTTTCCAGCGCCGAATTTTTCGCCGCTTATCCGACCGGCCTCAACACCCCGGAACTGCGGCTGGACATGGCCGAAGGCGAGCCGTTCGCGTTCATGGCCCGGCTGGCCGATCAGGCGGATTTCGGAACGGACGCGCGGATCATCGCCCTGGACGGGTTGCGGGTGGAATTCCCGCACGGCTGGGGTCTGGTGCGTGCCTCCAACACCACGCCCAGCCTGACGTTGCGCTTCGAGGCCGACGATCCGGCCGCCATGACCGATATTCAGGACCGCTTCCGCCGGCAATTGCTGGCATCGCGAGCGGACTTGGCCCTACCCTTCTAATCATTTTCGTTCCACTCTCCCATTTCGAGGTTGACCGACCCATGGCTCTCGACGCCCAGGCCGCCACTCAAGTTGCCCACGTTCTTACCGAATCGCTGCCCTACATCCGCCGCTTCTCCGGCAAGACCATCGTGGTCAAGTACGGCGGCAACGCCATGGAAAGCGAGCATTTGAAAAACGGCTTCGCCCGCGACATCGTGCTGATGAAGCTGGTCGGCTTCAATCCGGTGGTGGTGCACGGCGGCGGGCCGCAAATCAGCAACCTGCTCAAGCGCATCGGCAAGGAAAGCCGCTTCGTGGACGGAATGCGCGTCACCGACAGCGAGACCATGGATGTGGTGGAAATGGTGTTGGGCGGGCTGGTCAACAAGGAAATCGTCAACAACATCAACCGCCACGGCGGTTGCGCGGTGGGACTGACCGGCAAGGACGGCGACCTGATTCACGCCCGCAAATTGACCATCACCCGCAAGAGCCCCGATCTGGAGGTACCGGAAATCATCGACATCGGCCACGTCGGCGAAGTCGCCAGCATCGACAAATCCATCGTCGAGACGCTGACCGCCGGCAATTACATTCCGGTGATCGCGCCCATCGGCGTGGGCAAGGACGGGCAATCCTACAACATCAACGCCGATCTGGTGGCGGGCAAGGTCGCCGAAGTGCTGCGCGCCGAAAAGCTGATGTTGCTGACCGACACCACCGGCGTGCTGGACAAGGGAGGCAAGCTGCTGACCGGCCTGGACGCCCGGCAGGTGGAGGCGCTGATCGAGGACGGCACCATTCACGGCGGCATGTTGCCGAAAATCGCCTGCGCGCTGGACGCCGTGCTGGGCGGGGTCAAAGCGGCGCACATCATCGACGGGCGGATCGAGCATGCCGTATTGGTGGAACTGTTCACCGACGCCGGTATCGGGACGCTGATTCGGGGATAGATGGCGCCACCGGCAACCAGACCGGCAAGGATTCGACGATCAAGCCACCCGATTCCCGCCCTTCGCGGCGCCCGTTAGCGGGTTGGGCCGCGCCAGGGCCTACGAGCGGTTTGAGTGCCTTCGACCACCGAACGTCGATTTTACGTCCGCAATCCGGCGATCCACGCCACAAAAATTGCCACGAGCACCGCCGCCACGGCCAACGCGATTCGATAGAGCCGACCAAACTGGGCCTGCATCTTGACGGATCGCGCCTGCTCCTCCACCGCTTTGCGCTGGGTTTCTATCGCCCGCTTCTGTAGCTCCAGCGCTTCTCGCTGCATGGACAAAGACTCGTTGGCTGCTCGCCTATACTCGCTTTCGAGCGTCCGATGAGAATCGCGTATTTCGGTCAGCAGTTTCTGGATATCGTCGGTTTCCATTCTGGTTCAACTTCGTGTCATGGCGCAAAACTCAACGCGACCTATTCTCGTAACGGCGCTGGTGGCTGTCCTGTTGGTTTGCGTCTGGACAGCGTGGAACCTTCCGCTCCTAACCCCGCTTCCCCACGCTGCCTACATCTGGCAGCGAGAATGGACCGACGGATTGCGGGAAGCGATACAGCGAAATCAGCCATTCGTGGCCGAATGGGTGGTGTTGGCGGCGGAAGTCGAATTCCGCCCCGATGCCGCGCCCCGCGTGGCGCGAGTCGCGCCAGATTACGCCAGTCTTCGGGAATCGCGCCATCCTATCGGCTTCGCGATCCGCGTCGCGCCCTGGTCCGGTCCCTTCGAGCGCCATCGCCCGGAAGCCGAATTCCTCGTCCGACTCGCCCGCGACATCTTGGACGACGCCCGGCAACACGGTATCGAACTGTCGCAACTCCAATTGGATTTCGATGCCGCCACCCGCCAGTTGGACGACTACCACCATTGGTTGGGCGCCTTGCGCGAAACTATCGCGCCCACGCCGCTCGTCTTCACCGCCCTGCCGACCTGGCTGGACAGCCCCGCTTTCGCCCGACTCGTCCAATCCGCTGACGGTTACGTTCTGCAAGTGCATTCCTGGGAAGCGCCCCGCGCGCCCGACCAGCCTTTCACGCTCTGCGATCCCGAGCGGGCCAAACGCGCCATCGCCAAAGCCGAGCGATTCGAGCGGCCGTTTTGGGTCGCTCTGCCGACCTACGGTTACCGCGCCTGGTTCGACGCTCAAAATCGACTGCTCGGCTTGTCCGCCGAGGGGCCGGACTTAATGGCGTCCGGCAACGCCAAGGTGCGCGAAATCCGCGCCGATCCGGTCGCCATGGCCGGTTTGGCGCGCTGGCTGGGCATCCATCGTCCCGAACGACTGCGCGGAGTCGTTTGGTATCGCTTGCCCCTGCCGGAAGACCGGCTAAGCTGGAATGAACGAACGTGGCAAGCCGTGATGCGGGGCCAAACTCCGGCGGCGAAAACCGAATGGAGCCTGAAAAAATCGGCCGATGGGCTGGTCGAGGTCGGCATCCGGGCGACGGGCGATGCCGACAGCGCGCTCGACCGCCCGATCACCCTGGACTGGCGGCAAGCCCGCTTGCTCGCCGCCGACGGTCTGGCCGGTTTCGCGCTGGAGCGGGTTGCGCCGGGATCGGCACGCCTCCAGCCGCCACGGGAACCGCCATCGCGTTTGGCGCCCGGTCAACACCTCGCCATCGGGTGGCTTCGCTTCAACCGACCGCCGGAGATTTCGGTCCATGTGGAAACCGCACCGCCTCGCTAGCGCCCTGCTCGGCGCCCTGACGCTCGCCGCGCACCCGCAATCCGCCGACGCCTGCGGCCCGTTCCTGCCCAGCCGTATCCTGATCGAAAGCGACGACGCCTTCCTGGAACTGCCCTACTCCACCTTCGCTTACGAGGCCAAACGGGTGCCGGTTCCCTACCCGCCGCCGTTTCGCGCCGTTCCGCCGACGATGGACGGGAACGACACGCTGGGCATCGCCCAAGCCAAGCAAACCGAAAAAATCGATCTCGACGAACTGAGCAAGGCGCTGGAAGCGGCCCAGCCCGATCCGGCGCAGCGGCAAAAAATCTTGGCCGACTACACCGCCGCGCGCCAAGCGCTGACCGTCCATGCCCAGGCCATGGCTACCTGGAAGGAAGGTCTGTGGAGCGGCTATTCCCCCAACACGGCGGAACCGACCCCCGCGCCAGCGTTAACGGTCCCCGAAGGACTGCCGGGCGAGTTCGCCGATTACCTGCGCGGCGCCATCGCTTATCGGCAAAAACAAACGGAAGCGGCCCGCCAAGCGTGGCAAGCGCTGTTGCAGCGACCGGCCGACCAGCGCCGCCAACGCTCCACCTGGGCCGCTTACATGTTGGGACGGAGCTTCGGCGGCGAAAACCCGACCGAAGCCTTGCGCTGGTTCCAGCAAACGCGGGATCTCGCCAAGGAAGGCTACGCCGACAGTCTCGGCCTGGCTTCCGCCAGTTTGGGCTGGGAAGCGCAAATCGCCCTCAAACAAGGCCGCTACGCGCCGGCCTTGGAACTGTTCCGGGTGCAACTGGAAGCCGGCGACCCCGCCGCACCGATTTCCCTGCTGCTGGCGGCCCGCCACGCCACCGCCGACGCCAAGCCGGACGCCCGCGCCGAATGCGCCAAAAATCCCACGGCCCGCCGCCTCGTGACCGGCTACCTGCTCTCCGCCAGCCTGCTCAAAGAAACCCCGGCAACCGTCGCCGCGTGGCTGGATGACCTGAAGGCGGTCGATGCGCTGGCCGAGGATGCCGACCGACTCGCCTGGGTGGCTTATCGGGCCGGCAACTTCGATCTGGCCAAGAGCTGGCTGGCGAAAGCGCCCGCGCAAGCCCCCATCGCCCAATGGCTGCGGGCCAAGCTGCTGCTGCGGGACGGGAAGATCACCGAAGCCCTGCCGGTCATCGCCGAAGTGGCGGCCCAGTTCCCCCGCGACCCCGGCTTTCAGATCGGCCGAGACACCCTCGACGACGGCGAAATTTTCGATGCCAAGCGCGCTCATGCCGAAATCGGCGGACTCCGGTTGGCGCGCGGCGAGTACGTCGCCGCGCTCGATGCGCTGCTGCAAGGCGTGGGCGGCGACGGCGAGCAGCCGGACGAATCCGGAGGCAACTACGTGGACGCGGATCGGCATTGGCCCGATGCCGCTTACGTCGCCGAGCAAGTGCTGACTTTGGCGGAACTCAAGGAGTTCGTGGATCGGCGCTGGCCGGCGGCCAAGCCGCCCGCCGAAGGCAAAACCCCCGACGGCCCGGACACCCGAATGCGCTATCTGCTGGCCCGCCGGCTGGCGCGACAGGGCATGCTGGACACCGCCGCGCCCTACTATCCCGCCGAACAGCGGGAAAGTTTCCGCCGCTACGCCGACAGTCTGCGGCGCGGCGACGATCCGAAAACCGCCGGCCCGCAACGCGCCGAACGGCTCTGGGCGGCCGCGCAACTGGCTCGCGCCGAAGGCATGGCGCTGCTCGGCACCGAAACCGATCCCGACTGGGCCAGCGAGGGCGGCAACTTCGATCTCGGCGCCACCGCCGCCGACCGTCCCAAGGAGGGGGTCAACCGCGCCGCGCCCGACGAGATCAAGCGCACCACCGGGAATCTTCCCGCTCCGAACCGGCGATTCCACTACCGCTATCGCGCCGCCGATCTGGCTTGGGATGCCGCCAAGCTGATGCCCGACCAGTCCGACCAGACCGCCCTGGTCCTCGCCACGGCCGGCAACTGGATCAAGAATCTCGACGCCAAAAGCGCGGAGCGGTTCTACAAAGCTCTGGTCGGCCGCTGCGGGAAAACCGAACTCGGCAAGCAGGCCAGCGCCAAACGGTGGCTGCCGGACATTCCTTCGCCAGCACCCAAATAAGCTTGGAAAACCGGCCGGACGGCCACACCTCGACGCCACCCCGAGACTTGACTACACTTGCATCAAACCCTTACAAAACACCAGGAAAAACCATGCGCCGAGTCGTGTTCAACCAAAAAGGGGGGGTGGGCAAATCCACCATCGCGTGCAATCTGGCCGCCATCGGCGCCGCGCGAGGTCGGCGGACCCTGGTCGTCGATCTGGACCCGCAGGCCAACGCCTCCCGCTACTTGCTGGGCGCGGCGCTGGAGGAGCAAAAGAAAACCCTCGCCCACTTCTTCGACGACATCCTCGCCTACAAGCTGTTTCCCGAAAAGCCGGAGGCGTACCTCGTCCCGACCCGCTTCCCCAACCTGAGCGTGCTGCCGTCCGACCCCCGGCTGGAAGAGCTGCAAGTCAAGCTGGAATCCCGCTACAAGATGTACAAGCTGCGGGAGGCGCTGGAAACCTTCAAGGACTTCGACGAGGTTTTCATCGACACGCCGCCCGCCCTGAACTTCTTCACCCGCTCGGCCCTGATCGCCGGCGACACTTGCCTGATCCCCTTCGACTGCGACGACTTTTCCCGCCGCGCCCTCTACACCCTGATGGACAGCGTGCGCGAAATCCAGGCCGACCACAACCGCGCCCTGCGCATCGAAGGCATCGTGGTCAACCACTATCAGGCCCGCGCCAATTTGCCGGTGCGCCTGGTCGAAGAATTGCGCTCGGAAGGGCTGCCGATTTTGGAGGCGTTCCTGTCCGCCTCGATCAAGATCCGCGAATCGCACGTCCAGGCGCTGCCGATGGTCCACCTCGACCCCCGGCACAAGCTGACCCGCGAGTTCGAGGCGCTCTACAGCTTGCTGGCCGCTTGAGCGGTCGATCCGTCGGCCCGCGCCGGGTTTATCGAAAACCTCCACCAGATCCCCACCATCCCAGCGAGGCCGCGTCATGTCCGACCCCAATCCCGCCATCGTCGCCCGCGTCGCGGACGAGCTGCGCCGCGCCCGCCGGCTGCTGTTCATCACCGGCGCCGGCATTTCCGCCGACTCCGGCCTGCCGACCTATCGCGGTATCGGCGGCTTGTACAACGACCAGACGACGGAGGATAACTTCTCTATCGAAACCGCGCTGTCCGGCTCGATGCTGGAAGCCAATCCCGCCATCACCTGGAAATACCTGCATCAAATCGAGCATTCCTGCCGGGGAGCGCGCTTCAACGACGCCCACGCCATCATCGCCGAGCTGCAGAACCATTTTGAAGTCTGCGTGCTGACCCAGAACATCGACGGGTTCCACCGCGACGCCGGCAGCCGCAACCTGATCGAAATCCACGGCGATATCCACGACCTGCACTGCACCCGCTGCGATTACACGACCACGGTGCTGGATTACAGCGGACTGGAGATGCCCCCTTCCTGCCCGCGCTGCAACGCCCCGGTGCGGCCCCGGGTGGTGCTGTTCGGCGAGGTGCTGCCCTCCAACGCGATCCAGCATTTGTACGCCGAGCTGGATCAAGGCTTCGACCTGGTGTTCAGCATCGGCACCACCAGCGTTTTTCCCTACATCGCCGGCCCGGTGGTGCAAGCCAGCCAGATGGGCATCCCCACCGTGGAGATCAACCCGACCGACACCAACGTCTCCCGGTTCGTCGAATACAAATTGGCTGCGGGCGCGGTGGCGGCCATGCGGGCGATCCGGCAGGCGTACCAGCAGGTGTCGGACTAGCGGGGTTGACCTCGCCGCCGAGGAGCAGGGGTTCCTGCTCGACGTGATCCACAAAGGCGAAACGACCGCGCGCCGGGTTGCCCGTACCCGCGTTTTGCTGCGGGCGGCGGAGGGAGCCGCCAACGAGGAGATCGCCGAAACGCACTACCTGGGGCTGTCTACCGCGAATGGCAGGTATTCGAATCAAACAGCCGATCAATCGCCGCGCTTTTCCAACCACTCAAGCAGTGTTTCGTACAGTTTGTCCGGATCAACCGGCTTGCCGATGTGTCCATTCATGCCGGCTGCGATGCAAGCCTCCCGGTCCTCGTCGAAGGCGTTGGCGGTCATGGCCAGGATGGGCGTGGCGGCGTTCGGCGAGTCGGCGCGAATCATCCTGGTGGCATCGACGCCGCTCAGGTTCGGCATCTGCATGTCCATCAGGATCAGGGCGTAGCGGTTCTGGCGCGCCAGTTCCAGCGCCTGCTGGCCGTCCCCGGCAAGATCGACCACCAGCCCCACATCCACCAGCAAGGCGCGCGAGACTTCCTGGTTGACCGGTTCGTCTTCGGCGAGCAGGACGCGCGTGCCGAGGTGGTCGGCTCGCAGACGCCGTTCCGCCGTGCCGGCGGTGGCAGGCGGCGCTGGTGGGGCGGCGCCCGGGTTGTCGGCCACCGCTTGACTCAGCCGCACGGTGAACCAAAAGGCGCTGCCGACCCCCGGAGTGCTTTCGACCCCGATCTCGCCGCCCATCATCCGCACCAGCCGCTGGCTGATCACCAGCCCCAGACCGGTGCCGCCGTATTTGCGGGTCATGCTGTTGTCGGCCTGTTCGAAGGCGGAGAACAGGTGATCCAGCGCCGCCCGGTCGATGCCGATGCCGGTGTCGGCGACTTCCCAGCGCAGCAGCACTTCGTCCGGGTGGTCTTCGACCAGGCTGGCGCGCACGGTGATCGCGCCCCGCTCGGTGAATTTGAGAGCGTTGGCGGCTAGGTTGAGCAAGACCTGGCCCAGACGCATGGGGTCGCCGTTGAAGCGGCGCCAGGGCAGCCCGGGCTGTAGTTGGACCAGAAACTTCAAGCCCTTTTCCGTGGCTTTGTGGCCGATCAAGCTGACGAGGTTTTTCAGGACATCGCCCAGCGTGAAATCGACGTGTTCGAGTTGCAGCCGGGCGGCTTCGATCTTGGAGAGGTCGAGGATGTCGTTGATAACGTGGAGCAGGTGCGCGGAGGCGGTCTTGACCTTGGTGAGCTGGTCGATCTGCTTCGGATCGCTGACCCGGCGCAAGACCAGCTCGGTCATGCCCAGGATGGCGTTCATCGGCGTGCGCAACTCGTGGCTCATGTTGGCCAGGAAAGCGCTCTTGGCGCGGTTGGCGGCTTCGGCGGCGACTTTGGCTTCGGTCAGTTCCACCGTTCGTTCCAGCACCAGTTCTTCGAGGTGCTGGCGGTGGCGCGCGAGTTCGGCTTCGGTTTCCTTGCGAGCGGTGATGTCGTCATAGATGCCGAGCACGCCAATGACTTTGCCGTCCGCATCGCGCAAGGGAACCTTGGAAGTGCGCAGCCAGATGGTTTGGCCCGCCGGGGTGGTTTGCGGTTCCTCGTAGTTGAGTCGGGCTTGCCCGGTACCCATGACCGCCCGATCATCGGCACGGTATAGCTCGGCTTGCGGCGCCCAACCCATGGTGCAGTCGTCCAGGCCGATCAGTTCCTCCGGGCTTTGCTTGCCGGCGTCGCGCGCAAACGGCGGGTTGCAGCCCAGATAGCGGCCCTCCCGGTCTTTCCAGAACACGCGGATCGGGGCGGTATCGACGACATCGCGCAGCAGGCCATGAGCTTGCGCCAGGCGGGTCGCCATGTCGGACAAAGCCGACTGGATCGCTCCCCATTCGTCGTCGCGCCGCACCGCGGCCGGTGCGGGGGCGCCACTGTCGCGGATGTGGGCGATTTGCTGCAATATTCCGTTCAGGGGACGCTGGATGCTGTGCCGGACAAACCATGTCGCCAATAGCAGCGAAGTCAGGGCAATGACGGCGCCTATCCACAGAACCTGGTTGGCGGTTTGGGTCACGATGCCGTGCAACTCGGACAGGAAATTTTCGGCGCGGCGGTCGGTTTCCCGGTCGAGTCGCTGCAACTGCACCAACACGGCGCCGTGGCGTGCCTGATGTTCCTGCAGCAAGGCGTTGAAGTCTTCCCGAGCGTTATCGAGCGCGATGATTTGCGCCCGGTAACGCTCGACAGCGCCGCTCATCTTGCGCGCGATGCCCGCCATCTCGGGCGTGGCGGCGGTCAGCGTATTCAAACGCAGCTTGAGATCATCGACCAGCGCCAGGGAAGTTTCGGCGACCGGTCGCGCGGATTCCGCGTTTGCCGAACTCTTGCTCACGTCGCGACCGATCAGCAAGATCGTCTCGCGGTAGCCGATCGCCAGCGCCATGATCTGGTCGAGGTAATCGGTATTTTTCCCGGCCAGCGTCTGCTGGATCAAGGCGAGGCTGGCGAGCTGTTCCATCGCGTTCAGTTGATCCAGAAGGTATTGCTCGGTAACGTCTATAGCGCCCAAGCCGACGCCCATGTCACCGCAGCGAGCCAGCAAACGCCAGGTGGTCGCGGAAAGCGCCTCGATGGATTCCGCGAGCGAAGGATCGTTGGCGCTGCGGGCGAGTTCGGAGAGACGCGCGTGAAGCGGACTGATTTCGCGCGGGAGACCATCCCGGTCTTGGCATCGCCGGGTGGCCGTATCCAAATCGGCTAGCGTGGCCGACAGCGATCGACCCAGCGCCGCGTTGTCGAAGACGCGCGCCATCTCCTTGTCGGCGATCTCGGTCGAGAGGCTTTCGATGCGGCCGTAGGCCAGCCAGACGATGGCGGCGAGCAGCGCCAGCGCCAGCGCGTTGGCCAGCGCCAGCGCGATGAGTTTTCTGCCGATTCCCCAAGAGAATGCTTGGCGCATGCTCGCCGCCAGGGATCAGGGCTGCTGCCTGACCAGCGTCGCCCCGCGCAGGACGGCGGGTTTCGGCACGATGCCCCGACGCTCCAGCGCGGTGACGTTGATGACGCGCTGTCCGCGACTGTTCTGCGTGACCGGGATGCTGGCCACCGCCTTGCCGCGCATCGCCTGCAGGAGCATTTCTGCGGACAGTTCGCCCTGCTCCTGGCCGGTTTTGACCACGGCGGCCCACGCGCCCTGTTCCACCTGGTAGCGATTGCCGCCGAGAATGGGCTTGTCGAAAATGCGCTGGACCAAGGGAAAAACGTCCTTGTACGTCTGAGCCTTGCCCTCCTTGTCCAGGATACCCTCCAGGCTATCCACAAAGAGCACGTCGCAATTTTCGTTCAGCGATTTGCCGAGGGCTTCGATCTGTTGGTTGTCGCCCACCAAATGGAAATCGGCGACAGTGACCGGGTAACTGGCTTTCTCGGCTTCTACCTGCGCGCGCAAAGACAGTCCGGGAGGAACGTCGGCGGTCATGAAGCAGGCGTTCCGGATCGAAGGCACGATCTGTTTGATGAAGGCAAGCGATTCGCGCACATGGGCGCGCTCCAGAACGCCCGAGACATGGCTATTGGGGAAGCCGTATTCTTCCGCCGCAGCGTTGACGCCGTTGAACATGACGGGTGTCGTGGTTTTGTCGTTCAGGTAGGGCAGGACGAACATCGCTTGCGCGTCGTCGTCGGCGGCGATCACGCCCTGGGGTTGCAGCGACTTGAACAGCGCAAAGGCTTCCTCGGCTTTGCCCGGCCCCCCTTCGCGGTTGGCCTTGGTGTTCATGTGAAAGTAGGTTATCTCGCTGGAGGGACGCAACACCTCCTCGATGCCCTCCCGGATTTCCTTGACCCAGGGGTTGTCTTCCTCGTAGCTCATGACGACGAGGACTTTGAACTCCGCCGCTGCCGCCGGGCCAGAAGCCAGCAGCAACGACACGCACAAGAACGCGATGAGCGATTTCATCCAGGCCTCCACAAAAGAAACACCACACTCCATCCGAGTCCGATCAGCCGCCATCGGCCAGCCACACCCGCTCGAAAGCTGTCCGCTCGGGGTGCGGTAGACGCTGAAATCGCGGCGGTCGGCGGTCAGCACCCGGTTGGCGGCACGCTTCGGCCAGTCGCCGCTCGGTGGTTTCATCCAGACACACGGTCAACATGATGGCGACCCCGGTAATTGTATTGCGGCATTACAACAAAACGGGCGACGAAGGACAATTACCGGATAATCGCTGCGGGCTTCGCCTTTTCGCGCGCAAGGGCGCGAGGTCAGCTTCCTTACAATCCCGTTACCCGCTCCAGCCAGTCTGCGGCCTCGGCGATGCCGCTCGGCGCCATCGGTGGCTTGGCCGGCTGGTCCAACAAATCCCGCAAGGGTTTTGCCAAATCGCCGGTCGCCAGTTGCCGGCGGTCGATTTTGACGCCGTTGCCGCGTTCGGTCAGCCAGCGGCTTAACCAAGGCTCTTCCGGCCAGTCGTCGCGCTCGACGTAGAGCACCCGCGCGCCGTTGCAAGCCGCTTCGGCGAAAGCGCCGTAACCGGGCTTGGTGAACAGCACGTCGCAGGACCGGATCAAATCCGGCATCGAACAATCGTCCAGCAGCCCCCAATCCACCCAGTCCGCTCGCGCCGCATCCCAGTTGGGCGGGATCAGCCAACGCACTCCGGGGAATTTCGGCCACTCTTCCAACGGCGGTCGCATGTCCACGCCGCCCAAGCCCATCAGCACCAGCGTCTCGCTTTCCCGCAAACCGAGCCGGCGATCGATCTCCGGCCGCCGGTTTCGACCCAGAGCGGCGATGGGTCCAATGGGCTCGGCATTCGTCAAATCCGGCATGGGCATGGAGGGAGCCGGTTGCAGGAACGCGACGGCGCTGTTGTACGCGGCCAACATCGGGGCGCGCAACGCCGCCAGATCCGGCGCGTCCGGACAATAGCCGGCCAGAATGTCCGCCCAGTTCAGCGAGCACAGCGCCAGCGCGGGAATGTGGAGCCGGGCCGCCGCCGCGAGGGTCAGATAGGGAACGTCGGCCAACACCGCATCCGGCCGCGCGGCGCGTAGCAGGCTTTCCTGCCAGGCCAGCCGCGCGTCCCACTCGGCGTGAAAGGCGCGATAGGCGGCCAAACTCTCGGGAATTTTCGCTGCGAGAGCATCCACCATGACCATGCCGAAATCGGCGGCGCCGGCCACGCGCTCGAACGGATTGGCGATGCGCTGGCGCAGCACCGCTTCCGGCAGCGCGCTCTGCACGGTCAGCCGCGCGTCCGGCCGGCGTCGCCGAAACTCGTTCAACGCCGGCGCCACCTGCGCCAGATGCCCGAATCCGTGCCCGGACAGGGCGACATACAGATGCGCGGTGGAGGACATCAAGCATTTTCTCCGGCAAGCATGGCTCGAAATGTCCCTCGTCGCTCATCCGGGCCATCCGTCCAGTTGCTTTTTTGATTTAATTGTGATAGCAATGACACAATACAACAGCCTTTATCTCACGCCACACAATAATTGTCATTATTGATACGACCAACTGCAAGCTGATTTGCAGTCCCGAATGATCGGCTACTTGTTGAGGTTATCATCTATGGCGCAGGCGCTCACCCCGGAAATGCTCCAATGCACCAGCCTGTCCTTCGCGGGAACGTACGGCGTCAGCCAGGAAAACCGGCAGCTCGGTTTCGCCCCCGGCTTCAGGGACGAGGAGACCGGCGCCGTGTACATCTCCCGCTGGTCTGACGGCACCCCGGCACCCTTCCACGCTCTCGACGGCTTGCCCGATCATCTCATCCTGGCGCGGGGTCCGTCCGGCCGAGCCGTGGCGGTAAAAGCCAGCATCGTCGCCGGCTTCATTCGCTGGGGCCTGTTCTACACCCGCGATCAAGCCGCCCATTGTCTGGATTGATCGTTCCCCGCGCTTGGCGGCCCCCTGCGACCGCGCGCCCGCCGCCCGCTCCCCGGCCGCAGCCCGATTGCGCTCCGATTTCGGTCCCGCCAGCCCCGCCATCGCACGGCGGGCGCGCGTTTCACTTGAATTTGGAAGCAGCCCGACTATCGTTGTAAAGGTTGATAACGACCTGTCGGCGACCCACCTCAAGCCATGGGCGTAGGCTGACGATCGTCAAAGCATCAGCGATACCATCCGTCCCGGCCCGCCGGGTGTTTCCGATCATCAAGAACACGCAACGGACCTCATTGTCATGTCGATCAAAATGCTAGAAAAAAGCACGCCAGCGTCCTGGCTGACGGAGCTTCCTCCCTTGGGCATGGACGCCAAGAGCATCTCCGCCGACTTCCGGCACTACTTCAGCCATACCCTGGGCCGGGACCGGCACACCAAATACGCCTACTACATGTACGAAGCCCTGGTGCTCACCCTGCGCGACCGGCTGTGGGAGCGCTGGAAGAACACCCGCTACGCTTACGAGGCCGACGGCGGCGTGCGCCGGGCCTATTACCTGTCCATGGAATTCCTGATGGGCCGGGCCATGAGCAACGCCATGCTGAACCTCGGCGTCACCGAGCCGGTCAGCAAGGCCTTGTACGATATGGGGCTGACCCTGGAAGAGCTGGCCGAGTGCGAGAACGACGCCGGTCTGGGCAACGGCGGTCTCGGCCGGCTGGCGGCCTGTTTCATGGACAGTTGCGCCACCCTGCGCTTGCCGGTGGTCGGCTACGGCATCCGCTACGCCTACGGCATGTTCCGCCAGCGCATCGAAAACGGCTATCAGATCGAGGAGCCGGACCACTGGCTGCGCAGCGGCAACCTGTGGGAGCTGGAGCGGCCCGAATACACCCAGCGCATCAAGTACGGCGGGCGCACCGAAGGCTTCATGCGAGGCGACGGCGAAATGGGCTGGCGCTGGCTGGACACCCACGACGTGCTGGCGGTGCCCTACGACGTGCCGATACCCGGCTACCAGAACGGCACGGTCAACACCCTGCGGCTGTGGTCGGCGGCGGCCACCGACGAGTTCGATTTCGAGGACTTCAATTCCGGCAGCTACACCGAAGCCGTCGGCGCCAAGAATATGGCGGAAAACATCACGATGGTGCTCTACCCCAACGACGCCACCGAGAGCGGCAAGGAGCTGCGCCTGCGCCAGCAGTATTTCCTGGCCTCCGCCAGCCTCCAGGACGTGATCCGGCAGTGGGTGCGCGTCCACGGCGAGGACTTCAGCCAGTTCGCCGCGAAAAACTGCTTCCAGCTCAACGACACCCACCCGACCATCGGGGTGGCCGAGCTGATGCGGATCCTGCTGGACGAGCACGGTCTCAAGTGGGACGACGCCTGGGCGATCACCAGCCAGGTGATGGCTTACACCAACCACACCCTGCTGCCCGAGGCGCTGGAGCGCTGGCCGGTGCGCTTGTTCCGGCAACTGCTGCCGCGCATTCTGGACATCATCTACGAGATCAACGCCCGGTTCCTGGCCGAGGTCGCCCGGCGCTGGCCCGGCGACATCGACCGCCAGCGCAACATGTCGCTGATCGAGGAAGGCTACGAGCAGCAGGTGCGCATGGCCTATCTGGCCATCGTCGGCAGCACCTCGGTGAACGGCGTGGCCGCGCTGCACTCGGAACTGCTCAAGCAGGGCTTGTTCCGCGAGTTCTACGAGCTGTGGCCGCACAAGTTCAACAACAAGACCAACGGCGTCACCCAGCGCCGCTGGCTGGCCAGCTGCAACCCCGGCCTGAACGCGCTGATCACCGAAACCATCGGATCCGGCTGGGTGACCCAGCTCGACGAGCTGCGCAAGCTGGTCCCCCACGCCGACAACGCCAAGTTCCGGAAAAAGTGGCAGCAGGTCAAGCACGACAACAAGGTGCGGCTGGCCACTCTGATCGAGGCCGACTGCGGCGTGACCTTCAACACCGGCGCCATGTTCGACGTGCAGGTCAAGCGCATCCACGAGTACAAGCGCCAGTTGCTCAACATCCTGCACGTCATCCATCTGTACGACCGCATCAAGCGCGGCGATACCGCCAACTGGACGCCGCGCTGCGTGCTGATCGGCGGCAAGTCGGCGCCGGGCTACTACATGGCCAAGCAGATCATCAAGCTGGTCAACAACGTCGCCAAGGTCATCAACGAAGACCCCGACGTGGGCGACAAGCTCAAGATGGCGTTCCTGCCCAACTACCGGGTTTCGGCCATGGAACTGATCTGCCCCGGCACCGATCTCTCCGAGCAGATTTCGACCGCCGGCAAGGAAGCCTCGGGCACCGGCAACATGAAGTTCATGATGAACGGCGCCGTCACCATCGGCACCCTGGACGGCGCCAACATCGAGATCCGCGAGGAATGCGGCGACGAGAACTTCTTCCTGTTCGGCCTGACCGCCCAGGAAGTCGAGGAGCGGCGGCAAGGCTATAATCCGGCGGCCATCATCCACGGCGATCCCGACATCGCGCGGGTGATGCACCTGCTGGAAAGCGCCCACTTCAACCAGTTCGAGCAGGGCATTTTCGACTCGATCCTGCACTCGCTGACCAGCCCGCACGATCCCTGGTTGACCATCGCCGATCTCCGCGCCTTCATCGACACCCAGCAGCAGGCCGCCCAGGCGTATCAGGATCAGGAACGGTGGACCCGGATGAGCATCATCAACACCGCCACCAGCGGCAAGTTCTCCACCGATCGGACCATGCTGGAGTACAACGCCGAAATCTGGAAGCTGAAGCAGCTCCCGGCAATGCCGTTGGTTTAGGCCGTTCCTTCCGCCCCCGGCACGATCCCCCGCGACGGGGATCGCGCCGGGGCTTGGGCCGGTTCTAGCTCGCTTTGTCGCCTCGCGCCAACGGCTCGCGATCGAGGCGTCCCTCGCGCCTGACCGATCCGTGTCCCGCGCCAATTCCTTGGTCAACCTCGCCACGGCCCGAAGCCGTGGCCGTTCTTCCCGAGTTCGGCGATGATTTCGCTCTCGACCACCACCCGACGCTTCGCCGAATCTCGTCCGCCGAGGCTTTCTCGCGGCGACTGTCGCGATTACCATTAGCACCGAGCCCATCAGGAGGAGATGCATGGTCCAGCATTACGATCTCATCGCCATCGGCGGCGGCAGCGGCGGCCTGTCCGTGGCGGAACGAGCGGCCCATCACGGCGCGCGCTGCGCGCTGATCGAAGCCGGCCGCCTCGGCGGCACCTGCGTCAACGTCGGCTGCGTGCCCAAGAAAGTGATGTGGCATGCCGCCAACTTGGCCCACGCGCTCGACGACGCGCCCGGCTACGGCTTCCGGCTGGATTATTTCGGCTTCGACTGGCAGAAGCTGAAGACCGCCCGGGACGGCTTCGTGCGCGACCTCAACGAGTGGTATCTCGGCTATCTGGCCGAAGCGCGGGTCGAGCTGATCCGCGGCTTCGCCCGGTTCGTCGGCCCCCATGCTTTGGAAGTCGGCGGCGAACGCTTGACCGCCGATCACATCGTCATCGCCACCGGCGGCCGGCCGCACATTCCCGAACTGCCCGGCGCCGAATTCGGCATGACCTCGGACGGCTTTTTCGAGCTGAACGCCTGCCCGCCGCGCGTCGCCATCGCCGGCGGCGGCTACATCGCCGTCGAGCTGGCCGGGATGCTGCACACCTTGGGCGCGGAAGTCACCCTGCTGGTGCGCAAGGATGAAGTGCTGCGCGCCTTCGACGCCACGATCCGCGAACAGTTGCTGGAGCGGCTGCGCGAGGATGGCATCACCGTGCTGACCCGCACCCAGATCCGCGCGGTGGCGCGGCTCGCCAGCGGCCCGCTCAGCTTGCACTGCGACGGCCAGGCCAGCGTTCTGCACGTCGATACCCTGATTTGGGCCATCGGCCGCGACCCCAACACCGACGCCCTCAATCTGGCGGCGGCGAACGTCGCGCTGAACCCGAACGGCACCATCCCGACCGATCCGTATCAGAACACCAACGTTCCCGGCATTTACGCCATCGGTGACGTGACCGAGCATTTTCACCTGACGCCGGTCGCCATCGCCGCCGGCCGCCGGCTGGCGGACCGCCTGTTCGGCCAGCAGCCGGAACGCCGGCTGCCCCACGAAAACATCCCCAGCGTCGTGTTCAGCCATCCGCCCATCGGCGCGATTGGCCTCACCGAGGAGCAAGCGCGGGAGCAGCACGGCGACGCCGTGCGCATCTATCAGACCCGGTTCCGGCCGATGTACCACGCCTTCACCGCCCGCCCGACCCGCACCCTGATGAAACTGGTCTGCGTCGGCCCGGAGGAAAAAATCGTCGGCTGCCACCTGATCGGCGAAGGGGTGGACGAAATGCTGCAAGGCTTCGCCGTGGCCATCCGCATGGGCGCGACCAAGCGCGATTTCGACGACACCGTGGCCATCCACCCCACCAGCGCCGAAGAGCTGGTGACGATGCGCTGACAGGAAGGTATCCGACATGAAACGCCTGTTTTTCCCGCTGCTCGCGCTCCTGCTGCTGGTCGCCTGCGCCGACCGGCCCGGCGACGGGAACATCCAGCGGCAGATGGCCGAGCGGCTGGCGGTCGAGGGCGGAGGGGTGTTCGCCGTCGAAAACTTCCGCAAGACCGACGGCTTCGAATCGAACCCGAACGTCTACGTCGCCGAGGTGGAATACGATCTGGTATTCCAGCGCAGCTTGGCCGATCTGGCCCTGAACCTCGGCAAGCGGGACGATCCGGTGCTGGCCGGGCTGGATCTGGTGGCACTGGGCTTGAAGTACGGCCAGTTCGAGGCCGGCGAGCGCTTGCACCGGAGCGAGAAGGCGACGTTCCACAAGACCGAGCGGGGCTGGCTCCTCCAGAGCGACCGCCGATTTTCCAACCGCGAGAACCCCTGATGCGCATTCGCCCCTTCGAGCGGCACGCGCCCCGTATCCACCCGACCGCTTACATCGACGAGAGCGCCGTGATCATCGGCGATGTCGAAATCGGCGAGGACAGCTCGGTCTGGCCGCTGTGCGTGGTGCGCGGCGACATTCAGAGCATCCGCATCGGCGCGCGCACCAGCATCCAGGATGGCACCATCGTCCACGTCACCCACGACAGCCGCTTCTGTCCCGGCGGCCAGCCGACCCTGATCGGCAACGACGTGACGGTCGGCCACAAGGTCATCCTGCACGCCTGCACGGTCGAGGATTACTGCCTGATCGGCATGGGCGCCATCGTGATGGACAAGGCGGTGGTGCGGACGCGGGTGACCGTCGGCGCGGGCAGCGTGGTGCCCTCCGGCAAAATACTGGAAAGCGGCTACCTGTACGTCGGTAGCCCGGTCAAACAAGTCCGTCCGCTCAATCCCCGCGAACTGGAATTCCTCGAATATTCGGCCCAGAACTACCGGCGGCTGAAGGATCGGCACCGGGAAATGCTAAGCCGATCCCCGCGCTCGTAGCCGACGCACCGCAACGCGGTTGATGGGCCGCGTCCCACGCCACGGATCGGCCCGCTCTCGCCAGGACGCTAGCGCACCATTTCAGCGTGGCTCGCGGGGCTGCCCTTGATTTGGAGGATCCGACGTGGCGAACACCGAAATCATCGACCGGCGCGAAGGCGGAGCACCCCGCCGCAAAGACGATGCGTTGCTGCGAGCTTTGTACGACAACGCCTCGGATGCCATCCTGATCGTCGCCGACGACGGTCGCTACGCGGATGCCAACCCGGCGGCCTGCGCCTTGCTCGGTTACTCCCACGCGGAATTGCTCCAGCTTTCGGTATGGGATTTGACCCCGGCCAGCCACCGCCCCCAGGCCGAGGCGAGGTGGCGCCAGTTCGACGCGGCCGGTCAGCAAAGTGGCGAATACTCCCTCCAACGCAAGGGCGGCACGATGGTGGAAGTCGAGTACCGGGCCGTGGCCGATTTCATTCCCGGCCTCCATCTCTCTATCCTGTGCGACATCACCCGACGCAAGGAAGCCGAAACCGCGCTCCAGAGCAGCGAAGCCCAGTACCGGGCAGTGATCGAGTCCTCCCAAGACGGGTTCTGGGTGGTGGACTGGGAGGGGCGTCTGCTGGAAACGAACGGGGCTTACGCGCGCCTGTCCGGTTACAGCCGCGACGAACTGCGCGCGATGCGCGTCGCCGATTTGGAAGCGAACGAGAGCCCGTCGGAAATCGCCGCCCACATGGAAAAGGTCGTCCGGGAAGGAAGCGACCTGTTTCGAACCTGGCACCGAGCCAAAAGCGGTCGGCTGTGGTACGCGGAGGTCAACGTCGTCTACCAGCCCATCGGCGGCGGCCAATTCATTGCCTTCATCCGCGACATCCACCGCCGGCAGCGGCCCGAAGAGCTGCTAAAAGCCCGCCTGCGCTTGTCGGACATCGCCCGAGAGGGCGGACTCGACGACCTGTTGCAAGCCGCGCTGGACACGGTGGAGGATTTCACCGGCAGCCAGATCGGTTTTTTTCATTTCGTCGATCCCGACCAGGAACACCTCACCTTTCAAGCTTGGTCGACTCGTACCTTGGGGAGCTTTTGCGAGACCGACGGCAAGGATTTGCACTATCCGATCAGCCGAGCCGGCGTCTGGGTGGAATGCTTCCACCGCCGCGCGCCGGTCATCCACAACGACTGCGCCAGCTTGTCCGGTCGCAACGGCTTGCCGCGAGGCCACGTCCCGATGGTTCGGGAACTCGTCGTGCCCCTCCTGAACGGCGACTCGGTCCTCGCGATCATCGGCGTGGGCAACAAGCCGGAGGACTACACCGACGACGACGTGGCGGCGGTGCAAGAACTGGCCTCCATGACGATGGATTTGGTGGAGCGCAAGCGGGTCGAGCAAACGCTGCGCCATTACGGGCGTATCGTGGCGGCCACCCCCGACTCGGTAGCGCTGCTCGACCTGCACTACGTTTATCTGGCGGTCAACGACGAATACCTGCGCCGGACTGGGCGGCCTCACGGCATGATCGTGGGGCGTACCGTCGGCGATATCATGGGTGAAGAGATCTTTCGAACTCGACTGAAAGACAAACTGGATCGCTGTCTGGCCGGCGAGCTGGTCCAGTATCGGGACTGGTTCGATATTCTCAATCAAGGCTGCCGACTGCTCGACGTGACTTATGCGCCTTATCGGGACGAATCGGGCATCGTCGCGGGCGTCGTGGTCAACACTCGCGACGTCACCGACCTCAAAAGGGCAGAGGAGGCGTTGCAGCTCACCCAAGAACGCCTGGCGCTCGCGGTCGATGGCGCCGAGCTGGGACTTTACGACGCGAACTTGCAAACCGGCCGAGTCGAAGTGAACGAGCATTATCTGCGGATGCTCGGATTTGCGCCCAACAAGATCGCTGTCTCGGTCCAAAGCTGGCTGGATTCCATCCATCCGGACGACCGCCCCCGGGTTGTTGAGATCCTCGAAAAGTGGATGAAGGCTCAATCGGTGCAATTCGAGGCGGAGTACCGCGTTCGCCACCGCTCGGGGAACTGGATCTGGATTCTGGACCGGGGCAAGGGCTTCGACCGGGACGAGACCGGCCGGCCGCGCCGCGCTGTCGGAACTGTCGCCGACATCACCGAGCGCAAGCAGGTCGAGAAGTGGTTGCGCGAAAGCGAGCAGCACATGCGCTTGGCCATGGGCGCCGCGCTCATGGGCACCTGGGAATGGGACATCGAGTCGGGCGAAATTTTCTGGTCGGACAACCTGTGGGCGATGTTCGGCTTGGAGAGCGGGGGTCGGCCAATGACTTTGGACAGGTTTCGCGACCTCGTGCATCCCGCAGATCGCGACCGCCTGTTCCAAGCGGTCGAAGACTCGGTCCAGCGCGGCGCCCACTATCGCCTGGAAGTGCGTTTCACGAGGCCGGACGGCTCTTTCCGGTGGGCGTTGACGCACGGTCGAGTGCTGGGCAATGCCGCCGACGGGACCCGGCGCATGGTCGGGGTGGATGTGGACATCACCGAGCGCAAGCAAATCGAGGAACGGTTGCGCGAAAGCGAGCAGCGCTTCCGCACCCTGGTGAATCTGTTGCCCTATGGCGTCCAGGAAAACGACAAGGAAGGCCGCATCACCTTCGCCAACCCGGCGCTGGAACGCCTGCACGGACCGCAGGAAGGCGGCGTGGTCGGGCGATTCATCTGGGATTTCGTGGCGGATGACGCCGACCGCGAGCGACTGCGCGACCACCTGAAATTCCTGGTGCACGAGCAACCGCCTCCCGCGACTTACTTCTCGAAGGATCGCCGCGCCGATGGCTCGGTGATCGACGTTCAGGTCGACTGGAGCTACGACCGCGATCAGCAGGGCCGAGTGCAAGGCTTTATCGCGGTCATCACCGATATCACCGAACGCAAACGGGCCGAGCAGCGATTACGGCTGAACCAGTTCTCCACCGAGGAGTCCGCACTGGCGATCTACTGGCTCGATGTCGAGGACCGGTTTCTTTACGCCAACGCTCAGGCCTGCCGCTCGCTCGGCTACAGTTTGGCGGAACTGCGAACCATGCATGCCTGGGATATCGATCCGGAGTTTCCCGAAGCTCGCAGCGAACCGTTTTGGCGGGAGATCCGCCGGACCAAGGTCGCCCGCTTCGAGTCCGTTCACCGGCGCAAAGATGGTTCCACCTTCCCCGTCGAGCTGTCGGTCAAGTATGCCGAATATCAGGGCAAGGAATACAACTTCGCCTTCGCGCTGGACATCACCGAGCGCAAACGGGCGCAGGCGCACCTGGCCGAGAGCGCCGAACGCCTGCAACAGCTTTCGCGACGGCTGTTCTCGGTGCAGGAAGAAGAGCGCCGCGCCCTGGCGCGCGAGCTGCACGACGATTTCGGCCAGCAACTGGCCGCGCTCAAACTCAATCTGGCGATGCTGGAGCGCGACCTGCACGACCCGGTCCACCGGAGCCGTCTCGCGGACTCCATCCAAATCATCGAGCGCGCCCGCGAAAACATCCAGACCATCGCCCGCCAACTGCGCCCCTCCATCCTGGACGACCTGGGTTTGGCCGAGGCGCTGCACTGGTACGCGCGCAGCCAAACCGAGCGAACCGGCTGCGCGATCAGGGTCGAAGACCGACTCCCGGCGCTGTTGTCGCCGAATCTGGAGACGGCGGTTTTTCGCATCGTGCAGGAAGCGGTCAACAACGCCATCCGGCACGGCCAATCCCGTCGGATCGACATCACTGCTGGGGTCGATCAGAAGGAGCTGACGCTGGTGATTCAGGACGACGGGGCGGGTTTCGACTCGGACGCCCGCGCCGACATCGCGAATCGGTCGGGATTGGGATTGATCGGCATGAGCGAGCGCGCCGCGCTGCTCGGCGGGCGGTTCGCGCTCGTCGGCCGGCCGGGCGCCGGCGTCCGCATCGAGGTGGCGATTCCGCTGGCGGAGGAGGAATCATGAGCGAGGTTCGCGTGTTATTGGCCGATGACCACACTCTGGTGCGGGCGGGCGTGCGCAAGCTGGTGGAATCGTTCGAGGGGTTCGTCGTGATCGGCGAAGCCGGCGACGGGCGGGAGGCGGTCCGACTGGCGCGGGAGATGGAACCGGACATCGCGCTGCTCGACATCGGCATGCCGGGGTTGAACGGGCTGGACGCCACGGCGCTGATCGTCAAGACCGTGCCCCGGACGCAGGTGATCATCCTGTCCATGCATGCGGCCGAGAACTACGTGCTGGAGGCGTTGCGGGCCGGCGCCGTCGGCTACGTGGTCAAGCACGCCGCCGTCGAAGAGCTGGACCGCGCGCTGCACGCGGTCCAGAGCGGCGAGCGCTGGCTCAGCCCGACGGTGTCGCGCCACCTGCTGGACGATTACCTGCGGCTCGCCCGCAAGGAAGCGGGCGCCCAGACCGTGGCCGGCCCCGAACTGCTGACACCCCGACAGCGCGAAATCCTTCAACTGATCGCCGAGGGTCGCACGACTCGCGAAATCGCCCAGCGCCTGTGCGTCAGCCCCCGGACCGTCGAAACTCACCGCGCCCAGATCATGGATCGGCTGAACCTCCACGACGTGGCCAGCCTCACCCGTTTCGCCATCCGCAGCGGCCTGACCGACTCCGAGGTTTGAACGGAGCGCGGTCCGTCTTCCCCCGGCACCGCGATTTTCCGTTTTTGCCGGGGGCGGAGCCGAGAGCGAGGGTCGGTTTGCGACCGACCGACTCCGCCGCCTCCAATCTCCTCCGATCAGCGCGCGCACCGCGTCCGGCGGATGACTCGCGCGGCGCGGCCGTCCCTTTGCCGGCAATCCGGTGGAGAGTATCCGTAGAGTTCCCGCCCCAAAATACGAAATAACCCGGATACCCGCCCGGCGCACCGTCACGCAAAATAGTCCACATTGCGAGACAAGGATCACTCATCTGGTAATGCCATGACCTCTTCCCCTTGCCTTCGGGTGCTGACCATCGCGTTGCGGGAGTGCGCGCCCGCTCTGGAGCCGGCCGTTTTCGCCGCGCTGCCGGGCATCGAGTGGATCGGCGACGCCGCCGACTGCAACGAGGGGTTGCGCCAGATATTGATGGTCCGCCCGGACGCGATCGCGATGCCATGGAGCGCGGCGGCGCTGAAGCTGCTGCGCGCCTTGACCCACTACCGCAGCCGCCATCCCGTTCCGGTAGCGGTGATGGTGACGCCCGAGCGGCTTCCTCATCCCCTGCCGGCGCGTGACGGGGTGATCACCGTCGGGATCGACGAGCTCAACGCCAGCTTGGCTGATCGCCTGCGTCGTCTGCTTTCCGAGCAGAGTGGCGCTCCTCGTATCGAACTGCTTCTAAAACCCTCTGAACGGAGCAACGGACATGTCCGATGATCGCGTTATCACATCGTTCCGGCTCAACATCCGGATGAAGATTCTCCTGGGCTTTTTTGCGGTGCTGGTGATCCTGCTGGCGCTGGGGGGCACGGCGGTGTTCAACCTCAGCAGCATCCGCGCCGAATTCGACGGGCTGGTGGAGGCGACCCAAGTCGAGCGCTTCGCCTACCGGACGATCGAGGAGGAAAAGAACTACCTGCTGGATGAAAAGGAGGAAAGCCACGCCAGCGCCATGAAGAACATCGACACCATCGTGGCCGCGCTGGACGCCATCGACAAGACTTCGCGCGACCCGGCGCTGCTGCAACGCTCGAAGGAGGCGCGGGCGGCGACGCTGGACTACCGCAAGGGCTACGAAAACGGGGTGGCGGCGCTGAAGGCCAACAAGGAAGCGGTCAAGACCATGAACGAGCAGGGATTGCGGGTCGTCAAGCTGGCCGACGACTACTACCAGGCCACCAAGAAGGAAGCCGCGCTGTGGGTGTACATCACCGCGCTGCGGATCATGAAGGCCGAGAAAGAGGAGCGCCTCAACAAGAATCGCCAATTCTACAAGGAAATGCTCGACCAGCGCGCCCACCTGACCCGCTACTACAACGAACTCGATTCCGCCGGAACGGACGACAAGGTCAACCAGGCCCGCAAGGCGACCGAGGACTATTTCAAGGCGGCGGCGGCCTGGATCGAAAACGACGACAAACTGAACAAGGAAATCCTGCCCAAGATGAGCCAGCAGGGCGCGGAGGTGATCCGGTTGGCCTACGATGCCGCCGGCGACGCCGCCAAGGGCATGATCGCCACCCAGAACCTGAGCAACACCATCATCGTGGCCGGCGTCGCCCTCGCCCTCGCGCTCGGCGTGATCATCGCCCTCGTGCTGGCCAACCTGATCGCCCGGCCGCTGGTGTACGGCGTCAATTTCGCCAAGACCATCGCCGACGGCAACCTGACCCGGCGCATCGAGCCGCAATACCTGCGGCGCGGCGACGAGATCGGCGATCTGGCGCAGGCGCTGGACGAGATGGCCGGGCAGCTCCAGAAGATGGTCGGCCAAGTCACCCGGTCCACCGGCCAAGTGAACTCCGCCGCCGCCGAGATCGCCCAGGGCAGCGCCGACCTGTCGCAGCGCACCGAAGAGCAGGCCAGCGCGCTTGGAGGAAACCGCCTCCTCGATGGAGGAGCTCACCTCCACGGTCAAGCAGAGCGCCGAGCACGCCGGGCAGGCCAACCAGCTCGCCGGGGCCGCCCGCAACCAGGCCGAGCAGGGCGGGCAGGTGGTGGACCGGGCGATCGGCGCCATGAGCGCGATCAACCAGAGCAGCCGCAAGATCGCCGACATCATCGGGGTGATCGACGAGATCGCCTTCCAGACCAACCTGCTGGCGCTGAACGCCGCCGTCGAGGCCGCCCGCGCCGGCGAGCAGGGGCGGGGCTTCGCCGTGGTCGCGGGCGAAGTGCGGAAACTCGCCCAGCGCAGCGCCGACGCCGCCAAGGAGATCAAGGCGCTGATCACCGACAGCGTGGCCAAGGTCGAGGACGGCGGCAAGCTGGTGGACAACGCCGGGCAGACGCTGAAAGAGATCGTGACCTCGATCAAGAAGGTGAGCGACATCGTGGCCGAGATGGCCGCCGCCGCCCGCGAGCAGGCCACCGGCATCGAGCAGGTCAACAAAGCCATCCTGCAGATGGACCAGGTCACCCAGCAGAACGCCGCGCTGGTCGAGCAGACCGCCGCCGCCAGCCACTCGATGGGCGACCAGGCCCAGGAGCTGCAGCGGCTCATGAGCTTCTTCACGCTGGAGGCCGGCGCGCTCGCGGCCGGTCCGGCGGCGGCGCACGCCCCGAGGGCCGCCGCCAAGATGCCGGCCAAACCCCGGCCGATCCAAGCCGCTGCGCCGCGCCGCCCGGCGCCGGTCCCCGGCTCGGTCGCCGCCAAGGTCCGGCCGCTGCCGGTCGAGAAAAAGCCCGTGGCGACCGCCGCCGCCGAGGAGTGGGAGGAATTTTAGACTGGTAGCGAGCTTCCCTCTCCCGCACCGGGAGAATGAAGATCGAGACGTGGGTTTTGGTGGAGCGAGCGAGTGTTGAATAGGGTCGGTTAAAGGCGTTTCCCGTAGCTGCTTCTACCCTGAGGGCGAGCCTGATCCGGGATAGGGGAAAGGCTTGAAACCCGCAAATCGAGAGCAACCAAATGGAGGTAATGAGCAATGAGCATTAACAGGTTTTTCCTGGTTTCTTCGGCTGTCATCGTGGCGTTATTCGTGGGATTTGTGTCGGTTGTTTATTTGATGCTAGGCAATCAAAAAGATTTGTTGAGGGCAGCGGATGTTCGTTATAAATCTTATCTGCTCGCGGATGAGCTGAGGCAAAGCTCCGATGATTTGACCCGGCTGGCGCGCACTTATGTGGTGACGGGCGATGCCAGCTACGAACAGCAGTACTGGGATGTGCTGGCGATTCGCAACGGCGAAAAGCCACGTCCTCAGCACTACGAAAGAATCTACTGGGATTTCGTGGCGGCCGATGGAAAGAAGCCGAGCGCCGATGGCGAAAAGGTTTCTCTTCAAACGTTGATGAAAGAACTGGGTTTCACCGATCAGGAGTTTGCAAAACTCAAGGAAGCACAGGCCAACTCGGATGGCTTGGTGAATATCGAGACGGTTGCCATGAATGCTGTCAAGGGATTGTTCAATGACGGCAGCGGCAAATTTACCAAAAAAGGAAACCCGGATATTGAAATGGCGAAAAACCTCATGCATTCGCGAGAATACCATGTGGAAAAAGCTAAGATCATGAAACCAATCAATGAATTTTTCATCCTCCTGGATCAAAGAACCCAAGGTCGAATCGATCATTTCGAGGCGGTTGGCCGCACTTATTTCTTGATTTCGTTCGCGTTGATCGCGGGCTTGCTGGGCTTCATCGTCTGGTTTTACTGGGTATTCAATCGTCGGGTGCGATTGCCGCTGGGGGCCGAGCCCGCCGCGATGGTCGATATCACCAATCGAATTTCCGGTGGGGATCTGACGATCAGATTCGCCGATACCGGTAAGGAAGCCGGTATGTATGCCGCCCTCAAGGCGATGAACGATCAACTGAGAAACATCGTTACCCGAGTGACGCAGGCGGTCGGCCAAGTGAACTCCGCCGTTGCCGAGATCGCCCAGGGCAGCGCCGACCTGAGCCAGCGCACCGAAAAACAGGCCAGCGCGCTGGAGGAGACCGCCTCCAGCGATGGAAGAGCTGACCTCCACGGTCAAGCAGAGCGCCGAGCACGCCGGGCAGGCCAACCAGCTCGCCGGGGCCGCCCGCAACCAGGCCGAGCAGGGCGGGCAGGTGGTGGACCGGGCGATCGGCGCCATGAGCGCGATCAACCAGAGCAGCCGCAAGATCGCCGACATCATCGGGGTGATCGACGAGATCGCCTTCCAGACCAACCTGCTGGCGCTGAACGCCGCCGTCGAGGCCGCCCGCGCCGGCGAGCAGGGGCGGGGCTTCGCCGTGGTCGCCGGCGAGGTGCGCAAGCTGGCCCAGCGCAGCGCCGACGCCGCCAAGGAGATCAAGGCGCTGATCACCGACAGCGTGGCCAAGGTCGAGGACGGCGGCAAGCTGGTGGACAACGCCGGGCAGACCCTCAAGGAGATCGTGACCTCGATCAAGAAGGTGAGCGACATCGTGGCCGAGATGGCCGCCGCCGCCCGCGAGCAGGCCACCGGCATCGAGCAGGTCAACAAAGCCATCCTGCAGATGGACCAGGTCACCCAGCAGAACGCCGCGCTGGTCGAGCAGACCGCCGCCGCCAGCCACTCGATGGGCGACCAGGCCCAGGAGCTGCAACGGCTCATGAGCTTCTTCACGCTGGACGAGCGGTCGGCAATCGCGGCAATCGCCAAGCCAACGAAGATCGGGACGAAAGCGCGGCCCGAACTCAAGCCCAAGACCGCGCCGCACGCCGCACGCCGCACGCAAAGCCAAGGCCAGAGTTTGGCGGTGGTCAAGCCGGCACCGGCCAAAACGCTGTCCTTCCCGCGGCCGGCACCGGCCGAGAAGCGGCCCACGGCCTCGACCGCTGCGTCCGAAGAGTGGGAAGAATTCTAGACATCGGGAGATCTAGGCATCGCGATCCATCCGCCCGAATGCTGGGTCCACGAGGCGCAACGCCGGCGGTTCGTGGTCACCCGGCAGCGGGCGAACGCCGCCGGAAAGGTCCGCGAATCTCTGCCGCAGACGGTCGAGGGAGCGACGATCCGGAAGCGCGAAAAGCTACAAGTTTTCTAGCCGCACCATGTGTATAAATTTTGAAAACACGACCCCAAGGAACCGAAATCATGTTCAAGAATATAAAGCTGCGCACCCAGCTTAACCTCGGTTTCGCGACGATCATCGTCCTGTTAGTCGTCGTGGCGGGCACCGCCTATTGGGGACTGAAAGGCGCGTTCGACGGCTTTACCGAATACCGCCGGATCGCGCGCATGACCAAAGAGGTCGGCGCGTTCCAGGATCGCATGTTGAATGTGCGATTGGCGGTCAAGGATTTCATCGCTAAAGAAAACGATCAGGCGGTGCAGAGCTACCAAAAAGAATTCGACCAGATGCGCGCCGACGTCACGCGGTTGAAGGGGGAGATCAAGAACCCGGAGCGGCTCAAGCTCATCACCTTCATCGACGAGCAAGCCGCGAAGTACGACGAGACCTTCAAGAAGGTGGTGGAGTCGAGCCAACATCGCCGAATGATCGTCGATCTGATGAACAAGGATGGCGTGGCGATACGGCAAACGGTGTCCGAGACCATCGCGCTGAGCGCCAAGAGCAACAGCATCGAACTGGCGACTCTGGCGGGCCAGTTGCAAGAGCAGGTGATGCTGGGCCGGCTGCATTTAGTGAAGTATCTCGAATCGCACGCGGCGGCGGACTACGACCGCGCTTTAGATGAGATGAAAGTCAAGGCGGAAACGTTGGCCGACACGCTGTTTCACAAGGGCACCGATTCGGACCTGCGGGCGTTACACGAGCGGTTCGATCAGAGCCATGGCGAATATCTCGCGCTGATGCAGTCCGTCCGCGACCTGACCGTTCAGGTCGACGGGTGGGTGCAGGACGGTTTGAACCAGATCGGGCCAGCGGTCGCCAAGGCCACCGAAGAGTTGGTGGGAGCCTACGGCAAAACCCAGGACGAACTGGGACCCCGCGTGCAGCGCGAGAACGAGTTGGCCGTTTCGGTCGTGACCGGGTTATCGGCGGGAGCGGTGCTGCTGGGGATCTTCCTGGCCTGGCTGCTGGTGCGGGTGATCCGCCGGCCGATCGGCGGCGAGCCGGCCGAGATGGCGGCGCTGACCCAACAGATCGCGCACGGGGATTTGACGGCGCGGTTCGAGAACACCGGCCGGGAAACCGGCATCTACGCCGCCATGCGCGACATGGCCGCGCAGTTGCGGGACATGGTGAGCCAGGTGTCTTCGGCCACCGACCAGGTCAGCTCCGCCGCCGGACAGATCGCCCAAGGCAGCGCCGACCTGGCGCAACGGACCGAAGAGCAGGCCAGCGCGCTGGAAGAGACCGCCTCCAGCATGGAAGAGCTGACCAGCACGGTGAAGCAAAGCGCCGAGAACGCCGGCCAAGCCAACCAGTTGGCCATCGCCGCCCGGTCGCAAGCCGAGCAGGGCGGGCAGGTGGTGGATCAAGCGGTGACGGCGATGAACGCCATCCACCACAGCAGCCGCAAGATCGCCGACATCATCGGCGTGATCGACGAGATCGCCTTCCAGACCAACCTGCTGGCGCTGAACGCGGCGGTGGAAGCGGCAAGAGCCGGCGAGCAGGGACGCGGCTTCGCGGTCGTGGCCGGCGAAGTGCGTAAGCTGGCCCAGCGCAGCGCCGACGCCGCCAAGGAGATCAAGAGCCTGATCGGCGACAGCGTCAGCAAGGTCGCCGACGGCGGCAAGCTGGTGGAGCAATCCGGGCAGACCCTGAAAGAGATCGTCGGCGCGATCAAGAAGGTCAGCGACATCGTCGCCGAGATGGCCGCCGCGTCCCGCGAGCAGGCCAGCGGCATCGAGCAGGTCAACAAGGCCATTTTGCAGATGGATCAAGTGACCCAGCAGAACGCCGCGCTGGTCGAGGAGACCGCATCTGCCAGCCAGGCCATGAGCGACCAGGCGCGGGAACTTTTGGAGGTCATCGCGTTTTTCAAGCTGGGCGAAGCGCCGGCCGTCGCGGTAGACCACCGCACCGGCGAAAGCAAAGTGAAACCGCTGGTCGAATGGAGCGGCGCGCTCAGCGTCGGCGACCCCGAGATCGACCGGCAGCACCAGCGGCTCGTCGGCATCATCAACGGCTTCCACGAAGCGATGGCAACCAAGAAGCCCCAGAGCGTGATCGGCGACCTGCTGAACAAGCTGAACGCGCACGCTCTGGACCACTTCCGCTACGAAGAGGAGCGGATGCGCGCCGCCCACTACCCGCAATTCGCCGAACACCAGGAACAGCACGCCGCCATGCTGCGCGACGTCAAGGACATGCAGAGCCAGTTCAAACAGGGAACATTGTCCCAACTGGAGTTCATGAAGCTCCTCAAGAACTGGATGACCCAGCATATCCTGAAAACCGACAAGCAATACGTTCCCTACTTGGGCAAGTCTGGAACGAACCGCTCCAACGGGTCGAGTGCAGCCGCCAAATCGGTGGTGCCGGCCAAGGTTCATCGCTCGCTGCGACCGGTACCGGCCGAGAAACGGCCCGCGCTTTCGACGACCGAGGCCGAAGAGTGGGAGACATTTTAGGCGTGGGGACCCCCTCCAGAGCGTAACCGTTTGCTCCCTTGCCCGACCGCGAAAGAGGGGTCGGGGGGGAAGAACCGAGCGATTGACGATTATTCCAAAACGATCGAGCGAAGCGAGACAAACCATGGCGACGAATTCCATCGAAGTGACCGCGTCGGGCGCGCGCAACCTGCTCAAGCGCGACGCGGTGGCCGAGGGGCTGCAATACCTGACCTTCAGCCTGGCGGGCGAGGAGTACGGCATCGACATCCTCAAGGTGCAGGAGATTCGCGGCTGGGCACCGGTGACCAAGGTGCCCAACGCCCCGGCCTTCGTGCGCGGGGTGATGAACCTGCGCGGGGCCATCGTCCCGGTCATCGACCTGCGGCTGCGCTTCGGGCTGGAGGCCATCGAGTACACCAAGACCACGGTGGTGATCGTGGTGATGGTGCAGGGCGCGACCGGCAACCGGGTGATCGGGGCGGTGGTGGACGGGGTGTCGGACGTGCTCAACCTCCAGGCCGCCGACATCCAGCCGGCGCCGGACTTCGGGACGGCGGTCCACACCGAGTTCATCAGCGGGCTGGTCACGATCGAGGCCGGCATGGTGATGCTCCTCAATGTAGACCGCTTGCTCAACGTCGAAAAACTCTTCGCGCTGGTGGCTGCACCCGGTCAACTGGCGGCGTAGCCGAAAGCGGGGCCACCGATGAGTTTTGAAAATCATCGGTGGAACACGATGGGAAGACGAGCGTTTGAGGGTGCCCGGTAGCCGCGACGCCTTCGAAAGCCTTTGCGCGGAAGCCGTTGGGTGGGGAGCATCCCGATGATTGGCGCGAACAGCGAGCGGATTGAGACGTCGGCAGCCGGCCTCCGGCCATTGCTGGCGTGGCCCTTTCTGCTGCTCGCCGCCGCCATCGTCGCGCTGGTGCTGGGGGGTATCGCCCATATCGCTCATCACCAGGAACAAAAGGAATTCGCTCGGCTCCAGGCCATCGCCACCCTGAAGGTCGCCCAAATCTCGGCTTGGCTCCGGGAACGCGAGGGGGACGCGCAGCTATTGCACAGCAGCCGTTACTTGTCCGGCCTGTATCGGCGCTGGCGCGACACCGGCGACCCGGCAAGCCGCGAACTGGTGCTCCAGCGCTTGGGCGACTACCAAGCTTCTCATGGATACCAAGAGGCTATCCTGGTCGATGGTCGCGGTGATCCGGTGTTGGCGACGGCGAATACGCCGTTGAGCGTCGCGCCCGAACTGCGCGCCACGATCCGGCGGGCCATCGCCCAAGGAGCGGTGTCGAATACCGACCTGTATCGCCACCCGGATGGGGCGGCGACCCTGCATCTGGATTTCGTCGCGCCATTGCCCGCCGTGGAGGACCAGCCCGGCGCGGCCATCGTCCTGCGCATCGACCCGAGAGTCGCCCTCTACCCGCTGCTCCAGTCCTGGCCGATCCCCAGCGCCAGCGGAGAAATCCTGCTGTTCCGTCGCGACGGGGACCAGGTGCTCTATCTGAGCGACCTGCGCCAGCACCCGGACGCGGCGGCCAAGCTGCGGCGGCCGATAGCGGAATCGCGACTGCTGGCCGCGCGGGTCTTGCGGGGCGAAGTCGCGTCGGGCAGCGTCCTGGCGGAGATCAGCGGTATCGATTATCGCCGGGCGCCATCCCTGGGCGTGGCCAGTGCGATTCCCGGCACGGACTGGTTCCTGCTCGCCAAAATGGACTGGGCCGAGGTGTACGGGCCGGCATGGCGGGACGCCGGCTGGATCGGCCTGTTCGGCGCACTGGCGTTATTGGCCACCGCCGCCGCCCAGATCGCCGCCCACCAGCACCTGAAGCAGGATGAGAAGCTGAAATCCTTGCAGCAACTCGCCAACGAACGTCATCGGTTGCGCACCTTGATCCAGACCGTCCCCGATCTGGTCTGGCTGAAGAACCCGGACGGTGTCTACCTCGGCTGCAACCCGATGTTCGAGCGCTTCGTCGGCGCGAAGGAAGCGGACATCATCGGCAAGAGCGATCACGACTTATTCGACCTCGAGCAAGCGGATTTTTTTCGCCGGAAGGACCGGGAAGCTCTCGCCGCCGCCAAGCCGAACACCAACGAAGAATGGATCACCTTCGCCGAGGATGGCCGCCGGGCGTTACTGCAAACCATCAAGACGCCGATGTGGGATGCCGGCGGCAAGCTGGTCGGGGTGTTGGGCATCGGGCGCGATATCACCGCGATCCACGCGGCCGAAGCCGGGAAGCGGGCGGTCGAACGCCAGTATCAAATGCTGTTCCGCGCGATGCTGGACGGCTTCGCTCTGCACGAGATGATTTTCGACGCGCAGGGCCAGCCCGCCGACTATCGCTTTCTCGCCGTCAACCCCGCCTTCGAGCGTCTCACCGACCTGAAGGCGGAAAACCTGCTGGGCAAAACCGCGCTGGAGATTCTGCCCAGCCTCGAGCGGCGCTGGATCGACACCTACGGTCGAGTGGCGCTGACCGGCGAGCCGGTCTTGTTCGAAAACTACAGCCAAGACCTCGGGCGATATTTCAAGGTGAGCGCTTTCCGGCCCGCGCCCGGCCAGATCGCGTGCATCTTCGCCGATATCACCGAGCACCGGCGGATCGAACAGGCGCTGCGGGACAGCGAGGAGCGATGCCGGCGGATCGTCGACACCGCCAACGAGGGCATCTGGACCATGGACGAGAACCATCGAACCACGTTCGTTAACCCGCGCATGGCGGACATGCTCGGTTACCCGGCCGAGGAAATGCTGGGGGAAACGGTCGAATCTTTCATGTTCCCCGAAGATATCCCCGACCATCTGGAGCGGATGCGGGCACGCCATCAGGGCCAGCCGGGGCATTACGAACACCGCTTCCGCCGCCGGGACGGCAGCGTTCTGTGGGCGTTGGTTTCCAGTGTCGCGACCATCGATGACCGCAGCCATTTTCGCGGTTCCTTCGGCATGTTCGCCGATATCACCGAGCGCCGGCGGATCGAGGAAGCGCTGCGGGACAGCGAGGAGCGATATCGGGTTCTGGCCGAGCATTCGCCCGACTGGCAGTACTGGTTCGGGACCGACAGCCGCTATCGCTACATCTCGCCCTCCTGCCTGGAGATCACCGGTTACGCGGCGGCGGAGTTGATGGCCGATCCCGGCCTGCTGGACCGCCTCGTTCATCCCGACGACCGGCCTCTCTACGACGAGCATTTCCGGTCCATCTGCACCGATGTGGAGCGGGACACGGTGGAGCTGGAATTTCGCATTCGCTGCCGGAACGGTCGGGAGCGCTGGATCGGCCACATCTGCAACGCCGTGGTGGACGAGCGGGGTCGCGCGCTGGGGCGGCGCGGCGTCAACCGCGACATCACCGATCGCAAGCGGACCGAACGGGCGTTGGGCGTGGCGCTGGAGGGGAAGACCTCGTTATTGAAGGAAGTGCACCACCGGGTCAAGAACAACCTGCAAATCGTCACCAGCCTGCTCAACCTGCAAGCGCGCCGAGTGCAGAACCCCGCCGCCCTGGCCACCCTGCAAGACACCCAGGGCCGGATTCGGTCGATGGCCCTGCTGCACGAGACCCTTTACCGCGAGGGCGATCTGGGCCAGACCGACGGCGCAGTCTATCTGTCCCATCTCTGCGCCCACTTGAGCAGCGTATTCGGTGCGAGGGCCGGGCGGGTCCGGTTGCGCCATCAACTCGCCCCGGTTGCGCTGACGCTCGACCAGGCCGTGCCTTGCGGGTTGATCGTCAACGAATTGGTTTCCAACGCTTTCAAGCACGCCTTCCCCGACGAACGGACCGGCGAGATTCGGGTCGCCTTGACCGCTGAACCCGATGGCCGCCGGGTGCTGGCCGTGACCGACAGCGGCGTTGGCTTGCCGCCCGGCCTGGACATCGAGCGAAGCGACACTCTGGGCCTGCAACTGGTCGTCGGCTTGGCCCGGCAGCTCGGCGGCACGGTCGAGACCCGGACCGACAACGGCGCGACCATCCGGGTCGCTTTCCTGGCGCCCTGCCCCAGCCCCGGCGAGATTTCCCCGCCATGAAACCGGCCAATATCCTGATCGTCGAGGACGAATTCATTTTGGCGAGCGACCTCGGGCTCCGGCTGCGGGACCTTGGCTACGCCGTCGCCGGCGTGGCGGCCACCGGGGCGGATGCGCTGGCCCTGGCGGAACGCCACCGCCCCGACCTGGTGCTGATGGACATTCGCCTGCAAGGGCCGATGGACGGCATCGCCACCGCCCTGGAAATCCGCCGCCGCTGGCGTTTGCCGGTGGCGTTTCTCACCGCTCACGGCGACGACGATACCCTGCAACGCGCCAAGCTGGCGGAACCGTTCGGCTACCTCCTCAAGCCGTTCGAGGATCGCGAGTTGCGCACCCTGCTCGAAATCGCCCTCTACAAACACCGAGCCGAGGAGGAAATTCGCCGGCTGAGCGATCTGTACGCCACCCTCAGCCAGATCAACCAAGCCATCGTCCGCATCGGCACGCGCCAGGATTTGTTCGACGAAATCTGCCGGATCCTCGCCCGGTACGCAGGCTTCCAGTTGGCTTGGGTCGGCTGGCTCGATCCCCAGACCCAGCGAGTTCGCCCCGTCGCCCGGGCCGGGGCGGCAGTGGACTATTTGGACGAAATCGTCGTTTACGCCGACGACCGGCCCGAAGGGGGCGGTCCGACCGGCCTCTGCCTGCGCGAGGGTCGGCCCTGGGTCTTCAATGACATGGTCAACGATCCGCGCAGCGCGCCATGGCGGACGGTCGTGCGCCGGTATGGGTTGCAGGCCGCCGCCGCCTTGCCGATTCGCTTTCAGGGCGCGGTGCGCGCGACGCTGACGGTCTACGCCGCGACCCCCAATGTTTTCCAGGCCCAGGAAATGGACCTGCTTGAGGAAGCGGCCGGCGATATTTCGTTCGCTCTCGATCATCTGGAAACCGAGCGCCAACGCCAGCACGGCGAGGAGCAACTGCGCCATAGCGAAGCCCGGTTTCGGCTCGCGACCGACGCTACCCGCGATGCTTTCATTCTCATCGAGGGCGAACAGAGTCGCATCACTTGGTGGAATCCAGCCGCCGAGACGATTTTCGGTTATTGCCGGGAGGAAATGCTGGGGCGGAATTTGCATGATTACCTCACGCCAATGGCGCTGCGGGAGGCTGCCCGCGCGGGAATGGCCCATTTCGCCGGCACCGGCCAGGGCGCGCTGATCGGCCAAACGCTGGAACTCGTGGCCCTGCGCAAAGACGGCGAGAACATTCCCATCGAACTCACCCTGTCCGCAGTCCGGCTGGGTGATGTGTGGGGCGCGGTCGGCATCGCTCGCGATATCACGGAGCGCAAGCGAGCGGAAGAGGCGCTGCGCCATAGCGAAGCCCGACTGCAAAGCATCTTTCGCGCCGTACCGGTCGGCGTGGGCCTGGTCCAGAATCGCGTCATCCTGGAAGCCAACGAAACCCTGTGCCGGATGACGGGCTATTCGTACGAAGAGCTCATGGGACAAAGCGCTCGGCTGCTCTACCTGGACGACCGGGATTACGAGTGGGTCGGCCAAGAGAAGTATCGGCAAATCGCCGAATGCGGCACCGGGACGGTCGAGGTGCGCTGGCGGCGCAAGGACGGCGAAATCATTTGGGTCATCCTCAGTTCAACCCCGTTCGATATCCAAAATCTGGCCAAGGGCGTGACCTTTTCGGCGCTCGACATTACCGACCGCAAGCGGACTGAGGAAGCCCTCCAGCACAGCGAGGAACAACACCGGGCGGTGATCGAAACCTCACCGGATGGATTCTGGATCACCGACCGGGAGGGACGCCTGCTGGAGACGAATGAGGCTTACGCTCGGCTTTCCGGCTATCGCCGCGACGAACTGTGTGCGTTGAATATCGCCGATCTGGAGGTGAACGAAAATCCCGCCGACATCGCCGCTCATGTCGAAAAGGTGGTTCGGCAGGGCAGCGGCCTGTTTCAAACCCGGCACCGGGCCAAAAATGGCCGGGTCTGGCAAGCTGAGGTGACCGCCGCCTATTGGCCTATCGCCGGTGGGCGCTTCTTCAGCTTCATCCGCGATATCCACCTCCGGCAACGCGCCGAAGCGTTGCTCAAAGCGCGGATGCACCTGTCTGAACTCGCTCTCACGAGCAGCCTGGACGACCTTTTGCAAGCCGCCCTGGACACCGCAGAGCGGTTTACCGGCAGCCAGATCGGTTTTTTCCATTTCGTCGATCCCGATCAGGAAAATCTGACGTTGCAAGCCTGGTCGACCAACACCCTGCGCCGCATGTGCGCAGCGGAGGGCAAGGGATTGCACTACTCGATCAGCGCGGCAGGCGTCTGGGTGGAATGCGTGGCTCAGCGCAAGCCGGTCATCCATAACGACTACGCCGGCCTGGCCCACAAGAAAGGATTGCCCAAAGGCCATGCCCCGATGATTCGGGAACTGACTGTTCCCGTCATCCGCCACGACTCGGTCATCGCGATCATCGGTGTCGGCAACAAGCAGGTCGATTACACCGCCGACGATGCGGAAATGGTGCTCGATCTGGCCTCGATGGTAATGGATGTGGTGGACCGCAAACGGATCGAAGAGCGAATCGCGCATTTGGCCTATCACGACGCGCTGACCCAGTTGCCCAACCGCGTCCTGTTGGCGGACCGCCTGCAGCAGGCCATGGTCCAGATTCAACGCGAGCCGAAGCGGTTGGCGGTATGCTACCTGGATCTGGACGACTTCAAACCCATCAACGATCTTTGGGGTCACGACCAGGGCGATCAAATCTTGGTGGAAGTTGCCCAGCGCTTGCAGGGCTGCGTGCGCGCCGGCGACACCGTGGCGCGGCTGGGCGGGGATGAATTCGTCTTGCTCCTGGGAGACCTGACCGATGTGGAGAAATGCGAGCATGTCCTGGGCCGGGTCATGACCGCCTTGCAAGCGCCTTTTGAAGTGGCCGGCCAGCATTTGTCGCTCGCCGCCAGCATCGGGGTGACCTTGTATCCCGACGACGATTCCGATTCCGACGCGCTGTTGCGTCATGCCGATCAGGCGATGTATGCCGCGAAACAGGCCGGGGGCCACCGCTACCACTGGTTCGACACCGATCACGACCGCCGCGCCCGGACCTATCGCGAGCTGCTGCAACGGGTCGGGGCCGGGCTGGTGGCAGGGGAATTCCGCCTCTATTATCAGCCTAAGGTGGGCATCCGTACCGGCGCGGTGGTGGGCGCGGAAGCCCTGATTCGCTGGGAGCATCCGGACGAGGGCCTGCTGCCGCCGATACGGTTCATGCCCGCCGTCGAAACCAGCAGTTTGGCGATCGCGGTCGATCGTTGGGTGATGGGGGAAGCGCTACGGCAAATGAGCGTCTGGGCGGCCCAAGGACTCCGCTTGCCGGTGAGCGTCAACGTTTCCGGGCGGCACTTGCAGCAACCGGACTTCGTCGCCAGCTTGCGAACAGCGCTGGCCGCTCATCCGACGGTGCCTCCCAACTGGCTGGAACTGGAAATTCTGGAAACGGCAGCGCTGGACGATGTGGCCGCGATTTCTCGCCTGATCGAGGAGTGCCGGCAACTGGGGGTGCGTTTCGCCCTGGACGATTTCGGCACCGGTTACTCCTCGCTGACCTACCTCAAGCATCTGCCGGTGCAGGTGCTCAAGATTGACCAATCTTTCGTGCGCGATCTGTTGGTGGATGCCGATGCGCGGGCCATCGTCGAGGGGGTGATTGGCCTTTCAGTCGCGTTCCGGCGCGAGGTGATCGCCGAGGGAGTGGAAACCGAGGCCCACAGTCATCGACTGATCCAATTGGGTTGCGATTTCGCTCAGGGCTACGGTATCGCCCGGCCCATGCCGCCGGAGCGGATTCCGGAATGGATCGCCGACTGGACCTCGTCCAGAACCAGGGGCGATCAGAGCGAACCGAGTCGTCCGACCAACGCCGATTTAATCCAATAACCTCGGCACTTTCCCAGCACGGTCACAGCTTGGCGGGCACGCCCTTCCCACCTCCAGGCGACGGCCGATCCCACGCTTTGCCTGAGATCGGGATCGAACAGCACGCTATTTCCATGCCGCCCCCAGCGCCCAAACCCCGAACCCGGCCATCAGCAAACCCGAAGCGCGGTTGATCCAAACCACCACGCTCGGGCTCAGCCGCCCGCGCAACGATCCCACCCCGCCCGCCAGCAGCAGCCACCACAGCAGCGAGCCGGCGAACACGCCCGAGACCAGCGCGGCGGCGGCGGCGAAATCCCCGCTGCCGCCGGCCAACCCGAGACCGGCGAAAATCGCCAGAAACGCCAGAATCGTCACCGGGTTAGTCAGAGTTAAACCCAAGGTGGAGAGATAATCGCCCAGCAACCCGGCACGGGTGGGGCGAACCCGCGCCCGCTCGGGGGCGGGCGGGGTCCGCCAAGTCCGCCAACCCAGATACAGCAGAAACATGCCGCCCACCAAGCGCAGTTCCGTTTGCCAAGCCAGCAACCATCCCGCCAGCGACGCCAGCCCGAAACCGGCGATGCAACCGTAAACGGCGTCGGCGCTGGCGGCGCCCAAGCCGGACAGCACGCCCGACCAGCGCCCGCGCGTCAAGGTGCGCTGCACGCACAACAAGCCGATCGGCCCCACCGGCGCGGCGATGGCGAACCCGATCAACAACCCCTTGAACCAAAACAGCATCCTGATCTCTCCGCCGCGCGGGATTAACGCTTCTGCCGATCAGATCGCTATAATCGCGACTATCGACAACCTTCATCGGATTCGACCACCATGGCTCCTTTCAGCATCGCTCTATCGGTCGCGGCGGTCGCGTTCGTCCTGTACGCCATCGCGATTTACAACCGGCTGGTGGCGCTGAAGCATAACGCGGGTATGGCTTGGTCCAACATCGACGTGCTGTTGAAGCAGCGCCACGACGAGCTGCCCAAGCTGGTCGAAGCCTGCAAGCAGTACATGCGCTACGAGCGGGACACCCTGGAAGCGGTGATGCGCGCCCGCCAAGCCGTCGCCGACGCCCAACAACGCGGCGATCTGGACAAGCTGGGGGCCGCTGAAACCCAAATGCGCCTCGGGTTGGGCCAACTGTTCGCGGTGGCCGAAGCCTACCCCGAACTGCGCGCCAACGACAACTTCCGCCATCTGGAAACCCGAATCACCGGCCTGGAAAACGCCATCGCCGACCGTCGCGAGTTCTACAACGACAGCGTCAACCTCAACAACGTCCGCATCGAGCTGTTCCCGGACGTGCTCATCGCCCGGTTGTTCGCCTTCGGGCCGTTCCGGCTACTGGAATTCACCGAGCCGGAAAAGCGGGACGTCAACCTCGCCCAACTGTTCCGCTGACCGGCCTCGGCAATCCGCGTGCGCGAACCCGGCCTGAAAGGCGCGCTGTTCTTCGCCGCCGTCTGGCTGGGCTTCTTTCTGCTGCTGCGGCACCCCGGTCCGGGCGGCGCCTCTCCGCCGCTCTCGCTGGCAGTCCCCGCGCGGGCGCTGATTCTCGCCGTCGCCGTCGCCGGGTTGTACGGCGCCCTACATTTCGGCCGCCGGGCATGGCGGCTGGCCGACACGCCCATCGCCCGCGTTCGCTCTGCCCCACAGGGTTACGTGGAATTGTACGGTCGGGCGGGCCTCTTGCCGGGACCGCCAATCGTGGCCCCGCTCAGCGGTCTGCCCTGCTCCTGGTATCGCTATCGAATCGAGGAACGGACCTCCGGCGGGCGTTGGTGGCCGGTCGAATCCGGCGACAGCGACAACCTGTTCGCCTTGGACGACGGCACCGCTCGTTGCGTGATCGATCCCGAAAGGGCCGACTTTGTCAAGACCCGGCGCGATGTGTGGTACGGCAGCGCCAGCGGCGCGCGCATTCACGCCCTCTGGGGGATCGGGGCCGCTTGCCGCTTTACCGAGCAGCGCATTCTGCCCGGCGAGGAGTTGCACGTCATCGGTCTGTTCCGCACCGTCGGCGGCCTGCGGGAAGCGCCCGACACCCGACGAGAAGTCGCGGAACTGCTGGAACGCTGGAAGCGCGATCCATGTCGGATGGCGATTTTTGACCGCCATCGGAACGGCCGCATCGATCCCGACGAATGGGAAGCGGCCCGGCGCGCGGCCCACCGGCAAATCCAGCGGCAGCAATTGCAACAGGCCACCCAACCCGACATACATCTGATCGCCGACCCCGGCGATTCCGGCCGGCCATTCATCGTCGGCGCCTTCCGCGAGGAAGACCGGCTGATCGCGTACTTTCAACGACGCGCGGCCGGCTGCCTGTCGGTGGCAACGCTGGCGGGCTGTTATTTATTATCGGTCATCTGATCGTGCGCCCGGCCAGATACCCGCCACCACCGGCATGGCGAGCTGGCGGCTCAAGCCGCTCCTGGAAAACCAACCCCATAAACCATCAAGAAAATGTGAAATATTGATACACTTGCATCACTCTTGTTTCCACCGCGCGTCTACGATAGAATTTGATTTTTTATCAAACCGCAACGACCAAGGCGCCGAACGGCGCTTGGCGATCCCGAGCAAGACTCGAAAAACCACCAAAATTGTCTATTTCCATTATTCGGGAAATAGCAGGAGCACGAAATGTCCGATCAAAAAGAATTCATACCCTGGTCCGAAGAACTCAGCGTGGGCCTGCAAGAAATCGACGAACAGCATAAAATTCTTATCGGCCTCATCAATCGCCTGTTTAGTCAAGCAATATTGCACACCGCCGACAAAGCTACGCTTAGCGGCATCTTAGAAGATCTCATACAATATACGATCATTCATTTCTCGGTCGAGGAAAGCCTGTTTCGCATTTTCGATTATCCCGACGCCGAAAACCATCAGGTTCATCACAATCAGCTCAAGCAGGAAGTTCTTAACTTTAAGAAAAAATTTGAAGGTGGAACCCCTATCGACATCGAATTGATGCATTTTCTGAAAAAATGGATCAGCAATCACATCATGATGGACGATAAAAAATACACTCCCTTCTTCTTGGAAAAGGGTTTCAAGGCCAAGTGGACCAAACAAAAATCCTGGATGGGGAAGATTTGGGATTCGCTCACATCCTGAAGGATTTCCCGACTTGCCGGACGATATCGCGATGACCAACCCCTTGCTGGACTCCGCCGATCTACCCCCCTACGCCGCCATCCGGCCGGAGCATGTCGAACCCGCCATCGATCGGTTGCTGGCACGACAATCGCGCCGACATCGAGCGGCTGCTGGCGACCGACACCGCCTATACCTGGGACAGCCTGATCCGGCCGCTGGAGGGCTTGGAGGACCGGCTGAACAAGGCTTGGTCGCCGGTCAACCACCTGCATTCGGTGCTCGATTCCGAAGCGTTGCGCGCCGCCTACAACGCCTGCCTGCCCAAGCTCAGCGCCTACTCGACCGAACTCGGCCAGCACGAAGATTTGTACCGGGCCTATCGCCAGATCGCCGACGGCGCGGAGTACGCCCGGCTCGACCCGGCCCAGCGCAAGGTCATCGATGACGCCCTGCGCGATTTCCGCTTGTCCGGCATCGCCCTGCCGCCGGAACAGCGCGCCCGCTACAAGGACATCCAGCAGGAATTGGCGCAGCTCAGCGCCAAGTTCTCGGAAAACGTTTTGGACGCCACCCAGGCATGGACCCGGCACCTCACGGACGAGGCGCGACTGGCCGGGCTGCCGGACTCGGCGCGGGCGCTGGCCCGCCAGACCGCCCAACAACGGGGACTGGACGGCTGGTTGCTGACACTGGAATTGCCGTCCTATCTGCCGGTGCTCAACTACGCCGACGACCGCGAGCTGCGGCGGGAGATGTACGACGCCTATTGCACCCGCGCCTCCGACCGGGGACCGAACGCCGGCCAGTGGGACAACGGACCGCCGATGGAGCGCATTCTGGCACTGCGCCACGAGCTGGCCCGACTGCTCGGCTTCCGGGATTACACCGAATACTCGCTCGCCACCAAAATGGCCGGCTCGCCGGACCAGGTGTTGGCGTTCCTCGCCGACCTCGCCGGTCGCGCCCGGCCCCAAGCCCAGAAGGAGCTGGACGAGTTGCGGGACTTCGCCCGCGATCAGTTCGGAATCGGGCAACTGGAAACTTGGGACATCGGCTATTACTCGGAAAAGCTGCGCCAGCACCGCTACCAGCTATCGCAGGAAGAGCTGCGCCCCTACTTCCCGATCACCCGCGTGTTGCCCGGATTGTTCGCGGTGGCGGAAAAGCTGTTCGGAGTGTCCATCCGCCCCTTGGACGGGGTGGAGGTCTGGCATCCCGACGTGCGGGCTCACGAAATCGTCGATGCGGCGGGACACCGGCGCGGGCGGTTTTATCTGGATTTGTACGCCCGTCCCCACAAGCGCGGCGGCGCCTGGATGGACGGCTGTCTGGCCCGGCGCTTGACGGATGACGGGCCACGGTTGCCGGCGGCTTATCTGGTGTGCAATTTCACCCCGCCGGTGGGCGACGATCCGGCCCTGCTCACCCACAACGACGTCATCACGATGTTCCACGAGTTCGGCCATGGGCTGCACCATCTGCTGACCACGGTGAACTATTTGCCGGTGGCGGGCATTCACGGCGTGGAGTGGGACGCGGTGGAACTGCCCAGCCAGTTTCTGGAAAACTGGTGCTGGTCGCGGGAGGCGCTGGCGCTGTTGGCCGGCCATTACCGGACCGGCGAGCCGCTGCCCGAGGAGCTGTACCGGCGGATGCTGGCGGCCAAACACTTCCAGGCCGGCATCTTCATGGTGCGGCAACTGGAGTTCGGCTTGTTCGACTTCCGCTTGCACCGGGAATTCGATCCGGCGCGCGGCGGACGGGTGCTGGAGGTGTTGGACGACGTGCGCCGGCAGGTGGCGGTGATCGTGCCGCCGGACTACAACCGCTTCGCCAACGCCTTCACCCACATCTTCTCCGGCGGTTACGCGGCGGGCTACTACAGCTACAAATGGGCGGAAGTGTTGTCGGCGGACGCCTTCAGCGCCTTCGAGGAGAACGGAATTTTCGACGCCGCCACCGGCGAACGCTTCCGGCGCAGCGTTCTCGAAGTGGGCGGCTCGCGGCCGGCGCTGGCCAGCTTCGTCGAGTTTCGCGGCCGGGAACCCGAGATCGAGCCGCTGCTGCGGCTGAGCGGGATCGCGGCCTAGAAAGCGCTCACCCCGACTCCGCTGCCCGGTATCCCCCGCCGAACGGCCGCACGTCGGTCGCCAGCATCCCGGCGCGGCGAGCGGCCTCCAGCCCGGAATCGGCATCCTCGAAGACCTGACACTGGCGCGGCGCCACTCCCATCCGCCGCGCCGCCTCCAGGAACAACTCCGGATCGGGTTTGGGCGGCAAACCATCGTCGGCGGTCAACACCACGGCGAACAGCGCGGCCAGCGCGGCGGCTCGCAAGGCGAGTTCCACGTTGGGGCGGTTGCTGCCGGACACCACCGCCATGGGCAATCGGCCGCAATACTCTCGCGCCAGTGCCGCCACCGGCTCTATCGGCCGCGCCCGATCCAGCAGGGCGTGGGTCCGCCGCTCCTTGTCGGCCGTGAATTTCCCGACATCGATGGATCGACCGAACTCCGCGTTGTACAGCGCCACGATCCGGTCGGTGGGCTTGCCGTTGTGCCGCACCAGGAACTCCAGCGGACACGCCAAGCCCAGCTCGGCGAAGGTCTCTCGCCACGCCACGTAATGCAAAGGCAGGGTGTCGACCAGCGTCCCGTCGCAGTCGAAGATCAAACCGCGAACCCCGTCGGGCACCGCCAACGCCGGAACCGCTTCGATGCCGGCCACGGTCAAGCCCCGCCCGGCCGGGGCGGCGGACGCAGGCCGCCAGCCGGCGGCGCCGGCTTCTCTTCCTCTTCCGGCTCTTCGATCGCTTCCAGCGACAAGCCCGAACCGCCCGGCGGCCCGGCGGTCGGCATGCCGCCGGACAGGTTGATCCGCAGCCGCAGGTTGTTGGCCGAATCGGCGTTCTTGATCGCTTCCTCGAAGCTGATCTTGCCGGCCTGATGGAGCGCGAACAGAGCTTGATCGAAGGTCTGCATCCCGAGCCCGGTGGATTTCTCCATGATTTCCTTCAGGCCGCCCACCTCGCCGCGCTTGATCAGGGCCTCCACCATCGGCGAATTGAGCAGGATCTCGATGGCCGCCACCCGCTTGCCGTCCACGGTCGGGATCAGCCGCTGCGAGACGAAGGCCCGCAGATTGCTGGACAGATCGGTCAGCAGTTGCGGGCGCCGCTCCTCGGGGAAGAAGTTGACGATGCGGTCGAGCGCCTGATTGGCGCTGTTGGCGTGCAGGGTGGAAATCGCCAGATGCCCGGTTTCGGCGAAGGCCAAGGCGTGTTCCATGGTCTCGCGGTCGCGGATCTCGCCGATCAGGATCACGTCCGGCGCCTGCCGCAGCGTGTTTTTGAGGGCGTCGGCGTAGCTCAGGGTATCCACGCCCACCTCGCGCTGGTTGACGATGGAGCGCTTGTGAACGTGGACGAATTCGATGGGGTCCTCGATGGTGATGATGTGGCCGCCGCTGTTGCTGTTGCGATGGTCGATCAAGGCGGCCAGCGAGGTGGATTTGCCCGAGCCGGTGCCGCCGACGAACAGGATCAGGCCGCGCTTTTCCATGATCACCCGAGTCAGCACCTCCGGCAAGCCCAGCGCCTCGACGCCGGGAATGTCGGTCTTGATGTTGCGGATCACCATCGAGATTTCGCCGCGCTGCTTGAAGATGTTGACCCGGAACCGACCGATGCCGGGCTCGCTGATGGCCAGATTCATCTCCAGGGTTTTCTCGAATTCGGCGATTTGGGGGGCATCCATCACCGAATAGGCGATCTGCTTGACGCGGCCCGGCGGCAGCGGTTCCTTGTCCAAGCCCCGCAACACCCCCTGGAACTTGCCGCAGGGCGGCGCGCCGGTGCTCAGATAGATGTCGGAGCCGTCCCGGCGGGCCAGAATCAGCAGGAAGTCCTTCAACTCGATAACTTTTTTTCGCATCGTCATGATCGGTTCACCTCGGCAATCAATCGACCACCATCGCGCAACCGCCGCGCCGCGGATCGCCCGCCCCCTCTCCATCCGGCGCGACCGCGTGGACGCCGCCGAAATACACGTCGCGCACCGCCCAGCGATTGAGGGGCCAGCGCTCGGCCAGTTTTGCCAGCGTCTCGCGGTCGAAACCCGGCTCCGCCTGGACCCGCTCGCCGTCCCAGTGCAGGCGCGGCGCCTCGACCGCAGCGCGCGGATCGAACCCGAAATCGACCACGTTGCCGATGACCTGGACCAGGGCGGAGCGAATGCGCTTGCTGCCGCCGCTGCCCAGCACCAGCCGCACCCGGTCGCCGGCCAGCAGCAGCGAAGGCGCCATCATCGACGCCACTCGCATGCCGGGCGGGCTGACGTGGAAACCGTCGGGATGCAGGTCGTCCTCGCCCATCATGTTGTTGAGCATGATGCCGGTGTCGGCGGCGAAGCAGCCGGAGCCTTCGCCGTTGGAGGTGGTCATGCTGGCGGCGTTGCCCTCGGTATCGCACACGCTGATGTGGGTGGTGCCCCCGGAAGCGGCGCGCACCCGCTCCAGGCTGTCGAGCATACCCGGCTTGCCCATATCGGTCGGGCTCAGATAGCCCTCGGCCCGACGGCGATCCACCTCTCGCATCGCCGCGATCAACAGCGCCAGATGGGCCGGCGAGCCGAAGCCGAGATCGGCCACCTCGCGCGCCTCCAGCAAGCGCAGCGTCATGGCGATCAGCGAGCCGCCGAACGACGGGGGGGGATTGGTCAGCAGCCGGTAGCCCCGATAATCGACCGGCAGCGGCTCGCGCTCGATGACCCGATACGCGGCCAGGTCGGCGGCGGTCAACAGGCCCGCGCCCTCGCGCATGGCGCGGGCGATGCGCTCGGCCAGCTCGCCCTCGTAAAACGCCCGCTCGCCGTCGCGCGGCAGGGTTTCCAGAAACGCGGCCAGCTCCGGGTTGCGGAGCACGTCGCCCTCGCGCGGGTAACGTCCCTCCGGCGCGAACAAGGCGCGGCCGGCGGCGGTCAGGGTCATGATCGGCGTCAGCAGGTCCAAAAAATAGCCCTGCTTGGCGTTGACGGCCACCCCCTCGCGCGCCAAGCGGATGGCCGGCGCCAGCACCTCCCGCAACGGCAGCCGGCCCAGCCGGCGATGGACGTGCAGATAGCCCTTGAGCGCGCCGGGGACCGCCACCGAGCCCATGCCGACGTTAAATGCTTGCTCGCTGCCGGGAAACCGGACCGTGACCGGCAAAAAGTGCGGTTCCAGCTCGCTGGCCCGCAAGCCCCGCCCCGGCGTGTCCACGAAGAAATCGAACAGAATCGCCCGGCCTTGCCCGGTGCGCGCCAGCAGAAAACCCCCGCCGCCCAGGCTGGTCAGGGCGGGTTCCGCCACGGCGGCGGCAAAGCCGGCGGCCACGGCGGCGTCGAAGGCGTTGCCGCCGGCCTGCAAGATGTCGCGGGCGGCGGCGGTCACGAGGGAATGGCCGCTGGCCGCGCCGCCTTTGCGGGATGGGCGCTCCGTCATGATCGGATCGAGCGGGTTCCCGGCCTCAGGTGCGGTTGGCCGGGCGCCGGTGCGGCGATGTGCGGCCCCGGCCGCGATGCTCGCCGCCGGACAGGGGCGGCCGGCGGCGCTCCAAGCGCTTGGGCGGCTTGTACTCCGGCAGCAATTCCTCGGTGACCGGCAGGACGGGAATCTTCTGCCCGATGAAATCTTCGATTTCCGGCAGCGAGTAGACGAATTCCTCGCAAGCGAAGCTGATGGCGTCGCCGCTGGCGCCGATGCGGGCGGTGCGGCCGATGCGATGGACGTAGTCCTCCCGGTCCTGCGGCAGGTCGAAGTTGAGGACATGGGTCACGTCGGGAATGTGCAGGCCGCGCGCCGCCACATCGGTCGCCACCAGGATCGGCAGCTCGCCGCGCTGGAACGACTCCAGCAGATGCAGCCGCTTGTTTTGGGGGATATCGCCCGACAGCACCTCGGCTTGGTAGCCGTTGCCCAGGAGATAGCCGGTCACCCGGTCCGCCGCCCGCTTGGTGTTGACGAAGATCATGGTGCGCTTGGGGTCCTGCTGGCGCAGCACGCCGAGCAGCAGCGGGATTTTGTCGTGGGCCGAAACGTGGTAGAGCGACTGGCGGACCTTGTCGGCGGTGACGTGCTCGGCCTCGATCCGAATCACCTGCGGGCTGTTCATGTGCTCGTAGGCCAGCTCCATGACCCGGTTGCTCAGGGTCGCGGAAAACAGCATGTTGATGCGCTGGCCGGCCGGCGGCATCTTGCGCAGCAGGTAGCGGATGTCGGCGATGAAGCCGAGATCGAACATGCGGTCGGCCTCGTCCAGCACCACCACCTCGATGTCGGACAGCTTGTACACCCCCTGCTTGAAGTAATCGATCAGGCGGCCGGGGGTGCCGATCAGCACGTCCACCCCGGCTTCGAGCTGGCGGCGCTGGCTGTCGTAGCCGGTGCCGCCATAAACGGCGGCGAACCTGAGGCCGGTGTAGCGGCCGATCAGCTCGGCGTCGCGATGAATTTGCACCGCCAGCTCGCGAGTGGGCGCCAGCACGATGGCCCAAGGACCGGTCGCGTCCTCGGGGGCGGGGGTTTCCATCAGATGATGCAGGGCGGCCAGCAGAAAGGCGGCGGTCTTGCCGGTGCCGGTCTGGGCTTGGCCGGCGATGTCTTGGCCCTTGAGCGCCAGCGGCAACGTGGCGGCCTGAATCGGCGTGCAGTGGATGAAGCCGGCGTCTTCCAGGCTTTCCAGCAGCGAGTCGGTCAAGCCGAGCGAGGAAAACAGGACGGAAGTCAAATGGTCTTTTTGCATGAGTGGGCAACGATCCCGAGTCAGCGGGGTGGTACGGGGGAAGGATGCGGCTGTCCGGTTCGGACCGCGCGAAACTGAAAGAAATTTGTCCCCCTGCCGAATATTTTGCCACAATATCCGGCATCGAACGCCGCGCGCCGCGCTTTTTTCCGGTCGCCTCGCGGCGGTCCTCCCCTTGTAATCGACCGCACCCAACCCCATTTCCCCGGTTCCCGCGTTCGCGGACCGCCCTGCGGGCGATCCGCCGCCCGATCCCTGCCCAATTGGAGAGCTATCCCATGAGCGAGCAAATTGTCCATATCACCGATGACTCCTTCGATGCCGAGGTCCTCAAAGCCGACAAGCCGGTTCTGGTGGACTACTGGGCCGAGTGGTGTGGCCCGTGCCGGATGATCGCGCCCATTCTGGACGAAATCGCCGGGGAATACGCCGATCGCGTCAAAGTCTGCAAGCTGAACGTGGACGAGAACCAGAACACGCCTCCCAAGTATGGCATCCGCGGCATTCCGACGCTGATGCTGTTCCGCAACGGCAACGTCGAGGCCACCAAGGTCGGCGCCCTGTCCAAATCGCAGTTGGTCGCTTTCCTCGACAGCAGCTTGCGCTGAAACCGCCAGCGACGGCGTTCGCCCGAGGGTAGACGCCGTTTCGCGGTCGTGCTAGCTTAACCGGCACACCGCGCTTACCGCTCCAGCCATCACGCCGCACACCACCCGCCCCCGGTTCCATTCCGAGACGCGAACCTTAACTTTTCTCCTCCCGCACGGGCGCCCCATCGCGGCGCCAGCCGCTTCGAGCATGTTGCTTCCATGAATCTAACCGAACTCAAGAAGAAATCCGCCGCCGACCTGATCGCCATCGCGCAGGAATTGAAGCTCGAAGGCATGGCGCGCTCCCGCAAACAGGACGTGATCTTCGCCATCCTCAAGGCGTTGGCCAAGAGCGGCGAGGACATTTCCGGCGACGGCGTGCTGGAAATACTGCAAGACGGCTTCGGCTTCCTCCGCTCCGCCGACAGCTCTTATTTGGCCGGCCCCGACGACATTTACGTCTCCCCCAGCCAGATCCGCCGCTTCAACCTGCGCACCGGCGACACGGTCAGCGGCAAGATTCGTCCGCCCAAGGAAGGCGAGCGCTACTTTGCCCTGCTCAAGGTCGGCGATATCAATTTCGAGCCGCCGGAAGCCTCCAAGAACAAGGTGCTGTTCGAGAACCTGACGCCGTTGCACGCCGACGAGCGGATGACGCTGGAGCGCGGCAACGGCAGCACCGAGGACATCACGGCGCGGGTGATCGACCTGATCGCCCCGATCGGCAAGGGCCAGCGCGGCCTGATCGTGTCGCCGCCCAAAGCCGGCAAGACCATGATGTTGCAGAACATCGCCCAGAGCATCGCCGCCAACCATCCCGAGTGCTACCTGATCGTGCTGCTGATCGACGAGCGGCCGGAGGAAGTGACCGAGATGCAGCGCTCGGTGCGCGGCGAGGTGATCGCCAGCACCTTCGACGAGCCGGCCACCCGCCACACCCAGGTGGCGGAAATGGTCAACGACAAGGCCAAGCGGCTGGTCGAGCACAAGCGCGACGTGGTGATCCTGCTGGACTCCATCACCCGGCTGGCGCGGGCCTACAATACCGTGGTCCCGGCCTCGGGCAAGGTCCTGACCGGCGGCGTGGACGCCAACGCCCTGCAAAAGCCCAAGCGGTTCTTCGGCGCGGCGCGCAACATCGAGGAAGGCGGGTCGCTGACCATCATCGCCACCACCCTCATCGACACCGGCTCGCGCATGGACGACGTGATCTACGAAGAATTCAAGGGCACCGGCAACATGGAAATCCATCTCGACCGGCGGATTTCCGAAAAGCGGGTGTTCCCGGCCATCGACATCAACCGTTCCGGCACCCGGCGCGAAGAGCTGCTGACCGATCCGGACGATTTGCAGAAAATGTGGATCTTGCGCAAGCTGCTGCATCCGATGGACGAATTGCAGGCGATGGAATTCATGCTGGAGCGATTGAAGGCGAACAAGACCAACCGGGAATTTTTCGAGGCCATGAAGCGCTGAACCCGTCGGGATGCCATGAACGCCGCGTTGCAATCCGCCCTCCACTCGCTCTTTCCACCCCGCCCGACCCTGCCCGCTCCCTTGACGCTGCCGCTGAAACTGATCCCCGGCCCGGTCCATTCCACCCTCCTGACCACGGCCTTGAACGTGCTATTCCCCGCGCAGATTCAACAAAGCGACGAGTTCGAGTTCCTGCGCGACCGGGTGCTGGCCCTCAAAGTGCGCGACGCCGCAGTCGAATACCGGTTTCGCTATGCCGGCTCCGCCGGTTTCGTTCCCTGTCAGGCGGCGCGACCACCGGATTTGACCATCACCGGCACGCTGTACGATTTTCTGGCGCTGGCCACCCGCCGCGAGGATTCCGACACGCTGTTTTTCAACCGCCGGGTGGTGATGGAAGGCGATACCGCCCTGGGACTGGAACTGAAAAACCTGCTGGACGGGATGGACCCGGAAACGCTCGGCGGGCCACTGCCGCCGCTGCTGCGCGCCGCCAGCGGCTTGATGGGGGCTTACGAGCGGTTGAGCGGTTCGGCGGCTTGACCGCTCGAAGGTTGCGACCGATTCAGCCATGCGGGCGTAGCCATCGCTCGATCGAAACCGATGCGGCCAACCCCGCTTTTTTGCGAGCGGCGAAGCGGCGCGCTTTCCCTCCCGCCCTGTGCCGTTGCCGACAATCCCCCCGCCGCTTTGTGATGTCCGCCACAGCAGGCCGTTTCTGTTCGATAAAAATAGATTAATAACAATTACTTAAAAACTTACTCTATCAGGCATGGCGATTGCTAACGACGCCATGCCGCCCGTTTCCAGGCGGTGGCGGATAAAGGTTCCGCCCTTGACGGACTCTCGGGTCACCTTTGGAGTAAGATTCATGACATTCGCAAGCTCGGCTCTGACACGCCCGCTGCTGCTGTTAATGCTACTCGCGCTCGGTTCGAGCGCATTCCCGGCGTTCGCCGGAACCGCCCACGTCAGCGAAGCCAATCTGGTCCTGCCCAACCTCGGCGACGCGGCGCTCGCCACCTTCCTCGGCGGCGTCTCGGGCTGGACTCTGCTGTCCTGGGGGCTGCTGGTCTGCGTCGGCGGACTGATCTTCGGCGCGGTCATCTACGGTCGGGTCCGCCGCCTGCCGACGCACCGCTCGATGGCCGAAGTCAGCGAGCTGATCTACGAGACCTGCAAGACCTACATGATCACGCAAGGCAAGTTCCTGCTGATCCTGGAGGCGTTCATCGCGGTGATCATGGTCGCCTACTTCGGCGGGGTCCAGCACATGAACGTCTCCGAGGTGCTGCTGATCCTGGCGTTCTCGCTGGTCGGCATCGCCGGTTCGCTGGGGGTCGCCTGGTTCGGCATCCGCATCAACACGCTGGCCAACAGCCGGACCGCGTTCGCCGCGCTCCGAGGCAAATCGTATCCGGTCTACGCCATTCCGCTGCAATCCGGCATTTCCATCGGCATGCTGCTGATTTCCACCGAACTGCTGATCATGCTGGCGATTCTGCTGTTCGTCTCGCCGGCGCTGGCCGGCAAGTGCTTCATCGGCTTCGCCATCGGCGAATCGCTCGGCGCCGCCGCCCTGCGCATCGCCGGCGGCATCTTCACCAAGATCGCCGACATCGGCTCCGACCTGATGAAGATCGTGTTCAAGATCAAGGAAGACGACGCCCGCAACCCGGGCGTGATCGCCGACTGCGCGGGCGACAACGCCGGCGATTCGGTCGGCCCGACGGCCGACGGCTTCGAGACTTACGGCGTGACCGGGGTGGCGCTGATCAGCTTCATCATGCTGGCCGTGCCGGAAGCCGCCGTGCAGGTGCAGTTGCTGGTGTGGATTTTCGTGATGCGGGTCATGATGATCGTCGCTTCCGGCGCCTCCTATCTGGGCAACGAAGCCCTCGCCCGGCGCCGCTACGGCGAGCGGGACCGCTTCGATTTCGAGGCGCCGCTGACCTCGCTGGTGTGGATCACTTCCGGCGTGTCGCTGGTCTTGACCTTCGCGGTGTCGTACCTGCTGATCGGCAACATCGCCATCGGCGGCAAGGTGTACGGCAATCTGTGGTGGCAACTGTCGCTGATCATCACCTTCGGCACCCTGGCGGGCGCGATCATCCCCGAAGTGGTCAAGATCTTCACCTCGACCCGCTCCGGCCATGTCCGCGAAGTGGTGACCGCCTCGCGCGAGGGCGGCGCCAGCCTGAACATTCTCGCCGGCCTGACCGCCGGCAACTTCTCCGCCTTCTGGATGGGCGTGGTGATCGTGGGCTTGATGTCGGGCGCCTACATCGTGTCGCAGTACGATTTGGCCGCTGTCATCAACCCGGACCCGGCCAAGGCGCTCATCATGGCCGCCGTGTTCTCGTTCGGCCTGGTGGCGTTCGGCTTCCTCGGCATGGGGCCGGTGACCATCGCGGTGGACAGCTACGGCCCGGTGACCGACAACGCCCAGTCGGTTTTCGAGCTGTCCACCATCGAGCAACTGCCCGGCATCGAAGCCGAGTTGCGGCGCGATTTCGGCTTCGATCCCGACTTCGAGATCGCCAAGGAGTTGCTGGAAGAGAACGACGGGGCCGGCAACACCTTCAAGGCCACCGCCAAGCCGGTGCTGATCGGCACCGCCGTGGTGGGCGCGGCGACCATGGTGTTTTCGATCGTGATGCTGTTGACCGGCGGCCTGACCGAAAACCTCGACAAGCTGTCGCTGCTGTATCCGCCCTTCCTGCTCGGTCTGATCTCCGGCGGCGCCACCATTTTCTGGTTCTCGGGCGCTTCGACCCAGGCCGTGTCCACCGGCGCCTATCGGGCGGTGGAATACATCAAGGCTCACATGAAGCTCGACGGCGTCACCAAAGCCTCCGCCAAGGACAGCAAGAAGGTGGTGGAGATTTGCACGATCTACGCGCAGAAGGGCATGTTCAACATCTTTCTGGCCGTGTTCTTCGGCACGCTGGCCTGCGCCTTCATCGAGCCGTTCTTCTTCATCGGCTATTTGATCTCGCTGGCGATCATCGGGCTGTATCAGGCGGTGTTCATGGCCAACGCCGGCGGCGCGTGGGACAACGCCAAGAAGATCGTGGAAACCGAGTTGCGCGCCAAGGGCACCGAGCTGCACGCCGCCGCCGTGGTGGGCGATACCGTCGGCGACCCATTCAAGGACACCTGCTCGGTGGCGATGAATCCGATCATCAAGTTCACCACCCTGTTCGGTCTGCTCGCGGTCGAAATGGCGGTCGGACTGGCGGCCCAAGGCCAACAAACCTTGGCTTTGAACATGGCGGCCTTGTTCCTGGTCGTCAATTTGGTGTTCGTGTTCCGCAGCTTCTATCGGATGCGGATAGACGTTGAAGCGCCGAGGGACGAAACCGACTCGGACGAAGGCGAACCCGCCACTGAATCGGCTTGATCGTCGCTCTCGCCGCCTTGCTTGTGGCGGAAGTAGGCAAAAACAAAAAGGTCTTCGCAAAACGAAGACCTTTTTTCGTTTTCCGGTGGATTTGGTTAAACGGCGGTTGGCTGGGCCGGCTTTTTTAGTTTTTCTCGCTGTACAGGCTTACGAGGCGGAAAAGAAACTACCTCTCGCCCGCTTTCCGCTTGTTTTTCTTGGAAGTATTTGCAAATCTCGTCGATATTAAAGTTAAA
>JBAOII010000004.1:0-12681 GCA_037045685.1 Candidatus Competibacter sp.
GGCCGCTTCGGTCACCGCTCGCCCGGCCCAGTCGGCGTTGCGACCGCGCAACTGCGCGAGGGCGCGAAGGTAGGCGCGGGCATCGTTGACCCGTTTGCGCTCCATGTCATCCGCCGCCGACACGGACCCGGCATCCGGCTCGGCCGCCGGCGATCCGGCCGGTTTGGGCGCGGAAGGCTCGTCGGATCGGCCGCTCTTCGGCGGTCGATCCGGCAGCGGCAACGCGCCGATTTGCACCGGGGTAGCGGCGCCGAGATTGGTGGCGGGCGCCATCGCGGCGACGTGGCAGGCATAGAGAATATAAGTGCCGGCGCTGGCGGCGCGAGCGCCTTCGGGAGCCACATAACCCAGCACCGGCACCGGCGAGGCCAGGATCGCCTGGATGATATCGCGCATCGAACTGTCCAGACCGCCGGGCGTATCGAGCTTGAGAATCGCCACCGCCGCACGGCGCGACCGCGCCGCTTCGAGCCCGCGCACGATGAAATCGCGGCTGGCCGGACCGATGGCGCCCCGCGCTTCCAACACCAGCGCCAGGCCGGTCGGCTGGACCGCCTCCGGCGCGGCCAGCCCGAAGCTCGCTGGCGACAGCAGCAAAACCAATGCAACCCAAACCCGCATGTTGATTCCCCGGCAAGCGGCGCCATCGAAATAATAGACCACTCGCCAGGCTCGATCGCTTGTCATCGCCCTCATTTCTCTTCTATATACCAAGGGCGGTTGCGGCGAAAGCAGCCACGGCCGTAAACCCATAAAATGTTGACGTCCGTCTCATCCATCGCCAATCGAACCGCCTTAACACTTAAATGAGGGAGTCCGCCACATGACGGTATCGCGCACGGCCAGCCTCGGCCTGCTGGCTTTTTTGGTCTTTATCCCGGGATTTTTCGCGACCGACGCCGGGGCCGCCCAGCCGAGTTCCGGCTTCAACAATCGGTCGAGCGGCGAAGACGAAAACTTCGACGGCATCCAAGGCGAAATCGAGCAGGTCATCACCCCCGAATACCGCCAGCGCGGGATGCGGGTCGAACGGATGTCCGATCGCAACCTGCGGGTCTTGATGCCCAGCGAAGTGATGTTCGCCGTCGATAGCGCCGACATCAGCCGCGATTTCGCCCCCACCCTGCGGCAAGTCGCCCGCATCATGAGCAACCGTCCCCGGATGCGGGCGCGCATCATCGGCCACACCGACAGCGACGGCTCGGACAGCCACAACATGGATCTCTCGCTCCGGCGGGCCGAGAGCGTGGCCGATTTCCTCGACGGCCAAGGCGTTGAGCGCCGCCGGCTGCGCACCGAAGGGCGCGGCGAGCAGGAGCCCATCGCCAGCAACGCCAACCCGCAGGGCAGGCAACAAAACCGCCGCGTCGAGCTGATCCTCATCCGCCCGCAGCGCGGCGACCGGGCGCGGCGCAACCAGCCTTGATTCTCTAGCCTATCGCTCCGGGAACCGGCGTGCCGGTTCCCGGAGCCGAGCGGTCACTTCAGCTTTTGGTGGAGTTCGATTAGCTTCGCTTCCGCGCCCATCACCACCAGCACATCGTCCCTGGCCAGCGCGTATTGGGGACCGGGAACGAAAGGCGCCGCATTTGCCGTCACCGGCTTGATGGCCAGCAAATTCAAGTGGTAGCGGTCCAGCATGTCCAGCTCCGCCACGGTCCGTCCCACCAGGCTGGCGGGAACGCGCAGGGTCAGCGCGAAATAGTCGTCGCCCAGCGCCATCGCGTCCAGCAGCTTCGAGCGGGCGTAATGGATCAAGTGGGCGGTCTTGACCGCGCTTTCCCGCTCCGGCTGCACCACCTCGCTGGCCCCGATCAGGGTCAAAATCTTGCCCTGATCGGCGTTGGCGGCCTTGACCAGAACGCGGGGAATTCCCAGTTCCCGCAGATAGTGGGTCAGCAGCACGCTGGTCTCGAAGCGCTCGCCCACATCGACCACGACCACGTCCATGTGCTGGATGCCCAAGTCCTTGAGCGCCTCGCGGTCGGTCACGTCGGCGACCATCGCCTTGCCGACATGGCGCATGATGTCCTGGACCTTGTCCGCGTCCCGGTCGACCGCCATCACGTCGTCGCCCAACTCGCTCAGGGTGCTGGCCACATGAAAACCGAAATCCTCCAACCCCAGTACCGCGATTCGCATCGTCGCTCCTCTTTTCCGGGTTAACCGATCATCACTTGCTCTTCGGCGTAGGCCACCGCCGGGCGGGGTTTCCGCTGGGCGATCGCGATGGCGACGGTCAGGGGACCCAGCCGGCCGACGAACATCAGCAGCATGACGAAAATCTTGCCGCCGTCGTTCAACTGCGGGGTGATGCCGGTGGACAACCCCGCCGTGCCGAGCGCCGACACCACCTCGAACAGCAATCCCAGCGACCATTCCACGGTGCGGGGATGAAACTGGCCGCTCACCTGCAAAGCCGACAGCAGGATGGCGCCGAGGATGATGATGACGAACGCCAGCGCCACCACCGACGTCGCCTTGGCCAAGTTCGCCTCCGGCACGCTGCGGTTGAACAGCCGCACGTCCCGCTCGCCGCGATAGCGCGCCCGCGCCAAGGCCAGCAACACCCCCAGCGTGGTCGCCTTGACGCCGCCGGCGGTGGAGCCGGGACAACCGCCGATCAGCATCAGCACGATGGTGAAATACAGGGTCGCCGCCGTCACCTGACCGTAGTCCACGGTATTGAAGCCGGCGGTGCGGGGCGTGACTGAAGCGAACCAAGCGGCGAGCAGCCTTTCTTTCAGATCCATGCCCACCAGAACATTGGCGCGCTCCAGCAAGATGAAGCCCACCATTCCCACCAGCAGCAGCGCCGCCGTCATCGAGAGCGCCACCTTGGTGTGCAGGCTGAGCGGGGTTCGCTGCCGCCGCAGCCGGTGCCGCGACCAGCGGGTCAATTCCATCAGCACCACGAAGCCCAGGCCGCCGAGGATGATCAGCACCGAAATGGGCAGCACGATGCCGAGGTTGGCCCGATCCGACATCAAATTGTCTGGGCGCAAGCCGAAGCCGGCGTTGCAAAAGGCGCTGACGGCGTGAAACACCGAAAACCAGATGGCCTGCCCCATCGGCAAACGCTGGCTTTCGGTGAGAAACAGCACGACGGCGCCCAAGGTTTCGATGGTCAGCGTCCACAGAAAAACCCAGCGCAGCAAGGCGCCCAGACCGAGGCGATGGCTGCTGGCAAAACTGTCCTGAACCGCGTCATGGCTGGAGAACGACACGTCCTGACCGATCAGCAACAGCAGGGTGGTGGACAGGGTGGTAATGCCCAAGCCGCCGATTTGCACCAATCCGAGCAACACCGCTTGGCCGAAGCCGTCGAACGTGCCGCCGGGGTCCACGACCGCCAACCCCGTCACGCACACCGCGCTGGCGGCCATGAACAGAGCATCGAGAAAGGCGACAGGGGGGCCTTTGCTGGCGGCGGGCAAGGCCAGCAGCGCGCCGCCGACAAAAATAGCGGCGGCGAAGCCGACGACCAACAGGCGGGCGGGATGGCGCAGCAGGCGGATCAAGGGACGGCACTCGGGGCAATTTCGGTTGAGTATGGATCAAAACGGTGGATTGGCAATCGCCGGCGAGGGGTGCCCCCGCAACGCGCGATCAACCGAGATCGATGGTCAATGCCGGATCGAAGGCCGGGTTTTCGTTGGTTCCATTTTTGGCGTAGCCGCGCGGGTTGCAAACCACGCGAGTGCCGTTCACGGTGTAATCGAAGCTGTCGTGGGTATGGCCGTGTATCCACAATACGACGCGGTTTTTTCCCATCAAATACTCCACGTCGGAAATGAAGCAGGCGCTCAGCGGTGAGCGCGCAAAGCGTGGATGGAGGCTTTGGGGTGACGGCGCATGATGGGTGACGATCACGGTCGGACCCGAAAACGGCTCGTCCAACCGGGCTTGGAGCCAAGCGACGTGACGAGCGAATAATGCCATTGCATCAGCGGGCGAAAACAAGGTATCCGACGTTTCATCCGTGCGAATACGGCTGAAGTCGCGCACAAGAACCAGGGCTTGCACAATCGCCCATTCACGGTGTTGGCCCTCGCCGAACAACATGAAGTCGGTCCACAGGGTCGCTCCCAGAAAACGCACCCCGCCGATCACGGTTTCGCCACAATTCAGTACCCGAACATCGGTGCCCGCGCTGAACCTCCGCAAATCCCGCAGCGTCCCGCCGAGATCGCCGCCATAAAACTCGTGGTTGCCGGCCACGTAGAGCACGGGCCGCTCGAAGCCCGCAGCCCAGGCGATGGCCTCTTTCGGGCGCGCGATGTCGCCGGCCAGAATCACCGCATCCGCATCGGTTCGCGGTCGCTCCAGCGCGCTGACGCTCAGGTGCAAGTCCGAAAGAACGTGCAGTTTCATCGACCTGAGATTTCCTTTTAAAGCGGTTGCAATCGGGGGCGACCCCAAGGCCCGCTCCGGGGCTAGCCTCTGCGGCGGGCGTCAATCCAACTTCAAAGTCTTGATCGCTTCCTCCCAGTTTCGGCCATCGAACTGGCGAATTTCGAGTTCGGCCGCTTCCAGGTCAAAATCGTCGAGGCAGCGGACATTGACGCTGTACATCTCCGGAGCGGCCCTCGGATTGCTGAAGGGATGGATTCCGCAATGCTTGCAGAACCAGTGCTTGGCGATTTTCGAGTCGAACTGATAAAGGGAAAGCGCATCGGCGCCGGATAGGAGCTTGAATTGCTCCGGGGCCACCCGATGATGCAACGCACCCTTTTTGGTGCAGATGGAGCAATTGCACGCGACCGCTATCTTGAGGTTGGTCGCGATTTCAAAGCGCACTCGCTTGCAATGGCAGCTCCCGCGATAAGTTTGCATGGTCGTGTCCCCCCGGATCGACCGATCAATCGTCCAAAGCGTCCCGAATTCGCGCCGCCAGCGCCTTGAGTTCCTCGGGGTCGGCCGGCGCGCGGCCGTGCGTTCCGACCTTCTGCCCTTCTTGCATCGGGATGATGTGAACGTGATAGTGGAACACGGTCTGGCCGGCGGCCTTGCCGTTGGTTTGGACGATGCGGATACCGTCCGGAGCTAGCGCCTTGCGCACCGCGCGGGCGACGCGCTGAACGGCTCGCGTCGCGGCGGACAGATCGGCATCGGCGATTTCCATCAGATTGGCGGCATGGATTTTGGGGATCACCAGCGCATGGCCGGGGCTGGCCGGCTGGATGTCCATGAAGGTCAAGGTATCGTCGTCCTCGTGGACCTTGATGGCCGGAATACTGCCTCGGACGATTTTGCAAAAGATGCAATTGGCGGGTTCTGACATGATGCGCGCTTCCCGGATAGTCAAGATATCGGACTTCAGTATGTTTTCGGTTTGGGCCAGACGGTCGGCCGATAACCCTCGCAGCGCCACGAGTACAGGGTTCGCGGAGCGCGGCCGTTCCGGTCGGTGGTAGCGGGTACCGGCGGCAGCGGCATACATCTCGCGAACGCATCGACCACCCGCTGCGGCAACTGGTCGCCGGTCGCCACATAAACGCCGTCGTGGCCCACTTCGCGTTCGATTCCCGGCCAGAAATCGTGCTGGCTGAACCGGCGATCTTCGCCGACCGGGTAGACCGGCAACCGCTCCGGCCAGTAAAACGCGACCCTGCCCGCCAAATGGTAGCTGGGAACCATCAGGAAATGTACCGGTCCCGCCCGACCCGCCACCGTTTCGACGGGCGCTCTCCACCAGCGCAGCTCCCGAAAAGGCGCCCGGGTCGGCGACAATCCGACCGACATCGGAAACAGCGCGACCGTCACCAGCGCCACCGAGCTGACCATCCCCGCCACCGTCAAGCGGCGCCAGCCCGCCGTCAACGTTTCGATCCGGCCGGCGAACAGCACCAGCAGCCCGATGTAGGCCGGCGCCGGCCAGTTCAGTTGCACCTTGCTGAGCGTGGCCTTGGCGAGAAAGAAGCCCAGCACCGCCAGCGAGAGGCCCCACAGCCATCGCTCTCCGGCCGGGCGCGGCGGGCGCGCCAGCGCGCGGACCATCGCCACGGCCACCAGCGGCGACAGCACCAGCCATTGCCCGGCCAAAAATTCCAGCAAGTCTCTGGTGTTCTCCCGCCAACCACCCTGCTCATCGGCGATCAGATGGCCCTGTTCGTGATGGAGCATCGCCCAGCCGTGGCCGGCGTTCCACAACAGGACCGGACTCAACATCAGCAGCGCCAGCAGCACGCCGACCCCATGGCGGCCAGCGCATCAGTTCGCGCCGGCCGCTCGGACGTCGCCAGCAACCCCAATCCGAGGAACAGCGGCAACAACCCGACGCTGAACTTGGCCAAACCGCCGATGCCCGACCGCCGCGCCGAGTCTCGTACCAGGCGGAGGTTTGCCGCCGCTCCAGCGCCCGCCAAGCCGCCCACATGGCCCACGTCCAGCAGACGAACAGAAACACGTCGGTGGTCATCACTTGGCCGAGCGGGAAATACAGCGGCGTGGTGAGCCCCAGCGCCACAGCCCACCAACCGGCCCGCCGGCTCTGCCAAAGCTGGCGGGCGAACCCGAACAGCAGGAACAGGAACAGGTCGTAGGCCAGCCAGGCGAACAGCCGGACCTGCCATTCGCCGTGCCCGAACAGCGCGGTGCTCGCCGCGATCAGCCAGGCGACCAGCGGTCCCTTGGTGGCGTAGCTCCAGTCGAGGCGCTGCGACCATTCCCAGTACTGGGCCTCGTCGAAGTGCAGATCGAAACCGCCGACTTGGGCGATGAAAAACCGCAGCAGGGGCAACAGCAGCAGCAATGCCGCCAACCCGACCCGATCGCGACCTGAAAGCGCGACACTCTCGGAGCCGGCGGCGGGCAGGGGTTCAGCCATGCGGCATTCGCCAGCCGGCTTCGTCGGCCAATTCCGGCGAGCCATCCGGGCGGACGGCATAGGACGAATTGGGGCTGGCGGCCAAATAGGTGCGGGTGATGAGTTCGCTCAAGACTCCGGTGGTGAGAAATTGCACCGCCATCAGCACCAGCAGCACGCCGACCAGCAGCAAGGGCCGGGTGCCGATATTGGCGGCGAACAACAGCTTTTGCGCGAACAGGTACGCCAGAATCAGCAAGCCCACTCCCCCGCTCGCCAAGCCGATTCGGCCAAAAAAATGACCGGGCCGGGTCAGGAAGCGCAGGAAGAAATAGACCGACAGCAAGTCCACCAGCACCCGGAAGGTTCGGCTGATGCCGTACTTCGATGCCCCGTGCTGGCGGGCACGATGGTTCACCACCGCCTCCCGGATGCGGCTGGGGGCGGTGCGCACCGACATCCAGGCGGGAATGAAGCGGTGCATCTCGCCGTACAGCCGCACCTGCTTGATCACGGCGGCGCGGTAGACCTTGAGGCTGCACCCGTAATCGTGCAACCGCACCCCGGTGATGTTGCCGATCAGGCGGTTGGCGATGCGCGACGGGATGGTGCGCGACCACACGTTGTCCTGGCGGTCGCGCCGCCAGCCGACCACCAGGTCGATATCCTCGTCCAGCAACCGTCCGACCAGTCGGGGAATGTCGGCCGGATCGTTCTGCAAATCGCCGTCCAGCGTCGCGATCACCTCGCCCCGCGCCGCGTCGATACCGGCCTGCATCGCGGCGGTCTGGCCGAAATTGCGTTGCAGGGTCAACACCCGCACATGCGGTCCGTAGCGGCCGGACTCATCCGTCAAGCGCGCGGTCGTGCCGTCGCTGCTGCCGTCGTCCACCGCGATCAGCTCCCACGGATGGGGATAATCCGCCAGCGCCTCGTGAATGCCCGCCAGCAGGGGAGCGACGTTGTCGAGTTCGTTGTAGAGCGGCACCACCAGCGATAAATGATGCGGAGGCAAATTGCGCGGAGGCAAGAGCGCGAGGTCATCGATTTGACTCATGGACATCCCGATTGGGTTCGAGGTCGTGGAAAGGCCGGTCGTCGCAACTGCCGCCGGCAAGCCCAAAACCGCCTGATAGCGAACCGCCAGCCACGCGCCCAGCCCCCCGACCGCCGCGCCGATGGCCGCGCCGGCGAGGACTTGGCCGGGATAGTGCTTGCCGAGATAAATCCGCGACAGGCCGACCAGCGCGGCGACCGCGAACAGCCCGATCCGCCAGCCGCGCCAAGGCGTGGCCAGCGCGATGAAGGTCGCGGCGGCGAAGAAATTGATGGCGTGGTTGGACGGCATCCCGTTCGGGTCGGCGCCGCAGCGGGCTGCCGCCGCGCCGCCGAGCGCGCGCAACTGCTCGAAGACGACTTGGCACGGGCGCGGTTCGGCGAACGCATCCTTGAGCAGGTTGCCGAGCACATCGCCGAAGGCGACCGTCGCCGCCAGCAGCAAAAACAGCCGGAAGCCGGCCCGCCCGGAACGGCGAACACTATCGTAAAGCAGAATCGCCGCCAGCGGAAAGGCGAACCAGAGCCGCTGCGACACCCACCAGAACAGGCCATCCAGCAGCGGATGGCCCCAGCCCTGGTTGATCCACAGCAGCAACCGCTCATCCACGGCCGTTCACCCTCTCGGTCGAGCTGGCGACGCGGTGGCGGATCGGCAGCGCCAGCGCGCCGCCCACCAGCGACAGGCCGAGCATGAACAGGTGCAGGTTGACCGCCGCCGCCAGCCCATCCGCCGCCGGCACGCCGAACGGCGCCAGCGCCGCGACCACCCCGGCCTCGTAAGTCCCCGCTCCGGCGATGCCGTGCACCGGCAACACGCTGGTCAGATCCCCGCCGATGGCGCCCATCCAGGCCGCCGCGAGCGGCAGCGGCGCGAACAGCCGTAAAATCCAGGCGAACACCGCCAGTTTCACCAGCCAGTTGAGCAGGGTCCAAAACCAGGCCCGCCAAAACGCGGCAGGCGTCTGCGGCAGGCCGTCTCGCGCGCCCACCAGCCGATCCTGCCAGCGCGGCGGCAAACGCCGGCCAAAATCGGCCAGGGCCGAGGCCGGCCGCATTTGGAACACCGCCCACGGCAGACCGAGCCACGCGATCACCAGCAAGCCCACCAGCGCGTCATCGAGCCAATGGCCGCCGACCGCGATCAGCGCCACCAAGGCCAAAGCGTGCAAGTCCATCAGCCGGAACCACAGCAGCGCCGCCAGAGAACGGACCAAGGGAGTAGCGAAATAGCGGGCCATCAATACCGGAAACGACGCTTCTCCGGTCCGCATCGGCAGCAAGTTGTTGAACAGATTGTGCAGCAGAGTCAGCTTGAGGCAGCCGGCAAACCCGCCGCGCGTGGCGGGCAGGAAGTAATCGTACAGCCGCACGCTCCGGGTGACGTAGCTGCCCAGCGTCAGCAGCGTCGCCAGAGTCAGGGTGGCGGGCGGGATGGTCCGCCAAGGCGCCAGCAAGCGCGGCCAACCGATCATCCAATGGACGCCGGCCAGCGCCAGCACCAGCAAGAGCAAACCGAGCCACAACCGGGAGCGCGCGGTCATCCCGCATCGACCCGTTCGGGGGTGGATCGCGAGCGCCGTTCCAGCCAAAGCTGGCCCGCCACCCCGCACAGGCAAAGCGCGGCCAGGATTCGCCGCCAAGCGTCGGTTTGCGGATAGCCGGTCTTGTAGTGCAGCAACGAGGATAGCGCGCAGCCGACCAGGATCAGCGTCAGCCAGCGCCGGCCGGCCGGGGTATCGCCCCACGGCCGGCGCTGCGCCCAAAAGGTCCCGAGCACCGCCGCCAGCCAACCGCCCGCCGCGCCGCCGAGCACGTCCAGCGGCCAATGCGCTCCCACCACGATGCGCGACAAGCCGATCAGCCCGGCCAGCGCCAGCAACGGCCCGGCCAATCGCCGCCGCCAGTCGGCGGAGAGACGCAGCAGGATAATGCCGGCGAACGCGAAGGCCGTGGCGGTGTGGCCCGAGGGGAACGCCGGGCCGAAATAAGCGCGCCCGATGATATGAAACTCTTCGCGGGGCAACACCGATACCGGCCGAGGCAAGTTGAGCGGATGCTTGAAACCGTGCACGAACAGGGTGGCCAGCAGCCCGGCCAACAATCCGGCCCAAACCAGATCGGGCCATCGCCGCACCAGCGGCAGCAACAGGATCATCGCGACCAAGGTGTCGCCCAGCAGCGTGACGTGCGCCCAGAACCCGTCCCCCATAAACGCCCCGAGCCGATTGAACCCCAGAAACAGCGGCCGGTTGGCTTGCAAGAGCAGAATCGCGGCCATTCCGGCCGACGGCCGCCAGCGGTAAATCCCAATACCAGGGGTTCCATCGGGGGCGGCGGGAACGCTCGGACGAGATCATGGCGGCGGCTCCGCGCTCGGGCGACAGGGTCCGATGGACGGCGCGCATCCCGCCGACTTGTCGGCGTCGCTTTCGGTCGGCAAGCGGACCAGGGCGATACCGTGGCGCTGATACAGGACTTCGTGCGAGCCCAGTCTCGGCCGAAGCGCGCTTTTGGTCAGCGCCACGTCGCCGGGACGCGGCTCGCGCCGCTCGACGATCCGCCCGCTGTAAACGCTGAAGCTGGGCAGATTCAAGCCCCACATCACCAGCGGCGCTCGCGGGAATTGACGGGCCAGCAGGCCGGCCTCCTTGACCGGCAGTTGCCGGACCTCCGCCACCGCCGGCAGGATTTGGCCGGATATCAGAAACGCGAGCAGCAAGCCGCTGGCAATCAATTTCCAGGCCAGCGCAATACGCCGCTCGCGCATCAAGTACACGGTCAGCAGCAAGGCCGCTCCCAGCAACAGATAATACGCGGGCGAGAACGCCAAGCCTTCCAGTTGGGCGCGAACCAGCTCGTCGCCCACGCGCGGCAGCGCGATGTCCGCCAATCCCGGCAAGGCCAGCAACAGCCCCAGAAACAGCAGTTGCGGCAGCAACAGCCAGCCGGCCGGCGCCGGTTTTTCCAGCTCCGGCGCCATCAGCAGGAACAGGCCGGTGTAGCCATACGTCAGATAATGCGGCAGCTTGGTGGCCGCCAGCGAAAACAGCGCGAACACCAAACCGAACCAGATCAGCAGATAGCGGCCCAGGGGATCGGCGATCAGTCGCCGGGAGCGGGCCAGCGCGCGCAGCAGCACGCCAGTATAGGGGAGCATCCCGACCAGCAGCACCGGAAGGTAGTACCACCAGCCGCCGCCGTGCCCCTCCAGTGGTTGCCGGAAACGGCCCAGGTTGTGCCGCAGGAAAAAACTCAGAAAAAACCCCTCGCCTTCTCGCGCGTACTGAACGATGTACCAAGGCGCGGCGATCAGCAGGAACAGCCCCCAAGCCCGCCAATCCGCCGCCAAGCGCAACCAGATCCGCCACTCGCCTCGGCTGGCGCAATACAGCAGGCTGACGCCAGCGGGAATCGCCACCGCGACCGGCCCCTTGGTCAGAAAGCCCAAGCCCATCGCCGCCGCCGCCGCGTAAAGCCAAACTCGCCGCCCTTCGCGCAGGTACAGATACACGCTCATCAGGCTGGCCGCGAGCAGCAGGTTGAGCAATGCGTCGGCGGTGGCCGCTTTGCCGATCACCGTCACCGCCAGCGAAGTGGCCATCAGCAACGCCGCCAGCAACCCACGACGAGTGTCGGCCACCCGCCGCCCGAACAGAAAAACCAGCAGCGTCCAGGCCGTGGCCGCCAGCGCCGACGGCAGGCGGAAGGCGAACTCATCGACGCCGAAGGCGGCCAGACTGGCCGCCTGCAACCAGTAACTCAGAATGGGCTTGTCGTAACGCGGCTGACCGTTGAGAGAGGTGGAGAGGAAATCGCCGCGCAGGAACATCTCGCGGGTGGCTTGGCCGAACGCGCCCTCGTCCACATCGAACAGCGACACGTTGCCGAGCTGGTGGAAAAAGCCGACGAACAGCGCCAGCGCCAACAAGCCGTACAGCGGACGGTCGCCTTGCGCCAGGGCCGAGAGCAGAAAGCGGGCGGGCCGCATGGGAGGGAGGCCGGCGGGGGGTCAAGTCAGCGTTCGACCGCCCGGATTTCCATCCGCAACAACTCCTTGCCATCCTTCTCCTGGGCGATCCGCACCGGCAGGTAATGCAGATCCGGGGCGAACCAGAACGTGGTGACCCGGCTCTTGCCCGGCTTGGACTGGCTGATGCGCACCGCGCGCAGCTTGCCGAGCGAGGTATCCAGGCGCTCCTCGCCCCCGCTTTTGATCTGATAGATCTTCAGTTCGGTTTGATCGACCAGCGCGTACTCCGGTGGCACGCGGCCGCGCTGCAAATCCCACATCACCCGCAGATTCAGGCTCAGAGGGTCCACCACGCCGGGCGACAGCGGCAACGTGGCCTGTTCCCGATTGTCGCGGGCCTGAATCTGGTTGGCCGGCCAATCGAAACGTAATTGCACCGTTTGCTTTTTTTTGGGGGTCTCCACCCGCCGCTCGTACCGGGCCGGGCGAACCGCTCCATCGCGAATTTCGCCGCTCGCCTGTTCGTCGATTTGACCGGAGACCAGCAGCGCGGCCAGCCCGTTGGGACGGACCTGGGAACTCATCCGGTAGGCGCCCGGACCGGCGGCGGTCAAGGTCATGACCGCCTCGCCGATGGAAAAACCGGAGCCGTAAACCTCGTAGCGAGCTTGGAAGGGGCTGACGGGGAGGTCATCGGGACCGGCCTTCGCCAGCGAACCACCCAGCAGCAACGAACCGACCAGCGCGACGGCGCGAAGAAAAAGCTTCATGCGGCGGTGCATCCTCGCCGGTTCAAATCCCGGCAAACGGTTTCAGGGGTGACGACCGCGCATGATAAAGCATT
>JBAOII010000005.1:0-147896 GCA_037045685.1 Candidatus Competibacter sp.
CTTAGACTACGCTTACCCGATTGAAGCGAGCGCCTGACTGGGCGCTCTGGGCGCTAGCCCTAAAGGCTCCCGCCGCGACGGGAGCGCAGTCGCCCGCCGGTTCGGGTCGCATCGACGAACCGTATGTCCCAACTAACCCGTGGCGGCTCGCCACCGCCGGTTTTTTTGAGTTATAACCCATGACCGAAAGTTTTGCCGAACTGTTTGAACAGAGCTTGGCCGACAAGCAAATGCAGCCTGGCTCCATCGTCCAGGGACTCGTGGTGGAAATCCGGCAGGATGCCGTGGTGGTCAACGCTGGTTTGAAGTCGGAAGGGCTGATTCCGATCGAACAGTTTTACAACGAGGAAGGCGTTCTCGAAGTGAAAGTGGGCGACCAGGTCGAGGTCGCTCTGGATGCTTTGGAGGACGGTTTCGGAGAAACCCGCCTGTCTCGCGAGAAGGCCAAGCGCGCCCGAGTCTGGAGCGCCCTGGAACAGGCCTTCGAAAAGGAAGAAATCATCAAGGGCCTGATCAGCGGCAAGGTGAAAGGTGGCTTCACCGTGGATATCGGTGAAATCCGCGCTTTCCTGCCGGGTTCGCTGGTGGACGTGCGGCCGGTGCGGGACGCCGGCTATCTGGAGGGCAAGGAACAGGAGTTCAAGGTCATCAAGCTCGACCGTCGCCGCAACAACGTGGTGGTGTCCCGCCGGGCGGTGGTGGAGCAGGAATACAGCGCCGAGCGCGAGGCGCTGCTGCAGAACTTGCAGGAAGGCCAAGTCGTGGACGGGATGGTCAAGAACCTCACCGACTACGGCGCGTTCCTGGATTTGGGCGGCATCGACGGTCTGCTGCACATCACCGACATGGCGTGGCGGCGGGTCAAGCATCCGTCCGAAGTCGTCAACGTCGGCGACAACATCAAGGTCAAGGTTCTCAAGTTCGATCGCGACCGCAACCGGGTTTCCCTCGGCCTCAAGCAACTGGGCGACGATCCCTGGATCGCCCTGGCCCGCCGCTATCCGGTGGGCACCCGCGTGTTCGGAAAGGTGACCAACATCGCCGATTACGGCTGCTTCGTGGAAATCGAGGAAGGCGTCGAAGGCTTGGTCCATGTGTCCGAAATGGACTGGACCAACAAAAACGTCAACCCGAACAAAGTCGTGGCCTTGGGCGATGAAGTCGAGGTCATGGTGCTGGACATCGACGAGGACCGCCGCCGCATCTCGCTGGGCATGAAGCAATGCCAGCAGAACCCTTGGGAGGAGTTCGACCAGAATCACGGCAAGGGCGACCGCGTCTCCGGCAAAATCAAATCGATCACCGACTTCGGCATCTTCATCGGCTTGGACGGCGGGATCGACGGGCTGGTCCATCTGTCCGACATTTCCTGGAACATGCCCGGCGAGGAAGCCGTGCGCAACTACAAGAAGGGCCAGGAAGTCGAGGCGGTGGTGCTGGCGGTGGACCCCGAGCGCGAGCGCATCTCGCTCGGCATCAAGCAGCTCGACAAGGACCCCTTCTCCAATTTTGTCGCCGATCATCCCAAGGGTAGCGTGGTCAAGGGGAGAATCGTTTCGGTCGATAGCAAGGGCGCCATGATCGATCTGGGCCATGGCATCGAGGGTACGCTGCGCGCCTCCGAGTTGACCCGGGAGCGGATCGAGGACGCCCGCTCGGTGCTGAAGGAGGGAGAAGAGATCGAGGCCAAGTTCATCGGCGTCGACCGCAAGAACCGCACCATCACTTTGTCGATCAAGGCCAAGGACATGGCCGAGGAAGCCGAGGTCTTGCAGGACTACAGCCGCCGATCCAGCACCGGCGCGACCTTGGGCGACATCTTCAAGGAGCAGATGGGCGCGCAGGACGATTGAGGTGGATAGATCCGGGGCGGTTATCGCCGCCCCATCCGCCGCGATCCGTGGGCGATTGCGGTGGAGCTTTACTCGAAATTTCGAAAATTGGCGGCGGTGTGCCGGCTGCGGCGGTCGCCAGTGACAGAGGGAGGCTTTATGACGAAATCAGAGTTGATCGAAATTCTCGCGCGAAAGCGGAGCGATATTCCCTACCGGGATGTCGAGCAAGCGGTCAAGACCTTGCTGGAGCAGATGAGCGAGTCGCTGTCCGGCGGAGAGCGCATCGAAATCCGGGGGTTCGGCAGCTTCTCGCTGCATTTCCGGCCGCCGCGAGTCGGCCGCAACCCGAAGACCGGCGACGCCGTGTCCCTGACCGGCAAATACGTCCCCCACTTCAAGCCCGGCAAGGAACTCCGCGAGCGAGTGAACGACTGCCACGATGGCGCCGATGGCGCGCTGTGATAGCCAAAATTCTTCCGGCGGGCTATCGGCTGTCACGCGCCGTTCAAAAACCCACGGTATGAAGTGGGTTTTTTATTGGCGGGCAAAAGGGTGTGGCACAATCACCTATCTCCGGGAACGGTTCGCCGTTCGGGTTCGCTGATCACAAGCCGTTCGGGCAGGGGAAACCGATGTTTTGGATCAAATTTATCCTGATCGCCGCGATTCTGCTGGTCGTGTTGTTGCTGGGGCTGGAATTTTCCACGCTGCAACACCGAGCCGGTCACGGTGAAATACTTGTTGGGCGACGACGGTACAGCCGCTGTCTCTGGTGGTCATCTGCGCCTTTGCGGCCGGCGTGGCGATGGCGGCGCTGGTCGGAGCGTTCGTCGTGCTGCCGTTGCGCTGGCAGGTGGCCCGGCTGCGGCAGGCCGTGTCCGGCAAGGACCAAGAAATCAGCCTCTTGGCCAGAAAGGCTGGTCGGGACGTTCGTTGAAGCGACCGAGCGCCGCCACCGGCCCATGATGGAGCTTTTGTGGTTGCTGCTCCCGGTCGCCGCCGCTTCCGGTTGGTGGGCGGCGCGGCGCGAGTACGCGGGCCGGAGCGGTTCGGCCGTCCGCAGCGCCGAGTATTTCAAGGGATTGAACTACCTGATCGACGACAAGCCCGATCAGGCCATCGAAGTGTTTACCCGCATGGCCGACGTGGATCGGGATACCGCCGAAACCCATCTGGCGCTCGGTAATCTGTTTCGTCGCCGCGGCGAGGTGGACCGCGCGATCCACATTCATGGCAGCCTGATCGCCAGAACCCATCTGACTTCCGACCAGCGCCAGCGGGCCGTGCTCGAACTCGGGGAGGATTACTTGCGGGCCGGTTTGTTCGACCGGGCCGAGGCGCTGTTTCAGGAGCTGGTGGATCAACCCGATCACATGGAAATCGCTGTATCCCGCTTGATCCATATCTTTCAGCAGGAGAAGGATTGGCGCCAGGCGATCGCGTTCTGCGACCGCCTGGAACGGATCGGCGGGGAGTCCAAGCGGAGGGAAACCGCGCACTTCTGCTGCGAGTTGGCCGAGGAAGCGAGTTTGCGGCAGGAGGATGCCGAAGCCCGAACCTGGTTGCTCGACGCGCTGAAGCGCGATTCCGGCTGCGCCCGAGCCAGCCTGTTGCTGGGGCGCATCGCCATGCGGGCCGGCGATCATCGGGCCGCCATCGAGGCGCTTCAAGCCGTCGAGCGGCAGGATCGGGGCTATTTCCCCGAGGTGATCGCGCCGCTGAGTCAATGCTTTAGCGCGCTGGGATGCCTCGATGAATGGGTGGTTTATTTGCGAGCAGTCCAGGGGCGGGATCATGGTGGCCGCATCACGGATGCCTTGGCCGAGTGGTTGCTCAGACAGGAGGGCGAGGAGGCCGCCCTGCAATTTCTCGAGCGCGAACTGCGGGACTATCCGACTCTTCTGGGATTGCGCCGGCTGGTCGAAATCAAGCTGGGACGTGGCGAAGGCGCGGAGTACGCCGATCTGCGCGCTTTGCACTGCATCAGCACGCAAATGCTCAACAGCGCCGCGCGCTACCGCTGCGGCAACTGCGGATTCGTCCTCAAATCCCTGCACTGGTGTTGTCCGAGCTGCCAGCAGTGGAATACCATCAAGCCGATGCCCGATCTGGTGATGAAAACGACCGACTGAGAAGGCGGGTCGCCTTGTCGCGCCATTTTGGGGCATCGGCTGCAAGGCGGCGATTTCGGCTTGTATTTTGGCGGTTTGGTTTCTATGGTTTTCCATGTTGTCGGACCACCGACGACCCATATCAGAAAGGAGAAACATTAGATGAAATTCGTGCATGTGTTGCTGGGCTTAGTTTTCGTGCTGTTTTCCGCCGTAGCCTTGGCTCAGGCGATTGATATCAATACAGCGACCGCCGAGCAGTTGGATAAGGGCTTGGCGGGAATCGGCCCGACGAAGGCCGCCGCGATCGTGAAGTATCGGGAGGCGAACGGACCTTTTCAATCGGTCGATGACTTGGCCAAGGTTCCGGGCATCAAGGGGAAAACCCTCGATAAAATCAGACCCATGGTAAGCGTGGGTGGGGCCACGGCGCCGGCCGCAACGAAGCCCGCCATGCCCGCCATGCCCGCGAAGCCGTCGATGCCGGGCACGCCGTCGATGCCCGCGAAGCCGTCGATGCCGGGCACGCCGTCGATGCCGGGCACGCCGTCGATGCCGGGCACGCCGTCGATGCCGGCGAAACCCGCGCTTCCGGTCACGCCGCCCAAGCAGTAAATCCGCGACTTCCCAATCCGCGAGGGATCGCAGTTGGCCGCCCGCTGGGCGGCCAACGCTTTATGATGGCGCGCTTTTCGGTAACCGGCATCACCGCCAATCGGGTCCGTGCTCATGTTTCGTCCCCTGGAGTTGTTTATCGGCTTGCGCTACACCCGCGCCAAGCGCCGCAATCACTTCATCTCGTTTATTTCCCTGAGTTCGATGTTGGGCATCGCCTTGGGAATCACCGCCTTGATCACCGTCCTGTCGGTCATGAACGGTTTTCAGGAAGAAGTGCGTGGCCGCATTCTGGCCATGACCCCTCACGCCACCATCAACCGCTGGAACGGCGTGGTGGAGGACTGGCGGGCCGTGCGGGACTGGGCGCTGGAGGATGCGCGGGTTCTGGGCGGAGCGCCTTACATTCGCGGCGAGGCGATGCTGAACCATTCCTCGCTGGTGAGCGGCGCCCTGGTTCAGGGCATCCTGCCGGCAGAAGAGCAGCAAGTGTCCGATATTGGCGGGAAGATGGTCGAAGGAACGCTGGACGATCTCCGGCCGGGCGGGTTTGGCATCATCCTCGGCCAGGCGTTGGCCAACGCGCTGGGGGTCATGGTGGGCGACAAGGTGACGGTCATCACCCCGCAGGCCAGCGTGACCCCGGCGGGCATTCTGCCCCGGTTGAAGCGTTTCGACGTGGTGGGGCTGTTCAAGGCCGGCATGTACGAATACGACCGGGGATTGGCGCTGATTCATGTCGATGACGCCGCCAAACTGTTTCAGTATCCCGATGGCGCGGTCAACGGCGTCCGGTTGCGGTTGCGCGACTTGTTCATGGCCCCGCGACTGGCCCGCGAGTTCGCCGGCAAGTTGCCGGAGACCTTCGTGGCGCGCGACTGGACCCAGGATCACGCGACCTATTTCCGCGCCGTGCAAATCGAAAAAACCGCCATGTTCGTGATCCTGACCCTGATCGTGGCGGTGGCGGCCTTCAACATCGTTTCGATGCTGGTGATGGTGGTCACCGACAAGCAGGCCGACATCGCGATCCTGCGTACCTTGGGCGCGACTCCGCTGACTATCATGGGCATCTTCATCGTGCAGGGAATCACCATCGGGCTGATCGGCACGCTGTTGGGATTGCTGGGCGGCGTGTCGCTGGCGACGCATGTGGACGTGGTGGTCCCTTTCATCGAGCGCCTGTTCAGCATCAAGATTCTGGCTCCGGATATCTATCTGATCAGCGATATTCCCTCCAAAGTCCAATGGGGCGATGTGGCGACCATCGGGCTGGTCGCGTTCGGGCTGGCGACGCTGGCCACGCTGTATCCGGCGTGGCGGGCCGCGCGAACCCAACCGGCCGAGGCGTTGCGGTATGAGTGAAGCGATCCTGACGACGGAGACGGTGGTTCTGGAGTGCCGCCAATTGGCGAAGGCGTTTCGGCAGGGCGACGAGCGCTTGGAGGTGTTGCGGGAAATCACCTTAGAAATCCGACGCGGCGAGCGGCTGGCCGTGGTCGGCAGTTCCGGCTCGGGCAAGAGTACCCTGCTGCATTTGCTGGGCGGACTGGATACCCCGACCGCCGGTTCGGTGTGGTTGGCCGGTCAGGAGTTGAGCCGGATGAGCGATGCCCATCGCGGCCGGTCGCGCAACCGCTGGTTGGGATTCGTGTATCAGTTCCACCATTTGCTGCCCGAATTTTCGGCGCTGGAAAATGTCGCGATGCCGCTGTTGATTCGCGGCGACCCGCCCAAAGCGGCCAAGGAGCGAGCGGCGGCCTTGTTGGAGCGGGTCGGTCTCGGCCAACGGGTGAAACACCGGCCGGGCGAACTGTCGGGCGGCGAGCGGCAGCGGGCGGCGGTGGCGCGGGCGCTGATCACCGAGCCGGCCTGCGTGCTGGCCGACGAGCCGACCGGCAATTTGGATCGGCATAGCGCCGAACACGTCTTCGATCTGATGCTGGAGCTCAACCGCGATCTGGGGACCAGTTTCGTGATCGTCACCCACGACCTGGAGTTGGCGGCCCGAATGGAGGCGATGTGGCGGCTGACGGATGGGGTGTTGGTCCGGGAGCGCTGATCGGTCGGCCACCGTCCATGCGCCTCGGGACTATCGCCTTTCTGGCCGGGATTCTGATCCTGCACGCTTTGCCGGATCTGCCGGCGCGCGACTGGGTCTTGGCGCTGCCGGCGGTGGTGCTGGTTCTTGTTTTTCTTGCCCGGTTGCGGTTGCCGGCCTGGGGCGCGGCCGGATTCCTGTGGGCCTTGTGGTGGGCGTCGCCGCCGGCCCTGTTGCCGGCGGAACTGGAAGGGGCCGATCTCTGGATCGAAGGCTGGATCGCCTCTATCCCCGACCGGGAGGGGCGCAGCGTCCGTTTCGAGTTCTCGACGGATCGGGCGATGCGCGACGGGCAGCCGATAGCGCCGCTTGCAGCTCGACGCTTGCGCTTGTCGTGGTGGGACGATGCCGAGAGCGGCGACACAGCCCTGCCCGAGTCGCGACCGGAATTACGAGTCGGCGACCGCTGGGGGTTCGCCGTGCGATTGAAGCGGCCGCGCGGTTTGTCGAATCCCGGCGGGTTCGACTACGAGCGGTGGCTTTACGCCAAAGGTATCGTCGCCACCGGCAGCATCCGCGCTCGGCCGACGCCGCATCTCCTCGCTCGGGCCGAGCGTTATCCGATGGATCGCTATCGCCAGCGGGTCGCCGACCGCTTTGCCCAAGCGCTTCCCGGCAATCCCTTCACCGGTGTCCTGATCGCCTTGGCGGTCGGGGAAGAGGGCGGCATCACGCCCTGGCAATGGGACGTGTTCAACCGTACCGGGGTCGGTCACCTGATGTCCGTTTCCGGCTCGCACATCGGCCTGGTTGCCGGTATGGCGTTCGCGCTGGTCTGGGGATTGTGGAGCCGGATTCCGAAATTGGCGCTCCGTTGGCCCGCAACCCGCGCGGCGGCGGTGGCGGCGCTGTTGGGAGCCGGCGGCTACACCCTGATATCGGGTTTGTCGGTGCCGGCGCAACGCTCGTTTCTGATGCTGGCGGTGGCGATGCTGGCGCTCGTCGCCCAGCGGCCCGCCGCTCCGAGCAGGATTCTGGCGCTGGCCTTGCTGGTGGTGCTGATTCTCGATCCCGACGCGCCGTTACTGGCGGGATTTTGGCTGTCGTTCGGCGCGGTGGCGGTCATTCTCTACACCGTCAGCGGCCGCTGGCGCGAGCGTGGGTGGCTCGGTCAGACCATGGGTTTACAACTGAATATCACGCTGGCCCTGTTGCCGCCGACGCTGGTGTTTTTCCAACAATTCCCGTTGTGGTCTCCGCTCGCCAATCTGATCGCGATTCCCTGGGTCGGTTGTACGGTACTGCCGTTGAGCCTGTTGGCGGCGCTGGCGGAGCCGTTGAGTTCGACGGTCCAATCTGCGTCGCTGGAACTGGCGGCCCTGACCATGGAGGGACTGTGGCGGATTCTGGTTTGGCTGGACCGGATGCCCGGCATGGTGCTGTATCGGCCCGCGCCGCCGTTGTGGACGCTGGCGTTCGCGCTGCCGGGGATGGCGTTGCTGCTGGCCCCGCGCGGGCTGGCGGGCCGCTGGCTGGGTCTGCCCTTGTGCTTGCCGTTGCTGTGGCCGCCGGCTACCGTCCCGGAGCCGGACGGGTTCTGGTTCACGCTGCTGGATGTGGGCCAGGGGCTGGCGGCGGTGGTGCGGACTCACAACCATGTGTTGGTCTATGATACCGGCCCGAAGCTGGGAACAACGCTCGATGCCGGGCGAGCGGTGCTGGTGCCGTTCCTGCGCCAGCAGGGGGCGGCTCAAGTGGATATCCTGCTGGTCAGTCACGCCGACAAGCAACATACCGGCGGCGTGCGTTCGCTGCGGGAATTGATGCCGGTGGAGCGGATTCTGACCGCCTCGTTGGAACAGGTGCCCATCGGCGGCGCCGAACGCTGTCGGGCCGGTCAGGAGTGGGAGTGGGATGGCGTGCGGTTTCAAATCTTGCACCCGCCCGAGACCGGCTTTAGCGACGATAACGCCTCCTGCGTGCTGCGAGTGGCTGGAGCGGCGGGTCGCGCATTGTTGCCGGGCGATATCGAGACCGCCGCCGAAACCGCCTTGGTCGCAGCGTATGGAACTGATTTAACCGCCGAGGTGCTGGTCGCGCCGCATCACGGCCATCGCGATCTGTCGATTCCGGCGTTTCTGGACGCCGTGCGGCCCCAGTACGTTTTGTTCGCGACCGGCTATCGCAACCGGTTCGGCTACCCGCGACCCGAAACGGTTGCGCGCTATCAGGCGACCGGCGCGATCTTGCTCGATACGGGCTACGAAGGTGCGCTGACGTTTCGTTTCGAACCGGGACGGCCGCTGGCGCCGGAACGCCACCGGCGCGACAGCCGGCATTACTGGACCGCGCCTTGATACGGCATTTTCGCTGAAATCCAGTATCATGAACCCCCGTTTACAGAGCGAAGCGACCATGCGAAAGATGGGATACACGGCGTGCTCGACCTGATCAAGGCCGGCGGTTGGCTGATGGCGCCGATCCTGGCCTGCTCGCTGGCGGCGACGGTCATCATCTTTGACAGGCTGATGGCGTTGCGGCGGGCGCGGGTGCTGCCGGAGCAACTGGTGCGGACCCTGCGCGGCTGGGCGGAGCGCGGCGCCATCTCCCGGGACGAGGTGGAGGCGCTACCGCTGGCTTCGCCGCTGGGTCGGATCGTGGCGGTGGGTCTGGCCAGTCGCGGCTATGGCCGGGAAATCGTCCGCGAGCGCATCGAGGATACCGGTCGCCATGTGGTGCACGAGCTGGAGCGGTTTCTCAACGCCTTGGGCACCATCGCCGCCATCAGCCCGCTGCTGGGGCTGCTCGGCACCGTGGCGGGCATGATCAAAATTTTTCAGATCGTATCGGCGCAGGGCAACAGCAATTTCAGCCTGCTGTCGGTCGGCATCGCCGAGGCGCTGGTGACCACCGCCGCCGGCTTGGCCGTCGCGATTCCCAGCTTGCTGTTTTATCGCTACTTTCATGCTCGGGTGGACGATCTGGTGGTCAACATCGAGCGGGAGACCCTGGAATTGGTCGATTTGCTGAACGCCGGGGTTTCGGTGGGGGAGCGGACGTGAACCTGCGTCCCCGCCGCCGCGAAGAGCCCGAGATCAACCTGGTGCCGATGATCGATGTCGTGCTGGTGCTGCTGATTTTCTTCATGATCGCCACCAGCTTGCGGCACTCGTCGGAGCTGGAAATTCGCCTGCCCGAAGCCTCCGGTAAGCCGGTGCCGGGCGATGTGGCGCAACTGGCGGTGGATATCGACGCCGCCGGCCGTTACGCCGTCAACGGGCGCTCGCTGGAATCGATGGATGCGGCGACCTTGAAAGCAACCTTGTTGGCCGAAACCGGGGGGCGCCTGTTGCCGCTGACGATTGGCGCCGATGGCCGGACGCCGCATCAGGCGGTGGTGACGGTGCTGGATGTCGCCGGCCAACTGGGCATCCGGCAACTGGCCATCGCCACGGCCGGCGAGTCGAACCCGCCGAATCCCGCCGTCAAACCCGACGCCCCGCCGTCCCCGAACCGCTGATCATGCACTGGCTGGACCGTTACGGATATTCGCTGAATCTGGTCGCCGTGCTGCTCTGGCCGCTCGGCTTGCTGTTCGGCGCGGCGGCCCGAGCGCGGCGCTTCCTGTACCAAAACGGGATATTGAAGAGCGTGGGCCTCCGCGTGCCGGTCGTCGTGGTCGGCAACATCAGCGTCGGCGGCACGGGCAAGACCCCGCTGGTGGCGCGGCTGGTGGAGCTGCTGCGCGAAGCCGGCTACAAGCCCGGCGTGGTCGGTCGCGGCTACGGCGGCCGGTCGGCCGAATGGCCGCGCGCCGTCAGTGCCGACAGCGATCCTGGCGAAGTCGGCGACGAGCCGGTGCTGCTGGCGCGGCGCTGCCGCTGTCCGGTGGTGGTGGGGCCGGATCGGGTGGCGGCGGCGCGGACGCTGTTCGAGACCTACGATTGCAACGTCATCCTCAGCGACGACGGCTTGCAGCACTACCGCCTGCGCCGCGACATCGAAATCGCCGTGGTGGACGGGTTTCGCCGGCTGGGCAACGCCGCGTGCCTGCCCGCCGGACCGTTGCGGGAGCCGCCCTCCCGGCTGCGCGAGGTGGATTTCGTGGTCGGCAACGGCGCGGCGCGCGGCCGGGAATATCTGATGTCGCTGCGCGGCGAGACCGCGCTCAATCTCCGCGACCCCTGTATCAGCGCGGCGCTGGCCGGGTTTCGGCAGAGCACCGTGCACGCGGTGGCGGGCATCGGCGATCCGTGGCGGTTCTTCGGTCACCTGCGGCACGCCCGGTTGCGGCTGATCGAACACCCGTTCCCCGACCACCACGCTTTTCGCGCCGAGGATTTGCGGTTTCGGGAGGATTTGCCGGTGCTGATGACCGAGAAGGATGCGGTCAAATGCCATGGCATCGCCCCGGATAATTTTTGGTATGTGCCGGTCACCGCTCGCCTGGACCCGGAGTTCGAGGATAACCTGCTCAAGCGGGTGGCGACAGTCGCCATGGCCAAGGGGGTGCGGCGGTCGGAACCCTCGATTCGCCGGTCCGCCCCGAACCCCAACCCCAACCCCAATCCCAACCCCAGCCCCAACCGGAATCCATTCCCGTCACGAGGTGAAGAAGGTGGACAAGAAACTGCTGGAAATTCTGGTGTGCCCGGTCAGCAAGGCCCCGCTGATCTACGACAAGGCGCGGCAGGAATTGATCTGCAAGGAAAGCCGGCTGGCCTATCCGATTCGCGACGGCATCCCGGTGATGCTGGAGGCGGAGGCGCGGCGCTTGACGGATGAAGAGGCCGCCTAGATGAGCGGGAGCGAGCCCCGCTTTCGGGTCGCGATTCCCGCGCGATACGCCTCGACCCGGCTGCCGGGCAAACCCCTGCGGATGCTCGCGGGTCGAACGCTGCTGGAACATGTCCACCGACGGGCGCTGGCCAGCGGCGCCCTGGAGGTGGTGATCGCCACCGACGACCCGCGCATCCGCGACGCGGCCGAGAGTTTCGGCGCGGCGGTGTGCATGACCTCGGCGGAGCATCCGTCCGGCACCGACCGGCTGGCGGAAGTGGCGGCGCGCTGCGGCTGGCCGAACGAGGCCATCGTGGTCAACGTGCAAGGCGACGAGCCGCAAATGCCGCCGGCCCTGATCCGACGGGTGGCGGCGGAGCTGGAGGCGCATCCCTCGGCGGGCATCGCCACGGTGTGCGCCCGGATTCGCCAGCCCGGAGAGCTGTTCGATCCGAACGTGGTCAAGGTGACGCGGGATCGCGAGGGGTTCGCGCTGTACTTCAGCCGGGCGCCGATTCCCTGGCATCGCGAGGCGTTTCGGGGCGGAGGGCGGGAATTGTCCGAGCTGCCGGGCGATGCCGCCTGGTTCCGCCATATCGGGCTCTACGCCTACCGGGTGGCGGTGTTGCGCGATTTCCCGCGCCTGCAACCGGCGATGATCGAGCGCACCGAATCGCTGGAGCAGTTGCGCGCCCTGTGGCATGGCATCCGCATCCGGGTGGCCGAAGCCGCCGAGGCGCCGCCGCCGGGCGTGGATACCGAGGCCGATCTGGCTCGGGTGGCGGCGGAATTGGCGGCTTCAGGCGAGTAGATCGAAGGCGGCCAATTCCGGCAGATCGGGATTGAAGCCGTCGCCTCGGGGGTCGAGCACGGCCACGGTGAAAGTTCTGGGCGAGCGGTCGCCGGCATCGCCGTATTGGTTGGCTTGAATGACTTTATGGCCTTGCCGGTCGCGCAGCACCAGCGCCGGCTCGTCGGCCAGAATTTCGATGACGCGGCAGGATATCCCTTGGTAAGTTAAGGGCTGATCCAGCAGCTTTTTCAGTTTGTCGGAATCAACGCGCAACATGGGTGGCGGCCGAGTTGATCGGATCCAAAATCATGCGGATGTTTCGCCGGCTGTCGGAATCCCGGCGGAAACGGCTCGAGGAGGCGAAGGCGAAAGCCATGGTCAGAGTTTTGTTCGTTTGCATGGGCAATATCTGTCGTTCCCCGGTCGCGGAGGGCGTGTTCCGGCGGATGCTGGAGGGAGCCGGCTTGACCGAAAAGGTCTACGTGGATTCGGCCGGAACGCACTCCTACCACGCTGGCGCACCGCCCGATGGGCGCAGCCAAGCGACGGCCATGCGCCGGGGCGTCGATCTGCGCGATATCCGGGCGCGCAAGGTAACGGTAGCGGATTTTGCCGAGTTCGACTACGTGCTGGCGATGGATCGGGACAATTTCGAGCACATGCTGGCGTCGTGCGAAGAGCCGGAATTGCGACGCCGCATCCAACTCTTCATGGACTACGCCCCGCATCTTCCCGAACGCGAGGTGCCAGACCCCTATTACGGCGGCCCGCACGGCTTCGAGCGGGTGATGGATCTGATCGAGGAAGCGGCGGAAGGGCTGCTGCTCAGCATCCGCGAACGCTATCGGATTTGAAGATTCCTGCCCGGTGGGTCGGGCGGGGAAACGGGGCTGGAATGATTCCAGCCCCGGCGCGTTTTGCGGCGGCTCGATCAGGTCGCCGCTGGGTTTTCGGGGTCGATTTTCGGGGTTGTCGGCGCGGTTTCTTCGTCCGATTCCGGCGGGTTGGGCGCGGGCTCGATGGCGGCGACGGGTTCCGCCGATTCCGGTGGCTGATCGGGGGCTGCGGAGCTTTCGATCACCGCTTCGGGCTCGCCGGGAGGGGCGATCTCTTCGGGGAACGCCGGCGCTGCGAGCGATTCCGGCGCGGCCTCCACATCGGGTTCGGGGGTCGCGGAATCGGAGGGGACGGGTTCCCGCTCGGTGACGGCCTCCGCCAATTCCGCAACGGGTTCGCCGAGGGCTTCCGCAATGGCGGGTTCGACTGGAGCGGCCGGTTCCGAGTCGGTCGAGGTCGCGACGATCACCGCCGGCTCGATTCCGGTCGCCGAATCCTCGTCGATGGGGTACTCCAGCGGCAGAGGTGGCGGCGGGACAGGGGGCTCGGTCGGCTCGGCGGCCGAGGGGGTTTCAGCCATCGCTTCGGACGATGCTCTGGAGGCGGCCAGCACCTCCCGGGGAAGGCGCGGGCGACCGCTACGGATCCGCCGGTGGGGTGGGTGGGATGACGGGGCGGCTGGCTGCGGGCCGGCGGGGCTCGGAATTTGAGGGGTTGCCGGCTCGTCCGCCGGAGCCGCCGGCCGATCCGAGTGATCCGAAGACATTCCCGCGCCGGATTCATCGGCCGATTCCAGGCTTTCCGGGACCGCATCCGTCGAGTTCGGCGTATCGCCGCGCCGCCGCCGCCGGCCACCGCGCCGGCTGCGGCGGTTGCGGGAATTGGGGGCCTCTTCCTCGGCCTCGGCGGGGATAGCCGATCCCCTGATATCTTCGCTCGCTTCGCCCGCGACGGGCGCGGGTTCGGCGACCGGACCGGGCGTCGGGCGAATCTCCTCGATCGGGGGCGCCGCCGCGACGGGAGTCGGTTCGGGAGCGACGGCGGCTTTGGCGATGGGCGATTCCGCGTGGGGCTCCGCTTCCGGCCGCTTGCCGGGCCTATCTCGCCGATGCCGTTCCGGTTTGGGGGAACGGCCGCCCGGTTTGGCGGGCCGTTCCGGCTCTTCCTTGACCGCGTCCGGCTGGCCGAACAGGTTGCCCCACAGCCAGCGGAAGAAGCTGGAGTTGGCTTCCGGTTTAGGGGTCGGGGCCGGCGGGGTCGGGGCCGGCGTGGCCGGAGCGACGCCCTTGACCGCCGGTTCCTCGCCCGAACCTCTGGCCACCGCGCTCGGTTGGGTTTCGAACTGTTCCTCGAAATCCTCGGCCAGCGAGTACGACAGCCGTTGCGCCTCCGACATCTCGTCCGCGCGCAGCCGGTTGAGCTTGAAATGCGGGGTTTCGAGCGATTCGTTCGGGATCAGCATGACCCCGACCCGGTGGCGCTGCTCGATGGCGCGAATCGCCTCGCGTTTTTCGTTGAGCAGGAAGGTGGCGACCTTGACCGGCAACTGGACCACGACCCGGCCGGTCTTGTCCTTCATCGCCTCTTCCTGGATCAGCCGCAGCACGCTCAAGGCCAGCGAATCGATGTTGCGGATGGTGCCTTGACCGTTGCAGCGCGGGCAGATCACATGGCTGGCCTCGTCCAGCGAGGGACTGAGCCGTTGCCGCGACATTTCCAGCAGGCCGAACCGGGAGATGCGGCCGACCTGGACCCGAGCGCGGTCCATCTTCAAGGCCTCGCGCAGTCGGGTTTCGACCTCGCGCTGGTTGCGGGCCACGTTCATGTCGATGAAGTCGATGACGATCAGCCCGCCCAGGTCGCGCAACCGCAACTGGCGGGCGACTTCGTCGGCCGCTTCCAGATTGGTGGTGAGCGCGGTTTCCTCGATGTCGCTGCCCTTGGTGGAGCGGGCCGAGTTGATGTCGATCGAAACCAGCGCTTCGGTGTAGTCGATCACGATCCCGCCGCCGGAAGGCAGGCCGACCTCGCGCTGGTAGGCGGTTTCGATCTGGGATTCGATCTGGAAGCGGGTGAACAGGGGGATGCTGTCCTGATACTGCTTGAGCTTGTTCAGGTTGTGCGGCATCACCTGCTGCATGAAATCCTGAGCCTGACGATGGACAGCGGGGTTATCGACCAGGATTTCGCCGATGTCGGCGCGCAGGTAGTCGCGCAGGGCGCGGACGATGATGTTGCTCTCCTGATAGATCAGGAACGGCGCTTTTTTCTGGGAGGAAGCGGCCTCGATGGCTTTCCACAGATGCAGCAGGTAATCCAGATCCCACTGCAATTCCTCCTGCGAGCGGCCCACGCCGGCGGTGCGGACGATCAGGCCCATGCCGTCGGGGATGTTGAGGCTGCTCATCACCTCGCGCAGCTCCTGGCGGTCGTCGCCCTCGATCCGGCGCGACACGCCGCCGGCGCGCGGGTTGTTGGGCATCAGCACCAGATAGCGGCCGGCCAGGCTGATGAAGGTGGTCAGGGCCGCGCCCTTGTTGCCGCGCTCTTCCTTTTCCACCTGGATCACGATTTCCTGGCCTTCCTTGATGGCCTCGCGGATGCTGGGGCGGCCGCCCTCGGCGGCCTGGGGATCGAAGTAGCTGCGGGTGATTTCCTTGAACGGCAGGAAGCCGTGGCGCTCGGCGCCGTAATCGATGAAGGCGGCCTCCAGCCCCGGCTCGATGCGGGTGACGCGGCCCTTGTAGATGTTGGACTTTTTTTGCTCCCGCGACGGGGTTTCGATGTCGAGGTCGTAGAGTTTTTGGCCGTCCACCAGGGCCACGCGCAACTCTTCCTGCTGAGTCGCGTTGATCAGCATGCGTTTCATGGTGCAATAATTCCTTGCGCTCGACCATCACCGATGGGAGACGCGGTTGTCGCCGGGGCGTCGCTGGAACGGGGTTGGCCCGAGGGAGGAAATCCTGGTGGGGGCTGACCCGAACACGCCACGCAAGGGTGACCCGTCGGCTGGGAGCACTGTCAAGAGCCGCTCGGAGGGATGGGTTGAGCGGCGAATAAACCCGTCAAACGAACCCCGCCCGCCGGACAACTGGCGCGCGGGTGCGAAAACCGATAGTGTATTCATCCAGTTTCGCCGGCCTCTGTGGCCAATCGGCGACAACATCCGCAACTATAACAGTCCGACCGACACGCTTCAAATGATGCCTGTTTCGACCTCCCCCGGCGGGGTGCGCCATCTGGAGATCAGCCCGGTGCACGCCGGCCAACGCCTCGACAATTTTCTGCTGCGCGAGCTCAAGGGCGCCCCCAAAAGCCTGATCTACCGCATCCTGCGCAAGGGCGAGGTGCGCTTGAACGGAGGTCGGGTCCAGCCGAGCCGGCGGCTGCAAACCGGCGACATGCTGCGGATTCCGCCGGTGCGGCTGGGGGAACGGGTGGAGCGGACGGTGCGGCCTTCGCCCGGATTGGCCGAGCGGCTCCGCGACGCGGTGCTGTACGAGGATCGCGAGCTGTTGGTGCTCGACAAGCCGGCGGGCTTGGCGGTGCACAAGGGCAGCGGACTGGACTACGGTCTGATCGAGGCGTTGCGGGCGCTGCGGCCCGACGAGCCGTTTTTGGAGCTGGCGCACCGGCTGGATCGCGAGACCAGCGGCTGTCTGGCATTGGCTCGCACCCCCGAGGCGCTGCGAACGATCCAGGATGCCCTGCGGGCCGGGCAGGTCGAAAAACGCTATCTGGCGCTGGTGCGCGGCTACTGGAACCTCGGGCCGCGCGAGGTGAACGCGCCCCTGCGCCGCAATGTGCTGCGCGGCGGCGAGCGGATGGTCGAAGTGTTGGACGGCGGCAAACCGGCCCTGACCCGATTTCGGCCGGTCAGCCTGTTCAAGCCGGCCTCGTTGTTGGAGGCCGGCATCGCCACCGGCCGCACCCACCAGATTCGGGTGCACGCCGCCCATGTCGGCCATCCCCTCGCCGGGGACGAAAAATATGGCGATCCCGCCTTCAACCGGATGATGGGCGAACGATACGGTCTGCGCCGGCTGTTCCTGCACGCGCACAGCTTGATCGTGCCGCTGGGCGGCCGGGAAATCGCGGTCAGCGCACCGCTGGACGCCGAATTGAAAGCGGTGCTGGACGATCTGGGCGCGCGAGCCACCCGCCCGACAAGTCAGTGAGGAACCCATGAACGAACCCGATCCGAATTCGAGTTTGCCCGGCGATGATCGCTGGGCGCGCGATGCCCTGACCAAGCTGGCGTTTGCCGCCGTGGCCGAGCAGCGGCGGGCGCGGCGTTGGGGGATTTTCTTCAAGCTGCTGTTTTTCGGCTATCTGGTGGCCTTGCTGGCGTTGGCGTGGCCGGACAATCTGACCACCGTGGCCACCACCGCCGCCAAGCCGCACACGGCGCTGGTCCATGTGGACGGCCTCATTTCCGGCAGCACCGAAGCCAGCGCCAAGAACGTCATCGAGGCGCTGCGCAAGGCGTTCAAGGACAAGAACACGGTCGGCGTGATCGTGGAAATCGATAGCCCCGGCGGTAGCCCGGTGCAGGCCGGCGAGATTTACGACGAAATCCAGAAGCTGCGCCAGCAGTATCCGAAAATCCCGATCCACGCGGTGGCCGGCGATGTCTGCGCGTCGGGCGGCTATTACATCGCGGCGGCGGCGCAGAAGATTTATGCGAACAAGGCCAGCATCGTCGGCTCCATCGGGGTGCGGATGGACAGTTTCGGCTTCACCGACGCCATCGCCAAGCTGGGTGTCGAGCGGCGGGCTTACACGGCCGGGGCCAACAAGGATTTTCTCGACCCGTTCAAGCCGGTCAACCCCGAGGAGGTCCGGCATCTGCAGGGGATGCTCGACGCGATTCACCGGCAGTTTATCGGGGCGGTCAAACAAGGTCGGGGCGAGCGGCTGAAAGACAATCCCGAGGTGTTCAGCGGTCTGATGTGGACCGGCGAGCAGAGCGTCGGGCTGGGTTTGGTGGATGCGCTGGGCAGCAGCCGCTACGTGGCCGAAGAGGTCATCGGCGAGAAGAACGTGATGGACTACACCAAGCACACCCGCTGGCTGGATCGCCTGCTCGACGGCACCGAAGCCGGCGCCAGCGCGACGGTCGCGAAGATGCTGGGCTTGGATGGAATGGTTCGGTGGCGGTAGATTTTCGGTTTTGAAAACGCGAAAAATGCTTCGCATACATCCGGCTGGAAAGTCTGCGAGGCTACCTGCTGCTGGAACAAGACCAGGATGGGGGCGACGCTGTACCGGCGGGAGAGCTGATTGGGGGCGGGCGGAATGCGGAACTCTACGAGGGAACCGGGTTGCCGGAAGCCTGAAGAGCCGCCCTCACAGCACCGCCACCCCCGCCGTCTCCAGCATCCGCGTGAGCCGGATCAATGGCAGACCGATCAAACTGGTGGGATCGTCGCCTTCCAGGCGGTCGAATAGCGCGATTCCCAATCCTTCGGACTTGAAACTGCCGGCGCAATGGTACGGTCGCTCGCGGCGCAGATAGCTTTCGATCCCGGCCGGGGTCAGCGCGCGGAAAACCACCCGGAACGATTCCACCGCGAGCTGTCGTTGGCCGCTGGCGCTGTCGAGCAGGCAGAGCCCGGTATAAAAGGTGACGGTCCGGCCCGAGGCCTGCCGCAACTGAGCCGCAGCCTGCCGGTGATCGCCCGGTTTGCCGATGATCGCCCCATCCAGCACCGCCGCCTGATCCGAGCCGATGATCAAACCCGCCGGCTCGCGACGAGCGACGGCACGGGCTTTCAATTCCGCCAGCCGCGCCACCAGAACAGGAGCCTCTTCGCCGTCAAGACGGGTTTCCTCGACATCCGGTGCCTGCACGTCGAACGGTAAACCCAGTCGCGCCAGCAAGTCCCGGCGAAACGGAGAGGTTGAAGCCAGAATCAGCCGGCGGCCGTCGGGCAGGGTCGGGAACATTGGCGCTCGCTCGTCGAATCGAACCGCATGCGGTATTTACCGCGAAATCGGGTTATATTTTGACATAATTCTGGCAGGCTTATATCATCCCGCGTCTCATGCGAGTCCCACCGCTCCCCGACAAAATCAACCCGTGGCAACTGGCTGCCAACGACGAGCGGCTGGACGGAGATTTGGCTCTGGCCGGGATGCCGAGACTGGCGGTTTTGAACCGCGCCAAAGGCCGGGTGAGCGTCTCGCTGACCGCGGGAGTGGACGAGCGGGGCAGGCGTTTCATCGCAGGCAGGCTCCGGGCCGATCTGGAGCTGGTTTGCCAGCGGTGCTTGGGTCCATTGCGGCTGCCCTTGGACGTGACGGTCAGCTTGGGCTTGATCCGTTCCGAGACGGAAATCGAGCGGCTGGACGACCGATACGAGCCGCTGTTGGTCCCGGATGGCGATATCGCTGTCGCGAACTTGGTGGAAGATGAATTGTTGTTGGCCTTGCCGCAGATTCCCCGCCACGAGGATCAGCGGGAGTGTGTGGCCAACGGTTACCTAGCGCCCGGCGAAGCGACGCCGAACGCGGAGCGGCGCCAACCGTTCTCGGTCTTGGCGTCGTTGTTGCCCGATTTGAAAAGGAGCACTTGATTCATGGCTGTTCAGAAAAGCCGAAAAAGCCCCTCGAAACGCGGGATGCGCCGCGCCCACGATGCCCTCACCGGACCCACGCTGTCGGTTGATCGGACCTCGGGCGAGCTGCACCGCCGCCATCATGTCACTCCTACCGGGTTTTATCGAGGCCGCAAGGCTATCAGCCAGCCCGAAGCGACCGAAAGTGAAGAGTAATCTTACTTCTTCTCGATCTTGAAAATCATTCAGAAACCCCGTTTGGCTCATGATTCACCTGCACCCATGAGCAGGCCGCTCACCATCGCACTCGATGGCATGGGTGGCGATGCCGGTCCCGACATGGTCGTAGCCGCCGCCTTGCGCGTCGTGGAGGCCGCCGGCAACGCCCTGCGCCTGATTCTGGTCGGCCAGGAAGACGTTCTGTCGGCGCGGCTCGCCAAGCTCGGGGCCAAAGGCCATCCGCGACTCGTGGTCCGGCATGCCTCGCAGTTGGTGAGCATGGACGAATCGCCCGCTCAAGCCTTGCGGGTCAAAAAGGATTCCTCGATGCGGGTGGCGATCAACCTGGTCAAGCAGGGCGAGGCCGACGCCTGCGTCAGCGCCGGCAACACCGGCGCGCTGATGGCCACCTCCCGCTTCGTGCTGAAAACCCTTCCCGGCATCGACCGTCCCGCCATTTGCACCACGCTGCCGACCGTGCGCGGGGAGACCCGCGTGCTGGATTTGGGCGCCAACGTCGATAGCAAGGCCGAGCATCTGTTGCAGTTCGCGATCATGGGGTCGGTGTTGGCGACGGTCAACGGGCTCCAGCGACCCCGCGTCGGCCTGCTCAACATCGGCGAGGAAGAGATCAAGGGCAACGAGCAGGTCAAGGACGCCGCCCGGCTGTTGGCCGCGAGCGATCTCAACTACATCGGCTTCGTGGAAGGCGACGGCGTGTTCCTGGACGATGTGGACGTGGTGGTCTGCGACGGTTTCGTCGGCAATGTCGCGCTGAAAAGCAGCGAGGGCGTGGCCAAGCTGATCCGCCACTACATGACCCAGGAATTCAAGCGGAACCCGTTGACCCGGCTGGCCGGGCTGATCGCGCTGCCGGTCCTGCGCGCCTTCGGCCGCAAAATCGACCCCCGCCGCTACAACGGCGCCAGCCTGCTCGGTTTGCAGGGCACCGTCGTCAAGAGTCACGGCGGCGCCGACGCCCTGGCGTTCGCCAACGCCATCCAGGTGGCGGCGCTGGAAGCGGAGCAGGGGGTGCCGCGGCGCATCGACGCCCATCTGGCCGCCCTTCACGCCGAGAGGCAAGCCCTTTGAACCATGCCCGAATCGTTGGAACTGGCGGCTATCTGCCGGAGAAAGTGCTGACCAACGCCGATCTCGAACAGATGATCGAGACCTCGGCGGACTGGATCGTCGAGCGCACCGGCGTCGAGGAGCGCCATGTCGCCGTGCCGGGAGAAACCACCTGCGATCTGGCCGAACAAGCGTCCCGCCGCGCGTTGCAAGCGGCCGGCATCGATCCCGGCGAGATCGATCTGATCGTTCTGGGCACCACCACCCCCGATCACGTTTTTCCCAGCGTCGCCACCCAGTTGCAGCATCGCTTGGGTTGTCGTGGCGGCCCCGCGTTCGACGTGCAGGCGGTTTGCACCGGCTTCGTCTACGCCCTGGATATCGCGAACCGCTTCATCCGCACCGGCGGGGCGCGGCGGGCGCTGGTGGTCGGAGCCGATACTTTCACCCGCATCATCAACTGGCAAGACCGCGGCACCTGTATCCTGTTCGGCGATGGCGCCGGCGCGGTGATCTTGGAAGCGGCGGATGAGCCCGGCATCATCGACAGCCGCCTCGGCGCCGACGGACGCTATAAAGAATTGCTGTGGGTGCCGGCCGGCGTGTCCAGCGGCTACGACCAGACTCGAGAAAACGCCGCGTTCGTGGAGATGCGCGGCAGCGAGGTATTCAAGGTGGCGGTCACCACCCTGAAGGATATCGCCGAACAGATTTTGGCGGCCAACGGCATGACCGTCGCCGACGTGGACTGGCTGATTCCGCACCAGGCCAACCGGCGGATTTTGGCCGCCACCGCCAAGCGCTTGGGCTTGCCCGAAGAGCGGATGGTGGACTGCGTGCGCCTGCACGGCAACACCTCGGCCGCTTCGGTGCCGCTGGCCCTGGACGTGGCGGTGCGCGATGGCCGCATCCGGCGCGGCGACACGCTGTTGCTGGAAGGCTTCGGCGGCGGCTTTACCTGGGGCGCGGTGCTGCTGAACTATTGAGCTGAGCGCGATGGAGATTTCACGATGACGACGCTGGATGGCGATATCGCTTTGGTGACGGGGGCCAGTCGCGGCATCGGCCAGGCCATCGCCCGCGAACTCGGGCGGCGGGGCGCGATCGTGGTGGCGACCGCGACGACGGAGGCCGGCGCCGAAGCCATCGGCCGGGATTTGCGCGAATCCGGCATCGAGGGGCGCGGCTTGCGGCTGGACGTGACCGATTCCGCGTCCGTGGACGCCGCGGTCAAGACGGTGACCCAGGAATTCGGCCCGCCCACGATCCTGATCAACAACGCCGGCATCACCCGCGACAACCTGCTGCTGCGGATGAAGGAAGAGGAATGGACGTCGATCCTCGACACCGACCTCTCCTCGGTTTACCGGCTCTGCAAGGCGGTGCTGCGGGGCATGATGAAGGCCCAGCGCGGCCGCATCGTCAACATCACCTCGGTGGTGGGCGCCACCGGCAACCCCGGCCAGTCCAACTACGCGGCGGCCAAAGCCGGCATCATCGGGTTCACCAAGTCGCTGGCGCGCGAGGTCGGGTCGCGCAACATCACGGTCAACGCCGTGGCGCCCGGCGCCATCGACACCGACATGACGCGGGCGTTGCCGGACGCGCAGCGCGCCGCCGTGATCGGCAACATTCCGTTGCAACGCTTGGGCAAACCGCAAGATGTGGCCGAGGCCGTGGCGTTTTTGGTGTCGGCGGGGGCGGCCTACATCACGGGGGAGACTTTGCACGTCAACGGCGGGATGCACATGGCCTGATGGCCGCCGGGGGCTAGAATTGATGGCATCCGCGGCTCTGTTTTCCATACAATACCCTGCGGTAGTGCCGCTGTAATCTGGGGCTCACAACGAGGAATCAAATCATCATGACTGACATCAGCAACATCGAAGCTCGCGTCAAGAAAATCATCATCGAGCAATTGGGGGTGAAGGAAGAGCAAGTCACCAACGAGGCCTCTTTCGTCGAGGATCTCGGAGCCGACTCGCTGGATACCGTGGAACTGGTGATGGCCTTGGAGGAGGAGTTCGAACTGGAAATCCCCGACGAGGACGCCGAGAAGATCACGACCGTGCAGCAGGCGATCGACTATATCGCGACGCATCTCGGGTGATGGTGTCAGTCCCAACCGGATAGGGTGCAGCCGCCGCAGCCGCCACCGGGGGCTGCGGCCTTGTTTTATCGGTGCAGCGAGGATTAGAGGGTAGTTCCGTGGCCAAGCGGCGAGTGGTGGTAACGGGCATGGGCATCGTGTCCCCGGTCGGCAGTGCCGTGGACACGGCTTGGGCCAACATTTTGGCCGGCCGCAGCGGGATCGGACTCATCACCGCCTTCGATGTCAGCGGTTATCCGGTGCGCATCGGCGGGTCGGTGAAGGATTTTCAGGTCGAACAGTACCTGAATCCCAAGGAAGCCAAGAAGATGGACGCCTTCATTCATTACGGCATCGGCGCGGCGGTGCAGGCGATCCGGGATTCGGGACTGGAGGTCACCGAAACCAACGCCGAGCGGATCGGCACGGCCATCGGCTCCGGCATCGGCGGCTTGCCCGGCATCGAGGAAGGCCATTCGGCCTTTCTGAAAGGCGGGCCGCGCCGGCTGACCCCGTTTTTCGTGCCGCGCAGCATCATCAACATGGTGTCGGGCAACCTGTCGATCCTGTACGGGATCAAGGGGCCGAACTTGGCCGTGGTCACGGCTTGCACCACCGGCACCCACAGCATCGGGCTGGGGGGCCGGCTGATCGCTTACGGCGATGCCGACGTGATGATCGTCGGCGGCGCGGAAATGGCCACCACGCCCACCGGGCTGTGCGGGTTCGCGGCGGCGCGCGCCCTGTCGGTTCGCAACGACGAGCCGGAGAAAGCCAGCCGGCCCTGGGATCGGGATCGCGACGGCTTCGTGCTGAGCGACGGCGCCGGCGTGCTGGTGCTGGAAGAATACGAGCACGCCCGGCGGCGCGGCGCCCGCGTTCACGCCGAGCTGATCGGCTTCGGCATGAGCGGCGACGCCTACCACATGACCCTGCCGCCGCCGGACGGCGCCGGCGCCCGCCGGGCCATGGCCTGCGCCCTGCGCGACGCGGAACTGGATCCCGACGCGGTCGATTACATCAACGCCCACGGCACCTCGACGCCGGCCGGGGACAAGATCGAGAGCGACGCGGCCAAGACGGTGTTCGGCGAACACGCTTACCGGCTGGCGATGAGTTCGACCAAGTCGATGACCGGCCACCTGCTGGGCGCGGCCGGCGGTGTCGAAGCCATTTTTTCGATACTGGCGATTCGCGATCAGGTGGTGCCGCCGACCATCAATCTGGACGACCCGGAATCGGGCTGCGATCTGAACTACGTGCCGCATGTCGCTCAAGAGCGGCGGGTCAAGGTCGCGCTGTCGAATTCCTTCGGGTTCGGCGGCACCAACGGCACGGTCGTGTTCCGCGCGCTGGACTGAAACGTTCTCTCGCCCCGGTGAGAGAGGATTGAGTTGAGGTTTTTGGCCACGAACCACGATCCTCGCTCGCCAACCCCAGACGGTCCGCCGCTCGGTTGGGCCAAACGTTTGCTGCTGGCGCTGGCCGCTCTGACGCTGGTCTTGGGGTCAGCCTTCGGCGTCGTCTACACCGATTATCGCCTGTTCCTCGACACGCCTTGCGGGGTGCCGGCGGGCGGATTGGTCTTGGACGTGAAACCGGGGACGGGGATCGGCGATATCGCTCGGGAATTGCGGCGACGACCCGGCGTGTTGCGCTCGGCGCTCTATCTCGAAGCCTTCGCCCGCCTGAACGGTTTGGCGCCCAAACTCAAGGCGGGCGAGTATGCCGTCGCGCCCGGCGCGACCCCGCGCGAATTGATCGAGCAAATCGTGGCCGGGCGAGTCATCCAGTACGCCCTGGTCGTGGTCGAGGGTTGGACGTTCCGGCAATTGCGGCAGGCGTTGGCCGCGCATCCCAAAATCATCCAAACGCTTTCGGGGACCAGCGATGCCGAGATCATGGCCCGACTGGGCCGGCCGGACGAGCATCCCGAGGGGCGATTTTTCCCCGATACCTACCGCTTTCCCGCCGGGACGACGGATGAAGCGTTCCTGCGCCGGGCGCTGGCGGCGATGGATCGACGGTTGAACGAGGTTTGGGTTCGCCGCGCGCCGAATTTGCCGCTGAGCGATCCTTATCAGGCGCTGATTCTGGCCTCGATTGTCGAGAAGGAAACCGCTCTGCCGGCGGAACGGCCGGCCATTGCCGGCGTGTTCGCCCGGCGCTTGCAAAAAGGGATGCCGCTGCAAACCGATCCGACGGTGATCTACGGGCTGGGCCCGGCGTTCGACGGCAACTTGCGCCGCCAGGATCTCATCGCCGACACCCCTTACAACACCTACTTGCGCAAGGGGTTGCCGCCGACGCCCATCGCCATGCCCGGAGCGGACGCGCTGGCGGCCGTCGCGAATCCCGCCGCCGGGGACGCGCTGTATTTCGTGGCGACCGGCGAGGGCGGCCACACCTTTTCCGCGACGCTCGAAGAGCACCACCGAGCGGTCAGGCGGTATCAATCGAAGGGTCGCTGACGTGCCGGGCAAATTCATCACCGTCGAAGGCGGGGAGGGGGCGGGCAAGACTACCCAACTCGCCTTTATGCGCGAGTATCTGGAACGGTCTGGCCGCCAGGTGCTGTTGACCCGCGAGCCGGGCGGGACGGCGCTGGGCGAGGAAATCCGCGCCTTGCTGCTGGGCCACCGCCACGACGGCATGGGGTTGGCCACCGAAACCTTGCTGATGTTCGCCGCTCGCGCCGAGCATCTCCAACGCTTGGTCCGCCCGGCGCTAGCGGCCGGCCATTGGGTGCTGTGCGACCGGTTCACCGATGCCACCTACGCTTACCAGAGCGGCGGGCGGGGGTTGCCGCCGGCAAAAGTCGCGGCGTTGGAGGACTGGGTGCAAGGGGATTTGCGGCCCGATTTGACCCTGCTGTTCGACCTGCCGGTCGAGGTCGGTCTGGAGCGAGCCCGGCGGCGCGGCGCGGCGGATCGCTTCGAGCGAGAGGACAGGGTATTTTTCGAGCGGGTGCGGACGGTTTATCTGGACCGGGCAAGGCAAAATCTCGACCGCTACCGGATCGTGAACGCCGACCGACCGCCGGATGCGGTCCGGTTCGAGGTGGAAACCCTGCTCGCCCGATGGCTGGAGCGGATCGATGGATGAGCGACTGCCTTGGCACGAGAAACCGTGGCGGCAACTCCAGCAGCGCCGCGCCGCCGGCCGTTTGCCGCACGCTTTGCTGCTGACCGGACCAGCCGGTTTGGGCAAACGGGTTTTCGCTCGGCGTTTGGCCGGCGCCTCGCTTTGCGCCGCGCCGGCGACCGACGGGGATGCCTGCGGGCGCTGTCGGGGCTGCCATTTGTTCCGGGCCGGCAGCCATCCCGACTTCAGCGCCGTGCGGCCCGCCGAGGACGGCAAGGCCATCAAGGTCGATCAGATCCGCGAACTCCGCGATTTTCTGAGCCTGACCACCCAGTACGGCGGCCACAAGATCGCCCTGCTGGAACCGGCCGACCGCCTCAACCTCAATGCCGCCAACAGCCTGTTGAAAACGCTGGAGGAACCGCCGGGCAACAGCCTGCTGCTGCTGGTCGCCGACCAGCCGGCGCGACTGCCCGCCACCGTGCGCAGCCGTTGCCAGTTGGTGCGGTTCGACATTCCTCCGGCGGAGGAAGTGCTGCCTTGGCTGGCGTCTCGAACGACCGGGGGGTTGGAACCGCGAGTCTTGCTCGATGCCGCCGGCGGGGCGCCCTTGGCGGCTTTGGCTTTTGCCGACGGGGAACGCTGGAATCGCCGTCGCCTATTGGCCGAAAGCTACGAGCGAACACTGACCGGAAAGGCGGACCCGGTGCGAGAGGCGGAACGCTGGCTGCAAGGCGATCTCGCCGAAAGCCTGCGCTGGCTGATCGGTTGGCATACCGACCTGATTCGGCTTAAGATGAATTCCGAACCTCCCTGCCTGAACAATCCCGATCTGCGGCCCGTCTTGCGGCGCTGGGCCGATTGGCTGCCGCCAAAGGCGTTGTTCGAGCGCCTGGACTCGGCGATTCGGTTGCATGCGCTGTGTTCGACCACCCAGATCAACGCGCAACAGTCGCTGGAAGCCTTTCTCGGCGACGGCGCGGCGAGTGGTGAAACCGACGTTCCCCGAACGTCCGCAACAAAAGGTTAACTGCTTATGTCGGCTCCACGACAAGGCGTCATTTCCCTGGCCATCAAGGACAAGGCGATGCTGCACGCCAGCTATATGCCTTTCGTCAAGGGCGGGGGTATCTTTATCACGACGGAAAAATCCTTCGAGCTGGGCGATGAGGTGTTTTTGCTGCTCACGCTGATGGACGATCCGGAACGGTTCGCCATCACCGGCAAGGTGGTGTGGATCAATTACCGGACCACGCCGGGCGGTCGCCAGATGGGAGTCGGCATTCAGTTCGGCGGCGCGGAAGGCGCCAGCCTCCAGAAAGAAAATCGATGCGCTGCTGGCGGGCTACACCCGCAACGATCAGTCCACCAACACCATGTGACCGCTCGACGATCCCGACATGCTGGTCGATTCCCATTGCCATCTGGATCGCCTCGATTTGACTCGCTTCCGGGGCGGCCTCGCCGGTGTCATGGAAGCTGCCGCCGCCGAGGGCGTGGCGCGATTGCTGAGCGTCGCGACCGATCTGGAAAGCTGGCCGGCGCTGGCCCGCATGACCGAGCCTTATCCCCAAGTCGCTCTGTCGGTGGGCGTGCATCCCAGCGAGGACGGCGGTCGCGCGCCGACCGCGAAGGAACTGGTCGCGCTGGGCGGGGAGCCGCGAGTCGTCGCCATCGGCGAAACCGGGCTGGATTACTATTACGGCCGGGATAGCGTCGCGCGCCAGCAAGACTGGTTTCGCGTTCACGTCGCCGCCGCCCGCGAACTCGGCAAGCCGTTGATCGTCCACACCCGCGACGCCCGCGAGGACACCTTGCGCATTTTGCGCGAAGAGGGCGCGGCCGAAGTCGGCGGCGTGCTGCACTGCTTCACCGAGGATTGGGACATGGCCGAGCGGGCCTTGGAACTGGGTTTCCACATCTCGTTTTCCGGCATCGTGACCTTCAAGAACGCCAAACCGATTCAGGAGGTGGCCCGACGGTTGCCCGCCGAGCGGCTGTTGGTGGAAACCGATTCGCCCTATCTGGCGCCCGCGCCGCATCGCGGCAAGCCCAACCATCCCGCCTGGGTGCGGCATGTGGCGGAGTTCGTCGCCCGGTTGCGCGGCGAATCGCTGGAACAGGTGGCGGCGGTCACGACGGCGAACTATCGGCGGCTGTTCGGCATCTCTCCTTCGGCGCCTTTCCCGCCAGCGGGCGAGGGGAGCGAGCGGGAGGCGGCGTGAACCACGCGGATATGCGCGACCGGATTCGCCGCTGCCTGCATTCCACCCACCAGATGGAAACCGTCACCGGCGATCACGCGGTGGCCGGCATGGCGCGCGAGGAACGCACGCTGATGCCGGCGGCGGTGCTGGTTCCCCTGGTGGAACGACCGGAAGGCTACACGGTGCTGTTGACCCAGCGCACGGCTCACCTGGAGCATCACGCCGGGCAAATCAGCTTTCCGGGCGGCCGGGCGGAAGACGAGGATGCCGGCCCGGTCGATACCGCGCTGCGCGAGGCGGAAGAGGAGATCGGCCTGCACCGCCGGCATGTGGTGGAAATCGCCGGCTTTCTCGATTTGTACGAAACCGTGACCGGGTTTCTGATCACGCCGGTGGTGGGATTCGTGACGCCGCCGTTCGAGCTGGCGCTGGACTCGTTCGAAGTCGCCGAGGCGTTCGAGGTGCCGCTGGAGTTCATTCTCGATCCGCGCAATCACGAATCCCGAGGCATGTTCTACAAGGGCCAGCAACGGCGCTATTACGTGATTCCCTACCAGGATCGCTTCATCTGGGGCGCGACCGCCGCCATGCTGGTCGGCTTCGCCCGCCGGTTAACCGATCACCCGCTGCTGCCCTGAAAGCGGAGCGTCGCTGGCCGCGCCCCGGTGATGGACGAATTGCCGCAATAAAAATTCCTCGTCCCGAGGGGTGAGGTCGAACATCAAGCTGGCCTGCTCGACCGTTTTGAGGGTGCAATGCCCTTGTTCGGCGAGCCACTGGAAGGCCCGGCGCAGCGCCTCGCCATCGGGGATGAGGGGTCTCAGCATGACGGCTTCCTCCCTGCTGTCCTGGTTCCACGCCATTATATACCCGGTGCGGGGTATCGGGGCCTTGCACCGAATCCCTGCTCCCTCTGGAAGAGGGTGAGGATGATGGGGCTATAAGCTGTTGAAAATAAACCATCGCCACCGACCCCTCTCCCGGCGGGAGAGGGGAGCAAAAGGGCGGGAGGGGAGCAAAAGGGAGAGAGGGGAGCTTTTGGTGGTTTCTAAGCCAGTTTCCGGTATTTGATCCGGTGCGGCTGGTCGGCCTCCACGCCCAGCCGCCGCTTGCGGTCGGCTTCGTAGTCGGCGTAGTTGCCCTCGAACCAGATCACTCGCGAATCGCCCTCGAACGCCAGGATGTGGGTGGCGATGCGGTCCAGGAACCAGCGGTCGTGGGAGATGATCACCGCGCAACCGGCGAAGGCCAGCAAGGCTTCTTCCAGCGCCCGCAGCGTCTCCACGTCCAGATCGTTGGTCGGCTCGTCCAGCAGCAGCACGTTGCCGCCGCTTTTCAGCAGCTTGGCGAGGTGCAGCCGGTTGCGCTCGCCGCCGGACAAATCCTTGACGAACTTTTGCTGGTCCGGTCCCTTGAAGTTGAAGCGGCCGACGTAGGCGCGGGAGTTGATCTGGTAGCCGCCGATGGCGATCACGTCCAAGCCGTCGGAGATTTCCTGCCAGACGGTTTTGTCGGGGGCGAGGCTGTCGCGCGATTGATCGACGTAGGCCAGCTTGACGGTGTCGCCGACTCGCAGGGCGCCGTCGTCCGGCTGTTCCTGGCCGACCAGCATGCGGAACAGGGTGGTCTTGCCGGCGCCGTTGGGGCCGATCACGCCGACGATGCCGCCCTTGGGCAGCTTGAAATCCAGACCGTCGATCAGCAGCCGGTCGCCGAAGCCTTTGCGCAGGTTCGCCGCCTCGATCACCAGATCGCCCAGCCGCGGCCCCGGCGGGATGTAGAGTTCCTGGGTTTCGTTGCGCTTCTGGAATTCCTGCGATTCCAGTTCCTCGAAGCGGGCGACGCGAGCCTTGCTCTTGGCGTGCCGGCCCTTGGGGTTGGCGCGCACCCATTCCAGCTCCGCTTTCATGGACTTGATGTGGGCGGTTTCCTGCTTCTCCTCGATTTCCAGCCGCTTTTCCTTCTGCTCCAGCCAGGAGGAATAGTTGCCCTCCCACGGAATGCCCCGGCCGCGATCCAGCTCCAGAATCCAGCCGGCCACGTTGTCGAGGAAGTAGCGGTCGTGGGTGACCGCGACCACGGTGCCGGGGTAGTCCTGGAGAAACCGCTCCAGCCAGGCCACCGATTCGGCGTCGAGATGGTTGGTCGGCTCGTCCAGCAACAGCATGTCGGGCTTCGACAGCAGCAACCGGCACAGCGCGACCCGGCGCCGCTCGCCGCCGGAAAGCCGGCTCACGTCGGACTCCCACGGCGGGAGCCGCAAGGCATCGGCGGCCACATCGAGCGTCCGGTCCAGGTTGTGGCCGTCGGTGGCTTGCAGGTACGCTTCCAGGTCGGCCTGTTCGGCGGCCAGTTTCTCGAAATCGGCTTCGGGATCGGCGTAGGCGGCGTACACCTCGTCCAGCCGGGCCAGGGCGTTTTTGATCGGCGCGACCGCTTCCTCGACGTTACCGCGCACGTCCTTGGCGGGATCGAGCTGCGGTTCCTGCGACAGCAAGCCGATGTGGATGCCGGGCTGGGGGCGGGCTTCGCCGAGAATGTCGGTATCCGCGCCGGCCATGATCCGCAGCAGGGTGGATTTGCCGGAGCCGTTCAGGCCCAGCACGCCGATCTTGGCGCCGGGGAAGAACGACAGGGAAATGTCTTTCAGGATTTCCCGCTTGGGCGGCACGATTTTGCCCACGCGGTTCATGGTGAAAATGTATTGGGCCATATAATTCGATCGGGTGGTTGGCGTTGGGCGGCCATCTAACCATTGCCGCCGGTTGCCGTAAAGAGGAAAGGGGTTTCGCGCGAGGAAAAGCCCCGTTCCTGGGGAACGGGGCTCGGTTGCGATACGGGATTGAGCTTATTTCACGACGGGGCGATAGATGATTTCCAGTTCCGTGCCTTCGCTTTGCAGGAAGCCGATCATCTGGCCCTGCATTTCCGCCGTCGCGCCGACGGCGACGGAAGGATCGATGATCGATGAGTGGGCACCCTCGGTAAAGCGGACGATGGCGCGAACGCCTTGGTCGTTCCACACCGAACGGCTGGCCGATTGCAGTCCCATGGCTTGGGCCAGCGGTTCGGTCCCCGCCAGCGGCGCGTCGGGCACCGAGTTCGGTATCACCTGATCGGGCGGCGAACCGTCGCGGCCGATCACTTCGATCAGATGGATCGGGTGCAGCTTGGCGGCAGCCGCGCCGTAGTTGATCGGATCGCCGGCATCGACAACAGTTTGCGCCGCGACCAGATAAGACTCGTATCCGGGCGTGCCCTTTTTGAGACCGGCCGCCGCCAGCCCGGCGGCGATGCGCGGCCCGAAGGTGGCCGAGCCGTCGAGCAGCTTGGCGATGCCGCCGCCGGGCATGGCCAGGGTGGCGCTGGTCACGTTCTGTTCGATAGCCAGAAAAGTGCCGCCGACGATCCCGCCCAGCGAATGGCCGACGAAGCGGATGTGCCCGGTGTCGAGATCCGCTTGCCGGTCGCCGTCCAAGTCCACTTGCGGCAAGGTCGCGATCAGTTGCCGGAGGTCTTCTGCGGCTTCGCGCACGTTATCGCGGCTGGTCAGCAGGCTTTGCAGGTTGATGAAGTAGCTGCCGGATGGATCGATGACGCCATCCGCGCCCGATGCGCCGGTCGCGTTGTTGACCAGATCCAGATCGAAAGTTCGCTCCAAGCCTTTCGCGTAAAACGGATTGGTCTTGTCGGTGACGCCGTGCAGCGGCATGTCGATGGCGATGGCGGCGAAACCGGCGAACGACAGCGCGTCGGCGAGCGCGAACAGATCGGTGCGGTTCCGGGTGATGCCATGTTGGAAGATGACCACCGGCCAGCCGCCGGCCGGTTTGCGCTGGCCGCTCTTGGCGTTGGGGACGGTCATCAGCACCGGGATTCGCGGGGTCGCGGTCGCCTTCGGCAGCGGGTTGTATCGGGTGACCTGTCCCTTGTCGGCGGCCTGCCAGAAGCCGCTCAACGGCTTGTCCTGGTCGAGATAATAGGGAATCGCCAGCGCGCCGGCGTAGATGTCGGAGAAGCCGGGCAGGCCCAGCCCGACGGCGGCGGTGGTCGCGCCGGTCGGTTCGATCGCCATCCCCAGCGGTTTGATGGTCTTGTCCAAAGCGGTGAAGGCATCGTCGATGGACTGGGTCATGAAAGTCCAGCTCAGCACGATGCCGCTCTTGGCGACGCCCTGACCGGCCGCCGCGCCTTCCTGGTTGTTCACCAGTCGCCGGATCGGTTCCAGCGTCCGCGCCTGGATGTCGCTCAGACCCGGAATGACGCTTTTGCCGTTGGCGTCGACCAGCGGGGTTTCCAGCTTGGTCAGCTTGTAGGTCGGGGAGGGCGAGGCGTTGAAGCCGTCGCTGTCCTGAATGCCGTCGGTCAGGACCGCCAGATAGCCGCTTTTGGGCGCCAGCGGGCGTAGCGGGCTGATGGTGAGCGTGGTCTGTTTGGGGTCCGCCGGCGACAGCGCGACCGCATAGTCGGTACCGGCGGCCAGTTCGCGCTTGACCCCGGTGATGGCGAACGGCGCCGAAGTGGCGGGATTAAAAAACGGATTGATCAGGGTCACTTCGAACACCCGCACCGTGCCGCCGGCTTTGATCGTGTCGGCCTTTAGCGTGCCGGAGAATTGCGCGGTCAGCGGGGCGACGGTCGAAAAGCCGTCCAGCGCGTTCAGCGCGACGCGCGGGTCGGCCAGGTTGTCGGGATCGGACACCGGAAAATTCAGCGTGCCGTCGGTCGAGCCGTCGAACAACAGGTTGTTGGGTAAGGGGATCACTCCGGCGGCGGGATCGAACGCAGCGTAAAAGTCCGCGCGAGTGGCCGCGTTTGCGGCGCCGAACGCGGTTAGGCTCAACAGGAAACAGAGGGATGCCGGTCGGAATGCGCTCATTCGAGTTTGCATGGATTCGCTCCAGAACAGGGATGCGGAGAGATTTGGATGCCTTAAAAAATTCCCTCTACCCTTCAAGCTTTCAACAGCGACCGGATCGACGATGAGGTCATGACCTTGCCCTCGCCGCGATAAGCCTCGTGATTGGCTTCGATGTCGTCCAGCTTGTACAGATAGTTCACCATCATGCCCGCCGACTGGCTCAAGCCCTTGGGCGAGGTGTCGGCCAGCCAGTTCAGCCGCTCGATGCGCGAGCCGTTCGAGAGATGGAAGTGAGCGACCCGATCCCGCGCGGTGCCGCCCTCGCGTTTTTCCTTGGCCAGATAGCGGGCGCACAACCGTTGCAAGGGGTGCTTCAGCGCCTTGGCCAGTTCCGGCTTGCGGTTCCAGTCCGGCAATTGCAGCAACGTTTTCAGCGAGATCGGTTCGCCGCCGGTCCCGGCCGCCGCCGCCAGCGCCTTGCGATCCGCCGGGGTCAGCAATTCCGCCTCAACATCTTTGCCGGGTTCGTTCAATTTTCCGTCCAGCCAACCGCGAAAGCCGGGAATCGGCGACAGGGTGGCGAAGGTTTTGAGGTTTTTGAACTCGTGGGTCAATTCGTCCACCACCCGCTTGATCAGAAAATTGCCGAAACTGATGCCGGCCAAGCCCTCGTGAGCGTTCGAGATCGAGTAGAAAATCGCGGTGTCGGCTTGGGTGGGGTCGAGCACCGGCGCCGCTTCATCGAGCAAGGTATGCACGTTGTCGGCGATGCCGTGCACCAGCGCCACCTGGACGATGATCAGCGGTTCGTCGGGCATGCGCGGGTGGAAAAAGGCGAAACAGCGCCGGTCGGAGCTGAGCCGGTTCTTCAAATCGTCCCAGCTCTTGATCGGATGCACGGCTTCGTAGGCGATCATTTTTTCCAGCAGCGAGGCCGGCGAATCCCAGGTGATGCGCCGCAACTCCAGAAAGCCCACGTCGAACCAGGACACCAGCAGCGACAGCAGATCCCGCTCCAGCGCCGCCAGCGACGGATCGTCCTTGCGCCACTCCAACAGCTCGGCGCGCAGATCCACCAGGAAATGGAAGCCTTCGGGCAAGGCGTTGAGCTGGGCCAGCAAGCGCAGCCGGGGCGGTTGTAGCGCTTGGCGCAGGGCGCGTTCGGCCTTGGCGCGCTCTTCGGCGCTATCTCCCGTCTGTTGCAGTTTCGCCGCCGCCTTGTCCAGCGCCTTGCGGTCGATGTCGAACTCGGTGGCGAGGATTTGCAGGAATCGCTTGCGGCCCTTGGCGCTCAACGACAGGTAAATCCGCCCCAGATTGGCGGCGCGGGCGCGGGCCGAGACTTCGCCGCCGCGCGCTTCCAGACAGTCGCGCATCTGGGCTTTCAGCGTCTCCGTATCCTTTTCGGGCAGGTTGGGACCGGGGGCGGCGGACAGCAGGCCGCCCCGCCAGTCGGCCACCTCGCGCCAGGCTTCGCGCAGATTGTGCATCGTGCGGTCGAGCAGGCTGGCGCGGGTGATTTCGGGCTCGCGGGCCGTGAGTTCGGTCATGACGGCAGTACCTGGGTTCGGGTTTGGCCATGGCGGGCGGAGCGGAGCGGCGCGGCGCGGCGCGGCGCGCACCATTATCGCTTGAAGTATAGGAGCTTGCCGCGCGCAAAGTAGGGTCTTACTGGCTATCGTCGTGTTCCGGTCGCGTTTCGGCCGTGTTCCGGGCTGGCGGACTCGCGGCGGGCGAGTCGCGGGCGGTCGTCAAAGCTGGCCCGTCATCGCCACGCTGTCCTCCAGCATGATTTCCAGCTCGGCCAGGGCGACTTCGCCCAGCCCCAGCGCTTGCGCTTCCGCCGTGGCCGCCAGGGCGATAGCGGGATCGCCGTGCAAGCCGATGCCGATTTTTTCGCAAGCCTGATCGTTGAGCCGAACGAACAGCAACAAGCTGTTGCTGGCATCGGCGGGCTCCCGGTGATGGTCGCGCGCCACGGTGCAATATTCGTCCGGCAGATTCCATTTTCTCGCCAGCAGATCACCCTGGCTGGTGTGCATGTCGCTGTCCAGAATCTCGACGATCAGGCTTTCCGGCAGGTCGGAACCGATGGCGCCGGAGCCGCGCAGATCCTCGATGATTTTCAGGAGCGCCAACTGGCCGATGTTGTGCAACAGGCCGGCCATGAACGCATTTTCCGCCTCGCTGCGATAGCCGCAGCGCTCGGCTATCCATTTGCAGCCCATGGCCGAGGCGAAGGCGTGCCGCCACAACTTATCTTGGTAGCCCAGAAACTCGTCGCTGGATTTTTGATGGAGCTGTCGTAGGGCGACAACCAGGGCGAGATGGGCGACCTGTTCGACCCCCAGCCGAATGATGGCCTTGCGGATGGTGGTGATTTGCTGCAAGCCCTTGTAAAAAGCCGCGTTCGCGACCCGCAGAATCTGGCTCGCCAAGACTTGATCCTCGACGATCATTTTTTCGATATCGGCGATTTGGGTGGCGTCGTTTTGCAGGGCTTGCTGGAGCCGCAAGGCGACCGGGTTGAACACCGGCAGCTTGATGTCGTTGGTGGCGATATGCCGCACGATCAGATCGTGCAGGGATTGGTCGCTGGCTGTCATGTGATTCCCACCAGGCGTTTGATTTCGTTCAGGGATCGGGGCTTATCGAGACGGGGCAGAAAGCGGAGCACCTCGGCGATGGCGGTTTCGCCCCGGGACGCCTTGGCCAGCCCGTCCTCCAGCAGGGTCACCATGCCCGAGGTTTCCAGGCTGACGCGCCGGATCTCGTGGGAGGTGCACTTTTGGAGGATGGCATCCTTGACCATCGTGTTGAGGACGAGCAACTCGAACACGCCGACGCGGCCGCGATAGCCGGTGTGGCGGCATTCGGCGCAACCGCGTCCCTGCCTGAAGGTGGTGCCTTCCAGATCCTGGCGCTTGTAGCCCAGGCGCTGCATTTCGGTGGAATTGGGCTGATAAGGTTCCGCGCAGTTCGGGCACACCCGGCGCAACAACCGCTGGGCCAGCACCGAAACCACCGTCGAGGAAATCAGAAAGGTTTCGATGTCCATGTTCATCAGGCGCAGCAAGCCGCCGATGGTGTCCTCGGTGTGAAAGGTGGTCAGCACCTTGTGGCCGGTGAGGGCCGCCTGGATGGCGGCTTCCGCCGAGTAGCGGTCGCGGATTTCGCCGAGCACGATCACGTCCGGGTCTTGGCGCATGATGTACGGCAGCGTGCTTTCAAACGTCACTTCGATTTTGGGGTTGAGCGAGCATTGCGCGATGCCTTCGATGACGTATTCGACGGGATCTTCCACCGTGGTGATGCAGCGGTCGATGCTGTTGAGGTAGTTGACGCAACTGTAGAGGGTCGTGGTCTTGCCGGTGCCGGTCGGGCCGGTGATCAGGACGATGCCGCTCGGCAAGTCGAGGGCGTCGTCGTAAAACCGGCCCAAGGTGCGGGGAAACATGCCGATCTCGTCGAGCGGCACCAGTTGAGCCCGGCGCAGCAGGCGCAACACGATTTTTTCGCCGTAAATGGTGACGTAGACCGAAACCCGAATGTCGATCTGGCGGCCGGTTTTGGGATCCTCGAAATCGATGTGGCCATCTTGGTGGCGGCGGCGTTCGGCGATGTCGGCCTTGCCCAATATCTTGATGCGGTTGACCAGGGACGGGGCCTGCCTTTTGTCGAGCGTCTTGTAAATGCCCAGCACGCCGTCGCAGCGGAAGCGGATACGCAACTGATTTTTCATCGGCTCGATGTGAATGTCGCTCGCTTGGGCTTGGATGGCATCCGAAAATATGGTGTTGACCAGCTCGACGGTCCGGGTGGCTTCATCGACCTGGACGACCGGCGCCTGCAAACTTTGGTTGTGGCGCTTGTAGCTCTCCAGGGTTTCGCGGATGGTGCGTTTGCTGGCGATCAACGGCACCAAATCCGGCCCGAACAGCCGGGCGGCATCCTGGCGGGCGGGTGAGTCCAGCGGATCGGCGAACGCGACCAAGACATGGCCGCTTTCGGTGCGGATCGGGAGGAAGTGCCGCTGCAAGAACCAGTTTGGGTTGGCTTTTTCGAGCAACTTCCGGTCGATGTCGCCCAGTTCGGGCGAAATCTGCCGGAAACCCAACTGATCGGCGAGCACCTCGATCAGCTTGTTTTCTTCGATGAAGTGGTTTTCCAGCAGGATGTCGCCCAGCTTTTTCCCGCTGCCGGATTCCCGCTGCAAGGCCAGCGCGGCGCGCAGGTCCTGATCCCGCAGATAGCCCAGCTCCACCAGCAGCGCGCCGATCCGCACCGAGATGCGATGCTTGCGCAGGGTGTTGCGCTGTTGTTCCGGGCTGACGTAACCGATTTCGTTGAGGATGCTCAGCAAAGGCTTTTCGGTGGTCAGCTTGGATCGAACCCGGATGGCGTAGGCCAACTGTTCCTCGGTGAGAACGCCGTCCTCGACCAAGAACTTGGCGATTTCCAGCCCGCTGTCGGGAGGTGTCGTCGGCGGCGCGGCCCGCGGGTCGATGCGGACGGTCGGCGCTTCCGCGGCCGGCCGGTTCAGCCGAACGGTGGCATCTTGGGCGACATACAACCGGGGTTGTCCGACCGGGTCGGCGACGCGCACGGTGGGCAAATTCTCGATGTCGCCCGCGCCATGCGGGGCGGACGAGTCGCCGGGGCGATCCGATGTTTCGGTGGGCGCATCGGCGGGTTTGGGGGGCTGTGTCGGCGCGGACATGATGGGCTTCATCTTCCCGTGGCGGTGGCGAACGGCCCCATCACCCGGCGCGCGGCGTTACCCGGTCCTGACGGTCATCGTGGGCGGTTTGCCATAGATTAGCATTCAAACCGGTTGTGATGCGCTACCCGCTTCAGCGGCGCATGACAATGCGGATGCGGTCTGGAAAGTCGCCAAACGCCGGTAACAACAATTTATATTGTGGTCATGCCATTCTGGTTGTAGCGGTAAGCGATTAAAAGAATTCGATATCGATGATTTAACCCCGAAATCAACAAATAATATTGTTAAATGTTGGTACTACTAAAACATCGATGTTTAATATTATCAATATGTTATCTAATTGGTACAACAATTGCTCTCTTCGCGTTGTGTCCGGCCACCGCTGGCGGGCAGGGTTGACAGATTTTGGTCGGCGAACGAGCCGATACAACGCGGGTATAACCCTCTTTCCTGGGCGCGACCGCCCAAAAAAATTACGGTTGGAGAAAACAATCATGCTATTCAGCAACATGAAAGTCAGTGGTCGTCTCGGTCTCGGGTTCGGCGCGCTGTTGGCGCTCCTGTTGGGCGTGGCGATGCTGGGCTATGTCAGCATGGGGGCGGTCAACGATGCGCTGCATACCGTCGGCCGGGTCAACTATCCCCGCGTCAAGTACGCCCAGGATCTGTCCGAGGCGGAGTACCAGGTCGCCCGCGACATGCGCACGCTGGTGATCGTGTCGGACGAGGCCATAATGAAGGGGGTCAAGGAGAATATCGACAAGGCGCGCAAGAACTACCAGGAAGCCTTGGACGCGCTGAACAAGCTGCCCCTCTCCGAAGCCGGCAAGGCGATCCTGGCCAAGGTGAAGGAAGCCCGGGACGCGGCGCTGATCCCCAACGACAAGGTGATCGAGCTGGGGCTGGCCAACAAGCCCGACGAGGCGACCCCGGTCCTGATCCAGCAGGCGTTCCCCGCCAACAAGAAAGTGCAGGGGTTGCTCGATGAATTCGCGCAACTGCAAGATAAATTCACCGACGAAAACATCCTCAAAGGCGAGGATCGATACAAGTCGGCCTCCTTCTGGATCTTCCTGCTGGTGGGCGCCGCGATGCTGTTGGGCGCCGTGATCGCCATCCTCATCACCCGCAGCATCACCCGGCCCCTGGGCGGTGAGCCGGGGGCCATCTCGGCGATCACCGACCAGATCGCCGGCGGCGACCTGACGGTGCGCTTCACCGACACCGGCCGGGAGACCGGCATCTACGCCGCGATGCGCGAGATGGCCGCGCAGTTGAAGGAGATGGTGACCAAGGTCTCGCAAGCCACCGGCCAAGTGAACTCCGCCGCCGCCGAAATCGCCCAGGGCAGCGCCGACCTGTGCGCAGCGCACCGAAGAGCAGGCCAGCGCCTTGGAGGAAACCGCCTCCTCGATGGAGGAACTCACCTCCACGGTCAAGCAGAGCGCCGAGCACGCCGGGCAGGCCAACCAGCTCGCCGGGGCCGCCCGCAACCAGGCCGAGCAGGGCGGGCAGGTGGTGGACCGGGCGATCGGCGCCATGAGCGCGATCAACCAGAGCAGCCGCAAGATCGCCGACATCATCGGGGTGATCGACGAGATCGCCTTCCAGACCAACCTGCTGGCGCTGAACGCCGCCGTCGAGGCCGCCCGCGCCGGCGAGCAGGGGCGGGGCTTCGCCGTGGTCGCCGGCGAAGTGCGGAAACTCGCCCAGCGCAGCGCCGACGCCGCCAAGGAGATCAAGGCGCTGATCACCGACAGCGTGGCCAAGGTCGAGGACGGCGGCAAGCTGGTGGACAACGCCGGGCAGACGCTGAAAGAGATCGTGACCTCGATCAAGAAGGTGAGCGACATCGTGGCCGAGATGGCCGCCGCCGCCCGCGAGCAGGCCACCGGCATCGAGCAGGTCAACAAAGCCATCCTGCAGATGGACCAGGTCACCCAGCAGAACGCCGCGCTGGTCGAGCAGACCGCCGCCGCCAGCCACTCGATGGGCGACCAAGCCCAGGAGCTGCAACGGCTGATGGGTTTCTTCAAGCTGGAGGCCGGCGCGGTGCCGGCGGACATCCGGCGACGACTGGCGGCGTGAAAGCGGCGCGGAGCCCGGTCCCGGCGGCGGCCGAACGGCACGGTTCAAACCCGCCCAAGAAGCTGCTCGCAAAGGGCTTCAAGCCGACGCTGGCGCATTCTGCGCCAGCCGGGAAAGCGGCTGGCGAGAATGGCGAGTGGAAGCAATTTTAGACGCAGAACCAGCCCCGGTGCGCACCCGGTCGGGTGCGTTTCCACGACAACTTTTACAATTGGCGAGCGCGACAGCGTTCGAGGAGCGAGACATGATGATGGCGACAAGCACGGAAATGACGGTTGTGGCGGACCGCCACCTCGCAGCCCGCGAGGCGGCCGACGAACAACAATATCTGACGTTCAACCTGGCCGGCGAGCAGTACGGGATCGATATCCTCAAGGTCCAGGAGATCAGGGGCTGGACCCCGGTGACCCGGATTCCCAACGTCCCGAGTTTCGTGCGGGGCGTGATGGACTTGCGAGGCGCCGTCGTCCCGATCATCGATCTGCGGGGCCGCTTCAATCTGGACGAGGTGACCTACTCCAACACCACGGTCGTCATTCTGGCCATGGTCGGCCAAGAAACCGGCGGCCGCGTGGTCGGCCTGGTGGTGGACGGCGTTTCCGATGTGCTCGACATCCGGGCCGACGACATTCAGCCGCCGCCCGATTTCGGCGCGGCGGTGAACACCGAGTTCCTCAAGGGCTTGGTCACCCTCGAAACCGGCATGGTCCTGCTGCTGGACATGGAGCGGCTGCTGGCTGTCGAGGAACTGTACGGCTTGGCCGGAGCGGCGGCGCTGCCCGGCCGGTTGGCCGCGTGATCCGAACGATCGAGGCTTTCGAGGGAGCTTGGCGATGAAATCGGCTCCGCCCGCCCCCCACCCGGTGCTGGTGGTGGACGACGACGAGATGAGTTTGCTGCTGGTCTGCGATGCGTTGCGGAGAGTGGGTCTGGACCGTGTCCTCACCTGCCGGGACAGCCGGCGGGTGGCGGAGCTGCTGGCCCGGCAGCCGGTCGAAATCCTGTTTCTGGATCTGGCGATGCCCCATGTCGGCGGCGAGGAGCTGCTGGGCATCGTCAGCCGGAACTATCCCCAGACCTTGGTGGTCATCGTCACCGCGACCGAGGACGTGGAAACGGCGGTGCGCTGCATCAAGCGGGGCGCGTTCGACTACCTGACCAAACCCATCGATCTGGGCCGGCTGGCGACCGTGGTCAAGAACGCGCTGGTGATGCGGGAACTCCACCAGGAGAACGCCGCGCTCCGGCAACGGGCCGGCGCCCCCGGCCCGAGCCGGCCGGACCTGTTTGCCGAGATCGTGACCCGCAATCCCCGGATGCACCTGTTGTTCCAGTACGCCGAAACCGTCGCTCCGACCCACGAGCCGGTCCTGATCACGGGCGAGACCGGCGTCGGCAAGGACTTGCTCGCCCGGGCCATCCACGCGGCGAGCGGGCGGCGCGGGGATTACGTGGCGGTCAACGTGGCCGGGCTGGACGACACGATTTTTGCCGATACCCTGTTCGGGCACGGCCGGGGCGCGTTCACCGGCGCCGAGCGGGCGCGGCCGGGGCTGGTGGAGCAGGCGGCGGCCGGCACCCTGTTGCTGGACGAGATCGGCGATCTGGCCGCCGCGTCCCAGGCCAAGCTGCTGCGCCTGTTGCAAGAAGGCGACTATTTTCCGCTGGGCCAGGATTCGCCCAAGCGCAGCGCGGCGCGGATCCTGTCCGCCACCAATCAGGATCTCTGGCAGGCGGTCAAGCGAGGACAGTTCCGCAAGGATCTCAATTACCGGTTGCGCACCCACCACCTGCACCTGCCGCCGCTGCGCGAGCGGCTGGACGATTTGCCGTTGCTGCTCGACCGCTTCGCCGGGGAAGCGGCCGTGCCGCTCCACAGGCCCAAGCCGCGCGTGCCGGAGCGCCTGATCCGGCTGCTGGAAGGCTACGCCTTTCCCGGCAACATCCGCGAGCTGCGCGCGATGGTGTTCGAGGCGGTGAGCCGAAGCGTCATCGCCAAGACGCTTCCGCTCGAACCGTTCGAGCAATACCTCGACCAGCAGCGGGAGGAGCGGGAGGTCGCGCCCGACCTGGAGCGCGATGCCGAGACCGCGTTCTCGCACGGGGCGTCCATGCCCACCTTGAAAGAGGCCACGGAGCGGCTGGTCAAGGAGGCGCTGCGGCGCTGCCACGGCAACCAGACGGCCGCCGCCCGGCTGCTCGGCATTTCCCAGCAAGCGGTCAGCAAGCGGCTGCAACGCTTGTCGTCGTGAGGCGGGTTCCCGCGCCCCTCTCTTGCCGGGAGAGGAGTCGGATGCGAGGGCGCCCCTCTCCCTGCGGGAAAGGGGTCAGATGCGAGGGCTCCCCTCTCCCTGTGGGAGAGGGGTTGGGGGTGAGGGAATCTTTCCGATCAGTCCGCCCGAGCAGCGGTGCAAACGCGCCTCAAAACTGCTCCTCGGTCAGCCCCAGGATCGAGACGCCACCGTTCTTGATCGAAGCGCGCAAAGCCCCGGCCTTGGGCAGTAGGTGTTCGGCGTAGAAGCGGGCGGTGATCAGCTTGGCTTCGTGGAACGACGGGTCCTCGCCGGTCATCAGCTTGGTTTGGGCCACCAGCGCCGCGCGGGCCATCTGCCAGCCGCCGCACACGAAACCGGCCAGCATCAGATAATCGACCGACACCGCCATCGCGGCCGCAGCGTCGGACGCGCCCAGCATCCAGCCGGTGGCTTCAGTCAGTGCCTGGACGCCCTCGGCCAGCCCGGCGCGAATCGCGGCCAAGTCGTCGCCGGCCGTTTGGCCGAGTTCCTCCACGGTCGCCGCGATTTCGGCGATCAGCGCCCGCATCGCCGCGCCCTTGTCCATGGTCAGCTTGCGGCCGGCCAGATCGGCGGCCTGAATGCCGGTGGTCCCTTCGTAGATGGTGGTGATGCGGGAATCGCGCAGATGCTGGCAGGTGCCGGTTTCCTCGATGTAGCCCATGCCGCCGTGGGTTTGCACCCCCAGCGACGCCACTTCGATGCCGATCTCGCTCGACCAGCCCTTGACCACCGGAATCAGCAGATCCACTCGGGTTTGCTGGCGCTGGCGGGTCTCGGCGTCGGGGTGGAAGCGGGCCAGATCCATGTTCTTCGCGACCACGTAAGCCAGGGCCCGCATCGCCTCGTTCAGGGCCTTCATGGTCATCAGCATCCGCCGCACGTCGGGATGGTGGATGATGGCCACCCGGTCGCCGCTCTTGACCCCGACCGGCCGGCCTTGCACCCGATCCTTGGCGTACTCGCGGGCGGCCTGATAGGCGCGTTCGCCGATGGCCAGCCCTTGCAGGCCGACCTTGAAGCGGGCCTCGTTCATCATGATGAACATGTAGGCCAAGCCCTTGTTTTCCTCGCCGACCAGATAGCCGACGGCGCCGTTCTGGTCGCCGAAAGCCATCACGCAGGTCGGGCTGGCGTGGATGCCCATCTTGTGCTCGACCGACACGGCGTGGACGTCGTTGCGGGCGCCGAGCGAACCGTCCGGCTCGACCAGGAACTTGGGCACGATGAACAGCGAAATGCCCTTGACCCCTTCCGGCGCGTTCGGGGTCCGGGCCAGCACCAGATGGATGGTGTTGTCGGTCATGTCGTGCTCGCCCCAGGTGATGAAAATCTTCTGGCCGAAGATCCGGTAATGATCGCCCTCGGGGACCGCGCGGGCGCGCACCGCCGAGAGGTCGGAGCCGGCCTGCGACTCGGTCAGATTCATGGTGCCGGTCCATTCGCCGCTGACCATTTTCGGCAGGTACAGCGCCTGCTGCTGCTCGGAACCGGCGCGGCTGATGGCTTCGATCGCGCCGGCGTTCAACAGCGGGCACAGCGCGAAGGACATGTTGGCCGAGTTCCACATTTCCTGGGTGGCGGTGTTGATCATCTCCGGCAAGCCCTGGCCGCCGTGCTCGACCGGGCAGCCGATCCCGTTCCAGCCGCCCTCGACGAATTTCCGGTAGGCTTTGGCGAAGCCGTCGGCGGGAATGACCCCTTTGGGGCCGATCTTGACGCCCTGCACGTCCCCGGAGTGGTTGAGCGGGGCCAACACCTCGGAAGCCAGCTTGGCGGCTTCCTCCAGCACGGCTTCCACCAGTTCCGGGCCGACCTCCTGCTCGGCGAACGCCGGCAGGGCGGCGACTTCGGCCATCCCGGCCAATTCGTTGATCACAAATTGCATGTCGCGGGTTGGAGCGGTATAGGCGGTCACGAACGCCTCCTTAAAAAATGGTTCGAACGGTGCGGGAGCGGGGGAACGGGGCGCCGCCCGAGCGGCGGGCGGCGCGGAATCGAAGGGAGTGGGTTAACCGGCGGCCTTCAGCTTGTCCAGTTCCTTGGACATCTCGGGCACGGCCGCGAACAGATCGGCGACCAGGCCGTAATCGGCGACTTGAAAGATCGGCGCTTCCTCGTCCTTGTTGATGGCGACGATGATCTTGCTGTCCTTCATGCCGGCCAAGTGCTGGATGGCGCCGGAAATGCCGACGGCGACGTACAGGTCGGGCGCGACCACCTTGCCGGTCTGGCCGACCTGGTAGTCGTTGGGCACGAAGCCGGCGTCCACGGCGGCGCGGGAGGCGCCCACGGCCGCGCCCAGCTTGTCGGCCACGTCTTCCAGCAGCTTGAAGTTGTCGCCGTTGCCCATGCCGCGCCCGCCGGAAACGATGATGCGGGCGGCGGTCAGCTCCGGCCGGTCGGATTTGGTCAATTGCTGGCCGACGAAACTGGAGACGCCGGCGTCCGCCGCCGGGGCGACGGATTCGACGACGGCGAAGCCGCCGTTGGCGGTGGCGGCGGGGAAGGCGGTGCCGCGCACGGTGATGACCTTGACCGGGTCTTTGGACTGCACGGTGGCCATCACGTTGCCGGCGTAGATCGGCCGCACGAAGGTGTTGACGCTTTCCACCTTCACGATGTCGGAGATCTGCGCCACGTCGAGCAGGGCGGCCACGCGCGGCAGCACGTTCTTGCCGGCGGCGGTGGCGGGGGCCAGGATGTGGGTGTAGCCGCCGGCCAGACCGACCACCAGCGCGGCCACGTTCTCGGCCAGTTGGTTGGCGTAGTGCGGCGCGTCGGCCAGCAGCACTTTCTTGATGCCGACGACCTTGGCGGCGGCTTCGGCGACCGCGCCGCAGCCGTGGCCGGCCACCAGGATGGCGATGTCGCTGCCCAGTTGGGTGGCGGCGGTGATGGTGTTCAGCGTGGCCGCTTTGAGAGCGGCGTTGTCGTGTTCGGCAATGACCAGGATGCTCATGGTTCGGTACTCGCGGGCGTTAGATGACGTGCGCTTCGTTGCGGAGTTTGTCCACCAGGGCGGCGACGGTATCGACCTTGATGCCGGCCTGGCGCTTGGGCGGCTCCTGCACTTTCAGGGTGATCAGCCGCGGCGCCACATCCACGCCCAAATCGGCCGGTTTGAACACGTCCAGCGGCTTTTTCTTGGCTTTCATGATGTTGGGCAGCTTGACGAAGCGCGGCTCGTTCAAGCGCAGGTCGGTGGTGACGACCGCCGGCAGCTTGACCGCCACCGTTTCCAGGCCGCCATCGACTTCGCGGGTCACGTCGAGCGCGCCGGCGCCGACCTCGATCTTGGAGGCGAAGGTGCCCTGCGGCCAGCCGAGCAGGGCGGCCAGCATCTGGCCGGTCTGGTTGGCGTCGTCGTCGATGGCCTGCTTGCCCAGGATCACCAGATCCGGTTTTTCCTTCTCGACCACCGCCTTGAGCAGCTTGGCGACCGCCAGCGGTTGCAGCTCCGCGTCGGTTTCCACCAGAATGCCGCGGTCGGCGCCCATCGCCAGCGCGGTGCGGATGGTGTCCTGACAGGCGGCGACGCCCAGGGACACGGCCACGATTTCCTTCGCCTTGCCGGCTTCCTGCAAGCGGACCGCTTCTTCCACGGCGATTTCGTCGAACGGGTTCATCGACATTTTGACGTTGGCGGTTTCCACGCCGGAACCGTCGGCTTTGGCCCGCACCTTGACGTTGTAATCGACGACCCGTTTTACGGCGACTAAAATTTTCATCGTTCACCTTTACTTGGGATGGCTTGCGTATTGAAATCTCGTTGTTGGGCGCGCGCCGAGCGGAAACGGCAACCCGGCCTTGAGCCGCGATTATATTACAGGCCGGTTGAATGAATCCGAAGCGGTGGAATGCGAGCGATACATGCCGGGAAAGGCCGGCTACCCATCCTGCCGGTTAAACCCTGTCAAGTTATGGTATTTAGTCCCTGCTGGCGATGCAATGCATTTATTGGCTGCGCCCCGGAATCACCAACCTTGAATCGGCGCAGGCCGGCCCATCAACCGCGATCGAAACGAAACTTTAGAAAGGGGTAAGCGACATGGCGGATTCCGCGACTTTCGAGGCGCTGGTGCTGAACCAGCGAGACGGCCAGACCGAAGCCACCCTGACCGCACTGACCGATGCCGACCTCCCGCCCGAGGACGTGCTGGTCGCCGTGGATTACTCTTCCCTCAACTACAAGGATGGGCTGGCGGTCACCGGCAAAGGCAAGATCGTGCGCCGGTTTCCGCTGGTGCCGGGCATCGACTTGGCCGGGACGGTCCTGGAATCGGCCAGCCCCGCTTATCGGCCGGGCGACCGGGTGGTGCTGACCGGCTGGGGCGTGGGCGAGAGCCACTGGGGCGGTTACGCCCAGCGGGCGCGGGTCAAGGCCGACTGGCTGACGCCGCTGCCGGACAAGCTGGACACCCGCCAGGCCATGGCCATCGGCACCGCCGGCTTCACCGCCATGCTGTGCGTGCTGGCCTTGGAGCAAGCCGGCGTCAAGCCGGACGCGGCCAAACCCGTGCTGGTGACCGGCGCCAGCGGCGGGGTCGGCAGCGTCGCCGTGGCCTTGCTCGGTCACTTGGGCTACCGGATCGCCGCCGTGACGGGCCGCCAGGAGAACGGGGCTTATCTGCGCGAACTCGGCGCGACGGAACTGATCGGCCGCGAGGCGATGAGCCAGCCCTGCCGGCCGCTGGAGGCGCAGCGTTGGTCGGGCGTGGTGGATACCGTCGGGGGTCGGGTGCTGGCCCGGGCGCTGGCGGAAACCGATTACGGTGGCGCGGCGGCGGCCTGCGGCTTGGCCGGCGGCGTCGATCTGCCGACCACCGTGATGCCGTTCATCCTGCGCGGCGTGAAGCTGCTGGGGGTGGATTCGGTGCTGTGTCCGCCCGAGCCGCGCCGGATGGCCTGGGCGCGGCTGGCGCGCGATCTTCCGGCCGCCGTTCTGGAGCGGATGACCCAGGTCGTCCCGCTGGCCGAGGTGCCGCGCTTGGCGGAGGCGATTCTCGCCGGTCAGGTCCGGGGCCGGGTGGTGGTGGACCCGAATGCCTGACGGGCGCCGAGAATTTTCCACCGATACGCTCGGTCGTGTAGGCTATGCGCCCTTGGCGTCAGCGCGAGATGCTCGGCAACCACCCCATCGGAGAAATGAATGTACTCCACGCACGAAGGCTACAACGACAGCATTCACGGCTATTATCTGGAAGATCTGGAAGTCGGCATGAGCGCGTCTCACGCCAAGACCGTCACCGAAACCGACGTGGTGATGTTCGCCGGCCTGACCGGGGACAACAACCCCATCCACTGCAACGAGGTGTTCGCCGCGCAGACCCGGTTCAAGGGCCGCATCGCGCACGGCATGTTCTGCGCCGGCCTGATTTCCTGCGTGGCGGGCACTCGCCTGCCCGGACCGGGCGCGGTGTACGTGGACCAGCAGTTGCGGTTCGCGGCGCCGGTGCGCATCGGCGATACCGTCACCGCCGTCTGCACCATCCGGGAGATCAATCGGGAGCGCCGGCGGGTGGTGATGGACACCGTCTGCACCGTGCAAGACCAGGTCGTGGTCGAGGGCAGCGCCACGTTCATGGTGAGCCGCCGCAGCCCGTCAACCTGAGCGGAGCGGGCGTTGGCGCGGGGGCGAGCGCCGCCGGCGCCTCACTCTTCCATGATCACCCGAAACCCGGTCATCGCGTCGCGATGGTCGGGCTTGCGGGCCAGGCGCTTGGCCGAGCGCAGTTCGCCGGGGCCGTTGTTCCAGGAGCCGCCCCGGACCACGCGCAGCCCGTCGCCCGCGCGCTTGTCGGAACAGCCCTGCTCCTGGCCGCCGTAGTTGGGATCGTACTCCGAGCAGGTCCATTCCCAGACGTTTCCCGCCGCGTCGCGCAGGCCGAGGCTGTTCGGCTGATAGCTGCCGACCGGCGCGGTGACCGCCTGGCCGTCGTCCAGGGTGCCGACGGAGGCCCCGGACGGATCGTTGCGGTCGGAGAAATTGGCGTAGCGGGGGTCGATGTCGTTGCCCCAATAATAGCGGGTGGCGGTGCCGGCGCGGGTCGCGTATTCCCATTCCGCTTCGGTGGGCAAACGGAAGCGCTTGCCGGTGCTGGCTTCCCAGGACAGCCACTCGGTGAAAGCCTTCGCGCCGTCCCAGCTCACGTTGACGGCGGGTTGCGCGTTCCGGTCCAGGGGGCGTCCCTGATAGGAGCCGCTGTCGTGGTCCGGTTTGAAGCGGCGGAACTGGCCGTTGCTGATCTCGGTGACGCCGATCCAGAATCCCTTGACGCAGGCTTGATGGACCGATTCGTCGCCGCCGCGATCCCGCTCGTTGGGCGGACTGCCCATGTCGAAGCAGCCCCCTTCCACCCAGGTCAGCTCGATGCCGGTCTTGTTGTCGGTCCGGGTTTTCGAGCGGACGCCCGGTTGCTGGGCGGCCGCCAATGCGGCCTGGGTGGAAGCTACCGCCGGATGGTCGGGATTCAGGCTGGCGGCCCGTTCCAGATTGGTTTGCGCCACCGCCCAATTCCGGGTGGCGATGGCGGCGCGGGCTTGCTCGATATAGCGGAGCAGATCCTCTTCGCGGCGCTGGGCCTCCTCCCGAGCGCGCCGGGCGATTTCCTCCTGTTCCTGCTGTTGCTGTTTCCGTTGCGCCTCGTCTTCCTGTTGCCGCCGCGCCTGAAAATCCTGGTAATACTCGTAGCCGAGCAGTCCGGTTCCCGAGATTCCGCAGACGGCGAACACCGCGAACATGATCCGGCGCCAATCGATCCGAGACCGATCACCGTAGAGGATGGCGTCCACTTGCGGTTCGGTGGACGATACCGGTTCCGCTTGCGCCTCCCGGAGCCCGGGTCGCCCGCGACGGTCGAGAGCGTCGGCGAAAACGCGCGATGGTTCCGATGGGATGGATTGGGCCGGCGAGATCCCGCCGGATCGGTTCGGGGCGGCTTTTCGCAGATGTTCCACCGCCGATTGGGGCGGGCGGTTGAGCAGGGATGCGGGGCAGGCCGGGTTCGGGCCCGAGCGGCGCATTGGCCGCGCGGGCGGCATCGGGCGATGGGGCGGCCGGTCGCGGCTCGGCCTCGTCCATCTTGTCCCAGATGTCGTCCATCAAGGGCAGGGAAGACTCGGCGTTCGCGGCCGGCAATTGCCCCGCAGGTTTTGCCGGAGCCGGGCTTGTCTCGAAATCGGCCAGGGTCCAGCCGGACAGTTGTTCGCCGGGGGCGGAAGGCGTCTCGACCGCTCGCTTGGAAGGGCGCGAGGGCGGAGACGCTTTTCCCGCCTGCTCGGCGCTCGCCGGCTTGGAGCGGCGCTCCACGCGGCTCGCGTCGCTCCAGGGATCGTCGTCCAGCGTCAAGGCCGACGGTTTGGAGGAGGGGGACGGGAGGCCGAGGCTCGACTTGCCGTTCAGCGGCGAAAGCTCCAAAAACTCGGCTTGCAGTTGCGGGACCTGGGAGAAATCGGCGCGGTCGTTCGACTGGTCGGCGATCCGCAACGCTTCCCGCATCGCGGCCACGGTCTGAAAGCGGTCCTCGGGACGGACGGCCAAGGCTTGGTCCACCACCCGCAGCAGCGAGCGCGAATACAGTCCGGCCCCGCATTCCACGGCGGGCTGCACCGGGTCCTTGAGCACTCGCCCCGGCGCCTCGATGGGCGGTGCGCCGGTGATGCAGCGGTACAGCACGGCGCCGAGCGCGTAGATGTCGGTCCAGGGGCCGTAGTCCTCGCCGACCGTGACGTATTGCTCGATGGGCGAATAGCCCGGCGTGACCACGCTGGTGACGCTGCGGGTGCGCCGGCCCAGGGCTTGGCGGGCGGCCCCGAAGTCGATCAGCATGACCCGGGCGTCCGAGGTGCGGATGTAGAGGTTGCTGGGTTTGAGGTCGCGGTGCAGGTAGCCCTGGCCGTGGACCGCTTCCAGCGCCGGCATCACGTCGTCGAGCAGGTGGCGCAATTCGTGTTCGGGGAGGATGCCGCCCCGTTGCAGCAGAGTGCTCAGCGATTCGCCGTCCTCGTACTCCATGACGATGTAGGCGGAGCCGTTGGCGGTGAAATAGTCGCGCACCCGCACCACGCAGGGGTGGTTGATCTGCACCAGGATCTTGGCTTCATCGAGAAAGCGTTGCAGGCCCCAGTCGTAGCAGGCCGGCTCCCCGCTGCGGGCCGGAATCTGACCTTGCGCGTTGGCGCGCACGGTCGTGCCGTTGTGGTCGCGGTACGCCCATTCGGCGGGGAAATACTCCTTGATGGCGACCTGGTTTTCGAGAGCTTCGTGGATGGCCCGATAGGTGATGCCGAAGCCGCCCGCGCCGAGGACGCTTTCGACCTGGTAGCGGTGGAGACTGAAGCCCGTGGGTAGCGCGTTCGTTTCTTCGATCATCGGGCTTCCCTATCGGTCGTTGATCGCTTGGGTGGGCGGAATCGGCGGAAATCCGGCAAGGGACTAGCGGCGGCCGCCGTTGAAGAGCGACGCGAAACCGGCCGAAATCCGCCGCAGCCAATGCGGGGCGGCGTCCGCGCCGGCATCCGGGCGGAGCAGGATCAGGGTGGCGTTGTCGGCGGTTGCCCCGCCGCGCTCCACGGCTCGCTCGGCGAGCGATCGCGCGGCGGCGGCGGGACCGCTGGCCTGCGCGGCGCTCCAAAGCTCGGGCTCGGTCACGTATTCCCAAACCCCGTCCGAACAGAGCGCCAGCAGGTCGCCGGCTTGGACGGCGAAGTGGCCGGCGTCGGGTTTGGGCGTTTCCGCGCCGCCCAGGCAGCGATAGAGGCGGTTCTGCGCCGGATGGCTCGCCATCTCGGACTCGTCGATCTCCCCCAGATCCATCAACAGTTGCACGGCGGAGTGATCGCGGGTTCGCATCAGGCGGCGACCGCGTCGAAAATGGTACAGCCGGCTGTCGCCGATGTTCAACCAATGGGCTTGCCCGCGGTCGAGCCAGGCCATCACCACGGTGCTGCGGGCGGTTTCCGATTGGCTGTTGATGGCCTCGTGCATCCGCCAGCAGAGCTGGTTCAAGGCGGCGGGCGGGTCGGCGCGCAGCGCGTCGGGCGAATTCTGGACAAAATTCCGCGCGACATCGATGACGATTTGCGCGCCCAGGGCGCCGTCGAGATGACCGCCCATGCCGTCGGCGACGATGGCCAGCAGCCCTTCCTGGCCGGGGGGTTGGAAAACGCCCCAGCGGTCCTGCTGCTCGCGGCGTCCGCCTTGCTGGCTGGCGGCGCCCCGATCCCATTTCGGCGAAGGCTGCGACTCGCGGGCGGTCACCTCGGTTTCTCCAGCGGCTTGGCGGTCGATGCGGCGGAGGAGCGAGTCCGCCCCGTCCCCTTCGTGGTCCGAGCGGTTTTGGGGCGGACGTTGCAGGCGAGTCGCCCGGACATGCGGGTCTCCTGGGTTGCGGGCTGATGGGCGCGAACGGCTTGCCGGCCGATCGACGGTTTCTCCGCCGGCGCGGAACCGACCGTTTCGGGTTCCGCCGGCGCGGCCATTATGTGGCCGGCCGTCGGGTAGAGACAATCCTCCTTAGGATACGAACCGCGCTTTCGGCCGGCAAGCCGGCGCCCCGATCGCCCGGCCTCGGCTCACAGCAGCTTGAGGACTTCCTCGGCGTGGTGGGCGCAGTCGGGTTTGTCGAGGATGTGGGCGATATGGCCGCTCTCGTCGATGATGAAGGTGATGCGGTTGGCCACTCCGAACAGGCTTTTCGCCGCTCCCATCAGTCCGCCGCCGCCCATGGCGCCATACGCGTGGGCCACGGCGCTGTCGGTGTCGGCGATCAGGGGAAAGCTGAGGTTGTATTTTTCGGTGAAGCGCTGGTGCGAGGCGACATCCTGGGTGGAAACGCCGAGGATGGCCGCGCCCTTGTCCTTGATGGCTTGATAGTGGTCGCGCAGGGAACAGGCTTGCTTGGTGCAGCCCGGCGTATCGTCCATCGGATAGAAGTAGAGCACCAGCTTGGTGCCCAGGTAGTCGGACAGCTTGACGGTGCTGTCGTCGGTGGCGGTGGCTGCGAACATCGGGGCGGGATCGCCGATTTTCAATTTCATCGTTCTGTTCTCGCGGATGGTTATGGAGTAATGTCGGGTGCTAGCGCTAAAAGTTTAGGGCATATCGGCCATCGGTTCCGGCGCGCGGATTCGCCGAAACCGGATGGACGGCTGGCTGATCGCTGGGACCTCCACGCCAGAGTTTTGACCCGCCAGTCGCGAAAAGCTCCCGATGCGCGCCGTCGCGGTCGAGCGGCGCGGCGTCGGCCGTGGCTACCAGTAGATGCCGCGGGTGAACTGGGCGAAGGAGATTTGCTCCAGCGAGGGCTCCTGGGCGTCGGCTTGCGGGCTCTTGCTCGCGGTCGATTCGGGAAACAGCCGAAACGCGGTGTTCATGATGACGGCGTACACCTTGGGGGCCAGGGCGTGCAGCACCTGGGCGAAGATGCCGACCCGGGTGGCGATGCGCTCCGGCCGGTAAATGATCGCCTGCACGATCAGGTCGGCGGCCTCCTCGGGGTTGAGGGTGGGGACGTGCTGGTAGAGCTTGGTGGGCGCGATCATCGGCGTGCGCACCAGCGGCATGTTGATGGTGGTGAACTCGATGCCGCTGTCGGAGAATTCCGCCGCCGCGCAGCGCGAAAAGGCGTCCAGCGCCGCCTTGGAGGCGACGTAGGCCGAGAAGCGCGGCGCGTTGCTGAGCACCCCGATCGAGGAAATGTTGATGACGTGGCCCCGTTTCCGGGCGAGCATGTTCGGGATGAAGCCCATGATCAGGCGCAGGGCGCCGAAGTAGTTGAGCTGCATGGTGCGCTCGTAGTCGTGGAAGCGATCCAGCGAGTTCTCGATGGCCCGGCGGATGGAGCGACCGGCGTTGTTGATCAGGATGTCCACCCCGCCGTGCTCCTCCAGCACCCGCTTGACCAGGGCCTCGCAGGACGCCGGGTCGGCCACGTCCACCGCCTGGATGATGGCGCTGCCGCCGCGCGCCTCGATTTCCTGCCGCGTCTCCAGCAATTTCTCTTCGGTGCGGGCGACGATGATCGTCTTGGCGCCGGCCTCGGCGATCTTGAGCGCGGCGGCCTTGCCGATACCGGACGAGGCGCCGGTGATCAGCACCACTTTGTTTTTCACCGCGCCGCTCAGGCTGCGGTCCACGAACAGATCGGGATCGAGATGGCGCTCCCAGTAGTCCCACAGGCGCCAGGCGTAGGTTTCCAGGGGCGGCACGGCGATGTCGGTCCCTTGCAGCGCCTTCAGGGTTTCGCGGCAGTCGAAGCGGGTGGGGTAGTTGACGAAACGCATCACGTCGGGCGGCATGCCCAGGTCCTTGAGGATCTGGTCCTTGATGCGTCGCACCGGCTTGAGCTGCGCCAGTCCGGCCTTGATGAGCTGCGGCACGAAGGCGAACATCAGGGCGTTGACCCGCAAGGTCATTTGCGGGGCGTGGGCGGCGCCGGCGAACAGGTTGAGAATGTCGCCGACCCGAAGCGGGTTGGGGTCGACCAGATGAAAGCACTGGCCGTCCAAGCCCGGCCGGTGGGCGATGTGGTCCATGGCGGCGACGATGAAGTCGACCGGCACCAGGTTGAGCCGGCCGCCTTCGAGGCCGATCATCGGCATCCAGGGCGGCAACAGCTTGCGCAGCTTCTGGATCAGCTTGAAGAAGTAATACGGCCCGTCGATCTTGTCCATCTCGCCGGTGCGGGAGTCGCCGACCACGATGCCGGGGCGGTAAACTCGCCACGGGCGCGAGCATTCGCGGCGGACGATGCCTTCCGATACGTGCTTGGTCCGGTAGTAGGGATGCTCCAGCTCCTCGGCTTCCTCGAACATGTCCTCGCGGAACACGCCCTCGTACAGGCCGGCGGCGGCGATGGAGCTGGTCAGGTGGAAACAGCCCGCTTCGATGGCTTCGGCGAAAGCCACCGCGTGGCGGGTGCCTTCGACGTTGACCTTTTCCTGGAGTTCCGCGCTGGCCTTGAGATCGTAAACTGCCGCCAGATGAAACAGATGCCCGATGTCGCCCTTGAGCCGGGCGATGTCTGCATCCGCGACGCCCAGGCGCGGCCGGGTCAAATCGCCGACGATCGGTACCGCGCGGTCGGCGGCGTCGCCCCAACGCTGGCGCAGTTGCTCGACCATCGGCAGTTGGCTTTCCAAAATCAGGTAATAGACCGTGCCGGTTCCCCGTCGTAGCAGCTTCTCGACGAGCCGCCGACCGATGAAACCGGATGCGCCAGTAACAAAATAATTCATGTTGTTCTAGCTCCTCAAACTTCGCGGGTACCAAAGATCATTATAGATTGGATGCTCCGAGGATTTTTGCAGATACTCGTCGCGCCGACGGCGAATAATCGCTCGATTTCTTCCTGAGGCACCACCTGTGGAGAGCATTCCCGATGAGCGGCGCGCAATTGTTGGCCCTGATCCTTGGAACCGCCGCGGTCTCCAGCCTGATGACCGTGGTTTTGGGATGGATCGCGTTCCGGCGCTGGGTTCAACCCCGGCTGGAAACCCGGCTGGCGGAATTGGCCGGCCTGTTGGAAGCGCGAGTGAAAGCCGGCGCTGGCGCGGCGGGCCGGGAACTGCTGGAGCCGCTGCGCGCGCAGGTGCGCGGCGGCTTGCAAGAGGCGGCCGACGAGCTGCTGCCCAAGGCGCGAACCGAGTTGACGGCGGGGTTTCGGGAGGCTGCGGCCGAAAGTCTGCCGGCGTTTCGGGACGAAGTGCGGAAAGGCTTCATCGATGCCCTCGGCGCGCTCGACGCGAGCGACTTGTTGGACCGGACCGCCAGGAAAGTGGTCCGCACCGGTTCCTCGCTGGTCGAGAGCGGGCTGGGCCTGTTGCGAGCCGGGCGCCCCAGGGAGCGCGACGAGCGTCCCGAGCCGCCCGATTGAGAGCGTGCGCGAAAATTTCCCTCCGTCGGCGGGAGAGCGGTCGGGGTTGGGTTTCCTCTCGATCCCCGGCCGGTTCAGGCGCTCTTGAGCGACTCGACCTGATCGATGTACTGCTGCATCGCCGCTTCCTTGGGAGTACCCTTCAGCTTGGCCCAGGCATCGTATTTGGCGCGGCCCACGAGGTCGGTGAAGCCGGGCCGCTTGCCTTCGACATCGCCGCTCGATCCCTGCTTGTAACAGGCGTACAGCTTGAGCAGGGTGTCGTTGTCGGGCCGCTTGCCGAGCGTTTTGCTGTCGGCGACGGCGGACTGGAAACGGGTGGCTAGATCGGACATGGCGCGGACTCTTGCGGTGGATGGTTGAGAGTGAGGGTCGATCGTCGGCCGGTAGTCTAATCGCGCCCGCTCCGAGAGCGATTGCATGTTGTGGCTAAGCTGATACCGGCGGGCCGGGTCGCCGGACGAGCCGGTTTGGGGCGAGTGGGGCGGCCAATTCGTTATAGCTCCACAACTCTCGGTTTCCCTAGGATATATGATGAAAGCTGAACGGTTGTCAGGCCAATCTCTCGCGCGGTGGGCGGCCGGTCTCGCCCGTCGAGAACCGATAGCTGACCATGGAATTCAACGGCCGGGATCGGCTCTCGGTCGCGGTGTTCGATCATGATTCTGGATTTCCTCATGCCCAAGAAAAATGACAGCGAGCGAATATCGGGTATCGATACCGCCTGGTTGCGCATGGAGCGCCCCACCAATTTGATGATGATCACCGGGGTGATGGTTTTATCCGAGCCGCTGGACTATCGGCGATTGCAGGAGGTCGTCGCGACCCGTTTCCTGAAATATCACCGGTTCGGGCAGCGGCCGGTACAGAAATCCACCGGCGCTTTCTGGGAAAACGATCCCCATTTCGACATCGGCCGCCACGTCCTGCGCACCGCGTTGCCGGGCCGGGCCGATAAAGGGGAGCTGCAAAATCTGGCCAGCGATTTGATGAGCGCGCCGCTGGATTTTTCCAAGCCGCTCTGGCAGTTCCATCTGGTCGAAAACTATCAGGGCGGCAGCGCGCTGATTTTGCGCATCCACCATTGCTACGCCGATGGCATCGCGCTGATTCAGGTCTTGCTGTCGTTGACCGATCCCGCGCCCGGCGCGGCGCCGGCTTCGGGCGAGGATAGCGAGCACGCCGAGGACGCCGGGATTTTTCGGCGGTTTTTCGACCCGGTGGACAAGGCGGTGAACGCGACGCTCAAGCTCGGGCGGGAACTGGTCGGAGAAGGCGTCGATCTGGTCAGGCATCCGGGCCACGCGCTCGCTCTCGCCCGCAACGGCGCGCGGCTGGCGGCGGAAATCGCCCGGCTGGCCCTGATGAGCGACGATTCCAAAACCCGCTTCAAGGGAGATCTGGGCGTGTCCAAGCGGGTCGCCTGGGCCGAGCCCCTGAACCTGCCGGAGATCAAGGCGGTCGGGAAAGCGTTGGGGTGCTCGGTCAACGATGTCTTGCTGGGCGCGGTGGCCGGGGCGCTGCGCGACTATCTGGTCGAGCGGGGTGATCCGGTTCCCGGGGATTTGCAGGTGCGCGCCGTGATCCCGGTCAACCTGCGACCGCTGGAGAAGGCGGCCAAGCTGGGCAACTTTTTCGGCCTGGTCTTCCTGGCGTTGCCGGTCGGCATCGCCAATCCGCTGGAGCGGCTGTACGAGGTGCGGCGGCGGATGAACGAGCTGAAGGAATCCTACCAGCCGATTCTGGCGCTCGGTCTGCTGGGGACGATCGGCCTCGGGCCCAACCTGTTGCAGCAGCCCTTGCTGGACATGCTGAGCCGGAAAGCGTCGGCGGTGATGACCAACGTGCCCGGCCCGCGAGAGCCGCTTTTTCTGGGCGGCGCGCGCATCGCCGAGATGATGTTCTGGGTGCCGCAATCCGGCGAGATCGGGATGGGCGTCAGCATTCTCAGCTATAACGACCGGGTCCATTTCGGCTTGGTGGCCGACCGGAAATTGGTGGCCGATCCCGAAGCGATCATCGAACGGTTTCCCGGCGAGTTCGAAAAACTGTTGCTGGTCACCCTGATGAGTCCCTGGGGCCACGAAATCGATTCGCAGCGGATCGAGCAATCCCTCCGGGGACTGGCCGGGCCGGCCGATTGAGCGCCCGTTCGACTCGGAGACCGCAACGGCCGGCCGGAGCGCCAATTTCGTGCAAGGGGCTGGCTTTAGGATGTTTATTCTAATTTTTGTCACTAGGATGAGCGTGAATCCACCGGATTCGGCCGGGATCGATCCCCCGTCCGACCCGCTACCCCGTTTGGAGGCATGATCGTGGTGAAGAGCATTAAAAGTGACGCCGACAGTCAGTTGTCCAAATCGATCCGGGAATCGGCGCATTTGGTTTGGCTGGCCGGGCTGGGCGCGTTCGCCAAGGTCGGCGAGGAAGGCGGCAAATTGTTCGATGCGCTGGTCGAGGAAGGCGAAAAGCTGGAGGAGCGCACCCGCGAAGCCGCCGGGAGCAAGCTGGCGGCGGTGGGGAAAAAGACCGGCGAGACCCGCGACAAGGTGGTCGATGCCTGGGACAAGGTCGAACAGCTTTTCGAGGATCGCTTGGCGCGGGTGCTGGGCAGGCTGGGCATACCCGGCCGCGACGATCTGCTGGAACTGAATCGGCGGGTGGAAGCGTTGCGGGCGCGCATCGACGAGCTGCGCCGGACTCGGGAAGGCCAGCCCTGAGCCATCCGGTGCGCGCAAAGCGTCGCGCCGCCGATGACGGTTCGGCGGCGCGTGGTGGAACGGTGGTTGGACGACAGGTTTTGCGGAGGTCAAATGCTCCTTACCCAGCCCGAAAGCGGCGAGCGCCCGGCCAGCGGTCCCCGGATCGGCCTGGCGGTCGCCGGCGGCGGTCCGGTGGGGCTGGTCTATGAAATCGGTGCGCTGCGCGCGCTCGACGAGGCGCTGGAGGGCGTCGATTTCAACCGCCTCGACGTGTACGTCGGCGTCAGCGCCGGCGCGGTCATCGCCGCGCTCCTGGCGAATCAAATGCCGACCGGGCCGATTTGTCACGTCTTCATCAGCAACGAATCCGAGGAGCACCCGCTCGATCCCCAGATTTTCCTGATGCCGGCCTTCGGCGAGTACTGGCGGCGGCTGTCGTCGATCCCGCGCTTGTTTTGGGAGGCGTGCTGGCGCTATCTGCTCAATCCGCTCGATCTGGGTTTTCTGCAATCGCTGACCCGGTTGGGCCGGGCGCTGCCGGCCGGATTTTTCGACAACGAGCCGATCCACGAGTATCTGGCGCGGATGTGGAGCGAACCGGGCCGAACCAACGATTTCCGCGAGCTGGCCAACCGCTTGTTCGTGGTGGCGGTGGATCTGGATACCGGCGAGTCGATCAAATTCGGCGGGCCGGGTTACGAGCATGTCCCCATTTCCCGGGCGGTGCAGGCGAGCACCGCGCTACCGGGCTTGTATCCCCCGGTGGAAATCGGCGGTCGGTATTTCGTCGATGGGGCCTTGCGCAAGACCATGCACGCCTCGGTGGCCTTGCAGGAGGGGTTGGATTTGCTGCTGTGCCTCAATCCGCTGGTGCCGTTCGACGCGCGCTTGGCTTTGGCGGCGGGCCAGCCCACCCAGGTCGGCCAACTGGTCGAGGGCGGTTTGCCGGTGGTGCTGTCCCAGACCTTCCGGGCCCTGATCCACTCCCGCCTGCAAGTGGGGATGCAGAAATACGACACCGAGTTCGAGCAAACCGACGTCGTTCTGTTCGAGCCCAACCGCGACGATGCCAAGATGTTTTTCACCAACGTGTTCAGCTTTTCCGGCCGGCACTGGGTGTGCGAGCACGCCTATCAAACCACCCGCCAGGACTTGCTGGCCCGGCGCGGGGAGCTGGAGCCGATCCTCGCCCGGCACGGGATTCGGCTGCGGATCGATTTGCTGGAAGAGCGGGACCGGCATTACTACACGGGGCTGAGCGACCAGCGGGGTTTGGCCGCCCCGGAAAAATATCGCGGGCGCTTGACCCGGGATCTGCACGCCTCGCTGGATCGGTTGCAGGATTGGGTCGGATCGGCGCCGGTCGATGGCGCTCGCTGAGCGGGCGTCGGCTCCGATCAGGACAGGTATTCGCGGCCGAGCTGCTGGACCAGTTGCCGGGCTTCCCCTTTCAGAAGCGGGGCGACCAGCGCCAGCACCTGATAGGCGCCCAGCGCGAGGTTGGCGCTGTCGCCGCCGTGCGCGGCGCCGGCGCGAATGCCCTGGAAATTCAGCCAATAGGTCGCGACCACCGCGATGTTTTGGGCGAGCGCCGCGATTTCTTCGGGGGTCGCCTCCATGATGCCCGCCTCGGTCAGGCCCTTGCAGATGGCGGCGGCGGTGTTGACCTTGCGCTCCAGGATGCGGCGGAAGTGGACGCGCAATTTCTTGTTGCGGTTGAGGATATTGTCGAGATCGCGGTAGAGGAAACGGTATTCCCAGATGTTTTCGAACACCAGATGCAGGTAGAGCCACATGTCTTCCAGGTCCGGCACGCGGCGTTCCGGCGCTTGCAGGGCCGCTTCCATCCGGCGCTCGAACTGCTGGAACAGCAGGGAGATAATCTCGTCCTTATTGCGAAAATGGTAGTAGAGGTTGCCGGGACTGATGTCCATCTCGTCGGCGATGTGGTTGGTGGTGACGCGGGGTTCGCCGCACTCGTTGAAGAGCTGCAAGCTGGTTTGCAAGATGCGGTCACGGGTTTTCATGGGGCCGGCGCCGGTTCGAGTGAAAAACGAGGAGCGATGCCGTTTTCATTTTGGTCGAGCGCGGGCTATTTTCCAACAGGCTGACCCGTCCATCGAAACGGGAATCGCGAACATTTGAGGTGAGTGGCGTGGAAAAAATCTGGCTGAAGGAATATCCGCCGGGCGTGCCGGCCGAGATCGATTTGAGCGAGTTTGCCTCGCTGAAGGATATTCTGGAGAAAAGCTGCCGGCGCTTCGCCGATTTGCCGGCCTATTCCAACATGGGCGCCACGCTGCGCTACCGCGACATCGACCGGCTCAGCCGCGATTTCGCCGCCTTCCTGCAAGGGTTGGGGTTGGGCAAGGGCGATCGGGTCGCCATCATGATGCCCAACGTCCTGCAATATCCGGTGGCGTTGTTCGGCGCGCTGCGGGCGGGCATGATCGCGGTGAACGTCAATCCGCTCTACACGCCGCGCGAGCTGGAGCATCAGCTCAACGATTCCGGCGCGGCCGCCATCGTCATCGTCGAAAATTTCGCCCGCACCTTGCAAGAGGTGCTGGACAAGACCTCGGTGAAAACCGTGGTGATGACCCGGTTGGGCGATCTGTTGCCGTTTCCCAAGCGCCCCTTGGTCAACTTCGCGGTCAAGTATCTGAAAAAACTGGTGCCGGCCTGGAGCATTCCCGCCGCCGTCCCGTTTCGGGACGCGCTGCGGGCGGGCGCCGGGCGGGCTTTGGCCGACGTGCCCTTGAACCACGACGATCTGGCGTTCCTGCAATACACCGGCGGCACCACGGGCGTGTCCAAGGGCGCGATGCTGACCCACGGCAATATGGTGGCCAACTTGCAGCAGGCTTCGGCTTGGCTGAGCCCGTTTTCCAAGCCGGCGGAAGAAACCGTCATCACCGCCCTGCCGCTGTATCACATCTTCTCGCTGACGGCCAACTGTCTGACCTTCATGAAGGTGGGCGGCCACAACGTCCTCATCACCAACCCCCGCGATATGGCGGGTTTCGTCAAAGAGCTGAGCAAGATCCGGTTCACCATCATCACCGGCGTGAACACGCTGTTCAACGCGCTGCTGCACGCGCCGGAATTCGACCGGCTGGATTTCGGCTCCCTCAAGATCAGCCTGGGCGGCGGCATGGCGGTGCAGCGGGCGGTCGCGGAAGGCTGGCGCAAGGTGACGGGAGTTCCGCTGATCGAGGCCTACGGCCTGACCGAAACCTCGCCGGCGGCCTGCATCAATCCGCTGACCTTGACCGATTACAACGGCAGCATCGGCTTGCCGCTGTCCTCCACCGAGCTGTCGATCCGCGACGACGAGGATCGGGATCTGGGCATCGGCCAGGATCGGGTCGGCGAGATCTGCATTCGCGGCCCGCAGGTCATGCGCGGCTATTGGAATCGCCCGGAGGAAACCGCCAAGGTGATGACCGGCGACGGTTTTCTGCGCACCGGCGACGTGGGTTACGTGGACGAGCGCGGTTACGTGAGGATCGTGGATCGCAAGAAGGACATGATCTTGGTGTCCGGCTTCAACGTCTATCCCAACGAGATCGAGGATGTGGTGGCCCTGCATCCGGGCGTGCTGGAAGTGGCGGCGGTCGGCGTGCCCGACGAAAAATCGGGCGAGGCGGTCAAGATCGTGGTGGTGCGCAAGGACCCGACGCTGGCGGCCGAGGCGCTGATCGAGCACTGCCGCCAGCATTTGACCGGCTACAAGGTGCCGCGCCGGGTCGAGTTCCGCGCGGAGCTGCCCAAGACCAACGTCGGCAAAATCCTGCGCCGGCTGTTGCGCGACGGGTAGGCGCCGCGCCCTCTCCTCGCTCGGAGAGGGTTGGGGCCGTGGCGGATCGCTCAGGCCGCGCCGGCGGTTGCCGGCCGGCCGGCAACCGCGCGCTCGATCCAGCCCAGCAGGTAATCGGCCGCGTCGCGCCAGTTTTCCTCCAGCATCATGGCGTGGGCCATGCTCGGAAAGACGCGGCATTCCGCGCGATAAAAGCGGGCGGTTTCCTCGACCAGAGCGGGCGACACGAAGACATCGTGCCGCGCCCCCAGCACCAGGATCGGCGTCTTGACCTGATCCGGTTTCAGCCGCAACGGGTTCAGGCCCATCATGTCCAGCGACACCACTTGCGATTCGGCCTGCACGTAGTCGAAGATCTCGTATAGCTTCGCGGTCGGCATGTCCGGGGAGAACAGCAGGCGCCGCATCATGTCGATGGAGCCATAGCTCGGGCCGAGCAGCGAAAACAACACCATCTGCTGGAACAGGAACGGATGGCGCATCGCCATGTGCAGGTTGGCCGGCAGCAAGCCTTGAGGCGGCACGGAAGCCATCAGCACCACGCCGGCGTTGGCCGGTTCGGTTTCCAGGTATTTCTGGATCACCATCCCGCCCATCGAGTGGCCGATCAGCAAGGGCGGCCGCGGCATGGTGGCGGCCGCTTTCGCCAGATCGGCGACGTAGTCGGCCAGCCGCCAGGTGTGGAGGCGTTCGTGACCCTCGCTGCCGCCGTGGCCGCGCAGGCTGAAGGCGTGCGCTTCGTAGCCGTGTCGCGCGAAATGCGGCAGAAAGTTTTCCGCCCAGCAGCGAGCGTCGGTAAACGAGCCATGCACGAACAACAGGGGCGGCGATTTAGGGGTGGTTTCCGGGTAGCGGCTGACCATGTCCAAATGCATGGGGGGTTCCTTTCGGGTGGCGAGAGGGTCGAATACCGCCTCACGATAACCGAGCGCGGCGGCGGACGCTTGACCGGGACGGTCGCGCCATCGCCTCCGGGAGACGCTCGCGGGTGCGAAGCGGGGCATTTTGCCCGATTCACGACCACATCGGATAGCGCGAGTGCAGGTACCGCTGCTCGGCGATCAGGAGGCCGAACGGGATTTCCTTGGTCAGGTGGAGCGCGATTTGATCGTTCTGGACGCGCACCACCACGCCTTCGATTTTCGCTTGGGCGCCGCGCCGAAAGCGGAGGGTGCCCGCCACGGTATCGTGGATTTGGGGGGGCGCCACGCCGGGCGCCGCATAGCGCAGACCCCGGACCGAAACATCGATGACGGCAAAGGATTTGCCTTCGCAAGCGAAGGTTGGCCGCTCCGAAATCGGAAATCGAATCCGGTGATATTCGCGCAGTTCTTGTGCCGGAGGCGTGGGCATCGCTACAAGTCGTCTTCGCGGGAGGTGGCAAGAGCGCTTATTTTGCCCACAGACGGTAGTGATTGAGCAAGTAACGCTCCTCGCCGCGCAGAATCGCGAAGGGAATTTCGCAATCGGGCAGGTGCAGCGCGATTTCGTCGCCCTGGATGCGGACGATCAAACCCCGGACCGGCGCCCTGGAGTCGCGGCGAAACAGGAGATGCCCTTCCACCGGATCGCCGAGCGAAGGCAAGGGCAGCTCGGTGACGACGAAGCGCAACCCGCGCGCCGAACAGTCGAGGACTTCGTATTTCCGCTCGCCCACCACCAGGCAGGGCCGTTCCAGCGGCGGGAACTTGAGTCGGAAGTATTCGCGTTTTTCCGGTTCCACCGATGGGGGCGAGGTCATGGTTGGCGATCCTGGCGATTGGCGGGAAGGAAAGGGCCGGTCGCGGCGTCGGGCTGGAAAACGGCCTTGATCGCGCAGTGCAGGCGGCCTTCGCTCAGCAGGGCTTCCACGGTTTCGCCGACGCGGGCCTCGCTGGCTCGGCGCAAAATCGCGTGATCGGCGGGCCGGCGCAGGATGGCGTAACCGCGATTCAAGGTCGCGAGCGGGCTCAAGGCGTCCAGACGGCCGCTCAGGATACGGAGTCGCTGGGATGCCGCTCGCAGGCGGTGGTTCGTCGCGGCGCGCAGGCGAGCGGCCAGCGCCGGCAGTTGCCGGCGTCCTTCGCCCAAGCGGACCGCCGGCGTCCTGGCGCGCAAGCGACCCGCCAATCCGCCCAGCTTCAGCCGTTCCCGGTCCAGCCGGTTGCGCAGCGCTTGTCGCAGCCGCTGCTCCAGCTCGTCGATCCGCTGGTGATGCTCTTGCAGTCGGCGGCGGGGTTGCAGGCGATAGAGGCGCTGCTCCATCTCGTCGAGCCGCTGTCTTGGCCGGTTCAGGCGCTGGCGCGCGGCTCGTTGCAGCCGGTCGTCCAGCGAGCCAATCTTGCCCAGCCATTCCGAGCGGTCGGGGCTGGCCAGCTCCGCCGCCGCCGTCGGCGTGGCGGCGCGCAGGTCGGCGGCGAAGTCGGCGATGGTGACGTCGGTTTCGTGGCCGATCCCGGTCACCACCGGCACGGCGCACTCGACGATGGCCCGCGCGACAATTTCCTCGTTGAACGCCCATAAATCCTCCAGCGAGCCGCCGCCGCGCACCAGGAGCAGCACGTCGCAATCGCGGCGCCGCGACGCCAGTCGGAGGGTTTGGGCGACGCGCTCCGCCGCGCCCTCGCCCTGTACCGGGACCGGATGGACCAGCACCGGCAGACCGGGACAGCGGCGGCGCAGGGTGGCGAGCACGTCACGGACGGCGGCGCCGCCGGGCGACGTGATGACGCCGATTTGGCGCGGGAAACGCGGCAGCGGCCGCTTGCGCTCCGGGGCGAACAGACCTTCTCCTTCCAGCCGCAGCCGCAGCGCGTCGTATGCCCGTCGCAGCGCTCCGGCGCCGGCTTCCTCGACGAAATCGACGATGATTTGGTAGTCGCCGCGCGGCTCGTACAGGCTGACCCGACCGCGCGCAAGAACGTGTTGGCCGTTGCGCGGGCAATCGCGAAACAGGAACGCGCGACTTTGAAACAGCGCGCAGCGAATTTGCGCGCGGGCGTCCTTGAGCGAGAAATAGAGATGGCCCGAGGACGGGCGGGACAAATTGGAGACTTCGCCTTCCACCCAGAGCGAGGGAAAGCGACCTTCCAGCAGGGAGCGCGCCTCCTGGTTCAGGCGGGAAACGCTGTAGATGTCGCGTTGCGGGGCGGCGGTCGGGTTCACGGGAAAATTCTGCGGTTCTTTTATCTGCTTGGTGTCGAAGTTTATACTAATCCGCTTATATCCAAGTGGTTCCGAGACACCGCCATGCGTATCGTTCAAGAAGCTCTGACCTTCGATGACGTTCTGCTTCTCCCGGCCTATTCGGCGGTGCTGCCCAAGGACGTGAGTTTGAGGACGCGACTGACCCGCGCCATCGCCCTGAACATTCCGCTGCTGGCGGCGGCGATGGATACGGTCACGGAATCGCGGCTGGCCATCGCCTTGGCCCAGGAAGGCGGCATCGGCATTATCCACAAGAACATGCCCATCGGGAAACAGGCCCAGGAAGTGCGCCGGGTCAAGAAGTACGAAAGCGGCGTCATCAACGATCCCATCGTCACCGCGCCGGCGACCACCATTCGCGAGGTGTTGGCCCTGACCCGCGCCCACCACATTTCCGGGGTGCCGGTGGTGGACGGGGAGAATCTGGTCGGCATCGTCACCAGCCGCGACCTGCGTTTCGAGCACAACATGGACGCTCCGGTCAGCGCCATCATGACCCCCAAGGAACGGCTGGTGACGGTGCGGGAGGGCGCCAGCCGCGAGGAAATCGTCGAGTTGCTGCACAAGCATCGCATCGAAAAAGTGCTGGTGGTCAACGACCGCTTTCAGTTGCGGGGGATGATCACGGTCAAGGATATCCAGAAATCCAGCGATTTTCCCATCGCCTGCAAGGATGAGTGGGGGCGCTTGCGGGCCGGCGCGGCGGTCGGCACCGGCGGCGACACCGAGGAGCGGGTGACCGCGCTGGTGGGCGCCGACGTGGATGTGGTCGTGGTGGACACCGCCCACGGCCATTCCCGCAACGTGCTCGACCGGGTGCGCTGGATCAAGAGCCGCTTCCCGCAGGTCCAGGTGATCGGCGGCAACATCGCCACCGCCGCCGCCGCCCGCGATCTGGTCGAAGCGGGTGCGGACGCCGTCAAGGTCGGGATCGGACCCGGCTCGATCTGCACCACCCGCATCGTCGCCGGGGTCGGCGTGCCGCAGATCAGCGCGGTGGCCAACGTCGCCGAGGCGCTGCGGGATTCCGACGTGCCGGTCATCGCCGACGGCGGGGTGCGCTACTCCGGCGATCTGGCCAAAGCCATCGCCGCCGGCGCGCACTCGGTGATGATCGGCGGCCTGTTCGCCGGCACCGAGGAAGCGCCCGGCGAGGTCGAGCTGTATCAGGGCCGCTCTTACAAGTCCTATCGCGGCATGGGTTCGCTGGGGGCGATGACCCAGCAGCACGGGTCCAGCGACCGCTATTTCCAGGAAGGCAGCGCGGTGGAGAAGCTGGTGCCGGAAGGGATCGAGGGCCGGGTGCCGTACAAGGGCAGCGTGCTGGCCATCATCAATCAGTTGATGGGGGGCTTGCGGTCCAGCATGGGCTATGTCGGCTGCCAGGATATCGGGGAAATGCGCGTCAAACCGGCGTTTACCCGGGTGACATCGGCCGGGATGCGCGAAAGCCACGTCCACGATGTCACCATCACCAAGGAAGCGCCCAATTACCGGGTCGATTGAACGCTGCCCCCTTGACCGCCATCCCGGCCTTGCCCCAAGGGAGGGGAGAGACGCCATGACCGCCCGCGACATTCATCTCGACCGCATCCTGATCCTCGACTTCGGGGCCCAGTACACCCAGTTGATCGCCCGCCGGGTGCGGGAGATCGGCGTCTATTGCGAAATCCACCCTTACGACGCCGATCCGGCCGCCATCCGCGCTTTCCGCCCGCACGGCATCATCCTGTCCGGGGGGCCGGAATCCACCACCGTCGCGGACGGTCCCCGCGCGCCGCAGGCGGTGTTCGACCTGAACGTGCCGCTGCTCGGCATCTGCTACGGCATGCAAACCATGGCGGTGCAACTCGGCGGCTCGGTGGAATCCTCCGAGCATCGCGAGTTCGGCTACGCCCAAGTCCGCGCCCACGCCCATTCCGCCCTGCTGCGCGACATCGAAGATCACGCGAGTCCGGAGGGTTTTGGCCTGCTGGACGTGTGGATGAGCCACGGCGACCGGGTGAGCAAGCTGCCGCCCGGCTTCGCGCGCATCGCCAGCACCGCGACCTGTCCCATCGCCGGCATGGCCGACGAGGACAAACGCTGGTACGGGGTGCAGTTCCATCCCGAGGTGACCCACACCCGCCAGGGCGAGCGCATCCTGCGCCGCTTCGCGCTGGACATCTGCGGCTGCGAGCCGCTGTGGACCACCGGTAACATCATCGAGGACAGCATCGCGGCCGTCCGCTCTCAGGTGGGCGACGACGAGGTGCTGCTGGGCCTGTCCGGCGGGGTGGATTCCTCGGTGGTGGCGGCGCTGCTGCACCGGGCCATCGGCGACCAGTTGACCTGCGTGTTCGTGGACACCGGCCTGCTGCGGCTGTACGAGGGCGATCAGGTGATGACCACTTTCGGCCGGCACCTCGGGGTTCGGGTGATCCGGGTGGACGCCGAAGCCCGGTTTCTCGCCGCGCTGGCGGGCGTGACCGACCCCGAGCGAAAGCGCAAGATCATCGGCGGGCTGTTCATCGAGGTGTTCGAGGGAGAAGCGGATCGCTTGCGCAACGCCAGATGGCTGGCCCAGGGCACCATCTACCCCGACGTGATCGAATCGGCGGGCGCGAAGACCGGCAAGGCCCACGTCATCAAATCCCACCACAACGTCGGCGGGCTGCCGGCGGCGATGCGGCTGAAGCTGGTCGAGCCGCTGCGGGAGCTGTTCAAGGACGAGGTGCGCCGCTTGGGGATGGAGCTGGGCCTGCCCTCCGAGATGGTCCACCGCCATCCCTTCCCCGGTCCGGGCTTGGGGGTGCGCATCCTCGGCGAAGTGAAAAAGGAATATGCCGACGTGCTGCGCCGGGCCGATCACATCTTCATCGAGGAACTGCGCCGCCACGAGCTGTACGACCGGACCAGCCAAGCCTTCGCGGTGTTCCTGCCGGTCAAATCGGTGGGCGTGATGGGCGACGGTCGCCGCTACGACTTCGTGGTCGCGCTGCGCGCGGTGGAAACGGTGGATTTCATGACCGCCCGCTGGGCGCATCTGCCCTACGATTTTCTGGATCTGGTGTCGCGGCGGATCATCAACGAAATTTCCGGCATTTCCCGGGTGGTGTACGACGTGTCCGGCAAACCGCCGGCAACCATCGAGTGGGAGTGAGCCGGGCGGGGAGCGGAGACCATGCGCGAGCTGCCGGAACATCCATTGCTGGAGTCGATCGGGGTATCGGACACCGAGCTGGGCAGGCTGACGCTGGCCAGTTTGGATCACTTGCAGGAAGCCATCAGCATCTTCGATCAGGGGCTGCGCCTGATGGTGTGGAACCGCCGGTTTCTCGAACTGCTGGATTTTCCGCCGGAGCTGATCCGGATCGGCTTGCCTTTCGACGAGCTGATGCGTTTCAACGCCCGGCGCGGGGAATATGGCGAGGGCGATCCCGAGGCGCTGGTCGCGGAGCGCGTCAGGCTGGCCCGGCGCTTTGAAAGCCATTGCTTCGAGCGAATCCGCCCCGACGGCACCGTTCTGGAAGTGCGCGGCCAACCGATTTCCGGGGGCGGGTTCATCACGATCTATCAGGACATCACCGCCCGCAAGCGCGCCGAGGCGAGCCTGCTGGAACACCACCTGCAACTGGAGGCGCGGGTCGCCGAGCGCACCGCCGAGCTGTTGGCCCTCAACGAGCAGTTCGCCCGGGAAATCGAAGAGCGGAAGGCGATCGACGCGGCCTTGCGCGAGAGCGAAAGCCGGATTCGCCTGATCACCGATACCGTCCCGGTGCTGATCGGCTATCTCGACGCCGACCGGCGCTATCAGTTCGTCAACCAGAAATACGCCGAATGGTTCGGCGTGCCCGCCGAGACCTTTCTGGGCCGCACTTTCGGCGAGGTGCTGGAACCGGCGCTGGCCCGACGGCTGCAAGCTCGCGTGGGCGAGGCGCTGAACGGCCGAAGCACCCACCTCGAATACGAGTTGGCCACGCCGGGCGGGCGGATGTACGTGCGCGCCTATTTCATCCCGCACGTACCGCAGCGCGTGCAGGCGGAGGCGGGGGCTGTGGGCTGTTTCGTGCTCACCGAGGATCTGACCGAATACCGCCAAGCCCAGATGGCGCTCAACCAGGCGCAGAAACTCAAGGCGGTCGGCCAGTTGACCGGCGGCATCGCCCACGATTTCAACAACCTCCTGACCGTCATCCTGGGAAACCTGGCCTCGGTGGAGGAGAGCTTGCGGGACCAGCCCGAGCACTACAAGGCGGTCGGCACCGCGATGAACGCCGCCCGGCGCGGCGCCGATCTGACCCGTCGGCTGCTGGCGTTTTCCCGCCGGCAAACCCTGCAACCCTGCCTGCTGTCGCCGCGCCAGCAACTGCCGGAAATCGCCGAACTGTTGAAGCGGACCTTGGGCGCCAGCATCGAGCTGGAAACCGCGACCGACGAGGCGGTCTGGACCATTCAGGTCGATCCGGGCCAACTCGCCAACGCCGTGCTCAATCTGGCGATCAACGCCCGCGATGCCATGCCCGACGGCGGCCGGTTGCGGATCGAGGCCCGCAACGTGACGCTCGACCGGGCCTATGCCGGCCGCTATCCCGACGTGGTCCCCGGCGATTACGTGCGGCTGACGGTCGCCGACACCGGCACCGGCATGACCCCGGAGGTGCTCGAACAAGCTTTCGAGCCCTTCTTCACCACCAAGGGGCTCGGCGCCGGCACCGGCCTCGGATTGAGCATGGTGTACGGTTTCGTCCAGCAGTCCGGCGGCCATGTCCGAATCCGCAGCCAGTTGGGTGGCGGAACCAGCGTCGAGCTGTATCTCCCTCGCCATGTGGCCAAAGGGAAGGAGCGGATGAGCGGCTCGACGGTTTCAGCCAATTTCGACGAGAGTCGCCTGCGCGGACGGGAAGCCATTTTGCTGGTGGAGGACGATCCCGATATCCGGGATTTCGTGGCGCGCACCCTGCTGGGGCTCGGCTACACCGTGCGCGAGGCCGTCGACGGCAAGAGCGCACTGGAGTCGCTGGAGACCGATGCTCCGGTGGAATTGCTGTTGAGCGACATGACCATGCCGGGGGGGATCAGCGGCCGGGATCTGGTGATCGAGGCGCGGCGGCGGTGTCCCGCCCTCAAAATCCTGTGCATGTCCGGCTATTCCGATCAGGTGGTGGCGAGCCTGGTGCCGCTGGATTACTCGCTGCTGGAAAAGCCGTTCCTGAAGCACGATCTGGCGCGAGCGGTGCGCTCGACGCTGGATCGGCCCGCCGGGTCGGCCGCATCGGCGCCCGGTTAGGCGTGGACGGGAAGCTTGCTCCCGACGCCGAGCGGGATCACCGCTGGATGCGCCAGGCCTTGGCGTTGGCCGAACTCGCGGCGGCGGCCGGGGAAGTGCCGGTCGGCGCGGTGCTGGTGCGGGGAGACGAAGCCATCGGCGAGGGCTGGAACCGGCCCATCGGCGCCCGCGATCCGACCGCGCACGCCGAGGTGGTCGCGCTGCGGATGGCGGCGGCGCGAACCGGCAATTACCGCCTGGTCGATAGCACGCTGTACGTCACCCTGGAACCCTGCCCGATGTGCGCCGGCGCCATCGTCCATGCCCGGGTGGCGCGGGTGGTGTTCGGCGCGGCCGATCCGCGAACCGGCGCGGCCGGGTCGGTGTTCGATCTCTTGCAGGCGGAAGCGCTGAATCACCGCGCCGAGGTGCGGGGCGAAGTGCTGGCCGAGGAATGCGGGGCGTTGCTGCGCGCGTTTTTCCGCGCCCGTCGGGCCAAGCCCTTGGCCGACGGCAAGGCGGCGCTCACCGCTGGTTGAATCCGCTCTCGTTGAAGGCGGGTTGCTGTTGCTGCCGTTGCCACCAAGGCTGTTGCTGTTGCCGCTCCCCGGCGGGAGGTTGGCGGGATAGTTCCCGCATTGGTTCCGCCTCCTGGCGCCGCGCTTGTTGTTCCGCCTCCTGGCGCCGCTTTTCCTCCAGCAAGGCTTGGCGCTGCTGCTCTTCCCGCTGTTTCGCCGATCGCGCTTCCTTTCGCAGGTTCAGGAGGGTCGCATTGTTTGGGGCGGCGCGCAGTCCCCGGTTGATGTAGGCCAGACTTTCATCGGTTCGCCCTTCCAGCAGGCTTTGTTTGGCGATGTCCTGATAGTAGGTGCTGATGCGCTGAATGCCCTCGGCGGCGATCGGGTTGGCGGGCTCCAGTTCCAGCACGCGCTGATACGAGCGCAAGGCGTTGCCGCTGGGAGGGGAGGTAAACCGCCGGTCGTCCATTTGTAGCCGGGCATCGGCGAGCAACTGCTGGATTTCCTGCTGTTGCGCCGTTATGGCGGGGACTTCTGCGGCGGGAGTTTCGAGTTGCGCGGCGGCCGGATCGGTCTGGGCCGCTTCGGGAGCGGTCGGTTGTCCCGGTGTGGTTGGCGGGGAACCGGCGTCGGCGGGAGGTTCCGATAGAGACTCCAAGGGTTGGGTGTTCACGACGATGGTGCCGGTCTGGGCGGGCACGGGGTCAGGCGTCGCGGCCGGAGCCTGAGGTTCTGGCAGAGAGGATGGAGCTTGACTCCCGCCTGCAATCGGGGGAGGCGCCACGGTCGCGGTCGAGAGTCTGGAGGGCGAAGCGTCGCTGACGCTCTTGATCCATTCCGGAAAGTTTTGCAGAAAGGGAAGATGCCAGAGAAAAAAAATCCCCGTCGCACAAGCCACCGCGACGGCTCCGAGGTAGATCGCGAAATTTTTTAGCCACCTGGCGAAACGGTCGCGGATCGAGTCGGGAGCCGCTTCGGGTTCCTGTTCGCCCTGTTGGTCGGGCAGATCGAGAGGAGTGGTCTGGGGTGCCTGGCTCACGGGTTCGGCCCGGGACGGGTAGGGGATGTTCGGCTTCATCGATCCTTCGCTATCGAGCAGGGGTTCAAGAGGATTGGCAAATGCTTGCAATAAGGTAAAATATAAAACTCTTTGGCGTTTGCTCCAAGCAATTCGTCCCGGAGAGGTACCGAAGCGGTCACAACGGCGCCGACTCGAAATCGGATGGGGGCTTAGCCGCCCCACGTGGGTTCGAATCCCACCCTCTCCGCCAATTCGGCCATTATAGGCTTCCCATCACCTCGCCCAGCCGGGTGACGCCCCGGATTTCGATGCCTTCCACCCGGCTGCCGCGCCGGGGCAGGTTGGCGCGGGGCACGATGGCTTGCTTGAAGCCGTGTTTGGCCGCTTCCCGCAACCGTTCCTCGCCGTTCGGCACCGGCCGGATTTCCCCCGCCAGCCCGACTTCGCCGAACACCACCAGATCGGTCGGCAGCGGCCGGTCGCGGAAGCTCGACAACGAGGCGAGCAACACCGCCAAGTCCGCCGCCGTCTCGTTGATCCGCACCCCGCCCACCGCGTTGACGTACACGTCCTGATCGTACATCGCCACCCCGCCGTGCCGGTGCAGCACCGCCAGCAGCATCGCCAGCCGGTTTTGCTCCAGCCCCAGCGTCACCCGGCGCGGGTTGCCGCCGTGGCATTCGTCCACCAGCGCCTGAATTTCCACCAGCAGCGGCCGAGTGCCCTCGCGCGTCACCATGATCACGCTGCCGGCCACCGGCGTCTCGTGGCGCGACAGGAAAATCGCGGACGGGTTGCTGACTTCCTTCAACCCGCGTTCGGTCATGGCGAACACGCCCAATTCGTTGACCGGGCCGTAGCGGTTTTTCACCGCCCGCAACACCCGCAACCGTCCGCTGGGATCGCCCTCGAAATACAGCACGGTATCGACCATGTGCTCCAGGACGCGCGGGCCGGCGATGGCGCCTTCCTTGGTGACGTGCCCGACCAGGAACAGCGCCGTGCCGCTGGCCTTGGCGAAGCGCACCAGTTGCGCCGCGCTCTCGCGCACTTGGGCCACCGAGCCGGGCGCCGATTGCAGCCGCTCGGTGAACACGGTCTGGATCGAGTCGATCACCATCGCTTGCGGTTGCTCGGTCTCGGCGGTGGCCAGGATCCGTTCGACGCAAATCTCGGGCAGCAATCGCAGGCGGTCGCGGGGCAGTTGCAAGCGCTGGGCGCGCAGGCTGATCTGCTGCGGCGATTCCTCGCCGCTGACGTACAGGGTCCGGTTGCGGGTCGCCAGTTCCGCCAGGACTTGCAGCAGCAGGGTGGATTTGCCGATGCCGGGGTCGCCGCCGATCAGCGTCACCGACCCGTTGACCAGCCCGCCGCCCAACACCCGATCCAGCTCGCCGTTGCCGCAGGACTGCCGGAGTTCCACGGTGGCGTCCACTTCGGCCAGGGTGCGCGCTTCCGCCCCGGCCGCCGGGCCGGCATAGCCGGCGGGTTTGACCCCGCCCTTGCCGGCCGGAGCGGTCGCCAGGGTTTCCTGGAGCGTGTTCCAGGCGCCGCAGTCGCCGCACTGGCCCGACCATTTGCTGGCCTGCGCGCCGCATTCGGTGCAGGCGTAGACCGTGCGGCCCTTGCTAACCATCGGCGGGAATCACGTCGCGCTGGACCCGCGCCGTCACCCCGCACGTCAGGGTGTAGGAAATGGTGCCGGCGAGTTGCGCGATGCGCTCCACCGGCAGACCCTCGCCCCACAGCACCACCGGGTCGCCGACGCGCGCTGCGGGATGGGGACGCAAATCGACGGTGATCATGTCCATCGACACCCGCCCGATCAGCGCCGCTTCGCGGCCGTTGACCAGGACCGGGGTCCCGGACGGCGCGTGACGGGGATAACCGTCGCCGTAGCCGACCGCCGCCACGCCCACATCCATGTCCTCGGGACAAGTCCAAGTCCCGCCGTAGCCGACCGGCTCGCCTTTTCGCAAGCGATTGATCGCGATCAATCGAGTGCTCAGGGTCATCACCGGCCGCAAGCCCTCGTCAGGGGCGAGACCGTCCACGAACGGGGAGGCGCCGTACAGCATGATGCCCGGCCGCACCCAATCGAAATGGGTTTGCGGCCAGCCCAGGATTCCGGCGGAATTGGCCAGCGACCGTTCGCCCGGCAGCCCGGCGGTCGCGGTCTCGAAGGTTTGCAGTTGCCGGAAGGTGTAATCGCATTCCCGCTCGTCGGCGCGGGCCAGATGGCTCATCAGACCGAGATCCGGCCGAACCGCCGAACAGTCGCGCAGGCGTTGCCAGATCGAGGGCACCGTTTCCGGTGCCAGGCCCAGCCGGTGCATCCCGGTATCGATTTTCAGCCAGACCCGCAGCGGTTGTTCCAGCCGGGCGCGCTCCAACATCGAAACCTGCTCGGGGTGATGGACCGCGATTTCCAGACCGTGGCGGGCGCACGACGGCAATTCCATCGCCTCGAAAACCCCCTCCAACAGCAGGATCGGCCGGTCGATGCCGGCCTCGCGCAAGGTCAGGGCTTCCTCGCTGCAGGCCACCGCGAAGGCGTCGGCGTCGAGAGTTCGGGCGACCCGGATCAGACCGTGGCCGTAGCCCTCGGCCTTAGTGGCGGCCGCCACCCGCCGGTGCGGGGCGGCTTCCCTTACCCGCCGCAGATTGTGGACCAGCGCCCCCAGATCGAGACGTACCTTGGTTGCTCGACTCATGACTGGAACCCGAGGAGTAGGATTCGGAAGCGTAACTTTCAAAACGGGTGTACTGCCCCAGAAACGTGAGGCGGGTGGTCCCGATCGGGCCGTTGCGCTGTTTGCCGATGATGATTTCGGCGACGCCCTTGTCGGGGCTGTCGGGATTGTAAACCTCGTCGCGGTAAATGAAGCAAATCAGATCCGCGTCCTGTTCGATGGCGCCCGACTCGCGCAGATCCGACATGATCGGCCGCTTGTCGCCGCGCTGTTCCAGGGTGCGGTTGAGCTGGGACAACGCCAGGATCGGCACCGACAATTCCTTGGCCAGCGCCTTGAGCGAGCGGGAGATTTCCGATACCTCGGTCGCCCGGTTCTCGTTGGTGCCCGGCACCTGCATCAACTGGAGATAATCCACCACGATCAGCCCCAACTGCCCCTCCTGGCGGTACAGGCGTCGCGCCCGCGCCCGGAGTTCGTTCGGGCTCAGGTTGGAGCTGTCGTCGATGAACAGCCGCGCCTCCGACAGCATGGTGACCGCCGAGGTGACGCGCGGCCAGTCCTCTTCCTCCAGCCGGCCGGTGCGCACCCTGTGCTGATCGATCCGCCCCAGCGAGGAGATCAGGCGCATGATCAGGCTCTCGCCCGGCATTTCCATGCTGAACACCGCCACCGGGCATTTGGCTTGGATGGCCGCGAACTCGGCGATGTTCATGGCGAAAGCCGTCTTGCCCATCGAGGGCCGGCCGGCGATCACGATCAGATCGCCGCGTTGCAGGCCGGCGGTTTTTTCGTCGAAGTCCGGCCAGCCGGTGGGAATGCCGGTGATGGGGTTGTTGTGCTGGAACAGAATATCGATCCGCTCCACCGTGCGCGTCAGCAAATCCTTGATGCCGGTGAAACCCTGCTGGGCGCGCGCCCCGTGTTCCGCGATGGCGAACACCCGCCTCTCGGCGTCGTCCACCAGTTGCTTGGTGTCGCGGCCCCTGGGATCGTAGGCGCTGTCCGCGATTTCGGTGGCGGTTCGGATCAGGTCGCGGCGGATCGCCCGCTCGCGGACGATGTCGCCGTAGGCGCGGACGTTGGCGGCGCTGGGCGTGTCCCGCGCCAAGACACCCAGATAGGCGAATCCGCCCGCGTCCTCCAACTGGTTGTTGTCTTCCAGCCACTCGGCCAGGGTCAGCAGGTCGAAGGGCTTGCCGTTCTCGGACAGGCGGCGGATGGCGCGGAAGATCAGGCGGTGATCGTTGCGATAAAAATCGCTTTCGTCCAGGCGGTCGGCGATCTGATCCCAGGTCGAATTGTCCAGCATCAGGCCGCCCAACACCGCCTGCTCGGCTTCGAGCGAATGCGGCGGCACCCGCAGCGCTTCCGCGGCGGCATCCTTTCGATGGGGAAACGGGGTGACGGGCTGCATGACGGAACTCTCGGGATGAAACCGGCGATCCGCCGTCCGCCGCGCTGATCCGGCGGTACGGCCTCGAAGCTCCCCGGCGGGGGTGGGGCAGGATGTCCGACGACGGGAGGCCGTCGGATCGTACCCGCGCGGGGAATGGATCTAGTTTAGTCCAAACCCCGCCGCGCGTGGTCCGCCTGACGATCAGGCTTCGGCGATGATGTTGACCCGGATTTGGGTCTTGACCTCGCTGTGCATGTGCAAATCCACATCGTACTCGCCGATCTGGCGGATCGGACCCGCCGGCAGCCGCACTTCGTGCTTTTGCAGCTCGATGCCGGCGGCGGATACGGCGTTGGCGATGTCGGCGGCGCCCACCGAGCCGAACAGCCGGCCTTCGCTGCCGGTCTTCACCGACAGGGTGACGATCAGCTCGGTCAGTTGCGCGGCGCGGGTTTTGGCCTTGGCCAGCGCCTCGGCCGCGATGCGCTCCAGCTCGGCGCGGCGAGCCTCGAACCGGGCCAGGTTGGTGGCGGTGGCTTCGGTGGCCTTGCCCTTGGGGATCAGGAAGTTGCGGGCATAGCCCGACTTGACCTTGACCCGGTCGCCCAGCGCGCCCAGGTTGGCCACTTTTTCCAGCAGAATGATTTCCATCAGTCAACTCCGAAGACTTCGATGCATCAGTGAAAAGGAACGCTCGTTCAACGTTTGCCCGGTCGCGGTCGGATCCGGTTTCGGATGTCGGCCCAGGCATCGGCGACGCCCAAGGCCATGACCACCTGCGAGAGCAGCGGTATCAGCAGCAGGTAAAACAACAGCAGCCAAGCGGGCGACAGTTGCAGCTTGAACAGCGCCGCGTGAATCAGGGCGATGCCCTGCACGGTGTAGAGCGTTCCCAGGACCAGCGCGGCATTGGTCAGCGGCGGCCAGCCGGACAGCATCGCCCCGCCGAACAGGGCCAGGGTCAAGGCCGCCAGGGGCCGGCCCAGACGCAGCTCCTGAAACTCGGGGCGAAAGCCGCCGGGATTGAACAGCGACGCCTGCCACCAGCGGCCCAGCAGCAAGGCCAACACCACCAGCAACAGGGTCGCGCCCACCACCTGGCCCGGCAGATACGGCGCCCAGCCCTCGAACAGCGCCAGCAGTTGATCCAGCGCGGCCCGGTCCGCCGCCTGCCCCAAGGCGGTGACCGCCGCCAATTCTTGCCGCAATTTCACCAGCAGGGCGCCCCACCAAACCGCCGGATCGCCCAGAGCCAGGTAGAAGCCGGCCACGCCCAGCAACCCCAGCAGGGCCGCCACCTGCAAGCTGCGCGCGAGCGAAACGGTGGCGCGCAGCACCAGCGCCAACAGCCACAGCGGAAGCCAGCAGAGCGCCAGGACCCGCAGCATCGGCCACGGTTCGCCGAGCGTCAGCCAAGTCAATCCGGCGGCGGCGAGCCCGGCCAAGAGAGCGATCGACGCGCCTTCGGCCGCACCTCGGCGCAGGGTGACCAGGGCCACGACCGCCGTGGCGACGATCAGAAACGGCGGGAACAGCCAGAACAAAACCGCCGCGGTCGCGGCGACCAGCGCCGCCGCCGATCGGCCCCGCATGACGAAGGCGGCAAGCGACCGCATCGCGAGCGATTCCGGCGACGGGTCGGCGTTAGCCCGGCCGAGGGCTCAATGCCGGTCGCAGTAGGGCAGCAGCGCCAGGAACCGGGCGCGCTTGATCGCCACCGACAGCTGGCGCTGGTAGCGGGATTTGGTGCCGGTGATCCGGCTCGGCACGATTTTACCGGTTTCGGTGATGTAGTTTTTCAGCACCGCGATGTCTTTGTAATCGATTTCCTTGACGCCTTCGGCGGTGAATCGGCAGAATTTTTTGCGACGGAAAAAACGCGACATGAGGGTGAATCCTTAAATTGGGTTGGATCGTTCGGTTTCGACGATATCGATGCGGTTGGCGTGCAACACCAGTCGAGGGTCGCCTTCGCGGTGATTGGCCCGGCCGACGAAGCCTCGCACCCTGATCCGGTTCCCCGCCGACAGGCGGCGGGCGGTCTCGACCAAGGGTTCTCCACAGGCCATGACCGCTATCCGGCAGCGCACCTCGCGGGGAATGCCGGCTTCGACTTGGTCGGAGCGGTGGTCCAGCAGGAAGCGGGCGATGGCGATCCCGGCCGGCGAGGTGCGGGTTTCGCAGGCGCCGATCACTTGACCGGCGAGGGTCAGGCAATTGTCGGCGGGCATGACAGCTCGACGGGAGCCGGTTCAAGCGGCCTCGTCGTCGGCATCGACGTCGTCGTCGATGTCGTCGCGGTCGGACCGCCCTTCCCGTTCCCCTTGACCGTCGCGATCTCCGTGGCTTTCGCGTTCGTCGCGGGACTTGATCAGGGGCGAGGGCTCGGTTTCGGGACCGTCGCGCTGAATGACCAGATTGCGGATGACGGCATCGTTGAAGCGAAACGCGCTCTGCATTTCCTGGAGCACCGTCAGGCCGCACTCGACGTTCATCAGCACGTAGTGCGCCTTGTGGATCTTGTTGATCGGGTAAGCGAGTTGCCGGCGGCCCCAATCCTCCAGGCGGTGGATTTGTCCGCCGTCTTCCTGGATCATCGCGCGATAGCGCTCGATCATCGCCGGGACCTGCTCGCTCTGGTCGGGATGGACCAGGAACACGATTTCATAATGTCGCATCAAAGCTCCTTACGGATGAAAAACAGCCTCCCGCAGCGCGGTGAGACAAGGAGTCGCGGCCCGGACGAGCCGCAAGGACCGAACATTCTAGGGGGAAAGCCCCGGCCGCGCAACGCCGAGCGGCGCGGCGAAACAGGAGTGGGACCGGCCCATGCCGCTTCGGCGCGGTGTGGAGTCCGGTTTTCTTTCGTCGTCCCGTCGATCGATGATGGGTCGAGTTGCCGATCTTTGCCGTGCTCGGAGCGGCCGTCGGATGGGCGGACGAAGTTTTGGTGGGGCTACGCTTTGCCGACCCGCATCGCCAGAGGCCACGAGACTCGCCTGCGCTGGTGCGGTGGAGTCCAAAGCGGTTCCATCTCCAAGGCCAATGCCGCCACCGGATCGCGTCCTTGTTCGGCGATAAAGCGGGCGGTCGCCGACCAGCTACGAAAGTAGCCGAGCAATTCCGGCAAGGTCCAGCTCGCTTCCATGTCGAAGATGGGCGCGGGAATTTCGGCGAACGGGAAAGGCAGGGTCCGATAGCCGCTTTCCACCAACCGGCGTTCCGGCGGCCAATAGGCGCCGACGGTATTCCGGTAAAACGCTTCCGCCCGCACGTTCACTTCCTCGCCTTCAACCGTCAGCGCGCCATAGCACCAAGCCGCCAATATCCCGCCCGATTTCAGGACCCGCCGCGCTTCGGTGTAAAAGCGGTCGAGGTCGAACCAGTGCAGGGCCTGAGCGACCGTGATGAGATCGACGGCCGTATCCGGGAGGCCAGAAGCTTCCGCCGGAGCAACTCGATATTCGACGCCGGGATATGGCGCGGCGGCGGCGATCTGCGCCGAGCTGGCGTCGGTAGCGATGATCCGCTCGAAATGGGGCGCCAGATCGCGCGATGCCTGCCCGCTGCCGGTCGCGCAGTCCCAGGCGAGGTCGTGGCCGGCCGCGCTGTTCCGCCAGCCACGCGAATAGCGCGGCCGGGTAGGTGGGGCGAAAACCGGCGTAATCGGCAGCGACGGAGGCGAAGTGATCGGTGAAGGTGTCGCTCATATTAATACCGTAATTTTGAGTCCCGCTTGCCGCGAACGTGTTGATCGGCGCCGTCGCCGCTATCGACGGTTGCCGGTCGACGAAGATGCGTTGCCGGCCGCGTTTGGCAATTGCCCGAAATCGACGATAATAGGCCACCCTGGCGGTCGCTTGCGATGACAACAATTATAACTATTTGACATGAAAGAATTTATTCTCGGTGGCACCCGTTCGGGCAAGAGCGCTTTCGCCCAGCGACGGGCGCTTGAAAGCGGTCTGAGCGTGATCTATTTCGCCACCGCCCAGGTCGGCGACGCCGAGATGGCCGAGCGCATCGCCCGCCATCGCGCCGAGCGCCCCGCCGATTGGGGGCTGGTGGAAGAGCCGCTGGCGCTGGCCGACGCCCTGAAAGCCCACGCCACCCCGGATCGCTGCCTGCTGATCGATTGTCTCACGCTTTGGCTCAGCAACCTGCTGGCCGCCGGAGATGAGCGACTGAATTCCGAAACCCGAAATCTGCTCGATATTCTCCCCGCCTTGCCCGGCCAGGTTTTGCTGGTCAGCAACGAAGTGGGGCAGGGCATCGTCCCCGCCAACCCGCTGGCCCGGCGATTTCGCGACGAGGCCGGCCGATTGCATCAGTCGGTCGCCGGTCGTTGCGATCGGGTCAGCTTCGTCATCGCCGGCCTCCCCCTCACTCTCAAGGATTGTCCCGCATGAGCTATCGCTGGTACGAAGATCCCATCCCCGGTCCCGACCTCGCCGCGCTGGCCGCCGCCCGCGAGCGACAGTCGCAACTGACCAAACCGCCCGGTTCGCTGGGTCGCCTGGAAGCGCTCGGCATCGCCCTGGCGGCCATGCAGGGGACGCAGCGGCCGCGAGTGGAGAATGTCTGGATCACCGTGTTCGCCGGCGATCACGGGGTCACGGCCGAGGGCGTTTCCGCTTTTCCGCAAGTGGTCACCGCCGAGATGGTCCGCAATTTTGCGCGCGGCGGCGCGGCCATCAGCGTCTTGGCCGAGGAATGGAAGGCGCGACTCGAAGTGGTCAACGTCGGCACCGTGCAAGCGCTGGAAGAGCTGTCCGGCGTGCTGGATGCTCGGGTGGGACCCGGCACCGCCAACTTCGTCCACGAGCCGGCCATGACCGTCGCGCAGTTGCACGACGCGCTGGCCGCCGGCCATCACGCCGCCGAGCGGGCCGCGATCGGCGGCGCCCATTTGTTCGTCGGCGGCGAAATGGGCATCGGCAACACCACCAGCGCCACCGCCGTCGCCTGCGCTTTGCTGAATCTGCCCGCCGCGCGGCTGGCCGGTCCCGGCACCGGCCTGGATGCGGCGGGCGTCGGCCGCAAGGCGCAAGTGATCGAACGGGCGCTGGCCCGCCATCGCAGCGACCGGCCGCTCGATGCGCTTCAGCGGCTGGGCGGCTTCGAAATCGCCGCGCTGGCGGGAGCCTATCTGCGCTGCGGCCAACTCGGCTTGCCGGTGCTGGTGGATGGCTTCATCACCACCGTCGCCGCGCTGGCGGCGGTGCGGTTGCGGCCGGAACTGGCCGCTTGGCTGTTTTACGCCCACCGCTCGGCCGAACCCGGCCATCGCCAATTGCTGGATGCCTTGGGTGCCGAACCGCTGCTCGCGCTGGACATGCGCCTGGGCGAAGGCAGTGGCGCGGCGGTGGCCGTGCCGATTCTGCGCGCCGCCGCCGCCCTGCATTCCCGGATGGCGACTTTCGCCGAAGCGGGGGTTTCCCGGGCATGAGCGACTTCACCACGGTGGATTTGCTGCGGCACGGCGAGCCGGAAGGCGGCCAAAAATTCCGGGGAGCGGTGGACGATCCCCTCAGCGCGCGGGGCTGGGAACAGATGCGAGCGGCGGTGGGCGACTACCGCGACTGGCAACTGATCGTCAGCTCGCCCCTGATCCGTTGCGCGGATTTTGCCCGGCAACTGGCCGAGCGGCTGGACCGGCCGCTGGAGGTCGTGCCGGAGTTCGTCGAGCTGAGCTTCGGGATATGGGAAGGGCGGAGCGTCGCCGAGGTCAACGCCACCGATCCGGTGATGCTGGCGCGGTTCTGGCGCGATCCGGTCGCGTATCCGATTCCAAGAGGTGAACCCGTCGCCGAGTTCGACCGACGGGTCGGCCAAGCCTGGGATGCCTTGCTGGAGCGTCATCGGGGCCGCCACCTGTTGCTGGTCGCCCACGGCGGCGTCATTCGCATGGTGCTGCGGCAATTGCTGGAGATACCGGTGCGGCGCATTTGGCGGATCGAGGTCCCGTTCGCGGCGGTCAGCCGGATTCGCCGGCACCGCGATCCCGATGCGGAACCCCATCTGGTGTTCCACAACGGTCGCCTGGCATGATTCGCGCCTTCGCCCTGGCGCTGCAATTGCTCACCCGGCTGCCGATCCCTTTGCCGGGTTCGCCGCCGCGCCCTCAGGAAATGGGGCTTTCGGTGCTGTTTTTTCCGGTGGTCGGTTTCCTGATCGGCGCGGTGCTGGCCGGACTGCACACGGTCTTCTGGCTGGTCGAACCGAGCGTGCTGGCGGGGTTGATCCTGGCGGTTTGGGTCTTGTTGACGGGCGGGTTGCATCTGGACGGGCTGGCCGACACCGCCGATGCCTGGATCGGCGGCCAGGGCGACCGGGACCGGACCCTGGCGATCATGAAGGACCCGCGCAGCGGCCCGATCGCCATCGTCGTGATCGCGCTGGTCCTGCTCAACAAGTTTGCCGCAATGGAAACCTTGCTGGTCGGCGATGCCCGCATCTTGCTGTTGTTGGCGCCGGTATTGGGTCGCGCGCTGGTGGTCCTGCTGTTGATCACCACCCCTTACGTGCGGCCCGAGGGCTTGGGGGCTCCCTATGCCCGTTTTCTGCCGCGCTTGAGTTGCGGCTTGATGGTGCTGCTCATCTCCACCGTTACCGTCGCCGCTCTCGACTGGCGGGGCGGGGCGCTGCTGGGCGTGCTGGGCCTCGGTTTTTTCGGGCTGCGCCAAGCCTTGCTGCACCGGCTCGGCGGCATCACCGGCGATACTCTGGGCGCCGCCTGCGAATTGGCCGAAACCGCCGTGCTGCTGGTTCCGCTCCTGCTGCCGGATTGACGGCGCTCGCGCGCTCGCGGCGGCGTCCGGTATCTGTTCCTTTTCTTTTCCAAGCCCTTCTTTATTAACCTCCTTTTCGTTGTTATTTTTAATATTAGATTATGCTAATATTTAAAGCATATCGCTCGTTTGGGAGGATGTCGCCATGCCCGTGCCAACCCGTTCGCTGTTGCTGCTGTGGGGCCTGTTGCTCGCCGCGCCGGGATCGATCGTCGCCGCCGAACTCCCGTTTCCGGCGGCCGAGGCGAGGCTGCAAACGCTGCCGGTCGAGCAAGTGCTCGATGGCGTGGTCGAGGCGGTGAACCAGAGCACCGTCTCCGCCCAGACCGCCGGCCGGGTCGAGGAGATCATGGTGGACGTCAACGACTTCGTTCCCCAGGGAGCGCCGATCATCCGCCTGCGCAACATCGAGCAGCGCGCCGGGCTCGATCAGGCTCAGGCCAACCTGCGCGAAGCTCAGGCCCGCCACCTGGAAGCCCAGGCCGAATACAACCGCATTCGCGGCGTTTACGAAAAGCAGATGGTTTCCAGGGCGCAGATGGATACCGCCACCGCCGCGTTCGATGCCGCCAAGGCCCGGCTGGAAGCCGCTCAAGCCGGCGTCGCCCAAGCCAAGGAATCGCTGGGCTACACCACCGTCAACGCACCCTATGGCGGTATCGTGTTGCAACGTCACGTCCAGCTCGGCGAAACCGTCCAGCCCGGCAAGCCGTTGATGACCGGGTTCTCGCTCGACGAGCTGCGGGTGGTGGTCAGCGTGCCGCAACGGCTGATCGTGCCGGTGCGCCAATACAAGCAGGCCAGGGTATTTCCGCCGAACGGCGGGACCGGCATCCCCGCCGAGAGGTTGACGTTCTTCCCCTACGCCGATCCCCAGAGCAACGTCTTTAAGGTTCGCGCCTACCTGCCCAAGAAAACCCAGGGTCTCTACCCCGGCATGTTCGTCAAAGTTGCCGTCCGGGCGGGTGAGGACAATAGGCTGGTGGTGCCGCGACCCGCGCTGGTCCAGCGTGGCGAGGTCGATGGCGTCTATGTGGTGAAGGACGCCAAGGTGAGTTTGCGGCAAGTGCGGCCGGGCCGGACCGAGGGCGAGGTCGTCGAAATCCTGGCGGGCCTGGAATCGGGCGAGCGAGTCGCCCTGGACCCGATCAAGGCCGGCGTCTATCTCAAGGATCAGCAGCAACGGTCGGCGGGGAAGTGAGATGAGCGGCGCCATCGAACCACGCCTCGGGCTGTCCGGAACCATCGCCCGAAAATTTCTGCAAAGCGAGATCACGCCGCTGCTGGCGCTGGTGGGTCTGTTGCTGGGGGTGTTCGCGGTATTGATCACCCCCCGCGAGGAAGAGCCGCAGATCAACGTCACCTTCGCCAACGTCTTCATTCCCTTCCCCGGCGCGACCGCGCGGGAGGTCGAGCGGCTGGTCGGCGGTCCCGCCGAGCAAATGCTGGCGGAAATCGAAGGGGTGGAGCACGTCTACTCGGTTTCGCGGCCCGGCATGGCGGTGCTGACCGTCCAATTTCTGGTCGGCCAGCCCCGCACCGACGCCATCGTCCGGCTTTACAACAAGCTCTATTCCAACGCCGACTGGCTACCGCCGAATCTCGGGGTCGGCCAACCCATCGTCAAGCCCAAGGGGATCGACGATGTGCCCATCGTCGGGCTGACGCTGTGGACCGAGGACCCGCAGCGCGGCGCCGACGATTTGGCGCGAGTGGCCCACACGCTGGAAACCGAGCTGAAACGGATACCCGGTACCCGCGATCTGTACACCGTCGGTGCCCCGGACCGGGTGGTGCGGGTGCTGTTCGATCCGGCCAAGCTGTCCGGCTACGGATTGTCGCTGGCCGATTTGCGCGGCTCGCTGCAAGCCGCCAACGCTTCGGCCGACGCGGGCGCGCTGGTCGGCGCCAACCGCGAAATTCCGGTGCAGGCCGGCAGCTTCCTGACGGACGCGGCGGATATCGGCGGTTTGGTGGTGGGCCTGCACCAGGGTACGCCGGTTTCTCTGGCCGATGTCGCCGAAATCAAGCCGGGTCCCGGTCAAGCGGAGCGTTACGTCTGGCTGGGTACCGGGCCGGCGGCGAAAGCCAGCGGCATCGAGGTCGAGGGCGAATTTCCCGCCGTGACGCTGGCGATCGCCAAGAAACCCGGCGAGAACGCGGTGGCCATCGCCGACCAGGTGATCGAGCGCGTCGGACAGCTCAAGGGCACTTTCATTCCCGAAGGGGTCAACGTCACCGTCACCCGCAACTATGGCGTCACTGCCAACGACAAGGCGATGACCTTGATCGTCAAGCTGATTTTTGCCACCTCCCTGGTCATCGCGCTGGTGTTGCTGGCGCTGGGCTGGCGCGAGGCGCTCATCGTCGGCGCGGCGGTGATTTTGACTCTGACCATCACCTTGTTCGCCTCCTGGGCCTGGGGTTTCACGCTGAACCGGGTCTCCCTGTTCGCGCTGATTTTTTCCATCGGCATTCTGGTGGACGACGCGATCGTGGTGGTGGAGAACATTCACCGGCACCTTCATTTGGGGGGTCGGACTCTTCTCGAAGCGATCCCGCTGGCGGTGGACGAGGTGGGCGGTCCCACCATCCTGGCGACTTTCACGGTCATCGCCGCGTTGCTGCCGATGGCGTTCGTCTCCGGGTTGATGGGGCCGTACATGAGTCCGATTCCGATCAACTCCAGCATGGGGATGCTGATTTCGCTGGCGGTGGCGTTCGTGTTCACGCCGTGGCTGACTTACAAGGTGCTGCGGCGGGTGGTGGAAAAACATGCGCCCTCACCCCCGGCCCCTCTCCCGGAGGGCGAGGGGAACGGCGCGCGCTTGCTCCCGCCCCACAGCTCGGAGGGCGAGGGGAGCGGCGTGCCCTCACCCCCGGCCCCTCTCCCGGAGGGCGAGGAGCGCGCGGCGGAGAGTCGCGGCGCGAAGGAGAGGATTTGGCCCACCGGCTGTTCCGTCGAGTCAGTCGGTCCCTTCCTGCGCGGGTGCCAGGGCCGGCCTTTACGCTGGCTGCTGGGGATCGGCGTATTGCTGCTGATCGGCGGTTCGGTCAGTCTCGCCTATTTCCAGCTTGTCGTGCTGAAGATGCTGCCGTTCGACAACAAGTCGGAATTCCAGGTGATCGTGGATATGCCGGAAGGGACGACGCTGGAGCAGACCGCGCGGGTGCTGGGCGAGTTGGGCCGCCATCTGGCCACGGTCGAGGAAGTCACCGATTATCAGGTTTATGCCGGCACCGCCGCGCCGATCAACTTCAATGGCTTGGTGCGGCAGTATTACCTGCGGGTCGGGGCCAACGTCGGCGATATCCAGGTCAATCTGCTGGACAAGAAGCACCGCCACCGCAAGAGCCACGAAATCGCCCTGGCGGTGCGCGACCCGTTACGGGAAATCGGCAAACGCTACGGCGCCAACATCAAAGTGGTCGAAGTCCCGCCCGGACCGCCGGTGATGGCCCCGTTGGTGGCGGAGGTTTACGGTTTGGACTATCCCGGTCAGATCGAGGCCGCCCGACAGGTGGGAGCGGTGTTCGAGGCCACCCCGGACATCGTGGATGTGGACGATACGGTCGAGGCGCCGTCCGCGCGGCTGATCGCGCATGTGGACCGGGCGAAGGCCGCGTTGCTCGGGGTGTCGCAGCAAACGGTCGCCGCCGACATCAACACCGCCCTGCGCGGCGAAGATGTCAGCTATCTGCATTCCAGCACCGCCAAGTATCCGATCCCGCTGCGTCTGGAATTGCCGACGGCCGACAAGTCCGCCGCCAACAGCGTGTTGGCGCTGAAGACCCGAGGTCAGAACGGCCAACTGGTGCCGCTGTCGGAGATCGTCGATGTCGAGAAAACCCAGCGGGAGAACGCCATTTATCACAAGGACTTGTTGCCCGTGGTGTTCGTGTTCGGCGACATGGCGGGAAAATTGGACAGCCCCCTGTACGGCATGTTTGAAATTTTCGAGAGCTTGCGCGATAAACCCATCGGCGGCGGCAAGCTGGAACAGTTTTTCGTCCGCCAGCCGCCCGAGCCCTACGGCTATAGCCTGAAATGGGATGGCGAGTGGCAGATCACCTATGAAACCTTCCGCGACATGGGCATCGCCTACGGGGTGGGCATGGTCCTGATCTACCTGTTGGTGGTGGCGCAGTTTCGCTCCTATTTGGCGCCGCTGATCATCATGGCGCCGATTCCGCTGACCCTCATCGGCGTGATGCCGGGCCATGCCTTGTTGAACGCCCAATTCACCGCCACATCCATGATCGGCATGATCGCGCTGGCGGGGATTATCGTCCGCAATTCGATCCTGCTGGTGGATTTCATCAACCTGGAAGCCGCTAACGGCGTGCCGTTTCAGGAAGCGGTGATCCGCTCCAGCGCGGTGCGCGCCAAACCGATCATCCTCACCGCCTTGGCGGCCATGCTCGGCGCGCTGTTCATTCTGGACGATCCGATTTTTCGGGGCTTGGCGGTGTCGCTGATCTTCGGGATTCTGGTATCGACCCTGCTGACGCTGGTGTTCATTCCCGTGCTGTACTACGCCGCGTTCAGGCGGCGGCAGGAGCCGGCCCTATCTTGACTATCTGGATGGTTATTCGGCCATCGGGCGTTATGGTCCCGAGATTTTCGTGGTATAAACTGCGCTGAAAAATACCGATAATCAAACAAATATCAGAGACTGAAACAGGCCAAGGCACTATGCTCAGCAACAGCCAAGCAAAATTCTTTTTTTTAAATCACGCTTATTTGAACGCTTATATTCAGCTTTTCAATGGTATTCGGCGGGATGGTGGTCTTTTTTTATTGACCGGCCAAGCCGGGATCGGCAAGACTTGTTTATTGCGCAAACTGGAAAGGGAAATACCAGAAAATATTAAATTTGTTTTTTGTTATTCAACTAACTTAGATTATGAAAATTTGATTGCAGTGATTTGTGACAAATTAGGAATAGAGACCACCGATAACCAGCTTGCAAACAAGATTTTGGCATTAAAGGAATTTATCATTGGTAGCGCCCATCAGGGAATAAAAGTAACTTTTCTGATCGATGATGCGCACTCTTTAGGGCAAGATGTATTGCGTGATTTTATCCAATTATTAGATTTAAAACTTCCAGACGGTCACACGCCACGCATCGTACTCAGCGGCACCCCAATGTTGGAGGAAGTTCTGGAGCGATTAGGAGTTACCCCTCATGTCGCGGCGAAGAATTCGCGAGTTCGACTGGAACCTCTGACCGTTTCAGATGTTGCGACTTATATGTCAAGAACAATAAATAATATCAATTCCTCAAATGTGGGTTCCGGTTTTTCCCCGCTGGCGATCCAACAAATCACGCGCTACACCGGAGGTATTCCTCGACTGATAAACGTACTTTGCGAGCGCGCATTGTTTATCGCAAGGCTCGGCCAGGAAGATTCTGCTTCAATTGCTGCCATCGATGAAGCGGCAAGCGAACTCATGCTGCAAGAAAAAGGGAATATTGCAGACCTTATCACTACTAATGCATTGGATAACATTGACTTGCAAAATGAGACTCAGTTTAACGATGAGTCTTGGCAAAATTCGTCTCTGGAACCCGTGATTAATGTTGAGCGTCTTGACGATAAAACTGCTGATATATTGAACGATAGATTTTTGAATGAAGAGCCTGAAGCCGATCTCGACCAAACCGTCAATGAATCCGTGTTCCAAAATCTCTCTGGCTGTCCGGTAACGGCCGTTTCATTTTCGAATAAAGCAAATCAGCTTGCTCGTTTGGAAGGATCGGCTGTTCGACCGGAGCACAACAGTATCGAAGTGACGAGAAGCGATTTGGGTCAATCGGCATCTGAAGACGAATACCCGGTCAATGCGATCACCACCGCGCCCTGGGACTACTTGAGATATCGAAAAAACCCTGAGAGATTTTTTCAATCGCAAAATTTTCAATTGGTTTTTTTCGTTATTATTGCAATATTGGCGGGATTGTTGGGTGGAGTTGGAGGTGTTTATCTATTTCATCTTAGCGCAGAGCCGGTATCTGCCACCCTACCGGATGGTGTCAGTCAGTCGTCGCACGGCCAAGCAAGCGCTTCAGCGCAACCGATCTCGGTTCCCGAGCCGAACGGTGATCGTCCTGTTAAATCCGAATCGAATCAGGCGGCAATTCTAGGGTCGTCGGCAAATTCCGCAAGGTTATCCTCGTCGCCAAGCGCGGAAAGGTTTAAGGCAGATAAAGCGGTATCGGTTTTTTGGGCCGAACCTGCCACGCCTTTCCCTGCAATATCTCTATCGCCTCTCATCGAGCCAAGATTGCCGGCTGGCTATGCCCTGGCGCTGCAACGTGATCCTGCGATATCCGCATCAATGCCTCCATCGCTTGCCGTGGGGCCGAGATCATCGACCGAACTGACGGCGAGTGTCGTAACGTCTGTACCGAGGGTTGACTCGGAAGTCGCGGCGGTTTCCAAACCCGCTACCGAAACTGCCGCTCCTGTTGCCACTCCTGTTGCGGAAAACGAAAAAACACCGGCTGCTAAATCGGTTTCCACAGAGAATTCCATAGAGGCCGAGCCCGAAGCGTCGCGGGTCTCTTCTTATATGACCAGCGGCGATGCTTATATGGAACGCGGTGATATTGCTTCCGCCCGTCTATTTTACTTGGAAGCGGTAAAAAGCCGGTTTCCGGCCGCCATGTTTGCAGTTGGTAAAACCTACGATCCGATTGAGCTGAAGAGATTGGGAATTAAGGGATTTCCTGCAGAGCCAGATAAAGCGGCGGAGTGGTATATGAAAGCGGAAAAAGCCGGCTACGCTGAAGCCAGCGAATTTCTTGTGAGGTTGAAGCAGTGAATGGCTGATCTGACCCTCGTGCGGGTGATGTATTAAAACCAAGAATTTGGGATAGTAAATTTTCTTTGTGGAGCAATAAAAATCAACGGTTTTTTTCAAGCCATTCCTGCGCTGCCGGAAATCGTGTCCAGCCCGGGATGACGGCGGATAAACTGATTTCCCGCCATTTTGGGTGATGGGATGATTGCTGAAAATCGTTGAAGTGATCGAAAAAATGAGTGACAAAATCAGCTACTTTTTGGTATCGATTAAAATATCGTTTCCAGTTGTATGCGGCCAACACCGCTCCGACAGCCACCGTCCTGACCTCTCGATCTGCCTGGATCAAGATCGGATAATCCTGATGGCTAAGGGAAGTGGGCAAATAGGTTTCCAGCAGGGCCGGGGTGTGATCGATTGGCAAGAAGTGCAATTTATCGGCGGCCGTTATTTTTTCGAACAAGGGCGCGGGCTTTCCCGCAACATAGACGAGGGCGGCAATTTCACCGCTTTTGAGTTTATCCAAGGCGGTTGTCTGATCAAAATACGTCGGTTCCACGGTAACTTTTAGCGTATCGAACAGGGTGGTGGCCGTAATTGCCGTGCCGCTGCCCTTGACATCGAAATTGACCTTTTTGCCCGCTAAGTCGTTGAGGTTATCTATTTCAGATCTTGCGATGAGATGAAACTCCTCGTTATATAGTTTGGCGATATAGCTGATGCGTTTTTCAATATCTTTATAGGTTCCTTGACGTTTCAGGTATTCCAATACATCGGATTGAACGATGGCCATATCGACTCCTTTTATATACAAAAGATCGTCGATATTTTGTACCGACCCTTTCCCCACGATCGCCAGAACCCGCAGTTCATCGGTTTCCAGAACTGTCGCCATATCGGCGGCAATACGGATGTAGGTGCCATTTACTCCACCGGCGATGATACCCACCGCTTTCTTGCTGGATGGATCGGAAGGTGGAGATTGCGTCGCGACGTTTTGCCGGTCTGGAGCGGCCGCCCGCGCCATGCAAGCCATCAACAACAGAGAGAGCAAAAAACCATAACGAAACAATTTGTTCATGATCGTGATCCCGTTACTTTTAGCTTCCCGATTTTGTCCAGCCCCAACGCTCGGTGATAAAGGTTTCGTGCGGCTTGAAACGGGCTTTGTAAGCCATTTTTGCGCTTTGATGGATCCAGTAGCCAAGATAAACCCATTGCAGCCCCAAACGCCGCGCCTCGGCGATCTGCCACAGGATAGCGAAAGTGCCCAGACCGCGAGATTCTTCCCGAGGTTCGAAAAAGGTATAAACCGCCGACAGACCATTTTCCAGATGATCCATCACCGCCACCGCCAGCAACTCCTGGTCGCGCCGGAATTCGCCCAACCCGGTCGGGCTCCAGCGCGAAGTGATGAACGACCAGTAGTTTTCCGGACTGGCGGGGTCCATGCCCCCGCCGGCGTGCCGCACCCCGAGATAGCGGGCGAACAGCTCGAAATGTTCCTTCTTGAACTCCGCGTCGATAACGCGAACCTGCAAGTCTTGATTCCGGTTCCAGATGCGACGCTGCGAGCGGTTGGGCTGAAACCGTTCCACCGGGATTCGCAGCGACCGGCATGCGACGCAACCCCGGCAATGCGGTCGATAGACGTGATCGCCGCTGCGCCGAAATCCCAGTTCCGCCAGTTGGGTGTACAGCCGGCTGTCGGTGACGGCCGGATCGGCGACCAAGTTGCGCGCCTGTCGGCCCGGCAGATAACTGCACGGGTAATCGGTGGTCAGAAACATCCGCAGATCGTACAGCGAATCCCGGGGGTCACTCATGATGGCGAGCCAGGCAGGAGATCGGCGAGCAGGTCGGGATCGAGCCGCCAAGGGCCGTCTCGGCCCGGCAGGGGGCAGTGGAGGTGCAGCATCTCCAGAAAAGAGGCGCGGGGAATTTCGATGGCGCCCATCCGCAGGAGATGGTCGGTTCGCACCTGGCAATCGATGACGGCGAAGTCCCAGCGCCTCAACTGCGCGGCCAGCAGCACCAGCGCCACCTTGGAGGCGTCGCTCGCGAGGCTGAACATCGACTCGCCATAAAACACCCGGCCCACCGCGACGCCATACAGTCCGCCGGCCAAGTTGCCCTGGTGCCGGACTTCGATGGAGTGCGCGTGACCGAGACGATGCAAGCGACAGTAGGCCCGATGCATTTCCGGGGTGATCCAGGTGCCGGGAGCGAGGCCGCGCGGTTCCGCGCAAGCGGCCATGATGGCGGCGAAGTCGGTGTCGGCGGTGACCGCGAACAGCCCCTTGCGCAAGGTCTTGCGCAGGCTGCGCGAGACCTTGATCCGCTCGGGGAACAGCACCAGCCGCGGGTCGGGCGACCACCACAAAATGGGCTGGCCGGACGAGTACCACGGAAAGATGCCGAGCCGGTACGCCCGCAGCAGCCGGCGCGGGTTCAGGCTACCGCCGGCCGCCAGCAAGCCGTCGGGTTCGGCCAGGGCGCGATCCGGGTGGGGAAACGGCTGGTTGTCGTCACGCGGGTCCAGCCACGGCAGGCGCATCGAGCGTCACCTCGTCCCGATAGGGCGAATGTTGGAGCAATTCACGGGCGTACTCACGTACCGCTGGGGTTTCCCGAGCCAGAAAATCGGCGATGGCCCGACGGAAGCCGGGGTGGGCGATCCAGTGGGCCGAGTGAGTCAAAGTGGGTAAAAAGCCCCGCTGAATTTTGTGCTCGCCCTGGGCGCCCGGCTCGAAACGCCGCAGTCCCCGCTCGATGCAATATTCGAGGCCCTGATAATAGCAGGCTTCGAAGTGCAGGCTGTCGTAATCGGCCCGGCAACCCCAATGACGACCGTAAAGGGTGGTATCATCGCGAAAACTGATCGCGGCGGCGACTTCGCGGCCCCGCAAGCTGGCCAGCACCAGCACCAGGCGTTCGCCCAAAGTGTTCGCGATCTCCAGGAAAAACGGCAAGGTGAGCGTCGGAATGCCGCCCAGCCGTTGAAAGGTGGAGCGATAAAAGGCGTGAACCGCTTGCCACTGCGCCTCGCCGATTTCCCCGCCATGCAGCAACCGCAGTTCCAGCCCGGCCTCTCTTACCCGCCGGCGTTCCCGGTTGATGTTCTTGCGCGGTTTGGCCGTGAAAGTGTCCAAATAATCCTGAAAATCCCGGTAGCCCCGGTTTTGCCAGTGGAACTGGCAGCCGATCCGATGCAGGAAGCCGCGATCCAGCAGCGGCTCCAGTTCGTCGGGAGTCGGAAACAGCCAATGAATCGAGGGCAACTGGTGGCGGCGGCTTTCCTCCAGCACGAAATCGATGATCGCCGACACCGTTTCTCCGGGCCGGGGCTGATCGGGCGCCAACAACAGCCGGCGGCTGGTGGCGGGGGTGTAGGGAATGGCCCCGACCAGCTTGGGGTAGTAGGGTAGACCTTGTTGCCGGTATGCTTCCGCCCAGTTCCAGTCGAAGACGAATTCCCCGTAAGAGTTGAACTTGAGATACAGGGGCGCCCCGCCCAGCAGCCGTCCGCCATCGTCCCGGCAGACGACGTGCCACGGCAGCCAGCCCGCGCTGTCGCCGACGCACCGATGCCGTTCCAGGGCGGTCAGAAATTCGTGGCTGAGAAACGGGTTGCGATCGGGAACGAGCGCGTTCCACTCGGTCGCGGATAGTTCGGTCAAGGTATCGAGGCGATAAGTGCGCATGATCCGGCAGGCGGCGAGGAAAAGGGAATGAACGCGGGGCCGGCGTCCGGTCCGGGCTCCGCCCGTTGCATTGGAGCTCGAATCGGCGCGACGGTTCGCCGCGTTCGCGCGGTCCTCGGTCCGCCAATCGACGGATGCCCTTCACCGGAGCGCCTTGGAATGGGACAATAGCCGGCCTCACCTTCTCCGCCGACCGCCGTTCGCGGCCGTGTCCAGCCGATCACACCACGCATAATAGGACTGAATTTTGCCGCAGGCACATCGAATCAAGACCGAGCCGCCCGCGATCCGGCTCGGTGTCCTCCGCTTTGTCAAGGGAACTCTACGCGAGATCGGTTTCTGGCTGACGGCAGCCATCGCGCTGGGGTTGATCGGCGCCCTGGTCACCTTCCATCCCGAAGACCCGGCCTGGACCCATACCGCGAACGTCGCCAAGATCCACAATATCGGAGGCATCGCCGGCGCGTGGTTCGCCGATGTCGCCCTGTATTTTTTTGGCTATCCCGGCTATTTGTTGCCGCTGGGCCTCCTGCTGGGAGGCTGGCGGCTGTTCAAGCGCGGCGCCTTGCTCGATCTGGATGCCGAGATCGTGCTGTTTCGGGTTTTGGGCTTCGCCGTCGCTTTGACGACCGCCTGCGGGTTGGCCGCCTTGCACCTGCACGCCGCGCCGGGCGCCATGCCCTACGCGGGTTCCGCTGGCGGGCTGGTGGGCGTGCATGTCGGCCCGTTTTTGACCCGCGCGTTCGGGTTTGGGTGGGGTAACGCCTTCATGGCGGCGCTGATGCTCGCCGGCGTGACCTTGGTCACCGGTTTTTCCTGGTTGAAGCTGCTGGATTGGGTGGGCGGCGCGGTGCTCAAGTCCGTTGACTGGATCGGAGGACGAGCGGAGGCGCCGAAAAAGCGCGCTCGGCCCAAGGTCGCCGACACCGGAGAGACGTGTCCCGAAGCGGGCGCCGCCGACACGCCGGACGGCAGCCCGTCCGATCAAGGCCCGAGTCGGGCGAAGTCGCTTTTGGCGGCGACGCTGCGCGGAGGGGTCGCGGCGTCGCGGGTGACGGTTGGATGGCTGCGCGAGGCCGCCGCCGATTCGCTGGCCCGGTGGCGCGCTTATCGGGCCAAAGCGGAGCCGGCAGAACCGGAAGACCCGGTCGAGACCGGCGGTTCACCGCCCGTAACGCCGACCGGCGCCGGAACGTCCCATCTCCAGCGTCGCGGCGGTCGTGCCGATTGCCGGCGGCCGGCACTCGACCCGGATCGAGCCGGTGTTGAACCTGTCTCGGGAGGGAGAGCAGCCCGGGGGCGCGGGGCCGACGCCGGAACGGCCGACATCCGTTCCCGAGCCGCCGAAGGCAATGTTTGCGGACCTGACTTTGCTTCCCGTTACGGTCGCCGCGCCGACGGGTCGGCCGGCACCGGCCATGCCGCCGCCACCGCCGATGACCAATCCCTCCGTGGCCGCTTCCGCGCGCCCGGCGCCTTGGCTCGCCGATAACGATTATGCGGCGCGAGCCTCGAACGATTCGGTGAGGCCGAACGGGCTGCCGACGCCCCCGAAAGCGCGGCCCGCCACCGTGACGGCGCCGGTTGCCGGCATGGCGCGGCGTTCGGCAACGCCGGAATTACCCGAATCCGACCCTCTGCCTTCGCTGGACTTGCTCGACCGGCCGCCGCTCCGCACCGCCGGTTATTCCGCCGAAACGCTGGAAGAGATGTCCCGGCAAGTGGAAGTCTTGCTCAAGAGCTTCGGGATCGACGCCCGGGTGGTGGCGGTGGAGCCGGGGCCGGTGATCACCCGCTTCGAGGTCGATCCGGCGCCGGGAGTGAAGGTGAGCCAGATCAGCAATCTGGCCAAGGATCTGGCGCGCGGCCTCTCGGTGATCAGCGTGCGCGTGGTGGAGGTGATTCCCGGCAAGTCGGTGATCGGCTTGGAAATTCCCAACCGGCATCGCGAAACCGTCTATCTGCGCGAGGTGCTGGAGGCGCCGGTTTACGTGCAGTCTGCCGCGCCGCTGACCCTGGCGATGGGCATGGACATCGGCGGCAATCCGGTGGTGGCCAATCTGGGGAAAATGCCCCATCTGCTGGTGGCCGGCACCACCGGCTCCGGCAAGTCGGTGGCCATCAACGCCATGCTGCTCAGCCTGTTGTACAAAGCGCCGCCCGCCGAGGTCCGGCTGATCCTGGTGGACCCGAAGATGCTGGAGCTGTCGATGTACGAGGACATCCCGCATCTGCTGACGCCGGTGGTGACCGACATGAAGGAGGCGGCCAACGCGCTGCGCTGGTGCGTGGGGGAGATGGAGCGCCGCTATCGGTTGATGGCGGCGTTGAAGGTGCGCAATATCGCCGGCTTCAACCGCAAGGTGCTGGATGCGCTGGAGGAGGGCGAGGGCTTGGCCGATCCGTTCTGGAAGCCGGACGGCGCGGTTCCGGGCGCGAGTCCGGTGTTGCGGCCGCTGCCGTTCATCGTGGTGGTCATCGACGAGCTGGCCGACATGATGATGATCGTCGGCAAGAAGGTGGAGGAGCTGATCGCGCGCTTGGCGCAGAAGGCGCGCGCCGCCGGCATCCACCTGATTCTGGCGACGCAGCGGCCGTCGGTGGACGTGATCACCGGCTTGATCAAGGCCAACATTCCCACTCGGGTGGCGTTCCAGGTGTCCTCGAAAGTCGATTCCCGCACCATCCTCGATCAGATGGGCGCGGAGCAACTGCTGGGCCACGGCGACATGCTGTACCTGCCGCCGGGAACCGGCTTGCCCCAGCGGGTGCACGGCGCGTTCGTGGACGATCAGGAAGTCAATCGGGTCGTGGAGTTTTTGCGGCAAACCGGCGCCCCGGACTATATCGACGACGTGCTGGTCGAGCCGCGCGAGGAGAGCGAGATGGGCGAAGATGGCGAAAACGGCGCCCGCAGCGGGGAAAGCGATCCCCTGTACGACGAGGCGGTGCGCATCGTGACCGAATCGCGGCGGGCTTCGGTGTCCGGCGTGCAGCGCCGACTGCGGATCGGCTACAACCGGGCGGCGCGCTTGGTCGAGGAAATGGAAGCGGCCGGGGTGGTCGGTCCCTTGCAGTCCAACGGTGGACGCGAGGTGCTGGCGCCGCCCCCGCCGTGAGGTGAAGGGGCGCGGCGGCGCGACAAGATTCCCGCCGGGAGGGGGGTGAGCGGTTGCGCTCAGTGATATAGCAACAGGCGTTCAGGTGATCCGTGCGCTCCGGTCGCGGTCGCGCGGGGTCGTTATCCGTTCAAGTCAAGCCGTTTAGAGGTCTCAATCGATGGAATCAAAGCTGTTCGCCCCCGTCCGGCTGGGGGCGCTGTCGCCGAAGAATCGCGTCGTCATGGCTCCCCTGACCCGCTGCCGGGCCGACAATCCGGAGGCGGCGCCGACCGCGTTGATGGCGCGCTATTACGCGCAACGCGCCGGCGCGGGGCTGATCATCTCGGAAGGTACCATCGTATCGCCCCAGGCGCGCGGCTATCCCTATACGCCGGGCATCTGGTCGGACGCGCAGGTCGCCGGCTGGCGGTTGGTGACGGACGCCGTCCATCAGGCCGGTGGGTTGATCGCTTGCCAGATTTGGCACTGCGGCCGGCTGTCCCTGCCGGACTTCCACTGCGGCGAGTTGCCGGTCGCGCCCTCGGCGATCAACCCGGACTGGCGGATGTTTTCCGGTGAAGGCTTGAAGCCGACCGTCACGCCCCGCGCGCTGAGCCGGGAAGAAATCGCCGGGATCGTCGCCGATTTCCGCCGCGCCGCTCGCAACGCCGTGGCGGCCGGTTTTGACGGGATCGAGATTCATTCCTCCAACGGCTATCTGTTCCACCAGTTCTTTTCCCGCTGCTCCAATACCCGCACCGACGAGTACGGCGGTTCCCGCGAAAACCGGGGCCGGTTTTTGTTCGAGGTGCTGGACGCGGTGGGTCGGGAGTTGCCCTTCGACCGGGTCGGCATCCGGCTCAATCCGATGATGAACGGCATGCACGGCATGACGGTGGATGAAGACACCGCGCCGATGTTCGAGTCCCTGATCCACCGCGCCAACGATTACCGGCTCGCCTACGTTCATCTCACGGAGCCGTTCATGCCGAATCAACTGGAAGGCGCGGTGGGCGCGCTGGCCGAGGTGGCGCGACATTTCCGGCCCCTGTGTCAAGCGCCGTTGTTGATCAACGGCGGTTTCGACCAGGCCAGGGCGGAAGCGTGGCTGGCCGAAAACTGGTGCGATGCCGTGGCGTTCGGCAAGCTGTTCATCGCCAACCCGGATTTGCCGGAACGGTTCCGGCGCGGCGCTCCGCTGAACCCGCCCGAATCCGGACACGTTCTATCAGGGCGGCGAGAAGGGCTACGTGGATTATCCGGTCTGGGCGGCGGCGACCTGAAGAGATCGGCCGAAAGTTATCTGAGCGTCTACCTGTGCCGTTATCGCCCGGCTGGCCCCGTACCAAGACGGTCGTGCAACCTCACAGCGCGACCGCTGCGAACAGCGCAACGGCGTAGGAATCCCCCCGAAGGTGGTGGCTGGCAAAGCAGCCTAAAGGACTTTAAAAGGGCTGCACTGACTTCATCTAACATGCATTCAGCTAAAGATAGAATTTTTGCCTGTACTGACATGATGTAAGCGCAGCCTTACCGACAACCGCTACCGCTTGCCTCCAGACTTAAAACCGCCAATCGATCCTGGCGTAAACGCTTCGTTGCACTTCCGTCGTCGCAGAATTAAAAAACACCGTTCCATACTCCAGATGCGGGCTGTCGAGCAGATTCTGGCCGATGATCGCGACTTCCAAATCCTTCCGGGGTTTCCAGCCCAAGCGGGCGTCCAGCGTAGTATAGCGATCCACTGGTGGATAACTCAGGGCGCCCACCGAACGTAACCACAGGTCGAAATCCAGGTGGTCGCTCAAATTCAGGGTGGAAAACAGAGAGAATTGATTCTTCGGGCTGGAACCCTCGGCGGCTTCCAGACTCAAGGTGTCGTTACTGCCATCGTCCAGATGCAAATTGGCATGAAAGTAAGTATAGGCGGCGCGCAGACGCCACCCTTCTAGGGGCCGCCCATCCAGCGCCAGTTCCAGCCCATAGGTATGGCCGCTCATCTGATTGACGAACGTCACCGGTAATAACAAATGAGGGGGTGGCGGCAGAGCCTCAAACGTCGGCGCATCCTCGCGCACCGTGCGAAGATCGTCGTAGACGTTGAAAAATCCCGCCAGATCCAGGGAAAACCGGGAACTGGGACCGAACCGATAACCCACTTCATAAGCAAGCAGATTTTCCGACAGAATGGCCGGATTGCCGTTGGTGGTGATCAGAATGGGCAAAGGCTGAGGATTAACCGGCGTGTCGGGCGGGATGACTGATGAAATGCCATAGTAATCAGCATCGACTCGCGACGGCATCCGGACCGCACGCGAGATGGCGCCCCATACGGTGTGCTGGTCGTTCGGCGTCCATGACAAGCGGATGTTGGGTTGGATCTCGAAGCCGGTATAGTCATTGTGTTCAAACCGGGAACCGACGGTTAAGAGCAGATCTTTATCCAGCTTAATCTCGTCGTGAATAAATGCGCTGAACAGATTTAAATGCCGGCTGTCGGGAATAAAAGCGATATACGGCGAATTGTCGATGCGATCCTGCGAGAACCGGTAGCCTAATCCCCAGACAATGTCCTGTCGTTCGCCCCAGGCAAAACGGTGTTGCAGATCCAAATCAAAGACCTCCTGTTTTAGTCTACTCGTCGCTTCATTGCGTTCGATCCAGTCATAATAAGCCTGCACCTCCAATTCCGAGGACGCCGAGAACGAACGCCGCCAGCGCGCTTGCAGATTCCCGCCGGAAAAATCGACTTGGTCGTCAAAAGTTCTCGTATACGGCGGCGTCAACTCATTCAGGATCACGGTTTGGTTGGCGTCGCCGTTGTAGATATCTCCTTGCGCGGTGATCACGTCCCGATCGGACTGTTGCCAATCGACGCGAAATCCCGCCTGTCCCGCTCGCCCGTCATCCGGGGCGTCGTCGCCGGACGCGGCGACCTGTCCATCGCGCCTGAATGATTTGGCGTAGGCGCGGGTATAAGCGTCCTTTCCCCATTTCGCGCCATAGCGAACCGCGCCAAAGCCCCGTTCTTCGCTGCCGCCGCCAAAGGTTAATAACCCACCCTGAGTATCTCTGGCGCTCTTGGTGATAATGTTGATCACGCCATTGACGGCGTTTGATCCCCACAGGGCCGCGCCTGGGCCGCGAATGACCTCGATTCGGTCAATATCATCGAGCACGGTATCCTGGACTTCCCAGAGCACGCCGGAAAACAGCGGGGTGTAGACGGTGCGGCCGTCGATCAGCACCAGCATCTTGTTGGCGAAACGATTATTGAACCCCCGGGAGCTGATCGCCCATTTATTGGCGTCGATGCGCGCCACGTCCAGTCCGGGAACCATGCGCAAGGCGTCAGCGATGGTCAACGCCCCGGAGCGATGAATATCTTCGGCGGTGATGACGAATACTGCCGCCGCCGCCTGGGAAAGCCGTTGCGGTTTCCGGCTCACCGACGTGACTTTTTTTTGCATCAGGTCTTCCAGGCTCAGCGCCGTTAAGTCCTCCGGTTCGTCCGGTTCAGGTAATTTGCCGTTGACCACGCTGGTCAAACTCAGGAAAAACAGGACCAGCATCCATCCCCGTTGATGTAACTTCATAATTACAACCCCTGATTGGTTTAGTATCTCGCACGGGATGTTCGACTTTTTAGGCGATCAGGCCCTCAAACCATACCCAAGTTTTGCGATCACAGGAAAATTTACAGGACCAAGTTTTCCGCTCCTTGGCCAAGCAGGGCGTCAGTTTCCACTCGGCGCTGTGCCGACTTGCACCCAATAATCCGGCCGGTATAAAGACCGCTGAAAGCCTCTGGCGGGGGTTGGTCGCCTGCGGGGAGAGGGTGGTTGTATCGAATCCGGCGGCTGGCCGGTCGAGGCGGCGCAAATCTCTGCGACGGGGTGATGGTCGAACGTCGCGTCCTTCCATCGATCCCTCTCCCGGTGGGAGAGGGGATTTTTTACCTTCCTCGATTAATGGCTGACCGCGATTTTCTTGCCCTTCGGCTGGCCGATGGCCGCTAGCATCTCGGTGAACCACGGGGTATCGATGTCGAAGGGCTTGCCGCCCTTGATGCGCGGGAACTCGATGGCGCGCAGCACGCCGCCGCGATCCTCGTCGTGGCCGATGACGCCCGACTCGCGGCGCATGGCGCATTCGACGGCCAGATCGACGCAGGACTTGATCAGGCGGAGGTCTTCGATGTTGGACGGGGCGGCGCGCGAGAAATAGCCGGATTTCTGGACCAGAGTTTTTTCCGAGCCGATCATCTGGGCGAACTGCTCGCCGAACCATTTGCCGGGGTTGATGGCGTCGAGCTTGATGTGGCCGAAGGCGTCGCGGGGAACTTCCTGCCCCTTCGCTTGCAGTTCGGCCACGATCGCCTCCACGCCCGCGCCTTCGGAGACGAAGATGTTGATGTCATCCACTTTGTCCATCAAGGCGTGCAGGCGCTTGGCCTCGGCGGCGAGGTCGATTTCCATCTCGGGGATATAGACGGCGTGGACATCGAACCCGGAGCGATCCAGCCCGAGAGCGGGGAGCCACTCCGCGCGGTCGAGGAGCTTGCGGTATTCCAGCGCCGTGGCGGCGGTCAGCCAGCCGCAGTTGCGGCCCATGACTTCGTGGACGATCAGCATGCGCGGGTTGGCGTTGTTCTCCGCGACGATGTTCTGGAAGTAGCGGGCGCCCTGTTCGGCGGCGGTCCAGGCGCCCAGCGATTGCCTGATCGGGTACACGTCGTTATCGACGGTCTTGGGCAAACCGATGACGGTGAGGCCGTAGTTGTTTTTCGCCAGGAAGGCGGCGAGATCGGCGGCGGCGGTGTTGGTGTCGTCGCCGCCGATGGTGTGGAGAACGTCCACGCCGTCCTTGATCAGCTGGTCGGCGGCGACTTTCTGCGGGTCATCGCCTTCCTTGACCAAACCGCGCTTCACGCAGTCCTTGACGTTGGTGAGCTTGACCCGGCTGTTGCCGACCGGCGAACCGCCGAAGCGGTGCAGCACCCCGGCTTTTTCGCGCACTTCGGGCGTGACTTTATAGGAGTCGCCGAGCAATAGGCCCTTGTATCCGCTGCGATAGCAAATGATTTCGATGCTGGGATCGATCTCCGTATAGCGTTCGATGAGGCCGCCGATGGCGGAGCTGAGGCAGGGAGCCAAACCGCCCGCCGTGAGGATCGCGACTTTCTTGGGCTTGTTCATGGTGGTTATAAACCTCATTAGAATTAAAGGAAAACTTCAATAACTGCCAAGACGAATTTTAGTGGTAGCGGGAATTTTGTCATGGAACAGCGCGAAAAAATCGCCGGGATTTCCCGCTGCCCGAAAGCGCGGGTTTTCGGCGGCGGCGAAAAAAGTCCCCGCTCCGGGCGGGAGAGGCGCCGGGGGCGAGGGCTTGTCGCCGATCATTTGGGCCGCCAGAGGCCCTGCAAAATCGCCTCTCAGGCATCGCCCCCCAAATCCGGTTCGCCGCAATGGCGCAATATCACCGCCCGCGTCGCGTCGCGCAGCCGCACCGCCGCTGACCAGTCCTCGCCGTCCGGCCAGATCGGCGGCGCGACGATCACCTCCAGCCGGCCCCGGCGCGGAAACCAGGAACCGGCGCGCAGCATCGAGCGCGTGCCGCGAATCGTGACCGGGACCACCGGCGTGCCGGCTTGCGCCGCCGCCACGAACGCGCCCATGCGGAAGGTCAGCAGGCCCGGCATTCGGGTGAAGGTGCCTTCCGGGAAGAACCCCAGCGATTGCCCGGCGCGCGCCGCCTCGGCGACCTTGCGCGCCTCCTCCGCGCTGCGCTGCACGTCGAAGCGCTCGACGAACAGCGTGCCGATCCGTTCCAGGGGTTTCCCGAGCCAGCGATTGTCCAGCAGTTCCCGCTTGGCGACGTAGTGGAAATGGCGCGGGATCGCCACCATCAGCACGTAGGCATCCAGATAGCTGGAATGGTTGGCGACCAGCACGCAGGGGCCGGCCGGCAGGTGTTCCAGTCCGCGCACCGCCAGCGGCGTTCCGGTCAACCGCCCCAGCAACCGGGTCGCCGACCGGCCCAGCGTCCAGCGCCATTCCCGTTTGGGCAGGGTCATGATCCCCAGCCAGGTGCCCGGCGCCAGCAGCCCGAACAGCGTCCAGGCATAGCCCGCGTACAGGCGTTCCAGCGCGCCGCGCCACAGCCGCCGGGCTTGCGCCCAACCGCCGGTTAGCGCGACTCGGGTCAGTTGCAGCCACAGCGCCCGCCCGCCGCAGCCGAGGATGTCGCGCTCGTACAGCTCCCGTACCGCCGTCCGGCGAATCTTGCCGCTGGAGGTTTTCAGTACCGAGTGCGGGGGCGCCAGCACCACATCGTCGGGCGGCACTCCCAGCAAATCCACCCCCGCGCTCTGAACGTGTTGCCGCAAGCGGGCCAAGTCCTCCGGTCGGGTGGCGCGGGTTTCGGCGACCACCACCAGCCGTTCGCTGCCGGTCGCCGGATCGTGGCTGGCGAAAGCGGCCACGCAACCCTTGCGGATGCCGGGAATATCTCCGACCGCCTGTTCCAGCTCGTAAGGGTAGAGATTGCGGCCGCCGCGAATGATCAAGTCCTTGACCCGGCCGGTCAGATACACGTCTCCGCCGGCCAGATAGGCGCGATCCCCGGAATCCAGCCAGTCGTCGCCGTGCGGGAACAGCTTGCGGGTCGCTTCGGGGTTGCGGTAATAGCCGGCGGTCGCCGACGGCCCCTTGAATTCCAGCCGACCCTCCCGCCGTTCCGGCAGCTCCCGGCCCCGTTCGTCCACGATGCGGATCTGGTGGCCGGGAATCGGCTGGCCGCAGGCGGGAAACTGGAGCGCGGTCGGATCGTCGGCCGCCGCCGGTTCGGCCAGCCCGCCGGCCACGAACGGCTCGCGCCGCACGGTGTCGAGCACCGGCGCCCGTCCCGGCGCTTGCAAGGCCAGCCCGACCGAACACTCCGCCAGCCCGTACACCGGCGCCATGGTCTCCGGCCGGAAGCCGCAGGGGCCGAAACGGGCGCCAAACCGCTCCAGCGTCGCCGGGCTGACCGGCTCGGCGCCGTTGCACAGCATCCGCAAAGAACCGAGATCCAGACCCTCGATTTCGTGATCCCGAATCGCGCGGGCGCACAGATCGAAGGCGAAGTTGGGCGCCGCCGACAGCGTGCCGCGATGGCGGTGAATCGCCCACAACCAGCGGGCGGGGCGGGCCAAAAAGCTCAGCGGAGACATCACCACCAGCGGAAAGGCGTGGTACAGGCCGCCCAGACAGGCCCCGATCAACCCCATGTCGTGATACAGCGGCAACCAGCTGACGAACACGTCGCCCGAGCCGGCCCCGATGTGGCGGCCCATGGCGCGCAGATTGGCCAAGAGGTTGGCGTGACTGAGCATCACGCCCTTGGGATCGCCGGTGCTGCCGGAGGTGTATTGCAGGAAGGCGAGGTCTCGGGCGCGGGTCGGGGCGGGGGTCCACGCGGCCGGGTCTTGCCGGAGTTCCGCCACCGTCACCACATGGCGCAAGTCCGCGACCTGGGTTTGCAGCAGCCGGGCCACCAGCTTCGCCTCGGGCACGGTGATGAGCGCCACGGTCTGCGCGTTGTCCAGCAGCCGGGCGTGGCGGCGCAGATGTTCCTCGATTTGCGAGGGGCGCATCGGCGGATAGATCGGCACCGGTACGCCGCCCGCCAGCAAGATGCCGAAGAAGCTCAGAAAATAGTCGCTGCCGGTGGGCAGCATGATGGCCACGGTCTGAAGGGGTTGCAGCCCGCGCTCGCGCAATCCGGTCGCCACCGCCCGCGCGCCCTGTCGCAGGCTGGCGTAGGTGAAGGTGGTCTCGATCCGGTCCTCGTCGCCGAGGATTTGGATCGCCGTCCGCTCGGGATGGCGCTGGACGTGCCAGTCCAGCATCTCGATCAGGGTCGCCGCCCGGTCCGGGGTTCCGGCCTCGGACGGTGCGCCTGCCGGTATCGCCCGGTCCGGCGGCGGCGGCATCGCTGCCCGGTCGCCCGTCGAACCGGGTTGGCCCTTGGCCTTCAAGATCAGGTCGAGCAGATCGCGCGGCGTCTCGGCCAGCAGCATTTGCTCGCCCGGAATGGCCTGAAAGGTTTGCTCGATCCGCCGCAACAGTTCGGTGCGGGCCAAGCTGTCCAACGCCAAGTCCCGATCCAGATGGCTGTCCAGATCGAGGGATATCGCGGCCCGATTCCCCTGGCGGATTTCGAGCAGCAAATCCCGCAGCAGGGCCAGCAGCCGGATCGCGGCATCCGCGCCGGAATCGGCGGAGAGAACCGGGGTGGCGGGCGGCGGCAATCCATGGTTTTCGGGAAGCATGGCTTTGATCCGTTGGATGACGTGAGTTGCGGTCGCGGTCGAAGGTTAGACTGTCGGGATTATGGGCCGTCATTCTAGGATATGATTGTTAAAGCGCGCTGGTAGCGTTTTCTCCAGCGCCGCTACCCGATTCCGAGGACCCGTTCATGCTCCGCAAACCGTTTCGCCTCTGGCTGATGCCGCTGCTGTTGGGGCCGATGTGCGCCCTGGCGCTGGAAATCGGCGAGATCCAGGTCAATTCCGCTTTGAACCAGTTGTTCGACGCGAGAATCCCGCTGCCCAAGCTTACACCCGAGGAGCTGTCCAAGGTCTCCGTCAAACTGGCTCCGCCGCCGATGTTCAAGGAGTTCGGTCTCGACCGGGCGTCCGCCTTGACCAATCTGGTGTTTTCGGTCGAGTACAACGCGGAAGGGGAGGTTTACGTCAAGGTGGTTTCGACCCAGCCGATCCGCGAGCCGTCGCTGGGATTGCTGCTGGAGTTCGGCTGGCCGCGCGGAAAGACCTTTCGCGAGTTCACCGTCTTTCTCGACCCCGTGCAGCGACTGGCCAAGCGGTCGAGCGACCGGACGAAGACGGTTTTGGATGCGTCTGCCGCCGCTGTGCCCGAACCGGCCGCCGCTCCGGCCGTGGCCGCTCCGGCGCCGACTCCTCCGTCAGCGCCGGCTGTGGCCGCGCCGGTCGCGGCCATTCCGACCCCGACCCCGACACCTGCCACCGCCGCGCCGGTCGCGGTCGTTCCGACCCCGACCCCGACACCTGCCACCGCCGCGCCGGTCGCGGTCGTTGCGACTCCGCCAGCGCCCGCCGCCGCGCCGGTCGCAGCCATTCCGACGCCGACTCCGGCGCCTCCGCCGACTCCAGCGGCCCCGGCGCCGACTCCGGCTCCCTCATCGGCGGTGGAGGTTGCCGCCGCGGCTTCCGATCCCGCTCGGGCGCTCCCCGCACAACCGCCGTTGCCGGTGGAAGCCAACAAGCCAGCGCCGGCCAAGGCCTTCAAGGGAGGTGATTCCTACGGGCCGGTCGCGGCTGGCGAAGGCCTGTGGAAAATCGCGATCAAGGTGCGTCTCGATCCCGGTATTACTCCCGAACAGATGATGCAGGCTTTGTTCAGAGCGAACCCCCACGCTTTTGCCAAGTCGGGAATCGATGGGTTGAAGGTTGGCTCGACCCTGCGCATTCCGACCTTCCGCGAAATCGCCAATTTCACGGGTTCCGCCGCAGCGAAGCGATTGGCGGAGACCGAGGAAACCGCGCTGTCGATGCTGGCGGAGACCGGCCCAGCGCAAGCCGAACCATCGACGGCCGGGAGGATTGAGGAGCCCCGGAGCAAAGACGATCACCCGAAAGCGTTTCCGTTGGCGCCGCCAGTCAGTTTGGAACCTCTGGCGGTGACGGCGACACCTCCCGCTCCAGCACCGGAGTCTCTCGACCCGTCACCCCAGCCCGCCAAGGTGGAGTCGGAGCCGCGCCGCGCCCTGCCCGAGCCGGCGGTTGCGGTGCCCGAACCTCGGGTGGGGGCAATAGGTATCCAACCCCCGGCCACGACGATGCCGGAACCCCCCAAGGCGATTGCGGAGCCGGCTGTGCCGCCGCCGAAGCCACGGATATCCGAGCCTATCGCGCGGCCTGTCGCCGCAGCTCGGAACGTTGCGCCGCCGCTGTTGGAGCCGGTTTCGGCGGCTCCGCTGCCGTTTTTGGCGGTCTCGGAGGTCATGACGGCGGTCGTCAAAATTCCGGCCTTCGCGATTCCGGCGCAAATCGTCCCCGGATCGATCATCGCCGATGTCCCGGCGGCGCCCTCGGCTCGGAAGATTCCTGAAATTGGTGCGACCCCGCCGGCTGTTGCCCCTCAGCGGATGATGCCGGTCCAAGAGATTTCCGAAATGACCGCGATTCCCCCGCTTGCCATGCTCGAACAAGCCCCGCAACCGCCGGAAACGAACCTCCAGGCCGTCGGCGTCGCCCCGGATTCGGATTCGGGGAAACCGCTTTCGGCCGCCAGCCCCGCCATCGATTGGCTTGCCGCGATCGAAGAGCCCGTTCGGCGCGTGGAGCCGGCCGCGCTCGATCTGGCGCCCTTCACGGCGGGAGCAACGACCCCGAACACGCTGTCGCCGGCGGCGGAATCCTCTGGCGCGATCCGGCAGGATACCGCGCCGTTGCTGTCGGCGGCGACCGATGGAGATAGGGATAGGCCGGTCGAAGCCGCCGCGCCGCTGGTCGTGGAGACGCCGCCCGTCGAAGCGGCCACTCTCCCCGCCGGCGCAGTCGCCGGATCATCTGCCGCCGCCGATTCGGCCAAACCGGTCACCGAACCCCTCTATAAAGCCGGCGATCAGTACGGTCCCGTCGCGGCCAACGAGCGGCTTTGGGATATCGCCGCCAAAGTGCGCCCCGACCCGAGCATCGGCAAGGATGTCATGATGAGGGCGCTGTTCAGGGCCAATCCGCAGGCGTTTTCCAAGACCGGGATCGATCGGATGAAAGTGGGCGCCATGCTGCGGATTCCGACTTTGCGGGAAATTGCCGATTACACTGGCTCCGGGGTCGCCAAACAGTTGTTGGAGCAGCGGGCCAAACTCGATATCCCATCGCTCCCGAAACCGAGTGCAAGCTCGGATTCGGTCCCTGCATCCCAATCCAATCCAATGTCGGTTGCAGATCCGGGAGCGAGTTCGGAACCCTCGCCTGAAGGCGAGCCGAAACCCGCTTCCGAGTCCGCTCAGCCGGTCGCTGAAACTCCCGCGCCGAGCGTGGCTCCCCCCGCAAACTGAAAATCCGCGAAAACCCGTCCTCATGGAAAAAGGCTAAATTGGGAAGAGGCGATTTCCTCAACGCCAGTAGAAATTCAACTGGGATTGCCGAGAGCCCTCGATCCGCACGGTTTGCCGTTGAAGCTGATCGGGGATACTGACCTCGATGGTGTAGGTGCCGGGCGGCAGTTGCGCGAAGAACCACGGCCCGTTCGATTCGGCGCTCAACGTGACCTCGCCCCGCGAATCCAGGATGTTGACTCGAATGTCCGCCAGATAATTGCCGCTGCCTTGCATCGCGAACAGCAGGCGCAAATTGAACTGGTTGGACAAGGCATTCAGTTCGGCGCGCTCGCCTTCGCCGATTCCGCCCGAGAGGTAGCGAATTCCCCGATAATCCTCAATCTTGATCGATCCGCCGGGCGGCGACCAATCGGAGCCCGCTGCGTCGTCCGAGTATTGCGGGTAGTTTGGGGATTGCGCCGACGGGGCTGGCTCTGGATCGGGGTAGGGGGCTGGTCGCGAGGTATCCGCCGGCATGGCGGGCGATTCTGCCGGTACCGCCGGGATTTCTGCCGACGATTCGGCCGATTTCGCCGGTATCGCAGGCTTACCCGCCGGGCCGGTCGGAAGACTGTAGAGCTGGATTTCACCGCCGGCCGATGGCTGTTGATGCTGCTGCGCGCCGGCCGGGGACAGCAGGCTCACGCCCGACACCAGCGCCAGCGTGGTCAGACTCAAGCTGCGTTTCGTTAGCATCGCCAAAATCTCCTTTGTCTCCATGTATCTTTTTGGAGTCATCGACTCCAAGCGTTCGCGTCTCCGATTTAGTCATCCCGAGCTTGGTTTGATTCCCGAATGATTCGGTCAGCCCGGAAGCGACGGTCCGTATTGCTCGCGTATCGCCTTCTTGTTGAGCTTGCCCACGCTGGTTCTCGGGATGGCTTCGACGATCAGCACCCGGTCGGGAATGCCCCATTTGGAGATGATGCCCTGGTCGGCGAAATCCTTGAGCCAGTCGCGGATGGCGGTTTCGTCCACCTGTCCGACCCGGTCGCGATTGGGCACCACGAGCACCAGCGGTCGTTCGCCCCATTTCGGATCGGGAAGGCCCACCACCGCCGTTTCCGCCACCGCCGGATGCTTGAGGATCAAGTCTTCCAAGTCCAGCGAGGAAATCCACTCGCCGCCGGTCTTGATGACATCCTTCAGCCGGTCGGAAATCTTGAGATAGCCTTCCGCGTCGATGGCGCCGATATCGCCGGTGTGCAAATAGCCGCCGCGCCACAGCGCCTCGGAATTCTGGGGGTCTTTGAGATAGCCTTGGGTCAGCCACGGCGCGCGGACCACCACCTCGCCGACGGTTTTCCCGTCGTGGGGCAGATCGTTCATTTCCTCGTCCACCACGCGCAGTTCCACCATCGGGACCGGCAGGCCGGTCTTGCAGCGAATATCCAGTTGCCGTTCCTCGTCCCAGTCGCGCATGTGCGGTTTCAGTTGCGCCAGGGTGAGAATCGGGCAGGTTTCGGACATGCCGTAGCCGGTGAAAATGTCTACACCGCGCTCGCGCGCCTGCTGGGCCAGCGCCCTCGGCAGCGCCGCGCCGCCGATGATCACTTTCCAGCGCGACAGGTCGGTTTGGCGGCTCTTGGGGTCGGCCAGCAACATTTGCAGGATGGTCGGCACGCAGTGGGAGAAGGTGACTTTTTCCCGTTCGATCAGCCGCAACAGTTGCTCCGGCACATAGCGGCCCGGATAAACCTGCTTGACGCCCAGCGCGGTCGCGACGTAGGGAACGCCCCAGGCGTGTACGTGAAACATCGGGGTGATCGGCAGATACACGTCGTCGCGGTTGAAGCTGCCTTGCCCGGTCCCGGCCAGCGCCGACATCACGCCGAAGGTGTGCAGCACCAGTTGCCGGTGGCTGAAATACACGCCTTTCGGCAAGCCGGTGGTGCCGGTGGTGTAAAAGGTGGTGGCGCGGGTGTCTTCCGAGAAATCCGGGAAGCGGTGATCGGGGTCGCCGGACGCCAGCAGGGTTTCGTACTCGGCGGCGATGTCCAGGGCGGTGGCCGGGGTTTGGCCGGTGTCGTCGAGCAGCACCAGCTTCTTGACCGGTTCGATCCGGTCGCGGATGGCCTCCAGAATCGGCAAGAAATCGGCGTTGACCAGGATCACGTCATCCTCGGCGTGATTGATGGTGTACAGAATTTGCTCGGGCGACAGCCGGACATTCACGGTGTGTAGCACCGCGCCCAGCATCGGCACCGCGAAGAAGCATTCCAGATAGCGGTGGCTGTCCCAATCCATCACCGCCACGGTGTCGCCGGGCTTGACCCCCAATCCCGCCAAGCCGCCGGCCAGCCGGCCCACCCGCTCGCCCAAATCGCGGTAGGTCTGGCGCTTGAAATCGCCGTAGACGATTGCCTGATCGGAGAATTGGCGAACCGGGTTGCGGAGCAGGTTTTTGATCAGCAGCGGATAGGAATACGCGGAAAGTGTGCGGTCGATGAGTTTGGTGGACATAACGATTTTCCTGATCGAATTGAAAAGGTTTTCAGATGGAAAAGGATTAGGGTTGCCCGTATGCTACACGGATATTGTAGACAATAACCGATTAATCGTCCTGTATCGCATGCTAAAACTTATCTTGATCAATTGACCTTGTTTCAAATTGAAACGGCTGAATCTGAAGGGAATTTATCTTCTTGCCAATAACCTCGCCAGCGATTATAAAGCCACGAATAGCCGATAAAAATCCTGTTATCGGCGAGCAATCCGATTTCCAAAGGCGAGAGGAAGGATTGACAAATGAGATTCGAGCAAATCGAGCGATACTTTTTTGGAGCGGGTTGGCTGAGAAGCTGGAAATGCTGGGGATGGTTGGTCGTTCTGGCCGGTTTGGGTTGGGGGATCGCGCCAGCCAAAGAGCTTCCCGCGCCGGAAAGCGTTTTCGGCAAACTGCCGCTGTATTTTGTCGAGAATCGGGGGCAGGCCGGCGGCGAGGTGGCCTATCAGACCTTGGGCGGAGACCATCAGGCGCACTTCGCCGCCACCGGGGTCTGGCTGACGCAAACTCAGGCCGCGAGGCGGGAAACCGATGCAGCCCAATCGGATTCGTCGCCGTTGCGTCGGGTGGCGCTGCACCGGGAACCCTCGCGGAGCTGGGCGCTCAAGCTGGAGTTTTTGGGCGCGCGGGAGGTGACGCCGCGCGGTGTGGCCCCGGCCGAGACGAAAGTGAGCGATTTTCGCGGCAAGCCGGAGCGGTGGCGCACCGGGCTGGCGACGCACACGGAGCTGGTCTATCCCGATCTGTGGTCGGGCATCGATCTGCGCTACGGCGGGGACAAGGGTCGGCTGAAGAGCACCTTCGCGGTCAAGCCGGGGGCCGATCCGGGGCGGATTCGGCTGGCTTGGCGCGGGGCGGAGCGGGTCGCCCTCACCGACGCCGGCCGGTTGCGGGTGGAGACGCCGCTCGGGATTATCGAGGAAGATCGGCCGGTGGCGTGGCAGGAGCGCGAGGGCCGACGAGTGCCGGTGGCGGCGCGCTACGCGCTGGAAACCGACCCCGCCAGTGGCTGGCGCTATGGTTTCGAGCTGGGGGAATACGATCCCGCACTGCCCCTGGTGATCGATCCCGTCACGCTCGGGTACGCCGGGTTTCTCGGGGGTGGAGATACGATAAGCGGTATCGTGGTGGACAGCGCCGGTGCGGCTTACGTGACAGGCCAGACCTATTCCGGTGGCTTTCCGAATATCGGCGGATCGGGCGATGCTAGTGTTACGGCCAATGATGTGTTTGTCGCCAAGATCAAACCCGATGGCTCCGGCTTGGTTTACGCCAGCCTTTTCGGTGGCAGGATGGACGATACGAGTACAGGCATCGCGGTGGACAGCGCCGGGGCAGCCTACGTCGCGGGCCAGACCTATTCCGACGATTTTCCGGTGGTCGGCGGGCCGGACGGGTCGTTCAACGGCTTCGTGGACACGTTCGTCGTCAAGATTAAACCCGACGGTTCGGGTTTGGCCTATGCCGGTTTTATCGGCGGCGGAGAGGGCGATTCCGCGACGGGCATCGCGGTGGACAGCGCTGGGGCCGCTTATGTGGCCGGCACCACGCAATCCGGTGACTTTCCGACGGTCGGCGGACTGGGTTTATCGTTCGGGGGAGGTGATTCGGATGCGTTTGTGGTCAAAGTCAAACCCGATGGATCGGGTTTGGCCTACGCCGGTTTTATCGGCGGCGGCGGTATCGATAGCGGCGCTGGCATCGCGGTGGACGGCACGGGCGCGGCTTATGTCGCGGGCACCACCTGGGGAAATAATCCTTCCGATAATCTTTCGAGTGATTTTCCTGCGGTCGTTGGACCCGATGTGTCGTTTAACGGGAGCGAGGACGTGTTTGTCGCCAAGGTGAAACCCGACGGTTCCGGCCTGGCTTATTCCGGCTTCCTCGGCGGCAACGGTTACGAGTCGGTTTCAGGTATCGCGGTGGATCACGCGGGTGCGGCCTACGTCGCGGGCAATACCAATTCAACGGATTTTCCGACCCTCGGCGGATTGGATAAGGAGCTAAAAGCGAGAGATTATGGTGCAAAAGGCAGTATTTTTGTGACAAAAATCAAGCCCGATGGATCAGGATTGGCTTATTCCGGTTTCATCGGCTGGGGCGGCTGTTGGAGAGAGCCCGTTGGTAGTAGAACTTTCATACGCTGTGAAGAGAGCAGTGATATCGCGGTAGACGAGGCCGGCGCGGCCTATGTAGGGGGCGTGACGACCTATTCCAAGGATTTACCGATTATCGAGGGAACCGCGTTCGATGAGCGCAGTTCCGGTTTTGTGGCCAAGGTGAAACCCGACGCTTCGGGCTTGGCCTACACGGCGTTATTGGGTCGTTCGATAACAGTGATCGCGGTGGACAGCGCGGGCGCGGCCTATGTCGCGGGGGGGCTCGCCGATCCCCAGGACTTGCCGATCATTGGCGGGCTGTCCGGGGATGGTCGCTCTCCTTTCGTGGCCAAGATCGTCGAAACGGCGGCGCCGACCCCGCCGATAGCGGCCAACGACAGTTATACGGGATACGGTGGTTCCAGCGGTCTGTCCATCGCGATTGCGGCGCCCGGCGTGCTGCGCAACGATTTCAGCTCCGACGGCGGACGGCTCACGGCCAGCGTGGTCAACGCACCGGGCTCCGGGACATTACAGTTGGATGCCGATGGCAGTTTCACTTATACCCCGGTGCGGGGTTATAGCGGAACGGATCGTTTCACCTACATAGCGAGCAACAGTGTCGGCGATAGCGTCCCCGCGACCGTCACGCTGGAGTTGGTGCAACCCCAAGCCGTCAATGATCGCTTTGAAAGAATGGCGGGTAGCCCCACATCCTACCTATTTGGAAATATTCTGCAGAACGATACCCATATCATCGCGGGCGTCGCGACGGCGGTCGTGAATCAGCCACCTCGCCACGGCTCGCTAACGCTCGAACCCGACGGGACTTTCACGTATACGCCGAACCAAGGTTACCGGGGCAGGGATAGCTTCACTTACGCGATCAAGTACGGCTCTGCCACCAGCAGGCCAGCCCGCGTCATCTTGATCATGCGCCGACCTTGAACCGCTGCCGTGCCGGGCGAGGCCGCAACTCGGCCCGGCACGGCCATTTTTGTCAGTCAGCTTCCAAATTGTCGGGATCGACGCCCAGCGCCCGCAACCGCTCGGCCAACCGCTCGGCGCGTTGGCGTTCGGCTTCGGCGCGCTGGGTGGCCTGCTCGGCGCGCTGCTCCAGTTCCACGAAGGTTTCGAAGCGCCGCCCATCCGGCCGATACAGCACCAAATCCATGCCGTCCATACCGAAGCGTATGCCGAGGCGGGGGCTGACCCAGCCTTGCATATCGGGCACGTCCTCCAAGCGGCCATCCCGGCGTATCCAGCCGTCCAAGCTGCCCCGGTCCGGGTCGTAAACGTAGTATTCCTCCACCCCGTACTGTTCGTAGAAAAGGAACTTGCGGGTCATCTCGGCCACGGTGTTGCCGGGCGACAGCACCTCGAACACCACCTGCGGCGCCAGACCGTCTTCCCGCCATTGCAGATAAGAGCCCCGGTCGCCGGGCGGGCGGCCGAATACGACCATCGTGTCGGGCGCGGCCCGAATCTTGTTGTCGCCCTCGACCGGATACCAGAGCAGGTCGCCGGCCACGAACACGTCGGGGCGGTCGGCGAACAGCGCGGCGATGCCGCCCTGAATCGTGACGATGTAGCGGAACTGCCGGGTGTTGTCGGCCATCGGCTTACCGTCGCTGTCGGGATAAATGATCTCGGTGCGGGGGATGGGATCGGGCATCGGACCCAGGCCGGGCGAGTTGCGCATCGACGCCGGCGGCGCGGTCGGAATGGCGGTCTCGGTCATGGTTGTCCTCCGAATTTCACCTATTCTCGATCAACTATAGCGTTGCGCCGCTCAGCTTGCGTGGCGGACGATGTAATCCTTGATTTGATTCGCGTCCGCGTCCATGACCTCGAACCGCTGCGGCAGCGCTTCGATATTTTCGTGGCCGGCCGGCCGGTCGGGCGAGCGGCCCAGCGCCTCGACGATGGACTCCTCGAACTTGGCCGGCAGCGCGGTTTCCACGCAGATCAGCGGGATGCCGTCCTCGCGGTGTTCCAGTCCGACTTTGACGCCGTCGGCGGTGTGGGTGTCGATGACGATGCCGGATTCCCGGTAAACCCGGCGGATGGTGTCCATGCGGTTTTGGTGGGTGCTGGAACCGGACACGAAACCGGATTCCTGGGCCGCGCGAAAATAATCGCTGCCGGACAAGTCGAAAAATCCCTTGGTGTCCAATTGTCGCCACAAATTGCGGACCACGGCCGGATCGCGGTCGACGACATCGTAGACGAAGCGCTCGAAATTCGACGCTTTGGAGATGTCCATCGACGGGCTGCTGGTGTGCGCCACCTGCTCGGTCGCGCGCACGCGGTAGATGCCGGTGCGGAAGAATTCGTCCAGCACGTCGTTTTCGTTGGTGGCCAGAATCAGCCGGCGGATGGGCAGGCCCATGCGCTTGGCGATGTAGCCGGCGCAGATGTTGCCGAAGTTGCCGGACGGCACGGCGAACGACACTTGCTGATCGTCGCGCGTGGTGGCCGCCAGCCAGCCCTTGAAGTAGTAGACGATTTGCGCCGCGACCCGCGCCCAGTTGATCGAATTGACCGTGCCGATGCGGTAACGCGCCTTGAATTCGATGTCGCCACCGACGGCCTTGACGATGTCCTGGCAATCGTCGAACACGCCGCGCACGGCGATGTTGAAGATGTTGGGGTCTTGCAGCGAGAACATTTGCGCGGTCTGAAACCGGCTCATCTTCTGGTGCGGCGAGAGCATGAACACCCGGATGCCGCGCTTGCCGCGCATGGCGTATTCGGCGCTGGAGCCGGTGTCGCCGGAGGTCGCGCCGAGGATGTTGAGATGGCCGTCGGTCTTGAGCAGGGCGTACTCGAACAGGTTGCCGAGCAGTTGCAGCGCGATGTCCTTGAACGCCAGAGTCGGGCCGTTCGACAGCCCCAGCAACCACACGCCATCGCCGAGCGGCGCGAGCGGGGTGATGGCTTCGGTGCGGAAGATCTCGGCGGTGTAGGTTTTGTCGATCAGCGCGTGCAGGGTTTCCGCCGGCAGGTCATCGGTGAACTTGCTCAGGATGGCGAAGGCCAGTTCGGGGTAGGAGAGATCGCGCCAGCCCGCCAGCTCGCCGGGTGCCAGGGTCGGGTAGGACTCCGGCATGGTCAGGCCGCCGTCGGGCGCCAGGCCGCCGAGCAGAATGTCCGAAAACGTCGCGGGGGCCATACCGCCTCGGGTGCTGACGTAACGCATGAGGAAATCCTCGGAGTCGGGAAGGGACGGGGAGGGTTGCGGGAACAAGGCTATCGCACTCGGCCGTTTTTCCAAAGGCGCCGGCCCGTGCGGCGGGTTTTGCTCAGGCCGGCGGCGTGTCGTCAGTCTGTACCGGCAGCAGCCTTTTCGTGATTTCCCAGGCCCACGGATTGATCCTTCCATAGATTTTCACCAGCCGGCCTTTCGAGGCGCGAAACAGCAGCTTGGCGCGGGCGTCGTCCACCGAGTTGTCGTACACGTAGGTCCGGTCGGCCAGCCAAGCCACGACCGAGCAGTACGCCAGGGACTTGGTGTAGCGGCCGATGATCTTGGGGATCGGGACATCGTGCCCGCCTTCCATGACCCGCATGGCGACCCGTTTGGCGTTGATCGAGGGGTCGTCGGTGCCGACGAAGAACAGCCGGATGAAAAAGCCGGCGTCTTGCGCGCGGCGGATGAAGTTCATCTTGTCCGGCGCGGACAAGACGGTTTCGAAAGCGAGGCTGCGGCCCTCGGCCAAACAGCTTTCGCGGATTTCGGCGGCCCGCTTCGCCGCTTGGAAGACCGCGTCGGGGGCGTTCCAGTCACCGAACTCGTCGCGGGCGATAAAGTCCGGGTTGACGTAAACGCACCCGTCCATCCACTCGTGCATCAGCAGTTGTTGGGTGATCGAAGTTTTGCCGGAGCCGTTGGGGCCGGCGACCACGATCAACCGGGGTTTTTCCCCGTCGGTCATACCCGCGTGATAAGCAGGGGATTGACCGCCGTGATTTCGGCGCGCAGGCGGATCATGAGCTGTTCGCGGGCCGTTGCGGCGTGCTTGCGCGCTTCGGTCGCGACCGCTTCCATCAGGGCGTCGAGCTGTTCGTCGGAGGGTTCGTGGGCGATGTCGTTCAGGTTAAATCGAGCGTGCTGAATCATCATCAAATCCTCCGAGATCGCGAAAAGGTCGAAAAGCGAATAACGAACTATTTTACATGGAATTGGGCTCGATACCCAGCGCGCGTAATTGTTCGGCCAGCCGTTCGGCGCGCCGGCGTTCGGTTTCGGCGCGCTGCTGCGCTTCGTCCGCCCGCTGGCGTTCGATTTCAGCGCGCTGGCGTTCGGTTTCGGCTCGTCGATATTGTTCGTCCGCCCGTTGTCGTTCGGTTTCGGCGCGCTGGCGTTCGGCTTTAGCGCGCTGCTCCAGTTCGAGAAAGGTCTCGAATCGCAGCCCGTCAGGCCGGTACAAAGCGAGGTCGAGACCTTCGAGCGCGAAACGTATCCCCAGGCGCGGGCTGATCCAGCCTTCCATGTCGGGCACGTCCTCCAGCCGGCCATCCCGGCGTATCCAGCCATCCAACGTGCCGCGATCCGGGTCGTAGAGATAGTATTCCTCCACGCCGTACTGTTCGTAGAAGCGGAATTTGCGAGTCATTTCGGCGGCGGTATTGCCGGGTGACATCACCTCGAACACGACCTGCGGGGGCAGGTTGTCTTCCCGCCATTGCAAGTAGGAGCCCCGGTCGCCGGGCGGGCGGCCGAACACCACCATCGTGTCGGGCGCGGCCCGAATCTTGTTGTCGCCCTCGACCGGATACCAGAGCAGATCACCCGCGACGAAGACGTTGGGGTTGTCGGCGAACAGCGCGGCGATGCCTCCTTGAATGGTGACGATATAGCGGAATTGCCGGGTGTTGTCGGCCATGGGCTTACCGTCGCTGTCGGGATAGACGACCTCGGCGGGTGGGGTGTGATCGGAAATTGCGCCGCTGTGGATCGGCGGAAGGAGCGGTGAAGCGGTGGCGGTGGCGGGCATGTCGATTCTCCCGGTTTGCGGCCTCGACTTGAATACAGGATAATACTTCCCGGCCAGTATTACGACGCCGAGTCGGGACTGCACTACAACTATTACAGGGACTACGATCCGCAGACGGGGCGGTATATTCAGAGTGATCCGATTGGGTTGGCGGGGGGATCAATACGTATGCCTATGTGGGGAGGAATCCAATCAACCGGACTGATCCTGAAGGTTTAAGATTTCCTTGCCCTACAGGAATGAAACCTATTCCAACTGGACAACCAGGTGTTTCAAGTTGCGTACATGATCCGACCGAACCACCAGATAAAAAAGCCTGTGTAACAGCCGAATTTATCGCTGAATTGCTGCCCCCCTCACCTCTAATGGAACCTGATTTTTTAACTGCCAACTTGATCTGTATGTTTTAAGCGCGTGGGGAACGTTTAGTAGAGATGGAAGCTCTTTTGCTGGCTTTGGATTTAACAGAGGATATTTAAATCCGTTAAATATTGTTGGTAGCGTCTCAGTCGGATGGCTAAACACCCCTTATATTACTTCAGGCCAAACAGATAGTTTTTTAACGGTTACGCCGGTAAAACTACTACCGCGTATTTGGGATTAGGTGGAGGTATAATTTGGTCTCCAAGTAATGGTACAGCGACAGTCATAGGATTCGGCGCAGGCACCCGTTACGGACCTTCTAGCAGAATAAACGGTGGTTTAGGTAGCGGTAATTCACTTAAGCAAGGAAATACGGGGATTTATTGGTAATGTTTTCTCCTGGTGGATACAGCCGTGATGGTACCCGTGATAGAGTGATACGGCCATGGTTGCTTTTTGTTGTGATTATTATTTTTATAGCTATCGTGCTTTATTTGCTGTGGAAACAAGCACGGTAAGACGAACTTAGCTAAGCAGGGTACGCACCGCCATTTATCGGATCAGCGCTGCAAATCGAATTGGCATGGCGTGACCCGCCGGAACCGGATTGACCTAATGGGGGCGCTCATCTATTCCCCGGCCAGTATTACGATTAGGAATCGGGGCTGCACTACAACTACTACAGAGATTACGATCCCCAGCCAGGACGGTATGTGCAGAGCGATCCCATCGGGTTAGCGGGGGGATCAATACCTATGCGTATGTGGGAGGTAAGCCCATTGCATCTATTGATCCATCTGGTGAGATAGGGGCAGCTGGAGTTGCGATTGCTGGAATTGCAGGAGCAATAATTGTTCCTATTATAACAAATACTATTAATAAACCTATAGATATTTTCTGTGATGATTGTCAGTATTCACTTCCTAGGCCTTCAACGGCATATAAAGGCAAGCTAGCCAAACATTTTGATAAACTGTGAAAAAAAGAAAACGATTGCACAAAATTACAATGACAAGACAATTGATAAGCTAAAACTCTTGTACACCAATCTATCATTTGATAATAACAGGCTTTTTTATTGCACCTGTAGAAATTAATCCATGCTTGGGAACAAATACAACTTGGGTTGGACACTTAAGGGATTTTTTCGACCTGCAAATAAAATTAGCTGAACTGGTTGCACTGGCAAAAGCCTTCCTTGCCCGTATAATCCTGAGGCAGATTATTGGATGACTATTTTGCCTCCAAATCGGCCTATTTGTATGTCGTGAAAAGGTAATTTATAATGATAGCTCTTATTGATATTCCTTGTTTTTTGTGCGATAAAAAATACGCAAGCCTAGAAAAAATTATTGAAATTAATTTTACTCCATTTCCTAGTTTGCAAATTGCTTTTTCTTGTTTTTTAGGCTCTTCGAGGATTCATGTGGAGTCGAACGCGGAAGTGCATCATTTTAGGACGCATAGTTTTTTGACCGGTTATCAAGTTCAGGATACCGCACGATGGGAGAGTAAAATCCAATGACGGAAGCTGAATTGTTTGAGCAGATTTTAGGGATTAAAGAAATTCGAGTTGATCGAGTTGATTGGCAAGAACAAGCGCTCCATATTTATTGCAGTTCTATTTTTGAAGAAACGCTCTGTCCGCACTGTTTGAAGAAGAGACAGGTTGTGCATCAGACCTACGAGCGACAAATTCGCGATTTGCCGATCACCGGAAAAGAAGTATATTTGCATTTAAGTCAGCGGCAGTTTTATTGTCCGGACTGTGATCGTCGTTTCAATGAGCGTTTCAATTTTGTTGCGCCCCAGCGCGCGATGACTTGTCGTTACGAGCGCTACGTGTACGAATGCTGCAAAGCCAGCACGATCCAAAAGGTCAGCGCTCAAGAAAATTTGGTTTGGTCAACCGTTAACGATATTTGCCAACGGGGTGCGCGGCAAGAACTGCAAGAGCGCCCGCTTTCGAAAGTGAAAGCCGTGGGCATGGACGAGCTTGCGATCAAAAAAGGACATCGCGACTATGTCACGGTGATCGTCGATTTAGAACGTATTGAAATCGTTGATATTTTAGAATATCGCGAGCAAGCGAAATTGATTGGGTATTTCAAAAACAAGGGGACGGAGTGGTGCGAAGGGATCGACGTGTTCTGCTCGGACATGTGGCCGGGTTTTATCAATACCGCCCGGGCGGTATTTCCTCGTGCAACCGTGGTCGTTGATCGGTTTCATTTTTTTGGATACCTCAACAAAGCGGTGGACGGTCAACGGAAAAGTTTGCGCCGCCAATTTAAAGACCGCGAAGAACTCAAGCGCCTCAAGTGGGCCTTGCTGAAGAATGCCGAAAACTTGACCCCCGATCAGACAACGAAACGCGACCGGGCCTTTCTACTGTTTCCAGAATTGAAGTTGATTTACGATCACAAGGAGATGTTTCGTGCGATTTTCAATCGGAATCTGACGCGAAAGCAAGGCGAAATCGAGTTAAAAAAATGGATGGAAGCGGCCAGAGAAATGAATAACAAATATCTGAATACCTTTTTATACATGCTGAATGATTGGAAAGAATACGTCTTAAACTACTTCGCGCATCGGGTGACCACGAGCGTCATTGAAGGTATTAACAATTCGATCAAGACAGTGAAACGCATGGGTTACGGATTTCGGAATTTTGTCAATTTTAAGCAACGGGTCCTGATCAGCTTCGCTTAACTCCACAACAATCCTCGAAGAACCGTTTTTTAGAAAAGATGGATTCAAATATTCTCAGGAAGTATATAGTACAATTATCAGGACTGCTTCCAATCCATACAGGAATACTCGATAGTTGAGAGCGTAGCTTTCGTATCCTGAATCCAATTAAAAATCGCACAAATACGATTTTTATATTTTTGCATCGTCCTATTCGAGACAATCAATAATGAAAAGGCTCTTCGAGGATTCATGTGGAGTCGAACGCGGAAGTGCATCATTTTAGGACGCATAGTTTTTTGACCGGTTATCAAGTTCAGGATACCGCACGATGGGAGAGTAAAATCCAATGACGGAAGCTGAATTGTTTGAGCAGATTTTAGGGATTAAAGAAATTCGAGTTGATCGAGTTGATTGGCAAGAACAAGCGCTCCATATTTATTGCAGTTCTATTTTTGAAGAAACGCTCTGTCCGCACTGTTTGAAGAAGAGACAGGTTGTGCATCAGACCTACGAGCGACAAATTCGCGATTTGCCGATCACCGGAAAAGAAGTATATTTGCATTTAAGTCAGCGGCAGTTTTATTGTCCGGACTGTGATCGTCGTTTCAATGAGCGTTTCAATTTTGTTGCGCCCCAGCGCGCGATGACTTGTCGTTACGAGCGCTACGTGTACGAATGCTGCAAAGCCAGCACGATCCAAAAGGTCAGCGCTCAAGAAAATTTGGTTTGGTCAACCGTTAACGATATTTGCCAACGGGGTGCGCGGCAAGAACTGCAAGAGCGCCCGCTTTCGAAAGTGAAAGCCGTGGGCATGGACGAGCTTGCGATCAAAAAAGGACATCGCGACTATGTCACGGTGATCGTCGATTTAGAACGTATTGAAATCGTTGATATTTTAGAATATCGCGAGCAAGCGAAATTGATTGGGTATTTCAAAAACAAGGGGACGGAGTGGTGCGAAGGGATCGACGTGTTCTGCTCGGACATGTGGCCGGGTTTTATCAATACCGCCCGGGCGGTATTTCCTCGTGCAACCGTGGTCGTTGATCGGTTTCATTTTTTTGGATACCTCAACAAAGCGGTGGACGGTCAACGGAAAAGTTTGCGCCGCCAATTTAAAGACCGCGAAGAACTCAAGCGCCTCAAGTGGGCCTTGCTGAAGAATGCCGAAAACTTGACCCCCGATCAGACAACGAAACGCGACCGGGCCTTTCTACTGTTTCCAGAATTGAAGTTGATTTACGATCACAAGGAGATGTTTCGTGCGATTTTCAATCGGAATCTGACGCGAAAGCAAGGCGAAATCGAGTTAAAAAAATGGATGGAAGCGGCCAGAGAAATGAATAACAAATATCTGAATACCTTTTTATACATGCTGAATGATTGGAAAGAATACGTCTTAAACTACTTCGCGCATCGGGTGACCACGAGCGTCATTGAAGGTATTAACAATTCGATCAAGACAGTGAAACGCATGGGTTACGGATTTCGGAATTTTGTCAATTTTAAGCAACGGGTCCTGATCAGCTTCGCTTAACTCCACAACAATCCTCGAAGAACCAAAGAAAAAATATCTTCTTACATAAAATTAATGAAACACTTTTATGGGTTTACAGTAGATTACGCAAATGACTTTTTCGATGAAGGAGATTAAATTGTAGCCCGTAGTACGGATTAGCGGCCCGTCATCCGCTGGGATGGAAATCCCTCCAACGCCGACACTACAAAAATCCCCATTTTATAAAAGCCCAATTCAATTGCTCGCGCGGTTCTCAACATCACGTCAGGGTAGCAGCGGCCATACTGGATCTCCGGATCGGGCCAAATCGCCGCCAACGGACTGAAGGCGTTGGGAAAATCGACCGAAGTGCGACCCGAGCCCGCCGGGTGCCCGTTTTCCCGGCCAGTATTACGATCAGGAATCTGGCTTACACTACAACTATTTTAGAGACTACGATCCGCAGACGGGGCGGTACATTCAGTCCGATCCGATTGGGCTGGCGGGGGGAGTTAATGCGTATGGGTATGTTGGAGGAAATCCAATCAACCGGACTGATCCTGAAGGTTTAAGATTTCCTTGCCCTACAGGAATGAAACCTATTCTAACTGAACAGCCGGGTGTTTCAAGTTGCGTACCAGATCCGACCGAACCACCGGATACAAAAGCCTGTGTAACAGCCGAATGTATCGCTGGATTGCTGCCCCCTCACATCCAAGGGGACCTGATTTTTTTAACTGCCAACTTGATCTATATGTTTTAAGCGTGTGGGGAACGTTTAGTAGAGATGGAAGCTCTTTTGCTGGTTTTGGATTTAACAGAGGATATTTACGTTAAATATTATTGGTAGGGTCTCAGTCGAATGGCTAAACACCCCTTATATTACTTCAGGCCAAACAGATAGTTTTTTAAACGGTTACGCCAGTAACGCTACTACCGCGTATTTGGGATTGGGTGGAGGTATAATTTGGTCTCCAAGTAATGGTACAGCGACAGTCATAGGGTTCGGCGCAGGCACCAGTTACGGACCTTCTAGCAGAATAAGCGGTGGTTTAGGTAGTGGTAATTTACTTAAGCAAGGAAATACGGGGATTTTTTGGTAATGTTTTCTCCTGGTGGATACAGCCGTGATGGTACCCGTGATAGGGTGATACGGCCATGGTTGCTTTTTGCTGTGATTATTATTTTTATAGCTATCGTGCTTTATTTGCTGTGGAAACAAGCGCGGTAGGACGAACTTAGCTAAGCAGGGTACGCACCGCTATTCATCGGATCAGCGCTACAAATCGAATTGGTATGGCGTGACCTGCCGGAACCGGATTGACCTAATGGGGACGCTCATCTATTCCCCGGCTAGCCAAGTAGGGTACGCACCGCGTACCGCCATTCATCGCACCAGCTCGTAGTTCGGATTAGCGAAGCGCGATCCGCCGGGTCGAAGGCTCCGCTGCTGGCGTCTCTGGCGGCAACGCCGCCCGCCTACTCCCAGGGCTTGGGTTCCATGCGCTGGAAACCCCTTTTCCCGTGGACGACGGCCAACACCGTAACGTGTTCGTCGTTGGTCCAATAGATGAGGCGGTGGCCCTCGACGATCAACTCCCGGACATCCTCGCGTTGCGCCTCTGGCACGGTTCGGCCCCGGCGGGGAAAGAGGGCCAGAGTCTCCGCGCGCTTGAAGCACTCTTCGACGAAGCGGCTTCCGGCGGCGGGGGAATGCGGGCTCAAGCAATCCCGCGCTAGGGCCAGAATCGGCCAGCGCGGTTTCCGCCCAGCGCAGCTCAGCCATCCAGCCAGCGCCGTCTCGCGTCCTCGTGGGCGACAGTTTTCCCTTCCGTCATGGCGGCTAAGCCCGCCTCGATCTTCCGCTCGACGTGCAGCTCGTAGAGGATGTGGTCCCAGCTCGCCCGATCGGGCAAGCGGTCGATGGCTTGTCAGGCAGTTTCTTTTGCGGTCGGCATCGCGGTACCCTCAGTTAGCGCAGCCGCCGCAGGGGCTATCAACTTTCGTTTTGAAGCCGCAAGAGCGCCTCGGCGGCGTTGATGATGCGGATACCCTGGTAACTCAATGAGGTAAGCCCCCGGCTCTGCCGGGGGACTCACCGAGGTTTGACCTATACGACGGTCGTCGTGAATCTGGAGTCTCGACCAAGAGACGAGGATTCACGATGAAAGAGTATCAGAGTCTGAGCCACACCCGCTGGGATTGTAAGTACCATGTGGTGTTTATCCCGAAGCGGCGCAAGCAGAAGATTTTTGGAAGTTTACGCAAGCAGTTGGGAGAGGTTTTTCACGAGCTTGCGGCGCATAAGGAGTCGCGGATCATAGAAGGGCACCTGATGCCGGATCACGTGCACATGTGCTTGAGTGTGCCGCCGAAGTACGCGGTATCGAATGTCGTGGGGTACCTCAAGGGTAAAAGTGCGATCCTGATCGCGCGACGTTTCGGGGGTCGGGAACGGAACTTTACCGGCGAGGTGTTTTGGGCGCGCGGGTATTTTGTGTCGACCGTGGGTTTGGACGAAGCGGTGGTCAGAGCGTATATCCGCCAGCAGGAGCAGGCGGACGAGCGTTACGACCAGATGAGGTTGGGAGGGGTATAGCCGCCTTGGGCGGCCCTGGTGTTATCGGCGCCTTTGAGGCGCTCACCCAATAAGCCCCCGGCTTTGCCGGGGGTCATTTAACTGCCGATGGAGAGCAAATCGTCGTCGCCGGAGACGATGAAAGCCGCGTGAGCGGCGAGGGCGGCGGCGATGACCCGATCATCGTCGGCATCGCGCACCACGCGCGGCGCAAGGGCTGGCTCCACCACCTCAACGACCGTCCGATAAAGGGCCAACACCTCGTTGACGGTGGTACCGATCAGCGCCAGCCGCTCGACCGCCAGCGGCCGGGCGAGCACATCCGCCAATTCTTCCAGCAAGGCCGGACTGCTGAAGAGATACACGTCTGGACGCCGACTCAGCGCGTCGAGCAACTGATAAGGCTTGCCACGCCACAGCAGCACAGAGAGCACCACGTTGGTGTCAAGAACGAGTCGCATCGACAGGAGGTTCTTGGGTTGCTTTTGCCCTGCGCGCCTGCCGCACCGCTTTGATCTCGGCGGCAACCGCCTCTTCACTCATTGGCTCCGCCCCGGCCGCCTCCAGCGCGGGTGCAATCGCCAGCAGTTGGCCGAGCGCGGCCGGCCGCTGAGACTTCGCCGCCAGGAATTCCACAAAATCCTCGACCTGCGCCACCTGCGGCGGTGACAGAGTTTTAATTTTCGACAGCAAACGCTGTTCGATCACCGCATTCATGTCGTTCTCTCCTCATTTAGCGAGCTAATACCTGAAGCTGCCGCTTGGTCAGAAACGCATCGAGCAAGGTCTTGATGACGTGTTTGTCGTCTTCCGATAACCGCTCGACTTCCTGAAACTGCTGGAGCAGTTCCCGATCTGAAAACTTCGCCTTCGCGGCTGCTTCGACGCTTCCCTCCAACAAGTAATCGCTGCTCACGCCCAAGGCGTCGGCCAGGCGTTTGAGCGTATCCCCGCCGGGCCGAGACGCGCCGCGCTCGAAGCGTCCGATATGGGTGTAATGCAATTCCGCCCGCTGACCCAATTCAGTCTGCGACAGATTGTTCTGTTTGCGCAGCGCGCGTAGCCGCTGAGCAAAATTATCCGGTATGTCGGCCATATCCAGCACCCCAGTCACCGAAAAGAGGTTGAATCGTGTCACGTTGTCGGATTTAGACCTCAAAATCAACGCTTATGTGCAGGATTATCGCGTATAGCTGCTTGACACGGCATCCGCCGCCGACACTGCCAAGGCTGTCCGCTCTTTCACAATCCACCGCTCTCCCGCCCGCGCGGTTCCCGAAACCGCGTCCGGCCCACCGCCTTCTATTGATTGATAGGTCTTTTTCTGAAAGAGTTTAGGTTTGATCCGGTAGTACTCCTGGAGCTTGGCGAATGGGCGTGACATGGCCGAGGTTCTTCTGGGGGATGTGTTGATTATAGAGGTGGAGATAGCGTTGCAAGGTGGTTTCCAGGTGACGGGCGGAGGCGAAGGTGGTGGTTTTCAACACCTCGGCGACGCGGCCGTTGAAGCGTTCGATCATGCCGTTGGTCTGCGGATGCCGGGGCTTGATCAGCCGGTGCTGGATGCCGTGCGCGGCGCAGGTTTGATCGAAGGCGTGTTGGCCGGTCGGTTCGCGCTCGCCGGTGGCGCAGAAGCGGTCGGTGAACTCCTTGCCGTTGTCGGTCAACACCGTGCGGATCACGAACGGGGCCTTGGCGTGCAAGCGTTCCAGGAAGCCGGCGGCGGTGGCGGCCGTTTTGTCGGGTCGGATCTCGAAGTAAACCCAGCGGCTGGCCCGGTCGATGGCGGCGATCAGATAGCGGTGTTCGGCCTCGTCCGGCATCCGGGGCAGGTATTTCACATCGACGTGCACGAAGCCCGGCTCGTAATCCTTGAAGGTCTTGGGCAGCGGGGGGTTGCCTTCTGCCTCCGGCAGCAGGTCGGCCAGCCGGGCCACGCCGTGGCGGCGCAGACAGCGATCCAACGCCGAGCGCGACAGCGCCGGACAGACGAACTCGCGAGCCACCACCAGCAGGTCGTCCAGCGGCAACAGCAGCAGCTTGCGCAACTCCACCACCACGAACTCTTGCATCGGCGTCAGCGTCGTGGCCAGCCGGTGCGGGGTGTGCGGGCGGTCCTGCACCGCGTCCCGTCCCCGCCAGCGCCGGACGGTGGTCTCGCTCACCCCCAATTCCACCGCCAGTTCGGCCGCCGGGCGGGACGAGTGCTTGGATGTAGGCCCGCTGCTTGGGCGTGGTGGTGGCGTTGGCGTGCAGGCGAATCTCCATCAGGGCCTCCGTAGCGCGAGGGTCAGATCGTGCAAGAACCGCCGCGATTCCAGCAGACGGCGGCTTCGAGTGTCAACATAATCTAGCGGGACCCAACAACTATCGATATGGGAGCCATACGGTTTACAAGATTGAATATCATCTTGTATGGGTGACTAAATATCGTTACAAAGCATTGGTCGGGGATGTAGGTCAGCGGGTTCGAGAGCTTGTTCGGCAGACCTGTGAAGCCTTTGAGATTCGGATTATCAAAGGGGTGGTGAGCAAAGATCATGTGCATATTCTGGTTTCGGCACCGCCGGAGCTCTCGGTCAGTGACATGATGCGCCATATCAAGGGGCGATCATCGAGCAAGTTGTTTGAGGAATTTCCGGAATTGAAGAAGCGTTACTGGGGACGGCATTTTTGGGCGCGGGGCTATTTTTGCGTGACGGTCGGGGATATGACGGAAGACATGATTAAGGAGTACTTGGATCATCACTTTGAGCCGGATCCAGCGCGTTTTGGCCGTTGCATCCGACCAAAAAGCCGTTAACAGACTGACTTCATGGGAAAACGACGAGCGCGCGACCGACGGCCGCCCGGTGCCCGCTTTCCCGGCGTTTGGCCGGGCGTGCGGGGAGACGATGGAAGAGCCTCGGCGCGTTGCGCGCCGTCGGTTCGGGATTGCCGCCGCTTGTCGGATGGGTCGCCGGACAGCTTGGCGCCGGCCGGCGATTTCTTCTGGCCGGTCAGGCTTGCGGCTGGAAGGACGGATTGATCGCCGTGATCTCGGCGCGCAGGCGGATCATCAGTTGTTCGCGCGCCTTTTGAGCATGTTTGCGCGCTTCGGTGGCGACCGCTTCCATCAGGGCGTCGAGTTGCTCGTCGGAGGGTTCGTGGGTGATGTCGTTCAGATCGAAGGATTGTAGTTTCATTAGGTCTTCTCCAACATCGGTCAGTGCTGGTGGATCACTGCTCGCGTCCAACTGTAACAACCAAATCTATCTTAGCTCAAGCCGGTGCAAGAAGATTGTCGAAATAGGGCGGTTCCCCTCGAAAAACGATAAGCCCGCACCGAATTCCCAGGCGAATAGTAATGAGTGACGGCGGGAACCTCGACACGATCGAGGCGCGAGGTTGGGAGCAACACCGCAAACGCCCCCATCCTCGCTTCGCTTCGGCAACGAACCGTCAGCGGGTGTCGTACCGCATCTTGACGTAGGAGCCCGGCGCGTCCTCAATCGGTTTTAGCTGGCCGTCGCCCGGCGAGCGGGCCGGTACTTGCGGGCCGGCGTTCGGTTGCAGCCAAGCCAGCCAGTCCGGCCACCAGGAGCCTTGCTGTTGGGCCGCGTCCTTGAACCAGTCATCGGGATCGGGTGGAGTATTGGGATTCAGCCAAAAGCCGTATTTGTCGGAAGAAGCCGGGTTGATGACCCCGGCGATATGGCCGGACCCGCTCAGCACGAACTTCACCGGGCCGCCGACCAGTTGGGTGCCGGCGTAGGTGGACTTCCACGGCGCGATATGATCCTCGAAAGCCGACAGAAAGCAGACCGGCGCCTCGATCTTGCGCAAATCGATCGGCACGCCCGCCAAGGTGATACCGCCCGGCTCGCGCAGCAAGTTTTTCTGGTACATGTTGCGCACGTAAAAACTGTGCATGTCCCGCGGCATCCGGGTGGAATCGGAATTCCAGTACAGCAGGTCGAAGGGGTAGGGGTCGTTACCCAACAGATAATTGTTGACCACGAAGTACCAGATCAGATCGTTGGCGCGCAGCATGCTGAACACGCCGGCCATCTGGCTGCCGTCCAGATAACCGCGCTCGCCCATTTGCTTCTCCAGCAGGCCGATCAATTCCTCGTCGATGAACACCTCCAGCTCGCCCGGCTCGCTGAAATCGGTCATGCAGGCGAAGCAGATGGCGCTTTTTACCCGCTGGTCTTTCTTGGCGGCGAGATAGGCCAGCGTGGACAGCAGAATGGTTCCGCCCAGGCAGTAACCGGCCGCGTTGATTTCCCGCTCGCCGGTGGCCCGTTCGATGGCGTCCATTCCCTCCACGATGGACAGCATGTAATCGTCGAACTTTTTGTGCGCCAACCGTTCGTCCGGGTTGATCCAGGAGGTCATGAACACCGTGAAACCCTGGTCCACCATCCACTTGACCATCGAGTTTTTCGGCCGCATGTCCATGATGTAAAACTTGTTGATCCAGGGCGACACGAACAGGAACGGCCGCCGATACACGGTCGGCGTGCTGGGTTCGTACTGGATCAGTTGCAGCAACTCGTTCTGAAAGATGACCTTGCCCGGCGTCACCGCGATGTTCTCGCCCGGCTTGAAGGCCTTGAGATCGGTCATCTTGATCTGCAACTGGCCGCGCCCGCGCTCCAGATCCTCCAGCAGGTTTTGCAGGCCCTTGACCAGATTATCGCCGCCGGAATCGAGGGTGGCCTTGAGCACGGTGGGATTGGTGTGGACGAAGTTCGTGGGCGCCATCGCGTCCACGAACTGGCGGGTGTAGAACTGGACCTTGCGGGCGGCTTTATCGTCCAGACCCTCGACGTTGCGCACCAGTCCTTGCAAGCTGTCGGCCGCCAGCAGATAGGATTGTTTGATGAAATCGAACACCGCGTTTTCGGCCCATTGCTGGTCCTTGAAACGCTTGTCGCCGGACGGCGGCTCGATGACGGGCCGGGTTTCGTGTCCCAGCATCCGCTTGGAAGTGGCCTGCCACAGATCGAGGGCGTTTTTCCAGAACTCCACTTGGGCCTGAATCAATTTATCGGGGTCTTTGAGCAGTTTCTCCAACAGTTCCTGGAAAGACTTGCCGATGATGGCCGGATCGACCAGGGAGATCGGATCGCCGCGTTCCTGGCGCTTGAGGAATTCCTGCAACACCCGCTGGCTTTGCTCGATGATCTTGGAAAAATTTTGAGCCAGCTTGTTGAGATCGGCGGTTTTGGCGTCCGGGGTAGGCGTCGTGGTGGGTTGAGTCATGGGAGGCACCTCATCGGGTGGTATTAACCCTATAAAGTATAGGTGAGCGTGTGCCGATTACCGTCAGCGCGATAGCAACCTCCCCGGATTTGTGATGAGACGCGAGTCTAGTGATGGCGGCAGCAGGCGCCGAAAGCCATGCGCCAACACGATCAGCAAAAACACCAGATTTCGCAGCGGGATGGCGGGCCAGCAATAGCGTACCGGCGCCATGGATCGGCCGCTGTTCGCGACCGTCGCCAGCCGTCCGGCGAGCGCGCGCAGCAAGGGAATGGAGCGCGGCCAGTCGGTTACGCCCGCCCGCCATTCCTCCGGGATCCCCTCTTCCCCGACCGTCGCTCCCGCCAGCGCGCCGGCAATCGCACCGGTGGTATCCGTATCGCCGCCGCAATCCAGCACCGCCGTGAGCGTTTGCCGAAAATCGCCACAATGTCGAAACCAAGCATAAGCCGCGACCGGGACCGTATGATAAATATAGCCGGTGACGCCCTTCGATAACCCGAGCCGATCCGCTAACTCGGCGACCGAGCACCCGCTTCGCGCGGCTCGATCGATGGTCGCCACGATGGTCAACCATTCCGGATCGCGCGAGCCGCACGAACGGAGCAGGGCGGTGAAAGCGTCCGGGGCCGGACGACATTCCAAACGGTCGCGCACGATCCAGGCCGCCAATTCGGCGATGGCGGTCGCGCCGATCAACGCTTTCGGGTCGGTGTGAGTGATGCGGGTTGAAGCGGCGACATAGGCGAGCCTCCGCTCGCGGTCATGGGCGAAAATAGCGCCGATGAGCGCCACCCGCATTGCCGGGCCGTTGCCGGCGGAATAAACCCCGCTACGATTTGGCGGAAAGCCCAACCAAAGCTTGCAAATCGCCAGCAGGGTGGCAAAACCGATTCCGGCCGGTAGCGCCAGCAACCAGCCCCGCAAGCACCAGCTCAGGCGATAGGCAAACCGCGAGGGAGAATCTGGAAAACGCAGCAGGCTTTGCGCGACGAATACGGTGTGCTCGGTATCGTCGCTGATCATGCCGCGCCCCCAAAACAGCCTGTGCCGCCAAATGCCCTGGACTATCCGCTGAATGCGTTGTCGGGATAAACCCTCCGTTGGCAGGCCCAAGGCATCGCCGCAAGCCGTGCCAACGAGGAGACCATTGAGTTGAGAAAGCAGTGGCCGATGACGGGCATTTTGCGGGATTCTCAATAATTTGTGTTCTCCGGTTGGTTTCATGATCGTGACATGGGATATCCGGATAAATACCTTGTATCGATAATAGATGTAGAGAACAACTGAATGGCAAAATAGCGAATGAGTTGTACAAAGAATTGCAATCACAACTTTCGCTTTTCTTCGTAAATCGCGTCAACGGAACTCCTGCAAGCTGAAATGATTGGATACACACTTTTGTGGGGAAGATGAATTAAGGTGTTTAGCGAAAACCATACTTTGATAACCATTAAAAACTAATCCGCGAAGCCAATTTTCAAGGCTGCGATAAATTAAATCAAATAAATGTATTTTTATAATATAGTTGCAATAAATAAAATACTATTATTTTTCATTGTTTAGGCATTATAGGAAATAATATGTATTAATTTGCTAAAAATAATTTACAAAATGCTGACAAAGTATTAACCATATATATTAAAATATGTCTATTTTTTGATACTAAATCGATCCTGGATAGTTTTCTTTATTGGATTTAATCTTGTAAAATTTATAAGTTCATCTATACTAAATTAGTAATGTAACAATAATTTTAATATTGTTATGCGTCGGGTCTGAGAAAATATTTTCTAAAGGGGGGGGTATTTCAATGGCGTGGGTGGCGTTATTTTTATGGGTGTGCGGAAGCTTGCCGTTGCTTTTTTATTCTCAATTGGGAGTCGATCAAAAAAGCATAGCCACTTATTCGATTGTTATGCAAATTATTTCTCCAATTATGGCAGGATTAATTTGTTTTGGCACAGCCGGTTTATTTCCTAAATCTCATGAAATAAGAAAAGTTTGGAAACTGTTGGGTGCAGGAGTGATGCTGTGGGGGATAGGCGCAATTTTCTATTTGCTATATCCGTTAATTAATGCTGGACAAGAGACCCCTTACCCATGGTATTCGGACTTTTGGTATCTCATTATGTATCTTCCTTGTTTATCAGCATTCGTTATTTTTAAGCAATATTTGAACGTCAAGGTGTCCAGTTGGGGAATCTTGGTTTCGGCGGTTGTTTTTTGTGGGACTTTAGCTCTTTCGGTATATTTAAATCTGGAGAAACTTGGCGACTCAGATACGGTTTTAACTTATCTTGTCACGCTAGGCTATGTGCTGGGTGACCCGATCTTACTGGGATCAGCCGCTATTATTGCCTCGATATTGGGCGGTGCTGGGGAAGCTCGTCCTTGGTGGTTTGTGCTAATTGGATTTTTTTCGTTTTACTTCGCCAACGTAACGTACACTTACCTCACGCTTGCAGGGGGGTATACCAGTGGAAATTTAATTGATATTGGCTGGATACTCGGTTTTGGTTTTATTGCGGTCGCCGCATTAATAATGCGGTCGTTTCTAAAAAGCAAACCAATTAATTTGAATTAATATATGGTGATCCGTGACGAACCGGTGAAGTTTTAAAATCAGTGTATTGATATAACTGGTGATTTGATATAACTGTTTTTATTCTTCTTGAAGTGGGGAATAAATGGGAAAAAAAACTTACTCGATTGCTATGATCGGCATAACCGAAGCTGAAAGGAATGTGCTGCGGAATATATTCAAGTTATCTCAATATCGCACTTATTCTTATATTGTTGCCGTCCCTGGTGAGGCGATGGATGTCCTCATGGTTGATGCCGATGATCCCCAAGCGATGAAAGAATGGCGCCAAGGGACGGGCAAATCGCCTTCTTCTGATGCTCGCAGTATCAGTTATAGGCCAAATATCCCGACCATCATGATCACCAAGGAGCTTCCTGAGGATTCTACTCTTTATTATATACGTCGACCATTTGTCGCGAGCCGGGTAATTAATGTCCTCGATCATGTGGCATTAAGAGAGCTGCAAGGTGATCGAGCCCGAATAATAGGTCTGGTGAATCAACCCAAACCCGTTGAAAAAAATATTCCTGCGATTGATGCAAAGCCGCAAGTTGATGAAGAGCCGAAGAACATCCTGACCGCGTTAGTGGTGGACGACAGTGGTCCGGTAAGAAAACAGATCGAGCTGGAATTGAAGCTGTTTGGAATTCAAGTTGATGCTGCCGCCACAGGGGAGCTAGCGATTGAGTACTTTAACAAAAACCGATATAACCTCATTTTTTTGGATGTGGTATTGCCGGGCGTTGATGGTTATCAACTTTGCAAGATGCTAAAGAAAGATAAAGCAAGGAAAAAAACTCCCGTAATTATGCTGACCAGTAAATCATCACCCTTTGACCGAGTCAAAGGTGCGCTGGCCGGTTGCGATGCTTATTTAACCAAACCTGTCAAACAAGAAACTTTTCAGAAAGTTGTAAAAAAATACTTGCGATAACTGATAGCTTGGTGAGACTAAGCAACATCTGGTTTTGATGAGTTGAACAGCTTGTACTCTTAATAGTTTGATTGATGTTTTGGGTTCGGATTCTCACATTTTACCGTGTGTTTGAGTAGAGTTGTTCAATAATTTTAAACCGGCCAATCTGAAGATTTAACCCACATTTTGAGTTGAGGAGGGATGAAATGGCAATCAGTAAAGTTTTAGTTGTTGATGACTCACCCGCCGATCTGAAAAATATATCAAATATTGTTTCGGAGGCAGGTTTCTCTGTCGTGAGCGCCACTAACGGCAAGGATGCAGTTCAAATGGCAAAAGCTGAAAAGCCAAACATTATTTTCTTAGATATTATCATGCCTGCGATGGATGGTTTTGCCACCTGTCGAGCCTTGGCCAATGATAATGAAACTAAACAAATCCCAATTATTTTTGTTACCAGCAAAAACCAGAAAGCGGATCGTCTTTGGGCGCAGATGCAGGGAGCTAAGGGGTTCATCACAAAACCCTATTCTGCTGACGATATAATCGATCAGTTAAAACTGTTTAAGTAAATCGCTTTATTTTCTTATCATAAGATTTTTTTTTAATTGAGGAAGGATTATGCAGGTGGTTCGGCAAGATACAGAAATAGGGCAAGGCATGTTATCTCCAAGCGTTGCGCTAAGAAGTTTCAATCCAAAAAAAGGCGTGGTTACGGCTCTTAAAGCAAGGAGTCGGCAACGAGTACGTTATGGCTTTCGAATAGATAATCTTGGGTTTCTTATCGATAAAGACACGGTGAGTGAGATTGTCGAACAAGCAATCGTTTATCCGGTACCACACGCTCCACCGTGGTTGGCTGGACTCATCAATTTACGCGGTAATTTGGTACCGGTGTTTGACTTGAAATTGTGTCTTGGATTAAAGAAAACCTCTGAAATTAAGCAGTACTTATTAGTGCTCGATAAGGGCGATGATGCGGTTTGCCTGTTGATCGACAATCTTCCTCTGCTTGTCAGTGAAGATCGGAAAATCGTGCATATGCCACCCCTACCGCCCAGTTTGCAGGGTTGTGTCTCCAAAACTTACAGTCATGATAAAATACTTTGGATCGAATTTGATCACCGGCATTTCTTTCAATCCCTAACCTCACAGATGCAGGAAAATACAATGCTATAGTGAGACAGCTTGGGATAGTAAGCGATCAGTAATCAATCAAAACTCTTAAAGGGGGATTGCTATGCCTATACTCATCCAGACAATTAGAACCTTGAAAGATTACTGGTTTGTTGTTGTACAAACCTGCTTATTCACCTTCTTGAGTTTTGCACCGTTCGCTAATACACAAGCTTTGGCGGAGGAAACCGGTGTCAGCAATACTACTATAAGAGTCGGCAGCGTATTGGATTTAGTAAGCGATTCTAGCGAACTGGGGATAGGTATGAAGGCTGGTATTGAGGCAGCCTTGAAAGGTGAAAAAATCCAGAGCCGCGCGATTGAGTATGTTGCCGTTAATGACTCTTATGCGCCAGAGATCACGATTAAAGAAACTAAGCGGTTGATGGACCTCGGGATATTTGCCTTTTTAGGAAACGTAGGTACGCCACAAGCAAAGGCCGTGCTACCTCTACTTGCCAGTAATAAGGTTCCTGCTGTGGGGTTTTACACCGGCTCTGAATTATTACGCCCTGGCATTGGTGATATCGTCAATTTTCGTGCTAGCTATTTTCAGGAAGTGACCAGCGTGATTGAAGCAGCGCTCGCTGCTGGGATGAAGCCTCAACAAATTTGTGCTTACGTGCAAAATGACGATTTTGGTATGACAGGAGTATTAAGTATAAAAAACATACTTCAAAAAAATCCCGGCACGAGCGAGATTGTCAAGAAATTCGAACAGATCGCCACCATTCCAGGGGAAGAACCGGCTCGTAACGATATCGGTCCAGTAGGCGTTTATTTGCGAAATACGCTGGCCGGAAGGGAAGGGTATAATTCACTGAAAAATTGGGAAAAGAAATCGGGTACGCCGTGCCGATTGGTGGTGACGGTTGGAACTCCTTTGCCGATCGCCAACTTTATCGGCTACTCGCGCTATAAGGGCGAAAATTGGATATTCAGCATGGTATCCGCCACGACTACCTATAACTTTAGAGAAGCTCTTAGGGCACAAAAAATGAATAGTGGCCTGGTTGCAACGAGCGTGGTGCCTCCCTTGGATTCTGCGTTGCCGATTGTCGAGGAAGCCCGAAAAAATTTACAAGATCAACTCAATAATGCTTCCTTGGAAGGCTTCATCGTTGGCAAGATGTTTTTGGCAATCATGCGCAATATTAAAGGCGAAATTACCCACAGCAATTTTCTCAAGGCTTTTAAAGGCCAAACTTTTGATATAGGCGGTTTGAAGCTCGATTTTTCCAACGATAATCAAGGATCTGATTTTATTCAAATCACCTCTTTCAATGGCGAGGAGTTTAAGCCCGTTTCGTCTCAACAGTTCGCGACAGTGTTCAAGTAACGACTTGTTGAAATGAAATTATTATTAATAACCCTTTTTGAGTGGAGAAGGCGATGCGAAATTTGAGAATTGGTATACGATTATTTTTGCTGATTGCCACTCTGTTGGTGATGCTGTTAATTGTTGGCCTTACCGGCTATACCGGTTTGGCACAGGCAGATAATACTGTGACGAAGCTTGGAGAAGCTATAAAAACACAATCCGCATCAGCGCAATTATCAGAGGCTATTAATGTAAATTTATATGGCTTGGCGACCAATTTGAATTTCGGCTCGATCACATGGGAGCAGGCCGCCAATAATCTGGCGAGATTGAAAGTGGAACTCGAAAAACGTTGGGAGGACTTTTTACAATCAGTTCCCGATGTCGAGAAACAAGAACTGGAGAAAAGCCATAAAGTGTTGAGCGGTTTTGTTTCCGAGATGGAAAATCTCGTTACTGCGCGTGATCGGAACAAGCTAAATTTCTTTGTGGCGAACGATTTGAGCGGGATGGTGGAATCGATCAGCGGCAAGGTTCTGAAACCTTATCGAGAGAGATTTGCAGAACAGGTAACAACGGTGCTCAATCGCTCGCAAACTTCCAGCCGGAACTTCCGATTCATCATGCTCGTGGTCGGAGTATTGGGCGTACTGGTCTCCGCCCTGTTGGGTAGCTTGATTTACAATTCGATCGCGAAGCCGGTCGAACGGATAGCCAGCACCGTCAAACAGATAACCGGCGGCGATTTTTCGGTGCGCACCGGGCTGACCGGCGGCGACGAACTCGCGGAGTTGGGCGGCGGCTTCGATCAATTGCTGGACGAGCGCTTGGCGGCCTTGTCCAAGGCCGAGCAAGAGAACGACAATTTGAACGTCTCGGTTATTTCCCTGCTGCAAGCGGTATCGCAGCTCAGCCAGCGCGACCTGACGGTCAAGGTGCCGGTCAACGAGGATATCACGGGACCGATGGCCGACGCCCTGAACTTGCTGACCTCCGAGACCGCGAAGGTGCTGGCGGAAGTTACCCAGGTATCCGAAGAAGTGGCCACGGCCTCCAACAAGGTGAAGGCCCAGTCCGATACCGTGATCGCCGTGGCGAACGACGAGCGCCAGGAGGTGGAGCGGGCCGCCCTCGAATTGACGGCGGCGGCGGAGGACATGAACCGCATCGCCGAACTGGCTAAAACCTGCAACCAGGCGGCGGAAGGGGCCATCGAAACCACGCGCAAGGCGCTGGAGACCGTGGTGAGTACCGTCGATGGCATCACCAGCACCCGCGATACCATCCGGGAGACGGAAAAGCGCATCAAGCGACTGGGCGAACGCTCCCAGGAAATCACCGGTGTGGTCAGCCTGATCAACACCATCGCCGAGCGCACCCATATCCTGGCCTTGAACGCCAGCATGCACGCGGCTTCCGCCGGCGAGGCCGGCCGCGGCTTCGCGGTGGTGGCCGACGAAGTGCAACGGCTGGCTGAAAACGCCCGGGAGGCCACCGCGCAAATCACCACCCTGGTCAGCAGTATTCAGGTGGAAACCGCCGATACCGTGAACGCGATGAACCTGGCGATCAGTCAGGTGGTGGAGGGCAGCCGCATGGCGGAACAGGCCGGCGAGCAGATGAAAAAGACCCAGCAGACCACGGCCGATCTGGTGGCGTCAGTGCAGCAAATCGCGGCTCGATCCCAGGATCAGGCGCGAGCCAGCAACGCGCTGCTGGAGCGGGCGCGGCAGATCCAAAACAGCACCGTGCTGACCGGCCAGCGTTTGCTGGAACAGAACGAATACACGGGCAACTTGGTGGGTTACGCCAAGACCTTGGTGGATTCGGTGCGGGTGTTCAAGCTGCCGGCCGCCGAACACGTCTGACAGCCGTATCGTCCCGCGTATCCTCGAAGGTTGCCCGGATCGCCGCGAGCAGGTGCTGAAAGCCAATGACCATACCCGACGAGACCTTTTCCGCGTTGGAAGCGGAAGTTGCCGCCCTCATCGACGTGTTGCTGGAGGCGTTTTCCGATCCCGAGGCCATGGAGGATGGCGCCATCGTCGCCGATGGCCTCGCGCGTTTTGGCGAGCGGGTGGAGCGGATTGGCGCGCTGGCGGAAGCGGGCGGGTTGGACGGGTTGGGTCGGGTTTGTGGGCTGTTTCTGGACCAGTTGCGGGCCATCGCTCGCCTGGAGAACCCCTTGGAGGACCGCCAGCGCGAACTGCTGGAGGAATGGCCGGGCTTGACCGTCGGCTATCTGGGAGATCCGGCGGACGCCGCAGCCGGCGAAGCCCTGGTAAGCCACCTGCAAAATCCGGCTTGGCCCAAGCCGCTGTCCGAGGTTGACGCCGCCCGGTTATCGGCTCGACTGGCCGCCCCATGGACGGCGGATTCGGAAGAGGGCACAACCGTTATTCTGCCGGAACACGCCGAGACCACGGAGCCGGTGATTGCCTGGAAAGAAACTTCCGAGAGGGCTGCCGTTGCGCCGACGGCGCAGCCCGAGGTTGAGGAAGCCGTCGGGATGGCGCCGCCGTCACTGCCGGAAGAAGAAGAGGGGCTTTCACCGGCACTGGAGTACGCCGATAGACGGGTTCCGGCGGCTTCTCTCGGCGAATCGGCCCTACCGCCAGAACCGGCCGCTCCGGTATTGTCCCGAGAACCGGATATGGCGTTTGAAGCGCCCGCCGCCACTCATCTCCCCGCCGAAACGGTCGGCGCGAAGCCACCCGAATCCGGCTTAAATGAAGCCGTGCCGGCACCAGCGCAGACGGCTGAAACCGAATTGATCGCGGACGGGTACGACCTGCCGGAACCGGAAGACAGGGAAACCGTCGCGGCGGAGAAAATGGCGGCGGTTCCGCTGGAGCCGAAGATTGAAACCCGCTCGCCGGAAGCCTTCCTGGCGGAGATGGCGCCGCAAACCTCAAGATTTGAGGCAGCGCCGCTGGCAGTGGAGCCGGAACTGCCCGAACCGGACGCCGCGCGGGTCGAAATCGAGGAGGCGGAACTGCCCGGATCGGACGCCGCCTCGGCGGAAGCCGAACCGGAACCGTCGGAATCTGAGACGGCACCGCTGGAAATGGAAGCGGAACTGCCGGAATCGGACGCCGCGCTGGAGGGAATGGAGCCAGAATTCCCGAGCGAGGCCGAGGAAACCTCGGCGCCGGCCGAGATCGATCAGGAGTTGGTGGAACTGCTGCGGGCCGAGGTCGGCTCGCTCGAGGAGGCGGGAGCGGATCTCAAGGCTGCCGCCATCGACCCGAGTGGCGACGCCGAGGCCCGGCGCGAAGCCTTGTTGAGCCATGCCGAGGAAATCGCGCGCTTCGCCGGCGCGGCCGAGGCGATGGGGTTTGTCGGCCTGCAGCAAGCGACCGATCACTTTCACGGCAACGTGCTGGCTCTGGCTTCCCAAAGCCGGCCGCTAACCGGCATCGAATACGATTTGGTCGCCGGTTGGCCGGCCCGGGCCATGAACTATTTGCGCGGAGTGGCCGACCGGGATACCTGCCGAGCGTTGGTCGATCATCTCCGGCAGGCGGGCTGGCCGAAGCCCCTGCCCGCCGACGGGGCGGGTGCGCTCGCCGATCTGCTGGTCGCGCCCACGCTGGCGTTACCCGAGCAGATGGTGCAGGAAGCCCGGCCGCTTGAAGCTTTGGCGGACGATGTTTCCCTGGTGTTGCCGGAGGACGTGAATCCCGAATTGCTCGACAGCCTGTTGCAGGAACTGCCCGCCCAGACGGCGGAACTCTCCGCCGCCATCCAGCGGCTGGCCGGGGGGGAAGGCGATTTGCGGGACGTAGCGGTGGCCCAGCGCATCGCGCATACGGTCAAGGGCGCGGGCAATACCGTCGGGGTGCGGGGCATCGCCAATCTGACCCACCACATGGAAGACATTCTGGTGGCGCTCTCGAAACGGAAGACCCTGCCCAACCGGCCGCTCGCCGAAGCGCTGTCGGCCGCCTCGGATTGCCTGGAAGGCATGAGCGAGGCGCTGGTGGGGCTGAGCCCGCCACCCCCCCAAGCCCGCACGGTGTTGCAGGCGATCCTCGATTGGGCCAACCGGATCGACCGGGAAGGCTTGACCGGCGGCGAGGAAATTGCTCCGCCCCCGCAGCCGGCCAAGATCCTGATGGAAACGGCCGCGCTTCCCGATTTTCCCGAGGCGGTCGAACCGGAGGAAGCGGCGGCGCCGTCCGCCGCCAAAGCCGAGCCGGCCGGTCTCGTGCCGATGCTGCGCGTGCCGGCGTCCCTGGTGGACGAGCTGTTGCGGTTGGTGGGGGAATCCATCATCCTGACCGGGCAGATTCAGGAGCGCGCTCGCAAGGCGTTGCGCCAAGCCCGCGGGGTACAGGCGCAACACCAGGTTTTCCAGCGGCTGACCGCCGATTTGGAGCAACTGGTGGAAATCCGGGGAATCGCCCCCGTCCAGGGCCGATCCGCCGGCAAGGGCGATTTCGACCTGCTGGAACTGGAACAGTACAACGAGCTGAATACGGTGACCCACCGCCTGCTGGAAGCCGCCGCCGACAGCCGCGCCCTGGATCAGGATATTCGCGAGGATCTGACCGCGCTCGATAACCTGCTGGTCACCCAAGGGCGCCTGCACCGCGAAAGCCAGGAGGCGGTGCTGCGGACCCGCATGGTTCCGGTCAAGACCATCGTGCCGCGCCTGCAACGCAGCGTGCGCCAGACCTGCCGCCTGACCGACAAGGAAGTGAAATTCACGGTCGGCGGCGACGAAACTCTGATGGACAGCAATCTGCTGGCGGATATCACCGATCCGCTGATGCACGTCTTGCGCAACGCCGTGGATCACGGCGTCGAATCGCCCGAACGGCGCCAGGCGCTCGGCAAGAATCCGGTGGGCCGGATCGACTTGTCTTTCATCCGGGAGGGCGACACCATCGTGGTGCGCTGTCGGGACGACGGCGCCGGCCTGGATTTCGCCGCCATCCGCCAGATCGCCCGGCAAAAAGGGCTGATCGCGGCCGACGCCGCGCCGGGAGAGGCGGAGCTGTGCCAGCTGATCCTGACCTCGGGGTTCACCACCCGGAGCGAAACCACCCAGACCTCCGGGCGGGGCATCGGCTTGGATGCGGTCAACAGCCGTTTGCAAGAATTGCGCGGATCTTTCCAGATCCGCTCCGAGGCCGGTCGGGGCTGTCAGGTGGAATTGCGCCTGCCGGTCACCTTGATCGCCATTCACGCCTTGCTGGCGCGCTTGCACGGGCAGCAGTTCGCCATTTCCAGCCGTGGCGTGCAGCAGATCCTCTACGCCGGGTTGGGGGAAATCCGCCGGTTGGGGGCGAAAACCCTCTATCAGCTCGGCGATGAGTACTACGAGTTCACTTCCCTGGAAACGCTGCTCGATCTTCCGCCCGATCGCCGCGCCAGCGAGCGCCATATCCCTTCGCTGCTGTTGGTGCGGGAGGGTGGCGGGGCGACGCGCGCCGTTCTGGTCCAGGAGGTGCTGGACAGCCGCGATTTGGTGGTCAAACCGCTGGGCCGCTACTTCCCCAAGCTCGGCGGCATCATCGGCGCCACGATTTTGGGCGACGGGAGCGTGGTGCCGGTGCTGGATTTGCCGGAGCTGCTGCGCGCGCCATCGTCCGGCGCCGCCCCCCGACCGCGCGCCGGCGCCGCCCCCCCCTCGGCCAGCGCCCCCCGCCCCAAACGGCGCTCGGCCCTCGTGGTGGACGATTCTTTGAGCGCCCGGCGCGCGCTGGCGCTGGCGGTCGAGGAGGCCGGCCTGGAGGTGCGCACCGCGCGCGACGGCTTGGAAGCCGTGGCCATGATCGAGGCGCATCGCCCGGATTTGTTGCTGGTCGATTTGGAGATGCCGCGCATGAACGGGCTGGAGCTCACCTCCCATGTGCGGGCCAGGGAAACCACCCGCACCCTGCCGGTCATCATGGTCACCTCGCGTTCCACCGCCAAGCATCGCCGGGAAGCCCGGGCCGTGGGCGTCGATTTCTACCTGACCAAGCCGTTCGCCGATGAGGAATTGTTCCAGACGATCACCGCCGCTTTGCGTGGCGGCGCGACCGTGGAAGGATGAGACGGATTCCGAGGAAACGGGCATGAACCTGACGGCGACAGTTGGCGAGCAAGCTCCGGTTGACGATCCCCTGTTGGTGGCGTTCAGCATCGATGGCCGCCGTTTGCTGTTGTCCCAGCGGGTAGTGGTTTCGCTGGAATCGGTGCTGGACGTGCGCCGGGCCGGGGCCGACCCCCCGGCGGCGGGTTCGATCGAGTGGGCCGGAGAGGCGTGGCCGGTTTACTGCTTGGGCGGCGAGGCGCTGGCAACCACGGCGGCCATCCCGTCCGCGCGCCGCTTTTGCCTGCTGTTGGACGATGGCGAACGCCGGCTGGCCCTCGTCTGCGACCAGATCGAAATGCTGGGGCCGGCGCCTCGGCGGCGCCATCCGCTGCCGGTTTGCATGACCGAGCCGGATGGTCTGGTCGAACTGCTGGTCGTGCGAGAGGAAACCGTCGATTGTCTGACCACGACTTCGCGCTTGGCGGCTTTTTGCCGGCGCGACGCCATCGCGGACGCGGAACATGGCTGAGGCGTCCGCTTGGTTGTTGGCGCTCGACGCGGAAGTGCGGGCGGCCGTGGGCGCGCGCGAGCTGATCCATTTGGTGCAATTTCCCACGGTGTTCGAGATTCCCGACGCGCCTCCCCACTGCCGTCAGGTTTTGCTTTGGCAGGAGGAAATCGTGCCGGTCATGGACGTGGCGGCGTGGTTGCGGGGCGGGCGCGCCGGCGCCGCGCCGCCCGCTGGCCGGCATTTTCGCTTACCAGGCAACCCCGGAAAGCGTGGCCTATGGCGCCTTGCCGCTGCTGGTGACGCCCCTGCGGCGCCGGGTGAGCGACGATCAAGCCTGCGCTTTGCCCGAGCGACCTGCGGGCTGGAGCCGGATCGCGCTTTCTTGCTTTAGCGATGGCGACCGGAAGGTGCCGATTCTCAACCTTCGTTATCTCTTCTCCGGCGCCTTGCTCGGATGATGTCGAGCGGCCGGCCGAACCGAGCGGGAGCACATGAGCCGATGAGCGCGGAAAACTTGATCGAAGACGACCGGGATCTGGAGGAAAAGCGAGCCTACGAGCGCTACAGCGTCGAGTTTTATCTTTCGGTTTACGATCGCGACGCCGGCGCCCTGATCGGGCATGTCGTCGATATCAGCTTGGGCGGGCTGCAAATATTGAGCGAATCGCCGATTGGAGGGGGCGAGCAGTTCCGGTTTCGCATGGATGTTTCGCTGGAAAGCGGCCGAAAGGAAAACGTCGATTTCGAGGCGTGGCGCATCTGGCAGAGCGAGGATTTGAATCCGGGCTTTTATAGCGCCGGGTTTCAGTTCATCGATCTGTCGCCCGGCGCGGCTCAAAGCGTTCGGGCCATTATCGACGAGATCAGCGCCGGCTTGTGACGCGGCGAACCGGTCGGGGCCGGTGGCCCGATTTCGCGGGTTGACGCCCGATTCGGCGGGAAGATGGCGCGAGCCGGCCGCACGATTTCATCAAACCATAACAGTTAATCGGGATGATGGGGGTTTTAAACCTTGCCCGGCCGAGCCCCCAGCATGATCCGATCTCCCGAGCCCTATCTTCTCACCCCCGGCCCCTTGACCACCTCCCTGGCGACCAAATCCGCCATGCTGCGCGACTGGGGCTCGTGGGACGACGATTTCAACGAATTGACCGCCGGGGTTTGTCGCCATCTACTTTCGGTCGCTCACGCCGAAGACACCCACGTTTGCGTGCCCTTGCAGGGCAGCGGAACCTACGCCGTGGAAGCGGCGCTGGCCACTCTGCTGCCGTGGGACGGCAAGGCGCTGGTGCTGATGAACGGCGCTTACGGCCAGCGCATGGCCCGCATTCTCAAATACTTGGGCCGCGAGTTCGCCACGCTGGACATGGGCGATTACCTGCCGCCGCCGCCCGAGCGGGTCGAGGCGATGCTGGCGGTCGATCCGGACATCACGCACGTCGCGGTGGTCCACTGCGAGACGTCCTCCGGCATCCTCAATCCCCTGGAGGCCATCGCCGAGGTGGTCCGGCGCCAGAAACGGCGGCTGTTCGTGGACGCGATGAGTTCCTTCGGCGCGCTGCCGGTGGATGCGCGCGAACTGCCCTTCGACGGGTTGGTGTCCTCGGCCAACAAATGCTTCGAGGGCGTGCCCGGCTTCGGTTTCGCCCTGCTGCGGCGGGACGCGCTGGAACGATGCGCCGGCAACGCCCATTCCCTGAGCCTGGATCTGTACGACCAATGGTTGTATCTGGAGCGGACCGGCCAATGGCGCTTCACGCCGCCGACCCACGTCGTGGCGGCTTTCGCCAGCGCTCTGGAGCAGCACGCGGCCGAAGGCGGCGCGAACGGCCGGCTGGTGCGCTACGCCCAGAACAAGAACAGTGCTGGTCGAGGGGATGCGGGCGATGGGTTTTCGCACCCTGCTGGAGAATCGCTGGCTGTCGCCGATCATCGTCACCTTCCATTCTCCCGGCGATCCCCGCTTCGATTTCAAGGTCTTTTACCGGTCGATCAAGCGGCGCGGCTTCATCATCTATCCCGGCAAGTTGACCGAGGTGGACAGCTTCCGCATCGGCTGCATCGGCCAGTTGTTCGAGGAGCAGATGCGCGGCGTGCTGGCCGCGATCCGCGCTACGCTGGACGAGATGGACATCCCGGACGGTTCGCCCCGGCCCGACGATCTGAACACGGTCGCGTTTTGAAAACCGGTGGGAGGCCAGCAGTACATTCCGGCTCCGTCGAACTCCACGGCGAATCTGTTCCACGGGGAAGCTGTTTGGCAATTTACCGGGGCTGCGTATCTCGATACGATCATCGAAAATGAACGCCTTGATCGAATCCTTGATGAAGTAATCCCGGTGGATCAGCGCGTTGATCAGCAGCTCCTCGAACACGGTTTCGGGGACTTCTGGGCGACCTGTCTGATTGAAAGAACCCGCGCCCTAGACACGGGAGTTCCAGCGTTTCAAGAATTCGAGAATCCCAAGACGAAGATCTCAACCTCACTTCTCGGGAAGATACAAAGCCGCACTCGCGGAACGCTCACTTCTCGTGCTGGACCGAAGTGATCGACACGAACTTGGCGGCCCCATCAACCAACGCAATCTGGTGCGTGTCGGTTGATACGCTTTCGGCGCTGCGCTTGAGCAGGATATACGACTCGCGCACCTCGCACGTTACCGTCGCCGCTGCTCCGGCAAGCGCCGGAGCAGCGCATTGCGAAGCAGACTGGTAGGAAGTTGCGGCGTTCAACACTCGCGCGAGCATGTCCGCGAAGGATGCTCGGTCGTACTGCTCTACGCCCTTGGAGGTTTGAATGGATGCGGTAAACGTCGGAGCAAGGAAGTTCGACGCGGTGGTTGCATCCCGATTAGATAGGCTCGTTCTGAAGCGTCGGATCGTTTCGGACACTACCGCTGCGGTGATCTTTGTGGTCGCAACAGGCGCGTTCTCTTGGTGAGGTGCGAGGGACGGGCAGGGTTGCTGCTGGTAGATAGTCGTCCCGCTGGCGTCCGTGCACACGTTTATCGCCAGTGCCGCGACGGGGAAACATAGGACGGACAGGACAAGGATGTATTTTTCGCGTTTCATCGGAGCGTCGCCTGTGAGGTGTTGGTTGTGTCGTGCGGCCTAATGTAAAGCCAAGAAGCGGTCGCGATAGAAACCGTTCTGCTTGAGTGATGGGATGGACTCCCCCTCTTTGTTGGCGCACTGTGTGCGCAGGTGAGACTCATTGGACGTGGGGATCAGCACCGCTCAACTCCGAAGGGGAATCCAAAATGAATGCTACTACCGTCGCTGTCGATCTTGCCAAGAACGTTTTCCAGCTGGCCGTGGCCGATGGCCAGTGGCATGTCGTCGAATCGCATCGCCTGACGCGCGCGCAGTTCGAGCGCTGGTTCCCGAACCGCGAAGTCTCGCTGGTCATCATGGAAGCCTGCGGCTCCGCCCACCACTGGGCGCGCTGGCTCAATGGCCTGGGCATCGAAGTCATGCTGTTGCCGGCGGCCTACGTGCGCGCCTATGTGAAGCGCAACAAGACCGATGCCGCCGATGCGCTGGCGCTGCTGGAAGCGGCCCGCTGCGCGGACATCGTTCCGGTGCGGGTGAAGTCGGTCGAACAGCAAGCCTTGCAGGCGCTGCACCGCACCCGCTCCCTCTGGATGGGCACGCGCACCTCGCGCATCAATGCCTTGCGCGGCTTCTGCCGCGAGTTCGGGCTGGCCGTGCCGCAAGGCGCGCGCACCGGCATCGAAGCGATCGCCCGCACGCTCGCCGATCCGCACACGCCGATTCCCGCCATGATCCATCGCGCCATGCGGTTTCTCGTCGAGGAAATCCGTCTGCTGGAATTGCGCATCGGCCAGATGGAGCGGGAGCTGTCCGAACTGGCGAAGCACAGTCCGGCCTGCACCACGCTGCTGTCGATTCCCGGCATCGGCCTGCTGACCGCCACGGCGATGGTGGCGGCCACGGGAGGGTCGGTCAGCCACTTCAAGGATGCCCGTCATTTCGCCAGCTGGTTCGGGCTGACGCCGCGCGAGTTCAGCTCCGGCAACAGTCGCGTGCTCGGCCGCATCTCGAAGAAGGGGGATCGCTACCTGCGCATGCTGCTCACCCATGGCGCCCGGGCCGTGCTGCGGGCGGCCAGCATGGCCCGACAGGCCGGCAAGACCCTTGATGGCCTGCGCGGTTGGGGGCTGGCGGTGCAGGAGCGCGCCAATCACAACAAGGCGGCCTGCGCGGTGGCGAACAAGCTGGCGCGCATCTGCTATGCCACGCTCCGGGATGGCGAGCCGTATGGCACGCCCAGCCGCCTGGCCCACAAGCTCAACCGTTCCGACTTCGCCATTGCCGTCTAGGTCTGCAAGGAGAAAATCTTTGATGTGTTCCACGTCCTCGCGCTTGCTTTGAGATTGATCGCCCATCATGGCTAAACGGGTCGCACCCTCACGTCACCAGGCCGATAACTCTGCCGGCAACTTCACGTCTGCCGCTTGTAACGATTGGCCCGACGTGCGCAGATTCCATGTCGGCACGGACCATTCAGAGTCCACTCCAGATGCCGGATATACGACTGCATGCGCTTCCTCAGCCATACTATCGATCAATTTCCTTGCTTTCCGGGGGAGTCCATATACGCCATGTTAGGCATTACTTCATTGAATGGAAGCCAATCATATTGCCTTCCGTGTCCTGAACAAGAGCGAAGAAACCGTGTTCGCCGATGGACGTTTTTTCCTTGCATAAAATACCACCATGCGCAGTGGCACGGGCGGCTTGCACAGCACAGTCATCACAACCAAAATATACTAAGGTGCTATTACCACCAGAAGAAAAGCCTTCCATTTTTACCAGCATGCCGCTCGCGCCGTAGGTGCTCATCCCGGTTTCTTTGTCCATGGGAAAGAACCACATGTCCATATCCATTTCCGCTGTCGGAGCGGGCATTTTTTCCAGCTTAACTGCGAGTACGGCTTCATAGAATGCTTTGGCGCGTTCCATGTCTTGTACGTAAATCTCAAAATGAACGACTGGATTACTATTCATGGCATTTCTCCTTCTGCGAGTAAGTTGTGATGAGGCCTAACGTGCTAGCTTCGGGGGCGCAAAGCCGGCTTGCCGGCGAAGCGCCCCTCTGAAGCGGCGGGTTAACCGGCGGACGGCAAGCGGTCACGTCCACTTGGAAAGCGCGCGCTCGATACGCGAACAAAACGATTGAACCTTAGCTTCGGTGAGAGATTCTGCTTTGTAAAGCGACAACATGTCAAATTGGCAGCGAGGCGCACAAGTACCAAACAGTGCCGCCTTGAGCACACGTTTCACGGGCTGCCAGAGAATCAGGCGGTCGATCCACCACGGCGAGCCAAGAGAAGTAACGGCCAATGCTCTTTGTAGATTATGGAGGCGTGGCTTGATCGAGCCAAGATCGGTGGCGTGATCGTAGGCGATACCGGGAGCCCAAACGCGATCAAACCACCCTTTCAGTATGGCAGGAAAGCTAAACCACCAAGTAGGAAAAACCAGCACCAGAGCTTCGGCGGAAAGCAAACGGTCGATTTGATCCTGGGCAGCGGCAGAGTTGAACGTTGGGCTGTAGTAGCTCCGGCGTTCGTCGGCCGTAAGGGCGGGCGAAAAACCGGAAAGATAGAGGTCTTCGATCATCACCTCGTGACCTCCAGCTTTCAAAGCGGCAATGGCGGATTGTGCCATCGTGTGGCACAAGCTGTCAGCGACTGGGTGGGCGATGACGATGAGGCACTTCATGGGTCTGGCTAACGGATTTCTCAGCAGTGGGGGAACCGATTCCGCTGAAGAAATGATGTTCTGCGTTCAGAAACGCTTATATGATGAATCGCAGGAAACAATGTTGGCTATACTTCACTATAAGCTTTCTCCAGCACTGAAATTTCAAGCTTTATCATTTTCATCATGGCATCCATAACAGCCTGCACTTTCTTTGGGTTGCTATCACTGATGAGTTCCATGAAGCGTCTAGGAACGATTTGCCAAGAGACTCCGAATTGATCTGTAATCCAACCACACTGCACAGGCTTTGCACCAGCGCTTACTAGTTTCTCCCAGTACAGATCAACCTCTTCCTGATTCTCACAATCCACGAAGAGGGAAAAACCGTCGGAAAATTTGAAGTGTAGACCACCATTATATCCCATGA
>JBAOII010000006.1:0-32874 GCA_037045685.1 Candidatus Competibacter sp.
TGAGAAAATATCTGCAAGCCACGATGCCGGGACAAACGAAAAAGCCAGCAACCGATACGGGTGCTGGCCTTTCATCGGACAAGACTCAAAGCCTAGGCGAAAGCTCCCTTCTCCCCGTGGGAGCGGGGCTAGGAGTGAGGGCGCTCAAGCGTACTGCTGTGCCGCGAAATCCCAGTTGACCAGATTCCAGAACGCCTCGACGTACTTGGGCCGCAGATTGCGGTAGTCGATGTAGTAGGCGTGCTCCCACACGTCGCAGGTCAGCAGCGCCTTCTTGCCGGAGGTGGCCGGCGTGCCGGCGTTGGACGTGCTCAGCAGCTCGACCGAACCGTCCGGATTCTTGACCAGCCAGCCCCAGCCGGACCCGAAGGTGCCGACCGCGCACTTGGTGAACTCTTCCTTGAAGGTCGCGAACGAGCCGAATTTCTTGTTGATCGCCTCGGCCAGCGCCCCGCTCGGTTCGCCGCCGCCGTTCGGCTTCAGGCAGTTCCAATAGAAGGTGTGGTTCCACACTTGCGCGGCATTGTTGAACACGCCGCCGGAGGACTTGAGCACGATCTCTTCGAGGGACGAGTTCTCGAACTCCGTGCCCTTGATCAAGTTGTTCAGGTTGGTGACGTAGGTCTGGTGATGCTTGCCGTAGTGATACTCCAGAGGTCTCGGCCGAGATGTGCGGCTCCAGGGCGTTTTTGGCGTAGGGCAGTTCGGGCAATTCGATGAACCATGCGGTTGACTCTCCATTGATCCAGTTAGGTGATGAGAAGAGTTATTGAGGAGTGTTTGCGTCGGGTTAGAGTCTCGCGGTGGCGGCGGTAAGTTTTCCGCCGACACCGGACGCCCCGAACGGCAAAGCCGGGCTAGTCTAGTCGCCGGTTCGGGCTGTTGCAACGCGGGTGGCAAGGGGTTTGGGTGTGTTATTCTTGCCGCCGAACCGCGCGCCGGACCGGCGCCGAACCCTTCGCTAAACCCCGCCTTCCAAGCTAAAGGAGACCGATCGATGAACAAATTTTATCTGACCCTGGCTTTTTTGGCCGCCTTGACCGCTGCGGGGTGCTCCGGTATAGGCGGTTTCAACAACAGGGACAGCGATGCCGGCGCGGACAGTTCCAGCAGCAGTGACAGCACCAGTCGCGGCGGACCCAAGGTCAGCGACTCCGACATCACCGCTTCCATCAAGAGCGCCTTCAAGCAGGACTCCGAACTCGCCGCCGCCAACATCAGCGTCAGCTCCGAAAATGGCGTGGTCACGCTGAGCGGCAACGTCCCCAACCCCCAGACCTACAACCGGGCCATCTCGGTGGCGCGCAGCGTCGAAGGGGTGCGCCCGCCGGTTCGGGCATCGAACCTGACGTTCCCGCAGTAACCCGAGTTCCTTCTCGCCAACGGAAACTCTTTGAGGAAACTCTTCAATTATGTGCGGAATCGGCGGCGAACTGCGTCTCGACGGCGGCACACCCGATCTGGCCCTGATGGGGCGGATGCTGCACCGCCTCGCCCGGCGCGGCCCCGATCATGAAGGCACTTGGTCCGATGGCCCCCTGCTGCTCGGCCATCGCCGCTTGTCGGTCATCGACCTCAGCGACCGCTCCAACCAGCCGATGGTGGACCCGGACCTCGGGCTGGCGCTGGTGTTCAACGGCGCCATCTACAACTATCGGGAGCTGCGGCGGGAGCTGCTGGCCAAGGGTTATCGGTTCTTTTCGGAAGGCGACACCGAGGTCATCCTCAAGGCCTACGCCGAATGGGGCGAGCGCTGCGTCGAACGCCTGATCGGCATGTTCGCCTTCGCCATCTGGAACCTCCGCGAGCGCAGCCTGTTTCTGGCCCGCGACCGGCTGGGCATCAAACCGCTCTACTACGCCCGCACCCCGCAAGCGTTCCGCTTCGCCTCCAATAGCCAAGCATTGCTGGCAGCGGGTGATATCGACACCGCCATCGACCCGGCGGCCTTGCACCAGCAACTGACCCTGCACGCCGTCATCCCGGCGCCGCGCACGATTCTGCAAGGCATCCGCAAGCTGGCGCCCGCCACCACCCTGACCCTCGACGCCAGCGGCAACGAGCGGAGCCGGGTCTACTGGCGACTGCGCGCCCTGCGTCCGGCGGAAACCGCGCACCGAAGTCGAGTGGACCGAAGCCGTTCACGCCGCCTTGCGGCTTGGCGGTGCGGCGGCGGCTGGACATCGCCGACGTGCCGGTGGGCGTGCTGCTGTCCGGCGGACTGGATTCCAGCCTGCTGGTGGCGCTGCTGGCCGAAACCGGCGTCCGCGACTTGCGGACTTTCTCGGTCGGATTCGAAGATCAGCCGGAGGAAAAAGGCAGCGAGTTCGAATACTCCGACCCGGTCGCCGCCCGCTACCAGACCCGCCACCACAAATATTTGATCCCCAACGATCAGGTGCTCCAACGCCTGCCGGAAGCCGTCACCTGCATGGCGGAGCCGATGGTCGGCCAAGACGCGGTGGCGTTCTTCCTGCTGGCCGAACGCGTCTCTCAAGCGGTCAAGGTGGTCCAGAGCGGCCAGGGCGCGGACGAAGTGTTCGGCGGCTATTTCTGGTATCCGCGCATGGCCGCCGACACCGGCAACGACCTGGAGCGGTTTCGCCGCCACTATTTCGACCGGGACCACGAAGAATGGCTGGAAACGGTCGCGCCGGCCTACCACGGCCCCGACCACACCGGCCACCTGATCGCCGGACGACTGGCCGAACCCGACGCCGAAGAGTATCTGGACCAGGTGTTGCGGCTGGATGTGACCACCCTGATCGTGGACGATCCGGTCAAGCGGGTGGACAACATGACCATGGCCTGGGGCCTGGAAGCGCGGGTGCCGTTCCTGGACCACGAACTGGTGGAACTGGCGATGCAACTGCCGCCCGAACTGAAAATCGGCGGCGGCGGCAAGCACGTTTTGAAAAAAATCGCTCGCGGGTTGCTGCCGGACGCGGTGATCGACCGGCCCAAGGGCTATTTCCCGGTGCCGGCGCTCAAGTTCGTGCGCGGCCCGTTCCTCGATTTCATGCGCGACATCATCGATTCGCGGGCTTGCCGGGAACGCGGCCTGTTTCAGCGGCCCTATCTGGACAAGCTGCTGGCCGAGCCCGAGGCGCACATGACCCGCTTGCTGGGCAGCAAGCTCTGGCACGCGGCGCTGTTGGAGCTGTGGCTGCAATTGAACGTCGATTCCGTCAACCGCGGCGCGGCGACTTAGCGCCGCGCTCCGGCGACCGACATGCAACCTCTTCCGCGCCGTCGGTCTAAGCTCAAATCCGCGCAAACCCCCGAGCATTCATCCCCTTTCCTTCCCATCCATCCCGAGTCGAGGTGTTTTCGATGGACGACGTTTTGGAACGCATCAAAGAGCAGGTCGAGAACAATCCGGTGGTGATCTACATGAAAGGCACCCCGGACCTGCCGCGCTGCGGGTTTTCGCAGCGCGCTTCCCAAGCCTTGGCGGCCACCGGCTTTCCATTCGCCTACGTCAATGTGCTGGAAGATCCGGAAATTTTCGACAATTTGCCGCGCTACGCCGATTGGCCCACCTTCCCGCAGATTTATATCAACGGGGAATTGGTCGGCGGTTGCGACATTACCCTGGAGCTGTTTCAAAACGGCGAATTGAAGCAACTGATGGAAACCGCCATCTCCAAATCCGGAGATTAGCCCGCCCGACAGCGGCAAGCCGTATCGATTCCCTTTCAGCCCGGCTCCGCCGGGCTTTTGTGCGTTTGCACAATGCGAAATATTTTGATTCAACCTCTAGAAATTAGCCCCTTTTATGCTACAATTTGGTCATTCAAGCATTGGTTTTTGTGTCCCTGTTAGCGCCATCGCTTGAGTCGGCCCGTTGCGCGGAAACCGTTCCTTTTCCGTGAGCGCATCGGCTTATGATCACGGTCGAGCGAGGTGCGGCGCAATGCCCAGCGTCTTGCAAGAAATCGCGCAGCGGTTTGAAACCGTCGATCCTGCCAGAGCCAGGGAACTGCGTCGGATCGAACAGGTATACATCAGTTTTGGCTTGAGCGACGGCGCGGTTGCGCGAATTGGCGACAGCGAAGACACGACCCGCCGCCTGCTTCGCTTTATCCCCCGGATGGCGCGGATGCGGAGTTTCCGGTTATACCCCATCGGGGTCGGCGAACGGGACTGCGGGCGCTTCGCGCATCAGGCCCTCGCCTTGCTGGATGCCCGTCACCTGCCAACGCCGGGCAACGCCCTGGCGGTGCTCGACCCCGAGGGAACCGATACCCCGACCGATCACGGCGACGGCTTCCGGCAATACTCTTTTGAAGTCTGGCGGGATTTGCAGCGGCGCCACGGCCCCGATTGCGCCTTGCTCCCCTTCAACCGCCAAGCCTGAACGCGCGGCCAAGCAACCACGCTGGCCGCTGCGCCCCATCCCGTCGATGGCTCGACACTGCCGACCGATCCCCGCGAGGATCGAACCTTCACGAAACGCGCCTCAATCTGCCATTAACCACTTGCGAAGTAAGCTCATTTATTACAAAATGGGAATTATTCTCATTTATAGTATACCCACATGACGATGGTGCGCCTTTCCGAACTGGCGATCGGCCAGAGGGGAATCATTGAAGACGTGGAAGCCGAGGAGCATTTCCGTCAGCGGCTGCAATCCTTGGGCTTTCGGATCGGCAAGGAAGTGCGCCTGATCCGCCAAGCCTTGTTCGGCGGACCGCTGCACGTCCGCATCGGCAGCGTCAACGTGATGCTGCGCCGGAACGATGCCGCGTCGATTCACGTCTGGGCCGAGGGATGAAGCGCATCGCCCTGCTGGGAATGCCAAACACCGGCAAATCGACCTTCTTCAACCGCCTGACCGGGGCTTCCGCCCGCATCGGCAACTGGCCCGGCATCACCGTGGACTTGCTGGGCGCCAAGATCCCGCTCGGCGCCGATCTGGTGGAGGCGGTGGACCTGCCCGGCATCTACGACCTGCACGGCTTCGCCGAGGACGAGCAGGTGGTGCGCCGCTTCCTGCAAAACAACCCGGTCGATCTGCTGTGCGTCATCCTCAACGCCGCCCAGATCGACCAGCAATTGCCTCTGGCGCTGCAATTGCGCCAGTTGGGACTCCAGGCGGTGGTGGTCCTGAACATGGCCGACGAGGCGGAACGGCTGGGGATCCGCTTCGACGCGGCGGCGCTGGCGAAGGGGCTCGGTTGTCCGGTGTGCCTGGTCAGCGCCAAGTACGGCCAAGGCTTTCCCGAAACGCGCGAGACGTTGCGCCGAGTGCTCGGCCGCGCCCGGCCCGCCGACACCGTGGCCCTGCAAGCCGATTTCGCCGCCGACGAAGCGCTGGTCGCCGAGGCGGAGCGGCTGGTGGCGCGAACGGTGTCGCTGCCGCGACTGCTGGAGCACGACCTGACGGAGCGGATCGACCGGGTCGCCCTGCACCCGCTGTTCGGTATTCCTTTTTTTTTCATCGCGCTCTATTTGCTGTTTCAGGCGGTTTATACCCTCGGTGGACCCTTGCAAGATGCGGTGGCGTGGCTGCTGGAGCGCTTCCGCGATTTCGCGCTGGCGCCCCTGCTCGCCTTCCTGCCCGGCTGGCTGTACGGCCTGCTGGTGGAAGGCGTTTACGACGGCCTGGGCACGGTGGCTTCCTTCGTGCCGGTCATCGTGCTGTTCTTCCTGGGCATGGCGCTGGTCGAAGATAGCGGGTATCTGTCCCGCATCGCCTTTTTGATGGATGCGCTGATGGCGCGACTGGGATTGGACGGGCGCGGGTTCGTGATGCTGCTGATGGGCTTCGGCTGCAACGTGCCGGCGCTGATGGGCACGCGGGTGATGCGCTCGCGCGGGCTGCGGCTGTTGACCATGCTGGTCATCCCGTTTTCGCTGTGCTCGGCCCGTTTGCAGGTGTTCGTGTTCCTGACCACCGCGCTGTTCGCGACCGCGAAGGCCCCGCTGGTCCTGTTCGCGCTGTATGCGATCAGCTTCCTGACCGCCTTCGCCACCGCCCTGCTGTTCAAAAACCGCTTGCAAAGCGGCGAACCGCTGCTGATCGAGCTGCCCCCCTACCGCCTGCCGACCTTGAACCAGGTCGCTTTGCGCGCCTGGCACGAGGTGCGGCATTTTCTGGGTCGCGCCACCCGCTTCATCGTCGTCGGTGTGGTCATGATCTGGCTGCTGACCCACTTGCCGCACGGGCGTGCCGGCCGGAAGCCCGGAAACCTTGGCGGGGATCTTTGGCGGCTGGCTGGAACCGCTGCTGCGACCCATCGGCATCGACCGGCAGATGGCGGTGGTGCTGCTGTTCGGCTTCGTCGCCAAGGAAATCGTGCTGGGGGCGATGGCGGTGGTCTACGGCCTGGAAGGCGACGCTCTATCGCAGCTGATGGCCCACCAGATGGATTGGGTCCAGGCGTTCAGCTTCATGCTGTTCACCCTGATCTACACGCCCTGCCTGTCCACCGTCGCCACGATGCGCGGCGAATCCAAAAGCGTCGCCTTCACCGGCGCCAGCATCGTCTGGTCGCTGGGGCTGGCTTGGCTGTTCAGCTTCGTTTTCTATCAGGGCGCGAGGCTGCTGGGGCTTTGACCCCCCTTTTTTATCTCCTTCAGTGTATCCCGGCCGCCCAAGCGAACTCCTGTGCCGTCGTCGGTTTCGAGAACAGATGGCCCTGGCCCAAGTGGCAGCCGAGACGCCGCAGTTCCCGCAACTGCCCTTCGCCCTCGATGCCTTCCGCCACCATTTGGATTCGCAAAGTATCCCCCATGGCGATAATCGCCCGCGCCAGCGCCGCGCCCTCCCCGCCTTGGTCCAGATGCTCGATAAATGAGCGGTCGATCTTCAGCAGGTGGATCGGAAAGCGGTTGAGGTAGCTCAGCGAGGAATAGCCGGTGCCGAAATCGTCGATGGCCAGCCGGACTCCCAACCGGTTCAACTCCCGCAGGCGATCCAGCGCGACCGGGGTATTCCGCATCATCACGCTTTCCGTGAACTCCAGCACCACCGCATCCGGCACGACGCCGGAGCGCTCCAATTCGTCGGCGATGCGGGCCGAAAAATCCGCTTGCTGCAATTGGTGGGTGGACACGTTGACCGCGATATAGGGTTTCTGGCCATTCGACGACTTATCGCGCCAGAGCCGCGCTTGCCGGCAGGCTTCCCGCAGCACCCAATTCCCGAGCGGCACGATCAGTCCGCTTTGTTCGGCGATGGGAATAAAGGTGGAGGGCGGGATGCTGTGCAAGGTCGGATGGCGCCAGCGCGCCAGCGCTTCGATTCCCGACAACTGTCCCGTCGCCAGATTCAGGATCGGCTGGTAGTGCAGCGACAGTTCGCCTCCCCGCTCCAGCGCCCGCTGCAAATCCTTTTCGAGCTGCAAGCGATCCCGCGCGGCGGAGCGCATTTGGGAGCTGAAGATTTCGTAACGGTGCTTGCCGCGCCCCTTGGCGGCGTACATCGCGGTATCGGCATTGCGCATCAAATCGTCCGCGCTATCGGCGCCGGAGCCGATCACGACGCCCATGCTGGCCGTGACCAGCACGTCGCCCTTGTCCAGAGTGTAGGGGATGCGCAGCGACTCGACGATGCGCTCCGCCAATTGCCGGAGATTTTCCAGCGGGGGCACATCTTCGATCAGGATCGCGAACTCGTCGCCGCCCAACCGGGCCACGGTATCGCTGGCGCGGGTGTGGCGCGTCAGTTGGCGGGCGGTCGTCACCAGCAGGTGATCGCCTTCGCCGTGACCCAGGCTATCGTTGACCGCTTTGAAATTGTCGAGATCCAAAAACATCAGCGCCACCGGCTGCCCGCTGCGCTGCGCCCGCTCCAGGGCGTGTTCGAGCCGATCCCGAAACAGCACCCGGTTGGCCAGCCGGGTCAGGGAATCGTGAAACGCCAAATGCCGGAGCTGTTCTTCCAGGGCGCGACGCTCGCTGATGTTGCGGGTGTTGAGCACGATACCTCGCACGAAGTGATCTTCCCGGAGATTGCTGGCGACGGTCTCGACATGCAACCAGCTCGCATCGCGACAGCGCATCCGCCACTCGATCACGGCGGTGACGCCGGGATCGCGCAGCGCGTCCCGAAAAAAATCGCGGCCCCGCTGCTGGTCTTCGGGATGGAGCAGCGCCAGCAACGGCGTTTGCTGGAGCGCGTCCGGCTCGTAACCCAGCAGGTTCCGCACCGCCGGGCTGATGAATTGGATGACGCCGTAGGGGTCGGTGATGGTGACCAGATCGGAGGATTTGCGCACCAGCGTCGCGAAGCGGGCTTCGCTTTCGTGCTGGTCCTGCTCGGCGCGCAAGCGCAGGTTTTCCCGGTTGGCGACGAACTGTCGGACCAGGAGCAGAGCCGTCAGGATGACGGCGGCGGCGATCAACCCCCCGAGCGGTTCCCGCCAATCATCCCGGACGGCCGCCAGCAGCAGGCCGTAAGCCAGCACGACCGCCAGGTAGGGCAGAACCCGGAAAGCGTCGCCCAACGGATTAGCCTTCATCCTGGATTCGCCCGTGGATACCCGCGCGTATTCCAGTTGAGCACCGCTCATCAGCAGCAGATCGGCGACGGCATACCACGTATCCACCGGATCGCCAGACTGATAGTTGTTTGTTAGGGTCTGGTGGATGAACACCATCTCCCCGGCGCAGAGCACGAGAACTCCCAGCGCCAAACATTGCAGGGAGCCGCTATTGCGCGGTCCCGCGCCAATCAATAAAACGGTCAGGGTGCTAAACAGCAACAGTAGAGGAGATGCCGGGTACGCCAAAAATACCAGGGTTTCCGACAGATTGTATTGATAAACCTCCGCGATGGGCCGCATCAAGAAATACCAAACCGGCGTACCGACGCCAACGAGGACAATCCCGGCGTCCAGACAGAACTTGAGCCATGCGGCGCGGCTCTTTTTAAAAAATTCCGTGACCAGAATCAGGCCCAACAATAGGAATGGGTGAACCGTGAATAGTATAAATCCATATAAAACATACGGATAAGTGCCGGTATAGCCGCCGTCGGTCCAGGATGGGTAGGGCTGCCGCTGCAGTACCAATTCGTAGTAAGGCCAGAGCACGGCATTGGCGATGCCGTAGCACAACATAGCCAGCGCGAGCGCTCGCCAGCCCCAACGAACGCGCGGTGGTAAGGCCGGATGGAGGGCGGTCCGCCCAAACAGTACAACCAGGGCGATCTTGAGCGGCAGGAAGGCCAGATCGGCGATCAGGGTTTTATAGGGTTCGCCTCCCCAATGAAATTCCGTCCACAGAAAAAAGAGCACGACGTAAACAGCGGCGCACCCCACCACCCACCAGCCCCAATCCAGAGTCTTGGTAGTGCCATCGGATGTAAGCGTGGGAGATAAGACGGTGGGTTCGATCATGCTGAGGTCCATTCAAGCGGCAATAGTCATATATTTGAACGTATCCGATGATACACCATGGTCGCGCGCAATTTGGAACAGAAATCGGTGACGCCGCCAAACATTCGGCTTCCCGGCCCGACCGAGCCGCCGGCCGGCCGCGCTGGACCGTTGCCGGCCGGGATCAGTCGCGATTGAAAAAATAGGCCAGCGCATCCAGCAAGCGCGCCTCGTCGGCGGCGGTGCCAGCATGATCGAAATGACCGGCCCCCAGCACGTACAACTCCTTGGGGCCGGCGAGCGCGTTATAGATGGCGAACTGACCGGGCGGCGGCACCGCCGGATCGAAGCGGGCGGCAGCGACGTGTAGCGGAATCCGCATATAACGCGCAGCCGCAGCCGCATCGAAATAGCGCAAGGTCTCCAAAGCTCGGCCGGTCTGGTGCTGGTAGCGGCGGATCGCCGCACCGCTCCCCACGCAGGCCATGCCCAACCGTAGAGGATGATGGCCAAAGCTGGGCACGTTGAGATGAGCGCGACGAAACCGGTCGTCCCACGGCAGGGCCAGCGCGCCGACGCCGCCGCCGAAGCTAATGCCCAAATAATCCAGGCGCCGTGCCGCCATCGGAAACAGTTCCAGCAGGGCCGAGGCCGCGCACCAGACCGTATCGGCCGCGCAGCCGCCGTGGACGTAGGTTTCGCGCCGCTCGATCCCGTGTAGACACGTGAGCGTCCGGATTGGCGGGAATGTCGGCGCGGGCGCTGCGGGAAATGCCGCGCGCACAAGGAAAAATCAGCGCCGCCCGCGCGAGCGGCAAATGGAAATCCGGCCCATCCCGGCCACCGTACCCGTGACCCACCACCGCGCCCCGCTCGACGCGATCATCGCGAGGCCGGGTCAGCCAACCGCGGATTCGAACGCCATCCAACGAGTTGAATTCCACCTCGAACGCGCGCGCTTTCACGCTCGGGCTCGATATCTCGCGCAGCGTGGGCGCGACCGTTACCGACCGCGCTCGGGCATGCAGATCTTGCCAGAACGCGGCGAAGTCCGTCGGCTCCGGCGGGGCGGTAACGCCCAATAAAGCTCGCAGACCGTAACCGTGGGTCGGATCGAACGGATAATCGTGTCGAAACATTGTCGTAAAAAGGTCTACATTTATCTTGCGTGTGAAATGTTGCTGTCGCCAGCTTGGAGACTGCTTCAAGCTTGGGTTAGACTCATTCTCAATATCTAGCGGTAAGGGCAAGGCACCATGCCGTGCCTCGATTTCATCAAGCGATTCAGAGGACTGATTCATGCCGAAAAAGAAAGAGCCGACTGGAGCCCCGGTCACCAAGGAATCCAAGACACCCACCAAGGTCGAGAAGCCCGTCGCCGCCCCATCGGCGGTGAAGTCAGCCGCCGAAACCGCCAAGCCGGCGGAAGCGGCCAAACCCGCTGCCGCCAAGCCGGCGGAAACCACCACCAAGGCCGCCGAGAAGCCCGTCGCTCCAGCGCCCGCCCCCACCGCCAAAACGCCCGAGAAACCGGCCGCCCCAGCACCCGCCAAGGCGGCTGAAAAACCGGCCGCCCCAGCGCCCGCCAAGGCCGCGAAACCCGCCGCCACGCCCGCGAAACCAGCGGCCCCGGCACCCGCCGCCAAGACGGGAAAAAAACCGGCCGCTTCCGCCAAAGCCGCCGCGCCGGTCACCGTCATCGTCGCCAAATACGATGTGGGCATCGGCAACAGCATGTTCATTCGCGGCGAAGGCGCCGGCCTCAGTTGGGAATCCGGGACCGCGATGGAAAATGCCGGCAACGATGTGTGGGTCTGGACCACGAACGCGGTGCGCGAGGGCGCCGTATCGTTCAAGTTCTTGATCAACGACGAGGCCTGGTCCACCGGCGACAACATGACCGCATCGGCCGGCGAAACGACGACGCTACGCCCTTCCTTCTGACCCCTGCGCCGGACAAGCGGAGCCGACCATCGGGAACCTGATGGTCGGCCCTTGCCCGCTCTCACAACTCCTCGCGCCGCAGTCGTTCGAACTCGCCGCGCGAGCGCGTCACGCAGTCCTCGATGGCCACGCCGGTGAAATAATTGCCGGTCAGCGCCAAGCGATTTCCCGGCAGGAGATGATCCACGGCGCGAATCAAATCGCCGTGACCGACGCGCAACGCCGGCAATCGATTGATCTTGGTGGCCACGTTTTCCGAACCGAATTCCGACCTCGGCACGTTCAGCACTTCGGCGACGCGACTCAGCTTCCCTTCCTCGTCCAGCGCGCCGGGCCGAAAGTGGAACGTGAATCCCCGGAATCCGGCGTCCGGCACGGTATCGCGCGACACAGCCGAAAAAAACGGCTCGCCCCGGCCGATCAGCCCGGCCAGCGGCGGGAGACTCAAACGGGATTTCGGCAGCGCGACGCCGACGGTTTCCACCATGGCGGTTGGAATGCCCGCCAGCCGTTCGGCCAGTTCGGGGAATTCCGCTCGCAATAACTGGGCCGCGACATCGACCGGCGTCGCCAAACAGAGATGGCGGGCGGCGTAATCGCGGTCGTCGGCGCGCACGACGAACTCCGCTCCCTCGCGCCGCACCGCTCGCGCCGCTCGACCGAGTTCGATAGGGATGCCCGGCTGCTCGGCCAAAATATCGGCGATGGTCTGCAACCCGCCGGCCAGGGTGAAGCCGCGCGGTATGTCCTTGCGGCGCGGGCGGGACCGGAACAGGCAATCGGCCGGAAACTCGCCCGCCGGCTGGCAAATCACCGCGTTGAAGGCCGGCCCGAATACGGCCGCATAATTTCGTGCGTCCGACGATCCGGCCGAAATAGTCGGCGACGCCGCGCCCCGTTTTTTTCAGCCCCAGCAAGCGAAACGGCGCCAACAGCAATTCCGGAAAATACAATTGCGCGGGGATGGTTTTGACCGCGCTATCCGCGTACAGGCGAAACCCGACTTTGGCGCGCTTTATCAGGCGATCGAGGGCTTGGCAGGATTCCAAAATGGCGAGCAGGTCGCCGTAGGAATTGAAGCAACTGTGCGCGCCCAGCTCCAGCCAGAACCCCTCCAGCGCGCCGGCGAAGCGATGCGAGTGCAGACAGCCCCCCGCGCGCCGCTCCCGCTCCAGCACCCGCACGCTCAAGCCGGCGGCGGCGGCGTGGTGCGCCATGCTCAGGCCGCCGATGCCGGCGCCGACGATCAGCAGATCGCAAGCCAGCCGCTCTCTCCCCCGTTCGCTCGGCGAAGCGGGGTTGGGGGTCAGGACCATGAATGACTCCAAAAACGTGATGGGTGGCGAATTCCGATTCTCGACAAGCCTGCCAGAGCGGTCAAGTCAGCCAAAGCGTGCTATGTGCGGCGGTTCGATTTTGTTTAGGCTTGCCCGACAACCGACCCGAACCTCAAGGAAGCGCCATGAACATTAGCTCCTATTTCGCCAAAGACCTGTTCCACGGCAAGACCGTGTTCATCACCGGCGGCAGCAGCGGCATCAATCTCGGCATCGCCCGCAACTTCGCGGCGGTCGGGGCCAATCTCGGCATCGTCGGCCGCTCGCAGGAAAAATTGGACGCCGCCTCGGCGGAACTGCGGGCGCTCGGCGCGCGGGTCTCGGCCCATTCCGCCGACGTGCGCGATTATCCGGCGCTGGAAAAGGCCCTGCGGGACGCTCGGGAGGAACTGGGGCCGATTCACACCTTGATCTGCGGCGCCGCCGGCAATTTCCCCTTGGCCGCCGAGCAGATCAGCCCCAACGGCTTCAAATCGGTGATCGACATCGATTTGCTGGGCAGTTTTCACACCTGCCGGGCGGCGTTCGAGCAACTCAAGGAGACCCGGGGCAACATCATCTTCATCTCGGCCGGCATGGCGTTCATGCCGTATGCGTTTCAGGCGCACGTCGGGGCGGCCAAGGCCGGCATCGACAACATGATGCGCAATCTGGCGCTGGAGTGGGGCCGGTTCGGCATCCGCTGCAACAGCATCGCGCCCGGCCCGATCGAGGGCACCGAGGGCGTGCGCCGGCTGGTGCCGGAAGGCAGCGCCGACAAGCTCAAGAAGATGATCCCGCTGGGCCGGTTCGGCACGCCGGACGACATCGGCCAGTTGAGCGTGTTCCTGGCCTCGCCGCTGGCATCCTACATCACCGGCACGCTGATCGTCGCCGACGGAGGCCAAAATTTGCCCGGCTCCGGGGCATGGACCCAACTGGTCCTGGCGGAAACGATGAAAGGAAGAGGTTGAGAAACCTTCCAATGCCCTCCCGACCAGCACGCTCCTCTCCCCGTGGGAGCGGGGCTGGGGATGGGGGTTGTATGCAATGATCGGCACCCATCAACCCAGGCTGTCGCGCTCCGCGCTCGGCGGCTGCTCGTAGCGCAGTTGCACCGCCTCCGGGCCGGCCAAGGCGCGCAACCGTTCGAGCAACCCGTCGCCGGGCTTGACCCGCCAGTTCGGGCCGAACGCCAGCTCCACCCGCGCGCCAGAGCCGATATAGTCGGCCCACACCGCGCAGCGGCCCTCGGCGCGATGCTCGGTCAAAATGCTCGCCAGTTGCCGCAACGCGCCCGCCTCGCACTGCCGCGCTTCAATTCGCACGACCAGCCGGCGCGCGTATTCGGCGCGCGCCTCGTCCAGCCCCAAGACCCGCTCGACGTTGAAGCGCGTGGTCTGGTTGAACTCGTCCCAGCCCAGCGCGCCCTGCACCAGCACGATGGCGTCCTCGATGATCGACTGCCGGTGCCGCTCGTAGACTTCCGGGAAGATGCGGACTTCCAGCCGCCCGCTGCCATCGTCCAGGGTCACGAAGGCGATCCGCCCGCCCCGGTTGGCGTTGCGGGTGCGCAGGCTCACCACCAGCCCGGCGATCAGCACCGAGCGGTCGCCGCCACGGCGCAAAGTTCCGCCGTTCTCGATCAGGTCGCGCAAGCGCGTGGTGTTGATCGCAGCCAACTCCGCCGCCACTCGACTGATGGGATGACCGGTCAGGTAAATGCCCAGCGTTTCCTTTTCGCCGCGCAGCCGCTCCGCTTCGTCCCATTCCGGCACCTCGGCCACCCGCGCGGGCCGGGCCGGCGTTTTCTCGGCGGCGGCCAGCCCGAACAGATCGTTCTGGCCGGCGGCGTCGTTGCGGGAATGCTGCTCGGCCAGTTGCAGCGCTTCCGGCAATTGCGCCGCCAGGGTCGCCCGGTTGGGGCCGAGCGGGTCGAACGCCCCGGAACGGGTCAGCGCCTCCAGCACCCGACGGTTGAGCTTGCGCAAATCCACCCGCTGGCACAGGTCGAACAAATCCCGATACGGCCCGCCCCGTTGCCGTTCCTCGACCAGCGCCTCGATGGCGCCCTCCCCGACGCCCTTGATCGCGCCCAGGCCGTAGCGGATTTCGCCGGGCGCTCCGACCGTAAAACGGTATTCGGACACGTTGATGTCCGGCGGCGCCAGTTTGAGATTCATGCGGCGGCATTCCTCGACGAACACCACCACCTTGTCGGTCTTGTCCATGTCCGAGGACAACACCGCTGCCATGAACGCCGCCGGATAGTGCGCCTTCAACCAGGCGGTTTGATACGAGACCAGAGCGTAGGCGGCACTGTGGCTTTTATTGAAGCCGTAACCCGCAAATTTATCTATCAGGTCAAATATATAAGATGAAATTTCCGGCTCGACTCCGCGACTGGTCGCGCCCTTCACAAATCCGTCCCGCTCCTTGGCCATCTTCTCGGCATCCTTCTTGCCCATCGCGCGCCGCAGCAAATCCGCGCCGCCCAGCGTATAGCCCGCCAACACCTGGGCGATTTGCATCACCTGTTCCTGATAGAGAATGACGCCGTAGGTGGGCTTGAGAATGGTCGCCAGGGCCGGATGGGGATACTCGATGCGGGCGCGGCCGTGCTTGCGGTCGATGAAGTCGTCCACCATGCCCGATTGCAGCGGCCCCGGCCGGAACAGCGCCACCAGCGCCACGATTTCCTCGAAACAGTCCGGTTGCAGACGGCGGATCAGGTCCTTCATCCCGCTGGATTCCAACTGGAACACCGCCGTGGTCTGATGGCGTTTCAGCAGGTCGAAGGTGTCCGCGTCATCCAGAAGAATCGCGGAAATGTCGAGCGGCGCCTCGCCGGCCGCCGCCCGCTGCCGGTTGATGGTCCGCACCGCCCAATCGATGATCGTCAGCGTCCGCAAGCCCAGGAAGTCGAATTTCACCAGCCCGGCCGCTTCCACGTCGTCCTTGTCGAACTGGGTGATCAAGCTGGAATCATCCTGCTCGCGGTACAGCGGCGAAAAATCGGTCAGGGTGGACGGCGCGATCACCACCCCGCCCGCGTGCTTGCCGACATTGCGCGCCAGCCCTTCCAGCTTGCGGGCCAGTTCGATCAGAGTCCGCACTTCGTCGTCGTTCTCGTACAGCCGGCGCAGTTCCGCTTCCTGCTCCACCGCCTTGTCGAGCGTGATCCCCAGCTCGAACGGAATCAGCTTGGCGATGCGGTCCACGAAGCCGTAGGGATGGCCCAGCACCCGGCCCACATCGCGCACCACCGCCTTGGCGGCCATGCTGCCGTGGGTGGCGATCTGCGAAACCCGGTCGCGGCCGTAACGCTCGGCGACATAGTCGATCACCCGATCGCGGCCCTCCATGCAAAAATCGATGTCGAAATCCGGCATCGACACCCGTTCGGGATTCAAAAACCGCTCGAACAGCAGATCGTAAGCCAGCGGGTCCAGATCGGTGATGCCGAGCGCGTAGGCGACCAAGGAACCCGCGCCGGAACCGCGCCCCGGCCCGACCGGCACCCCGTGCTCGCGCGCCCACCGGATGAAGTCGGCGACGATCAGGAAATAGCCGGGGAAACCCATCTGGATGATGACGCCGAGTTCCTCCGCCAGGCGCGCGTCGTAGGATCGGCGGCGTTCGGCGAAATCGGGCGCGGCGGAATCGAACAGCCGTCGCAAGCGCTGTTCCAAGCCAGCGCGGGATTGAACCGAGAAATACGAGTTGGCGTCCATGCCGTCCGGCACCGGAAAATTCGGCAACACGTTCTTGCCCAGTTCCAGGCGCAAATTGCAGCGGCGGGCGATCTCGACGCTGTTGTCCAGCGCCTCGGGCAAATCGGCGAACAGTGCCGCCATTTCCGCCGGGGTCCGCAAATACTGCTGGTCGCTGTAGCGGCGCGGCCGGCGCGGATCGTCCAGCGTCGCGCCATCGTAAATGCACACCCGCGCCTCGTGCGCCTCGAAATCCTCGCGCTGGAGAAAGCAGACTTCGTTGGTCGCCACCACCGGCGTTCCGCTCGCCGCCGCCAGATCGACCGTCGCTTCCAGATGCGCTTCTTCGTGCGGTCGGCCGGTGCGCTGCACTTCCAGGTAGAAGCGTTGCGGGAACAGTTCCCGCCAGTCGGCCAGCCACGCCCGAGCTTGGTCCGGCTGCTCGTTCAACAAGGCCCGCCCCAATTCGCCCTCGCGACCGCCCGACAACGCGATCAAGCCGTCGGTATTCCCCGCCAGCCAAGCCCGGTCGATCACCGGGATGCCCCGTTGCTGGCCTTCGAGATAGCTTCGGCTGACCAACCGGGTCAGATTGTGGTAGCCGTTCAGGTTTTGGCACAACAGCACCAGTCGCGCCGGCTCCTCGCTCCGCCGCACCCACGCCTCCACCCCGACGATGGGCTTGACCCCGGCCCCGAGCGCGGCCTTGTAAAACTTGATCAGGGCGAACAGGTTGCTCATGTCCGTCACGGCCACGGCGGGCATTCCGGCTGCGGCCACCCGCTTGACCAGGCTCTTGATGCGGATCAGCCCGTCCACCAGCGAATACTCGGTGTGCAGGCGCAGATGCACGAACGGCGCGGTCATGGCCATTCCTCGATGACGGCTTGCAAGAGGGCGGCGACGGGCGCGAAGGAACGGCGATGTTCGGGACAGGGACCGTGGCGGCGCAGCGCGGCCAGGTGCGCGGCGGTCGGGTAACCCTTGTGGCGGGCGAAATCGTATTGCGGATAGCGGTCGTGCAATTCGCGCAGTTCGGCGTCTCGCGCCACCTTGGCCAAGATCGAAGCGGCGCTGATCGCCGGCACGCTGGCGTCGCCCTTGACGATGGCCGCGCAGGGACAAACCAATTTCGGACAGCGATTGCCGTCCACCAGCACTTTATCTGGCGCGACGCTCAAAGCCGCCACCGCCCGCTGCATCGCCAGCAGGGCGGCTTGCAAGATATTGAGTCGGTCGATTTCGGCGATGTCGGCACGGCCCAGCGCCCACGCCAAGGACTTGGCGCGAATTTCCTCCGCCAGCCGTTCGCGCCGAGCCGGGCTGAGCTTCTTGGAATCCGCCAAACCCGCAATCGGGCGGGCGGGATCGAGGATGACGGCGGCGGCGGTGACCGGACCGGCCAAGGGGCCGCGTCCGGCCTCATCCACGCCGGCGATCAGGATGACATCGGTCATTGGGGTCAGAGCGGTCCGAGGAAAGGCGGCAGGGCGCAAAGTTTAGCGTCGAAGCCCTTCACATAACACCGTACCCCGAGCTGACTACCGCATTTTTATCGGATCGATGGTGAATCGCTTAGCCAATAAAATGTAACATATTTCACCATCAAAAAAGACAAATAAATTTATTTGTTACGCCTGTTGTGATATATTCGCAAAATTGGGAACGATGAATCGTCGTCCGCTAAGCAAAGACGCCACTTTGCTCTATCATCGAAGTGATCGCCCGCCTGACATGTCTTTGTGAAATCGAAACAGAGCAAAGAACATGCTGATAAAACGTCACACACCACCCGACCAGCGCAAATTCAAGCGTCACAACTTATTCTATTATTTGGATGTTTACGACCGAACGACCCATCAATTTATCGGTCATTTGGTCGATCTATCATCGGAAGGGGCGATGTTGATCAGCAAAAATTTCATCGCTCTCGGGACCCGAATCGATCTTCGAGCCGTGTTAGCGTTAGGGTCCAGCGACCAACAAAAATTTGACATTCAAGTAGAAGTTGTCAGAAGCAACCGTGATGCCAACGCTGACTACAACAATATTGGCCTTTATTTTACTGACATGAACACCAAAAAAAAGGCGATTATCGAGTACCTGATAGAGAACATCGGATTCTAAGATCACCGTACCCGATGCAATCGCGAGGCACCCACGAGATTCGGCGTTGCCGGCGAACGTCTCGCCGATCCAGTCGCGGCTGCTCCAGACCGGGCAGCCGAAATGATGGCGAACCAGAGGCCGCGAGTTCATCGCAGCTTCCGGTCGCCCGTCCATTTTTCGGCTACCCGGCTTGGCCAGGTGAAAACCCGCTTACCAGTCCGATCCCCAAGCGTCCCAATCGGTGCCGGGCTCGTCGTAGCGACCGGCCATGTATTGATCGCCGGCCAAATTCTGCTGGTTGACCAGCCGACGATAGTTCTGATAATCCCGCTCGTTGCCGACATACAGGCAGCGGCAGCCTTGCGGATCGGCGTAGAGATAAACCGGCCTCTCGTTGCGGTAGCGCACGAGCAGCCGGTTCGGCGGCAGCTTTTGCAAATGCGCCGCTTGGCGCGGGCTATCGGCCGGGCGAACCTTGAAACCCGCGTCCATCAGCAAACGGTCCTGCCGGCTGTATTGCGGGCCGGGTCCCGACGAAGAGTAAGGCGGAGGGGCGCAACCCGCCAAGGCGGCGCCGACGGCCATCGCGATCAGGGTCGTGGTTATTTTGGGCATGATTTTAGTTTCCCTCGGAAGAACTACCGTTATTGGCGACCGAGGGCGAGACCGAATCCCGCCCTCGACAGGAGTGTAGTGCCGTCCGATGAATAGTCCCTGAAATAATCCGCCCGCCCACCACCCCGGACGCGCTTTGCCGACCCCGATTCGGCCTAGAAGGCGTCGGCGGGCAGGGTCATCAGCGAATCGGCGCCGGCCTGGATCTTGGCCAAGTGCGCCACCGTCTCCGGCAACACCTTCTCCATGAAGAACTCGGCGCACACCAGCTTGTTCTGGTAGAACCGCCGATCAAAGCTGTCATCGTCCGGGTTGGAAAGCTGGTTCTCGCAGATGCGGGCCACTTGCGCCCACTGGTAGCCCAGCGTCACCAGCGCCATCATGTACAGGTAATCCATCGACACCGCACCGCCGTTGTCCGGGTTGGAAATCGCGTGCTGCATCAGCCATTGGGTGGCCTCGACCAGCCGCTCCAGCGCCTCGGTCAGCGGCTTGACGAAGGGCGACAGCGCGGCGTTGTCCTCGTATTTCTCGCAGAAACCGCCCACCACCGCGAAGAACAGTTGGATCGCCCGGCCCTTGTTGGCCGGCAACTTGCGGCCGATCAGGTCCAGCGCCTGGATCCCGTTGGCGCCCTCGTAAATCTGGGTGATGCGGGCGTCGCGCACGAACTGCTCCATGCCCCATTCGGCGATGTAGCCGTGGCCGCCGAAGCATTGCAGGCACAGGTTGGCGGAATTGAAACCCATGTCGGTGAAATAGGTCTTCAGGACCGGCATCAGCAACCCCAGCAAATCCTCGGCCTTCCGTTTGGTTTCGGGGTCGGGATGCTTGCGGATGATGTCCACCGTCAGACCCGCCCAATAAGCCAAAGCGCGTGCCCCCTCCTTGAACACCTTGACCGTCATCAGCATCCGGCGGATGTCGGGATGGACCATGATCGGGTCGGCCGGTTTGTCGGGATACTTGGCGCCGCGCAGCGAGCGGCCTTGCAGGCGTTCCTTGCAGTAGGCAAGGGCGTTCTGATAAGCCACTTCGGCCTGGCTCAAGCCCTGCACCGCGACGCCCAGCCGGGCCGCGTTCATCATGATGAACATGGTCCGCAGGCCCTTGTGTTCCTCGCCGATCAGGTAGCCGACCGCGCCGTCGTAGTTCATCACGCAAGTGGCGTTGCCGTGGATGCCCATCTTCTCTTCCAGCGCCCCGCAACTGACCGCGTTGCGGTCGCCGAGGCTGGCGTCGGGGTTGACCAGGAATTTGGGTACGAGGAACAGGCTGATGCCCTTGACGCCATCCGGGCCGCCAGGGATTTTGGCCAGCACCAGATGGATGATGTTCTCGGCCAAGTCGTGCTCGCCGGCGGAGATGAAAATCTTGGTGCCGGTGATGCGGTAGCTGCCGTCCGTCTGGGGTTCGGCCTTGGTCCGCAGCAAGCCCAGATCGGTGCCGCAATGCGGCTCGGTGAGGTTCATGGTGCCGGTCCACTCGCCGGACACCATCTTGGGCAGATAGAGCGCCTTTTGCGCCTCGGTGCCGCCGATCTCGATGGCTTCCATGGCGCCGCTGGTCAAGCCGGGGTACATGGTGAAGGCCATGTTGGCGGAGGCCATCATCTCGCTGACCGCCAGCCCCAGCACGTAGGGCAGGCCTTGGCCGCCGTGCTCGGGATCGCCGATCAATCCGGTCCAGCCGCCTTCGATCACGGCGCGGTAGGCTTCTTTGAAGCCGGTCGGGGTGATGACTTTGCCGTTTTCCAGCCGGCAGCCCTCGCGGTCGCCGACCTTGTTCAGCGGTTGCAGGACTTCCTGGCTGAGTTGCGCGGCGCTTTCCAGAATGGCCGCGACCGTATCCGGCGTCGCCTCCGCGAAGCCGGGCAGCAGGTCGTTGTAGCGGTCGATCTTGAGCAGTTCGTGCAGGGTGAACTGCATGTCTCGCACGGGAGCGGTGTAGCTGGGCATGGGCGTAATCCTGGGTTGCGTTGAGCTTTCGATGCGCCGAGGGCGAGCGGCGCCATGATGAAAACCTAAGCGCAATTCCTAGAATAAACACTCTAAATTCAAAAGAATAGCCAGTTCATTCAAGGCGCTCCCGGCAACGTCGAGATTTATCGCCGGTCGGCGGCCCGTTTGAGCGAACAGACTCGAAACCCGGTTGATCTCGGGATACCCGGCTCGCTACAGCCCGTCGATTCGAGTCGGCCTGATATACTGCACAAGGGCCATCACCGATTCAGCGCAGAGGGAGGACTTTGGCATGATCACTTCAAGAACCGGCTTTTTCCGGCTCGGCGCGCTGGCGCTCGGATCGGCCTTGCTGGTCGCGTCGGCGGCTCGGGCGGGCGAAATCGTTATGGCCCTGGAAGAACCCACCGCCGGCAGCGCCTACAGCGGGGTGTCGAACCTGCGCGGCTGGGCGGTGGGATCGGCGGGCATCGACCGGGTGGAGCTGTACGTGGATGGGACGTTCGCGACCAACGTGCCGGTGGGCGGTTTGCGCGGCGATGTGGGCGACCGATATCCCGGCTTTCCCGACTCGCGCAATTCCGGCTTTTCGATGGCGTTCAACTATTCCAATCTGTCGGCCGGCCCCCACGCGGTCCGGGTCCGGGCGGTGGACCCGCAAGGCGCCAGCCAGGAGGCGACGGTCAACTTTAACGTGACCCGCTTCGACAACCCCTATATCGCCGATCCGGCCAAAATCAACCTGTCCGGCGCTTCCGGCAGCTTCGACGCCCGGTCGATTTCGCTGAAGAACGTGAGCGCCGACGGCAAAACCTACGACCTGCGGCTGGACTGGCGCACCGAGGCGCAGGGGTTCGTCATCACCCAGGTCACGGCCTCGGACGATCCGCCCGCCGGCAACTTTGGCGGCACTTACCGCTCGAAGGTCTCCCGGACCGGCAATAGCTGCGCGTTCGCGGTGGGCTCGGAGACCGAGAGCGAACTGAAGCTGACCCAAAAAGGCTCACAGTTGAGCGGGACCGAAAGCAACGCGCTGGCGGTAGCGGGAACGGTGGACGCGCAGGGGAATTTCGCGCTGGTCTCCGCGCGCCAAGTGCAGAACTCGGGCGGCTGCCGGGGCGAGTCGTATTTCCAGTATCAGGGCAGCTTCCCCGCCCAGACGGTCACCATCGACATCCGCTACGAATATTTCGGCAGTTGCCCTTACGCCAATTGCGTGGCCCGCTACCAGGGCAACATGACCAAGACCAGCAACACCACTCGCGCGGAAGCGCCGGCGAGCGCCCCCGGCCAGACGCCGGCCGGCGAAGTCGAGCCACTGCTGGAAACGGGCAAGCCGTTTTGAGCCTCGACCAAAACGCGCTCTTCTTCCATTCGCGCTCCCTTCTCCCACCGGGAGAAGGGCCGGGGATGAGGGTTTATTTTCAAAAGGTCGATCTCCCTCACCCTAACCCTCTCCCGGAGGGAGAGGGGACTTGACGGAAGATTTTACCTCTCCCGGAGAGAGAGGGGATTCGGGGGGAGATTTTTGGGAATTTTCCACAGGCTTTGAGCGCAGGTCAGGCCCTTTCCCGGTTCAGCGCCAGCAGGCGGCGCAATATTTCGTCGTCGCCGAGGTCCGCCGGCCAGCCGTAAGCGGCGGCCACGGCGGCGTCCAGGTCGCGATGGGCGTTCGCCAGCCACGCCGGACGCTCGTTGTAGAGATGGGTCAGGGTACGCTTTTTGAGCAGGGCGGCGGCTCGGTCGTCCACCGGCGCCAGCCGGTCGGGATAGCCGGGCACCACTTCCGGCACGCGCTGGACCCACTCCGGGGGATTGAGCCAGTTCTCCCGGAGTTCGTTCAAGCGGCGGGCGGCTTGCGCGATGGCCTGCGCCCGTGGATCGGCAGCGTAATCGGCGGCGGGAATGTCAGGCGTCAAGCCTTCGGGAAAGGGGAAGGTCTCGAAAGTCGTGGTCGGGGTGTAGCGCGGATCATTTCCTACTCCGTGCCAAGTACACATTCCCAACGACCAAAGCTCGTGAAATTTCGAATGAATCACTCCAAAAATAGTGTCATCAGAACGGGCAATAACTATGAGTTTCTTGTCTGGCAAAACTGCGGGGGCCATCCAAACGAAAATCCGATGCTTTGCAACCTCCGGCGTAGCAATGTAACGCGGCAGACGGCTTCAAAGCCGCGCGTAAATCTTCGCCGAGTACGCCCGATACCTCCACCAGTATCTTTTTGCGGCTCGCATCACGATTGTGATCCCGTTCGGGCTTAACAAACCGAAGAACATATCCGAATGGCTTCTCATACAAAGCCGCTTGCGTCTCGGGCATATTCACACCAAAGTCAATGATCCAGCCATCGCGGGGGCGACGAGTTACGTCCAGTCCGTTCCAACTGGGTTTGAGCACGTCACGATTCGGGCAACCATGCGGGTTTGGCAACGGCAACCACTGCCGGGCCAGATCGCCGGGAATATCGAAGGCGCCGTTTTTTTCAGGGCCTTGAAAAGCAACTTTTGCGTTTTCCGCGAGGGGCTTGGCTCGCGTCAAATCGTCGCCGCCACCAACCATCGACGCTCCCCCGGTCAGGTCGGCACGAATCTCCGCCACCGGCTGGCCGTCGAGCGTCGCGCCCTCACCCCCAGCCCCTCTCCCGGAGGGCGAGGGGAGCGCGGCGCCAAAGCACACCAGCGATACCCGCACCGCCGCGCCTTCGTTGATCCACGGCTGATCACTCCAAGCGTTGAAGATCGCCAATTTTGCACCTTCTCCCCCACCCTCCCCCGTCGAAGGGGAAGGACCGCCGAGAATCCGCTCCAGCACTCTGCGGTTGGCTCCGCCACGAATGGAATTGGTCGCCACCAGCCCAACGCGGCGCGCTTGGCCCTGCTCCAAGCAGGCCCGCGCTTTCTCGAACCAGTACGTCACCAAATCCGCGCCACCCGGCACGCGGCCCTGATAGGTTCCGCGCAACGTCGCGACGTAATCACCTCCCAACTCGCGCAACAGCTTGGAGCCGCCCAAAAACGGCGGATTGCCGACGATGAACTCCGCCTCCGGCCAAGCGGCCTCGCTGCCGTCGGGATTCAACAGCGCATCCCGGCACTCGACGGTATCCAGGGGCCGCAAGATCGGCCGGCGGGACACGTCGAAGCCGTTGCGCCGCATCCACTGGATTTCCCCGATCCACACCGTCGTCCGGGCCAATTCGGCGGCGAACAGGTTGATTTCGATGCCCTTGACGCACTCCGGCCCCACGGACGGAAACTGCCGGTCCAGCCCGAGCGCCTCGGCGTCCACGTTGACCCGATGCTCGAAATCCTTGAGCGCTTGCAAGCCCAGATACAGGAAATTGCCCGACCCGCAAGCCGGGTCCAAAATTCGCGCCTGCCGCAACCGCTCCAGAAAACCGTTGTACAGCGTTTGGGCGGTTTTCCTCGCCTTGGTCGCCGCCGAATTCTTGCCGGCGCGGGACTTGTCGAGCCGCTCGGCGATTTGGGCCTTGACGCCCTCCCACTCCGCCTGCAAGGGCCGGATGACGACCGGCTCCACCAGCAGCATGATCTTGTCGCGGTCGGTGTAGTGCGCCCCCAACTGGCTGCGCTTGTCCGGGTCCAGGCCGCGCTCGAACAGAGTGCCGAAAATGGACGGGTCGATCTCGCTCCAGTCCAGCCGGGCAGCCTTCAAAATTTCCAAGATGGCGGGACTGTCCAGCGGCAGCGCCTCGTCGCTGTCGAACAGCCCGCCGTTGAACCACTCGACATCCTCGAAACCGATGCGGCCGCCCGACCGCATCCCCCGAAACAGATCTCGCGCCATTTCCGCCGACTCGTCCGGGTGGGTGTGCGCGTAGCGCAGCATCCGCGTGAACATCTGGTTGGGCAGCAGCCCGACATCTTCCGCGAACATGCAGAACACCAGCCGGTTGACGAAATGGGCCACCGCCTGCGCCTCGTGCCCGTTGGCCCGCAGCCGCTGCGCCAGATTTGCGAACCGCTCGGCGGCTTCCTCGGTCAGCGACTGGCGGGTCATGCCCGGCTTCAGCCGCTCCGGATCCGAGAACACCCACTTCAGCCGCTGCCGCTGGTTGGCGTCGTGCAGGTCGTCGAGCGCGATCTTGTAAATCCGCTGCACGGTGTTGGTCCAGTGGGTGTAAATCCAGAACTGCTCCAGATCGCACACCACCAGCAGCGGCGGGTCTTCCAGGGCCGCCGCGTATTGCAGCAACTGCGCGTAAGCGGCTTTCAGGTCGTGGCGCTTGCCCTTGTACTCCCAGCCGAAACAGCCGCGCTTCCACACGTCGGCCCAGCCCTTGCCGCCGCTCGACTTGGCCGCGCCCCGCTCGAAGCAATACCGCTCGCCGGCGGGATCGGCCTCGGCGGGGGTCGGCTCGTCCAGCAAGCGGCACAGGTCGATGAAATGCTCTTGCGCCGCCGAACGCTCTTTGAGATCGGCGGATCGCCATTTGCCGATAAATTCCCTGGGAGTCATGGATGCCAAGCTCTGGCGGGCGCTGCCGCCGGTTAGGGTGGGGACGGTCGCGTTCGGGGGCGACCGCCAGCACCGGGGACGATGGATGTTTTTTGCATTCGCCAGTCTATAGTTTAAGTGCTTTCCGCACCCGTCGGCCGGGGCAGCCATCCCACCGGCCTCGACTCCACCCGCACCGCGTGCGAGCGCGCAGTCAAGTACAACGACAGACCACGACACAGGATCGATTATGACCATCGAGAATTACAGCGACCCGGACCCGCAGGAAACCCGAGAGTGGCTCGAAGCGCTGGAAGCCGTCCTCGAAGCCGAAGGCTTGCAGCGCGCCCATCACCTGCTCGGCGAATTGCAGGGCAAAGCCCGCGCTGCCGGCGTCCACATGCCCTACAGCGCCAACACCCCGTACCTGAACACGATCCCGGTCGACAAGGAAGAATACACGCCCGGCGATCCCGGCATGGAATGGAAAATCCGCTCGCTGATTCGCTGGAACGCTCTGGCGATGGTGGTCAAGGCCAACCGCATCACGTCCGAGCTGGGCGGCCACATCGCCAGCTTCGCCTCCAGCGCCACCCTGTACGATGTCGGCTTCAACCACTTCTGGCACGCTCCCGATGACACCCACGGCGGCGATCTGGTGTTCATCCAGGGCCATTCCGCGCCGGGCGTCTACGCCCGCGCCTATCTGGAAGGCCGCTTGACCGAGGAGCAACTGAACAATTTTCGGCAGGAGGTGGACGGCAACGGCCTCTCCTCCTACCCCCATCCCTGGCTGATGCCCGATTTCTGGCAATTCCCCACCGTGTCGATGGGCCTGGGTCCGATTCAGGCGATCTATCAGGCCCGCTTCATGAAGTATCTGCACAACCGGGGCCTGGCCAACACCGAGGGCCGCAAGGTGTGGTGCTTCTGCGGCGACGGCGAGATGGACGAGCCGGAATCGCTGGGGGCCATCGCCCTCGCCGCCCGCGAAAACCTCGACAACCTGATCTTCGTCATCAACTGCAACCTGCAACGGCTCGACGGCCCGGTGCGCGGCAACGGCAAGATCATTCAGGAGCTGGAAGGCGATTTTCGCGGCACTGGCTGGAACGTGATCAAAGTCCTTTGGGGTTCCTATTGGGACCCGCTGTTCGCCGCCGATAAGAAGGGCCTGCTGCTCAAACTCATGGAAGAGTGCGTGGACGGCGAATACCAGAACTTCAAGGCCAAGGGCGGCGCCTACACCCGCGAGCACTTCTTCGGCAAATACGAAGAATTGAAGCAGATGGTCAGCCACCTGTCCGACGAGGATATCTGGCGGCTGAACCGGGGCGGCCACGACCCGCACAAGATCTACGCCGCTTACTCGGCGGCGGTCAAACATCAGGGCCAGCCGACCGTGATTCTGGCCAAGACCGTCAAGGGCTACGGCATGGGCGTGGCCGGCGAGGGCAAAAACATCACCCACTCGCAAAAGAAAATGGGCGAACAGGCGCTCAAGGACTTTCGCGACCGCTTCCACATCCCCATTTCCGACGATCAGCTCGAAACCATGCCGTTCTACCGGCCGGCCGATGACAGCCCGGAAATCAAATATCTGCAACAGCGCCGCGCCGCCCTGGGCGGCTACCTGCCGCAGCGCCGCCGCAACGCCGAAGCGCTGACCGCGCCGCCGCTGGCCGCTTTCGACGCCCTGTTGCACGACACCGGCGAGCGCGACATGTCCACCACCATGGCCTTCGTCCGCATCCTCACCCAACTGGCGCGCGACAAGACCATCGGCCGCTACGTGGTGCCCATCGTCGCCGACGAGGCCCGCACCTTCGGCATGGAAGGCATGTTCCGCCAGATCGGCATCTACTCGCCGCGCGGCCAGTTGTACGAGCCGCAGGACGCCGACCAGTTGATGTTCTACAAGGAAGACAAGAAAGGCCAGATTTTGCAGGAAGGCATCAACGAGGCCGGCGCCATGTCGTCCTGGATCGCCGCCGGCACCGCCTACGCCAACCACGGTATCAACATGATACCGTTCTACATCTACTACTCGATGTTCGGCTTCCAGCGCATCGGCGATCTGGCCTGGGCCGCCGGCGACCTGCAAGCGCGCGGCTTTCTGATCGGCGGCACCTCCGGCCGCACCACCCTGGCCGGCGAGGGCCTGCAACACCAGGACGGCCACAGCCAGATTTTCGCCCAGTTCATCCCCAACTGCGTCTCCTACGACCCGACTTTCGCCTACGAGCTGGCGGTGATCGTGCAGGACGGCCTGCGCCGGATGTATCAGGAGCAGGAACACATCTTTTACTACATCACCACCCTGAACGAAAACTATCACCATCCCGCCATGCCGGCAGGGGCCGAGGCCGGCATCCTCAAGGGCATGTACCTGTTCAAGCCGGGCGAGGGCGGTGGCCACCGCGTGCAACTGTTCGGCTGCGGCGCGATCCTGAACGAAGTGATCGCCGCCGCCGACCTGCTGCGCGACGACTGGGGGGTCAGCGCCGACATCTGGTCCCTGCCCGGCATCAACCCGCTGGCGCGGGACGGCCAGGACGCGATGCGCTGGAACCTGCTGCATCCCGAGCAGCCGCCGCGCGTGCCCTACGTCACCGCCTGTCTGGACGGTCATCCCGGCCCGGTGGTGGCCGCCACCGACTACATGCGGATGTACGCCGAGCAGTTGCGGCCCTTCATTCACCGGCACTATTCGGTGCTGGGCACCGACGGTTTTGGCCGCAGCGACACCCGCGCCAAACTGCGGCAACATTTCGAGGTGGATCGGCATTACGTGGCGGTCGCGGCCCTGAAGCTGCTCGCCGAGGAAGGGGCGCTGCCCGTCGCCAAGGTCCGAGAGGCCATCGAGCGGTACGGCATCGCTGCCGACAAGCCCAATCCGATCACCGTTTAACCACCGGCCAAGGGGGAATTCCCGTGAGCATCATCAAGGAAATTCATGTGCCGGACATCGGCGATTTCAAAAACGTGGACGTCATCGAAGTCACGGTCGCGGTCGGCGATACCGTCGAGGTCGATACGCCGCTGATCATGCTGGAAAGCGACAAGGCCAGCATGGAAGTGCCCTCGCCGCTGCTTGGCGTGGTCCGGGAGATCAAGGTCAAGGCGGGCGACAAGGTGTCGAAAGGCGACCTGATCCTGTACCTGGATGTCGCCGAAAGCGTGTCGGCGCCGGAGCCTTCATCCGCCGCCGCCGACGAAACCGCGCCCGTCGGCGGTTCCGGGGAGGCCCGCGAGGTGCGGGTGCCCGATATCGGCGATTTCAAAAACGTGCCGATCATCGAGATCTTGGTCGGACCCGGCGACCATGTCGATATCGACACCTCGCTGATCGTGCTGGAAAGCGACAAGGCCAGCATGGAAGTGCCCTCGCCCTTCGCCGGCACGATTCAGAGCGTCGAGGTCAAGGTGGGCGATCAAGTTTCGCAGGGCGACTTGATTCTGGTCTTGCGCGCCAGCGGGACCGATGCCGCCGCCAAGCCGCAATTGCCCGACACGCTCAGCGCCGTCACTCTGGCGCCGCGCGCCCCCAAGCCGGCAAGCGCGCCGCCGCCGCCGCCGGTCAAATCCATGCCCGTGGCGGCGGACGCGGCCGCGTCCAGCTTCGCCAAAGTGCACGCCAGCCCCTCGGTGCGGCGCTTCGCCCGCGAACTGGGGGTCGATCTCACCCGGCTGGCCAAGGGTTCCGGTCCCAAGGGACGGATTCTCAAGGAAGACGTGCAGGGTTTCGTCAAACAAGTGATGTCGGGCGCCCTCGCCCCGGCGGCGGCCGGTGCAGCCTCCGGCGGCGTCTCCGGTGGCGGCGTGCTGAATCTGTTGCCCTGGCCGGCGGTGGATTTCGCCAAGTTCGGCCCGGTGGACATCAAGCCCCTGTCGCGCATCAAGAAACTGTCGGGCGCCAACCTGGCCCGCAACTGGGTGATGATCCCGGCGGTCACGTACCACGAGGACGCCGACATCACCGATCTGGAAGCCTTCCGCTTGCAAGTCAACAAGGAAGGCGAAAAGAGCGGCGGGATCAAGCTGACCATGCTCGCCTTCACGATCAAGGCGTGCGTCCGGGCCTTGCAGCAGTTCCCGGAGTTCAACGCCTCGCTCGACGGCGACAACCTGGTTTACAAGCAGTACTACCACATCGCCTTCGCCGCCGACACGCCGAACGGCCTGGTGGTGCCGGTGGTGAAGGACGCCGACCAAAAGGGCATTTTCGATATCGCCAAGGAAACCGGCGAACTCGCCAAGAAGGCGCGGGAGGGCAAGCTCGGGCCGGCCGAGATGCAGGGCGCCTGCTTCACCATTTCTTCCTTGGGCGGCATCGGGGGCGGCTACTTCTCCCCCATCATCAACGCCCCGGAGGTGGCGATTCTGGGCGCCGGCAAATCGGTGATGAAGCCGGTCTGGGACGGCAAGCAGTTCGCGCCGCGCCTGATCCTGCCGCTGTCGCTCAGCGCCGACCATCGCGTGATCGACGGCGCGCTGGCCAGCCGCTTCAACGTCTATCTGGCGAAACTGCTGGCGGATTTCCGCCGCGTGCTGCTCTGAGGGAGGCCGCCGCTCATGAGTCTGATGGAAGTCAAAATACCGGATATCGGCGACTTCAAGGGTGTGGATGTCATCGAGGTGCTGGTCAAACCCGGCGACACCATCGCCCCCGAGGATTCGCTGATCGTGATGGAAAGCGATAAGGCGTCCATGGAGGTGCCCTCGCCCGCCGCCGGCGTGGTCAAGGAGGTGAAGATCAAGGTCGGCGACAAGGTGTCGGAAGGCGACTTGGTGTTGCTGCTGGAGGTCGTCGGGAGAACAACAACCCTCACCCCCGGCCCCTCTCCCGCAGGGCGAGGGGAGCAAAGCGCCGTCACCCCCAACCATCGCACCGATCCCCGCGCCCGCCGCCGACTCCTATGCCGGCAAGGTGGATGTGGAGTGCGAAATGCTGGTGCTGGGCGCGGGTCCGGGCGGCTACAGCGCCGCGTTCCGTTCCGCCGATCTGGGCATGAAGACCGTTCTGGTCGAACGCTACGCCACCCTCGGCGGCGTTTGCCTCAACGTCGGCTGCATCCCGTCCAAGGCGCTGCTGCACGTCGCCGCCGTCGTGGACGAGGTGGCCCATTTCGCCGACCTCGGCGTGACGTTCGACAAACCCACCGTGGATTTGGACAAGCTGCGCGCCCACAAGGGCAAGGTGGTAGGCAAGCTCACCGGCGGTCTCGCCGGCATGGCCAAGGCCCGCAAGGTGGACACGGTGCGCGGTTACGGCCACTTCCTCGACCCCAACCATTTGGAAGTCGAACTCACCACCGGCGACGGGCAGGACAAGACCGGCGAGAAGAAGATCGTCCGGTTCCAGAAGTGCATCATCGCCGCCGGCAGCGCCGCCGTGCATCTGCCCTTCATCCCGGACGATCCGCGCATCGTCGATTCCACCGGCGCGCTGGAACTGCGCTTCATCCCCAAGCGCCTGCTAGTCATCGGCGGCGGCATCATCGGCCTGGAAATGGCGACGGTCTATTCGACGCTTGGGGCGCGGATCGAAGTCGTGGAAATGCTCGACGCGGTGATGCAGGGGCCGGATCGAGACCTGGTCAAGGTGTGGGAGAAAATGAACGCCCGCCGCTTCGACAAGATCATGCTCAAGACCAAGACGGTCGCGGTCGAGGCCAAGGCGGAAGGCTTGCTGGTGACCTTCGAGGGCGAGAACGCGCCGGCCGAACCGCAGCTTTACGACATGATCTTGCAGTCGGCGGGCCGCTCGCCCAACGGCAAGAAGATCGGCGCGGAGCAGGCGGGGGTGGCGGTCACCGACCGGGGTTTCATCCCGGTGGACCGGCAGATGCGCAGCAACGTGCCGCATATCTTCGCCATCGGCGACATCGTGGGCCAGCCGATGCTGGCGCACAAGGCGGTCCACGAGGGCCACGTCGCCGCCGAAGCCGCCGCCGGGCACAAGAGCTTCTTCGACGCCAAGGTGATTCCCGGCGTGGCCTATACCGACCCGGAAGTGGCTTGGGCGGGCCTGACCGAGGCGGAGGCGAAGCAGCAGGGCGTCAAGGTGGGCGTGAGCAAGTTCCCGTGGGCCGCGTCCGGCCGCGCCATCGCCAACGGCCGCGACGAGGGCTTCACCAAGCTGATCTTCGACGAGGACACCCATCGCATCGTCGGCGGCGGCATCGTCGGCACTCATGCCGGCGACTTGATCAGCGAAGTCGCGCTCGCCATCGAGATGGGTTGCGACCCCGCCGACATCGGCTTGACCATCCACCCGCACCCGACCCTGGGCGAATCGGTCGGCATGGCGGCGGAAGTGTTCGAGGGCGTCTGCACCGACCTGCCGCCGACGCGGAAGAAGTAAATCGCCGCATCAAAAGCTCCCCTCTCCTTTCATGCCCCTCTCCTCTCGGGAGAGGGGCCGGGGATGAGAGAAATAGGGGGTTAGGGTTTCTTTCACGCGGACCCGCCCGCTTTCGATGGCGGGCAGGTCCATCGTTTTGAATTTGCGCTATTAGGGGGAACTTACATGGCCGCGCTCGAAGTCGTGAAAATCGACATGAAACAAATGACAGCGATTCCTCAGGAGACCAGCCAGACCTGCTGGTTCACCTGTTACCAGATGATGCTGCAATGGAAGGGTTACGGCACCGGCAAAATCGGCGATTACGATGGTCAATTTCCGCCCGCCCCGATCAAGGAAAAACTGGAAGCGGCGAAAATCGATTGGAACGACGCCGTCGCGACCGGACTCAAGGGCAAGGATTTTCGCAAGGCCGCCCACGCGCTGGGCTTGGAAGCCAACGGCGTGGGCCAGCAGTGGACGACTCAGGATTTAAAGCGGTTTCTGTCGTATCCGAGCCCCATTTGGGTGGCCGGCAACTGGGATCACTTTTTCCATGTCGTCGTGGTGACCGGCGTCGAAATCGACAACGATTTGGAGTGGGACCAAGTCGGCACGATCCGGGACCGGTCGAAAGTGACGTACATCGACCCGAATTGGAAAGGCTCCAAAAAAGCGAGCATCGAAACACAATCCTGTTATTCCTGGTTGCCCGGTGCCTACGCCTACAAAGGCATCATCGGCGCTTGGCAAGTGTGGAAAAAACCCTGAAGCGCCGGCGCAGTTGGCTCTGACAAGCTCGGGTGATCCATCGGCTCGAAACCGTGCTTGTGGCAGAAATCCAGTTAATAAGCGCAGCTACTTGTGATCGTGCGGGCGCTGCCCGGCCACGATGTTCCATTGTGCCAGCCGCGCCTCGTAGCGACTCGTGAATTCCGGGGAGATGGCGAGCATGGCGGGATTTCCGGGGTTGTAAGGCTTGTGATGAATGTTATACTGCTGATAAAGGCTAACAAGATCAAAGAATTATTGCCAACTACGGCAGATTACCGCAGATAGGCAGAAACTACCTAATCATTTGTT
>JBAOII010000007.1:0-8189 GCA_037045685.1 Candidatus Competibacter sp.
GGACGACCCGCTCGACATCGTCTACCAGCACAGCCTGTTTTGTCAGGTGGTGCTACCGCGCAGCCGGCCGGAGGGGCGCGTCTTCGAGCGAGCCTATGGAAACGGTCTGGTACGGCTGGAATCGGGGGTGTTGTACGACGGTTACAAAATGGTTGAGCAGCCTTTGCCAGCCGGCCCGAAGCCACGCCTTGCCCTGATCCACATCAACAGCCAAGCCGTGAAAACGCGCAGCCCCTACGTGGACATCGGCCACAGTTGCGCTGAATTCTTGCGCCGCCTCGGCTTGAACGACCAGAGCGGCAACACCTACACGCTGTTCAAACGCGAAATGAAAGCCTTGGCCGCGTGCCGCATGACGCTGGGCTTCACCGTCGGCAGCGAGGCCGTCACGCTCGACACGAAGCCCATCGAGGAATTCAGGGCATGGATGGCGACGGAGCGAAACCGGCTCGCCCTGTGGCCGACTTGTCTCGAACTCTCGCGGAAATATCTAGATAGCCTGCTCGAACACGCCGTGCCGCTCGACACCCGCGCGGTCAGCGCCTTGGCCCATTCCGCGATGGCGCTGGACGCTTACAGCTTTTTCGCGCGCCGCCTGTACACGCTGGAAAAGCCGGTCAAGGTCAGTTGGCGCCAGTTTCACGCCCAGTTCGGACATGAATACAACTGCAACGACCCGGTTAAAGAATTTAGGAAAAGGTTTTTGCCCGCCGTTCGGGCCGCCTTAACCGTGTACCCATCCGCCAAGGTGGAAGAAGTCACGGGCGGATTGCTGCTCAAACCTTCTTTGCCGCCGGTTCACCCCGAATCGGTGGCGGTCTCGCACGGCTTGGCCGATCAGGTTCGCGCCCGCTTGCCCGCCCCGCCCCCGGTCAAGGACCTCGCGCCGGTGACCGTCGAACGGTTCCGCAAGCTGTACCCGCGCATCGACCCGCACGCCTGCAAGGACGATTTTGACGGATGGCTGGAGGCGAAAGAACCGCCCCGCGACTACGACCGGGCGTTTTTGGGATTCGCCAAAAAATGGGTCAAGGGCAAGGTCTGAAAGTTATCCACAGGCCGCAAGTTATCCACAGAAAATGTCCCCGCGTGGCCTATCGGCGCACGGGGACATTTAAGTTATCCCCTCCACATCCGCCCCCCCTAATCTTCCACATCCGCCCCCCTTTTAAGCTAAAAATCTTCCACATCCGCCCCCCCCTAAATCCTTATATCTTTGCAGATAGCTATTCCAGATAGTAACGACGATGCGCGTGCGCGCACGAAGCGCCTGTGGATAACTCTGCTGCAGCGCAACAAAGGAGTTCGCTTCGCTCACGGCACATCGATTGGGAGGGGTGCAGTAGCCCCCTCCCAAACCCTCCCCGAAAGCCCGCCACCGACGGCGACCACGGGAACGGACGGCGGCACAGCCACCGAACACCCAAAGACGGTCTCCAGGAACGAACCCGAACGGTCGGCAACCATGGGGAAGGACGGCAACAACCGATCCAAAAGAAGCCGGCGGGGAAAAGAAGGGATGGCGATCTTGTTCGATTCCCGCTCAAAAGCGATTTCGAGATGCTCCCACGCTACGGAGGGACGAGGAAAGAGCGACCCGTCCGGACCGTCGCCCGAACGAGGTCCTTCCGGTCCGATAAAGCGGCTTAGCGGAACCGGAAAGGCCTTCTCCAACCGGCCAAGATTCAACTCGATTCCAAACATCCCGCGCCGATGCCCCTAGAACCGCCCAGAAGGCTGTTTCCTGGCGCTTTCGACTTTGGCCGGTCCCCAAACCTAGGTTCGCCACGTCGCGCGCCCTGGAGCGGCTCGTGCGGCTTCGGGGACCGCCCGATCTTTCCGCCGCGCCGGCGGGGTTCGCGGACGGGTTGATTTGTGCGCCATTGGCGTATATCGTGCGGCGATGGAATTCATCGAGACCCCCACCTTCACCCGTCTGGTCGCGGCGCTGTTGTCGGACGATGAGTACCGGGCGTTGCAGAACGAGCTGCTGGAGGACCCGGAGCGCGGCGATCTGATCCGGGGCGGCGGGGGGATTCGCAAGCTACGCTTCGCGCGGCAGGGACGCGGCAAGCGCGGCGGGGGGCGGGTGATCTACTACTGGGCGAAGGATCGCCATCAGGTCTATTTTTTGGTGGTTTATCCCAAGTCGCGAAAGGACGATTTGAGCGACCGGGAAACCGCGATCTTGCGCGAGCTGGTCAAGGGGCTGTGAGATGGAAACGACGCTGTTCGACGATTTGGTGCAGAGCTTGAAGGAGGCCGGGGCGATTGCCGGGGGCGAGCTGGAACCCTCGCGCCGCTTCGACCGCCAGCCGCTGGACGTGAAGGCCATGCGGGAGGGCGTCGGGTTGTCCCAAAGCGAGTTCGCGCGCTTGCTGCGGGTGAGCGTGCGCACCTTGCAGAACTGGGAGCAGGACCGCCGCCATCCGACCGGCCCGGCCCTGGCCCTGTTGAAGATCGTCGCCACCGCGCCCGAGCTGGCGATTCGCTCCTTGCATTCTTGAAGGAGCTTCCGATTGTCGCGACGGGCAACGGCCATCCCTCTTTTTGTCCAGTCTCGGACGGTCGGGACGAGGCGGGAAGCCGCTAAAATCGAGAGGCGGCGCGCGCGACGCGGGACCGTTCGACACAGAAGGTCCAGTTTGATCTGTAGCGCAAAAATTAAAATTTCCCATTTCTCCAAAGTAGAAATGTCACCAGAGCCATCCCGAAAGAGGCTACCCAGCTCGATAAGCGGTGTTCGTCCGACAGGCTTGGACGAACGGGCACTGAACACAACCAGATTTATTTCTTTTCGAGAGAAGCGGTGGACAAGTGGACGCTAAAAGCCTTTACGATTCTTTAGTGGAAGCCATGAAGAAGCGTCTTGGAGATATGCCATCTTCGGCAAAGCCGGAAACAATGAGTCGTCCAGCACACGCGAGAAGGCCGTTGAGTTGGCGGACGAATGGATGGCTAAGCTCTTTGACGCGTACCAAGATCAGAAGATCACCGACAACAAACGGATATGGGAGATTGGGAGGATCTTTGTCCCAATCTCTCTTGGTCCGTTCCTCCTTGCACTCGACAAATCCAAGGGCCTTGGGATTCCTGAGTTGTGTGTCTGCGCCGGTATCTCTTTGGGCCTGTACCTATTCTGGCTCCTGTTCGCCGAAAGGCATCGGAATTTCCAAGAGACTGGCGAGCTAGCCCAGATCAAGATCGTTCAACAGATGGCAGCAATTCCCGACTCGTCCATAGACAAGCTTACACGCCTTGTGCTGCCAAGATGCAAAGAAAAACGTAGCTGGTACAGCATCAGCGTTCAACTAGTTCGGTGGGTTGGATTTGTTCTGATTCTAGTAGCTTGGGGACACACAAAACGGCACGATTCGTCTAACACCCAACAAAAATAACGTCCAAGCATAGCCGACCGGTTGACTGAAGTGCCTTTTTAACATCAGTCAATATTATGACCGTAAACCTCAAATTCATCGACTCGCGGATGACCATTTATAGATTCTGTTATTTCCAATCTTATATACCGAGCGCGTACTTCTTGGAATGAAAACGGAGTAGTGTTTCGGAGAGGATTGTGGTCGTTATTTGACACAACAGGTTGCCATCCGTCTGGCGCTTTGTTTGATGCAACCTTGATCGAGAAAGCGACGCTATGCTTGATGCTGTCGCCAGCAATGAAAAGCCGCCACCATGACCCTTTTATCCACCAACGACGCTGCCCGCGTCGCCGGCATCAGCCGTCGAAGCATTCAACGAGCGATCAAGGAAGGTCGCTTGTCGGCGACGACAGACGGCGACGGTAACCGCGTAATCGACACGTCGGAACTCATCCGAGTCTATGGCGAGCTGCGACGCGTCGCCGACGAACCGGCGACGATGACGCACTCTGTCGCGACGGAAGCGACGTTGATTGCAGTGTTACAAAACCAACTACAGCACGCCCAAGACCAGTTGGAACAGGTCATGCGACAGGCCCACGAACGCGAGCAGCAGGTCCAGCAGGAGAAGGCGCGCCTGCTGGGCTTGCTGGAAGCCGAGCAGCAGGCCCGCCGCGATCTGGAAACCAAGCTGCTACCCGCACCAGGTCCCGCGAGAACCAGTAATGTCCGGGTGTGGACGCTGGTGGGTTTGCTGGCAGTGGTGGCGGCGTTCGCCGGCTGGCACTGGCGCGACAGGATCGTTGCCGCGCTGGCGCCTTGACGGATCAGGCCGCCTTCAATCGACAAATACCTCCAACCCGACATGGAACCGCTTTGCCAGCGCCTTGGCTTGCCGGAGATTGAGCTTGCGCCTGCCCGCCAGGATTTCGGACACCACCCCTTGCGTTCCGACTTCGCGCAAGCCGGCTTGCGTCAAGCCGTGTTCGGCCATCATGAATTTGAGCGCGTCCAATCCCGTGGCCTTGCCGTACCCGGCGAAGCGGTCGGATTCGTAGCGCTCGATTTGGTCGGACAGAATATCGACCAAGCCGGACAGCGGGTGACCGTCCTGTTCCGCGCCGACATCCAGCAGCGCATCCAGGTGAGCGATTTTTCGATCCAAGTCGGCGTCGTTGGCCGGCCGCGCGAGGATCGGCGCGACGTGGCGCCAGTGTTCGGCGAGGGCGGCGTTCATTGCAATTTCACCTTGCTGTATTGGGCGTGCGTGAGGACTTGTCGGATAAAAATTTTGCCTTGTCGAAACTCGACTTTCGCGATGATGCGCAATTTGTTTCCACCGACATCGAAGACGTACTGATCGCCGACCTTATCGACGCTGGGAAACGCCGCCTTCAGTTGGGCGAAGCTCTCGAACGTGCTCGCCTTCGCGATTCGATACCAAGCGTCTAGCGCCGATGCGGATTCTCTGTACCGTTCCTTGGCTTCCCAGATTCGCTTTTGGCTGATGACGTGCATCGAAGCTTTGTTCCTTGGTTGGCGTCCCGAGCATCTTATATCTCATATTGAGATAAAACAAGGATGCATTCCACCACGACTGGCGGTTCCGGGCTGACGCCCTGAATCCGCCCGAAATTCACGATTCTCGGCGAAGTCGTGAATCCACCGAAAGAGCACCGGCGAGGGGGCTCTAGGCCGCCTCCCAGCGCAAAAGCTCTCCAGGACGCTCCTGGAGCGACCACCAGCGAACCGGAAGCGCGAAACCCAAATCCGGGATGATGTGATAAAGTATGATTTATGAACACCATCGAACGCCTGACCATCACCCTGACTCCCGAAATCGCCGAGGCGGTGCGCACCGCCGTCGCGGCGGGCGAGTACGCCTCCAGTAGCGAGGTCGTCCGCGAGGCCCTGCGCGACTGGCGGCACAAGCGAGCGCTCCAGCGGCACGAGCTGGCGGAGCTGCGGGCGCAAGTCCAGAGGGGGATCGACGATCTCGACGCCGGCCGGGTCCGGGATTTCGATCCCGAGCGAATCATTCAAACAGGACGCCAGCGATCGACACCCCCCGCCGCCTCCGCCTCACCGAGCAGGCCGAAGAGGACCTGATCGAGATTTGGACGTTCGTCGCCGAGCGGCAGGGAGCCGCCGCCGCTTCGGCGTTCGTGCGCAAAATCCAGTCCCGCTTCGAGCCGCTGCTGGTTCACCCGGAGCTGGGACCGCGCCGGGACGACCTCGCGCCCGGCTTGCGGGTCCATTTCCACCAGAAGTACGCCCTCTACTACCGCCACACGGATCGCGAGGTCATCATCGTGCGGGTGCTGCACGGCTCCCGCGACGCGCGGGCGTTGCTGGGGGAGGGGGATGCCTCACCCTAATCGGGCGCGGTGTTCTGCGGCCGGGTTCCCGCTTCCGACGGGACGGCCAACAGCCCGAACAGCGCCCGGTCGTCGGCGCGGGTCAGGGCCTGGTCCATCCACTCGCGCAGGCGCTCTTTGGGCCACTCGCCGCGCTCGACCTTGGCGAGGACGACCGCGCCGACCAGAATCTTGCGGCGGGTGTCGTCGGAACGCTGGCGCTTTTTGTCCGCCGCCCGCTCGCGGGCGACCTGCTGCTGCTTGAGGGCCTTCGCCTGCTTCAAGCGTCGTTCCAGATCGGCGATCCGATCCTCGATGCCGGGCATGGGTCCACTTCCTCCCAATTGATGGCCGGCATTCTAGCGCACGTCCGCCGCCCGATTCGACCGGCGAGCGCTCGTAGGACGCGCGATCCCGGCGCATGGACCCGTGGCATGGACCCGGACCCTGAACCCGTATCCTGAACCCGGACCATGAACCGAGCGCCAGACCCCCGACCCCCGACCCCCAAGCGGACGGCCGACGGCGACCGGAGCGGGAACGGGACGATGGGCTAGCGGCCGGCGACGAGGCGGGCTACAATCGGCGGCGATGGCGGGGCGGGGCAAATCCCGAAGGGCGCACTTATGCAAACCTCGCCCGCTGCGCGGGCTCGGTTCGCGTGCGCGGGGGCTTCGCCCCTCGACCCTGCATAAAGACTGCCATGGCAACCTACCATCTTTCGGCCAAGACGATCGGCCGCTCCCACGGACGCAGCGCCACGGCGGCGGCGGCCTACCGCAGCGGCGCGCGGATCACCGACGAACGCACGGGAGTCCTCCACGACTACCGGCGCCGGCGCGGGGTCGAAGCCGCTTTCCTGCTGCTGCCGGCCGACGCCCCAGACTGGGCGAGCGACCGGGCGCTTTTGTGGAACGCCGCCGAGCGGGCGGAAACCCGCAAGAACTCCACGGTGGCCCGCGAGTTCGAGATCGCCCTGCCCGCCGAACTGGACGCCGGAGAGCGGCAGCGGCTGGCGTTTGATTTTGCAAGGGAACTGGTCGAACGGCACGGTTGCGCCGCCGACGTGGCGATCCACCGGCCGGGCCGGGCCGGCGACCCGCGCAACCACCACGCCCACGTCCTGCTGACCACCCGCCGGCTGACGGCGGCGGGGTTCGGCGAGAAAACCCGCGAGCTGGACGACCTCAAGAGCGGCGAAATCGGGCGGTGGCGGGAACGGTTCGCCGACTTGCAGAACGAACGGCTGCGCGAGGTAGGGGTCGAGGCCCGCGTCGATCACCGGAGCCTGGAGGCCCAAGGCAACGACCGGGAAGCCACGATCCACCTGGGGCCGACCGCGACCGCGCTGGAGCGCCGGGGCGTGCCGACCCGGCTCGGCGAAAGCAACCGGGCGGTGCAGGCGAGCAACGCCGAACGCCGGCGGGACGCGGAGGCGCGGCCAGAAGCCGAACCGACGCGGCCAACGGAGCCGCCAGCCGCCGAGGCGGAGGCCCGCGCTCCGGCCCAGGAGAACATCATCCAGGCGTTGCGCGAGAAAACCGCCCGGTCGTATCGGACGGCGGTGTTGCCTCCTTTCGAGGACGAGGCATTTGCCGAGCCAGCGCCGGCCCGCCCACCCTCCCCGCCGGAGACCACCAAAGCGGAACGGCAACGGCGGGCGGACGAAGCGGAGCCCGCCCGGCGCCAGCGGGAAGCCGAACGGCAGGCACTGCTGAACGTGGATATTCCGGCCTTGGAACGCGAGTGGTCGGAGTGGACCCGTCGTCGGGAGTGGCTGGCGCGGCACGAATCCCCGCCAGCGAGCGAGCTGGCCGACAAATGGGGCGAGCTGGCGCGAGCGAAGCGGGCCGCGACGGCGGCGGAACAGGCGCTCGACGCGCTGGAAGCGGCTCACGCCGACTGGCGCCAGGCCCACCGGCTGGCCCTGATGCTGCCCGCCCACGTTCCCGGCAGCAAACGCCGGGAGGTGCCGGCTCGGGAACAACGGATCACGGAGGCCAAGACCGCGCTGGAGCAGGCCCGAGCCGCCCTCGCGATGGCTCAAGAAGATTACAACGCACGCCTCCCGGCCGCCGAACGCGAAGCGCGGCAGTTGGTCGAGGACGGGCGGCGGCAGTTGGCCGCGCTACAAAGGCGGATCGAGGAGCGGGCCAACCTGATCCAGCGGGCCAAGGCCGCGCAGGAGGCCGAGCGGGAACGCCGCGAAGCGGAGGCCCGCGCCCGAGCGGAGGCCGAACGCCGGCAGCGGGAAGCCGAGCAGCGGAAAACCCAAGAGCCGGAGCGCCCGCCACCGGCCCCGAAGCAAGAACCACCGAAATTTGCTATACCCACGCCGAGACCGAAACCCCGATATCCCGCGCCAGGAGGGTGAGCGCATGAGCGAAGACGACGACAAAAAACTACCGGCCATCCAAAACCGCCTCATCGGTGCCGCCGTGGAGATCGACCA
>JBAOII010000008.1:0-79525 GCA_037045685.1 Candidatus Competibacter sp.
GGGGCGCCTGGGGGCCGGACGGGGTGCGCCGCGACAAGAAGGCCAACGGAAGGCAACTGGCTGGGCGGCCGTGGGACGAGCGGCCGGAAATTCGCGGGAGCTTGCCGTGACCGCGTTTTGTCAGTTCGGGAAACCGCGCCGACCTAAGGCGAAGGCCCGCGCGGCGGGGGGCCGACCGGTCGAAGCGCCGGCGTCGGCTCGTCTCGGGGCGCGCACAGCCGGTCGAACAGCGCCACCGCCAAGCGCGCGCAAGCGGCTTTCACGGCGTTCCAGTCGTGCCATCGGGGAACCAGGTGCTTGTATTCGGCGAGTTCCGTTTCTTCCAGGTCGTAAGGCACGGGGCTGGCGAGCTGGACGTGCAACTGCTGGAGCGGCGATTCGCCGCTGTCTTGCGGGTACAGCGCGTCGAACGGCCGAAGCGCTTGGACCACCCGCTCGTCGCCGAGCTGATCCGCCAGCGCCACGAAGTCGAGATAATCTCGCGTGGCGTTGCGTTTGAGAACGAGAACGCCTTTGATGCGGAGGATTTCCGCCGCCGTCGGCACGGTCAACGGCGCGCCCCCGACGTCGATCGTCTCGGTTTCCAAGGGCTCGCGCCGGATCAGCTGGCGAACCCCGGTTTCGATGCCGTCCAGGCTGCCGAGAATCTGGACCGGCCGTTGCACCCGAGCGGTCTTCCAGCCGGCCACCGATTCGAGCTGGGCCAGCACGTCGTCGAACCGGGCGCGCAAGTCCGCCAACACAGGGTCGGCGTCGCGAGAGAAGCGGTGCTCGGCGCGAAGGGCGGCGGCCGTCCCGCCGACCAGCACCGCATCCGGCAGGACGCGCTGCAACCGGGCGGCGGCGGAAAGAACCTGCTCCCACTCAGGCAGGGGCGCGGTGGGCTTCGACATAGTGCAGCCAAAACCGGTGGCGCTGCGCGCAGGAGTCATCCGCGCGGGGCCGGCAAACCCGTTCAACCTTGTCCAGCAACGCCCGATCCTCCAAAACGGCTTGGCGCAGTTCGGCCCAATCCCGCCACCGACCGCGCGCGATCACGTCGTCGATGGCGGCCAGCGTGTATCGCTGGTGATCGAGATGGCGGTGTTGCATCAAACCTCCTTCACGCGAAGTTAAAGCCCGATTCCCGCCCTCTCCCGCCGGGGCCGGTAGAGCCGTTATTGTACGCCTCGCGCCGACCGGTTTTCCCGTTTGGCGGCGAGGGCCGGCCACCGGTCCGGGGAGCGGCCCGCGCTATCGGCCGGACCGCGCGCCCCCGCGTCGCCCGGCCACCGGACCCCGCTTTACGCGACCTCCTCGGCGTCGATGCCGAAATCGTCGTCCGCGAACTCGCCGTCCTCGCCCTCGAACTCGCCGTCCTCGTACTCGTCCGCGAACTCGCCGCCTTCGCCCTCGCCCTCGCCGGTCTCGTCCGCGTCCGGCCCGAAGCGCGCGCCCGCATACGGATCGCGGAACTCGGCCGACCCGTCGAGGATCGCCGCCAGCGCGTCGCAGCCGGCTGCGGACCTCCGGCGCGGGCCGGTCGGGCGCGTAGCCCTCGAAGGGGAACTTCAGGTAGCCGGGCAGCCAGCCGGTCACCGGCTTGCAGCCCTCGCCGTCCAACCGCTGCCGGATCGCGGCGCGCAGCTCCTTGCCGGTCGCCTTCGCGGTCGGCGCGGCGCCCAGCTCGGCGGCCATGGCCTGGAGCGCGGCCTTGTCCGAGATCAGATCGACGAAGGCCTTGTCGGGCGCCCAGGTGTCGCGCGCATGTCGACGTTCAGGTGCCGGCCCAGCAGCTCGGTGAAGGCGCTGCCGGCCACCAGGGTGTCGGCCACCGCCACCGCCAGCAGCGCGTCCACCTCGGCGTCGCCCAGCGCCAGCGCGCCCCGCAACAGCGCGGCGGTGCGGCCTTCGCCCGGATAGCCGGCGCCGCCGGTCAGGGGTCCCGCGCCGGAGCGCTCGGCGCACGCCAGCATCTCGGGCGAGAGCAGGCGGGCCTTGGCGTCCGCCCGCCGCCGCTCGACCTCGCGCGCCCCGTCTTGCGCGGCGAGGCTTTCGGCGATCTCGTCCTTGAGGGGGCGCGTCGCGTCGGCCCGGACGTTCCAGTTCGCCGCCCCGCCGACCAGAAAGGCCACCGCCAGCCGCTTCGCCAGCGCGGGGTCGCCCATCACCGCCCGCCGCACGGCGGCGGCCTTGTGCAGGCCGAGGTAATTGAGCATCGGCCCGGTGACCTCGCCGCGCGCCGGTTTGCCCGGCGCCTCCGGCGCCGCCTCGCCTCGGGCGAGCCGCTCGCGTCGCCGGGCGTCCTCGGCCGACAGATAGCCCTCGTGGATCGTGACCGCGCCGTCGTGGGCCACTTCGACGAACGCCCAGCCGCCCGCCTCCTTGGCGGTCGCCCGATGCTCCCAGCCATAAAAGCGTTTGCCGGTCTCCAGCACGATGACCCGCTCCCACCCTTCGGCCTCCAGTTCCGCCTGCCGGATGCCGACCGCCTTGTTCTGGTGCACCCAAAACAGGTTGGCGTCCTCGAAATAGCGCTCGGTCCCGAACAGGTCGGCGACGATCGCGCCGGGATAGTCCTTGAGCGCGAACAGCGCGACCTTGGTCGAGATCGCCTGACCGCCGAACAGCCACTGCTGGAGCGCGTGGCCGAGCGGCGCGTGCTGCCGGGGGTCGTCGCGCAGCGCCAGCCACGCGGCTTGCCGCTCGCCCGACGCCAGCGCGAGCCGCTGCGCGTCGTCCCAGCTCAGTTGCCGGTCGCGCGCCAGCGCCTGGATCGGCTCCAGCAGCCCCGCGAGCGCGAGGCGCTGTTTCACCCGCTTTTGCGGGATGCCGAAGCGGTCGGCGATCTCCTTGATCCCCAGCCCGTGGTCGGTCAAGCGCCGGAACGCCCGGCACTGATCGAAGGCGTCCATCGGCAGGCGCTCGACGTTTTCCGACAGCGAGACCGCCGTCGCCCCCGCCGCGTCCACGTCGACGATCTGGCACCGCGCCGTGGGCGGCTGGTCCTTCTGCTCCTCGGCCAGCCGGCGCAGGGCCAACAGCCGCCGCTGGCCGGCCACCACCTCGTAGCGGTCCTCCCCGAAGCGACGCACCACCAGGGGATTGATCAAGCCGTGCGCGCGGATGTTGGCGACCAGGCCGTCCAAGTCTTGGTCGGCTCCGTGCGCGCGGACGTTGGCGGGAGAAACGTACAGTTGATGGAGCGGCAGCTCGGCGAAGCGGGGCGGGTGGGCCGGACCCGGAAAACGGGAGCCGGCGCCGGTCGTGTTCGTGAGATACATGGGATGCTCCTTCGCCCTCAAGGGGCGGCTTGGACAAGGGGCGGCTTGGATGGGGGATTGACGGTTGTTGCCGGGCGCTCAACCCGGATCGAACAGGCCGGCGAGCGCGTCGGGCAGCGGCTCGACGGTCGCCGGCCACAGGTCGGCGCTCCGGCCGTCGGGGTCGTCCGGGACGGGCGTCCGATTGGCGTTCTCGTCTTGCCCGTCATAGTCCAGAACGATCACGTCCAGACCGGCGGGATCGGCGGCCAAAACCCGTTGCACGCATCCGCCTTCGACGACGATGGCGACTTTGATCGCGACGTTTTGCATCGGTGGCTCCTTCGCCCTCAAAGGGCGGCTTGGATGAGGGGAGGGTCGGCGTCCCCGCCCCTTCCTTCGCCCTCGCGGGGCGGCTTGGAAGCTCTTCACCTTCGGGAGGTGGCTCGGCGGGGCGGGATCGTCCGACCTTGGAGATAATATAGGGTTTTATATCCTACTTGTAAATAGCTTTACCCCCGGTTTCTCATTATTTTTCGCCGGTCCTCCCGCCCCCGACCGGCGACGTCTCCCGCCGCCGGTCGGGGGATGGCTAACCCATGCCGTCATCCACGCCGTGGACGATCGCGTGCCGCGCGGCGGCGACGATGGCCGCATACGACCGGCCGGACCTTCTTCGGTTCAAACGCAACCGGTGGTGCAACGCCTGCAACGCCTCTCGGGGTGTCCGGCGGTAGCAAATGACGTTGTGGCCGGTCACCGGATCGGACACGGCCCAACCGTCCTCCCGGTCGATCCGCCACGGCGGGCCGCCGCGCTGCACCTGCCGGTGCAGGACCAGGCCGAACGCGGTGGGCCAGCACGGAAACGGCGCCGTCGCGCCCACGCAGATCGTCGGCGCGAACGTCGCCGGCGCTTTCCTGGGATGTCGTTGGTTCATGCGACCTCCAATAATTGGGAAGACACAACCGATCCTCCGCTTCGTATCGCTCATTCGATCGCGCCCGCCTCGCGCACGATCTCCTCGCGGGCGGCGTCATCCAGCCGCCGCAAGGCCGCCACCAGCACCTGGATCGCCTTGGGGATGGCCGGCTTGCCCGCCAGCCAGCTCCTGACCGTGCGGTCGTGGACCCCGCACACGCGGGCGAAACGGGTGTGGTTGCCGCCCGCGAGGGCGTCGATGGCGGCGCTCAGCTCGGCCGGGGCCATCGCCCACGGCTTGCCGCCGCGCTTGGCGGCGCTCGGCGCTCGGCGCGATCCGCTTCCGGTTTCCTTGCCGGGTTGTCCCTCCTCGATGGGTTGTCCCTCCTCGACGGGTTGTCCCCGAGCGCGGCGCGGGCGCTTGACGGTGTCGCGGCGGATGATGCGCCGCCGGTCGGGCTGCGCGTCCGGCGAGCCGGCCGGTGCCGCGTCGGTCGCGGGTGGCGGGCGGTGGTCCGTTCTCTTGTCGCTCACGGTTCGATCTCCGACAGGTTCGATCTCCGCATCGGCGACGCGCGGGCGCGGCGGCCGATGATCGAAAGGTGATGTGCATTTCCCCGTCGAGGCTCCGCTCGCCCGCGCGCTCCAGATCGGCCACCAGCGCGCGGAGTTCGGCGGGGTCGATGGCGGGGTCGATGGCGGGGTCGATGGCGGGGTCGATGCCGCCGCCATCCGTGCCGTCCGCCCGTTCCGGGCGCGTTTGCAGCGCCCGCAACGCGGCCAGATAGCGCTCGATGGCGAACCGCGCGACCGCGTCGAAATCCCAGCGCAGGATCGCCGGCAGCAACTCGCCGCCGCCCGCCCATCGGCCCTCGCAGGCGAAATCGAAATCTCGCGCGTGGAGCGGACCCCGCACCCGCCAGCCGTCGCCCGTCGCGACCAGCCGCAGGCGGTCCTCCTCGGCGACGGGCCGGAACAGGCGCACGGTCATTTTGATCATCAGGGATGTTGGGGTTAAGCGTGTACGCATGTCGGTATCCTTCGCCCTCAAGGGGCGGCTTGGATGATGGGGGTGTCGGTGTCCCCGCCCCTTCCTTCGCCCTCGCGGGGCGGCTTGGAGGGGGGCGGCCGGACGCCGATCACGGTTTCGCCTTCACCTCGTCCAGCCAAGTCATCGTGCCGGCGGCGATGGCCAGCCGCTTCGCCTCGGCCACGCTGGTGGCCTGCGTTTCAAAATTGCCGCCGCACGAATAATACATTTTTCCCCATTTGCGGATGCCGAGCACCTGATACAACCGTCCGGTCTGCTTGCAGCGGTGGGTGCCGATATAGTGATAGCGCATTGTTCCTCCTTCGCCCTCAAGGGGCGGCTTGGAGCTTGGCCGCGCGCCGGATCGCCCGGAAAGGGTCAACCCGCCGCGCGGGATGGATCGATCACAGCGACCCGCATTCGGCCATCGAGGTGTAGCCGTCGCCCACGATCAGGTGGTCGATCACCTCGACCTCCACCAGCGCGAGGGCGGCTTTCAACTGCCCGGTGATCGCCTTGTCGGCCGCGCTCGGCGCGGTGTCCCCGGACGGGTGGTTGTGGCCGAGGATCACCGCCGCCGCGTTGTGGTGCAACGCGCGCTTGACCACCTCGCGCGGATGCACCGAGGTGGTGTTGACCGTTCCGAAGAACAGCTCCTCGTAGGCGATGACCCGGTGCTTGGTGGTCAAAAACAGCACCGCGAACCGCTCCGCGTCCAGGCCGGCCAGCTTGCCGGCGAACAGTTCCGCCGCTTCGACGGGCCGATCGGATCTGGCGACCCGCGCGAAACGAGCGGCCCACGGCATTCGCGGGCGCCGTCGAGGATTTCTTGGGGGCGGGCCGCGCGGTAGTCGCCGGCCGCTTCGCGAACGTACAGTTGCATCGGTGTGCTCCTTCGCCCTCGCGGGGCGGCTTGGATGAGGGGAGGGTCGGCGTCCCCGCCCCTTCCTTCGCCCTCAAGGGGCGGCTTGGAAGCCCTTCACCTTCGGGAGGTGGCTCGGCGGGGCGGGATCGTCCGACCTCGGTTATAATATAGGATTATATATCCTACTTGTCAACCGTTTTACCCTCGGTTTCTCGTTTTTTTGGGGCGGCTCGAGCGGCGCAAGGAACGGATCGCTCACGGCGCGACCTCCACCCCGAGCCGGGCCAGCGCCTCGGCCAGCGGGCGGTCCGGGTCGAAGCGCGACCGATGGCGCTCGACGATCTCGACCACCGCCAGCGTCGCGGCGTCGCTCATTGCCCTGGAGCTTGGCGAGCAGCGCGCCGCCGTCCGGCGCGCCCGCCAGCGCGCGAGACACCTGCCCGGTCGCGCCACAGCTGCCATCAGCGCCGGCGCGTCGCTCCGGAGGTCGTGCCGGTCGAGCGCCGCGATCACCCGCCCCCATTCGGTCAAGGACAGCCGGGGCGCGGCGCGGTCGAGCAGCGCCAGGTAGCGGGCGGCCGTCGCGTTGACCACCCGCGTGGGGGTGCAATCGGGTCCGGCCCGCTCCTCGATCAGCCGCCGCAGCGGCGGTCCGGCGTGGATGCCGTATTTCTTCTTGTCGTCGCTCAATGGGTTTTCCTCGGCGGGTTCTTTCTCGGCCGCCCCCCATAACATTGGGGTATCAAGCCCTCGCATTCAAGGGCGGCCCACCCGCGAAAACGGGTCGGCTTTTCTCCCGCTTCAACCTCGTCGCGCCGCTCGGGCTGACCGCCTTTCCGACCGCCGCGCCGGGCTCGGCGGGCTTGGTCACGGGCGTGGTGGTACCCGACCTGCCGGGCTGCTTCTCGGCGGGCGACACCCTGGACGAGGCCATCGACCGGGCCAAGGACGCCATCGATTTCCACTGCCAGACCCTGATCGAGGACGGCGGGGACGGTGCCGGCGGCGCGCGCCTTGGCCGAACACCAAGCCGATCCCGACTTCGCCGGCTGGATTTGGGCGGTGGTCGAAGTGCCGGTGGAGCGGTATTTCGGCCCGGCGGAGAAGATCAACATCACCTTGCCCCGCCTGCTGCTGGCGAAGATCGACGAGCTGCGTCCGCGCTCGCGGCGGGACCCGCTCCGGCTTCCTGGCCGAGGCGGCGCGGGCGGCGATGCGCTAGAGCGGGGCCACCCCGCCGCCGAAACCCTGCCGGCTCTACCGGCGAGGGCCTGTACTCTGATCGCCCCGGACGCCCGGACCCAAGCGGCCTTGCTGATCCGCCGGGCGCGCGGGGAGCGGTCGCTGGCCGAACTCGCCCGCTCGCCGCAAACCTCCTGGCCCTCGGCGCGACGGCCGGAGAATCCCCGCCACTCCCCCATCCTACCGCAACTGGAAAAAGCGGCGGCGGCCCTGGGCAAGCGGCTGGTGCTGGCGCTGGAGCGATTCGGGCCAGGGCCGTTCCATCGGACCGGATTTGATCCGGTCGGAATCGTCCGCGCCCCGCTCGAACCGGGCCGGTCGGACCCGGCCCCGTCCAGGGAGCGGACGCCCGGCCGACGGATGCCGCTCGGGCGCGGTCTCGGCCCTCGTCAGTCGTCGCTGAACCGTGGCGCGTGGCGGTTGCGCCTACCGCCCGGCCGGCTCGCGGACAGCCCGGCCTCCGCGTCGCCAGCCGCTCGCGTGCGTGCGCCTGGAAACTGGGACGCCGCGCGTCGATGTGTCGCCGCCGATGATTCTTCAACCACCCCACCTCTGAGTTTCTTTTATCGGTGACGAATCGCTTGGTCCGGAATCGGCGAGTACGACCCGGCGGGAGACCGCCTAACTTATAGATCCTGAAGTCATATTCCATCTGTTATGCAGGTGGCATATGAATGTTACTTACTTTCAGAAATATACGATCAGTCTCAAGGCGCGTGACTTGCAACGAAATATCCTGGTAATGCGTCCGCTGGATCAGATCGGCAAGCAAGTCTGTATTTCCGCTAAAGTCAACGATAAAACTCGCCAGATCTCCGCTAAAACTTTTCAGGATCGTTTTCCTGACGCCGAGAAGCCGGGAGAAGCGACCGCGCAATAATTGGGCTTGGCGGTAGTCGGCATTAGCGACCGTCACTTCGATAGGATGACCGTTGTTGGCCTCATCCTGCCAGCGGGTCAGGATGGTATTTAATAAATCCGGGAACAGGTTTTCAGCCGCTCTGGCGTAGGCTGCTTTCAGTGCATCCGAGTCATTAGGTCCAGCACCATTGCCCATTTTGGAACTGGTGGCGATCAAACGGTTGTTGGTACGCCAATAGGCGCTGGCTTCAAGGGCAGTGACGGCACCTCGCATGGCGCCGAGTTCCGATTGATTTCGAATGCGTCCGGTCAGGCGAACGATGATATCCGCTTGGGGTTGGTCGCTTTGAATTAATTGAAATCCTTTTTCAGCGAAGGCCTGCTTGAAAAACTGGGCCGACGGCGAATCGGTCAGTCCATCGTCGTCACCTAGAACAAGGAGGGTAGGGTTACCTACTGCATGCAGGATAACACCCAGGGCGGTGAGATCATCCAGTATAGCTTTGGTAACAATCGTCACTTGAACGGTGATGGTCAACAGTTCATCGTTGACGTTTTCTTTCAGAATTTGATAGTTTTTCACGTAGCCTTGGGTTTTGCTATACACGCCCCGCTCGATGGATTCATAGTTATGGGTATAGCTCTCGGCATTGATGTAGCTGCCCAGCAGTTGAGTGAGCGCGGCGCTAAAAGCTTCCTGAAGGGCGCTCTGGCGGGCTTGCGGTAAGTTGTTTTCTATCAGAATGGCCTCGCCGGATACGGTAATCGTCATGGGCTGGTCATCGGCCATAACCTGTCCTGTCCAGGAGTATCCAATCATTAACAAAAAAAGGCCGGCTCGCCAAAAATAATCAATTTTCATTGTTCGTTCTCCAGAAGATACGAGGTGTTCAACGGATCAACTTGCTGTTTGAGGGTTTTCAATTGATTTTCGTAGTACTCGGCGCGCTTGATCGATCCCAGTCGTCGGTGGAGGGTGGCCATGGCCTGCAATGCTTCCTTGAAATAAGGGCCTTCCTGGGCGGCGCGCTCCAGCAAGGGCAAAGCGTTTTCAAATTTTCCGGTTTCCATGTAAGCAAGCCCAAGATAGTGTCGCGCCTTGCGGCCTACGTTCTGGTCGGAGGTCAAATTGTTCAGTTGGGTAATCAGGTCGGCGTAACGGTGCAACGCCATCATCGCGCGCGCCCAGCCGAGTCGAGCCTGGGAGTTATTGGCTTCTTCCTGAACAACTTGCCGAAACATTTTTTCGGCGTCGGAAAACCGCGTCAAGGCCATGAAGGTTTCGGCTATATTAAATCGTATGATATTTTTATCAATGCGGGCAGTCGCCAACAAATTTTGAAAAAATGATAAGGCTTCCTCATATTGCCCTAATTGAAAGTGTGTATTGCCTTGCCAAAAATCAGAATCAGCCCCCTCCTTCTTGGCTTGCATGAAGGAATTTAAAGCTTCAGAATATTGTTTAAGGTAATACTGAGCTTTGCCTTTTAATAAATAGATTCGAGCTTCACGGAAACCCAACTTGATGGCTTTATCGAATTCTTGGAGCGCCGCTTCGGGTAGATTGACCGACAAATACTCCTCGCCTAACAGCGCATGTTCCAGACCCGTGATGGCCCAGCGTTGATCGAACTGAAGCAATTCCTGCCGGCCTTCGTCAATCAACCAAATTTTGTTATCTTGCAGGACCAAGCGGGTTGGTTTTCGCAGCAAGCTTTTGTAAGTATCAAATTGATGTTGAACTTTTAATTCGGAAGATAAAACCAGCAGGTTTTTTTCTCCCGAATCTACGATCAGCAAGTTTCCCTCTCTTCCCAGCTCAAAATCACTGATCTTGGAGTATGTATTCTTGGCTGGAATCTGGCGTGCGATCACTTTTCCATGTTGATACTTTACCAGTTCCCGACCATCGGCTTGCAGGCAATAAGCCGTGTTGAGACTGGCGGCCACGCATTGCATGGCGGTCGCATCCAACTGCTGAGCCTGAAGCTTATCCTGAACCAGCATCCATAATGTTCCGCTTGACCTATCCCATATTGCCATACCTTGATTAAACGGGTTTATGGCTGTTGGAGTTACCAGTGGTTGCTCCGGATCCCCGTAGCTTTGGAGGAGTTGACCATTTCTATCGAGCACCTGAACCCGATGTAAGATTTTATCCGTAACCCATAAGTGATCTTGCGCATCCGTTGCAAGTGCCTCTGGGAACAAACGCTTGGGTAAGCCATTTTGATGTACTTCAAGAGCGGAAAAACGGTGAGTTATTCTGTCCAGAATCCATAATTTTGCCTGTGATGCGCTACTAATATAAATGTCTCCTTTACTAGAAACAGCGATATCTAAATTGACTCCCAAATTTTTAATATCATAATTCTGTCGCCGTTCCAAGTAAGGGGTTTTCAAGGATTCTTCGTCAATAGCCCAGGCATTTGGGCTTAAGAGCATCCAGCCAATTCCTATGATAAAAATAAGTGTTTCTGAAATCTTTTTCATGATTTTTGCTCATGCTACGGTTTTCACGCCATTCCCCTCCCCATGAGCAGGCGAGGGGAAATGGGTTACTACTAAGAAACAATGACTTCTGGCGTATCCAGGACAAATATCACCATATTTGTGCTAAAGAGTGGCGGAGCTTCAACCGGAACCAACCTGGGAAATAGAACCTTGAGAATACAAACGATTGGATCGCCCACAGTTACCGTGATGAGCGCAAATATCAGCGAAACAAACCACATAAATTCAATATACTGCGATAGAAATGCCAGCAAGACCCCAAAGGGTAGAAAGAAGATCAGATACCCAATTGGCCAAATAAAGGGAGCAGCCATCGACATCGAGCGGTCTCCCGGTGACTGGGGAAACAAGAATATCAAGGTTCCTAGTAGAAGCCCTGCGCAGGCGGTGCGCAGGAGATTGTATCCCAAGGTCGAGCCCCATCGAATGGATCGAAAGTCCCTAGCCAACGAAAATTCACGCGCAATGATCGTATTCATGTTATTTATCCTCTCGATTTTATTAACCCCCCACCATTTGCAAGTGAGGGGGTATAAACTATTAAGGAATAGTGTTACTTCGGCCACATCCAGCAAGCTACTGGATACGAACTACTAAACCCTCCCACTTTATACTTTCCATTGCTGTCTTTTTTCAAAGATAGCCGATGATTTGCATCGGAAGAAGAGTTATTAAAGTTCTGCTCGATCACTTCAACATAATCGCTTCCTACCTTTCGGACAATGGCGCAGTGACCGTATGAACCTCCATTCGAACAAATCACATTACCCGGTTGAGGCTTGTCGCCGGTTTTACCATTATCGGATTTTTTCAACCCTTTTGCGGATGCATTGTCACAGTAGGTATTTGCGTTTCCCCCCGCGATTTTTTTATTAAACACGGCTTTAAAATAACGCGCGACGTACTCGACGCACTGCCATTTATAACCAGTGGTATACCCTGAATAGGAATTCGGCTGGCCGGAGAAATAAGTATAATGGCAGTTGCTATAAGCGGGTACGCCGTTATACGTACCTGTGGTTGTGCCAAATCGGTAGTTGTTATTTTGACATGAAGAAGGAGGATTGGCAGCCGCTGTTAGTTGCCTTTCGGCCTGTATTGATCGTCGTCCTGTGTTCGTATATGCAGCTTCGGCGGGAACGAAACCGAGCATCTGCACGAGTAAGTTTGAGCTGTTCTCGGCCGCTATCCGATATAATACGAGCTGGCTTTCCGAATCTTCCACCAGCAGATTCCGCATTAGAATTTCATATTCGGAGGTCATAAAAGCTAATGCAGGTTTTCCGTCCAATGTAGTGACTTCACGCAAGGTTTCACTTAGGTAATGGACCGGCAAAGTGGCTTCGGCGTTGAAATTACTGTCAAACCATGGCTTCATTCCTGTCGCACTCGCTATTTGGTAAATCTCGTAGGGTTTTTGATCGATGTCTGTTACCCCGCTCCGGTGCTCGACAACATTTCCCAAAGCCATGGCGCTATCCGAAGACTCCTCTATCGGTTGAGAGTCCTCCTCCATGGATTGGCTAAACGCTGCACCACCCAAACACAAATTCAGAACCAGGGCGCTGGACATCAGAAGTTGGTTGGTCTTCATTGTCATGTCTCCAAGGTAAGTGATCTTGCTCGGATCGCCGGAGCTTGCTGGTGAGCTTGCTTGCGACACCTGCTCCGTGCTTACCCAAGCCATGGGCAGGAAGATCTGAAATTCTGGTAAGCGCCGGGGACTTTTCGTCTGACGGTAGGCCGTCGTGCGTTCGGCGAGGTACTGGATGTCCAGCGCCGGAGAGAGAGGGCAACCTGGGTTCGGCTGCCGGACGAGGTAGGAGACGGTTTCCTGGGCGAAGGAAAGATTACCCGTAAAATCTGGCAAGTTTTAGGTTTCGCTTTTGCTATTAGCTGGATTTAAGTAAGTATATAATAAGTTACAATATTGGTTGGACCCGCTTATGAACACCGCACAATTTATGGCCTTGCCGGTCCGGGGCAAACCTGCCTTACCACTTTATGACGATTTCCCGCCCATGACCTTGGCGAGGAGGATCTGCGGCGACGTTGCCGATCTTCGAAACTCACACTTGCCCAATTTTTGAGGAGTTCGATTTTTAAGGAGTTCGATTCGATGAAAGCGCTCTCGCCTGTTTTGCCGATCACGCTGGCCAGTCTGCTCCTGCTGGGGACCGCCCAGGCTCAGGATAGCGGCGCCGGCAACCTGTCGGTGCGGAACGAAACCGGGGAACCCGTCGTGCAGACCGTCAGCACCCTCGAAAACGAGATGATCGGCCGCATCGACTGGGAAAATAAGGTCGTCTACGCGGTGGGCGATGGCGTGCCGCCGATGGATGCGGTCAATCCCGCCCAGGCCCGGGTGCGCGCCAAACGGGCGGCGATCGACGAAGCCATGGCTCGCCTGCTGGAAACGGTGAAGGAAGTCAAGGTGGATGCCGAGTCCACCACCCGCAACTTCATCAACGAGAACCGCACCGTGCAGACCCGGGTATCGGGGTTGATCAAGAACGCGGTCATCGTGGAACAGCGGCAGGCCAGCGACGGCAGCTATCAGATCATGATGTCGATGCCGATGATCGGGCCGGAGGGATTGAATGTTTCGCTGATTCCCACGCAGATCGTTCGGATCCAGCAGGCCAGGATCGTCAGCCGCACGACCTCCGCCGATTCGAGTCCGCCGCCAGCGCCGCTGCCCAACGCGGCGTCGGAGACCCAACCGGTCATCGTGAAGCCCGCGAGCTGGCCAGCGCCGGCAGCGGCTCCTGCTGCAGGCAACGAACCCGCCGCTGCCCCGAAGCCCGCGCCCTACACCGGATTGATCGTGGATGCTCGCGGCCTCAATCCCAGTCCCGCCGCGTTCCCCAAGCTGCTCTCCCAAGCCGGAGACGTGCTCTACGACCTGACCATCGTCGATCCCAACGCCGCCACCGAGCGGGGCATGTGCGATTACAAGAAATCGTTGGATGTCGCCCGGCAACAGCCGCGCACCGGCCGCAATCCGTTAGTGGTGAAAGCGGTGGCCACGAGCGGGACCAATAAAACCGATCTGGTATTGGATGATGAAACCGCGAAACGGGTGAAATCGGCCGAGAGCGGCGCGAGTTTTCTGCGTAACGCTCAGGTGGTCGTGGTGGTTGACTGAATGCCAACGCCTATCACCGAGTAAAGCATCAAGCACTATTGGATCAACTTTTTAATTAGTCCAGTGAATTTTTCCGAACAACAAACAGCATACAGGGAGAAAGACATGCTTTATACGAAGAGCATCCAATCAACGCGCCGCCCTTATACCTGGCCGGCATTCTGTGCTGTTAGCCTGCTGGCCGGCAGCCTGAGCGGCGGACTGGCCAACGCCCAGACCACTTACGAGATCGACTGCCAGCCGGGCAAAGTGTGTCGGGAAAAGAGCACCTTGCTGCCCTTGCGCGCCTTGCCCCGGCCGTTCTCGAATCTGTACAAATCGAAGGAGGCCAAGGACGACAACGTGTTGGCCGCCAACGTCAAGGCGTTTTTCCCGGTTTACGTCTTTGACCGCCAGGAAGTGGATTACACTGATCCTGCAAACCCCAAGGGCTGGTATCAGGTGGGCTCCACAACCAGCCAGCCGCTGGGCTGGATGCAGGCCAGGGACGTGATGGAATGGCGCCAGGCTCTCGTGGTGTCCTACACCCATCCGGGCGTAGGCGAGGAGGCCCGCAAACCGGTCCTGATGTTCAATACCAAACAGGCGCTGGAAGCGGTGGTCGGTGCAGCGGATCGGCCAGAACAGGCGAACAAGCTCTACGAGCAGATTAAAAACAAGCAGTACCCGGATGCCATAATCTCCATGGAGCCTAACCAGTTCATCGATATTGGGAATAAGTTCTACATTCTACCCGTACTGGATTTCAAGGTGGAGAACCGCTTCGATGATGAGACCCGCCTGTTGCAAATCACTGCCGCCGTACCCGAGCAACGCTCCAATCCTGGAGAAAAACCACCAATGGGGGGTGGGACTGACAAAATAGAAGGTGAAGATGCCAAAAATCTGACCGCCGATATCGTCTTTGTCATGGATCTCACCAAATCGATGGGGCCTTATGTGGACATGACCAAGGAGGCTATCGTCCAGTTGGCCCGTACCATTACCGCTGATCCAGAAATCAGTAAGGGGGTCAAATTTGGCATCATCGGCTATCGTGACGATACCAAGACCATACCAGGGCTGGAATTTACTGCCAAGAAAGCCTTTACTTCTACCTTGCTTGAAGACAAGCAGTTTATTGAATTGGTTAGAAAAAGAGGTGAAAGCCACGTCGGTAGACAGCAAAGATTACACGGAAGAAGTCTACGCGGGTGTCAAGGAAGCTTTGACTGCGACGCAATGGAGACCTACTGGTCTACACTTTTTGGTTTTGGTGGGAGATGCCAGTGCTCATGAACCGGGCCATCCGCAAAGCACCACCAACTTGGATGCCTTGGGAGTCCGTAACCTCCCTGAATGGGATAAGAATATTTATGCTTTTGCCATTCATTTACGGGATGAGAAATTTAAACCGGACTGGGAAATTGCCGAACGGCAGTTTGGCACTATTGCCACTAACAAGGGAATTAATGAACCGACGCTATTTAAGGTGGATGTCACTAAACCAGAAGATTTCAAAATTCCGGCCAATAAAATCCCGAAATTAATCGCTGAGGTTATTGCAAACGCTAAGAAGACTAACGTGGTTGATCCGAACGCAGTTGCCACCGCTATTCCATCCAGTGGCACACCACTGGCGTTATCGGAGACCGGGGGCGAGGTAAATCCACCCACTGCCACTACACCGACGTTGTCGGAGACCGGAGGACAGGTTAAACCCCCTGCTACCACCCCACCGGCACTGTCGGAGACGGGAGGCGAGGGTGCGCCGGTTCCGCCCAGCAAAGACACCGATATGGACAAAACCATCCGGCAGGTAATCGCTGGTGCGCTGATCAGCTATCTCGGCACTATATCCGGCAAGCCGCCGCGCGACGTCACCTTCTGGGCCATGGACCGCGATCTAGGCGATCCGAGGAAGAGAGCTCTCCAAGTCCACCTCCTTATCAACCGGGAGGATTTGAGCAGTCTGATTCTCGCCCTGGAGCGAGTAACCGACGCCCTGGCGACCGCCGAACTCACCCAGATGAAGTTCTTCGAATCGCTGCAAGCCATCCTGGGAGAAGCAGCCAAAGGCCAGGACATCAACTTCGAAAAGGCCAAGAAACTGGCCGAATCGAACCTGTTGCCGAAATGGATCGAAAGCCTGCCGTACAAGAGCGCCATTCTGGAGATGAGCGACGACAAGTTCGAGGCCATGGCGCCCGCCCAGCGTTCGGAACTCGAAAAGGGTCTCAAGGCCAAGTTGCAGTTGTATAAGGATATCAGCGAAAAAGTGGATGCCTGGAAACCGCTGAGCGAGCAGGATCAGGATGCCAACGCCAACAAGGTCTATCCCCTGGCGCTGGATGTCTTGCCGTAAGGAGGCCGGTGATGATGCCGACGGCTGAAACTCGGGGCGCGGTGGGGTCCGGGAACGGATCGGCTGTCCCCATCCTGCGGCTGGCCAACCTGCGCAAGGCGCGCGAACAGGGCGAGGCGCGCTTCGAACTGCACGTTCCCGCCTTCCACCTGCACGCGGGTCAGTTCGTGGCGGTGGTCGGCGAGAGCGGCTGCGGCAAGAGCACCCTGCTCGACCTGCTGGCGCTGGTGTTGAAACCCAGCCACTGCGAGGCCTTCTGGCTGGCGGAGGGGGGCGGGGCCGGGCGCGGCGTCGATGTCTGGCAACTGTGGAACGCCGGCGCGGAGTACAAGCTGGCCGAAATCCGCCGCCGCGATTTGGGCTACGTGCTCCAGACCGGCGGGCTGCTGCCGTTCCTGTCGGTCGCGGAAAACATTTACTTGCCCCTGCGGATTCTGGGCGTTCCCATCGACCGCGCGGAGATCGAGGATCTGGCCGAGTGCATCGACATTCGGGCCGTGCTCGGGAAAAAACCGCAGCACCTGTCCGGCGGCCAGCGACAACGGGCCGCGATCCTGCGCGCCCTCGTCCACAATCCGCGCCTGATCCTGGCCGACGAACCCACGGCGGCGGTGGACAAGAACCGCGCCCGCGCCATCGTCCAGGACTTCAAGCGCCTGGCCTGCGACCAGGGCGCCACCATCGTCATGGTGACCCACGATTACACCCTGGTGCGGGACTTGGCGGACGTGACCTACACCTTCGATGTGACGCCGGTTTCCGCCACCGGAATTCAGTCCGTCTGCCGGCTGCAATGAGGTCGGGACTGCCTATGGACGCCCGGGGAAGAACCCATCCACCCGCCGCCAAGCGCCTCGGCGGCACGATGCGCTTTCTGGCGCTGGCCGATCTGCGGCACGAATGGCCGCTGAACCTCTGCATGATCCTGGCGCTGGCCGCCGTACTGGCCCCCTTGCTGCTGTTGCTGGGGCTGAAAAACGGCGTGGTCGAAGCGATGCGCCAGCGCCTGGTGCAAGACCCGGTCTACCGGGAACTCAAGCCGCAGGAAAGCCTGAATCTCGGCTCGGCCTGGTTCGAGACCGTGGCGGCCCGGCCCGATGTCGCCTTCGTCATCCCGACCATTTTGCGCGGCTCGTCCGTCATCCGGGTCGGCAAACCGGACAGCGAGCAAGCCGTGTCCATGGACCTGTTGCCCACCGGCCCCGGCGACGTGCTGTTGCTGGAGAACGGCGGCGTCATTCCCCAGGAGGGGGAGGTGGTGCTGTCGGCGGATGCCGCCGCCAAATTGGGAGCGCGGGCCGGCGATACCCTGCGGGCGCGGATCACCCGCAGTCGCGCCGGCCGGATGGAGACCGCCACCACCGATTTCAAGGTCGGCGGCGTGCTGTCGCCCCGGGCCGACGCCCAACAGCGGGTTTACGCGCCGCTGTCGTTCGCGACCGACGTGGAAATCTACCGCGAGGGCCGCGCCGTGCCGGGCCGGAACTGGCCGGGCGGCCTGGCCACGCCTTATTTCAGCTTCGACGGCGCGTTCGTGTTCGCGCCCGAGGGGCTGGACACCCTGGTGGTGAGCGGTCTGACCATCGGCACCGGCTTCGGCGCCGTGGAGCCTCTGACCCCCGCAGATTTCACCCGGCGCACCGGACTGAGCGTGGCCGACGATGCCCAGATTTACGACGTGCGCGTGTTGCAGGAACCGGTGCAGTGGTCGTCGCTGCAAGCCGTGCGGGACAAACTGCGCGGGCGCGAGGTCGCCGTGGTGCCCTACGTGAAGGAGACGACGCTGACCCTGGAGCCAGCCGGCGGAACCCCGTTCCCCGTCGCCGTGGTGGGCTTGTCGCCCTCGCCACAGGACCGGCAGATACTGCGCATCCCCGAATTGCCGTGGGGGCCGCTGAAAGCGGAGACGCCGTTTGCCGAGTACGCCCAACTCCTGCTGCCCGCCGCGATCCCGCCGCCGGCCGAACCGACGATGACGGCCACCCTGACCGGCGTTCCCCGCCCGGTGCGCTTCCCGCTGCGAGTCGTCGGCCAGAGCTTCACCGCCCGCGCCGTGGCCCCGCTGGAACTGCTGGCGGCGCTGCGCACCGGCGCCCTGCGCGAGGTGCAATACGCCACCGAGCAAAACAGCCTGGTGCTGGCGCGCGCCGGCTACAGCGGGTTCCGCCTTTACGCGCGCGGCATCGACGACGTGGCGGAACTGCACCGCAGCCTGCGCGACCAGGGCATCGAGACTCTCACCAAGGTGCAGGACATCGAACGCATCCGCCTGCTGGATCACGCCTTGACCCGGCTGTTCTGGCTGGTGGCGGTGGTGGGCATCGTCGGCGGCATCGCGGCGCTGGTGGCGAGCCTGTACGCGGCGGTGGAGCGCAAGCAGCGCGATATCGCCATGATGCGGCTGCTGGGCCTGTCGCGCTTCGCCGTGTCCCGCTTCCCGGTGTATCAGAGCGCGGCGATCGCGGCGCTGGCGGCGGGTTTGGCGATTCTTGGTTTTTATACCCTGGCGGCGGTGATCAACACCGTGTTTGCCGCCGGTCTGGGACTGGGCGCGCGGATCTGTCAGTTGCCGGTGGGCACGCTGGTCCTGACGCTCGTGGTGACGGTCGCGGCGGCGGTGGGCAGTTCGCTGTTCGCCGCCTGGCGGACCACGTTGATCGAACCGGCGGAGGCGATTCGTGTTGAATAAATGGCGATGGTGGATGGTGGGAGGGTTGGCCTTCACCCTGACGGGTGCCGCGCTCGCCTGTCCCGGCGGGCAAGGCGGCAGCGACAACCGCTACGATCCCTGTCCCGCGTCGGGCGATTTCGCGCTGCCCATGCCGGGCGGCCTGAAACTGGTGTTCCGCGAGGTCAAGGTGCCCGGCCGGGCCTTTTGGGGCGACAGCCGCCGCATCGTGCAGACCGGCGACCCCCGGGGCGGCCCGTTTCAGGGCCAACGCAAAACCATGGTCGGCGGCGCGTTCCTGCCCGCCGGCTCGAATGACTGGAACTACTATCTGGGCAAGTACGAAGTCTCCAAGGCGCAGTTTGCCGCCGTCCTGGGCCAGGGCGACCTGGCGCGGGGTATCCAGCGGCTGATCGCACTCTCCGGCGATTCCGACGATGAGAAACTGGCGAGCCTCACCGGCAACGAACTGAACCGGGCGCTGGCTTGGCCGGTGGCCTGGATCAGTTGGTTCGGGGTGCAGGAGTTTATTAACACCTATAATTTATGGTGTTTGAACGACGCTGCCTGCAAGCAAGCCGTGCCCACGCTCAAGGCCGTGGACGACAAGGAAGGGGCGCCGGGGTTCGTCCGCCTGCCGACCGAGATGGAGTGGGAATACGCGGCCCGGGGCGGCTTGACGGCGGTGGACGCCGGCCGGTTTGGCGAGGAATTGCCGGTGAGTCGCGCCGACTTGCCGAAATACGGGTTTGTCCAGCCGGAAGCCAAGTCCAAAACCCGGCGCATCGGCTCGCTGGAGCCGACCGAAGGCGGCTTTTACGACCTGTTTGGCAACGTGCAGGAGCTGACCGCCGATTGGTTTCAGGCCGATATGGGTCAGGGCAAGTCCGGCGCGCTGACGGCCCGGGGAGGCGGTATTTTAAACACCAAGGACAACGTCCGTTCCGCCTACCGCAGCGAGATACCGCTGTATCAGCCCAAGGGTGAAAAAATGGAGGAAGGACGCAATCCCTCCACCGGGTTTCGCCTGGCTCTGGTCGCGCCGGTGCTGCCCACCCAGAAGTACATCAGCCAGCTCGAGAAGGACTACGAGGCTTACGTGAACTCCCTGCGCGGCCAGACGCCGGTGGGGGAGACCGCCGTCAACAGCGCCGTGCAAGCAGGGAGCACGATGGCTGATCTGGCCAAGGAGCTGTCGGCGTTGACGGGGATGGCGCCCACGACCGATCCCCAACAAGTGCTCGAACAGTTCAAAGCCTTGAAGGCCGGGCTTGAAAAAACGACCACGGAATTGAAAAACACGGCGGTACAGCTCGATCTGGGCAACCAGCAAATCTGCGACAGCTACGTCAAGCACGCGATTATCTTCAGCAATCTGCTGGTGCGATCCTACCGGGACCGGGTGCAGAAATTGAAACTGAGCGAGGCGCTGTCCCGGAACCAGAACCTCAGCGCCCAGGATCAGCAGACCATCGCCCGGTTGCAAGCCGCCGCGAGCCACGAAGAGAAGCAAATGGCGTTTTACTTTCAAGAAATACACCGACGAGATGGCCCGGCTGGCGGAATGCGGCGACCGGCTGGCGCAACGCAGCTTGGAGAATTTCCGGGCCGAAATCGGGCGAGGCAACGTTTCGACCGCCGAGCAGGAGTCCTTCAGTCTGTTCGCCGAACAATGGTCGCGGTTCCATGCGCGGCGAGCGACAGCGCCGGAATGGCGCGAGCAGATTATCAAGGCATTCGAGGATAAGAAGCTGTTGATGCAACTCTAGGATGGCCAACCGGCCAGTTCTTCGTTCCTATATCAACGACGAGAGGTTGGAAAGCCGGCTGGATTAATAAGGTGATCACGTTTGATAAGATGATAACGCCAGCCCTTTGAACATGGCATACCAAGAATCAATGGGTTGTGGCACAAAGTTGCTGCAAAGCATCAAAAATGATCTATTGAAAATCAACAGCTTAAAACTGCATGTTCAAAGGGCTGGATGATAACACTTACTGTTAGGGAGGATACGGCGATGTTGAAGTATCGCTCATTTGATCAGTTGATCGGTTGGGTGTTGCTGATGGGGATTATCGCTATTTCCGGGTGCGCTACTACACCGGGTTCAGGCACCGACACCCTTTACGTCGTTCAGCGAGGAGATAGCATGGGGGAAATCGCGCAAATAACAACCGGTACGAAGGACAACGCGCGGGCCATTGCTAGACTACAACAATATTAAAAACATGAATCGGCTTGAAGCCGGTCAGCAAATAAACATACCGGCTGGGCTAACGTGGGGGGAGCACGAGTCATTCCTAGTGCTGGAAGCCCCGGCACGGCCGGTTCCAAAGCCAGCGGTTCGAGGACCAAATACTCCAAGTCCGTCCACGGTGGCGGAAGGCGCCGTGGTCGGGTACGGCGGCGGGCGCCGCCATCGGGCTGGTGGCGTGTGGAAAAGAGAAGGGGGCCGAGTGCGCGCTTTTAGGTGGATTTCTCGGAGCCGTTCGTCGGTACGGTGGCCGGTATTTTTGTAGACACGAAGCAGGGCGAATACGCTTCGACTGAAGATTATTACGATGCGCAGATTAAGGAAGCGACCAAGTTGAATCAGGCGATTGGCCCAACATAACCGGAATCTACGTAATAGCATCCAAGCGGATCGACGTCAGATCGATAGGCTTGGTCGCCCAGTACCAATCGGGTAAGGCAACCAAGAGTCAATTGGTGACGTTGAAAAATGATATCGATAAGAAGCGTCAATCGAACAGTAATAACTTGGATGATCTTCAATAAAGAACTTGGAAAAGCAACAAACGCTGCTGGCTAAGATGCAGCAAGATAAAAGCCGGAAAGCTGATCTGTTAAGTAAAGCAAATTAAAAAGACCCAGGATGAAACCACTGCTCTACGCAAGAGCGTCGATGAGATGGGAAATCTGAGCGCAAAAGTGGGCAGTTACTTTTAATGATATAGCCATGAAAAACCAGATGGTTTCTTGAGGAGGAAATCCCAATGATTCACCATTCCATCCTGAAACAGGGTCTGTTGAGCACCGTTTCGATTCTATTGCTCGGCGCCTGCGCGAGCGATCCATCCGCCTGCGACCCCAGAAAGGGGGGGTTCATTGCAGGATTGTCCGCCATGGGCTCCGGTTGCTACGAAAAGCGGGTCGAGGAAAAGCAGGAAAAATTGTCATCAGCCCAGTCGCTGACCGAGCGCTTGCAAGGCGAACAGAAAATGCTTAGACACGAGAAGGGGAGTACCGCTAGGCAAAAGAGCCAAATTCAAGGGCGAGTACTTCTCGTGACCACTCGTGAAATCAAGCCCGCTTCCGTCAAAGCCCGACCAAACAGGCTGACGTTGCCAGGAAAGAACAGGGAAATGCGAGGCGACTCAAGGCAAAAATATGCGGCAGACCAAGCAATCGCAACAGGGGGATTCGGAAGAAGTCAAGCAGTTGGCAACAGTGAGCTTAAAAAAGCCGACCGAGGAACGGGATCGAGATGGCAAGGGATGCAGCCGACATCGATGGTGCATTGAAGTAATTCGAGTCATTCGAGTGTGATCGCTATGCAAAGGTCTACTTGTTTTTTAGAACAGAAAAGATAGATCAGCGAAAAAAGGAGAGTAGCAATTAAATACATGCGTTCTTGGCTTTTATGTGTAGCTATCGTAGGGTGCGGCACTCTACCGGGTTCAGGTGAGGATACGTTTTACGTCGTGAAAGAAGGAGACTCACTCTGGAAAATTTCCAAGAAAACAACCGGCATTAAGGATAATGCACAGGCTATTGCTGAATATAATGGCATTAATAATATCAAACAACTGGAAGTTGGACGGCAATTGACCATACCAAGTAGTTTGACTAGGGTGAGTGTTGGTCAGTCATTCACTGATGGGGACTTTCTTCTTTCTCCTGCGCGTTTGCTTGTACACATGACCAAAAAATCAGGAATGTACAGCGCGCCTGTTCTGGAGAAAGTGAATGCGAACCACGGTTATTACGAAGATTTTCATTCTCTTCGTGGTTGGTATAACGGGCGTATTATTTCGTTTCAGGGAAAAACGCTCGGGAATTTTTTTGCCGATGGTATGCAGATAATCTTGTGTGTCGATGGTGGACCGCCCGAGATGAACGGGTGTCGCGTGCTCCCGGAGGGACGTATATATATCGAGATTCCTTGGTTTCCGAATGGGGCGAAGGCGGAATTTTACGATCCGGATGGGAAGAAAATCCATACCATCGATCTGCGTTCTGTCGCGGAATGCAATGAAGATATTGTTTGCAGCGTTGGAGAGACGGTAGAAAATTGTCCGAGCGATTGCGATTGAAACAGGATTTATGAATATGCAGAGCAAGAAGCCTGTGATTTTAAACTAAGATTAAATCTTCTTGGTCGGTACCGCACAGGAAATGATGCAATTGGAATCTATCAAAAAATGCCCCCGCCATATAATGACACAATTTATTACCTGTAAGCTTGTTTATGGAGACAGCTATGAAAAATAAAGCGGTTACTCATGTAGTGCTTATTTTTTCAACCATATCTTTGTTATCCATTTTTTTAATCTGCTACCCTTTGATTTTGATGGCTGATGAATCAGAAAAACCTGATCTTGCTATTCAAACTTTCATAGATAATTTAGCAAAAAATGAAGGCTTTAAAATAACGAAAGAAGAAATTAATCTCCATAATCTTATGGGGAAAAATTTTGTCGTTATTTTGCCTTGGTACAATATACAGGGGGAACTCCTACGAGGCGCCAGTGGTAATGGTGACATCTTCATTTATATGAAGAAAGACACAAATTACATTCTTGCAGCTAAATTGGATGGTAATAGTTATGAACTCAAGGAAGCAAAAGGTAAAGTGGGCTTAATTAAAAGGTCACACGCAGGAGGTGGATGGGAACCACCAACCGCTTACGAGCTTTCGGGTGAAACTTTTGTGGAATCTGACAAATACGAAGTATCAAAGCGAAATAATACGGAATGGTTTGACGTAACTGCTCGTGTGTCTTCTCTATATGACCTCAGTGATGAAGTCACTATGAAGACAATTCTGGAGCGGGCCTTGGAGGAAGCAAAAAAGATATCAGGCCACTATGGTTTTACTTCTGTCCATGTTTATCAGAATGATAAACTTGCTGTTGATTTTGAGGGAATTGCTGATAATAATCTCGATACAACTGAAAAGGTTATTACTGCCTCTAAGGTTGATAATATCGCAAAACGTAATCAAGAAAATATCATTTCCGAACTCAGGAAGGGAAATGTCAGTGTTATTCGAAGGATGATCGAGAACGGTACGAATGTTGATGCTAGAGAGGAAGGAGAAATGGGAGGAGATAAGGTTCCGGGTCCTACTTTGTTAATGCTGACAGCTTGTGGAAAAGTTTGTGGCATTGATTTGCCTTACGACGATCAATTATCATTACTCAAGGTATTGTTAAATAAAGGTGCAGATGTAAATGCCAAAACTCCTTGGGGGGAAACAATTCTAACTTATGCTGTTGCAGGTGAGGGACATGATATTAAAATGGAGGACGAAACTAAAGGCGGTGCTTCACGCTTACCGATTGTCAAGATGATTCTTGAAAAAGGAGCAAAAACAAATATAGGTTTAGCCTACGAGCCTATAACAAGCGGCAATACATCTTTAACACGGGCTGCCAAGCATGGTTATTATCAAGTTGTAGGTTTGTTGTTTCAGTACGGGGCTCATGAAGGTTTGGATCAAGCTTATAAATTTGCCAAGGAGCAGAACCATGCCCAAACCGCAAAGCTGATACAAGATAGATTTTGGAGTAATTTCAAATCTAATTGTTTAACCAATAGTGGATTTTCCAAATCTTTAATCATTGGTGATCCTGTTGATACTAAAAATTATGCTATTTCAATTGTTCAGGGAAAGCGGACTTCTTCAGATTCTGATATAAGTACCGCGATTTGTATTTTTGACAAGATGAACGAAAAGATGGAATTTGCAGAGCCAAGCGCGTTCAAGAAGTTTCCATTTGCTTTAGCTGCTTTAGCTCAAAGTAAAGATCCACAATTACAGCAAGACTCTCAAAATTCAGCATGTAGTGCATTGCAACAGTTATTATCAACCGAGCCTGCTTTATATCAAAGCAAAAAATTTAACTGTATATATGATAGTAAATTTACGAAATCTTTAATGATTGGTGAACCTGCTGATACCGAAAGCTATAGTGTTTTTATAATCCAAGGTAAGCGGTCAAAGTCAGGTGATAATCTCAGTACTGCTATTTGTATTTATGATAAAAAAAATGAAAGGATCGAATTTGTAGATCCGAAACCATTTACCACATATCCGTTTGCTTTAACTGTGTTAGCTCAAAATCAAGATGTAAAAATGCAATCCGATCCTAATAAATCAAATTGCAATGAGGCTCGGCTACTATTAACTAACTATATGGACAGTAATAAATTAACTCGAATTGAAGCTCGAAAATTGATTCAAGCTAAACTAAATGAACCAGAATATTATAGTACGAGATTGCTATTTTTAGGAGACCGAGATGCTAGAATAAATTTTGACTCAAAAATTCCAAAAGATGAGCTATGTTATGTTGGATCAATGAATGACAGAAATGGAATTAAAAATCTTGCTCAAGAAGGCTATTTAACAACTAGGATTTTGGGATACTACGCTATACTAGGTGTTCCTCAATTTTCTTGTAATTATACTTTAACTGATAAAGCGAAACCTTATGTTACTAAGATTAAGCATGTCTATGGAAATGCTTATGATATTTATATTACAGATAGTAAAAAAATTATCATTAGTGTTGATGGAATTACAAAACCATCCGATACAAAAAGCATAGTAGAATATAGTTACACTTTGGAGCAAACCCCAATAGGAAAGTTGTACCTACCAGATGAGCCTGATCTGGGAAAACTCAACAACCACCGGCTGAAAGCCGGTGGGTTGAAATAACGGACTGAAAGTCCATGTGCGCGTCGCCTCAACGACGCGCCTACGGTTCAACCCGAAAGTCACGCGCTGGATCCGGCTCAAAGTGATGATCCAAGTACTCCTTAATCATGTCTTCCGTCATATCCCCGACCGTCACGCAAAAATAGCCCCGCGCCCAAAAATGCCGTCCCCAGTAACGCTTCTTCAATTCCGGAAATTCCTCAAACAACTTGCTCGATGATCGCCCCTTGATATGGCGCATCATGTCACTGACCGAGAGCTCCGGCGGTGCCGAAACCAGAATATGTACATGATCTTTGCTCACCACCCCTTTGATAATCCGAATCTCAAAGGCTTCACAGGTCTGCCGAACAAGCTCTCGAACCCGCTGACCTACATCCCCGACCAATGCTTTGTAACGATATTTAGTCACCCATACAAGATGATATTCAATCTTGTAAACCGTATGGCTCCCATATCGATAGTCCATCTCGCCCCTCGTGGCTTGTCGCTAACGTGTCCAGCAACTCTACCAGTAAGGGCTGGAGATGAAATCTACCCGCCTAAAGGCGGGGGTTTTAACCTTACATATTGAAATAAAAAAAACAAGAGCGCATTTATCACTATTTGATGATGGTTGGAGGGTTGAATCGCCTTGGTAAGATGAATACCACCATCCATTCTTACCTAACGATGGTTGGTGATAGCCGATTACGCCCGGACCTCCAATTAATTACGCCCGGACCTTCAATTCCAGCCGAATTCGCGCCTCCTGCCCGCCCCCTGCTCGCTGCCACCGCCACGCCTTGATTGCCTCCACCAGGCATTTAATCCATGGTTCAGTCGTTGGAGCACTGTCGGCGGGTTTGACCTCGGTCACTTCGCCTTGGGCATTGACCGTCAGCATCAGGATAAGCCGTTGGCCCGGCTTGGCTTCCGCCGGCATGGCGCAGCGCCCGATGGCCCGATCATGGGCGAATGTAGCCTGGATGGCCTTCCTGGAAATCGTGCCGCTCAAAACTGTCACTTTTTCCAGCTTCCACGATTCCATCGCCGGTTTGGTCGGGGCCGGTGTGGCTGGGGATAATGCCTCGCGCGGCCTGAGGCTTTCAGCCATCATCATCCTTGGGGCGGCGCCTAGCAAGCCGCCCATCACCTGGCTGTTCACGGCGGATTCGGGCACCCCCTCCGGCAAGGGCAGCGGCTGTCTCACGGTGGTGGCTTGGCCGTCCTTGAGCCGAACCTCGGAATCGATGGCCACGAACGAAGTATAGGCGGTCAGCAGGTTGTACTTCAGCCCCAGATCGGTGACCTCCTGAATCCGGGCGTCGCTCCGGTCCAGACGGTTGTTATCGTCCAGCCAGGCGATCCGGCTCCGCGCCCACAGATAGCGCAACGCGGCGTTGGCCGGGGACGGCTGGGCTTCGGCGACCTTGAACGTCTGGCGGTACGGTTCCCCGCCTCGAACGCCGCTCACCACGATTTCTCCTTTCGGTTCGCCGCGCCATTTGCCGACCACCACCACTGGCCGTTCCGCGAACACGTCGGGAATCCGCAGCGGGTCTTGGTCATAGGCGTCGAAACCGTCGTACTGGACCTGGATGCCCGTCAGGACGGGGGTCTGAATCAATTGGCGGAATTCCGCCGCCTTGGCCGCAGCCTGATCGGGCTGGGTGATGATGAACGGTTCGCCCATGCCGGCCCGCGCCAGGCCTTCGATCAGGAAACGGTTGACCGAGGAACCGATGCCGAAGGCAAACAGGTTGGCCTCGCCGAGATGGTTGCGGATGACCTCGAAGGTGTCCTTTTCGATATCGACATAGCCATCGGTGGCGATAATGACCGTGCGGGAGACGCCCTCGGGGCGCGGCAGTTGCAGGGCGCGGCGCAACGCGGGCAGGAGTTCGGTGCCGCCGCCACCCTGCTGGCGGTCGAGGAGATCGAGGGCGCGCTGGAGGTGGTCCGGGGTGGCCGGCAGCGAGCGTTCCGCGAGCACGGCGGACTGGCCGGCGAATAGTAGAATATTGAACCAGTCGGTCGGGCGCAGGTGGCCGATCAAGTCCTGGAGCAGCTTTTTCGAAAGGTCGAGCGGGAAGCCGTGCATCGAGCCGGACACGTCCACCACGAACAGGTATTCGCGCGGCGGAATTTGCGCGGCGGCGACTTGCGTGGGGGGTTGCATCATGAGCAGGAAGAAGTTCTCCTGTTCGCCGCGATACAGCAACAGGCCCGATTCGACCTGGTTGCCCGCCAGCCGGTATTTGGCGATGAAATCGCGGTTGCCGCCATCGGTTTCGGCGCGATCCAGGGTGATCGTGGCCTGAGCCGGACCGGCGTAGGCGACAGTGACCTTGTGGCTGGGACTGGCGATGTCCTGGATCGGCAGGCCGGCATTGAGGGTCAGGCGCAGGTCGAAGCGATAGGGAGTCTTGCTACGCTGCTCGCCCGGCTTCAGATAGGGATTTTGCACCCACCGGTCGCTGGCGGGAGCGGTGGCCGCCGGCTGGTTGGAGTAGCGGGGACCGACCACCGTGGGATAGACGAATTCGTAGAGGCGCTGGCGGGGCGTCAGCAACTCGGTGTATTGCATCTCGACCTTGATTTCGTCGCCGGGCAGCAGGTTGGCGACATTCATCTGAAACACGTTGGGGCGCTGTTGCTCCAGCAGGGAAGCGCTGCGGCCTTCCGCCTTGGCCTGCTCGTAATCGGCGCGCGCCTGCTCGCGCTTGTCAATCTTGGCGACGATGGTGCGCTCGCCGATGGTCATCTTCATGCCGTACACGGCGGCGCGGGTGGAGGCGGGGAAGACGTAGATCGCTTCCAGCGGCTTTTGGCCGTGATTTTGATAAACCTGGGTAATCTTGACGTCGGCGATCACCCCGGCGATGTTGACCTCGGCGCGGGTATCCTTCAAAGCGAACTGATCAACCTCCGCATCCGGGGTGGTAATCAGGAAGTAGGGCGACAGCGTTTTATCGTCGCTGGCGTCGGGGGTTTCGCTGGCGCGAACTCCGGTGGCCAGGCTGGCGACCAGGCAGAGCAGGCCAAATAGAGAAATGAGGCGATTAGGGACGTTCATCTTGATACCTGTCAGTAGTCACGCAGGGTGAAGGGAAGGGGAGCGTGTCCTATCGCGAACTACCCTCGACGAACCCACAGCTCCATCCCATGAGGCGCTCTTGTTGATAACTGGTGAGCACGGGACCGGAAACCTGGGTGTACTCCGATTATGGTTTGGAAAAATTCGTGTTTTGGTCAATGGGAATCAGTGTTTGTCTCTGAAGGTATCCGATTTCGGGGGTGGCATCGGACTGTGGAGTTGAGGAACTAGGCAGCCTTTGGCGCGATAACGGGGGCGGGCAACTGCTGTTTATTAGGCTCGCACCAGCCAGCGATCCTTGCACGCTGACCAGATCAATCGGCGGTAAAGTGGGAAAGAGCGGAAACAGCAACATTTTCGCATCGAGACGTCTGGCGAGGGTGATTTTCAACAGCAGAGCCGCTGGCATCGCCAGGGGGGGACCGAGGCAAAGGCGCCAGTTGCCTGTCGGCGTGACCAGGGAGATCGGTTGGTATTTTCCACCGTCCTGGTTCCATCCAAGCTGGGTGATGCCCTGTTCCAGGGCGGGTTGGGTGCGATAAGGTTCCGCTCGGCAAACCAGGCGATGGGTCTGGTTGTGCGCCTCGATCAGCCGCAACAGCGCGGCGGTGTCGTGAATGTTGCCGGTCTGGCTAACATCGGGGGCGATTCCCCGGCCCGCGCAATACTGACCGGCCGGGTCCAGGATGCGCCCGACCGTTAATTTCAGCCCATCCTTGGCGGGCAGTTCGACAAGCTGTTGCGTCAGGCACTTGCCGAAGCTGGGTTGGCCCACCAGCACCGCATACCCGTAATAGTGCAGGGCGCGCGCAAACACTTCCGCCGCGCTGGCCGTGTTGGGGCCGATGAGCAGATAGACCGGACCGGGCGCCACCCGTTGATCGTTCCGGCTCTTGAAGGTCACGGACACCTGATCGCTGGTGACGGTGGTGGCGATGGGCGCCTGCCGGGGCAGGATCAGCGAAATGCTGTCCAGCGCTTCCAGCAGATCGCCGCCGGTGGCGTAGCGCAGATCGATCACCAGCGGTCTGTTGGCTGAGGCCAGTGATTTCAGGGCCTGGCGGAGCAGGGAAACCGTGTAGTTTTCCGCGAAAACGTGCAACCGCAGGATGGATTGTCTTTCCACCTCGATGATCTCTACGGGTGGAACCTGAAACGGTTTAATCCGAACCGTGGCTTGCACGGTCTGCGCCGTGATCAAATCCCGAGCGGCGATGCGCAAGCGCGAACGGGTTTTGACCAGGGTCGCCATGGCAGCCAAATCCAAGTCAGCAGCATCCTGATTCTCGACGCGGATCAACTGGACTGGATGGCGAAGGCCCGCCTGATAGGCGGGACCGTTGAGAAACGGGACGAGAATCAAGCCGTCTTCCCGGTTCCGGGTTACCAGCCCGCCGATGCCCGGTTGCCTGGCGTCCACCACGTGTGTTTCGCGGGCCATTTCCTGGGGATTCAAATAACTGGAATAGGGATCGAGGGCCGCTAAAAACGCCTGCAAGCGGGCGATGGAATCGGTGGGAATGGTGGCCAGCGGCGGATGTTCGATGTGCTTCTGGTTGATGAGTTTGGCGATGAGGGTTAGATCGGAAGCAGGGTCCGCCAGTGTTGCGGTGGTGCTGATGATGGCGAGCAACAGGGTGGATGCAAGCAGGCGAGTGGGCGGCATGGTTTGAGGATGGCGTCAAATGGTTCGGTCTTCCCTCCATTCCTCAGTATGACATCATCAATTTTAACAGATTTAATCTAATATCATTTTGGGCGTTCATAACTCTCATCGTGTTTGGCTGTTCGAATTGTCCGCTTGCCGGGCCGACGTGCAGGCGCACCATACAACATTCCCTCGACACTAATATCCTCATCTATATCAGGCCAGTGGATCCCCTGGCCGTCACCAAGAATTTCAAAGTGCTGCCGTTGCTCGGGTAAAGCTTCAGACAGACGCCATGACCAAACGAGTGGTACACTGATCGTCCGTCCATCGACCAGATGAGCAATAATCTCATCGTCAGTCATATGGACACTCAATAACCGTGGCTCTATAAGATTAACCGCAGTGTTCATGCCATGCCTCCAGGATTTCAGGTAAATTTGATTGAATTGTTCGTCGAATGATGTTCAACTCTTGTGGGGAAAAACCGCTATTTTTAACCAAGGAAATGGGTTCTAACCAAAATTTGCAAATCAGTTTTTCTCGCTGAACATGGACATGCTTAGGCTCCCCGCAATCGAAGCTGTAAAAGAAAAAGCGGTAAGGACCATAAATGTTTTTTATGCTTGGCATGAGTGTATCAGTTTGTTATCTGTTTATTCTCAATCGCTTTTACCGACTTGTGAATATCCCAAAGAAGCAAAGCAGGCCCAAAGAAAATAACCTCCAGGAAAAAAACTCCGAAAAATCCGATGGCCAATTTCAGTATTTCTCTGTTTTGATAGAATTCATGCTGAAAGATGCCGTCTGGAATGAAATAATAGGCTGCATAAGTCCCCGCAATTAAAAATAGCCACAATAGAATCTCAATAATTCCTGCAAAGACAAAAACGATTAATCTGGTCATTGCTATCTCCTTTATTGAAGCTTTAATCCTGTAATGCTGGCGGAAAAATCGGCATTATCACAACAATAACCGCCATATTTTGCCGTAAAGGAAAATACTTTACCAGTTCCACCTTCGCTTCGGAAAATAATACTTGAAATACGAGGAACTCCAACAGGCAGTTCGCGAGCATGTCTACTGCTACGACCTCCAAGCTCAGCTTCTTTGAAAGAATATTGATTACCTTCATTATCTACTAAATAGGTATTTAACTCAGGTTGATTTAAAATCAATCCAAATATTTTTTTTGTTTTATTTGAATATCTAAGTTTTAGTACAAAGCCTTCCTGTTCTTGGGTAAATGAAACAACTTCAATTTTTATGGAATCATTCTCAAAAAACAGGGAATTCTTATCTGCTTTTTTCCCCGGCCCTACCCCTGATCTTGAAGAACCGCCCGCCACTCCCGATTCCGTGACGATTTTCTCCAACCCTTGAGCTACCACTGGTGTTTTCGCCAACTCCGCCTCAGCGGCGGCCACGATGTCGGCAGTGCCCACTTCAACCAGGCGCGAATTGACCGCCACCGCATTGCCCTCATCGGTGATCGTGCCCAGCACGATCCCGCCCGCACCCAGCAGCTTGCCAACTTGTTGCGCGGAACTTAAATCGACCAGTCCCGAATAGCTCAACTGCTGTTCCTTCAACACTTTTTCCAACTGGCTGCGCTCGACCACTTTGATGCCTTTGTTCACCAGAGACGTGATCAGCTTTTCCTGGAGGTTGATGCTGAATTCGGTCGGATGGTTGTTGTAGGTGAACGGCGTCACCACCAGCCGTCCTTTTTGATCGCCGGCGGCGTAGACCTTATCGCCGGGCTGGGCGATGCCCTTGGCGTTCCCCGCCATCTGCGCCAGCGCCTTGTCCTTCATCAGCTTGGTGATGGTCGCCATGCCCAGGCTTTCTTCTTCGTAGCCGACCGTCTCGTTGCCCACCCGGATCGGCGCGCCGGTGCGCTTCAGTTCCACCTGGCCGCCTTCCGCCAAGCCGCCCTGCCGGTCGAATTGAAGAAACAGCAGCCCGGTCTCCCCGACCCGGATCACCTTGCCCTCGCCGGCGGTGGTCAGCCGCTCGGTCAGCAGCCGCACCGCGTTGTCCACTTCGGAAGCCGCCAGGACCTGTGTCGCGCCGGCCAGCGCCAGCAGGGTCGCGAATACCCAAAAAATCGCCGTCTTTTTCATTATTGATCTCCTGTTAATGAACTGTTCACGGCTGATGGGCGATAAAAATGAATGCCTATTTTGATACCCCACCCGCACCCCACGACGCCGTAATGATTGTTTCCAGACCTTTGACGACCACCGGTGTTTTCGCCAATTCCACCTCGGCGGCGGTCACGATGTCGGCGGTTCCCACCTCGACCAGACGCGCGTTGACCGCCACCTCGTTGCCTTCATCGGTGATCGTGCCCAGGATCATCGCGGCCGCACTCAATAATTTTCCGATCTGTTGTGCGGAGTTTAAATCAACGAGTCCTGAATAGCTGAGCTGTTGTTCCATTAACACTTTTTCCAATTGACTGCGCTCGACCACCTTGATCCCTTGATGCACGAGGGCGGTAATGAGCTTTTCTTGCAGGCTGATACTGAATTCGGTCAGATGGTTGTTGTAGGTGAAGGACGCGACCACCAGGCGTTCCTTTCGCTGGTTAGCCGCGTAGATTTTGTCGCCCGGTTTGACGATCCCTTTCGCGCCTCCCGTCATGTGGGCTAGCGCCTTGTCCTTGATCAGCTTGGTAATCCGCGCCGTACCCAGGGTTTCTTCATCGGAGCCGACCCTCTCGTCACCCACCCGCGTCGGCGCTTTCGCGCGTATCAGTTCCACCTGACTCCCTTCGGTCAGACCTCCCTGCCGGTCAAGCTGGATAAACAGTACGCCCGTTTCACCGACCCGGATGACCGTGCCCGCGCACTCGCCGGAAGTGGTCAACACTTCGATTAATCGCCTCATTTCCGTGGCCTCCCGTTGCTTCAGCGACTTGGACACGGGCCGTTCTGGCGCCTTAGCTATCTGGTCAACCGACCTAATTTTCGCCGGCGATTGCTCGATGGATGCAATCAACCGGCCCATCAATTGTTCCACCGCACGATCGACTTCCGGGGCGTCTTGGGCCGGCGCCGCAGTCGCCAGCGCCAGCGCCAGCGCCAGCGCCAGCGCCAGCAGGCCTGCGAACACCCAGACATCCGCCGTTCCTTTCATGCCGTTCCTCCTGAAATCAAGGTTGCTTGGCCGGTCCGATACTCTGCGGTGGAACCCCCTGCATATCCATCATGGGCGCGAAAATGCGATTCTCTGGTATCCCCTCAGTCCAGCAGGATGCCGACCCGTGCTGCCGTCAGGAAACCCGGCTGTGCCGCCGCCGCCATCACCACTTCGCCCAGCCAGTCTTCCAGCACCAAATCCACCCGTTCCATCGCCGATCGCCTCCGTCGCCTTGACGATGAGCGGATGGTCGCCCAGGTGCGGGTCCGCCTTCAAACCGGCCAGCGATCGGCCATAGATGCACAGGCCCCGCTGGACCGATGCGTTGGGATCGCTCACGGTCAGATCGTACACGACCCGGCCGGAGCGGGTGAGCAGGCGCGGAAACAGACCGGGTTTGGCCTTGATGCCCTGGGTGTCCACCACCAGCCCGGTATAGCCCGGTTGTTCCAGCGTGACTCGGCGGCCACCGGCTGCCGGAATCGAGTTGGGCCAACCGGCGCAGCTCCAGCGGGGTCAGGGCGGCCAGCAAACCGGTTCGCCCCAGCAGGGGGAGACGCGCCAGCAGTTGCACGCTGCCGTCGTCGCCATGCCACTCGTCCACGATTTCAACCTGATCGGACCAGCGCGGCCAGCTTGCCCCGGATCGCCGGGTTCGCATCGATGACCGCTTGCAGCGGGGTTTCCGCGTTAAACCGCGCCGCGCCGAGCGTGGCCCACAGGCCGAGGGTGGCGGCCCGCAACGCCAGCGCGCGCCGTTCCGGTAGCGGCGAGAGGGGGTAGGCCGGCGGCGGTTCCGCCTCGCCCAGGGCGTAGATCCAGTAGTGTTGCCAATCGAAATACCCGACCGGCTCCGGCCGCAGGAGGAACGACGCAAACGCTTCCGCATCGAGGCCGCCTTCCCCCGGCGTCGCCGGGTGGGGAGCCAGCGGGCCGCGCGATCCCGCAACGGGGGATGGCGCGGCGGGCGTGATCTGGCGATCGGGGAGCGGATGGCCCAGTTCGACCAGCAACGCCGCCGCCCGCTCCGGCGCCAGCGCCGCACCCGCCGCACCCGGCCCCTCGGCGGCGCGAGCCTGCCAAGCTGTCAATTCCCGAGCGAGCGTGCGCTGCCGTTCCTGCTGTTGCCAAAGCGTTTCCAGCCGCGCGGCCACGGCGTTCCGACTGATGTAACGCCGTTCCAGCCAGACGCGCAAGGCTTCCAGATTCCCGTGCGGGGTACCGGCGAAGAACAGCGGATGATCGCCTTCGCGCATGCCGGCCTGATAGCGCGCCTTGCCCTGGTTCAGCAGGACCGACAGGCGCGAGTAGGCCAAGGTGTTTTCCTGGAGGTCGCGCGTCAGGGCATTCAGGCCATCGTGCAGCGTCGCCAGCCGTCGCTCGACGTCGGCGCGGCGCTCGGCCAGTTGATCGAGGGGCTGGCGGGGAGGGCTGGTTGGGGCGGCAGTCCAAGTCAAGTCCTTGACCCGAGCCAGCAGTTCCGGCGCAAACTGGTGCAGCAGCAGGCAGGAGGGAACCAGCGCCAGGAGGGCGCCAACCAGTAGCCCGGCCCAGAGCGATCGTCGCGTATCCATGGATGAAACCTGTTTTTTTACCGATTTTAGTGACTTTCTCTCCCATTGTCTGAATCGGGTGGACGCTATCGTAAAATTGCCGTAACCATTCGCCGCCCTGGCCCGCCAGCGGACCAGGGCCGGACGATGAAGGTCGAAGGCCCGAACCTCGACCTTCCTGGCCGGGATGACACAGGAACCACGAAGCAAGACGATGAGCGCTCAACAGGAATGGCTGTATCAGGGCATGATCGCGCGCCGGCACACGCTGACTTTTCTGCGACGTCTGTGCGTCGTGCATCATCGCGAAGCGTTGCTGTCCCGGATTTGCGCCGCCTGCGCCGGCGAAGACCCGCGTGTCGCACTGGACCAGGCCGTGAAGATCTGGAGTGAAGAGCTGCAACGGAAACTGGAGTCGGTGATTCGCGGCGACCCCGACGAGCGAGGACAACTGGCGCGGGCCGCCATGGGCTTGCTGTTCGACAGCGCCGGGCAGGCGCAGGTGATCGCGAGCGTGCTGGAACCGTTATGCACGGCGTATCGCCACAACCGCGAGAGCCGGGTGGAGCAGTTGCTGTGGAACGTGCTCAGCCAGCATTTCAAGGACAAGATGGATCAGTTGGATGGATTCGGCGGCGGGCCGGGTTCCCACCAGTTGCAGGTGCTGCGCCGGATCGAGCAGCTTTGCCGGGAATTGGAGAAGCGGCGCGGCAAGCCGTATGCCGATTTCGCGGAACTGGCGGCCGATCTGCTGGTGGAGATCCAGACCAGAGCGCTGTCCAACCTGCCGCAGACCGTGGCGACCATCCTGGAATATCTGTATGCCTCGAACGCGCGCGCCGCCGAATCGCTCGATGACGACACGCAGCGGATCGAGTTGATCGCCGAATTTCTGGCCACGCCCGAGGTGCTGATCCAGCTCGAACAGTGTTTGGAGCAATTGACGTCCGAGTTGCGCCAAGCCCTGGCGATCAAATTTGGCCTGGACAGCGAACCGGTTTTCCTGCGGGAAAGCGATTTCAAGAACCACTATGGTTTCGGCTGGGAAACCTTGCGCAAACGCGCCGATCACGCGCGGCGCCTGCTGGCCGACTGCCTGCGCCGGTAAGCGGCTTTGATGAAGGTAACCGTGATGAACAGAAACAAGCAGTTAAAGCTATTGGCCGCAGTCCTGGCGATGCAGGACGAGACGGTTGCCCCGGCGGCGGCTGGCGCGCGCGACGAGACGCCATGGCGGGAGGCGCTGGCGCGAAAAGCAGCTTTGAGCGAGAGCGAGCGTAAGGCACTGCTCCATTCTCCGCAGGCGCGTCGCCAGTTTTATTTTATGGCGGATGTCGCGCGCGCCGAAACCTACGCGCGATGGAAACAGGCGGGCATCGAGACTTCCCTGTGCTATCGGGCTGCCGCCAGTCCGACGGTCGAACCATTGAAAATTGAGAGCAACCCCCATTTCACCCTGATTCTGTTTCCGCTGGACGAGCAGGGCGAAACCTGGAACCTCTATCTGAAGCTCTCGCCGCCGTTACGACAACTGGCAACCTCGGGCATCCGCCTGGTGGATGATCGGGGGGAGGTCTGGCTGGCCGGCCAACCGGATGCCGATGGCGAGCTGAGCGGCGATTGGCAGTTGGAAGGTTCGCCGCTGGAACGGTTGCTTCAACAGCAATTACAGATTCAGCCTGGTTAAGTCCATGCTTGTACAACGCGAAGCCACCCCTTTACAAGGTAAAGCCGCCAAAGCCGCCATCGAGTTTCCCACAGCCGGCGCGACCGGTGGTCTGAGTCAGGTTAAGGTCACGGCTTATCCGACCAGCCATAACGACGCGAAAGGGTGTTCGTATTCGAATCGCCTGCCCGAGATCAAGGAGATTCTTGGCCATGCCCGCGATGGAGAAGATCTGGCGACGGTTCGGACCGACGTGGTGATCAGTTTTAGCGATCCAGATTTCGATGGCCGCAGCTATGGCCTAGCGCTGGCATTGGCGGATAAGCGGGCGCGGTTCGGAGAGCAGGGGCCGTTCGAGCGGATCATCGCGACCGGGGTTTTAAACAAGCCGGGCCTCGTTTCCCGGGTGGAGGCGTTTCCACAAAAGCTGGCGCTGGTGTTGGCAACGCCCGATCAACGGTCGCTTTTTGTGTTCCCCAGGGAAAATCTGGATGACGATCCCGATTTATTGGAAAGGACGATGGTCGGTAAAGGAATGCTGCGCGCGGTCAGTCATTTGAATGAGTTACATGATTTATGGCAAGCCGAGCGGATGCCATCGCACCACAGCGAGGTTCCTGCCCTCCCTGATTCTCACGAATTATTGCAGGAAACCTCCGAGCGGATGCCATCGCACCACAGCGAGGTTCCTGTTCGTGCCAAGAGCTATTTTTTCAGGGGGATGCTTTTGGGGTTTTCAATAGTATTGTTGATGACAGGGATATCCATCCTTTTATTCCGATCTTTGGCGAGTTCATGAAATCGCGCCAGCGATCCTCGCACCACGGCTACCCCAGTTCCAGCAGGTAACCCCCCACCACCAGCCACGCGCCCGGTTCGATGGCCCATTCCCGACCGCGATCCTCGACGCTCAGGACCTGGCCCGACTCGCCGGACGGGGCCAACCGATACGCGGGCCACGTCTGGCTCTCCAATCGGACCGTCCAGCCGTTCGTATCCTGCCGCAGGCTCAGATGCCGCCGCGACAGCATGAGTTGTTCTGGTCGAACAGCCTGAGCCCCATTCCAGATCAGGGCATCGGGATCATCCAGCAGGCCGGGATTCAGTTCGGCTTCCGCGTCGCGACCCACACAGAACCACCGGCCGAACGGCGCGGGTACGGATAGCGGTATAGGCCGTGGCAGGCGTGCCCATCCGCAATAATGCTCGTCCATGCCTGCTGGCGCGCTGCCCAGTTCCAGCGATAAGTCCTCGTGGGGATGCCAGACCGTGGGTGGCGACAGCGGCATTCGATCCCCTGTTGTCTCGCCCCAGAGCCGGTCCTCGTCATCGATTCGCAGCCATGCCTCGGCGCTCGGGTCCTGGCAACGCACCAGCGCGCCGTGGCGATCGAAGCCCAGCCGCCCACCGCGCAAGCCGGCTTTGGCATGGAGCGACGGTCGTTGCAACGCAATGCCGACCACCCACAGGCGGGGCTTCGAGTGCGGAGGTCCCCCGCCCGGGGTCCAGGTCGGGACCTCGACGCGCCGATCTGTATCCCGGACCGACGGGGGTTCGATGCTCAGATCCAGGCAAGCGGCGTGGGAGTCGCTGATCCGAAAGATTCGCTCGCCCTCCTTCCGTACCGTCAAGCTGCCGTTCGGTTCGGCGCGGAGGGTCGGAGTCTGGTCCGGTTTTACCCTCAGGAGCACCGACACGCCGGCGGTAAAAGGCCAGTCCGGTACCGGGAACGTGCTGGCGTAGGGATCGCCGTTCAGCAGGGTCAAGCGCTGGCCGGGGTAGACGACGCCCAGTTCGGTTCTCTTCTCGCCTTGTCGATAAAGCCGGTAGGTCGGTCGCTCTCCATCGCCCGGCAGGTAAACGGCGCGGCCGAAGAGGAACCGGACCTGGCCCTTGGGCAGCGCTGGGTCCGCCTCTACCGAATAGCGCACGGTCTCGCCCTCCGGGACGTACCGACCGAGTTTTTGGGCGTGGACGACGACCAAATCCCGGATCAGCGCCGCGCGGTTGAAACCGTCGTCCACCCATTCGTCGCGATCGTAATCCGCCGTGGGAATCCGCACGATCACATGGTGAAAACAGGTTTCCGGACGATGGCGGCTCTGCCGGGTACGCAAATGCTGGCTCAGGGCTTCCATCAGATACTCGCCTTTCTGGCGCCGCCGCGCCCGCTCCCAGAGATTTTCCACGTTAAATACATCCGGCACGCCGTGCAGAGTGGCGCACACCACGTAGTCGGTCGGGGTGGAGTCAGCTTTCATCCGAGCCTCCTTCCTCCAAAGCGAGCGCGAGGGCGACGAGCGGCGCGATCAGGAAGATCAGGTGGCTGCCGGCGGCCGACAGCAGCGGCATGGGTTGCCCCATCACCGGCAGAAACCCCAGGTTGGTCCCCCAGGACACCAGGACGTGCGCGGCCAGCAGGCCACTCCCGCCGGCGAGGGCAAAATAGGCGAACCCGCCCAGGGCTTGCAACCGGTAGTCGTTCTTCTGGCGGGCCCAGTCCTGGGCGCGCCCGCCGATGCGCCACAGGGTCAGCACCAGCAGGATTTGGGCGGCCAGCAGCGTCAGTCCGGCCACCCCGCCATAGCGGTTGAGAAAAAAGGCCGGGGCAAAATCGTCCTGCACGGCGGGAACGGCCATCGCTTTGCCGTTGCGGCCGGATCGGGCATTGCCGGGCAGCGCGCCGGCGTTGACGCCCCACCAGCCACCGGCGCGGACGGCCGCCAGCGCCTGACGCAGCTGATAGCCGGCGTGCGGATGATATTCGGGGGTCGCCCACACCTGGATGCGGTCGCTCTGCCCATAGTCGGCAAACCAGGTCGGATGCTGGCGCAGTTGGAGCACGCCCAGCACCACGGCCACCACGGCCACCGCCAACGCCGCCTGTCCGCCGCGTCGCCAGCGCCGGTCCGGATGGATGCGCAGGTAAGCCCAGGCCACCGCCAGCGCACCGACGGCCAGCAACACCAGCGGGGAGAAATCACGGAGAAAGAGCAGGGCGAAGATCACGGAAACCACCAGGGCCAACACCGGCCACAAGTAGCGCCACCAGAGCTGGGGCTTCGACAAGGTCAGATCCCAGCCGTGCAGGCCCATGCGCTGGGCCAGGACCATCGCCACCGAGGCGACCAGGGCCAGTTTGGTCAACTCGAAGGGTTGAATGAATCCCCCCAAGCCGCCTTCGTCGCCGTACAAGACCTGGCATCCGAGCAGCCCCAGCGACGCCACGACCAGCGCGGCGATCGACCGGCTGGCCACCCGCTCGTCGAACCGCCAGCCCGGCCGGAACCCCCGCCAGACGATCAGTCCGGCCAACAGCAGCCAGCCGAACGCGCCGGCCAGCGCCGCAGTGCTGTTGCCGTAACGCAACCAGCCGGACTCGTCCGCGCCGACGCCCAGTTGCAACTGGGCGACCAGCCCCCAGCCCAGCAGCCAGGTCAGCAACCCCATCAGCAGCGCGCTCCATCCCGTTCGGCGCGCCGCCCACAGCACTCCTCCCAGGGCCAGCCACGCCAGGCTGTAGGGCCAGAGCATCGTCCCGGCGTCGTTCCAGAAGTCGAGCGCCAGCGACCCGCTGGCCAGCGACAGGCACAGGATCAGGCCCAGCCGCGCCGACCAGGAGGGTCCCAACGGATACCGGCCCCGCAGCCAGAGCAATCCCAGCCAGGGCGCCAGCAGGGCCAGGACCACCGGCCATTCCAGCCCGTGGAGAAAGTCCGGCGGGGCCAGGATGACCCGCACGGCGGGCAGGCTGGCGGGTCGCGGTTCGTCGGCGGGCCAGCGCTGGCCGCGGGCGGTCACGGCCAGCGTCAGGGCACCGGTGGCTTGGCTGACCCGATAGCGGGTATAACCGACGATCAACTGGTCGCCCGCAGCCAGAGGCACCGTCAGCTCGCGCAAGGGCCTGCCTCCCTCGGGATCGCCGCCCACGAACACCGGGGGTCCATCCGGTCGCGCGGCGGGACCCGGACGCAGCACGTAACCGGCCGCCGTGGGCATGATCGACCCGCTGTCGGCGGGTATCCCCGCCAAGCCGAGCCGGGCGGCGCACTGCACGCCGCCCCCCAGGCTCAACGGAGCGCGCCGCGCGCAGGGGTGCCGGCAATCGTGTGCCGGAGAGCTTCGAGCCCGCCGGGATCGCAGAGCGGCAGCGGCTGGTTGTTCCGAAACAGAGAAATCCCGTCGTAGCGCCAGGTCTGGGACCCCGACTGGAGCGTCAGGCCATCCGCCGCGACCGCCGCCGCGACAAAACGATGCTCGCCCACCGCGAACGGCCCGCCCGGCGCCAGCGGCCATTCCCGAACCCGGCGGTAATCCCGCGCTCCGCGCGGTTTCCAGAGCACCTGTTTGCTGGCGGCCACGTTTTCCAGCCGCCACTCGTCGCTGGCCGTCCGCAGCACCCGGACGTGTTCGGCATCGGCGTAAGGCGACCCCAGATCGTCGCGTCGTTGCGCGCGGTCGTGGCCCAGGATCGCGCTCTGGCCGGGTGCCAGGTCGATCCGCACCTCGCGCGGTTCCAGCCAGTCCGGCGCGCGCTCCAGCGTCCACAGCGCGCCGAGCAGGGGAATCAGCCAGGCCAGCGCCAGCAGCACGGTCCGGAAGGTGACGGGCGGAAGCTCCCTCCACAACAGCGACAGGAATGCCCGGAACGGAACACGACGCGCGGCTTCTGGCATGGGCCTCCGAGGGTGTTACCTAATAGATGCGGTCGGTTGGCAATCCGCCGGTAACGGTGCTAAGTTGGCTCTGGATAAAACCATAAATAAGTTGCGGATGCGTGCTGGTGGACGACCGTACATGCCTCGAACGAATCGGGCAGGGAGGTAAGCCCGCCCAGACGGCCATTACGGTCCTGTACGAGCGCTATGCCCGCGTTTTTTATGGGTACCTCCGGCATCACCGGTTCCGCTTTTCCCACCCCGAAAGCGAGGACATCCTGCAGGATACCTTTGTCCGGCTGGCCCGGTTGCGGGGGCGGGCGTTCGCCGTGCCGGACTTGCCGCGCCCCTGGTTGTACAAAATTCTCGTTCATTGCGCCATCGACTCCTATCGTCGGCGGCCGACCGAGCCGCGAACCACCGAGATGGAGGACCCTCTCGACGGTGAGGCCCCGCTTCCGCCGCTGGTGGAGCGCACGCCCGGGCCACTCCTGCCGGAGGCGACCTGGGCCGGCGTCCACGCCGCCCTGCGGGCTTTCCAAACCGATTACCCCGAACCCGGCGCCGCGATGGAGCTGACGATCCTGGAGGGCTGGGGCATCCGGGAGTTGGCCCAATTTCTGGACAAACCGGAAGGCGCGACCCGGGAATATCTGTCCTACTGGCGCAAGCGCCTGCGAGACTACCTGCAGCGGTTCTGTCCGGACTGCTTCGCCGCCGACGGCGATGAGGACTGAGCCGGTCGCGGGTTGTGACCGCCACCGCGCGTTTTCCCTCCTCCCTACTTCCTTCCTCCTTCTTCCCTCTGCATGGATTCCGCCAGCGCCGCCAGGAATCCGGCCACCACCGCTCCGCATTCCCGGCCGCCCACCTCCTGGGTATGGCTGATCACACAGGCGAAGGCCAGGCGCCGCTTCTCGCCCGGCAGGCCGCCGGGCTCGACCCAGCCGGCCAGCCAGGCGTTGTTGATGTCGCCTTCCAGGCTGAGATCGGCCGTCCCGGTCTTGGCGTAGAGCGCGGGGCGCAGGGTATCGAAGCGCCGGTCTTTAAACACCTGCCGGGCAGTGCCGTCTTCGGGCACCCGCTTCATGCCCTGGCGGATGCGCTGGGTGGGGATGTCCAGCGCGGGGAACTTCGGCACCTCGGCCGTCCGGCCGTTCAGTTCCAGCAGCAGGCGCGGGATGACGCGTCGGTCGGTGGCAATGGCGGCCGCCACCTGGGCCATCTGCAAGGGGGTCACCTGCATCCGGAAGCCCAGCGCCGCCATCCGCACCTGGTGGCGGGACTCGATAGGGTCGAGCCGGGACGGGGTGGCGAGCAGAATGTCCCCGGAACGTGGGACATCGGCCGGCAGCAGGCCTCCGTCCAGCCGCGTTTCCGCGCCGAAGCCCAGCGCCGCCGTCACCGCCGCCAGCGGCCGGACCGGGTCCAGCGCCGCCGGCGTCAGGGCGCGGGTGTGGGGCAGACCCGCCGCCTGGGGATCGTCGAGCAGGGTGGCGTCGCTGGTTTCCACCAGCCAGGCGAACCAGGTGTTCAGGGAATCGCGCAGCGCCTGCACCAGGCCGTAGCGGCGGTCCCCGGCGCTGACCTGGTTCGCCAGGGTTGCGTAATGGCCGCCGCTGGCGAAGTTGTGGATCACCCCGCCGCTGGCGCGCTGCTGCGCCGGTGCGTAGCGGCTGCGCTGGCAGCGCGGTTCGCGGGCGGGATAGCAGGCATCCAGTACCCCGAAGTCGTAGCGGCTGGCCAAAGGATGCCGGGCGATGGCGTCTGGCGCCAGCCCGTCCAGCAGGGCGTCCAGTTCGGGGCGCTCCCGGGCGCCGCGTTCCAGGGCGAGCGCCGAGACCAGCTTGAAGGTAGAACCGGGAACGTGCAGGCCGCTGCCGTCGTGCTGCCAGGCCCACCAGTGCAGAGGGCCGCGGCGCGGCTGGGCGGCGACGAAGCGGGACAGATCGGACCAGGCCGCGTCCCGGGGCGGTTCCGGCAAGCTGACGGCGGCCAGGATGTCGCCCCGGTCGGCATCCAGAACCACCAGGCTGGCGAAGCGCCGGGCCTGATAGGGGTCGCGGGCGCTGAAGCGGGCGGCCACCGCCGGCAGTTGTTGCAGCAGCGCGGTCCGCGCCAGGGATTGCAGCTTGCCGTCCAGGGTCAGGCGGGCAGCGACGGAGTCGGTCCCGTGCGCTCCCAGGCGGGCCAGCACGCCGGCCACGGCGGTCTGGTGCTGCGGATGCAGGCCGACCAGCGCGCCCAGACCCAGCGTCCAGGCGGCTGCGGTGGGACCGGCGTTATCCCACAGCAACGCCCCGTCGCGGTCGCGCAGGGTGGCCCGGGCGCGCGGGTCGCCGCGCTGCTGGCGGCCGGCCGGAGTGAGCGCCTGCCAATGCAACTGGCCATCCTCCAGGCGAAGGTGGGCGAAGTCGTGGCGGAACAGCGCTGGCGCGGCCTGGGCCGGCAACGGCTGGAATTGAACGGTCAGGCGCGCGGCGTTCGGCGGGATCTGCACGCGCAGCTCGCGGGCCAGCACCGCCGCCCCCTGGCAGGGTGGCGCGGCCAGGCAGCGCGGCTCGGCGCTGAGGATCGCGGCGCCTTCCACGCGAATCTCGCGCCCCACCACCAGCAATTGCAGGCGCTGACCGGCCGGGCGGACGGCCAGCGGCAGGGTCAAGCGAACCGGGGTGGCGGCGTCGGCCCCGGCCGGCCAGCGCTCCACCCGCTGCCAGGGTTCCCAGTGCAAGGGCAGTTCGGCGAACAGGCCGCCGGCCAGCAGCGGCATGGCGCCGGTCAACGGCAGGCGAACGCCCTGCCGGTCGGCTTGCCAGGGACCGGTTCCGACCGGCGGGTTCGCGTCTTCGGCGCGCGCCCGGACGGCGGCCAGCAGGCGCCGGCCATTGAAGGCGTCGATCTGCTGGCGCAGGTAGCGGCCGGCCGGGGACCCGTACAGCAGGCGATGCGCGGCCTGGGCGGCGGCGTCCCAGGGCAGCGCCAGCCAGGGATCGCGGGATTCGACGACCAGCGCTTCCGGGTGGTCGCGGGCGAAGCGCAGCCGCCGGGGTAGATCGGCGGGCGCGACCGCGATCCGGCCGTCGGCATCAGGATGGATCAGCCCGGCGGTCGTGGCGGCGGCGAACAGCTCGGCGTCTTCCTGCGCCGGCGGCGGTCCGGCGGGCACGGCGTAGTCGCCCGGCGCCAAGGCGAAGGCGAGCACGGGACCTTGCGGCGGGTAGAAGCGCAGCCGCCGGGTGGCTTGAACCGGGGCCGTATCGGCGGGGGGACCGTAGACCGTGACCTGGAGGTGGCCGAACGGGCAGCCGCCGCCGGGCAGGCGTTGCACCCGCAGGGCCTGCCGCCAGCAGCCGGGCGCGGTTCCGGCCTCCCAGAACAGCCAGGCGTCCCGGCGGAAACTCAGGGTGGGGGCCATGCCGGGGCTCAGGTCGGGGGCGGCGTCGGACAGTCCCGCCAACGGCCGGCTGTCGCGCAGGGTCAGCCGCAACCGGCTTTCGGCGGCATTGAAGGCGGGTAACGCCGCACCGGGCGGTTCGGTATCCAGCACGACGGCGGGGGCGTCCACGCCGCCGGGACCGTCGTCCAGCAGCGGGTTTTTCAGGCCGAAGGCGGCGGGGCGGGACGGGGTGCTGGCGAGATTGGCGGCGACGACCTCGCGAATCCGGGTCCAGTCCCAGCCGATGTAGAGCGGGATGAGGGGGCTGGCGGGATCGGAGCGGGCGCGCTGGTCGCAGAGCGAGACGCGGGCCTGGCCCACGCTGCGGTGCGGCCCTTCCACCAGCAGCGTCCCTCCGGTCAGCGCGATCCGGTGGAAACCGGCGTCCGCCGGCACGCCGAACCGCTCGCCGGCCAGCGCCGGGGGAAACCGGGCCGGGTTCGGCGACGGTGGCGGTCGGTTCCCGATAGAGCGCAGCCAGTTGGCGGCCCAGCAGGAAGACGCCGGCGGCGACGATCAGGCCGAACAGGACGGGGAGGGAGAGGCGGCGCACCCGGGAGTTCCTTGCGGTCTCGACGCATGCCGGGGGCGAGCGGCTATTCGATCGCCGCCAAGCGTTGCAGGGTCTCCGGGAAGCGCGCCGTCAGTTTCAAGAGCCGCCGGGCCGCGCCGGTGGGTTCCGCCCGGCCCTGTTCCCAGTTTTCCAGGGTGCGTTTGGAAACGCCCAGCGCCTGGGCGAAATCCGCTTGCGAGAGTCCCGAGCGGGCGCGGGCCGCCATCAGTTCCCAGCGCGGACCGGTCAACCGCTCCTCTTTTTCCACCGTGCCGTCCGGCCGCTCGATGCGCCGGCAGATCACGCCTTCCGGCAGCACCGTGAAGGTCGTCTTCCGCGCCCAGCGCCCCGCGTTGACGTCGCGCACTGCCTGCAACAGTTCCGCGCCCAGATCGCGCCCGGCATCGCGGGCCAGGAGTTCCTGTTCAGTCATCGGCATGTTCCATCTCCTCGCGCAAGGATTTGAGCGCGTGCCCGGGAATCGAGTCGCGGGCGCTCTTGGCATAGATCACCAGCATCAGGATTTGCCCGGCGCGCGTGCGCGCGTAGTAGCACACCCGCACTCCGCCGGACTTGCCGCTTCCGGCCCGGCGCCAGCGCACCTTGCGCACGCCACCGGAGCCGCGCACCACATCCCCGGCCTCCGGGTCATCGCACAGAATATTCCTGAAGCTCGGCGTATTCGTCGTCCGTCAGATAGTCCGGCAGGTACGACGAGAAAAACGGAGACTCGACGAACTCGTAGCGCATGGGTCGATTGTACGCACGACCGCGTATATGAAACAAGCTGGCCTGTGGTCTTTGATACGCCCTGCGCCGATGGGATGGATCGAGGGGACAGCGGCGAGCGCGGTTCAGACCAGGCGGATTTCCAACCGCTTGCCGCAGGCGCGGGCGTATTTGCGCAGGGTCTCCAGGGAGGGGGAGTGCTTGTGGTTGCCCAGACTGCCTTCGATGCGGGCCAGCGAGGAGGGTTTGATGCCCATGCGGGCGGCGACTTCGGCCTGGGTCAGACCGGCGGCCTTGCGGGCGGCCAGCAGGGCGTCGAGCGCGGCGAATTCGTCGGCCTGCGCGGCGTAGGCGGCGCGGAACTCGGGGTCCTGCATCCATTCGACCTTGGTGGCTTCGAGGTCGTAGGGTACCGGGTTGTAGGTGTCGATGGCTGAGGAAGTGGGTTGATGGTGGGATTTAGCCATGGTGCAACTCCTGGAGGCGCCGCCGGGCGATCCGCAGGTCGGCGGGTGGCGTCCGTTGGGTTTTCTTGATCAGGGCGTGCAGGATGACGATGCGCTGCCCGACCAGCGTGCAGAAGAAAGCCCGTCCCAGGCCTTCGGGTCCTCGGACGCGAATCTCGAACAGTCCGTCGCCCATCGCGCGGGTATAAGGTAGGCCAAGATTTGGACCATGCTCGGCCATGCGTTCGGTGATGCCGAGGTAGCTCGCTCTAATCCCGGGTGGCCAACTCCAGATGTCGGCTTTGACGGTTGCGCGGTAAAAGCTGATCGAGTAGCTCATTCACGAATATTAACATTCATGTTGATGCGCGCAAGGCCGATGGCACCGGCTTGCCAGCCACTGCTGCTGGTGGAGAAGACCGTGTGCTACGCGCGGTAAAGAGAAAAATATTAAAAATAAAATACTTAAAGCGATTTTGCGAGCCGGAACCCCAGGAAGTAGAAGCGGTCCGACGGCGTGTACCCGTGGCGGTAGCGGGAGGCGGAACGTACCCAGTCGGTCTCGTGGTACCAGGAACCGCCCCGCCCCGCTCGGGCGCCGGTTGTATCCTTATCCGTGCATTTTGTCTCCGCGCCGCCGTACTCTTGGTCATACACCGAGCAACTCCATTCCAACACGTTGCCCAGCATGTCATGAAGCTTCCAAGCATTGGGCTGAAACGAACCCACCGGAGATGTCTGTGCCCATCTATCGTCACAAACATGCGCTTCCCAGCCGAAGTGGTTGACCCGCTCCGAGGTTTGGTCGTAAACATTGGCGTACCGACAAGCTTGATTCGGGTCGTCGCCCCAGTACCGCGCCGTCGTCGTTCCCGCCCGCGCCGCGTATTCCCATTCCGCTTCCGTCGGCAGGCGGTAATGCTGGCCGGTCTGTTGCGACAGCCATTCGGCGTAGGCCACCGCGTCGTTCCAACTCACGCACACTACCGGATGGGTGTCGCCTTGCTGGAAGCTCGGATTTTTCCAGCTAGCTTCGGCCCGGTAGCCGAATTTCCACTCCCCGGTAGGCGCATAACAGCCCTTATTTCCTCCCGCATTCCGCTCGGCGTCCGTCTGGTAGCCGCTCGCGTCCACAAACCGCCGGAATTCCCCTACCGTCACTTCGTTTTGCCCTAACTCAAAGTCCTTCACGCAGACTTGGTGTTGACGTTCGTCGTCAAGAAACCCCACTAGATCAGGGTGCCCCATTTCCCCCGCCGGTCTGCCCATCTGGAAACAGCCGCCCTTGATCCGCACCATGGCCGGCCCGGCGGGCGGTGACAGTTTTTTGGTCAGGACCACCCGCCGTTCGCTGCGCTGACCTTCCCGAATCCACACCTGTTCGCGGTACGGTTCGTAGCCCTCCAGCCTGACGTCGACGGTGACTTGTTGCCCGGCCTTGAGGTTCTTCAGGGTTTGCGGCGCCGGTCCCAGAGAGCCACCGTCCACGATGACTTCCGCTCCCGGCGGTTGGCTGATCACGGTCAGTTCGCCGGTTGGGCCGGCAATCGGTTGCTCTTGTCCGACGCTGCCCCCGGCCAGATAGATTTTCGGCAGCGGCGAGGTCGAGTACCACGGTTCCTGGGCATTGTTGGTGGCGCGGGCGACCGCCCAGCCGATGTTGTTGAACAACTCGGTGAGCGCGACGCCGGGCTTGCCGATTTCGGCCAGCAGCGCGGCGGCGTAGGGGCTGTTGCGCCCGTCGCCGTCCAGCGCCACGCTGCCCGGACCGGTGGCGTAGGCCACCAGCGAGCCCCGGATCGCGTCCAGTCGCGCCAGCCCCCGCTCGCCGGCCCGGTCGGCGCCCGAATAGGGCAGGTTGCGGCAGGCGTCCAGAATTACCACGCTGACCGTGTTACCGGCGCTTTGCATTTGCGCCAGCACGCTGTCGGCTTCGAGCGCCTCGACGGCCAGATCGGCGGCGTCTTTAATCTCGGCCCGCACCGGAATCAGGTAGTTGCGGTTGTGGTGTTGCGCGCCGTGGCCGGCGTAGTAGAACAGACCCAACTCTTTGCCGCGCAGGGCGTCGCGGAAGGCTTGCAGCGCCCGGTGCATGCCCTTGCGGTCGAGATCGGTGTAGCGCAGCACCTGAAAGCCCAGCCGTTCCAGCGCCGCCGCCAGGTCGGCGGCGTCGTTGACCGGATTGCGCAGCGGCCGGTCGGCGTAGGCCCCGTTGCCGATCACCAGCGCCACCCGCACCGCCGCCGCCGCCGCGACCGGCAACAGCAACACCAGCAGCGTCAGCGCCAGACCCTTCAATCAGATAGTTGCGCATGACTCGTTTCTCTAATTTTGTCGCCGCTGTCCCGTTCGACCGTCTTGCAGAGGAAGACGCAGGAGAATCTCGGTATAGCCTTCCCGGACCAGATTCGGGATGTCGCCGATGGGTACAAAACCCTGCTTCTCGTAGAAACAACGGGCGTCGTGGTTGGAGGCGGACACGGTGGCCCACAGATTCGCTCCGCCGATACTCGTCTCGGAGACCAGCCACGCGATGATGTGCTGGCCCATCCCGCGTCCCTGGGTTTCGGCAAAGAGTCCCAGCAATTCGAGATAGGCCCCACGCAGCCAGGGGTAACGCACCACCACCACTCCGGCAAGCCTTCCTTCCCACACCACGCTATAGCGGTTCAGGCCCGGATCCACGCGGGTGAAATAGCGTTCGAGGCCAGCCGCCGTAAACCCGAGACTGCGCCACGGCTCCATCGCCACCAGTTTGAGTCCAAGGATCGCCGCCTCGTCCCCTGCGACAGGGCGCAGCTCCAAAACCCTCGTCAGATGATGGGCGCACATCGGAAAGGGCTCGCGCGTTTCCATCATGCTCACTCCGTTCCGCGCCCAAACAATTGGTCATATCGCAGGTTATCTCCCGGACGCACTTCATAGCAGGATTCCACGGCGACCGGGGTACCAGACTTCAGCAGTTGACTGACCGTGACAAAACGGTAGCCTTGCTTCCTCAACGCCGGGATTAAGATGCGTAACGCCTCGCCGGTATGCCAGCCGCGACCGTTCGCGTGGGCGATGACGATAGAACCGGGACGGATTTTGTCCAGAATTCCCTTGACCATGAGATCAACCGTCTGCCGCCGGGCCGGGTCGCCACTGATGACGTTCCACTGGATCGGATAAAGTCCTGCCTCGGCGACCGCTTTCAAAGCGGTGGCGTCACAGGCGCCGTAGGGAAAGCGGAAGGTAGTCGGCAATGGGGGAATACGGTGAATCTGGCTCTCTCCTACGGATGCGGCACAGGGCAATTTCAGGAGCTGCTCCCTCAGCAGTTCATACTGCGCCTGGGTCCATTGAATCTGCTCGGTCATTTCTTTCCCCCGCAAAACCCGCAGGTTGCCATGCGTCCAGGCATGATTACCGATCTCGAACAAGGGATCGGCCATCAATTGCATGGCCCGTTGGGGATGGGAGCGCATCCACTTCCCGCCGGCAAAAAAGGTTGCATTGACCTTCTCAGCACGAAGGATATCCACGATTGCTCCATCGTAACCGGTCCTTTCATTCGCTTGTTCGCACAAATCAAACGTGAGCGCTACCAATTTCTCACCGTGGGCGGGATTAACGAAACGTATCGAACGCGCCCATTTATCCTCCAGGGGCTCGTTGGACCACTGTGGATAGACCCGTTCCGGAGGGCTGTAGTCAGCGGGGCGGTCATGGAGGGTTCGTTCTCCCGGCGAACCGCGTAGCTGTTCCGGCCCCCAGCAGGCATCGAGAAGAGTGGTGGCCCCGGGTCGCGGGAACGCGGCGTGATGTAGTTCCTGGGGCGGTAATGGAGAAGGTACTGACGGAGCAACGGTCGCTTGGGGTGGAGTGATTGCCGGAGAAGGTTCGGGTACAACGTCTTCGGGAACCGGATCGTGAACAGTCACCGAATCAACAGCAAGCTCCATCGTTGTGTGTTCCGGCATTGGCGCCGGGAGATTGGACACTGGTGATATGGATGGCTGATTGATGGACCGCCGGTGTTCGGGCGAAGCCAAGTACGTCTCAAGGCTCCCGATATTCTTCGGACTCCAGTATGAATCGTGCATGATTTGCCAGCGGCTTTTTCTTTTTACCACCGTTAGAAATCCATGCCAAGGTTCTTTATTAGCCTTACGGAATTGAATTTGAAGTTCAACGACCGCAAATTGACCCTTGGCATTGCCACCGATAAGGCGAGGGATCAGGTGGATATCGCTGACCTCTTTAACCTCAGAACATGATTTTTTGGAATAGCCTGGACGTAGTCGGGCGACATCTTCACAACGGTGTTCCTTGATCGCTTGGTAGAACTGTTGAACGACCGTGATAGGATTCTCGCTTCCTGCCTCATCATTTTCCTGGCCCACTACGCAGAACAGCGAGAAAAAGGCAAGCATTCCAGTAAAAACTATGAAAGATGATTTCGAGCCTTGAATCATTGTTTCACCAAATTACCGAGAGTGACAATTCGCCAGTCACTACCATTCCAATAGAGGGGAATCGTACCTTTGTAACGCTCGGGTTTGCTGTCTCTTGCTTTGCCTTGGAGAGCTACCCATACCTGAGCCTCATCAGCGGTGATGCTCTCTAAACGCACTTCCTCCATACGAAACCATTCGACGTTCTCCAGTCGAGGTCGAGTCTTTTCGGTCGGTTCTTTCAGGCAATTAATGGCGTCATCGATCTGATGATTACTGGCATATTCGAAGTAACGGCGCACGATACTGATGGCTGCCCGCTCGGCTGCTTCCCGCTTACGCCGCTCCTCCTCGGCTTGCCGCCGCCGCTCCTCCTCGGCTTGCCGCCGCCGCTCCTCCTCGGCTTGCCGCCGCCGCTCCTCCTCGGCTTGCCGCCGCCGCTCCTCCTCGGCTTGCCGCCGCCGCTCCTCCTCGGCTTGCCGCCGCTGATCCTCGGCCTCTCTCGCTGCTTTATCCAATTCCGCCAGCCGGTTCTGGGCCAGCTTGGCAAACGCGCCGGCCGGGTACTGGTCGAGATAGGCGCGAAAATCCGCCGGGTTCGGGCTGTTCTTGATGCTGTTCCAGAATGCCAGCTCCCGTCTCGCGGCTTCCTCCAGCTCCGCCAGCCGGTTCTGGGCCAGCTTGGCAAACGCGCCGGCCGGGTACTGGTCGAGATAGGCGCGAAAATCCGCCGGGTTCTGGCTGTTCTTAATATTGTTCCAAAACTCCAGATCCAGGTCGGCTCTGGGGCCGGTCGGCGGTGGAGGGTCGATCCCTTCCAACTTCGCCAGCCGAGCGCGGGCCGGGCCGGCGAATTCGCCGCTCGGGAAGCGTTTGAGATAGATGCGAAACACCGCCGGGTTGCGGCTGTCCTTGACGCTGTTCCAAAACGCCAGTTCCCGGTCGCCCACGGGACCCGGCAGCAGATAAAACGTACCGGGTTTGGCCGAGATTTCCAGCAGGGGATCCTGGCCTTCCTGATGTTCCCGGAAGTCCCAGGCGACTTGCTGGAAGAAGATGGTGAGTTCGATGTTCTTCTTCTCTATCGCCGCCGCTCCGAGTCGGTCGAGGAGCAGTTGGGTATAGGGGCTATGATCCCCCGCGCCGTCCTTGACCAACTGACCCGCCGCCCCGGCATAGGCGATCAGTCGGCCGCTGGTGGATGCCCCCTTGACCCGGAGCAAGCCCCGATAGTGGCCCCCTTCACCCGACAGACCGCCGCCGCGACTCTGCCCGGCCATCGCTTCAAGTTCCGGGATCTCCCGGCAGGCGTCGAATACCGCCACGACCATTTGGGCCTTGCCGTCCAATCGCCGGATGACCTGGTCCAGCGGGACGCTTCGTCCCTTGAGAATCTCGAGGGTCTTTTTGGGCTTGGGCGCATCCACCGGCACCAGGTAGGAACTCACGCCGTCCTGAAAGCCATGCCCGGCGTAGTAGAGGAATGCGATCTCCTGTCCCGAGACGGCTTGGGCAAAAGCGTCCATCGCCTCCAGCAAGCCTTCCTGGTTCAAGTCCACCAGCGGGCCGTCCGCCGGCTTGCCGTCTCGCCCGACCAGCCGATAGCCCAGCCCCTTGAGGGCCTGGGCCATGGCGGTGGCATCGTTCCTGGGATTGGCCAACGCCTCAAGCCCCGTGTAGCCCCCGTTGCCGATCACCAGCGCCAGCCGCTCCGCCGTCGCGACCGGCACTGCCAGCAACACCAGCAGCGCCAGCGCCATCCCCTTCAATCGATAGTCGCGCATGACTCGTTTCTCTGGTTATCCCTTTAACCTTTCGAGACGTTGCCCCAATGGAATTGTCAGGTTGCCGGCCCGAAAAATTTATTTTTCCCGCCCCCTCCTGACATTCCCAATTCCGCTCCGTCTCGGACCCATAACCAGGGTGAATCGCCCTGCCTTGTCCTCTAACCTTACAGGAAGCACTGTTATGTACCACAGTTTAGGACATACCCCGCGTACCCTCACCGGCCTGCTCCTGGCCGGTGGCATCGCGCTCGTGGCTCCCGCGACCGGCGCCCAGGAACTCACCACCAAGGACCTCACCCCGGTCCAGCGTCCGGTCGCCGATGTCATGCCACCGCCCCCGCCGCCCAGCAGCCGGCCTGACTACCGGCCCAGCGGCATTCAAGTCACCGCCTGGGTCGATCACCCGGACAACACCTACGCCTTCGGCGAGAACGTGGTGCTCAACGTCAAGACCAACCGGGACGCCTACCTCACCATCGTCGATGTCGGCACCTCCGGCCGGGTCCACGTTATCTTTCCCAATCGCTTTCAGACCGACAACCGCATCCGGGCCGGCCAGACCATTCAAGTGCCCGACCCCCGGGCCGATTTCGATTTTGAGGTCAACGGTCCCGCCGGCACCGAGCTGATCAAGGTGATCGCCAGCCTGGATCCCGCGCCCCTGTTCCGGGCCGGCGACACTCGAACCGGCCGGCCCCTTCAAGGCGCTGAAAGCTTCCGCGCCCGCCGTCGCCAAGGACCTGCAGGTGGTCTTGCGCGAGCCGCGCCATCGGGAATGGGACACCTACAACAAGATCATCCGGATCGTGCCGCGCTGAACCCGCCGATCCCGCCACCCGGAGCAACTTTACATGGCCAGATTCCCGTTTCTCCCGCTGCCGGCTTGCCTGGCGGCGCTGCTGCTCCTGGCCGGCTGCGCCACGCCCGGCCCCGGCCCCGAACCGTATGGCCGACCCGAACCGGTCGCCGCGCCCGCCGATTTGGATAACCGCGAGGCGGGTTTCACCGCCCGGCTCTGGTCGGAGCGACCGCCGCCCCGGATCGGCGACTACTTCAATCTGAAGCTGCGCGCCACCGCCGACAGTTACCTGAGCCTGTACGCCATCCACACCTCGGGCCGGACCAGTCGGCTGCTGGACAACCAGTGGACGGGCGGCGGCCGCACCCTGTCCTTTCCCGGGCCGTACAGCCCGGTGGATTTCCAGGTGAGTCCGCCCCCCGGCACCGAAACCTATCTGCTGGTGGCCACCGAGCAACCGCTGCGCTGGCTGGCGCCGGCCGACATCCGCCAGCGCGGGTCGCTGACCGAACTGAACCTGACCGGCGGCGAGCTGCAACAACGGCTGCGTGCGGTGCTGGCGCGGCAGAATCCCTACAGTTGGAACGGCGCGGTGCTGAACCTGCCCGTGGAGTATTGAGGAGCTTCCCCGATGATTCGCCCCTTTCCTGTCCTGCTGATTCCCGCCCTGCTGGCGCTGCTGGCGGTCGCGGCCCCGGGCCAAGCCGACCTGCTGGTCCCCGCCGAAGCCACCCCGCCCAGCGCGACGCAGCTCCAGCATCCGCCGGCCAAGCAACCCGCGCCCGGTGAATCCACCCCCGTGGCGCTGGCCACCGACGCGCCGGCCACGCCGACCGCCCCCGCAGCCCAGCAGACGCGCATCGAAACCCTGCTGCGCGCGCTGCTGGCTGATAGCTGCCGTCGTCCTCCTGGTGGACGCCGCCCCCGCCCCCGCCGCCGTGCCGGAAGGCCAGGCCAAGAACCTGGCGCTGGAGCCGGCGCCGCCGCGCTACACTGTCCGGCTCGGCGTCGGCGCGGCCCAGTCGGCCACCCTCGGCGGGGACTATCTGCCGGTGACGCTGACCGTGGCCGATGCCAAGGGCAAAACCCTGGCCACCGAGCAATTCCGCTACCGGGAAGCCGAGGAAGAGGCTTTCGCGAAAGCCGCGCGGGCGTTCCTGGCCAAGCACCTGCCGCTGGCCGCCGCGCCCGCCGGAGCTACTCCGCCGGACGCCCCCCGGCTGCACGCCTGGATCGAGTCCAGCGACGGCGACGCGGTCCGCATCGGCAGCCGCATCGCCTTCTACTTCCAGGCCAGCGTCAAGGGCTACGTCAGCCTCTATCACTTCGCCTCCAGCGGCGCGGTGCAGCGGATTTATCCGAACGAGCGCGAGCCGTACAACTTCGTGGAAACGGGCCGAATCTACCGCTATCCCCAGAGCGGCTATCTGGAATTGCAAGGCCCGGCCGGCGAGGAAACCGTCAAGGCGATCCTGACGGTGCTGCCCAGCAACACCTCCCGGTCCCAGGCTGGCGGGCTGAGCTATAAAGGCGATCCTTTGTGGGTGATCCCCACCCACTACCCGGCGCTGTTCGCCAGCGGCGATCTGAGCCGGTTCTTTGCCCTGCCGCCGCATCTCTACACCGAAACCCATATCCGCTACACCCTCAAACCCCGCTAGGCGCGGCTCAAGGAGACCCCGATGAACGACGCAAAAGCCCTGCTCCGCGCTCTGGCCGCCGCCGCGTGGCTGGCGACGCCGCTGGCGGCGGCCCAGACCAAGGATCTGGAGGTCGTGCCCGCCAACCCGGACGCGCCGGTGCAGCTCGACATCCGCATCGACCAGCACACGGTGGCGATCGGCAACGAGGTCCGGTTCGATTTCGTCAGCAGCGCCGATGGCTACGTCACCCTGTGGGATGTCGGCACCTCGGGCCGGGTCGGCCGCATCTATCCCAACGTCCACGGCGGCGATCCACGGGTGCGGGGCGGGGTCGGCTATGGCGCCGGTGGTCCCAACGACGCCTTCGCCTTCCGGGTGGACGGCCCGCCCGGCATGGAGGATGTCTACCTGGTGTGGACCCGCACCGCCGAGGCCCAGCCCAAGCAGTTCACTTATGGCGACGCCGGCGCGCTGGGCAAGGATCTGGCGGTGGTGGAGCGGCTGGCCCCGGCCGACTGGGCCACGGCCAAGGTGACCTTCGAGATCACCGCCGACGGCCGGCCCCAGACCCTGCGGTTGGCGAGTGCCAGCCGCCACCGCCGACGCCGGCGGCGGTCGGGTCTACCTCCTGGCCCTGGGCGCCAACGTCGGCGAACTGACCAAGACCGGCACCGACGCCCGCAACTTCGCCGCCGCCCTGCAACGGCTGTTCGCCGTCCCCCAAAACCAGGTCCAGGTGCTGGAGAACGCCTACAAGCGCGATTTCGCCGCCGGAATGGAGTGGCTGCGCGCCAGCGCCAAGCCGGGCGATCTGGTGCTGATTTTCTTCTCCGGCCACGGCTCGACGATCGAGGACGACGACGGCGACGAGGCGGACGGGCTGGATGAAGTGTTCGTGATGTACGACGCCCATGGAGTCGCCTATCCCTCGGCCCAGCACGTGGTGCGCGACGACGAGTTCGCCGCCTGGGTCGGCCTCTTGCCCACCGACCGAGCGATCGCCTTCGTCGATGCCTGCCACAGCGGCGGACTGCGCAAGTCGCTGACCAACGCCCGCACCAAGTTTTTTATCGGCGGCGAGTTGGGGCGGCCCCCCAAGGCGGGCGGCTGGCAGCAGAAGGCCATGACCCTGCTGCGCAAGGATTTGGCCGGCGGCGTGGACGGCAGCCGGGGCTTGACCGGCGCCCAAAGCGCGGTCAAGGGTCTGGTCTATGCTGCCGCCCAGGAAAATGAATACGCGCTGGAAGTGGCCGACGGCGGGCTGTTCGTTACCCGCTTGTTACAGCAACTCAGCCAGACCCGGAACGCGCGGCTGGCGGACCTGTTCGCCGAGACCCAGCAGGTGGTCCGGCGGGACAGCGGCGGCCAGCAGACCCCGGTGGCCGTCGGCGATACCCGGCTGGGCGAAGCCCTCCACCTGACTACCGCCGCCCGTTGAACTCAACCCCGACCCTCTCCTTGGCGGGAGATGCAGGACCGATCCATCGACTAACCGACAGGAACACTCCCCATGAACACCTCATCGCTGACTCTCACCGCCTACACCTTGGGCGCCGTATTGGCGCTGGCCAGCCTCGCCAGTCGCGCCGATCTGACCGCGCCGGCCGGCGCCCCGCCAGCTCCGCCCGCCACGACCGAAGAGACCGCCGGCAAGGACCTGACCCCGGTCCAGCGTCCGCTGGCCGACCTGGCCGCGCCGCAAAGCGGTCTCAAGGTCACCGCCTGGGTGGACCACCCTGATAAGACCTACGTGTTCGGCGAGCGCGTGGCGCTCAACGTCAAGATCGACCAGGACGCCTACGTGACCGTCCTGGACGTCGGCACCTCCGGCAAGGTGCACATCATCTTCCCTAACCGTTTCCAGCGGGACAACCGGGTAGCGGCCGGTCAGGTCGTGCAAATCCCCGACCCCCGAGCGAACTTCGCTTTCCAGGTGCAAGGCCCGGCCGGCGCCGAACTGATCAAGGTGATCGCCACCCAGGGCCAGCAACCGCTGTTCGCCGACGACAGCGCCGAACCGGCCGGTCCCTACCAGGCGCTGAAGGCGCTGGCCCCGGCCGTGGCCAAGGATCTGACGGTGACGCTGCGCGAGCGGCACGGCGACCGCTGGGCCGAATACGAGGAGGTCATCCGCGTGGTGCCGCCGGCGCTGGCCGGGCAGACCCCGCCGCCGGCGCGGCCGGCTGCAGCCACCACCGGTACGTTCGCCCCCAGCGGCGTCCAGCCAGCCGGCGACGCCAGGCCCGAGCCGTTCGACCTGCATTTGCGCACCGAGAAGCTGGTTTACCCGCTGGGCGCCAAGGTTCGGGTGATGGCCACCGCCGAGCGGGATTGCCGGCTGACCCTGCTGGACGTGGGCACCTCCGGCCAGGTCTACGTGCTGTTTCCCAACCGCTACCAGCAAGACAACCGCATCCGCGCCGGGGAAACGGTCACCATTCCCGGCGATGCGGCGCCGGTGGACTATCAACTGAGCGGGCCGGTCGGGGTAGAGGCGCTGATCGGCATCTGCCGCACCGACGGCCAGCCGGTGTACGCCGGCGGTTATAATTTTCAGCAACACGTTTATCAGCCGTGGGGCGACGCCAAGGCTATCGCCAAGGACCTGGCGGTGGTGCTGCGCGAGCCGTCGCCCGCCTTGGCGCATACGGCGACCACCTTCGTGGTAGTGGAGCCTTGAGCGGCCGGAAGGAACACCCCTCTCGCGCTGGGAGAGAACGCGGAGAGCCTTGATGCAACGCACGCTAAAAGCTGGGCTGTTGCTGGCCTGGATTGGATTCGCCCCGGCGGGCTGGACCGCCGAGCGGCTGGCGCTGGTGGTCGGCAACGCCCGCTACCTGAACGAGCGTCCCTTGGTCAACACCCTCAACGACGCGCGGGCGGTGGCCGACCAGCTTCGCGGCCTGGGATTCGAGGTCACGCTGCACGAGGACCTCGCGGCGATCCCGATGCGGCGGGAAGTCAACCGCTACCTGGAGGAGGTGAAGGGGCGGGAAGGCACGGTGCTGTTCTACTACTCCGGGCACGGGATGCAGGACCGCTACCGCGCCAGCTACCTGATTCCGGTCGATGCCAAGGTCACCGGGCAGGAAGACATCGTGGCCTATGGCGTCGGCGTGAATGACATTTTGGAAAAGCTGGGGGAACGGCCGCGCGACGCGGTGAGCCTGGTGATTCTGGACGCCTGCCGCGACAACCCGTTTGCCACGCAGAAGGGCGGCAAGGGCCTGGGGCGGGTGGACGCCGGGCGGGGCACGCTGGTGTTGTACGCGGCCGGTCCCGGCCAGACCGCCGACGACCGGCCGGGGGAACCGAACGGGCTGTTCACGCAACATTTGCTGAAAGTGCTGCCCCAGCCGGGGCTGGACCTGGAGGACGCCTTCGACCGGATCGCGGAGGCGGTGGAACGGGCCAGCAACGGCTACCAGGTACCGTACAAGGAAGGCGACTTGCGGGGCAAGTATTATCTGGCGGGATCACCCCCGGGAACGCTAGCCGCCACGCCGCCCGCAACACCACCAACAGCACCGCCAGCAGAATCGCCGAGCGACGACCAGACTCTCTGGCAATCGGCGGAGCGGTGTGGAACGGCGGCGTGTTTTCAGGCGTATTTGAAGAAGTATCCGGCAGGCCAGTTTGCGGAGATGGCCCGGGCGCGGTTGCAACCGCCGCCGTCCCCACCGCCGGTCATACCGGAAGCGCCCCCGCCGGTCGTCCGATCACCAGACAAGCCGGCGTTCCAGGATATGGGTTATGTCTGCAAACTCAACCCGAGGGGCGATAATTTTCTTTCGTTGAGAACAGGTCCTGGCGCTACCTATCCTGAAATCTTACGGATGGGTGAAAATACCATTCTCACGGTATTTGAGGTGCAAGAGCCTTGGTACCGTGTGCGAATGCAAGATGGTACAACCGGTTGGGTGAATAGACGCTGGATTTGTCGGGGTTCCCCATAATAAAAAAGCGGATTAACAGTGATGAAAAGACTAAAAAAAATTAATAAATATCCATTAGCGCCTCTGCCTTTAGTTGTTTCGGCGATCATTTTAATTGTTTTTTTGTTAGGTCATACTACGGTTTTCTCTAGTCCGGAAAATATAATGGACTACGAGAGCAAAGTTTACAGCGGAGGACATAGCTTTGTAATAACTTTTCCCATCAAAGGTGCTCAGAAAAAATTTACTGGAGACACCAAAAGTACAGCTCCAAGAACCCCTGGGGATTATGTGATTGCCAAGCAATCCGACTGGTACTATGAATGGCCTACGCCAAGGCCAGATTTTTCTTATACCTTATATAAGAACCAGGAAAAGGTCAATAAAAACCAGGAACCGGGTTATTATGCCTGTCGTCCCACCATCAAATTACCGAAGGGTTGCGGTCGGCCACATCAAGGGATCGACATTTATGCTCACTATGGCACACCAATTGTTGCCCCAGAGAATGGTAATATCGTTAGCTATAGCGGAACAGATGTTTTTACTTCACAAGGTAAGGAGAGCAAAAACGGCGGTACTGGTCGGCTTATTAAATTGATTGGGAATAGTGGTTACACCTATATCTTCATGCATATAATGGGCCTATCAGAAGCTGTGGCTAAAGTAGCTGGAGTTCCTAAAGATTTTGGCAACGCTGATGAAGAATTAGTCAGAATACCAGTTAGTGCGGGTGATATCATCGGCTACGTTGGACGGACTGGTGGGATTATTAATCCTCATCTTCATTTTGAGGTGAGGAAGGATGGCATCAGTGTTGATCCAAGTGATTTATTGCGGTAGCCGTATAAATTTTTGGTAAAACAATAAAATCGGTCAGACACGATTACTCCAACTAAACCATGCAAAACGGCGATACCCTGCTCATCAATCAACGCCGCTACCGGCTGGGCGAACGCATCGATTCCGGCTCCAGCGGTTATGGCGCGGTATGGGCGGCCAGGGACCCCGACGGTCGCCCGGTAGCGATCAAGCTCGTTAAAACCGACCGGATGACGCGGGTCGATCCCGCATTCGGCCCGCAATGGCGCGCGCACCTGGAACGGGAGATCGACTTTCTCAGCCAGTTACGCGACGATGAAGCCGCGCACATCGTCAAGCTGCTGGACCATGGTGAAGTAGACGGCCAGCCGGCGCTGGTACTGGAATTGTTGCGGGCGAACCTGGACCAGTGGTTGAAACAGGCACCGCAACCCCTCGCCCCGCGCCTCGTGCTGGACTGGGCACGGCAAATCCTGGCCGGACTGACGACCGTCCACGCGCACAACCTCGTCTACCGCGATCTCAAATTCGGCAACGTGCTGGTCGGCGACGACGGCCGATGCCTGAAGCTGGCCGATTTTGGCACCCTCAAGCCGCACCGGGATGAAGGCACCGTCTCGTTTGCCGGCACCCCGACGGCCATGGCCCCGGAACAACGCTTGCCGGCCCGCTATCAGGACGGGCAGCCGGTCTACGACATCGATTACCGTACCGACTATTACGCGCTGGGGCTGATCCTGTTCGCCCTGTTCACCGGCCAAAGGACCCTCGATTCCCAGAGCGAGATCGAGAAGATGCTGGAGCGCGTCGGCCACGAAGGCGCCAGTCGGGAAGGCCAAAACCTAGGTGGATTGAGCGACGAGGAAAAAAAGCAGTTTAAGCGCGAGGTTTGGGCGCGGCTGGTCGGGGACGCCACTTTCGGACCCGACCAACACAGCAGGACGACGCTGGCGCAGTCGCTGTACGACCTGGTTGTGGCGCTGCTGGCCCCGCGCAAGGAAGATCGCCCCAAATCCGCCGAGCCGATCCGCGCGGTGCTGGATGGCGCACTGGCGGCGTTGCCCGAGGAAAGCGTGCAATCAACGAGCGGCAAACCGCCTGACTTCCCTCGCCCGCTGGTGGAGGAGCCGCCCCACTCCCCTCTCCCGCCGGGCGAGGAGTCGGGGGCGAGGGTCGTAGGCCGGACCCGACGCCGCTGGATTTACCCGCTGATCACGATAGCCGGGTTGGCCGCCGCCGCGCTTGGGTTGTACACAGGGCTGCTGCGCCAGGAGGCCCCGCCGCCGGCCGATACCTCGACTCCCCTGGTCGAACTGGCTACCGCGCCGAAGCCGGCCGAACCCGTGGAGAACGTGGAGCCGGGGAACCCGCCGGAGGCCGCGATGGCACCCGCCGCCCCACCGGCACCCGCCGAACCTGAGCCGGCCGTGCCCCCCCAAGCTCCGACCGATGCCGGCGTCTCTCCCACGCCGCCGGTAGCCGACCAACCCCCGTCAGCGGTCCCCGCCGCCGTTCCGCCCGCGCCGGAACCACCGGTCACCAAACCTGCTCCCGCGTCTTCGCCCGCCCTGCCGGTTGTCGCAGACCGCCCGCCGCCCGCCGCGCCGCCGGTCGCCAAACCTTCTGTCGCGCCAGCGCCGCCGGTTGCAACGCCTTCTCCCACGCCACCCGCAGCCGACCGGCCGTCGCCGGCTGGCACGGCTACGCCCTCACTCGTGGCAGCGCCTCCCACGGGGACACCGGTAACGGATGCCAAGGCCCGCCCGGTGGCCGAACCGTCCGGGTCTCGACCGCCGCCCCCGCCGACGCCTTCCTCGCAACCCGCGTTATCGCCCGCCGCGCCGTCAGTGTTGCGTGATCCACTGGGCGAAGGGCAATTCGCGCCGGTCCTGGTCAGGGTGCCCGCCGGAACGCTGGTGCTTCCCGGCGCACATAGCCAACCGGGACGCACGGTGGCAATCCAGCCGTTCGCCTTGGCTGCCCAGCCGGTGACCTTCGCCGATTACGAGTTCTTTGCGCGGCAAACCGACCGCTCGTTGCCTTACGACGGTGGTCTGCGCCCCGAGGAACGGGCCGCGCACCCGGTGACTTCCATCACCTGGTATGAGGCGCAAGCCTATGTCGAGTGGTTGTCGCAACAAACCGGCCAGCGTTACCGCCTGCCCAGCGAGGCCGAGTGGGTCTATGCCGGGCAGGCGGGAGTTGGCAAGGGCGGGCGAATTGGTTGGGAATGGGTGGCGGATTGCGCCGGCAACGATCCGGCCGCGATGCCGCTCCATCAAGCGCCTCGGGGCGAAGAAGACGGTGGCGACTGCGGCCGGCGCGTGCTGCGCGGGGACACCGGGAGCGGCGGCGAACCCCGGCCCGCCGACCGGGGCGGTCGGGATATCGGGTTTCGGGTGGCGCGTGAACTGAGTCCGGCTGAAACGCGACCCTAAGGCTGACCAGCCTGTGCGGTGCGTTGGGATGGTTCGACCCTATAACACCGTAGTTTTTTGCCAGACAGATTCTTAAGAGATATTGACGATTTGTCCTGGACGGATATTGGCTAGAGCTTGCAGGATTTGGGGAACCAGCGGCAATAAGTACTGTAGCTTGTTCCAGCGAACGATGAGCGTGATTAAGGCGATGTTCTTGCTCTCCAAGGAATTTTGATGCTGAACGCCTTTATCAACCGTAATCAGCACATCAAATACATTTTCTGCCCGTTTCAACAGTTCTCCATTCCTAACGCCAGCCCATCCCATTTCTCCCACCGTCGCAACGATAAAATTGGGGAAAGCCTGTTTCAGCTTTCTGGGTACGTTTTCGTCCAATAGAATGCGCATGGCTTTATGCGGCCAGCGTCTGTTTGGAGTACTCCAGCGCCATTTCAACGAGTGGTTTAGGCACTGTCGGGAAATCATCCAGAAACTCGTCAATACTGTCGCCGGTCGCCAAATAATCAAACAAGGTTTCTATCGGGACGCGGGTACCTTTGAAGACGGGAACGCCGTGCATGATGTCTGCATCAATGGTGACAAAATCGTGTTTGTTCATCACTGGACCTCCAGAACGCTAACCGATGGCCTTGCTGGGTTTGGACAAAAAATACAGCATTTCAGCTATCCTTGTGGATCACTCCACCTAAAAAATCGCGCGGAATTTAAAGAACGCGCGCTGCGCGCGCGGTAAAGGATCAAAGTGTTATAAGGATCTGGCGAGACGGAAGCCCCAGTTGAGGTTGCGGTGGGCGAGGTCGTCGCCCCAGTTGCGGAGGGCGGAACGCACCACTGCGGGCGAGTAGCCCCAGGCGCCGCCCCGCACCGCGCGGGTGCCGCCTGTATCTGTAGTACATTTCTGCTCCGCGCCACCGTAATCCTTGTCGTATAGCGAACAGGTCCATTCACAGACATTGCCACTCATGTCATACAGGTCAAACCGGTTCGCCGCCTTTTGACCCACCGGCTGCATCTTTCCGCCGCTGTTGCCGCCGTACCAAGCAACCCGGTCGACCTCGTTCCCTCCACAGTAACGCTCTCCCTCGATCCCACCCCGGCAGGCATATTCCCATTCCGCTTCCGTCGGGAGGCGGTACTGCTGGCCGGTTTGCCGGGAGAGCCACTCGGCATACGCGATTGCGTCGTTCCAATTCACATTGATTACCGGTCGCGTACCCCGGCCCCAACCATTATCACCCAGGTTCTCCTGCCCCGTCGCGGCGCAGAATCGGTCGTATTCGTCAAAGGTCACTTCGTATTGGCCAATAGCAAAAGACTTCCCAATCCTCACCATATGTTGGCGCTCGTCACTGTTTCGACCCTTCTCGTTGTCGGGACTGCCCATCCAGAATTCCCCCGCCGGGATCACCACCATGGCCGGCCCCCGCGTGCCGTCGCTCAGCGTGTCCCGGAAGACTTGGCCCGGTTGCGGGCGGCTCCCTTCGGCGGGCGCTTCCTGGGGAACCGCTGGCCGGGAGGGACTCGGCACACTCGTCCCGGCGACTGGCCCCGGCGTCGGTGCGGGCGGCGCGGGCAATGCCGGTGGCACGAAGAAGAAATCCCCCATCAGCGAGGACGATTCCCACGGCACCTGCCGGTTGTCGGTGGCCTTGGCGACCTGAATCCGCACCTGCTTGAACAACTGCTCGATGCCCAACCCCGGCGCGCGCATCGCGGGCAGCAACTGGGCGGTGTAGGGGCTGTTACGGCCCGCGCCGTCCGCCGCTACCGTCCCCGGCGCGGTGGCGTAGGCGATGATGCTCCCGGTCGGCGCGTCCATCCGCGCCAGGCCCTTGTTCCCTTCGCTCCGGTACCAGCCCCGGTAGGGGTTGTTGCGGCAGGCGTCCAACACCACGATGTTCAGCCCGTTGCCGGCCTGTTCCATGTTGCGCAGCACCCGCCCGGCGTTGACCGCTTCGTATTCCACGTCCGCTTCGCTCTGGATGGCGGCGTTCACCGGGATCAGGTAGTTTTCGCCCCGCACCTGCGCGCCGTGGCCGGAGTAGTAGAACAGTCCGACACCGCCCCGTTGCTGGAGTTGACGGGCGAAGTTGCTCACCGCCGCGTCGAAGCCGCGCTTGTCCAGGTTTTCCCGCTGGATGACCTCGAAACCCATCGCCCGCAATGCCTCGGCCACGTCGCGGGCGTCGTTGACCGGATTGTTCAGCGGGCTGTCGCGGTAGCCGGCATTGCCCACCACCAGCGCCGTGCGCGGCTCGGCCAGCGCCAGCGCCGGCCACAGCAGCAGCAGCAGCAGCAGCCACAGCCAGCGCCACCTCAAACGCGCATCGTGCATCAGCCTGTCTCCTCCTCACCAACCGGCTGTGCGCCCCGACCGGCACGGCCAGCCTCATTTTCCCGCAAGACGGAAGCGGGTAGCATTCGTCAGGTTCCTTCTCGTCCCCGACCGAAAAAATATTTTCGCGAAGAACCTGACAGGGCGCCAGCGCCGCCGTCTTTACCCCATATGAATACGCTCCGCCCCGCGTGACTCTATCATCAACTCCGGTATTTCACCGATGGCGATGACCGACAAATCTCAGCGTCCCCCCGAACTGGATGACGACGACTGGCTGGCCCTGCTGACCGGCCGGCCCGCGCCCGAGGCCGATTCCCGCACCCGCCAGGAAGCTGAAATCCTGCGCCAGGCCGTGCTGCGGCGACAGAGCCGGCTCGTCGGCGAACTGGCCGACGCCGACCTGATCCGGGGCCGGGAGCGACTACGATTCCAGCTCCAGCACGAAGCTCGGCCCCCCGCGCCGATCCGGCCCGGGTGGCGACGCCCGGCCCTGCTGGCGGGGCTGGCGGCGGGGCTGGCGAGCATCGCCCTCCTCCCATTGCTGCGGACGCCGGACCTGCCGTCGCCGGGAACTGGTCCAGGGTTGCAACCTCCGCCCAGGATCAAGCAGTTCCGGCTGCCCACGGTGGTCCGCACCGATCAACCCGCCGCCGCCGCTCGCGCCCTGGCCGAGTCCCTGAACCGGCTGGGGATTGCCGTCCGGCCGGTCCAGCAGGCCGAACGCTGGCTGATCGACGTTCTATTGCCCGACCCACCGCCACCGGGGCTGGCGGCGCTGCTGGCCGATCACGGGTTGCGCCCGCCCCCCGACCGGCGGCTGCTGGTGGAATTCGCCCCGAAGCCCACCGAATCACCTCGATAAGAATGGAGAAAAGTCCCATGCTGATCCGAATGCGGCTACCCCTGGTCCTGTTGGGCATGGCGCTCGCCGGTCCGGCCTGGTCCGACTGCCAGGCGATCTACCAACGGGCGAAAGACGCCGACCTCGCTACCCTGGAAACCCTCTACCAGGAAGCTCGCAACACCCCGGATTGCGACGACGCCTTCCGGGCCAGGCTGGGCCAGCGGGCGAGCAACGAATATCTGCGCCAGATTCAGGCCCGGCTCCGGCAAGACCCCGGTGCCGATGTCGCCGAATCGCTCGACCGCGCCCTGAGCTACGCCCGCTCGTGGCAAGGGCTCGCCATGCGCGGCGACCTGCGCCACGACCGACGCGACGATTACCAGGCTGCGGTGGACTACCAGGAGGCCCTGGAAATCATCGCGGATCGGAGCGCCACCCCCGATCCGCCTGCCCCGGCGCTGATCGGCGCCCTCTACAAAAAAGCCGAGCGCAGCCGCCTGCTGGCCGACCGCTACCCGCCCACCCCGACCAACCGCTCCACCGGCGAGCCGGCGGGTCTGGCGGCCACGAGCATTCGCGGCTTCGTGCCGGAACGGGTGGCCCTGCCGATCACCTTCGAGTACGACGCCACCGCCTTCGACGCCAAGGGCCAGGCTGCCGCCGCCGACCTGTTGGACTTCCTGACCCGCCAGGGCCAGCGGGAGATCACCCTGATCGGCCACACCGATCCCCGGGGTGAGGACGCCTACAACCTCGCGCTGTCGCAACGGCGGGCCGAGGCGGTGAAACGGTTCCTGCTGGCCCAGCGTTATGCCGGCGCCATCCACACCGAGGGCCGGGGCGAAGCGGAACCCCTGACCGTGGATGACCCCCAGGCCTATTCCCAGGACGAACTCTACCGGCTGCAGCGGCGGGTGGAACTGCGCCGGCATTGAGCGTCGAGGAACCGAACCATGATCGCGAAGACCCGACGACCCTCACCCCCAACCTCACTCCCGCGAACGGGCGAGGGGAGTGGACGGTTACGTTACGTCCTGCTGGCTGGCCTGCTGGGCGGGCTGCTGGCCCTGCCGGCGCCGGCGGCGACGCTGGGGCTGGTGGTGGGCATCGACCAGTACCGCTACAAACCGCCTCTCAAGGGCGCGGTCAACGACGCCCGCGACATCCGGGCGGCCCTGATCGCGGCGGGAGTTCAGGACACCGACATCGTGCTGCTGCTGGACGAGCAGGCGACCCGCGAGGCCATCCGGGAGGGCTGGAACCGGCAGGTCGCCAAGGCCAAACCCGGCGATACCCTGATCTTCACCTATGCCGGCCACGGCGGTCAGGAACCGGAGCAGGTGCGCGGCAGCGAGGCCGACGGCAAGGACGAAGCCCTGCTGCTCGGCGGCTTCCGGGAAACCCGGCCGGGCAACGGCCAGCGCATCGTGGACGACGAACTCGACCAGTGGTTTCGTGCCGCCAGTCCGCTCAATATCATCTTCGTCGCCGACGCCTGCTACTCGGGCACGCTGACCCGCTCCATCGACCCCCGGGCGGCCTTTCTGGGCAGCCGCACCATCGGCGACTACGGCCCGATCCAGGACGACGAACTGCCACCGCCGGCCGCGCCGGTCAAACCCGGCGAACCGTCGCCGCCCCACGTCACCTTCCTGGCCGCCAGCCGGGAAAACGAAACCACCCCGGAGGTCGTCATCGACGGCCAGCCGCGCGGCGCGCTGAGCTGGGCCTTCGCCCAGGCCCTGCGCGGCGCGGCGGACGCCGACCGCGACCGCGCCCTGAGCCGGGAGGAACTGCGCGGCTACGTCGAGGAAACCGTGCGGATGGTCGCCGAGGCCCGCCAGCATCCGACGCTGCAACCGCTGGCCGACTCGCACCGGGCGATCCTGCCGGCGGCCGAGCGGCCGGCCGACCGCTTGCCGGCGCCGCCCACCTTGCGCCTGCGGGTGCTGGGGTTGGGGGAGCCCGACCGCCAGGCGCTGTTCGGCCAGGTTCCCGGCGTCGAACCGGCGCCGGACGGGCAGGTGCCGGACCTGGTGTGGGATGCTGGAAAACAGCAGGTCCTCAGCGGCCAGGGCGACGTGGTCGCCCACCAGATCGCGGACGCGGCGGTGCTGCGGCGAGTGGTCGCCAAATGGCGGCTGCTGGCCACGGTCAAGGCGCTGAGCGCCTCCCACAGCCTGCGGTTGCGGCTGGAGCCGGGCGACGGCGTGCATCGGGAAGGGACCGTCGTTTCCGTCACGCTCGACGGTCACCGCCACGGCTATCTCACGCTGTTCAATCTGGCGGCGGACGGCACGGTGCAGTGGCTTTACCCGGCGAATCCGAAAGATTCGAAGACCGTGCCGACCGACCAGTCCTTCAAGCTGCTGGACACGATCAAGGTCATCCCCCCGTTCGGGGCCGATCACCTGGTCGCCGTGGTGACCGCCACGGAACCGACCGCTTTCCAGACCCGGTTGCGCGGCCTGCACGGCCGGCCGGAGGCGGAGGCCCTGGATCGCCTCCTGCGAGAGACCGACTGGGGCAGCTACCAGATGGGCGTGTTGGGCCTGTACACCGCGCCGGGCGGCGGGTCCTGAAGAGGAGAGGGAAAATGCATCGAAACGGCTATCGTCGGCTGGGCCTGCTCCTGATCCTGGGGCTGTTCGCGACCCGCCTGGCCGGCGGCGCGGATCGCGCCCTGCTGGTCGGCATCGACCAGTATCCGCACGTCAGGCCGCTGGAAGGTTCCAGCACCGACGTGCGCGACATGCGCCAGTTCGCGCTCGACGCCCTGGGCTACCGCCCAGATCAGATTCAAGTGCTGCTGGATGGCGAGGCCACCCGCGCCGGCATCCTGAACGCCCTGGAGCAGTGGCTGATCGCGGGCAGCCAGCCCGGCGACCGGGTGTTGTTCTACTTCAGCGGCCACGGCTACCAGATGGCGGACGCCGACGGCGACGAGGCGGATGGTCTGGACGAGACCCTGGTCGGGGTGGACACCGAGCCGGACGGCCAGGGCGGGTATCGCCACATGATCGGCGACGACGAGTTGAAGACCCGCTTCGACCGCCTGACCGACCGGCAAACCACCGTGATCATCGACTCCTGTCATTCGGGCACCGTCACCCGGGGTTTGCTCGGTCCCGGCGCTACCCGCGCCCGCAAGACCCTCGATCCGGGTTCCGCCGGCCCGACCCGCGATTTCAGCAAATCCTTGGCGGATCATCGCAACGAGGAAAGCCTGCTGAAGGGCGACCGCCAGCGGGTGGTGTGGAGCGCGGTCGCCGCCGCCCAGGTCGCGCTGGTGGATGAGGAGGCCGAACCGCGCGGCGGAGTGTTCACCCGGCGCTTCCTGGCCGGCCTGCGCGACCGGCAGGCGGACCGCAACGGCAACGGCGAGGTGAGCTACGCGGAACTGCTGGATCACGTCCGCCAGGAATCGGCGGCCTATTGCCAGCGGCGGAGCCAGGACTGCCGGCTGGGGCTGACCCCGACTCTGGAGATCGACGCCGCCTACCAGGGCCAGCCGGTGTTTGCCTTCGAGGCGCGGCCGATGCCGGTTCCCGAACTGACCACGGAACTGCTGGCCCACGACAACCCGGTGCAAGCCAAACTGGAAATCCTGCCCGGCGCGGCCTTCCGTCTGGGGGAGGTCATGCAAATCCGGGTGACCAGCCCCCGCGATGCTTCTCTGGTAGTGCTGGACCTCAACGCCCGGGGCCAGATCACCCAGATTTTCCCGAACGAGTACAGCGATAAGGTGGGCAAGAAGAACCGGATTTATGCCAACCGGCCGATCACGATTCCGGATGCCAATTACGGCTTCCAGTTTTTCGCCCGGGAGCCGGTCGGTCGGGGTCAATTGCTGGCGATTGTGAGCGAAGACCCGGTGCCGCTGGATGGCTTGCTGGGCCAGCACAAGGATTTGCAGGTGATCGCCCGGCCGGAGACTTATCTGATCGCCCTGGCCCGACCCCTGTGGCAACCCTGGACCGGCGACCGCTTCAACCGGCAGGTCACGTGGTCGCTGGTGAAGGTCGAGTATGAGATCAGGCGGTAGGACTCACTGAATCAGCCGAAGGGAGATCATCATGGGTCATCAATCAGTCGTTTCGCTGTTCGCGTTCGCCTTCCTGTGGCTGGTCTGGGTAGGTGCGCCAGCCTGCGCGGAAGGATCGGAGTCTCGACAGGAACGGGGGCTTGAAGCGGTCAATCCCGATACGATTATGCGGATTGGCGAGCAAGGGCCTGATAAAAAGGGGCCACCGATTGAGGTTTTTGTTCCGCCCACTATTTCTATAGGTAATGCGGTGATTTCTCCAGATGACCGCTATTTAGCTACTACGGCGGGCGGTGGTAGTCTCGCGCTTTGGAATGTCAAAACTGGACAAAATATTAATAATTTTGAAGCACCTACTGATAGTTATATTGGAGAAGGCGAAGGCTATTATTGGCTACAATTTGACCATGAAGGTCGTCGCATCTTTTGGGGTCATAGTTATGATCCTTCTATCGTTGTTTACTCCATTGATGATGATAAACCACCTGTTAATTACCGCTTGATGTCGGGTGGTTTACGTCCTCTAGCGCCTCTAGCATTATCAGAAGATGATCGATATATTTTTGCTAGCAATAAAGGTTTTTTGGCTATTTGGGATATTCAAGCAGGCAAGATAGCTAAAACCATACCCTTTTGCGAAGATAAGGCAATTATTACACTTTCATCAGATCAACAATATGGACTCTGTGCGCCTTCTTATAATAATTATGAATCGACCAAGCTAGATAGCCAAGGCGATAATTCTTTGAGGCTTATTGAACTTGCAACCGGAAAGGAAATCAGGAGATTTGTCGGCCACAAATGGCCTGTGACAATGGCTGGTTTTACTGCCGATAGTTCTATCATATTTTCCGCAAGCCACGATGGTACGGTGCGGATTTGGGATACTGCTACTGGCAATCCTATACAGGTTATCAAGATAGCTGAACCAATTATAAGATATTATCCGGATAACCCGCTTGCTAAGCCAAAAATTGACGGTGGTGTTACCAATGCAGCTATTTCGCCCGACGGCCAGCACATAGTGGCAACATATAGCTACACTATTGGTACTAGGGAACATTCTGCCACCGGCATATGGGAACAATCTACTGGCAAGAAAATTCGACAATTTGACGATATTTATGGACCCTTTCGGTTTTTCCGAAAGGGCAGGCATTTCTATGCTGTGAAGAACTCTGAGGGAGGAAACTATGATGGAACCCTTCAAGATGGTGTAATTGTAGCGACGCAAAGCGGCACACTGGTTCGCTCGTTTCAGAAAAATCCAAGGTCTATAATCATTAGCGTGTTAGGATTCATAACAGATAGAAGAAAAGTTCTGTACACAACTGAAAAGAGCACAGTAGCGTTTGATATAGGTACAGCGACACTGACACAGTTATTACCCGTAAGTGCAAGCTATCTGTCCGGTAATGGGAAATTTGCATTCTATCTACAAGGAGTTAGTGATAATTCTATCAATCCCGATGATTCTGAAATAAAAGTAAAAGTATATGATGTTGAAAAAATAGGTATTTATAGTGAGATACGTCTTCAATCTAACCGATTAGTCTCTCAGGAACGCGGTGGAAAATTGATTAATGAGCCTGTGAAAATCAAGGTGATTTCCGTATCTCATGATGGCTCGATACTGATTACCATTAGTAGCGACGGCATATTAAGTCTATGGAATACAAAATCTGGTGAGGAAACCCGTTTCACTCGCCCAGAGTGGCATCGGCCAGGTAGGTTGCCAGAACTTGTAGGGGCTGTCCTTTCAATCGACAAAAGCCGACTGGCTTCCATAGAGGAAGCATCAAAGAGCATGTTGCGGATTTGGGATGTAGCTACAGGGAAAGAATTAGCAGCAATCCCTTTGAGTCAAGAATGGCTTAGCCTTAGAGAACCAGGAAGTATAGTTACTTTCAGCCCTGATAACAGCCGTATTATTGTATCCAGCGGAAGCCATGAATCTGAAAAAATTCCAGCTATTTATTCAGTTTATTCTATTTCTACCCAGAAAAAAGATTTTTCAGTACAACCACCCTATCATTATGATGGAGCTATTCAATGGTCAGCGGATAGCAAAAAAATTATTGAGGCCGGATGGGATGCTATTGTTCATATTGATGCAATCAAAGGCGAAGTAAGCAAAACCATCGCTATCTCTAAGGGAGATGGTTTCCTTGGTGGGGTTGTTTCATCTGACAGCAAATATGTTGCCAACTCCGCTGGAATCTGGGACGCAGCCACGGGCAAACCGCTGGTCGCTCTCGCGGTTTTCGCCGATGGCGACGACTGGCTGGCGATCACGCCCGAAGGCTACTACAGCTCGTCCGAGAAGGGCCATCAGTACGTCAACATGCGGCGCGGCAGCGCCATCTACACCGCCGACCAACTCTACGACGCCTTTTACCGCCCGGACCTGGTAATCGACAAGCTGCGTGGGCGGGACATCCAACAGGCCGGCGGGACCACCATCGAAGACGCCTTATCCAACCCACCGCCCAGCGCCGAGATCGTCGCTACGACCGTTCAACCGTCCCAGGGAACTACCGAGATCAAGTACCGCATCCAGGGCCAGGGCGGCGGCATCGGCGAAGTCCGCCTCTTCCACAACCAAAAGCTGGTGCGGACGGTGCGCGTGGACGCTCCCGGCAAGGACATTCATGAAGGCACGGCGGCAATCCAGGCGGTGGCCGGAGAAAACGAGGTCAGCCTCATCGCCTACAACCGGCAAAACAGCGTCCAGGGCATCACCCAGACCGCGTCGTTCCAGTTCGACGCGCCCCCGAAGGACCCCGATCTCTACATCGTGGGGATCGGCATCGGGCAATACCGGCTAAAAGACGTCAACCTGCCCCTGGCGGCCAAGGACGTGCTCGATATCACCAAGGCGCTGTCGGCGCGCATGAAGAGCCTGTACCAACCTCCCAAAGTCCATGTCGAACTGCTGGTCGATGGAATCACCGAGGGCGGCGTCACCCGCGAACAGATCTTGAAACGCCTGCGAGAACTGGCCGGCACGCTGCATCCCAGCGATCAACTGGTCGTCTTCATCGCCAGCCACGGCCTGCTGTGGAACGGTCAATATTACATGGTCACCCACGACTACGATGGCAGTTTCGGACCGGACCAGGGCATCAGCGCCAGCGAAATCATGGACGCCTCGCGGGACATCAAGGCCCTCAACCAGCTCTTCATCTTCGACACCTGCCACGCCGGCGGGGTCGATCAGACCCTGAAAGCGATCTACGACGCCCGAATCCGACTGTTCGCCCGACGGATGGGCTTGCACGTCTATGCCTCGGCGGCGCCCATGCAGGAAGCGCTGGAAGGCTACCAGGGGCGGGGCCTGTTCGCCTATTCCCTGCTGGAGGGCTTGCGGCATCCCAAGGACGTGGATCAGGACGGCGATGGACTCGTCGCCACCACCGAATTAGGTGCGTATGCCAAGCTCATCACCGAGCGGGTCGGCCAACAAATCGGCTTTCACCAAACGCCGCTCATCATCAATGTCGGTCAGGACAAGACCATTTACCGCTATCCCAGGGAAGCCTCGCCCACGGTAGCCTTAGCCACATCTCCCGCGGATAGCGGCAATCGCGGGGCAGCGCCGACCACCCGAGCCATCGAATTGCCCACCATCCAGGTCGGCGATCGCTACACCTACGAAAGCGAAACACTCGGCAACGGTCAGGCGGCCTATCAGACCCTCCGGGAGGTCACGGCGATAGACGGGGATCGCGTCACGGTCGCGGTCACCCCGGTCAAGGGCGGCGCCACGCGGCAGACCTATTACGATCGCGCCTGGAATTTCCTGGGATCGGGGGCCACTCCACAAGAGGGCGTCTCTTTTACCCCCGCCTTGAGGTATCTCGATTTTCCGCTCGTTGTCGGCAAGCGGTGGAATGCCACCTCCATCGAACTCAACACCAAGACCCAGCGCCAGCGGGAATTCAAGGTGAGCGGCTCGGTGGAAGGCTGGGAGCGCGTCGACGTGCCCCCCGGCTCGTTCGAGGCCTTCAAGATCGTGCTCAAAACCGAAATCGTGGACGGCGCTAACCGCACCTTTAGCACCGACGTGTCCTGGTACGCGCCGTCCATCCGCCGTACCGTGAAATCGGAACTCACCGGACAGGAGGCGTCGTCAGGAACCGAGGAACAGAAGGTCGTCAGGCTGGTGTCTTATCAGTTGCGATGATCGAAGCGGTCAACTCGGAATGAGGGAAGGAGTTAAACCGGAATCGGAAGGAGTTAAACCGTATTTTTTCCCCAGGGAAGGGGTAAGCCGGAGCTGACACCCGGCTGGCGGGGCGGAAGCCCGGCGTGGCCGGGAGGGCGGGCGGACGCTTCCGATAAAGCGGGTTAGCGGAAGCGTTTCGATCACGGCTTTGCAGATAATTTACGTGTTACGTAATAACGGCGGGGCGCGAGTTTCCGAACCGGGTGGCGGCGCCGGGTCGCCTGCGGCGGTTTGCCCCCGATAGGCGTCGGCTTGCCCGGACCGAAGCGACGCCCTCACGGCGCGTCGGACAATTCCGGAAATGGAGCGACAAACGATTCTCGAAATCACAAACTGCCCGGTCGCGCGCCCCGGTTTCGGTTTCCGCGAGGCCCCGCGCGCCGCGATGCGGCGGCCTTAGCTGCATGGCGGGATCACGCGCCGTGCAACACTCGCTTGCTCCAGCCCAGAAGGGAGCCGTGAGACGCGGCCAGCGCCGCCATCGTCAGCCAGCGGGGCCGGGCTTCCAGCCGCGTCAGCCAAGCGCGAATTCCCGGAAATCGCCCGAGGTTGAAGCCGGCGTCGGGGGCGGTTTGGGTATAGGGGTAGAGGGAAATGTCGGCGACCGTCAGCGTCTCGCCCGCCAGATAATCGTGCCTCGCCAGCCGTCGCTCCATCACGGCCACCGCGCGATAGCCGCGCTCGATGCGTCCCGCGATTTCCGGATCGTCCGGGGCACGGCCCAGATAGCGGGTCATGAAATGCGCCCCCGCCAGGTTCGGCTCGTGGCTGTTTTGCTCGAAGAACAGCCATTGCAACACCCGCGCTTGGCCCAAAGGCTCGCGCGGCAACAGGGCGGGATCCCACTGCGCCAGATAGCAGAGGATCGCGTTCGACTCGCGCAGGTTTTCGCCGGAACTCAACTGCAGGACCGGCACCGTGCCCTGCGGGTTCATCCGCAAAAATTCGGCGGTGCGCGTTTCCCGTTCGAGAACATCGACCGACACCCACCGAAAGGGCAAATCGAGCAGGCCCAGCATCAGCCAGACCTTGAAGCAGTTGCCCGAGCGCGGGTCGGCGTACAGCTTGAAGGGGTGCGCGGGCTGAGGCATGGCAAACTCTCCGTGGATGGGACTTTCATTGAACGGCGAGTTTGCCGGTCCGCTCAACCGCGATGTTTTCATGCTCCCATGCGTCTGGCGCATGCGAAAGCGGCCATTTGCTCGCTTGATAACCGGCGATGGCCGGCTTTAAATCGAGATGCCGCGAAGGCGGCGCGCGATACCTCGATCGAACGGGAGAGATGCCGATGAAACGGGTCATCAACATCGACGAACTGGAGCGGGAGTTGCGGCCGCAGCGCCACGGCGAGCGGTTCGCGGCGGACATGGTGCAGGTCGGACCGCGCGCCGGGGCGCGCAAGCTCGGTTGCCGCCTGACCGTGGTGCCGCCCGGCAAAAGCGCGTGGCCGTTTCACGCGCACCTCGTCAACGAGGAAATGGTGTTCGTGATCGAGGGCGAAGGCGTGCTGCGCCTTGCCGGCGGCGAGCAGCCGCTGCGGGCGGGGGACGTGGTCGCCCTGCCCCCGGGTGGAATGGAAGCCGCGCACGAAATCGTCAACCGTTCCGCGCGGCCCCTGAAATACTGGTGCGTTTCGACCATGGAGGAGCCAGACATCGCCCTGTGTCCCGATTCCGGCAAGTTTTTCGTGATGGCGGGAGCCGCGCCGGGCGGAAACAAGGCGCTTCGGACGTTTTCGCACGTCGGCCGTTGCGCGGACGCCGTCGATTATTGGGAGGGCGAGACTTGATGGTCGGCTCATCGCTTTCGGCCGGGAGCGGGTGAGATGCCGTTGCCGCTGGCGCGCCTGCCCTCGCTGGACTTGATTCGCGGCTTCGTCGCGGTCGGCCGTCGCATGAGCATCACGCGGGCGGCCGAAGATCTCTGTCTGACCCAATCGGCGGTCAGCCGCCAGATCCGGGCGCTGGAAGACGCGCTCGGCGTCAAGCTGCTGGTGCGCGGCCATCGCGCCATCGCCTTCACTCCGGCCGGCGAGCGGCTGTATCGCTGCGCCGATGGTGCCGTGCGGGAATTGCAGGACGTCTTGGGCGTGATCGGCGCCGGGCGTGGCCGGCGGCGGCCGGTCACCGTCACCGCCAGCGTCGGCGTGGCCGGATTGTGGCTGTTGCCGCGCCTGCCGGGGTTCCAGCAGGCGCATCCCGGCATCGAAATCCGTCTCGCCGCCGACAACCGCGTGCTGGATCTCGACGCCGAAGGCATCGATCTGGCCATTCGCTACTGCCCCGGCGCGGCCGCTCCGCCAGGCGCGCTCCGGCTGTTCGGGGAAACCGTGGCGCCGGTGGCGCATCCCGCTCTGGGCAAGCGGCTTTTGCGTTCGGCCGCCGATCTGGCGGGCGAATATTTGCTGGAGTTCGAGGATCCGCGCCGACCCGGCCTGCAATGGGGCGAGTGGCTTCGGGCGATGGGCTGGGAGAACCCCAGGTCGCGCGGCGTGCAGCGCTTCAACCAGTACGATCAACTGATTCAGGCGGCGGCCGGCGGCCAGGGCATCGCCATCGGCCGTCTGGAGTTGATTCAACCCTTGTTGGCGGATCGGCGCTTGGCGGTTCTCGCCGCGCCGCGCCGGCTGGCGGACGCCGAGTATTGTTATTGGCTGCTCCAGGCCGACGCCGAACCCCGCGACGAAGTCCGCGAGGTCGGCGAGTGGATTTTGGAGGAAGCGCGCGTGACGGCGGCGGAGGTCTGACGTGCGCGTAGCGCATGGCCGGCCGGCCGATTTCTCATCTTTTAGCCTCCGGAAAGGGGCTATCCTGGCCCCGGTGTTACCCCGCTTTCCGCCTCGTCACCCGCACCCGGAGCGCCCATGTCCTCGACCGACACCGTGCTGCACCAGCAAACCGCCGGCATCGCCCGGATCACCCTCAACCGCCCGGAAGCGCTGAACGCGTTGAATCCGGACCTGCTGCAAGCTCTGGCGGCGCTGCTCGACCGGATTCGAGAGGATGGGGCGGTCAAAGCCGTCATCGTCGCCGGCGGCGGGAAAGCCTTTTGCGCCGGCGCCGACATCGCCTATCTGCGGCAGGCTTCGCCGCTCGCCGTGCGGGAGTTCGCCCGGCTAGGGATCGCGGTCAACGAGCGGATCGAGACGCTGGGCAAGCCGGTGATCGCCGCCATCGACGGCTATGCGCTCGGCGGCGGCTTGGAGCTGGCGGAGGCGTGCTGGCTGCGGTTGGCGGCGAAAAGCGCCCGGCTCGGCCATCCCGAAGTCAAAATCGGCGCGGTCGCCGGGTTCGGGGGCACGACGCGCCTGCCGCGACTGGTCGGGCGCGGGCGGGCCGCCGAACTGTTGGTGCGGGGCCGAATCCTCGACGCCGACGAGGCGCTGAACATCGGCCTGGTCCACGGCGTGGTGGAACCCGACGAACTGCTCGCCGCCGCCGAAGCGCTGGCGCGCGAGTTGCTGGCGCGATCGCCCACCGCCGTTCGGCTGACCTGGGAAATGCTGCATCGCGGCTCGAACATGTCGCTCGAGGAGTCAGCGCGGCTGGGCGCGGATCATTTCGGGTTGGTCGCCGCCAGCGACGATTTTCGGATCGGGACGCGGGCCTTTCTCGACGGACGAGCGCCGGTTTACACCGGTCGCTGAAAACCCGGTTAACGTTCGTCGGCATATAGCGCGACGCTGTCCGCGCCGAAGGCGAACCGCACCATGGCCCGGCCCGTCGCCAGTGCCTCGGCGCTCTCCGCCGGTCGGGCGCTTGACGCGCCCCTTCGATTCGCGACGATCCGCCGTTCGAGACCACCGGGATGACCCAGACGCTTCGACCGCCGTCCCGCCCCGCGCCGGACTGCTGCACCCACTGGATTCGCCGGCTGCGGCTCGCCGACGATCTGCCCGCCGCGCTCGCCAACCGCTCGGTTCGCGCGACGATCCACGAAGCCCCGCCGGCCTGCCGTCCTTCGCCTTTGGAGGCGTGGCTGTTCGAGGCGGCCACCGGCCACGGCGACGGCATCGGCTGCGGGCACGTCGTCGGCTGGCTGCGGCTGCGGCGGGCGCTGGGCGACGAGGCGGGCGTGCTGGACCCGGAGACGGCGCGCTACTGGCACCGGCGACTGGGCGTGCCGCCCCGGTTTCCCGGCCCGCGCTGGACGCGGGCCTGTCGCGCGGTCGCCCGAGACGCCGAGCCGCTGGGCTTCGGGCTGAGCCCGCGCCGGGTGGCCGCCTTTTGCGCGCATCCGGCGTGGGTCCGCCCCTACCTGCGCTGCGCCACCTTCAAGGCGTGGCTCGCGGCGGCCGACGACCCGGCGCTGGCCGAGCTGCCGCCGGCGCTTTCGCCCTGGCCGGTTTCGGCCGGCGCGAGGGCGCGGGCGCTGCCCGTCCCCCCTCTGCAAGAGTAGAGCCTCGGAGCCGGCGCCCGCCCGACCGTTTCCGAATCGCCCCGCCCGACGATCTGGGCGGTCACGCGAGATCGTGGACGCGCATCACCGCTTCACCCCGGCCCAGCTCACTTCGTCGATGAAACTGATATCCAGCCGCATCGGGGTCTTCGAGCGATCCAGGAAGAACGTGGTGGTGCCGCTCGCGTTCAAAATCTGGTCCATGGCTTGCGTCAACGGCACATCCACCGGGGGGAGTCTCGCGTAATCGGACGTGATCCGCACCCGATTTTTGCCGATCCGCGTCACGGTCACGGTCACGTCGCTCCGGGACGAGCCTTTGGAATCCGATGTGACGTCGCCAAAATACGTGCCCCCCGCAACGTCGGCCAGATCAGGCTGGCGTTGCGGGGAATCGCTTTGCGCGTCGGCCGCGAAAGCGGGCAGCAGGGCCGCGACACAGACGAAAAAGACGCCTTGGAGAAAGCCGCTTCGTTTCACGATGAATCCTCGCTTCGATCGGTCGGTGGTGTGAAGTTCTGAATTATTTGGCGCCAAATTTTTAGAATTACATGGCGCACCGGGTGAGGATTCCGTCTGGCTACCGCACCACGCCCTGGGGTAAGCGGCCGTCGCGAGTCAGGCACCCGGTCGCTATTTTCATGCCCGACCCGCAAAATCTGTCCATCCTCAAGTCAGAAACGGTAGCGGGTCAGGCGCCAGATAGCTCGGAAAAAGTACGCCAAATAATTCCGAAATTCACACCCTTGCTCCAAATGAGGTTGTAGCAGACGGTACCGCTCCAAGGCGATTTGGCGAGCTTCCTCGGGAAGAGATACCAGTTCGTTCATCCCTCCTCATCACAACACGAAGGCCAAACAGCGATTCAACGAGAATAATCATGCGCCATATAATTCGAAAAATAATGCGCCAAATAATTCCGAAATTCACAGACGCGAGTTTCCGAACCGCTTGGCGCGCTCTTTTCGGGGCCGTCCGGCGCTCGGCCCGCCCCGGCTTCTCGCCCCGAGAGCGGCATCGGCGCGCTCCCGCTCGGGCCGGCGTTCCCCGGCCCGCCGCGCGATTCCGAGAGCTCGGCGCCAAACGATTCGGAACTTCCCGCGCAAGC
>JBAOII010000009.1:0-90481 GCA_037045685.1 Candidatus Competibacter sp.
CTTGCCATAGCCGGCCTCGTCGCCTGTACCTTGTTTAGCGCCTGCGGGAAGAACGAGCAGGCCGCCACCTCCGCCCCTACGCCCACGCCCGCAGCGACACCCGCGCCGCGCGCCCGAAATCGCGCTCCCACCGCGCGCCGCGCAAGCCATCGTCCAACCCGCCTGGTTGCGCGAACGCCTGCCCGAGCAGACCGTGGCTTATCTGCGCATTCCGTCGGCGTGGGGGCTGTTGTCCGCCCCGAACGGGCGTCCGCTCGATCCCGCCCTCGCCAGCGAACCGCACGCCCGCATCGTCGCCGCGCTCCGCGAGGCCGTGAGCAAAGATAAAACCATCGCCGATGCCGGCCTCGCGCCGGCGTTGACCTTGCTGCTGGGCGATCTGGACGCGCCGGTGGAAGTGGCCGTCGTCGATGGCACTGGGGCGCTCAATCCGGCCAGCAGCACCGCTTTCCTCAGCACCCGGCTCAATGTCGCCAGCGTGGCCGATCTGAACACGCGCCTCGCCGCGCTGGGGGAGGGCGCCCGGTTGCTCAAGGCGCCGCTCGATGCCGAGGGCAAAGGCGCCTTGATCGAAGGCGGCTTCGTGAAGTTCGACGCCGCGACCCGGCGCCTGCACGCGCTGGCGGGCATGACGGCCACGCCCGCCCTGCTCGATCAGTTGCTCGAACAGTCGAAACAAACCCGCCCCCATCGACTGCATGACATCGAGCGGCAGATCGACAACTCCGGTCAGGGCTTGTTCGGCTGGATCAACCTGAAGGGGCTTGCGGGCATGGCCTCCGCCCAAATGCCGAACGAACCGGGCGCGGCGCTCGTGCGCGACCTGCTGGACAAGAGCCAAAGCCTGGCGTTCGGTTGGGGCACGGTTGAGGGTCGCGGTCGCTTGCAAGTCCGCCTGGAGGCGCCGGGGGCCAAGCTGCTCGGCTATCTCGCCGCGCGGCAATATCGCAGCGACATCAAGACCGCCGGCAAACCGCGCTGGGCGGTCAGCCTGATGTTGCCGGACGCCGAGCGTCTGACCGTCTTCGAGAGCAACCTGACCGCCGATTTCGGCGAACAAGCGGCCAAGGAATATCGCGACGCCATCGCCATGATCGGGCAGCAGTACGGCATCGCCCCGGTGGAACTGCTGAAACTGGTCGGCCCGGAGCTGATCGGGTTCGAGGATGCCAGCGGCCGTTTCAGCGCGTTACGAGTCGGTGACCTGCAAGCGTTTTACAAAAAACTGGACGAAATGGGCCAACGCTTCGGCTGGCGGCGCGAAACCCTCAAAACCGGCAAGACCGAGGTGCAACACCTGACGATTCCGGGTATGGCCATGGAACAGGACCAGCCGCAAAGCGAAGCGGCCAGCAAGGACGCGGCTTTTCTGAAGCTGTTCGGCCGCATGAACACCCACCTCTATTGGGTAGAAAACGGCTCTTGGCTGATTTTCGGCGAGGTGCCGCAAGCGCTTGCGGATCGGGCGGCCTCGACGCTGGATACCGACCTGGGCAACTGGCTGAAGCAGTCGCAAGGCTACGCGCCGGAAAACGCTCTACTGGGGGTTTCCGCCGTCACCCGCAACGCCCAGCGCGAGGTCTACTACGCCTATCTGGGCGGACTGCAAATGCTGGGCGACCTGCTCGGCGCCCGGATCTCGTTGGCCGACATGCCCAGCGCCAGCGCGCTCAAATTGCCCGTCGAGGGCGCCATCGGCTTGGCGCTGGAGGCCACGCCGGATCGCGTCGGTTTCACCATCGGTTACGAGCAAACGCCGATGGAAGTCCTGTTGGCCGGCGAAGGCAGCGCCCTGACCGGCTTGATGGTGGCCGGCATCGTGGCCGCCGTCGCCATTCCGGCTTACGAGGACTACACGGTGCGCGCCCAAGTCGCGAGCGTGCTGGCGGAAACCGGCCCGCTCAAGCAGGCGGTGGCGGCGTACTACGCCAAGCACAAACAATTGCCGAAATCCGACGATGAGCTAAAGCTCGACTTTGAAGGCGGTTCCGCCAAGTATCTGGAAGGGTACGGAATCGATGGCGGCGCCATCGTGCTGTACTTCGGCGACGAAGCGGATGCGGCCATCAAAGGGCTTTCTCTGCTGCTGACGCCCCACGCCGGCGCCGACGGTAGGCTGGTCTGGGTTTGCGGGAACGCCACGCCGCCGGCGGGCGCCAGAGCGCTGGTCGAATCGACGGAATACGTCAACGACGTGCCCGAAAAGTACTTGCCCCGCGATTGCCGTTGAGCTGGCCCGGCGCCGGGTTTGACCGGCGGCCCTTTGAAAAATCCCCTCACCCCCGACCCCTCTCCCGGAGGGCGAGGGGAGTTGGTGCCGGGGCTCTCCCGGAGGGCGCGGGAGTTGGTGCCGGGGCTCTCCCGGAGGGCGAGGGGAGTTGAGGCGGGAGGCTTTTACTCCAATTTCAGCGGCGCCGGTTTCAGCACCACCGCGCTGAGCGGGGGCAGGTTCAGCGCGATGGAGAAGGCGAAGCCGTGGCTGAACACTTCCTCGGTGGCAGCCTGCTTGCCGGGCAGGGTTTCGCCGGTGCCGCCGTACTCGCTGGCGTCGCTGTGCAGCAGCTCCCGGTAGATCACCGGATACGGTACGCCGATGCGATACTGCTTGCGCGGCTGATCGGAGAAATTCAGCACGAACAGCACCGCCTCGCGCGGGTCGCGGGCCTTGCGCGCGAAGGCGACGACGTTGGTCTCGGCGCCGTTCGCGTCCAGCCACTCGAAGCCGGCGCCGCGAAAATCCACCTGATGGCAGGCCGGCTCCAGCCCGTAGAGCTTGTTGAGATCGCTCACGAAGCGTTGCAGCCGCTGGTACTGGGGCTTGCGCAGCAGCGCCCATTCCAGCTCGGCATCGTGGTTCCACTCGCTGGGCTGGCCGAATTCGCCGCCCATGAACAGCAGCTTTTTGCCGGGATGGCCGTACATGTAGGTGTATAGCAGGCGCAGGTTGGCGAACCGCTGCCGCTCGCTGCCCGGCATCTTGCCGAGCAAGGACTTTTTCAGATGCACCACTTCGTCGTGCGACAGCGACAGGATGAAGTTCTCGTTGAAGGCGTAGACGATGCTGAAGGTCAGCTTGTCGTGGTGGTGGCGGCGGTGGATCGGCTCCTGCTTGATGTAGGTCAGCACGTCGTGCATCCAGCCCATGTTCCACTTGTAGCCGAACCCCAGCCCGCCCATGTCGGTGGGGCGGGACACGTTCGGCCAAGCGGTGGATTCCTCGGCGATCATCATCACGCCGGGATGCTGGGCGTGGACCACGGCGTTGGTGTGCTTGATGAACTCGATGGCTTCCAGGTTCTCGTTGCCGCCGTACTTGTTGGGAATCCAGTCCTTCTTGGAGTAGTCCAGGTACAGCATCGAGGCCACCGCGTCCACCCGCAGCCCGTCGAAGTGGAAGGTCTCCAGCCAGTACAGGGCGTTGGCGATCAGGAAGTTTTCGACCTCGTGCCGGCCGTAGTTGAAAATCAGCGTTCCCCAGTCGGGGTGCTCGCCCTGGCGCGGGTCGGCGTGCTCGTAGACGCAGGTGCCGTCGAACCAGGCCATGGCGTGGGCGTCCTTGGGGAAATGCGCCGGCACCCAGTCGAGAATCACCCCGATGTTGTGCTGGTGGCAGCGGTCGATCAGCTCCATCAAATCTTCCGGCCGGCCGAAGCGGGCGGTCGGGGCGTAAAAATTGGAAATCTGATAGCCCCAGGACGGACCGTAGGGATGCTCGGCCAGCGGCAGGAATTCGATGTGGGTGAAGCCCATCTCCAGCACGTAGGGAATCAGTTGATCGGCCAGTTCCCGATAGGACAGGAACTCGCCGTCGGCCTTGCGCCGCCAGGAACCGGCGTGGACTTCGTAAATGGCCACCGGCCGCTCCCAACTGTTGACGCGCGCCCGCCGCTCCATCCACTCGCCGTCCCGCCAGACGTGTTTGCCGGCCCGCTCGTAGACCACGCTGGCGGTGCCGGGCGGCACCTCGGTGTGGAAGGCGAAGGGGTCGATTTTCAGGAACAGGTTGCCGTTGCGAGCCAGAATTTCGAACTTGTACAGATCGCCTTCGCCGAGACCGGGGACGAACAGCTCCCAGATTCCCGACCCCGGCCGCAACCGCATCGGGTGGCGGCGCCCGTCCCAGTGGTTGAAGCCGCCCACCACGCTGACGCGCCGGGCGTTCGGCGCCCACACCGCGAAGTTGATGCCGGCGACGCCCTTCACCGTGCAGACGTGCGCGCCGAGCTTCTCGAAAATCCGGTAGTGATTGCCCTCGGCGAACAGATAGCAGTCCTGATCGCCGAGGATCGAGAACGCGAACGCATAAGGGTCCTCGAAGATCCGCGTTTGCCCGCGCTCGGTGGCGCTCAGCCGATAGCGCAGCGTCTCCGGATCGGCGGCGATGATCGTTTCGAACAGCCCGGTTTCGTGGACCGGCTGCAAGGGATACAGCAGTTGCGGCCGGTCCTCGCGCAGCAGGCAGGACGATTCGGCTTCCAGCAGCAGGGCGCGGACCACGGCCAAGCCCGGTTCTCCGGCCAGCGGATGCGGCCCCAGCACGGCGTGGGGATCGGCGTGGCGCCCCTGGATCAGGTCGGCGCTCTCCGCCGTCGCCAGCGTCGGCGCGGCGGTGGTTTCCCGCAGCAGGAAGCGCAAATCCGCCGTCAGATCTTGCCCGTCCAGCCGCGCGGCGTGGGTGCGGACATCGGTGCGCAGCGCGTCCACATGGTAGACTCGCCGCCAGAACTGGGCGTTGGCGAGCAGGTAATTGCGGACTTCGGGCCGTTCCAGATCGAACGCCAACAGGCCCGCCGCGTCGTCGCGGTCGTAAATCCGCGTGCCGTCGAACCAGCTCAACTCCTGGCCCTCGCGCGGGAGCAGCGGCGGAATCCAGTCGAGAATCACGCCGATGTCGCGCTGGTGGCAGGCGTCGATGAAGGCCATCAGCGCCTCGGGCTGGCCATAGCGCGGATTGGGCGCGTAGTAGCTCGCCACCGTCTCGCCGGGCTCCCAGAACCGCAGTTCGACGTGGGTGCATTTCCTCTCCAGCAGGTGCGGCAGCACGACATCCGGCAACCGATCATAGCCGGCGACCCGCTCCGGTCCCCCGTTGGCATCCTCGCCGAACGCGACGCGGTGAATGGCGACCGGCGACACCCAGCCGGGCGTTGCCGTGGACCGCGCCATCCAGGGGCCGTCGCCCCAGTCGTGCTGGCGCTGGATGTCGCGGACGAACGCGGCGGTCTTGGGATACGCCTCGGCGTGGAAGGCGAAGGGATCGGTCTTGAGAAAGACCGCGCCCTCGGCGTTGCGGATTTCGTATTTGTACAGTTCGCCGGGACCGATGCCGGGGACGAACAGCTCCCACACCCCGGACTCGTGCCGCTCCAGCGGATGGCGGCGGCCGTCCCACTGGTTGAAGGGGCCGACCACGCTGACCCGGCTGGCGTTGGGCGCCCAGAGCGCGAAATTGACGCCCGCGACCCCTGCCTTCACCTGCGGATGCGCGCCCAGCTTGGCGAACAGTGCATCGAGCGCGCCCTGCCGGAACGCTTGGCCGTCGGCGGGGGTAAAGGACGGCCGGTGAATGGCGTAGGGATCGGCGAACGTCACGGTCTGGCCGCTGGCATCGGCGGTCATGAGCCGATAGTCCAGCTTCGCGACCCCCGGAACGCGGATGGCGAACAGGCCGTCCGGGTGGAGCCGCTGCATTTCGCGCTTGCCGGTGCCGTCCTCCGGCAGCAGGTAGGCGCGCTCGGCTTGCGGCAGAAAGGCGCGGATCACCAGCACTCGTTCCCGCTCGGCGTAGTGGGGTCCCAGAATCGCGTAAGGTGCGTCGTGACGCAATTCGACGATTTTCCGAACATGTTCTTCCAGCATCGCCCTTACCTTCTTTGTAGTGCCGCCGGTTTGATTAACGTGAAAAACTTACGGGTTTATTTTAAATCAGCCGGGGATCGAACAGGCAGGAAAGAGTAAGGGAAACCATGCTGCTCTGCAAAAAAGATCGGGGCGACACCCGATGGGTGCCGCCCGGCGCTCGCGCGGATCGTCTGGGAATTATTGCGCCGGCTGAACCGGCGGGGCGGGCGGAACCGGCTGGCCAGCCTGTCCGCGCATCATGCGGTGCATCGGCCGGTCGGTGAAGAAATCGTCCATGACTTTTTTCTGGGCCGGGTCGAGCGCGGCGTACAGATCGCCAGCCGCCTTGGCCATGGTCTTCATGCTGGCCAGATGCTGCTCCATGCCCTGAATCCGTTCCTCGAAGTGGGCCATGGCGGTCTCGTCCTTGTCGCGCATTTCCTGCCAGTTTTTCCGCATGGCGTCATGATGGACATCTTGGGCGCCGAGAAATGCCTTCCAGGCCGTTTCCTGTTCGGGTTTCAGCTTCAATCGCGCCGCCAGCAACTCCATCCGCTCGGCGTGGAACCGCTGCATCATGGCCATGCGCTGCTGCGGGTCGCCACCCATCCGGCCATGCCCATGCCCATGCCCCGGTCCGCCGCCCATCATCGGGCAATCGCCCATGCCGCCGCCCATCGGGCCATGGCCGCCCCAGGGATTGGCGACGGCGACGGTGGCTAGCCCCAGGCCCACGACCGCGACGGCGGTCAATAACTTTTTGTGTAGCGTTTTCATGTTCGATTCCTCGTTGTTCGGTTGCTTCGGGGACTATTAGACGCCGCGCATGTAACCGGGATTTTTCCGGGAAAGGAGATTTGTAACGATTTATTTCAACCCCACAGCACCGCCAAACCGAAGGGCACGGCGGCGAACGGCGGTGCGGCGACCGTGTCTTCGTCCTTGAAGATCCCCGCCAGACTCCACAGCCCATCGCGCAACTCGAAGGCTTCCAGCGTGCGGGCCAAGGGGTCTACCAGCCAGGCGTGCGGCACGCCGAAGCGGGCGTAGAGGGGCAGCTTCAATGCCCGATCCTTCTGGGCGGTGCTGGGCGAGAGAATTTCGCACACCCAGTCGGGCACGACTTCAAAACGGTGATCCTTCGGCAAGACCGGCATCCGCTCCCGACGCCAGCCGGCCAAGTCGGGGACGGCCACCTCGGTGTCGCGGACGAAGTGAATCTCCGGTTCCGTCAATATCCACCAGCCGCCGGGACCGCCTCGGCCTCGGTCGAAAGGGCCGCCTAACTCGACAATCAGTTCCGAATGCGCCAGCGTGTGTTTTCCGGCTGGTCGAGGCTGGGTATAAAGTTGACCTTGAATAATTTCACCCACCACGTTGTCCGGCAAGGACATCAGCTCATCGTACAGCGTGAATTTTTCGGCGGCGTTCGGCATGGTTCTCTCCTCGTAGGAAGCCTTGAACGAGGCCAGCGGTTTCGGTCCCCTCGGTCGGGAAAATTCCAGACCGTCCGAAACTCCCATTTGGCGGACAGTCTACAATCCCATCCTCCTTTATCGCGACACCGAAAATGCCATGAGCGATCATGTTCTCATCGTGGACGACGATCCGGGTCTGCGCGAATTGCTGGCCGATTATCTGACTCGCAACGGTTTCCGGGTGACGGGCGTGGCCGACGGTCGCGGGTTGTGGGCCGCGCTGGAGCAGGGGCCGGTGGATCTGGTCATCCTCGATCTGATGCTGCCCGGCGACGATGGGTTGGTGCTGTGCCGCAACCTTCGCGCCCGGTCGCACATACCGATCATCATGCTGACCGCTCGCGGCGACGACACCGACCGCATCGTCGGCCTGGAAATGGGCGCCGACGATTATCTGCCCAAGCCGTTCAACCCGCGCGAGCTGCTGGCGCGGATCAAGAGCATCCTGCGCCGCGCCCGCAACGTGCCCGCCGAACCGGGCGAGGCGCGCTGCTTGCACTTCGCCGGCTGGACGCTGGAAGTGGCCGCCCGCCAGTTGATCGCCCCGGATGGCGTGCGGGTGCCGCTGGGCGCCGCCGATTACCGGCTGTTGCGGGTGTTTCTCGACCATCCGCAGCGGATACTGAACCGGGATCAGTTGCTGGATTTGACCCAGGGCCGCGAGGCGACGCCGTTCGACCGCAGCATCGATGTCCAGGTCAGCCGGTTGCGGCGGCGGCTGCGCGATGATCCCCGCGAATCCGTCATCATCAAAACGGTTCGCAACGAGGGTTATCTGCTGGCCGCCCACGTCAGCCGGGAATTTTGATGCGCTGGCTGCCGCAATCCCTGTTTGGCCGGCTGCTGCTGTTTCTGGCCGGCGGCTTGATCGTCACGCAGTTGCTGAGCGTCGCGATCCTGCTCCAGGACCGCGATCAGGCGCTGTACCACGCCATCGGCGGTCACGTCGCCCAGCGGATCGCCGCCATCGTCAACCTGCTCGATTCCTTGGACGATAGCGAACGCCAGCGGCTGGTGACGGCGCTGGATTTGCCGCCGACCCGGATCAGTCTCGATCTGCCTTGGGAAACCATCGAGCCGGACGAACGCTATCACACCGCCCTGTTTCGCGGGCTGTTGCAGCGGCAGTTGGGACCGGATCGCCCGTTCCAGTTGGAGATCGCCGACGAGCTGCCACCCCCGCCACCGCCGGCCGAGCGCCCGCGCTGGCTCGACCCGGAGCAACCGCCGCGCCAGCGCGGCTGGACCGACCGGCCGCCGCGCTGGCGGATGCACGCCATGATGATGGGATTGCGCAATTTCATCGTGCAGGTTCGCCTGCGCGATGACGCGACGGTGACGTTTCAGCAGGTGTTGCCGGAGGAGGTCATCGCCTGGCCGGCGCGGCTGTTGCTGATTTTGCTGGTGTTGCTGGTTTCGGTCGCGATTCTGGCCGCATTGGCGGTGCGGGCGTTGACCCGGCCGCTCGCCGTGCTGGCCGACGCCGCCGGCGAGTTGGGCCGCGACATCCGCCGGCCGCCGCTGGATGAAGCCGGGCCGCTGGAAGTCCGCCGCGCCGCCCGCGCTTTCAACACCATGCAGGAGCGGTTGATCCGCTACATCGAGGACCGCGACCGCATTCTCGCCGCCCTCTCGCACGACCTGAAAACACCGATCACCCGGCTGCGGCTGCGTGCGGAGCTGTTGGACGAGGCCCCACTGCGGGAGAAGTTTCTGGCCGATCTCGACGACATGCAGCGGATGGCGCAAGCGTCGCTGGATTTTTTGCGCGGCGGGGAGGACAGCGAACCCATCGCGCCGGTGGATATCAACTCTTTGTTGGAATCGTTGCAGGAAGACGCCGAGGATGTCGGCCACGAGGTGAGCATCGCCGGCGCGACCCGCCAGCCGTTGCGCTGCCGGCCGCTGGCGCTCAAACGCTGTCTGACCAATCTGGTGGACAATGCCCTGAAGTACGGCCAGCGCGCCGAAATCGCGGTCACCGATACGCCGACCCGGCTGACGCTGATCGTCCGCGACCGTGGCCCCGGCATTCCGGCGGCGGAACTGGAACGGGTGTTCGAGCCGTTTTACCGGTTGGAGAGTTCGCGCAGCCGCGACACCGGCGGCACGGGCTTGGGCTTGAGCATCGCCCGCAACATCGCCCGCGCCCACGGCGGCGAACTGACGCTGCGCAACCATCCGCAAGGCGGGCTGGAGGCGGTGTTGGAACTGCCGCGCTGATGGTGTCGCCTATACTCAAGAAGTTCCTTCACATCACCCAACGGGAGGAATTGCATGGATACCACGCCGCACAATCTGAGCACTCTGTTCGATCAACTGGGCCTGCCGTCCGATGCCGTCGCCATCAAGAATTTCATCCACTGGCACCGGCCGCTCGATCCGAACACTCCACTACAGCAAGCATCATGGTGGACGCCGGCGCAGGCGGAGTTTCTGAGGGAAGCCATTGAGGAGGATTCGGACTGGGCCGAGCAGGTGGATGAACTGGACGCCCTGCTGCGGCCCGCGCAAGAAGCGTCTTGAATCCAACCTTTCCCCACCAAAAAAACGACCAGGGGGGTTTAGCCCCCTGGACCCCTGTAAAGGGAAAAGCAAAAAGGTCAAAGTGTTAATGTCCTGGCGAGGCGGAACCCGACGTAGTTGACCCCGGAGCGCCGGTCGAACCCGTAGCGAGCGGCCGACCGCAACCACTCCGGTTCGCCGCCCCACGAACCGCCCCGCAGCACCCGGGGACCGCCGGAATTCGGGTCGCTGACACAACCGCAATTCGGCGCCGCTATAAACTTCGTCGTATTCCGAACCAATCCATTCCCAGACGTTGCCGTGCAAGTCGTGCAATCCCCAAGCGTTGGCCGGAAACTGGCCGACATCGACGGTTTTTTGCCGATACACGCCTTTTTGTTCCCCACCATAGACGTAGTTGCCATCGTAGTTGGCTCGCTCGGTGCTGACCGTGGTTCCGAAATAGAACGGGGTGGTCGTTCCCGCTCGACAGGCGTATTCCCATTCGGCTTCGGTCGGCAGGCGATAAGCCTTGTCCGGTTTGCTGCGATAGCCACTCCGCGTAGGCGACCGCGTCGAGCCAAGTGACGTTGATGGCCGGGCGCCGTACTCGACCCCAGCCTTCGTCCGGCGGCTTGTTGCGTTGGGTGGCTGCGGCAAAGCGGTCGTATTCCTCGAAGGTCACGGCGTATTTGCCCAGCGCGAACGGCGCAACTTCGACCTCGTGTTGGCGTTCGTCGTCTCGCCGACTCCGGCTCGTCCGGCGGCGAGCCCATCAGAAAACGGCCGCCGGGAATCACCACCATCAGTGGGCCCTTGGCTGCCGTCCTGGAGCCGGTCGCAAAATTCGACCGCCAGCCCTAACGCTTGGGCGGTCTGTTGTTGCAGCGTTTGCACCTGTTGCGTTGACCAGCCATGCACGTTCTGGATGGTTGGTAAAGTAGGCCGAGCTTTTGCCTTGCCGGTTGCCGGCTCTTGTGGTTTTGTTGGGAGCGGTTTTTCGTCCACGCAAGCTTTCAAAATCTCAGCCACCACAGTCCGGACCTTCAGGCTGTCATCCTCCACCATCTGCTGCAATGCAGCGTGTGCCGCAACAACCAAGCCTTTATTGCTGTGCTGTAGCAAATCTCTCAAGGTGGCGGGCGGCGCCTTCGCGTACCCAAGGAAGAGGACTCTTCGATGGACTGCTGTAATTCAGCCGGCAACGCAGCCGGCTTGACGACCGGATGGGGATTGCGGGCAATGATGATGTCCCCTTCGGCAGCGAAGGCCCATTTCTGGGGCTTCTGCTGCGGCATCCGGTCCGCGATGCGCTCGCGGAGGTAGCGATACAAGCTCGTCGCAAGAGATCGCTCCATCGCCGTCCAAATCGGCCTCGCCGGTTTCCAGTCCTCGCACCAGCGTATCGGTGAAGATCGAGCGCACGCCTATCTCCGCTCACCGCATCGCCCTCGAAGGCGTATTGCAGCGCGTCGGAAGCGGTCAAGACAAACTGCCCGCGTCCTTGCCCTGAAATACTCCCCGATATCGACCGTCTTCGTCGGCCCTGTATGCGTCATGCCCACGGGCAAAGGCGCCGCTGTAGCAACAATCCAGGAGTAGCACTTGGCGACGCGAGTTGCATTTATTCATCAATTTGTGCAGCCAAGCCGCCGAAACCGCAGTAGAATCCGAAGATTATTGCGGTCGGTGTCGGGCGTGGCAAAGTGCAGCTCGTCCTGTCTTCATCCTTGAGGCCGTGGCCGGAAAAATAGAACAGCAGCAAATCGTTCTTGACGCGGTTGGCGAAGAACGCTTCGATTTCCCGGTTGACCTGATACGAAGGCTGGTTCAGCAGGGTCTTCACCGCGAAGCCACCGATGGCCGGGTCTCCCAAAACCCGCGCCAGGGCTTCGGCATCTTGGGCTGGCGCCACCAACTGCCGCAAACCCGCATCCTGGTACTCGGAAACGGCGACGATGAGGGCCGAGCGATTTTCAGCCATCGGCGCTTACTCCGGCCGGTGGCGATGCAAAAAAGCTTCGATGAGCCGCTGCTGTTCGGGCGAGGGATTGCCGGTGATCTGTAGCTTGTCGCCACCCATCTCCACGGTCACGGCGGCTGGCTGATTGCGATTCGTCAGCCAAGTTTGGATCGCGTTGATGAGCGTCGTAATCACCCCGCCCGAAGCGGCCAAGGTCAGCAGCAAGGTACCCCACTCGATGACATCGCCGGCCTTGGTGTTGGCCGGCGCTGGCCCACCGGTCATGAAATCGGCCTGCACGTCCAGTTCCGAAAGCTCATCCCGCAGTTGTCGGGTCAGCCGCTCCATATCCTCGGTATCGGTATCGGGTTCGGCGTCGAGGGTTACGGTCAATTGGATGTTGTTCCCGGACATGAAAATCTCCAAAAAGCATCAACTTGTAAGGTGGCGAAAAGTTGCCGTGCGGGTGGATTTTAAAGCGAGCAATCCGCTACGACTGACGGAAAGTGTAGTCGCGTGATCGAGGCCAATGCTAGACGAGCCAGCAGGTTAAGCTCGAATCGTCGAGCCCGATGACGGTTGCGTTTATCGTGCGGAGTTGGCGGCGTCCGTCAGCCAATCGCGTGGTTTCAGAAACACCTCGTACAACCGCGCTTCCGGGCTGTCCGGTTCCGGTCGCCAGTCGTATTCCCAGCGCACGCGCGGCGGCAGCGACATCAAAATCGATTCGGTGCGTCCGCCGGATTGCAGGCCGAACAGCGTGCCTCGGTCGTAGACCAGATTGAACTCGACGTAGCGCCCGCGCCGGTAAAGCTGGAACTCTCGCTCGCGTTCGCCGTAAGGCAGCTCCCGCCGCCGTTCCACGATGGGCAGATAAGCCGGCAAATAGTGATCGCCGACGCCGCGCAAAAAGGCGAAGCAGCGCTCGAAACCCCACTCGTTGAGATCGTCGAAGAACAGCCCGCCGATGCCGCGCGGTTCGTTGCGGTGCTTGAGGAAAAAATACTGGTCGCACCAACGCTTGAAGCGCGGATACACCTCCGCGCCGAACGGGTCGCAAGCGGCCTTGGCGGTGCGGTGCCAGTGGATGCAGTCGTCCTCGAAACCGTAATACGGCGTCAGGTCGAAACCGCCGCCGAACCACCAGACCGGCTCGGCGTCGTCCCGGATCGCGTTGAAAAAGCGAATGTTGGCGTGCGAGGTCGGGACGTAGGGATTGCGGGGATGCGCCACCAGCGACACGCCCATGGCCTCGAAACCGCATCCCGCCAGCTCGGGCCGCTGGGCGGTGGCGGAGGGCGGTAACCGGGTTCCGCTGACATGGGAGAAGTTGATGCCGGCCTGCTCGAACACCGCGCCCTCGCGCAGCACGCGGGTGCGACCGCCGCCGGCAAGGGTTCCGCCGGTCGCTGGCCGCTCCCAGGCGTCTTCCCGGAATGCCGCCGCGCCATCGGTGGCTTCCAGGGCTAGGGTCAGTCGATCCTGCAACTCCCGCAGATAGGCGAGAACGGCGACGACATCGGGACGGTCGGACATGGGATATCTCGATGGGGATTCGAGGAAACTATAGCGCGCGTTCCCGGCTTCGGGCGCTCCGAGCCGGTTCACAAACAATGAATCGCAACCCGATTTCCTCGGCAATCCAGACCATCAAATCAATTGTCCACACGGCCTAGAGGCGCTGTTACCGGCGTTCAATCGCTGGTATAACGAACGGCGGTTGCGCGGCAGCTTGGGGTATCGCACGCCAGCGGTCGCTTTGGCCGACGACAGGGCCGCAATTCTTCTTATAGCAATGGAAGGCTTTTTTGGGGCAGATCCTCCGAGATTCCCGGAGCGGTTCGCCCCAACTCGTCCGTCGAGTTACCGTCGCGCGCGACGGGTCACCCGCCCGATAGGAATTTGACTGGAGGCAACCCGTTGGGCAAGCCGGCGTCTACACCCGAAGAGCTATCGCTATTGATTGGCCGGCTTCGCGGAAATCCGGCGACGCTGGGCCGAGGCAAATAACTCATGACTCCCGATACTTGGTTTGTGTTCGGCGTGCTGGCCACCGCCGTCGCGTTGTTCGCCAGCGAGCGGTTGCGGCCGGATGTGGTCGCCCTGCTGGTGATCGTGGCGCTGGTCCTGGGCGGCATCCTGCCGGTGTCGGAGGCGCTGGCCGGCTTCGGCGATTCGGTGGTGGTGCTGATCGCCGGGCTGTTCGTGGTCGGCGAGGGGCTGGTGCGCACCGGCGTCGCCAACCGGATCGGCGTCTGGCTGACCGAGGTGGCCGGGGCCAGCGAAACCCGGTTGCTGGTGCTGCTGATGCTGGCGGTGGCCGGGCTGGGCGCGGTGATGAGTTCGACCGGGGTGGTGGCGATCTTCATCCCGGTGGTGCTGGGCGTCGCTGGCCGGCTCGGCATCGGCCCCGGCCGGCTGATGATGCCGCTGGCCTTCGCCGCGCTGCTCAGCGGGATGCTGACCCTGATCGCCACCCCGCCCAACCTGATGGTCAACGATGCCCTGCGCACCGCCGGCCTGCAACCCTTCGGCTTCTTCGGTATCAGCCCCATCGGCCTGCTGGCGCTGGCGATGGGCATCGTCTACCTGTGGGCCGTCGGCTCCCGCCTGCTGCCGGCCAGCTCGCCGCCCGCCGGAACCGCCGGTCGCCGGCTAACTCTGCGGGAACTGGGCGAAAGCTACGGCCTGATCGGTCAGTTGCACCGGCTGCGGGTCGAGCCGGATTCGCCCTTGGCCGGCCAGACCGTGGCCGACGCCCAACTGCGCAGCCGCTATGGCCTCACCGTGGTCGGGGTCGAGCGCCAGCGCCGGTTCGGCGACAAGGTGGTCCCGGCGCTGGCCGCCACCGAGCTGCATTCCGGCGATGTCGTCTACGCGATCGGTCCGGCCGACGCGGCGGACGCCGTCGGCGCGACCGAGCGGCTGGCCCGGCTCCCGGTCGAGGACGACCAGCGGCAAGGCTTGGTCAAGGAGCTGGGCATGGTCGAGGTGCTGCTGCCGCCGGATTCGGAGCTGGTCGGTCAGACCCTGCGCCAAGCCGCGTTTCGCAGCCACCACGGCCTGAGCGTGCTGGGCATCCGCCGGGGGGGCCGACCGCTGCCGGGCAACTTGAGCGAGGAAAAGCTGGCTTTCGGCGACGTGCTGCTGGTCGCCGGTTCCTGGAAACAGATCGGCCTGCTCCAGGGCGACCACCGGCATTTCCTGGTGCTGGACCTGCCGGCAGAGTTCGGCGAGGTCGCACCGGCGCACCGGCGGGCGCCGTTCGCGTTGCTGGTCCTGCTGGCGATGGTGGTCGCGATGACCTTCGGCCTGGTGCCCAACGCCGTGGCGGTGTTGCTGGCGGCGCTGGCGATGGGCCTGTTCCGCTGCCTGCGGCTGGAGGACGCCTACCGCTCGATCAACTGGCCCAGCTTGGTGGTGATCGCCGGCATGTTGCCGCTGGCCAAGGCGCTGGAAAAAACCGGCGGCGTCACCCTGATCGCCGACGGGCTGGTGGCCGGGCTGGGCGGGTTCGGCCCGCTGGCCCTGCTGGCGGGCGTCTTCCTGCTGGCGGCGCTGGTCGGGATGTTCATCTCCAACACCGCCACGGCCGTGCTGATGGCGCCTATCGCCATCACCGCCGCCCAAGAGATCGGCGCCTCGCCTTATCCCTTCGCCATGACCGTCGCGGTGGCGGCCTCGGCGGCGTTTGTCACCCCGGTGTCCTCGCCCGTCAACACGCTGGTGCTGGCGCCCGGCGGCTACCGCTTCAACGACTTCGTTCGGGTGGGGCTACCGCTGCTGCTGCTGGTGATGGCGCTGACGCTGCTGGTGGTGCCGCTGCTGCTGCCGCTGTAGCCTCGCCGGGACCCTTGTCGGTTCCACGCCCGGTCCTATCGAACTGTGCCCCGCCGGCTTTGCCGGCACCGAGCGAGCGAACGGCCCAGCCGCCACCCGGATGCCGCGCATGGCATAACGGGGGCGGCAGTCCAAACCCCGCACCCTGGAACTCCGCGTTTCGGCAGGCATCGCCGGCGTGGACCACGATCGCGCGGCTCGCCACTCGCCCACCTGTCATCGGGCGGGAAGCCACCCCGCTAACGCCTCACTCCTGGACTTCCTCCGCGATTCCTCGACGGACCCCGGCGCGGTTCAAGGCGGCGATAGCTTTTTGTCGGCGACCGAGCGCGCTCCCGGTTCCGGGCCAAGGATTTTCCCTCGTTTCAAGAAAAAATAATATTTCTCATATCCATCATGTTGTTATAGAATTCTAATAAAGCGTGCTCAAAATAATTAATATTCAATGTTATCAATTGGTTATTCAGGCATAGCGCGATCAGGCCCGTTTTTCTGGCGATCCGGTGAGTGTCTCTCCATTGAAAGCATTAAATATTAATAAGTTAGATTGAATGGCTCTGGACGAACGCCGACCTCCCCAGCGGGATCGCGGTCGCCCCGTCCAACGAATCCGTGGAGGCTGAATGTCTGACGAACGCAATGAACGCTCTCTCAAGGTGCGGGTTTCCCGCAGATTTTTCGCCGCCGGTTTCTCGCGTGTCGCGCTGATGAGTGCCCTGACTTTGGCCGCCGGCTTCTCCGACGCCGCGAGCGCGAACGGGAACGGGACGGCCGCCGCCAAGGGGATCTACGGCCAGCAGGTCGGCAAGGCATCCTGGTACGGGCCGGGTTTTCACGGCAAGAGGACCGCCAGCGGCCAAACTTTCGACCAAAACCGGCTCACCGCCGCCCACCCGCGTTTGCCCTTCGGGAGTCGGGCCAGGGTGACCAATCTCCACAACGGCAAGGCGGTCGAGGTGACGATCAACGACCGGGGACCGCACGGGGGTGGCCGGATCATCGATCTGTCCCGCGCCGCCGCCAGACAACTGGCGATGAGCGGAACCGCCCGCGTCAGCATCGTGACCCTGCCTTAACCTTATACGACGCGACGTTCGCTCGCGTCGCTCTCCTCGCCCCGAGCGAAATCGGGGCAAGAGCTTATCTTTTTGACAGCTCGTTCAGCGAAGATCTGGCCGGGTGACAATGGCCCTCGGCAAAATCTGCGGTACCCGCTTTCACCCCTTCACCAGTCTTTGGACGGCCTGCAAATGCTCGGGCTCGCGATGGCACGAACCCTGAAAACTGGCGCACAGGTCGAGAAAATCCTTCAACTCCATGCGCTGCGCCATCTTCATGAGGCGTTTGGTCAGACGCAGCGCTTTCGGCGGCTGGCCGGCGAAACGCGCCGCCAATTCTTGGGCGCGCGCCATCAAGCGCTCCGGTTCGACCACTTCGAGCACGATACCCAGGGCCTTGGCTTCGGCCGCATCGATAATCCGGCCGCTCAGGGTCAGACTCGAACGCGGCTTGATAACCGATCAAACGCTGGAGGAACCAGGCGCCGCCATCCCCCGGAATGAGACCGAGATTGAGAAAGGTCTCGCCGAACTTCGCCGCGCTGGAGGCGATGCGGAGATCCGCCATGTTCGCCAAGTCGAAGCCGGCGCCGATGGCCGGCCCGTTCACCGCCGCGATGATCGGTATCTCGACCTGCTGCAACGCGAGCGGAATGCGCTGGATGCCGCGCCGATACCGAACCGCGATTTCGGCCGCGTCGCCGGCGAAGTCGCCGCCGCGCTCGGCCATGTCTTTGACGTTGCCGCCGGAAGAAAAGGCCGAACCGGCGGCGGTGATGATCAGCACCGATACGGCGTCGCAACGGTTGACCCATTCGGCGACGGTCACGATATCGTCGATCAAACGGGTGCCGGTGAGCGCGTTGCGCACATCGTGCCGGTTCAGGGTCAGCGTGGCGATACGATCATCGGTTTGCAGCAAGGCATCGGTCAGGTTCGGGAGATGCATCGGGATTCGTCCGGTGGATTGGCGAGGAGCGTCGCGGGCGCCGGGTCCCGGCTGGATCGGCGCGACCGAGAGTCGATCAGCTTCGCAGTTCGTCGCGGTCGGCGAACGCGGCGAGGGCTTCCGGGTTGGCCAGCGCCTCGACGTTCTTGACCGGGCGACCGTGGACGATGTCGCGCACCGCCAGCTCGACGATCTTGCCGCTCTTGGTGCGGGGGATGTCGCTCACTTGCAGCACCTTGGCCGGGACGTGGCGCGGCGTGGCGCCATCGCGGATCAGGCGCTTGATCCGGGCGATGAGGTCGTCGTCGAGCGTCGCGCCCTCCTGCAATTTCACGAACAGGACGACCCGGACATCGCCCTCCCAATCCTGGCCGATCACGAGGGCTTCGGCCACTTCGGGCAGCTTTTCCACCTGACGGTAAATCTCGGCGGTGCCGATGCGCACGCCGCCCGGATTGAGGGTCGCATCCGAGCGACCGTGGATGATCAGCCCGCCATGTTCGGTGATCTCGCAGAAATCGCCGTGATGCCAGACGCCGGGAAACCGCTCGAAATAGGCGGCGCGGTATTTTTTGCCGTCGGGATCGTTCCAGAAACCGACCGGCATCGACGGAAACGGCCGGGTGCAAACCAGCTCGCCCTTTTCGCCTCGGATCGACCGGCCCTCGTTGTCCCAAACATCGACCGCCAGCCCCAGGCCCTTGCATTGAATTTCGCCGCGCCAGACCGGCAGCGTGGGATTGCCCAGCACGAAACAGGACAGCAGGTCGGTGCCGCCGGAAATGGAGGCGAGTTGCAGGTCGGGCTTGATGCGCGCGTACACGTCGTCGAAGCGTTCGGGCGCCAGCGGGCTGCCGGTCGAGGTCATCACCCGGAGATCGCTCAGGTCGTATTCTTCCCCCGGCTTGAGGCCGGTCTTGATCAGGGCATCGAGATACTTGGCCGAAGTGCCGAAATGGGTCATGCGCTCGGCCTGGGCGTAGTCCCACAGAATCCGGCCGCCGTCGATGAAGGGGCTGCCGTCGTACAGCAGCAAGGTGGCGCCGGACGCCAGCCCGGACGCCAGCCAGTTCCACATCATCCAGCCGCAAGTGGTGAAGTAGAACAGGCGGTCGCCCTCGCGGACGTCGGTGTGGAGTCGATGCTCCTTGAGGTGCTGGAGCAGGACGCCGCCCGCGCCGTGGACGATGCATTTCGGGATGCCGGTCGTCCCGGACGAATACATGATGTAAAGCGGATGATCGAAGGGAAACCGCGCCGTTTCGAGTCGGGCCGCCGCCGCGTGGGGCGCGATGAAACGGGGGTAGGAAACGGCTTTGGGCAAGGTCGCCGCCAGTCCATCCGTCTCGTCCCGAAGATAGGGAACCAGCACCAGCCGCCGGACGCTGGGGAGCTTAGGCACCAGTTCGGCCAGCTTCGGCCGCAGGTCGATGGCCTTGCCGCTGTACCAGTAGCCGTCGCAGGCGATCAGCGCCTTGGGCTCGGTCTGGCCGAAGCGGTCGAGCACGCCCTGGACGCCGAAATCGGGAGAGGCGCTGGTGAACACCGCGCCGAGACCGGCGGTCGCGAGCATCGCCACGACGGTTTCCGGCAGGTTGGGCAGATAGGCGGCCACCCGATCCCCGGCGCCCACGCCGACCTCTTGCAGCGCCGCCGCGAACTGGGCGACCTGGCGGCGCAGCTCGGCCCGCGACAGCGTGCGCGTGACTTTATCTTCGCCCCAGAAGACGAGCGCCTCGGGGTTGCCGCAATCCCGCAACAGGTTCTCGGCGAAGTTGAGCCGGGCCTGCGGGAACCATTGGGCGCCGGGCATCCGGTCGGGATCGATCAGCGCCGGCCCCGCGCCGCGTTCGCCCACCACGCCGCAGAAGTCCCAAATCGCGGTCCAGAACGGCTCGGGTTGCCCGACCGACCACGCGTGCAATTCCGCGTAGGAGGCCAGCGCCTGGCCGGAAACGGTCCGGGCATGGGCGGTAAAAGCGGCCATCCGGGTCGCGGCGCTCCGCGCGGGATCGGGAACCCACAGCGGTCGGTCGGGGCGGGAGTCGGCAATCATCGGCTTTTCTCTGGCAGACGTTTGGAGTGGATCAACGGGGTCGCGCGCGAGCGCCGGCTTTTGCGAGCGCGACCTTGGAGGTCGGCCGCCGCCCCAGCGCCGCGCCGATCCATAAGGCGCAATCGATCAGGGCGTCGAGATCGATCCCGGTTTCGATCCCCAGGCCGTCGAGCAGATACACCACATCCTCGGTGGCGACGTTGCCGGACGCGCCCTCGGCGTAGGGGCACCCGCCCAACCCGGCGATGGAAGCGTCGAACACGGACACGCCGCATTGCAGCGAGGCGTAAATATTCGCGATCGCCATGCCGTAGGTATCGTGGTAATGGCCCGCGAGGCGAGCGACCGGCACGCGGGCGCTCACCGCTTCGATCAGGCGCTTGGCGGCTTCCGGGGTGCCGACGCCGATGGTGTCGCCGAGGCTGATCTCGTGACAGCCCAGGTCGAACAGCGCGCCGGCCACGCCCGCGACCGCCGCCGGTGGGACGGCGCCCTCGTAGGGACAGCCGAGCGCGCAGGACACGTAACCGCGCACGCGAACGCCGGCCTGTTTCGCGGCCAGCAGGACCGGCTCGAACCGGGCCAGCGATTCCGCCACGGAGCAATGGATGTTCTGTTGCGAGAAGGCTTCGGACGCCGAAGCGAACACGGCCACTTCCCGCGCGCCCGCCGCCAAGGCCGCTTCAAATCCCTTCAGATTGGGCGTGAGCACGGGATACGCGACGCCGGGCCGCCGCTCGATGGCGCGCAGGACCGCCGCGCTGTCGGCCATTTGCGGCACCCGTTTCGGCGACACGAAAGACGTGGCCTCGATGGCTTTCAGGCCGGCTTTGCCCAGCCGAGCGATCAGCTCTACCTTGGTCGCGGTCGCGACGATTGCTGGTTCGCTCTGCAAGCCGTCGCGGGGACCGACTTCGACGATCTTGACCGCAGAGGGCAGCGTCATCCGTTCTCGATCCATCTTGGTCGCAACGAATTGTCGTTCAGGTTTTTTCCGCTTCGAACTCGACCAGCTCGGCGCCGTCGCCCACCTGGTCGCCGACCGCGAAGCGGAACGCTTTTACCGTGCCGGCGGCCGGGGCGGTGATGGTGTGCTCCATCTTCATCGCCTCCAGGATCAGCAGGGGAGCACCCTTTTCCACCTTCGCCCCTTCCCGCGCGATCAGCGCGATGACGTTGCCGGGCATGGGCGCCAGCAATCCGCCTTCGGGGCCGCCGCCCTCGCCGCCGTGATACAAGGGATCGATCCGCGCCAGATGCCAGGTGCGGCCGTGGAGAAACACGTAACGCCTTTCGCCGGCGACCACCACGGTGGCGTTCAATTGCAAGCCGTTCAGGTCGGCCCGCAAGGTGTCGTCCGGACCCAGTTCCCCGCGCACGCGGGTCGCTTGGCCGTCGAACTCCAAAACATAACCGCCCTCGACGTAACGCACCCGCACCGCTTTTTCCAGCTCGCCGGCCCGGAACAGCAAACGGCGCTCGGCGCGGGAATTGAGCCGCCAGCCGTCGCGCGAATGCCAGGGCGATAGCGGGTCGGTGTGGATCGACGCTTCCGCGCCCGCCCGCGCTTCCTCGCGCAACAAGGTGGCGAGCGCGGCGACCAAGAGCACGTCACGCGGGATGGACGCGCCGGCGGGGAACAGAAATTCCCGTTCGCGCTCGATCAAGCCGGTGTCCAGATCCGCCCTGGAAAACGCCGGCGACGCCACCAGGCGCGACAGGAAGTCGATGTTGTTGGCGACGCCGACCACGCGGTATTGGGCCAGCGCCCGCAGCATCCGCGCCAGCGCCCGCTCCCGGTTGGCGTCCCAGACGATCAGCTTGGCGATCATGGGATCGTAGAACGGGCCGATCTCGTCGCCTTCCTCGACGCCGGTATCGACCCGGACGTACAGGTTCTCTTCCGGCGGCGTCAGATGCACCAGCTTCCCGGTCGAGGGGAGAAAGCCTTTAGCGGGGTCCTCGGCGTAAATCCGGGCTTCCAGCGCGTGACCGTGGATCTGGAGCTGCTGTTGGGAAAGCGGTAGCGGCTCGCCGGCCGCGACCCGCAGTTGCCATTCGACCAGATCGAGGCCGGTGATCATCTCGGTGATCGGATGCTCGACCTGGAGCCGCGTGTTCATTTCCATGAAATGGAACGCGCCGTCCGGGCCGACGATGAATTCCACCGTGCCGGCGCCGACATAGCCGACGGCCCGCGCCGCCGCCAGCGCCGCGTTTCCCATCGCCGCGCGGCGGTCGGGCGTCATGCCGGGGGCGGGCGCTTCTTCCAGCACCTTCTGGTGGCGCCGCTGCACCGAGCAATCCCGCTCGAACAGATAGACGTGGTTGCCGCGAGCGTCGCCGAAAATCTGGATTTCGATGTGGCGCGGCCGATCGAGGTATTGCTCCAACAGCACCCGCTCGTCGCCGAAAGCGGAAAGGGCCTCGCGCCGGCACGACGCCAGCGCCGCGTCAAAATCATCGGCGCGCTCCACGATTCGCATGCCCTTGCCGCCGCCGCCGGCGCTGGCCTTGATCAAGACCGGATAGCCGATCCGCTCGGCCCGTTCCCGCAGGAACGCCGGCTCCTGGCGGTCGCCGTGATAGCCCGGCGCGAGCGGGATACCCGCCTGTTCCATCAGCGTCTTGGCGGAACTTTTGGAACCCATCACGCGGATCGCCTCGGCCGACGGGCCGATGAAGACGATGCCGGCGGCGGCGCACGCTTCGGCGAAGGCGGGGTTTTCGGACAGGAAGCCGCTGCCGGGATGAATCGCTTGCGCCCCGGTCTGGCGGGCGGCGGCGATCATCTTGTCCATGGCGAGATAGCTGTCGCGGGCGGGCGCCGGACCGATCAGCACCGCCTCGTCGGCCAGCCGCGCATGGCGGGCGGCGGCGTCCGCTTCCGAGTAGACGGCCACCGTGGCGATGCCGAGGCGGCGGGCCGTCTTGATGATCCGGCAAGCGATTTCGCCGCGATTCGCGATCAGGATTTTGTGGAACATGGGATTAATCCCGTTTCAGCTTTCGCCGGCAACGTCCGCCATCCAGGCCGGCCGCCGTTTTTCCAAAAAGGCGGCGAGCCCTTCCCTCGCTTCCGGCGTGGCGCGCAGCGCGGCGATGCGGCGGGCGGTGTCTTCGACCAGATCGTCGCCGATGGGCCGGCCGGCCACGGCGCGGATCAGCGCTTTCGATGCGGCGAGCGCCTTGGGGCCGCCTTGCGCCAAGGCGCCCGCCAGTTCCGCGATTTTGGCGTCCAGTCGCTCCGGCGCCACCACCTCGTGAACCAAACCGATCTCCCGAGCGCGGGCGGCGTCGATCCGCTCCCCGGTCAGGAAATAGCGCTGCGCCTGACGCGCGCCGATGGCACGAACGACGTAGGGGCCGATGGTGGCGGGAAGGATGCCGAGCCGGACTTCGGACGTGGCGAAGACCGCCCCCGGCGCGGCGACGCACAGATCGCAGGCCGCCGCCAGCCCCAGGCCGCCGCCGAGCGCCGCCCCGTGCACGCGGGCGATGGTGGGTTTGGACAGTTCGGCGAGGGCGCGCAGCATCGCGGCCAGCTTTCGGGCATCCTCAAGATTTTCCTCGACCGAGGCTTGCCCGGCCGCTTTCATCCAGTTCAGGTCGCCGCCGGCCGAAAAGCTCTTGCCCCGGCCGGCGAGAACGACGACCCGCGCCGCATCGTCGGCGTCGAGTTCGCGGCAGGCGGCGGTCAGGTCGGCGATCAATCGCGCGTCGAAGGCGTTGTGAACCTCGGGGCGGTTCATCCAGAGGGTGGCGACGATACCGGCGCGCTGGAGTTCGAGCGTCTGGTACATGGGGCGGGATCACATCCTGAACAGGCCGAACCGGGTCGGCGCGATGGGCGTGTTGAGCGCGGCCGACAGCGACAGGCCGAGAATGCGCCGGCTCTGGGCGGGATCGACCACCCCGTCGTCCCACAGCCGGGCCGTGGCGTAATACGGATGGCCCTGCTCCTCGTATTGCGCGCGGATCGGCGCCTTGAACGCTTCTTCGTCCTCCTTGCTCCAGACGCCGCCGCCGGCCTCGATCCCGTCCCGGCGCACGGTCGCCAGCACGCTGGCCGCCTGCTCGCCGCCCATCACCGAAATCCGGCTGTTGGGCCACATCCACAGGAAACGCGGCGAATAGGCCCGGCCGCACATGCCGTAATTGCCGGCGCCGAAGCTGCCGCCGATCAGCAGGGTGATCTTGGGGACCTGCACGGTGGAGACGGCGGTGACCATCTTCGCGCCGTCCTTGGCGATGCCGCCGTTTTCGTACTTGCGGCCCACCATGAAGCCGGTGATGTTTTGCAGGAACAGCAGCGGAATGCCGCGCTGCCCGCACAGTTCGATGAAGTGCGCGCCTTTCTGGGCCGATTCCGAAAACAGGATGCCGTTGTTGGCGATCACGCCGACCGGATAGCCGTGCAGTTGGGCGAAGCCGGTGACCAGGGTGCTGCCGTAGCGGGCCTTGAATTCGTCGAAGCGCGAGCCGTCCACGATCCGGGCGACGATTTCCCGCACGTCGTAGGGCTTGCGGGTGTCGGTGGGCAGGATGCCGTAGATTTCCTCCGGGTCGTAAATCGGCTCCTCACCGCGACCCAGGGCGAGGTTCACCGGCTTGACGCGGTTGAGGTTGGCCAGAATCCGCCGGGCGATGTAGAGGGCGTGCGCGTCGTTCTCGGCCAAGTGGTCGGCCACCCCGGAAATGCGGGTATGCACGTCGCCGCCGCCCAGATCCTCGGCGCTGACGACTTCGCCGGTGGCGGCTTTCACCAGCGGCGGGCCGCCGAGAAAAATGGTGCCCTGATTCTTGACGATGATGGTTTCATCGGACATGGCCGGCACGTAGGCGCCGCCGGCGGTGCAGGAACCCATCACCACGGCGATCTGGGCGATGCCCTGCGCCGACAGGTTGGCCTGGTTGTAGAAAATGCGGCCGAAGTGGTCCCGGTCGGGAAAAACCTCGTCCTGCTTGGGCAGAAACGCCCCGCCGGAATCGACCAGATACACGCAGGGCAGCCGGTTTTGCTCGGCGATTTCCTGGGCGCGCAGGTGTTTTTTGACGGTCATCGGGTAATAGGTGCCGCCCTTCACCGTGGCGTCGTTGGCCACGATCATGCACTCGCCGCCCTGCACCCGGCCGATGCCGGTGATGAGGCCGGCCGCCGGCGCGTCGTTGTCGTACAGGCCGTAGGCCGCCAGTTGGCCGATTTCCAGGAAAGGCGCGCCGGGGTCGATCAGGTGGTTGACCCGTTCCCGCGGCAGCAATTTTCCTCGGGCGACGTGCTTCTGGCGGGCGGCTTCGCTGCCGCCCTGGGCCACCTCGGCGACCTTGGCGCGCAAATCGGCGACCAGGACCCGCATCGCCTCGGCGTTGGCGCGAAACTCGGTCGAGCGGGGATCGATCCGGGATTTGATGACGCTCACCGGGCGCTCTCGGCGAACAGCTCCCGCCCGATCAGCATCCGGCGGATTTCCGAGGTGCCCGCGCCGATCTCGTAGAGCTTGGCGTCCCGCCACAGTCGCCCGGTGGGAAATTCGTTGTTGTAACCGTTGCCGCCCAACACCTGAATCGCTTCCCCCGCCATCCAGGTCGCTTTTTCCGAGGCGTAGAGGATGGCGCCGGCGGCGTCCTTGCGCAGCGCGCGGGCGTGGTCGGCGCGGTCGCAGGCCTGCCCGACCGCGTAGACGTAGGCGCGGCACGCTTGCCAGGTCGTGTATAAATCGGCCAGCTTGCCCTGCATGAGCTGGAATTCGCCGATGGGCGCACCGAACTGCTCGCGGTCGTGCAGGTAGGGCACCACCACGTCCATGCACGCGGCCATGATGCCCAGCGGACCGCCGGCCAGCACGGCGCGCTCGTAGTCCAATCCGGACATCAGCACCTTGACGCCGTTGCCGACGCCGCCCAGCACGTTTTCTTCCGGCACCTCGCAGTCGTCGAAGAACAGCGGATAGGTGTTGGAGCCGCGCATCCCCAGCTTGTCCAGATGGGTGCCGTGGCTGAAGCCCTTGAAGCGCTTTTCGACGATAAAGGCGGTGATGCCTCTGGGGCCGGCGCCGAGGTCGGTCTTGGCGTAGATGACCAGCGTGTCGGCGTCGCCGCCGTTGGTGATCCACATCTTGCTGCCGTTCAGGACGTAACGGTCGCCCTTTCGGTCGGCGCGCAGCTTCATCGACACCACGTCGGAGCCGGCGTTGGGCTCGGTCATCGCCAGCGCCCCGACATGCTCGCCGGACACCAGCTCGGGCAGATAGCGGGCTTTCTGTGCGGCGGTGCCGTTGCGATGGATCTGGTTCACGCACAGGTTGGAGTGGGCGCCGTAGGACAGCCCGACCGAGGCCGACGCCCGAGAGATTTCCTCCATGACCAGGATGTGCGCCAGATAGCCCATATCGACGCCGCCGTACTCCTCGCCGACGGTCATGCCGAGCAGCCCCATCTCGCCGAACTTCTTCCACAGATCGGCGGGGAACCGGTTGGCCCGGTCGATCTGGTCGGCCCGGGGGGCGATCTCCTTGCCGGCGAACGCGCGCACGGTATCGCGCAGCATGTCGAGGGTTTCGCCCCAATCGAAGCTCAGGCTATGGAAGGACATTTCGTCTCCTGGTCGGCGTTCGGGGTTCTGCCGGCGCCGCCGCGCTCCGGCAAACCGCATAAAATTCGATTCTCGAAGCAAAGATACCGCTTTTATTTAAAAAAGTGAACACAAATTCAAAAATTGAGGTTATACTCATTTCATGGTTTACCGACGCTCGCCCCTGATGGAGAAAAGGCTCGCCAACAACCGGGATCGAATCTTGCTGGCGGCGCGCAAGCTGGTCGCGGAAGGCGGGTTCCGAGAAGCGCAGATCGCGGCGGTCGCGGCGGTCGCGGGGATCTCCACCGGGATGATCTACCGCTACTTCCCGTCCAAGGCGGAGCTGTTCGTGGAAGTGCTGGGCGCCGCCGTCGAAGAGGAAATCAAGATCTTGACCGACATCGCCGCCGGTCCCGAATCGGCCGGCGAGCGGCTGGGCGCCGCGGTGACTTGCTTCGTCCGCCGCGCTCTGAAAGGGCCGAATCTGGCCTACGCTTTTGTCTTCGAGCCGGTGGATCCGGAAGTGGACACCGCCCGGATCCGGTATCGGAAGAAGTTTGGCGATGTGTTCAAGGCCATCCTGACCGACGGCATCGCCAAAGGGGAATTGCCCGATCAGGACCCCGATGCGAGCGCGGCCTGCATCGTGGGCGCGTTCACCGAGGCGCTGGTCGGTCCCATCGGGCCGACGACGCGCAACGTGCGCGACAAGGAGCGCTTGGTGGAGTGCATTCGAGCCTTCTGCCTGCGGGCGGTCGGCGGCGGTTCCGAGTAGACGGTGAGCGGTTTATTTGCCTTCCGATTCCTTTTTCTGGAGTCGTGAACGCGGGAGCGGAAGGCTTTCCCGGCCACAACGACGATTAAAACGACGCGACAAACCACCGAATGACCGCATCCGGCCGCCGGGAGCCAGGGATCGGTCGGAGAAGACGATGTCATCGGAGCGCACCGTCGGCAATGCGGACGGGGCGCGGACTTTTCCGCGCCTGCTGTTTCACCACGCCCGGACGCGGGGCGACGCGCCCGCCATCCGCGAGAAAGATCTCGGCATCTGGCAGATCTGGACTTGGGCCGAGGTCGCCGAACGGGTGCGTGCCCTGGCGTGCGGCCTGGCGGCGCTGGGTTTCCAGCGCGGCGACAACCTCGCCATCATCGGCGACAACCGCCCGCATCTGTACATGATGATGAGCGCGGCGCAGTGCTTGGGAGGCGTGCCGGTGCCGCTCTATCAGGATGCGGTGGCGGCGGAAATGCTGTTCGTCCTCCAGGATGCCGCCGTGCGCTTCGCGGCGGTGGAGAATCAGGAGCAGGTCGACAAGCTGCTGGAAATCGGGGATCAGGCGCCCCGGCTCGAACACATCGTCTACGACGACCCGCGCGGGATGCGCCACTACAATCAGCCCTTTCTCCACGACATGCACGCCCTGATGGAGCTGGGGCGGATTCACGACCGCAACCATCCCGATTTTCTCGACGCCGAAGTGGCGCAGGGCCGAGCCGACGACGTGTCGGTCATGCTCTACACCTCCGGCACCACCGGCCAGCCCAAGGGCGTCTGCCAGACCCACGCCGCCTTCATCGCCGCCGCCCGAGGCAGCATGGAGATCGACCGGCTGGACCCCGGCGGCGATATTCTGTCCTACCTGCCGATGGCCTGGGTCGGCGACCACCTGTTTTCTTTCGCCCAGGCGCTGGTGGTCGGGTTCACCATCAATTGCCCGGAATCCACCGACACGGTGACGACCGATCTGCGGGAAATCGGGCCGACCTACTATTTCGCCCCGCCCCGGGTGTTCGAGAGCCTGCTGACTTCCATCATGATCCGCATGGAGGACGCCGGCCTCCTCAAGCGCAAGCTGTTCCATTATTTCCTGGGCGTGGCCAAACGCTGCGGGGTGGATTTGCTCGACGGCAAGCCGGTGGGGCTGGGCGACCGCCTGCTCTACGGCTTGGGCGATCTGCTGATTTACGGCCCCTTGCGCAACGTGCTCGGCATGAGCCATATCCGCGTGGCCTATACCGCCGGCGCCGCCATCGGCCCCGATCTGTTCCGGTTCTACCGCTCCATCGGCATCAATCTCAAGCAGTTCTACGGCCAGACCGAGACCTGCGCCTACGTCTGCCTGCAACCGGACGGCGCCATCAAGTTCGATTCGGTCGGGCTGCCGGCCCCCGGCGTGGAGATCAAGATCGCCGACAGCGGCGAGGTGCTGGTCAAAGGGCCGATGCTGCTCAAAGAGTACTACCGGCGCCCGGACGCCACCGCCGAGTCGCTCGACGCCGAGGGCTACTTCATGACCGGCGACGCCGGCTTCCTCGACCCGGACGGCCACCTGAAGATCATCGACCGGGCCAAGGATGTCGGCAAGCTGGCGAACGGCGCGATGTTCGCGCCCAACTACATCGAAAACAAGCTCAAGTTTTTCCAGCACATCAAAGAAGCGGTCTGCTTCGGCCACGACCGGGAAATGGTCTGCGCCTTCATCAACATCGATGTGGGCGCGGTGGGCAACTGGGCCGAGCGGCGCAACATCGCCTATTCCGGCTACACCGATCTGGCCGGCAAGCCGGAGGTCTGCGAGCTGATCCGCGACTGCGTGGAGCAGGTCAACGCCGCCTTAACCCAAGATGCGATGGTGGCCGATTCGCAGATCCATCGCTTCCTGATCCTGCACAAGGAACTCGACCCCGACGACGACGAGCTGACCCGCACCCGCAAAGTGCGCCGCAACTTCGTCGCCAAGAAATACGCCGTGCTGATCGACGCGCTCTACGGCGGCAAAACCAGCCAGTTCATCACCACCGAGGTCAAGTTCGAGGACGGCCGGCGCGGGCAAGTCTCCGCCGATCTCAAGATCGTGGACGCCAAGGCTTTCCCGGCCGCGCGGAAGGCGGCGTGAGCGATGAGCAGAGCCATCGGCGAGGTCATTCTCGATCTGCAAAACATCTCGCTGCGCTTCGGCGGGGTCAAGGCGCTGACCGACATTTCCTTCGACGTGCGCGAGCACGAAATCCGCGCCATCATCGGCCCCAACGGCGCGGGCAAAAGCTCCATGCTGAACGTCATCAACGGCGTCTACCACCCGCAGGAAGGCGCCATCGTGTTCCATGGCCGGGAACGCAAAAAAATGAACCCGCACCGGGCGGCGCGACAAGGCATCGCCCGCACCTTTCAGAACATCGCGCTGTTCAAGGGCATGACCGTGCTGGACAACATCATGACCGGCCGCATCACCCGGATGAGAGCCAACATCGTCGAGCACGCTCTGTGGCTGGGTCGCGCCAGAAGGGAAGAGCTGGAGCACCGCAAGAAAGTCGAGGAAGTCATCGATTTCCTGGAAATCCAGCACATCCGCAAAACCCCGGTCAGCCGCCTGCCCTACGGCCTGCAAAAGCGGGTGGAACTGGGCCGGGCGCTGGCGGCGGAACCGTCCATGCTGCTGCTGGACGAGCCGATGGCCGGAATGAACGTCGAGGAGAAACAGGACATGTGCCGCTTCATCCTCGATGTCAACGACCAGCTCGGCACCACCATCGTGCTGATCGAACACGATATGGGGGTGGTGATGGACATTTCCGACCGGGTGGTGGTGCTCGACTACGGCAAGAAGATCGGCGACGGCGTGCCGGACGAGGTGAGGAGCGATCCCGACGTGATTAAAGCCTATCTGGGCGCGGGGCATTAGCGAGCGGGTTCACAGCAACATAACAGACCATCTGTTTTTAACTAAACTAATTAGAGAAATCCTTTATGAATAAAATGATTATTTTTTGTGCTGATGGAACTTGGAACGGCCCAGGCCAAGACGATGACGAAGATTCTGTACCTGAATATACCAACGTTTACAAATTATTTCTAACCCTTGCCGGAGCAATGTCTATAGATTCAATCAAAAAAGCCAATGAACAAGAAAAGGAATTGATAACGAGAAATGACAACCGTTTATTGCAAGTTGTTAAATATATACATGGAGTTGGAGATTCGCATAATATCATACATAAAATTTTAGGGGGTGCTTTTGGGGCAGGAATCATTTCACGAATTGTACGCGGATATACATTTATCTCTCGTAATTACGAACCAAACGATAACATCGTCATAGTGGGATTTAGTCGAGGAGCTTATACCGCTAGGGCTTTAGCAGGATTGATCGCATCGCAAGGTCTATTGGCTAAACATTTAGTTCAGAATAATACTGAAGAAGAAAAAAAAGAAGCCTATAAATGCGGAGCTAGGGCATGGTATCTCTATCGAAAAGATAGTAAAAAGAGTGGCGCTTTCCTGGCAAACCTTGTTCAAGCGATGGATGATTTACCAGCATTTTTGTCCCGTGACAGACTTTGCAAAGAAGATTTTATACCCATTGAGCATATTAAAGCGGTCGGCGTTTGGGATACAGTAGGGGCACTAGGCATTCCACGCTATGTGGATAATGAAAAATTAGACGTTTATAGATTTACAGATACCAAGTTAAGCCCCATAGTCGAAAACGGATTTCATGCTGTTTCATTAGATGATCGCAGACAAGATTTTACACCTACATTGTGGGATAAATCCGAGAGAATTACTCAAATTCTCTTTCCAGGAGCACATGCTGATGTAGGCGGCGGATATACCACGAAAAATAATGAGAGTGGCCTTTCAGATATCGCTTTAAAGTGGATGATCGATCAATTAAAAAGCATTGGCGCTCATTTTGACAACCAAGAGAGTTGGCAGTTTTTATACAAGCCAGATATTAGAGGTACTGCTCATAAACCTTGGCTTTATCCTCCATTTAATTTAAAAAATATTAGAATACGGGCGCGTAACTTTAGCAATACCGCAATTAAAGAACATCCGTCGATTTCAGAACGGATGGCCTTAGATAAAGTGCTTCATGATCCATGCGAAAAACCATCTCCTTATAAACCTCTCAATCGACCTTAGGAAATCACAAGGTTTCAAATCAGTAAGATTATCTCTTGGCAGGATTTATCCAAGGCAATAAAACCCATGCGCTTTTTTCTGGAAGTCCTGATCAGCGGCCTGCTGTCCGGGGTGATGTATTCGCTGGTCGCGCTCGGCTTCGTGCTGATCTACAAGGCGTCCGGCGTGTTCAACTTCGCCCAGGGCGCGATGGTGTATCTGGCGGCGCTGTCGGTGGTCGGTTGCATGGAGAAGGGGGCGCCGCTGTGGCTGGCGATCCTGCTGGCCTTCGCCATCATGACCCTGTTCGGCGTCGCCACCGAAAAATTCGTGTTGCGCAAGCTGGTCAACCAGCCGCCCATCGCCCTGTTCATGGCGACCATCGGCTTGGCCTTCTTCATCGAGGGACTCGCGCCGATGGTGTTCGGCAGCGACCCGCGCGCCCTGGATCTGGGCATCGTCGATGAGCCGATCGAGGCGATTCTCGACAACTGGGGCATGGTGATTTCCAAGTTCGACCTGGCGGCGGCGGGCATCGCGGCCCTGTTGGTGACGGCGCTGGCCCTGTTTTTCCAGTACACCCGGATCGGCCGGGCGCTGCGGGCGGTGGCCGACGACCATCAGGCGGCGCTGTCGGTCGGGATTCCCTTGCAGCACATCTGGGCCATCGTCTGGGGCGTGGCCGGTTTCGTGGCGCTGGTGGCCGGGATGCTGTGGGGGGCGCGCAACGGCGTCCAGTTCGCGCTGACCTTCACCGCGCTCAAGGCGCTGCCGGTGCTGATCATCGGCGGCTTCACCTCGGTGCCGGGCGCCATCGTCGGCGGGCTGATCATCGGCGCCTCGGAAAAGCTGGCGGAGATTTATCTGCCGCCGCTGATGCAATCGGCCTTCGGCGGCAATTTCGGCGGCATCGAAGGCTGGTTCCCCTACGTGCTCGCCCTGTGCTTCCTGCTGGTTCGGCCCGAAGGGCTGTTCGGCGAAAAACACATCGACCGGGTTTAGGAGAGCGACCGATGCTCTATCGCGAGGCCGGCCAGTTCAAGAGCAGCTACGCCGCCGACCAGCAACTGTTTCCCATCCGCCAGGATCGGATCGGGGTCATTCTGTTGCTGGCCGTGGCTTTTCTGGTGATTCCGCTGGTGGCGGGCGAGTACTGGTTTTCGGCCATTCTCATCCCCTTCCTGATTTTCTCCTTGGCCGCGCTGGGCCTGAACATCCTCACCGGCTATGCCGGGCAATTGTCGCTCGGTTCGGCGGCGTTCATGGCGGTGGGCGCTTACGCTGCCTACAACTTCCAGTTGCGGGTTGACGGCATTCCGATTTTGCTGAGCTTCGCCTGCGCGGGACTGACGGCGGCGGGCGTGGGGATTCTGTTCGGTTTGCCGAGCCTGTGGATCAAGGGGTTTTATCTGGCGGTGGCGACGCTGGCGGCCCAGTTTTTCATCGTCTGGTGCCTGACCAAATTCCCCTGGTTCTCCAATAACTCCTCCTCCGGGGTGATTTCCGCCCAGAAGGTGGTGATCCTCGGTCACGCCTTCACCTCGCCGCGCGAGAAGTATTTGCTGGTGTTGACCATCGTCGCGGTCTTGGCGCTGGCGGCCAAGAACATGGTGCGCTCGTCCACCGGCCGGGCCTGGATGGCGGTGCGCGACATGGACGTGGCCGCCGAAGTGATCGGCATCCGGCTGATGCCGACCAAGCTGCTGGCCTTCGCGGTCAGCTCGTTCTATTGCGGCGTGGCCGGCGCGCTCTACGCCTTCTGCTATCTGGGCTCGGTCGAGCCGGACGGCTTTTCGCTGGACCTGTCGTTTCGCATCCTGTTCATGATCATCATCGGCGGGATGGGGTCGATTTTGGGCTGCTTCCTCGGCGCGGCCTTCATCCTGCTGCTGCCGATCTTTCTCGATATCGCCTTGCCGTGGCTGGCGGGCGCGCTCGGTCTGCCGTTTTCCAACGCGACGGTCTCGCACATCCAAATTCTGCTGTTCGGGACGCTCATCATGTTCTTCCTGATCGTCGAGCCGCACGGCTTGGCCCGCCTGTGGCAAATCGGCAAGGAGAAGCTGCGGCTGTGGCCGTTCCCCCATTAGGGGAATTTTTCATATTTTTCAAATAACTAAAGACTTTGAGGAGATCACGTCATGTTCGCGTATCGCAAGCCCCCGCTGATGGCCGCCGTCTCCCTCGCGCTGCTGGCGCAAGGCGCGCTGGCCGCCGAAGAACAGTTTTTCCCCATCGTGTCGTATCGCGTCGGCCCCTACGGCGCGAACGGCCAATCGTTTTACGGCGGATTCGTCGATTACCTCAACTACGTCAACCTCAAGGACGGCGGCGTCAACGGCGTCAAGATCGTCTGGGAAGAGTGCGAGACGGAGTACAACAACGCCAAGGGCGTGGAATGCTACGAGCGGCTGAAGGCCAAGGCCAAGGTGTCCACCGGCCCGCTCCACACCATGTCCACCGGCATTTCCTACGCCCTGATCGACAAGGCGACCGAGGACAAGCTGCCGCTGGCGATGATGGGTTACGGCCGCACCGACGCGGTGGACGGCTCGGTGTTCCCCTACGCTTTCCCGCTGGTGACGACCTACCAGATGCAGGCGTCGGCCATTCTCAAGTTCATCAAGGAAAAGGAAAAGGGCAGCCTGGAAGGGAAGAAGATCGTGTTCCTGTATCACGACTCCGCTTACGGCAAGGAGCCCATCGTCGCCTTGCAGGAAGAAGCCAAGCTGAACAAGTTCGCGCTGACGCTGATCCCGGTGGCGCATCCCGGCAACGAGCAAAGCGCGCAATGGTTGCAGATCCGGCAGGAGAACCCGAATTACGTGATTTTCTGGGGCTGGGGGGTGATGAATCAGACCGCCCTCAAGGCCGCGCAAAAGGTCGGTTTCGCGCGGGACAAGATGATCGGTTCGTGGTGGGCCGGCTCCGAGGAAGACACCGTGCCGGCGGGCGACGCCGCCAAGGGCTACATGGCCGCGACCTGGAACGTGGCCGGCAAGGCCGTGCCGCTGATCGCCGACATCGAAACGGTGGTTTACGGCGCGGGCAAGGGCAACATGCAGGACAAGGCCAAGCTCGGCACCATCCTCTACAACCGGGGCGTTTCCGCCGCCGTGCTGTCGGTCGAGGCGCTGCGCAAAGCGCAGGAAAAATACGGCAAGGGCAAGCCGGTCAACGGCGAGCAGGTGCGCTGGGCGCTGGAGAATCTGGACATCACCGACGCCCGTTTGAAGGAAATCGGCGCGACCGACCTGCTGCCGCCGATCAAGACCTCCTGCACCAACCACGAAGGTTCGGGCATGGTGAAAATCCAGCAGTGGGACGGCGCCAAATGGATGCCGGTCTCGGGCTGGATCGAAGGCGACAAGGCGCTGATTCACCCGCTGTTCAAGGCGTCCGCCCAGCAGTACGCCAAGGAAAAGGGCATCGCGCCGCGCGATTGCGCGAAAGAATCTTAACCGTTAAACCGGGGCGTTGGCCGCAGACGCCCCGCCTTCATCGAGCCAGCGCCCATGATCCCAGCGACCGCAGCCACCGAGGCCGCACCGGCGACCGAACGCTATCTGACCGTCAACAACATCGAGGTCATTTACGACCATGTGATTCTGGTGTTGAAAGGGGTTTCACTCGACGTGCCCAAGGGCAAGATCGTGGCCTTGCTGGGCGCGAACGGGGCGGGCAAAACCACCACGCTGAAAGCTATCTCCAACCTGTTGCGCGCCGAGCGCGGCGATGTCACCAAGGGATCGGTGGAGTTCAAGGGCGGCCGGGTGGACCAGCTCAGCCCGAACGAGCTGGTCAAGCGCGGCGTGATTCAGGTCATGGAAGGCCGGCATTGCTTCGCGCACCTGACCCTGGAGGAAAACCTGCTGACCGGCGCGTACACTCGCTCGATTTCCCGCAGCGCGCTGAAGGAAAGTCTGGAGAAGGTCTATCACTACTTTCCGCGCCTCAAAACCCGGCGCGGTTCCCAGGCCGGCTACACCTCCGGCGGCGAACAGCAGATGTGCGCCATCGGCCGCGCGCTGATGGCCAAGCCGGAAATGATCCTGCTCGACGAGCCGTCGATGGGGCTGGCGCCGCAGATCGTCGAAGAAATTTTCGGTATCGTGAAGGATTTGAACCAAAAGGAAAACGTCAGCTTCCTGCTGGCCGAGCAGAATACGCTGATGGCGCTGCGCTACGCCGATTTCGGCTACATCCTGGAAAACGGCCGGGTGGTGATGGAAGGCGATGCCGAGGGCCTGCGCACCAACGAAGACGTGAAGGAATTTTATTTGGGGCTTTCCTCTTCCGGGCGCAAGTCGTTCAAGGACGTGAAGCACTACCGCCGCCGCAAGCGCTGGCTGTCCTGATCTCTCGCAAGCCAACCACCAAAGGACATGAGCATGAATAACTATTACGACGCTCTGGAAACCCGCGATCCCGAACAGCGCGAACAGGATTTAATGGCGAAATTGGCCCGCCAGTTGGCGCACGCCAAGGAGCGATCACCCTATTACGGTCAGTTGCTGGCCGACCTCGATCCGGCCGCCATCACCGACCGCAAAGCGCTCGCCGCGCTGCCGCTGACCCGCAAGCGGGATTTGATCGAGCTGCAAAAACAGCGACCGCCCTTCGGCGGCTTGAACGCGCTGCCCGCCCGCAACGCCTGGCGGGTTTTTGCCTCGCCGGGGCCGATTTACGAGCTGCAAGGCCAAGAAGGCGATCCGTGGCGGATGGCCCGCGTGCTGTACGCCGCCGGCTTTCGCGCGGGCGATTTGGCGCATAACTGCTTTTCCTATCACTTCACACCCGGCGCGTATATCTTCGAGGAAGGCGCTCGCAAGCTGGGTTGCGCGGTGTTCCCCGGCGGCACCGGCAACACCGAGCAACAGATTCAGGCGATGGTCGATCTGCGCCCGGACGGTTATGTCGGCACGCCGTCCTTCCTCAAGATCATTTTGGACAAAGCCGATGAACTGGGCGCCGATCTTTCCTCGCTGCGCAAGGCCGCCGTGTCCGGTGAAGCGGTGCATCCCGCCGTGCGCCAGACCTTGCGGGAACGCGGCATGACCATCCGGCAGAGCTACGCCACGGCGGACATCGGCGCCATCGCCTACGAAAGCGAGGCCGAGGATGGTTTGATCGTCGAGGAAGACGTGTTGCTGGAAATCGTCCGGCCGGGCACCGGCGATCCGGTCGCGGTCGGCGAGGTCGGTGAAATCGTGGTCACCACGTTCAATCCGACCTATCCGCTGATTCGTTTCGCCACCGGCGATCTGTCGGCGGTGCTGGCGGGAACCTCGCCCTGTGGCCGCACCAACCAGCGCATCAAGGGCTGGCTGGGCCGGGCCGACCAAACCACCAAGGTCAAGGGCCTGTTCGTCCATCCCGAACAGATCGCCGCCATCGCCTGCCGTCATCCCGAGCTTCAACGCCTGCGGCTGGTGGTGGATAATCCCGATGGGCAGGATCGGATGGTGCTGCACTGTGAAACTGCGGCCTCGGAGGCGAGGCGTTGGCACAGTCGGTGATCGCCAGTATTCGGGAGTTGACCAAGTTGCGCGGTGAGGTGGTTTTGTGCGCGCCGGACAGTTTGGCGAATGACGGGAAGGTGATTGAGGATCGTAGGACGTATTCTTGAATTGACGAGGATTTATAGAGGATTCATGTGGAGTCGAACGCGGAAGTGCATCATTTTAGGACGCATAGTTTTTTGACCGGTTATCAAGTTCAGGATACCGCACGATGGGAGAGTAAAATCCAATGACGGAAGCTGAATTGTTTGAGCAGATTTTAGGGATTAAAGAAATTCGAGTTGATCGAGTTGATTGGCAAGAACAAGCGCTCCATATTTATTGCAGTTCTATTTTTGAAGAAACGCTCTGTCCGCACTGTTTGAAGAAGAGACAGGTTGTGCATCAGACCTACGAGCGACAAATTCGCGATTTGCCGATCACCGGAAAAGAAGTATATTTGCATTTAAGTCAGCGGCAGTTTTATTGTCCGGACTGTGATCGTCGTTTCAATGAGCGTTTCAATTTTGTTGCGCCCCAGCGCGCGATGACTTGTCGTTACGAGCGCTACGTGTACGAATGCTGCAAAGCCAGCACGATCCAAAAGGTCAGCGCTCAAGAAAATTTGGTTTGGTCAACCGTTAACGATATTTGCCAACGGGGTGCGCGGCAAGAACTGCAAGAGCGCCCGCTTTCGAAAGTGAAAGCCGTGGGCATGGACGAGCTTGCGATCAAAAAAGGACATCGCGACTATGTCACGGTGATCGTCGATTTAGAACGTATTGAAATCGTTGATATTTTAGAATATCGCGAGCAAGCGAAATTGATTGGGTATTTCAAAAACAAGGGGACGGAGTGGTGCGAAGGGATCGACGTGTTCTGCTCGGACATGTGGCCGGGTTTTATCAATACCGCCCGGGCGGTATTTCCTCGTGCAACCGTGGTCGTTGATCGGTTTCATTTTTTTGGATACCTCAACAAAGCGGTGGACGGTCAACGGAAAAGTTTGCGCCGCCAATTTAAAGACCGCGAAGAACTCAAGCGCCTCAAGTGGGCCTTGCTGAAGAATGCCGAAAACTTGACCCCCGATCAGACAACGAAACGCGACCGGGCCTTTCTACTGTTTCCAGAATTGAAGTTGATTTACGATCACAAGGAGATGTTTCGTGCGATTTTCAATCGGAATCTGACGCGAAAGCAAGGCGAAATCGAGTTAAAAAAATGGATGGAAGCGGCCAGAGAAATGAATAACAAATATCTGAATACCTTTTTATACATGCTGAATGATTGGAAAGAATACGTCTTAAACTACTTCGCGCATCGGGTGACCACGAGCGTCATTGAAGGTATTAACAATTCGATCAAGACAGTGAAACGCATGGGTTACGGATTTCGGAATTTTGTCAATTTTAAGCAACGGGTCCTGATCAGCTTCGCTTAACTCCACAACAATCCTCGAAGAACTATTAGGAAGCAATACTCTATCCGCTTGCAGCCAGTAAAATACTCAGGCATTGTGAAATATTTGCTCCATTTGCAGAAATGAATGCAAGAAATTGATCGAACTATTTTCTAATGAAATCATTGCAAACGCAGACTCGGACAATTACAAGGTATTTACATACCGAAGTTACAATAGGTGAGAAGACAGTTAGTTAAAAAGAACTCAGATAATAGCCTATAGATCTTCATTATCAACTTAGCATATTAGCGGCCATCATTTCTGCATTTCGAACTCAATAATTTTGAATACAACGAAGCTGTTCAAGAAGATGCCAGTTTCTGAATACAGGCTTGACCTACAAAGCTCCCTAAGACAAAAAGTTCGATAAACAGAGAGATGAGTTTGCAAAGAAATTTGGCTCTAGTTTAAATGCTATATCTTGATGTACTGAATATTATAATAATCTATCTACTTCTAAAGGAAGCTGAAGAAAATATGGAAATAAAATATTTCAAGAGCTAAAGTCAAAAAAAATTCCGAGTTAATTAGATTAACGATTAATATCTGAGTTAATGTCACAAAGCCAATTAGAGTAAATTCGATGATTTCTCGTAGAAAGCATTATACGGTCAAGTAGACAAATTAATTAAAAACGCTGGAAGCACTATCAGCAGGAAGTGTACTGTTAAGATCATCGACTAACTTTAGAGCAGCTCCGGATTGTCGAATGGATGTATACCACAGAAGCTTGCAAATGGATTAGATAGCTTTATAAGATAATCTACTAGTTTTAATAAACTTGAAAACCAACCATAAGTCGCTCAGAATAAGCGAGCAAAATGGGACCACTACACGGCATTAAAATCGTCGAATTCGCCGGATTAGGGCCGGTGCCTTTTTCCGGTATGGTCTTTTCCGACCTGGGGGCGGAGGTGGTGCAAATCAACCGTCCGGCCAGCGCCCCGGAACTGAATCTCTTTGCCGCACACAAGAACATCCCCAACCGGGGCCGGCGCATGATCGGGCTGGACATCAAAGCCCCGGACGGTCGGGAAACCGCCTTGCAACTGGTCGAGCGGGCCGACGTGCTGATCGAAGGCTTTCGGCCCGGCGTCATGGAGCGGCTGGGTTTGGGGCCGGAGGTCTGCCACGCGCGCAATCCGCGACTGGTCTATGGCCGCATGACCGGCTGGGGCCAGACCGGGCCGCTGGCGCAGACCGCCGGGCACGACATCAACTATCTGGCGATCTCCGGCGCGCTGCACGCCATCGGGCGGGCCGACGGCGGGCCGACGCCGCCGCTCAATCTGATCGCCGATTACGGCGGCGGGGCCATGCTGCTGGCCGTCGGCATTCTGGCCGCGCTGCTCGAAGCGCGGACCTCCGGCCAAGGTCAAGTGGTGGACGCGGCCATGACCGACGGTTCCGCCCTGCTGATGGCGGCCATCTACAGCCTGAAAGCGATGGGCCAATGGCGTCGATCGAGCGGGAGAGCAACTTTCTCGACGGCGGCGCGCATTTTTACGACACCTACCCATGCGCCGACGGCAAATGGTTGGCGGTCGGCCCCATCGAACCGCATTTCTATCAAATTTTGCTTCAAGGTTGCGGCATCGAAGATCCCGATCCCCGCCAACAGTGGCGCGCGAAATCCTGGCCGGCCATGAAAGAGCGATTGCGGGCGGCGTTTCGGACCAAAACGCGGGACGAATGGTGCGCCATCTTCGAGAGTGGCGACGCCTGCGTGACGCCGGTGCTGAGCCTGGAAGAAGCGCCCGACCACCCGCACAACCGCGCCCGGCAAACCTTCGTCGAACATGACGGCCTGGTGCAACCGGCTCCCGCCCCGCGTTTCAGCCGCACGCCGGCGGAAATTCAAAGCGCCCCGGCGTCGCCGGTCAAAGCCGGCGAGGAATGGCTGGCGGACTGGGGGTTTTCCGCCGAGGAGATTGGCCGCTTCAAGGCGACCGGCGCGATTTGAGCGACGCGCCCTGTCCCACATGCCACCAGAGAAAACCCCGCAATGCAGTTCAAACCCGCCAACCCCGACTTCGCTGCGGTAGTGCGCGGCAGTTTCGCCACCCAAGGCTTGATGCAGTTGATCGGCGCGACCCTGGAGCGGGTCGAGCCGGGCGCGGTTGATATCGCGCTGCCCTACCGCGACGATCTCACCCAGCAACACGCTTTCCTGCACGGGGCGGTCACGACCGCCATCGCCGATAGCGCGGCGGGCTACGCGGCTCTTTCACTGATGCCGGCCGGCAGCGAAGTCCTCAGCATCGAATTCAAAATCAACCTGTTGCGACCCGCCACCGGCGCGCGGTTCGTCGCCGAAGGGCGCGTCGTCAAGTCCGGCAAGACCATCACCGTATCGCGCGCTGATGTGTTCGCCGATAACGATGCTAAACCTATCCACATCGCCACGCTGCTCGCCACCATGATCTCGCAAGGGGGATAAGCTCGCCAGGCGCCATGAGAGACCCCGCCATGCCCACCATTGAAATTCTGGACGATCTGTTTTTTATCGAGCGGGGCTATCTCAATTGCAACCATTTCGTTTATCGCTCGCCGGCGCCGGTGCTGATCGATTCCGGTTATGTCGGCGATTTCGCGGAAACGGAACAGCACATCCGGCAAACCGGCGTTAAACTGGCCGATGTCGCTCAAATTATCGGCACCCACACCCATTGCGACCACATCGGCGGCAATCACCGCATCCAGCAGCAATCCGGCTGCGACATCGCGCTCCATAAAATCGGCAAGCATTTCATCGATACGCGGGACGATTGGGCGACGACGTGGAAATATTACGACCATCGGGCGGAGTTTTTTCGCTGCACGCAAAGCCTTGAGGATGGCGACACGATTCAGGTTGGTCCGCACTCCTTTCGGGTGATTTATACGCCAGGACACGCCGCTGACGGGATTGTGCTGTACCACGCCGAGCAGAAGATGCTCATTGCATCCGACACGCTGTGGGGCAAAGATATGTCGGTCATGACGCTGCGCCTGGAAGGCAGCACGGCTCTGTTTCAGCGGTTGGATGCGTTGCGCCGGATCGAAAAGCTGGACGTCGAGGCCGTTTATCCCGGCCACGGCAAACCGTTCGGCGATTTTCGGGCGGCGGTGGCGAAAACCAGAGAACGGATCGAGCGCTTCCTGATCGACCGGAAATGGGTCGGCGACGATGTGCTGAGAAAATTATTGATCTTTCTGCTGCTGATGAAAAAGCAAATCGGCGAAAAAGAGCTATTTCCTTATCTGATGAGCACTCATTGGTTCAAGGAAACGGTGGATTTTTATTTCGATGGCGATTACGAAATCAAATACCAGGATATGATGCGTTCCTTTTTGACCAAGGGCATCGTCAAGCAGAATGATGACGGTTTTTATACGATCATCAAACCCTGATTCTGTCACCCAACTCGCAAAAAACTCTGCATAAACGATAAAAGCCAACCGAGGAGACTTTATGACCGCGCAATACGAAGACATCTTGTACGAAATCAAGGATGGCGTCGCCACCATCACCATCAACCGGCCCGACAAGTACAACGCTTTCCGCGCCCAGACCTGCGAGGAAATGATCGACGCTTTTCTGAAAGCCGGCTGGAATAAAAAAGTGGGCGTGATCGTCCTGACCGGCGCTGGCGCCAAGGCGTTCTGCACCGGCGGCGACCAGTCGGCCCACGCCGGCCACTATGACGGGCGCGGGGTGATCGGCCTGCCGCTGGAGGAATTGCAGAGCGTGATCCGCGACGTGCCCAAGCCGGTGATCGCCAAGGTGCGCGGCTACGCCATCGGGGGCGGCCACGTCCTGGCGCTGCTGTGCGATTTGACCCTCGCCGCCGAATCGGCCAAGTTCGGCCAAGTCGGCCCCAAGGTCGGCTCGGTCGATCCCGGCTTCGGCACCGCCTACATGGCGCGGGTGATCGGCGAGAAGAAGGCGCGGGAAGTCTGGTATCTGTGCCGCCAGTACACGGCGGCGGAAGCGGTGCAGATGGGCTTGGCGAACAAGGCCGTGCCCGACGACGAACTGGACGCCGAGGTGGATCGCTGGTGCGCGGAGATTCTGGAGAAAAGCCCGACCGCGCTGGAACTGGCGAAGCGCTCCTTCAACGCCGACACCGCCCACATCGCCGGCATCTCCTCCTTGGGCCTCAAGGCGGTCAGCCTGTTCTACGGCACCGAGGAATCGCAGGAAGGCGTGCGGGCGTTTCAGGAAAAGCGCAAGCCGAAGTTCCGCGAGTGATTTTTGCCTCGCCTCTCGCTCGTCGGCGGGCGAGAGGCCGCTAGCCCGCCGCCAAGATCGACCGGCCGATGACCAGCCGTTGAATGTCGGACGCGCCTTCGTAGATTTGGGTGACGCGGACATCCCGATAGAAGCGTTCCACCGGAAAATCGGCGCAATAGCCGTAGCCGCCGTGAATCTGGATGGCGTCGGAACAGACCCGCTCCGCCATCTCGGACGCGAACAGCTTGGCCATCGACGCCTCTTTCAAACACGGACGGCCTTCCTGCCGGAGACTGGCGGCGTGCCAGACCATCTGCCGGGCGGCTTCGATTTGGGTCGCCATGTCGGCCAGCCGGAACAGCACCGCCTGATGCTGAGCGATGGGCGCCCCGAACGCCTCGCGTTCCTTGGCGTAACTCACCGCCGCCTCGAACGCGGCGCGCGCCAGCCCGACCGACTGCGCGCCGATGGCGATCCGGCCCGCTTCCAGGTTGGAGAGGGCGATCTTGTAGCCTTCGCCCTCCCGGCCGAGCAGACTCTCGGCGGGAATCCGGCAATTCTCGAACAGGATCTGCGCCGTGTCGGAGGCGTGCTGGCCCAGTTTTTCCTCCAGGCGAGCCACGATGTAACCGGGCGTGTCGGTCGGCACCAGAAAGCAGGAAATCCCTTTCTTGCCGGCGGTTTTGTCGGTCACGGCGAAGACGATGGCGAGCTGGCCCTCCTTGCCGGTGGTGATGAACTGCTTGACCCCGTTCAGCACCCAAGCGTCGCCCTCGCGCCGCGCCGTGGTCCGAATGGCGGCGGCGTCGGAGCCGGTATGGGGTTCGGTCAGACAGAAGCAGCCCAGCCACTCGCCGCTCGCCAGCTTGGTGAGATAGCGGGCCTTTTGCTCGTCGCTGCCGTATTTCAGGGTGATCCCGCAGGCGAGCGAATTTTGCACGCAGACGACGGTGGAGGTGGCGCCGTGGCCGGCGGCGATTTCTTCGATGACCAGCACCATCGACAGATAATCCAGCCCCGCGCCGCCCCACCGTTCCGGCACCACGATGCCCATCGCGCCCAGTTCCGCCAGTTCCGCCAGCGCCTCGCGGGGAAAGGTGCGGGTGCGCTCCCATTCCGCCGCGTGGGGCGCCAGCCGCTCCTGGGCGAACTGCCGCAAGGTATCGCGGATCATTTCCTGTTCTGGGGTGAGGATCATGTGATCGCCTTTCGCCGAGTGCGCGCTATTTCGCGCCCATGCGGATCGCGCCATCGAGGCGGATGACTTCGCCGTTGAGGTACGGGTTTTCCACGATATGGCGCACCAGGCCGGCGAACTCGGCCGGATGGCCGAGGCGCGAGGGAAACGGCACCATCTTGCCGAGCGAGTCCCGCACCTCTTGCGGCATTCCCAGCAGCATCGGGGTTTCCATCACCCCCGGCGCGACGGCCATGATGCGGATGCCGTTGCGGCTCAGCTCGCGCGCGATGGGCAAGGTCATCGCGATCATGCCGCCCTTGGAGGCGGCATAAGCGGCTTGGCCGATCTGACCCTCGAAGGCGGCCACCGAAGCGGTGTTGACGATGACGCCGCGCTCGCCGGTGTCGGCGGGCTCGTTGCGCGCCATCGCGGTGGCGGCGTGCCGCAGCAGGTTGAACGGGCCGATCAGGTTGATTTGCATCACCTTGGCGAACAGGCTGAGATCGGGCGGACCGTCCTTGCCCAGCACTTTTTCCGCCGGCGCGATGCCGGCGCAGTTGACCAGGCCGTGCAGGCTGCCAAAAGCGTTCACGGTCGCCTCGACCGCCGCCCGGCCGCTGGCCTCGTCGGCGATGTCGGTCAGGATAAACCGGGCGCTTGGGCCGAGTTCGGCGGCGAGCGCCTCGCCGGCGTCCCGGTTCAGGTCGGCGACAGTCACGTTGCCGCCGGCGGCGACCAGCATCCGCGCGGTGGCCGCGCCGAGCCCGGAGGCGCCGCCGGTGACGAGGAAAACGCGGTGGTCGATATTCATCACTTTTCTCCGCAAGAAAACCGAGCGGTTCGCCCGGATCACCGTGAAGGGCTGCGCGATCCGTCTATCCCGCTCACCGCGACGATGCCGGACAGGCTCAGCCCACGACGGAATCCCAAACGTCCACCTTGATGACCGAGCGCCGCAGGGCGGCCGCGACCGCCCGCGCGTAATTTTTCGCCCATTCGCCATTTTCTTGAAAGCGCGCCTCTTCGGCGTACCGGGCGACGCTCAAAATCATATCGACCAGCAGGACCTTCCCGGACGGCGAAGACGGCACGCACTCCAGTTCCTGGAACTCCTCGAACAGCCAAGCCCGCGCTTGCTCTCGGTCCATGCCCTCCACATCGCCATCGTGCAACATGAACTCGTATTCCTTGTCGGGACTGAACAACACGGTAACGGTGTAGCTCACGCTGATCCCCTCGGTGTAAATCGTGGGCTGTTGTTAAGGATATCAACGAAATCTTTTAGCAGAATTACCGGCTTGGCTCAACGCGAAATCGGCGTGCCGAGATCGGCGAAAAGCATCGACATCGCCGGGTGGGTCTTCTAAGCTCGTTGTCAGGGTTGTCGGGGCAGGTTCGCCGGCCCGAACGCTCGGCCTTCTCCGCTCCGCCCACCAGCCCGCCATACCCGCAACTCGCGTTTTTCAGTGCTCGCTCGTAAGGAGATGCCAATGGGATTCATTCAAAATTATGATGACCTGCCCATGAACTGGGTCGGCGATTGGGCCGGGCGCCGGGCTGCCCTCACCCCGCATCGGATCGCCCTTTACGACTCGTCCACCCAAAAGTCCTACACCTTCCGGGAAATGAACGACCGGGCTTGCCGGGTGGGAGCCTATCTGAGCGATGTGCTGGGACTGCGCAAAGGGGATGTGATCGCCCTGATCTGCCGCAACCGGATCGAGGCCATCGACGTGTATCTGGCCTGCGGGAAGCTGGGGATCATTCTGGCGCCGTTGAGCCAGCGCTTGAAAAAGCCGGAATTGGACGACCTGCTGGCCCGTCTCCAGCCCGGCGCCCTCGTGCACGAGCACCTGTTCGCCGATCTGATCGCCTCCTTGTCGCTCCCCGCGTCGATACGCTCGGTGCTCGACATCGACGGCGAGCAAAGCCGCTTTGAAAACGTCATCCTGCACACCGAACCCCGCGAGGTGAACGTTCCGCTGGCGCTGAACGATACCTGCCTCTACGTCCATACCGGCGGCACCACCGCCGTGCCGAAAATCTGCATCGTGTCGCACCGGCAAATGGTCTGGAACGCGGTCGATATCCTCGCCACCGGCCTCGCCGGGACGTATCGGACCGTGCTGATCACCTTCCCCTTCTTTCACATCGGCGGCTGGAACACTTTCACGCCGCTGTTTTACGCGGGCATCACCGGCGTCCTGATGCGCGAGTTCAACCCCGGCCTGATCCTGGAATTGATCCACGAGGGGCGGGTCGAGAATTTCGGCGCGGTGGAAGCCATGCTGCAATTTCTGATCGCCCACCCGAAATTCGGAGAAACCGATTTTTCCAAGTTAAAGGCGATCACCACCGCCGCCGCGCCCTGCTCGAAAGCGGTGATGCAAGTTTTTCTGGACAAAGGGATTCCCATCAGCCAGACCTATGGCATGACCGAGGCCGGCCCCTCGAATTTCGCCTACATCCCGCGTTCCGGCTCGCTGGAAGAACTGCTGACCAATTCGGCCAGCATCGGCACCTCCATGTTTCACTGCGACGCCAAAATCGTCGATCAGGAATCGCGGCGCGAAGTCCGGCCCGGCGAAACCGGCGTGCTGTGCCTGCGCAGCCCGCACAACTTCGACGGCTATCTGCACGATCCGGCGCGGACCGAAAAAGCCATCGACCGGGACGGCTGGATTTACACCGGCGATTTGGCCGTGCAAGACCCGGACGGCCTGATCTTCGTCAAAGGCCGGGCGGACAACATGTTCATCTCGGGCGGAGAGAACATTTCCCCGGAAGAGATCGAGCAAGCCTTGATGAAACATCCCGCCATCGCCGGCGCCATTTGCGCCGGCATCCCCGATCCGAAATGGGGACAAGCACCGGTCGCGCTCGTGGTTTTCCATGCCGGCAAGAGTGTCGAGGAAGATGAACTCAAGGAATTTTGCCGGGATTATTTGGCCGACTATAAGGTCCCCAAGCAAATCCGGCCCGCTGCCGAATTGCCGCTCACCGGCGCCGGAAAACTGAACCGCAATGCCGTGGCGGCTGTTTTTTCCTAGAGCCTGTTGACGGTAACCAGCTATATAGCTCTCCATATTTAATGCCCACACGGCCTAGCCAAGTTTGGAGATCGATGCTGGAAACGGTTCGGTGGGAACGCGGCCACGTTTGGTCGGTCCAGGCACTATCCTAGCCACGCAACCAAGAAGCGGTTTGCCGTTCGGGCTGTCGGGCGTTCGCGTTCCTCGCTAGCGAGGTGGGTGTCCGGCGGGCCGCCAGGAAATCGGCGGCCTTTTGGGCGCGGTGGTGGGGGCGGCGGTGTAACCGGATCGCGAGCAGGCTTGGAAGTCGTGCGAAATTCCGCCAGCGGTGCCATACTTCCGCGAGGTCCACCCCAGAAGCCGCCCATGAAATACCTCGCCATCGCCGTGCTCCTGGCCATCGTGGCGGGCGCGGTCCTCCACTACCTCGACCACGACGGCCGCCCGCCCCCGCCCGAGCGGGGATCGGGGTGGACGCAGCGCTGAGTCCCAACCCTCGAACCGCGCTATCCGGCGTGGCGCGTTTTCGGCGATACCCCTCGGATCTCCGCCATCATGTTCGATCCCCAGCGAGACAGCGGCTATCGGGAGCTACTGCCCGGCATCCGGCAAAAGACGCGAGCCTTCGGCGCGAAGACCTTGATGGCGGAGTTCGCGCTGGCCAGAGGCAGCGTCCTGCCCCTGCACGCCCATCCCCACGAACAGGCCGGCTATCTGATCTCGGGCCATCTCCGGCTGCGGATCGGCGACCGCGAGTTCGACGCCCGCGCCGGCGATGCCTGGTGCATTCCCGCCGGCGTCGAGCACGGCGCGCGGGTCCTCGAAGACGCTGTGGCCGTCGAGGTGTTCGCGCCGGTAAGAGAAGATTATCTGCCCGAGGGCTCGGGCTGAAAGGCGGCGCGAGGAGCGCCCGGCGGCGTCACCGCGCCACGATGCGCCCCGCGACGCGCCGGGCGACCGGCGAGCGGGTCTTGAATTCCTCGACCAGCAAATCCAGGTCCAACAGGCCGGTGTCGCGGCAACGGCCGCCGGGCCGGGCGCAGGCGTCTTTCAGAACCGCGTAGCCATCGCCGCCGCCCGCCAGGTAGCCGTTGACGGCGATCCGATAGGTGGCGGCCAAATCCACCGGGACGCCGTTTACCGCCAGCGCCGTGACCCGGCCCCCCGGCCGCAACGCCGCCGGGCAGGGCGCGGACGCGCAATAGACCAGCTTCAGGCCGGCCACCTGCGGGAAAGCGCCCTCGCCCGGCCGGGATACCCCGTGATCCAGCGCGGCGATCAGCTCCTCGCCCTTCAGGTCCAGCACCGCCACGGTGTTGCCGAAGGGCAGCACCGCCAGGGCGTCCTCGAAGGTCGCGTCGCCGGCGTTGAGGCCGGCGCGGATGCCGCCGCCGTTGACGATGGCCGCCACCGCGCTATCCGACCGGGACGCCGCCGCCAGCATCGCGTCGGCGACCAGGTTGCCCAGCGGCATCTCCCGGGTGCGCAGGCCCGGCGTCCGACCGCCGTCGAAAAACATCCCGGCTCGCCCGATCACCGCGCCGGCGAACCGGTCCAGCGGGGCGCGGTAGGCGGCGACCCGAGCCTTGATCGCCGGGTCTTCCGGCGCGCTCTGCCGGCCGCAATCGACCGCGCCGCGCCCGAAGGCGCAACCGCGCACGAAGATCGGCCGGCCTTCCCAGCGCCGGATGACGCCGCGCTCGTCGAACGAAACTTGCAACTGCCCCAGCCAGCGCCCCCACTCGTAGCCGCTGACCACCAGCACCGGCGCACCGTCGGCGCCGGCGACCACGGTCGGATACGGCCCCTTGACCCGCGCGCCCTGGCCGGGCGCGACCGCTTCCACCGTCGCCGGGTCGCCCAGCAGGGCGTGGTCGTGGCCGGAGACGATGATATCCACCCCGCGCCAGCGCGGCGCCCGTTCCAGATCGACCGGATAGCCGGCATGCGACAGCAGGATGAGCTTGTCGATCCCCGCCGCTTGCAGGCGGTCGGCCTCGTCCTGAACGCTCGCCACGGCGTCGAGAACGCGGACGTGAGGACCGGGACTGGAAATGGCCGGGACGTCCTCCGTCACCACCCCCAGAATCCCGAACCGCTCGCCGCCGCGCTCCAGCACCGCGCTGGGCGCGAACAGCCCGCGCAGCGCCGGTTCGGCGCCGGCATCGACGTTGGTGGCGACGATCGGCAAACGCGGCTTCTCGGTGGGGTGGGTGGCGCCGGCGATCTCCACCGGCTCGCCGCGCAAGGCCCGGCCCAGCTCCGCCGGTCCCCGGTCGAACTCGTGATTGCCCAAGGTGACGGCATCGTAGCCCAGCGCGTTCAGCGCCATGATCTCGGCCGAGCCTTTCCAGGCGTTGTAGAAGATCGTGCCCTGAAAGTTGTCGCCGGCATCGACCAGCAACACGTTCGGCTCGCGCGCCCGGATCGCGTCGATCAGCGCCTTGCGGCGGGCGATGCCGCCCTGCTGCGGCCCCTGGTTGCCGGCCGACAGCTCGCCGTCGCGCGGAAAGGGCTCCAAATGGCTGTGGGTATCGTTGGTGTGTAGCAACGTCAGGGTGATCGGGCGCGCGGTCGGCGAGTCGCCGGAGGTGGCGCAGCCGCTCAAACCCGCGATGCCCAGCGCCACGATCAGCGGCGGTCCGATGCGGCGGGTCACGTCCGGGTCCCTCCCAAGTTTGGATCGCGCGCTCCGGCATCGTTCGGACGCGCGGCGAAAGGGTTGCGGGCGACCAGCCGCCCGTCGATGGGCTGGCCGTCTTGCAGGTCTTCCAAGTGGCTACTCGCGCTTTGCGCCGGAACACCTTCAAGCTGCGATCCGGTTGAATCCCTTGAACGAGGTTGACACTTTGTTGGCAGCCAACCGGAGGGATCGCGAGGAGAACAGCGATAAGCGGCTGTTTTGTCTGGTGCCGGGAGAGAGACTCGAACTCTCACGGTATCACTACCGGTGGATTTTGAGTCCACTGCGTCTACCATTCCGCCATCCCGGCTGGGAGAGAGGAATGCAAGTATAAGGATTTTCCGCCGCCGGGCAAGCGAACTTGTCATTCCGCTGCAATCGTTCGCTCCCCAAACAATGCCCGCTAGCCGCACGGCCATACCGGGATTGGGCGAGTCCTGTATGATGCCTGAATTTTCTCCGGCCCGCCGCCCGATCAACATGGAAATCGCCATCTGGCGCCGGGGTGGGTCTAATCTCGCAAGCCATTGATATGACCACGTTAAAGGCACTGAAAGCGGAACTGCTGTTACTGCTGGCGGCGGTGATTTGGGGCTTCGCCTTCGTCGCCCAGCGAGTCGGCATGGAACACGTCGGCCCGTTCACCTACAACGGCGTCCGCTTTGTCCTGGGCGCGTTGTCGCTGTTGCCGTTGTTGCTGATCGGTCGCCGCTCCGGGGTTTCTCTCTATCCCGGCGGCTGGCGGCCGATCCTGACCGGCGGCTTGCTGGCCGGGCTGCTGCTGTTCGCGGGAGCCTCGCTACAGCAGGTCGGCATCGTCTACACCACCGCCGGCAAGGCGGGATTCATCACCGGGCTGTACGTGGTCATCGTGCCTTTGCTGGGCCTGCTGTGGGGCCATCGCACGCCGTGGAGCACCTGGACCGGAGCCGCGCTCGCCGTGGCGGGACTGTATTTGTTGACCGTGACCGACGATCTGGCTTTGGCCGAGGGCGACGGGCTGGTGCTGATCGGCGCCTTGTTCTGGGCCGGCCACGTTTTGGTGATCGGCTGGCTGTCGGGCCGGCGCCTCGATCCCGTGCTGCTGGCCTGCCTGCAATTCGTCGTCTGCGCGGTGCTGAGCCTGGCGGTGGCGGTGGCCTTCGAGCCGATCGGTTTGGCGGGACTGGAGGGGGCGGCGCTGCCGATTCTGTACGGCGGGCTGCTGTCGGTCGGGGTCGCTTACACCTTGCAAGTGGTGGCCCAGCGCGACGCGCCGCCGGCGCACGCCGCGATTATCCTGAGCTTGGAAACCGTGTTCGCGGCGCTGGGCGGGTGGTTGCTGTTGCAGGAAACGCTCTCGGGACGGGGATTGATCGGCTGCGGGCTGATGTTCGCCGGCATGTTGCTGTCGCAACTGGGCATGGGCAGGGCGGCGCCCCCGCCGACCGAACCGGCGGCGGTGACCGCACCGGCGCTGGCCGCCGATGAACGGAATTGAAGCGGATCGGATGGGGGCGGTCTCGCCGATGCCGTATCCGATCATTCGCTATCGGAGCGGTCGGATCGCGCTGGATCGGGGAGCGGGCGCGGAGCGGGTTCGGTTCCGGTCTCGGCGGGCGGGCGGTCATCCAACTGCTCCTGATACCAGCACCGATAACAGAGCCGCAAACCGTTCTTGCTCAAAAAGCTGGCGGGTGGGCCAAACTGCCCGCACACATCGCAGATCAAATAACTGCCGACCATCTTGATCTCCTTCCCTGCTGCCTCTGCGACAATGTTACACCGAATCCTCCGCGCCGGAGAGGGCATGAATCCGCCGGCTGGCTGTGCGCCCCGCTGTCCGGGCTGCACGCATCGAACCTTGAGCGCCGTCGCCAGCGAAGCGCAAAAAATGGGCTGGTTGCGACGGCAACTCGCCCCTTGGGCGGATCGGTTGTTGCCGGTGAGAGCCGTGGCCGACGATGCCCGCTGGGGCTATCGGCGCAAAGTCTGCCTGTCGGCGGTCTGGAGCGAAGCGGCCGGCTGGCAGTTCGGCCTATGGCGGCGCGACGAGCTGGTTCCGATTCCCGATTGTCCGGTTCACGCCCCATCGGTGCGGGTGCTGGCGCGGTGGCTGATGCGGGCATTACCGCCCGGACCCTTGTTCCCGCTGGCTTTTCTGGTCCAGTCCGGCGCGCAGGCGACCCTGATCCTGAAAACGCAGCGGTCGCCCCCGCTCGATTGGCTGGACGGAGCGGGCCATCGGCAACTGGCCGTCAGCGGACTCGAAGGCTTGTGGCTGCACCTGCATCCCGCCGCCGGTCGTCGGCTGTTCGCCAGAAACGGCTGGCGCTTGGTCTGGGGTGAGCCGCGTTCGCGGGATGCGTTCGGACTGATCTATGGGCCGACCGCTTTTCAACAGTTGATTCCCGAACTCTACCGTCAGGCGCTGGACGCGGCGGCCGGTTTTCTGGCGCCGCAACCGGGCGACAGCATCGCCGATCTCTATTGCGGCATCGGGGCCAGCCTGGCGCGCTGGACTTCGCGCGGGGCGCGGACAATCGGCGTGGATCTGGGCGGGGAGGCGGTGGAATGCGCCCGGCTGAACGCGCCGGACACAGAGATTTTGCGAGGTAAATGCGCCGACCGCGTCCCTCAGTTGCGGGATTGGGCGCCAGCGACCGGAATCCGATTGCTGTACGTCAATCCGCCGCGCACCGGCTTGGAACCATCGGTGCTGGCTTGGACGATGGGGGAGTTCCAGCCGGAACGACTGGCCTATCTGTCGTGCAGCGCGGGCACGCTGAGCCGCGATTTGCGCGCGTTGACGGCCGCAGGATACGGGGTCGAGGCGCTGATTCCCTACGACTTTTTCCCGCAGACCCACCATGTCGAGACGCTGGCGTTGCTGCGGCGAGGGTTTCGCCCGAGCCGAATTGAAGGATAGAGGCGCTTGGGCTTGATGCCGGCCTCGGGGGAGCGCCAATTCACCGGCCAGGGGTCGGGGTTGCGAGCCCGTTTCCGGACGGCCACTTCGCGGGCGAGGGCGGCGGCATCGGGCAGGGGCCGGTCCGGGCGCTGCCGGCTCGGGACGCTCGGTTCGATCTGGGCCATGCTCGGCCAACTGTCCTGATTCGGGCATGGTGAATTCCCAGCCGGTCATCTAGGGAAAAGACGGTGCTGCCCCATCCAGCAGCCGCCAGCCGTCGCGCAGGAACAGTCCCGCGTATACCAGCAGCAACGCGCCCAAGCCGCGCATCAGAGCGATATAGTTCCGATCGCGCAGGATCGGGCGGGCGCGGCCCAGCGCGAGCGCCAGCAGCATCTTTGAGCCCACCAGCAGCGCGTAGAAGGCGGCGACGAACGCGGCGGCGGCCGGCCAGCCGTGGCCCCAAGCGTCCAGCACGGTCGGGGCGCCCACCGTCAGCCAGAACAGATAGGGACTGGGGTTGAGGAAGTTGGCGATCACCCCGCGCCGCAGGGAATCGGTCGGGTGAGTCGGAGCCAGCTCCGCCCCCCGAAAGCGCAAGCCCTGGAAACCGAGCCAGGCCAAATACGCCCCGCCGGCAAAATGAATCGAGGCCAGCGGCAGGTTCTGGTCGGCCAGGGGCCGCAACAGCAGGATCGCCGCCAGAATGATCGGCAGGTCGGTCAGCAGCGGCGCCAGCGCCACCCGGACGCCGGCCCGGACGCCGTGGCGCAGGGTTTCGCTGGCGACCAGGGCCAGCAGCGGTCCCGGCGCCAGCCCACCGCTCAAGCCCAGCAGGACGCCGGCAACCAAAAAGACCGACACGGCGAGTCAGCTCGGCTTCGCCGTCGCGTCCAGCGCGGCGCGCAGTTGCCGGTAGCTGTCCAGCCGGCGCGGCGCGATCTCGCCGCGCGCCGTCGCGTCCCGTAGGGCGCAATCCGGCTCGGTTTCGTGACGGCAGTCGGTGAACCGGCAGCGGCCGAGATGGGGCGCCAGTTCCGGGAATCCGCGCTCCAGGTCGCTGGCGCGGATTTCCCCCAGCTCGAAGCTGCGCACGCCGGGCGTGTCCACCAGATCGCCGCCGCCCGGCAGGTGATAGAGCGTGCTGGCGCTGGTGGTGTGGGCGCCGTGGCCGGTCGCCGCCGACACTGCCTGGATGCGGACCTCGCGATCCGGCAGCAGCGCTTTGATCAGCGACGACTTGCCCACCCCGGACTGTCCGACCAGCAGGCTGGCGCGACCGCGCAGCCAGGCGCGCAATTCAGCCAATCCGTGCGCGGTGTGGCCGCTGACGGGCAGCAGCGGATACCCGATCCGGCGGTAGGATTCAAATCGCTCGGCCAATGCCGCCAACGCCGCCCGATCCAGCAAATCGGTCTTGTTCAGCACCAGCAGCCCTTGCACCCCGATGGCGGCGATGGCGATCAGATAGCGGTCGATCAGGTATTCGCTCGGTTCCGGGCTCGGCGCCAGCACCACCGCCACCGCGTCGAGGTTGGCCGCGACCGGGCGCGGTTGGCCGTTGTAGTCGGGACGGGTCAACAGCGAGCGGCGTTCGCCGACCGCCACCACCACCCCGTCCCCCGTGCTGGCAATCTGCCAGACCACCCGGTCGCCGCAGGCCAGCCGGCCCAGGTTCTGGCGCGCGGCGCAGCGGTGCAATCGGCCATCGCCGGCTTCGACGATGGCGGTCCGGCCGTGGTTGGTGATCACCAGCCCGATTTGTTCCGGACCCAGCCCGACGCCGTCCAAGCTGTCCGGCTCTTTGCCGGCCAGCTCCCGGCGGCGGTCCTGCGAGCGCCCGATCCGCTCGCGCTGGCGCCGGGTCAGGCGACGGCCGGCCACGCGATATCCGCCACGCGGAAAGCGGCGCCCGCAGTCGCTGGAATCCGGGTAAACTTACGGTGGCCACCACCGTCCGCCGGATGCCGGCCAGCCGATTGTTCCACCCCGATACCTCGCTCAGAATAATCCATGTCCCCCGATAACCTGATCTGGATTGATTTGGAAATGACCGGTCTGGATTCCCGGACCGACCGCATCATCGAAATCGCCACCCTCGTGACCGACAGTCATCTCAACCCGCTCGCCGAAGGGCCGGTGCTGGCCATCCACCAGAGCGATGCGGTGCTGGCGCTGATGGACGACTGGAACCGACGGCAGCACGGCGAATCCGGCTTGGTCGCTCGGGTTCGCGCCAGCACGGTGGACGAGCGCGAAGCCGAGGCCCGCACTCTGGAGGTGCTCAGCCGGTACGTCCCCAAGGGCAAATCGCCGATGTGCGGCAACAGCATCTGTCAGGATCGGCGGTTTCTGGCGCGCTGCATGCCCGAGCTGGAGGCCTATTTCCACTATCGCAACCTGGATGTGAGCACGCTCAAGGAGCTGGCCCGCCGGTGGTATCCGGAACGGATCAAGGGTTACAGCAAGACCTCGACCCATCTGGCGCTCCAGGATATCCGCGATTCCATCGAGGAGTTGCGGTTCTATCGCGAGCGGTTGTTCGTCCCGCCGGAAACCGGTGGCTGAGGGCCGATCCTAGAGCCTGATCGGCAGGCTGGGATCGTTGCCCCATTCCGACCAGGAGCCGGGGTAGCCGCGCACCCGCGGATAGCCCAAGTAGCGTAACACGCAATAGGTGTGCGCCGAGCGGTGGTGGTTTTGGCAGTAGACGATGATCTCCTTGTCCGGCGTCACGCCCCGCCACTCGAACAGTTTCCGCAACACCGGATCGGGTTGGAAGCGCAACTGGCGCTGCTGATCCATCGTGCTGGTCCAGTTCAGGTTGATCGCGCCCGGAATGTGGCCGCAGCGGGCGGCGCGCACCACCAGGCCCGCGAATTCGGCCGGCGTGCGGGTGTCCAGCAGCACCACGTCGGGCTGATCGAGCCGCGCCAGGATATAGTTCTTGTCCGCGATCGCTTCGGGATTGGCGAACCGGGCCTGATAGCTGCTGGGGGTCGGATGGCTGACTTGGACTTCCAGCGGCCCTTTGGCGACATCCCAGGCGCGAATGCCGCCGTTGAGCAGGGACGCCCGTTTGTGGCCGAGCGCCGCCAGCGTCCAGAGCAGCCGGCCGGCGCGGCCGTTCCCTTCATCGTCGTAGGCGACCACATGCCGCTCCGGGGTGAGTCCGATTCGCGAAAACACCTCGCTCAAGCGGGCTTCGTCCGGCAACAGGCCGGTCGTCGGCGGTTCGGCCCGGTTCAGGGCCGCGTAATCGAGGTGAATCGCCCCGGCAACGTGTCCGATGGCGTAGCTGGCCGGGTCGCTCAGATCGACGACGAGTATCGCGGAATTGGCAACATGGGGTTGAAGCTGCTCTGGTTCGATCAACAGAGGCAGATTCGGGACGGCGGACATGCGGGCTCCTGAAATGGTTTGATGCTAGTGTGTGGCAAAATTCGGGTATAAGCGGCCCGTTCGAGGTTTCAGTCGATGGCGAACACGCAACATCATCACAAGTTACCGCCGCACGCGCAACGGTATCTGGTCACCGGTATTTTGACGATCATTCCGATCTGGATCACCTGGCTGGTGTTCGAGGTGGTGGTGGGACAGCTCACCCGGGCCGGAATGCCTGGAGTACGCGCGCTATCTGGAGCGATCCGCGACGATTTGCCGATTCTGTCGGATCTGCTGCTGAAGCCCTGGTTCCAAAATCTGCTGGCGGCGTTGATCACCCTGATCGCCTTGTATCTGCTGGGCTGGGCGGCGACCCGGATGGTGGGCCGGCGCATTATTACCGGCTTCGAAAATCTGATGAACAGCGTGCCGGTGGTGCAAACCATTTACGGCTCGACCCGGAAGCTGATCCAGTCGTTGCAGCAGGAGCCGACCCAGATTCAGCGGGTGGTTTTGATCGAGTTTCCTTCGCCGGGGATGAAAGCGGTCGGCTTCGTGACTCACGTAATGCGGGATGAGGACACCGGCGAGGAACTGGCGGCGGTCTACGTGCCGACCACGCCGAACCCGACCTCCGGCTATCTGGAAATCATGCCGATCGGCGGGGTGATCGCGACCGACTGGTCGGTGGACGAGGCGATGACCTTCATCATTTCCGGCGGTGTCGTGTCGCCCGACCGCATTCGCTATAGCCGGGGTGTCGAGCGCTTGAGTGATGTGAGGCCGGTGGAAGAAGCGTGAATCCGGTAGGGACATCCCTACCGGAGCGGTTTGTCGGTCGCCCGCGAGCGGGCGGCATTTCTACATATTGGGATAATTCGGCCCGCCCCCGCCTTGCGGGGTGACCCAGTTGATGTTCTGGGTGGGATCCTTGATGTCGCAGGTCTTGCAGTGGACGCAGTTCTGGGCGTTGATCTGCAAGCGTGGGTTGCTCCCGTCGTTGTCCCGGACGATCTCGTACACGCCCGCCGGGCAATAGCGCTGCTCGGGCGCGTCGTACAGCGCCAGATTGATCCGCACCGGCACGGTCGAGTCCTTCAGCGTCAAGTGGCAGGGCTGATCTTCTTCGTGGTTGGTGTTGGAGATGAACACCGAGGACAGCTTGTCGAAGCTGATCACCCCGTCCGGCTTGGGATACTCGATCTTCGGGCACTCGCTGGCCTTCTTCAGCTTGGCGTGATCCGGTTTGTGGTGGAAGGTCCACGGCGCCTTGCCCCGGAACAGGTAGGTGTCGAGCGCCGAGTAGGCGATGGCCGCCCACAGCCCCCAACTGAACGAGGGCTTGATGTTGCGGACTTCATAGAGTTCCTCCCACAGCCAGCTTTGCCGCAGCTTTTCGGGGTATTCCGCCACCTCGTCGGCGCCGCGACCGGCCGCGACCGCCGGAAACACCGCTTCCGCCGCCACGATCCCGGACTTCATCGCGGTGTGGGTGCCTTTGATCTTGGGCATGTTGAGGAAGCCGGCGGTGTCGCCGATCAGCGCGCCGCCGGGGAAGATCAGCTTGGGGATGGACTGGATGCCGCCGGCCGAGATGGCGCGGGCGCCGTAGGCGATGCGCCGGCCGCCCTCGAAAGTCGGGCGGATGTCGGGATGGGTCTTGAAGCGCTGGAACTCGTCGAACGGGGACAGGTGCGGGTTGGCGTAGCCCAAGCCGATCACGAAGCCCACCGCGACCTGGTTGTTCTCCATGTGGTAGAGGAAAGAGCCGCCGTAGGTGCTGGGGTCCAGCGGCCAGCCGACCGTGTGAACGATTTTGCCCGGCAAGTGCAGGACGGGATCGATCTCCCACAGTTCCTTGATGCCGATGCCGTAGGTTTGCGGGTCCACGCCCTCGCGCAGCTTGAACCGCTCGAACAGGGTTTTGGTCAGCGAGCCGCGGCAGCCTTCGGCGAACAGGGTGTAGCGGGCGCGCAGCTCCATGCCTGGGCGTGAACTGATCGGTCGGGTTGCCTTCGCGGTCCACGCCCATGTCGCCGGTGGCGACGCCGACCACCGCGCCGTCGTCGTTGTAGAGCACTTCGGCGGCGGCGAAACCGGGGTAGATTTCCACGCCCAGCTCTTCGGCCTGCGTCGCCAGCCAGCGGCAGACGTTGCCCAAGCTGACGATATAGTTGCCGTGATTGTTCATCTGCGGCGGGGTGGGCAGCTTGTACGAGGTCTCGCGGGTCAGCAGCAGGAATTGGTCTTGGGTGGCCGGCGTGTTGAGCGGAGCGCCCCGTTCCTGCCAGTCCGGGATCAGCTCGTTCAGGGCGCGCGGCTCGATGACCGCGCCGGACAGGATGTGCGCGCCGACCTCGGAGCCTTTCTCGATGACGCAGACGTTGACATCCTGGCCGCTGTCCGCCGCCAGTTGCTTCAGACGGATGGCCGCCGACAGGCCGGACGGACCGGCGCCGACGATGACCACGTCATATTCCATACTTTCGCGTTCCACCGGGCACTCCTTCGAGTTGTTTTGGGGTTGGCAAGGGCGGGAAACGTGGCCTCAGGGGCGGCATTCCCACGGAATCGGAATTTTAGGCTTGATCGCTCCGGGCGGGCCAGAGCGAACGGGCTGTTATCCGGGGCGTAATCTCTTCATTAAAGACGATTTTTTGGAAAAAATCACGCCTTTCTGCCGCCGGTGCGGAAGAAAGATCGCCGCCGTTGGCATCCGGTCATCTTACCTAAATCAATTTCCAACCGCCTTCCGATCTTGCGGGAGGATGTCGCGCATCACCTCTTCGGCCATGGTCCGCAATTCTGGCGGGATGCCGTCCAAGGCATCCGCTTCGCCGGCAGCGGCGCGCAGGGCCAGGGCGATGGGTTTGAGGAAGCTGGCGTGCGGAGATTGCGCCATCAGCTCGGCCAAGGCTGGCCCCAAGCCGATGCCGTGGCATTCGCGAGCTTGCTCGCGCACCCTGAAAAGCGCCCACTGATCGCCGCCACTGGCGGGGTTCGCGAGGGATTCCAGCGCCTGGCTGGCGGAGTCGCGGTTACCGAGCCAGAGATGGGTTTGCAGGAGAATATCCCAATAGTCGGCGCTTCCTTTCGGTTTGGCCAAAGGCGCGGCCAAGTCGGCGGCTTGGCGGAACGCTGCGCTGGCTTCTGCGCGTTTGTCCATGAGCACCAATAGCCGGGCGAGGTTGGCAACGGGGTAAGGGTTATAGGGAGCCCGCTCGATGGCCTGCCGGTAGGCGGCCTCGGCCTCCTCGGGGCGGCCCAAGCGATCTTGCAGCAGGTTGCCGAGGTTGTTCCAGGGCGCGGCGTACTTGGGGTCGATCTCGATGGCGCGGCGGTAGGCGACCTCGGCCTCCTCGGGGCGATTCAAGCGATCTTCCAGCAGGAAGCCGAGGTTGTTCCAAGGCCGAGAGTCCTCGGGGCCGATCTCGATGGCCTGCCGGAAGGCGGCCTCGGCCTCCTCGGGGCGACCCAGATGCTCTTCCAGCAGGACGCCGAGGTTGTTCCAAGGCCGAGCGTCCTCGGGGTCGATCCCGATGGCCTGTTGGAAAGCCGCTTCGGCTTCATCCGGGCAGTCAAAATGATCTATAAGCGAGGCGCCGAGGTCGTTCCAAAAATCGGGCTTGGTAATTAAAGCGTTGTCAGCGCCCTCCAGATCAAAGAGAGCGGGAAAGATTTCCGGTATAGGACGGCCCAACCGGCGAGCCTCGTCCTTGGCGTCCAAAAAAACGCGCAACTTCAAGCGATAGCTTTCCAATTGATCATCGCCCAAGGCGGTTGCAAGGGCGCGGGAATATTCGAGCTGGTCGGCTTGGCAAAGCCGGCCCTCGACATGGGCGCGGGTGCGCTCCACGGCGAGGGCGCGCAAATCGTCGGCGCCATACCACAGCCGCATGAACTCGACCAGCCAAGTGAGGCTCTGGCGGAGGCGGCGCGGCGTGTAGCGCATCAAATACCAGATATTGAAAAAACGCTCGGCGACCTGATAGCCGGCGCGGCGGCGACCCGTCAGCTTGGCTTTCTCGATCAAGCCTTCCGCTTCCAGACGGGCGAGCTGTCCGCTGACGGTGGTGGCGGGAATCCCGGCCGCTTCCGCCAGATCGGCGGCGGCCATCGGTGCCCAATGCTCCATGACGTGAGCCAGCAGCTTGCGGGGCTGGTCGGCCAGATTTTCCATCCGCGCCTTGTACAGCGGTGTCAGCATATCCAGCAGCCGCTTGAGGTCGGCGTGCAGATTGTCTTGCCGATCATCGGCGAACAGCTCGTAAAGCATGACCGTGGTGCGCGGGTTGCCGCCGGTGAGATCGCGCAGCGCCCTCAACCGCTCCGGTCTGGCGTCCAAGATGCGGCCCATCGCTTGGGCGGCGGCTTCGCCGGGCTTTTCTTGGCCGGCTCCAAAAGTCCGCGCCAGAGCCAGCATGGCTTGCCGCATGTCGTCCGCGCTCAAGGGGCGCAGTTCGATCAGCTCGAAAAAATCGTGAAAGGCGTCGCCGTACAAGTGGCTGGCTTCTAAGGTGCGGTAGCTCGCGCCCAGCCAGAAAAAGCCGCTGTGATGGGTGAGGGTCTTGCGCAGCCGCCACAGCGCGGCATCGCCGACTTTCTGGCCGCGCTTGCCGTCCTCCGATCCGCCCAAGCCATCGAACAGCAGGTCGGTGCTGTCGATGAGCAGCAGAATGCGCCGCTGGTGCTGGTCGATCCACTCATCCAGCAGGCCGATGGCGGCCTCTTCCCGCTCCAAGGTCGGCAACGCGCCAATGCGGCGGATTTCGCCGTCCAGACGGTCGAGTTCCGCCGCCGGCGCACCTTCGGTTTCCAGCGCATCGGTCAGGGCATCGAGGACGTTGCTCCACAGCTCGGCCAAAGTGGAGACGGTGAATTGCTCCTCGGGAAACGAAAGGGCGATCCACTGGCGCGAAAGTTCGGCGTCATCCCTCACCCCCAAGGCCAGCCGGCGCAGCAAGGTGGTTTTGCCCATGCCCCGCTGGCCGACGACCAGCGCATGCTGGGGCACCGCGCCCGCCGGGGTTTGCCGCAAGCGGTCGAGCAGCGCGGCCAGCTCGCGGTTACGGACGACGAAAATCGAGCGCAGTTCGTCATCGCCCCACAGGTGCGGGTTGTATTTGACGATGCCTTGCAGCGGGCCGCGATCCGGGTCAGGCATGGTTGCGCCTCCAGTAATCGCGCAACAGGAAGGAAAGAAACTGGATGCGCTCGCCCGTCCCATCCACATAACCGTCTTCCTCCAGCTTGAGCAGCAAACGGCTCAGCGTGGCGGCGCGTTGGTCGGGATCGGGTTCGCGGCGCTGCAACCGGGCGAGGAGTTGCTTGCGCGTCAAGCCTCCGTCCGATTTCGCCAACGATCCCAGGATCGCTGAGGCGAAGGAGAAATCGGATTCGATCAAGTCTCGTTCCAGACGCTGATACCAGTGAACGAAGCGCGACCGAGTGGACAGCAAACGGTCGTAGCCGTCATCCACATCGTTTGGGATCAACACCCTTGCCGCCGAACCCAACTCTTCTGCGCGGTCGCGTCCCGCTTCCATGCTTGAAGCCAGCAACAGGTTGAGGTAAAAGGGCGACAGCCAGCCCGTGCGCTGGCACAGATGAGCGAGGGCGGCATCCTCGGCTTGCCAGCCTTCCCGGCGCGAAACTTCGGCCAGCATGGCGAGCGCGGCTTTTGGCTTGAACGGGCCAAGGCGAAAGTCGTGACAGTCGTTGAAGCGAGTGCTGAACTTATGCTGTTCGAGCAGGTAGTTCAGGCCGATGGAGCCGGTAAAGACGAAGCGGCACGCCACCCCGGAAGAGAGACGCCAAGCGCGCAGCCAGCCCAGCAAATTTTCCGCTTCGGCGGGATCGCGCCCGATCAGCTTTTCCAGAAATACCGAGAATTCGTCGATCAAAATCAGCAGCGGTGCTTCCGATAAGCGTTGCTGCAATCCTCGGGCGGCGACCGTCCAAGGTAGATCGGGCATGGCTTGCATTTCCAGTCCGCCACCGATGCCACCCGGCAGCTTCACGTCTATCTTGCGAAAACGCGCCAGCCAATCGGAGGCTTTCTCTCTCGCCACTTTGAGATAGCCGGTGATACTTTCGTCGGGAAAAGCTTGCTCCAGAGCATCGACGAATGCCTTGGCGCTGTTGATGCCCTCCACATCCACCAGCCGAGCCATCAGTCCCTTTCCCTCGGCCTCATCCGCAAGGCGTTGCAGCAGCGAGGTTTTTCCCAAGCGGCGCGGCCCGCTCAGCACAATGTGGTTGCCTTCCAGATAACGCCAGAGGTCGTCTCGTTCCGTATCCCGGTCGAAGAAATCCGCCCCTTCCGCCTTGCTTCCCAATCGCATGACCATGATTTCACCCCGCAGTGACCCAACAGGCAGGCGAACTATAAATCAGAAACAAATAAATTCAAATATGAATTTATTCAAATTTGAATTTATTTTTATAATTTATGGGTCAGCCAATGTCGGATGCAAGCGACTTTCGGCGTCGAGCCACGCCGGCAGCCACTTGCCACGCCTCGCGCAAGTGGCCGCGAATCTCGGCGGCGTCCGGCTCCCAGCGATGCACCAGCCGCCAGAATCGCTCGGAGTGGTTCAGTTCCCGCGTGTGGCAAAGCTCGTGGATCAGCACGTAGCGCACCCACTCCGGCGGCAGGAACAGCAGCTTGTGGTTGAGGCTGATGACGCCCTTGGCGGTGCAACTGCCCCAGCGGGTCCGCTGCCCCTTGATCCGCGTTTCGGAAAACCTCAGCCCGGTTTCCTCGGCCAGCCGCGCCAGCCAGGGCGCCAGCGTTGCCCGTCCGCGCCGCGCCAGCCAGCGCAGCAGGGCGGCGCGACAGGCGGCCTCGTCGGCGATGGCGCCGGCGACCAGCAGCCGGCCGGGCGGATCGGTTCGGACGCTGACGGTCTTGCCCGGCGTTTGCCGATACGCGATTTGCCAGGATTCGCCCAGCGCGGGCAAGTCGATGGAGCGGGGCGGCGCGAGGCTGGCGGGATCGACCGGCAAAGGCCGGGCTTCTTCGAATCGCTTGAGATGATGGGCCACCCAGTCCCGTTTGCCGCGCACGATGGCGTCGAGACCGGCGCGGTCGAAGCCACGAGGAACGACGACGATCAAGCCGTTCCGGGCGTTGAGCCGGAGCCGGACGCAGCGGCCGCGCGGCGAAACCGTGATCCGATACGGCAGGCGGCGCCCGTCGGCGAGTTCGAGCGTCGCGGTGGACGGCGGTTTCGGTGGCACCTCAAGTCAGCCCGAGCTGTTCCAACCAAGCGATGAAGCACTGCCGTCCCCGCGCCTCGGCTGCGGCGGCATGGCGGGCGGTGGCGGCGCGCAGCGTCGGCACGCTCAAGCCGGCCGTTCCGGCGATTTCGCCCGCGTGGCCGATGAACCAGCGCTCCAGGCCGCGAGCGGTGGTTTCGATGTGGAATTGCAAGGCCAGCGCGCGGTTTCCCCACGAAAATGCTTGGTGGGGATACAGGTCGCTGGACGCCAGCAGCGTCGCGCCTTCGGGCAGATCGAAGGTGTCGCCGTGCCAGTGCAGCACCGGGGTTTGGTCGGCGAACGCGGCCAGCGGGCTATTTCGGCCGGCCTCGGTCAGCGACAGCGGCTTCCAGCCGATTTCCTTGCGTCCGCCCGGATAAACCCGCCCGCCCAGCGCCTGGGCGATCATCTGGCAACCGAGACAGACGCCGAGCGTCGGCCGGTCAGCGTCCAAGCGCGCCCGCAAAAACCGCAGCTCGTCGCGAATGAAGGGATAGGCAGCGTCCTCATAGACGCCGATCGGTCCGCCCAGCACCACCAGCAGATCGTCGGCCAAAGGGTCCAGCGCGGCCAGATCGTCGTAACCGGCCTCCAGATAGCGGATGGCGTAGCCGCGCTCGGCCAGCACCGGGCCGAAGGCGTCGAGATCTTCGAAGGCGACATGACGGATGGCGAGCGCGGATTTCATGGATGGATTTCAACCTGCCGAAGTTTGAAAAAGTACGGCTCGGATCATGCCTTGGATTGGCGGTGGATTGGTTTTGGCGACGACGCGAGCGAAGCGGGCGCTCGGACCGCTCGAACGCCTCTTGCGGAGTGGGGTTTGCCATTGGCTTGCCTGGGGAAAGCACGGCAAACGAGGATTGGAGCTTGGCGGAGAGGGTGGGATTCGAACCCACGGACCCTCGCGGGTCAACGGTTTTCAAGACCGCCGCAATCGACCGCTCTGCCACCTCTCCAGATCGGGACAGATTGTAGCGATCCGGTCCCGACCATGCCAGCACGGCGAATTGCTATGATTGCCGATCATGCTCAACCCGTCTCATAGCCCGACCGGCGCGGCTCGCGCGAGCCGTCGCCGGTTTCCCCGGAGTGTTCCATGCGGCGCGAACTGCTTGCTCTCGCTTTGAAAGGTATCGCCGGCACGGCGTATTTCGCTCGCGGCAAGACCTACCACGACCAGAATCGCGTCCAATGGCTGGACGAAAACGATGAAGGCGTCGATGCCCGCGTGCGAGGCACCCGCGACTACACCGTCCAACTGTGGGAGGAGGGCGGCAAGATCCGGTACAACTGCGATTGCCCGGTCGGCCAGGACGGCGAGTTTTGCAAGCACTGCGTCGCCGCCGCGCTGGCGTGGCTGGGGGAAACCGAACCGCAACCGGCCCGACCCGGAGAAGCGCCCCCCAAGCGCCGCAGCGCCATCGAGGACATTCGCGATTACCTGGCGAGCCTGGAGCCGGATCGATTGATCGATCTGATCGTCAACGCCTGCCGGCGCGACGACCGGATGCGGGAAAAGCTGTTGCTGGCGGCGCGCGGGCGGGGCGACATCCACGCCGCCATCAAGACCTGGAAGGAGGCGCTCAAGCGCGCGACCGCCGTGCGCGGCTATGTGGACTACGGCGAGATGCCCTATTTTGTCGCCGGCATCCGGGATGTGGTCAACGCGCTGGATAGCTGGATCACCGACGGCCGAGCGGCGGCCGTGGTCGAACTGGCCGAATATGCGGTATCGCGGGTGGAAAGCGCCATGGAAGAATGCGACGACTCCAACGGGGAGTTGGGCGGCTTGCTGGCCCACATCGTCGAACTGCACCTGGATGCCTGCCGGGCCGCGTCCCCCGATCCGGCAGAATTGGCCGAGCGGCTGTTCGAGTACGAGCTGAACGGCCATTGGGAAACGTTTTCATCGGCCGCCGAACTCTACGCCGAGGTGCTGGGTGAACCCGGCTTGGCGCGCTACCGCCGGTTGGCCGAGGCGGAATGGGCCAAGGTGCCGACGCTGGGTCCAGGAGACGACAAGAGCCAAACTTGGCATGGAAACCGCTATCGCATCACCCAAATCATGGAAACGCTGGCCCGGCGGAGCGGCGATGCGGAAGCGCTGGTCGCAGTCAAAGCCCGCGATCTGTCCAGCGCGTGGCGCTTTCTGCAAATCGCCGAGGTTTATCGGGAGGCGGGGCGAGCCGATAAGGCGCTGGAATGGGCGGAACGCGGTTTGGCGGCGTTTCCCCAGCGGACCGACGGGCGGCTGCGGGAATTTCTGATCGGGGAATATCTGCAACGCGGGCGCGGGGCGGAGGCGATGACGCTGGCCTGGGCGCAATTCGCGGAACGGTCAGACCTGGGAGGCTATACCGGCCTGAAGGCCACCGTGCGGCAAGCCGACGGCGACTGGCCCAATTGGCGCGACCGGGCGCTGAAGCATCTGCGGCAGGATATCGCCCGCGAATTCACCGAACGGAACAAGACCGGCTACGCGCGAATGGCCGCGCCGGACCGGTCGCGATTGGTGGAAGTGCTGCTGTCGGAACAGGACATCGAAGCGGCGTGGCGGGAGGCCGAAACCGGCGGCTGCCGCGACGAGCTGCGGCTCCGGCTGGCCGATCTGCGGGCCGAGGATCATCCCGAAGACTCGCTGGCGATTTACCGGCGGCAAGCCGCGAGCCTCATCGAGCAGACCAACACCCCGGCTTACGAACAAGCGATGGTGTTGATCCGGAAAATCGAGCCTCTGTTGCGGAACCGGGAGGGCGGCGCGCAACAGTGGAGCGACTATCTGGCGGAATTGCGCGGCAAGTACAAGGCCAAGCGCAATTTCATGAAATTGCTGAGCGCGTTGCGGTAGGGCGGGCGATTGGCGCCACGTTTCGGAGCGCCGAACTCCGGCCCGGCGCCCCGGTATCGGTGGACCCGCGACGAAGCGCGTTCGTCGCGGGGAGCCTCGCCGGAAGGCGTCGCGCGGCCTTCTAGGGCAACGCCCCGGCGTTGGCCGGCGGCCGACTCCAGAACAGCGCGTGCAGGCGTCGCAGCGTGTCCGGATCGGCGATCAAATCCCGCTTCTGCGCCGCGCCCAAGCTGTCCGGCCCTTCTTCTTCCAGTTGATGGACCAGCCCCTCCAGATAGTGCCGGCGCCGCTTGCCCGGCGGCTCGCGTTGCGGCAGCAGCGAAAGGTGCAAGGCGTTGACGTAAGGATCGGTCAAGACCTGGACGAAACGGCTGTGCGGCTTGTCCCGCAGCACCGGCAGCGCCGGATCGTCCTCCTCCAGATCCTCCTCCAGATAGCGCAGCACCGCCGGCGGGTCGGTCTCCTCCGGGGTCAGAAACAGCCCCAGTTCCCGCGAGCCGCGACCCAGGGCCATGCTGCTGGACAGCATCGATACCGGAATCGAGAGCACCAGACCGGCCAGGACCGGCGTGAACCACCAGAAAAACGCCGGCACGTACCAGTAGCTCAAGGCGCCGGCGGCCAGTCCGATCAGGGTGTGGACGCCGTGGGTCAGCGCCGCTTCCCGGAAGCTGGTCATGTGGTCGCCGCGCTGCTGGGGCGGCCAGCCGACCGCGCGGCGCATCAGGATCGCCAGCACGAACTTGGTCTGAAACAGCATCAAGACCGGCGCGGTCAGCACGGAGAACACCGTTTCCAGCACCACGCTCAGGGTCGCGCCGACCATGCCACCGTAGGCGCGGCGCGACCGGCCGTCTTTGAGCAGCAGCAACAGCGCCAGCAGCTTGGGCAGAAACAGCATGGTCAGCGTCACCAGCAACACGGTGGTCATTTCCACCGCGAACGATACCGGCCACACCGGGGTCCAGTTCTCGCCAAAGAAATACACCTGCTTCTGCTGGGTTCGGAGCCATGCGTCGGCCCCGGTGGCGATCAGGAACAGCAGCCACAGCGGCGAGGCGGCGTAGGACATCACGCCCATCGCGAAATGCAGCCGGCTCAGCGCGTTGAAACCGTGCGACAGCGCCAGCCGCAGATGCTGGAGGTTGCCCTGGCACCAGCGGCGGTCGCGCTTGGCGTAGTCGATCAGGGTCGGCGGGATTTCCTCGTAGCTGCCTTCCAGATCGTAGGCGAGCCACACTTCCCAGCCGGCCCGGCGCAACAGCGCGGCCTCGACGAAATCGTGGCTGAGAATTTCGCCGCCGAACGGTTCGCGGCCCGGCAGCTTCGGCAGCCCGCAGTGATCGAGGAACGGCTGTACCCGGAGGATGGCGTTGTGGCCCCAGTAGTTGCTTTCGCCCAACTGCCAGTAGTTCAGCCCGGCGGTGAACATCCGGCCGTAGATGCTGCTGGCGAATTGCAGGATGCGGGCGAACAGCGATTCGCGATTGACCGGCACCGGCGGGGTCTGGATCAGCGCCACGCCCGGATGGCGCTCCATCAGCCGCACCATGTCCACCAGGGTTTCGCCCTTCATGATGCTGTCGGCGTCCAGCACGATCATGTAGCGGTAACGGCCGCCCCAGCGGGTGCAGAAATCCTCCAGGTTGCCGCTCTTGCGGCTGGTGTTCTCCGGCCGGTTGCGATAGAAAATCCGGCCCTTGCCGTCCAGCGCCCGCACCATGTCCTGCCAGCGCAGCTCCTCCTCGACCCAGACGTCGGGGTCGCGGGTGTCGCTGAGGATGAAGAAATCGAAGCCCGCGAGCTGGCCGGTGTCCGCCAGCGACCGATGGATGGCGCGCAGGCCGGCGAACACCCGCTCCGAGTCCTCGTTGTAGATCGGCATCAGGATCGCGGTGCGCGGCGGCGGTGCGGTGGGGTCGGGCGGCACGGCGGGCTGGCGGGAAATCGCCCAGCGGTCGCGCCCGAACAGGATCACGAAAAAGCCCATGAACGCCGTCCAGAACGAAATGCAGATCCAGGAAAACAGGATCGTGTAGAGCAGCAGCAGCAGCAGTTCCATCGGGCTCAGGCCGCCGGTGTGGAACACGCTCACCAGCAAGCCCAGCGCGATCAGCGTGGTCAGGGCGACCAGCGCGAAGAACGCGACCCGCCGCAGGGTGTGTCCGATGAGCGCCGGGGATCGAACGGAGTTGGCCATGAAGGGATTCCAGGTGAAAGGGCGCGCTCAGGCGCCGGGCGTTTCCGGCCGCGACCGGCGCAGCGGACCCAGCAGCGAGAACAGCTCGATGCGTTGCGCCGGCATGGTGCCGGGAACGGGCGCGGGAGTCGGTTCGGCGATGGCGTCGCGCAAGGTGTCCAGCAGGGCTTCCGCCTCGCCGGGCGGGGCGAACAGCGTCGTCGGCCAATCCGGCGCCGCGCCGCCGAGCAGGGCGGCCCGCGCCGCGATCAGGACCGGCGAAGTCCGGGGCAGATCGAGCGCCCGCGCCAGCCAGTCGTCCAGCAGCTCGCTGGCGGCCAGCAGCGCCCGCGCCAGCGGATCGAGGCCGGGCGTTTCCGGCAGTTCGGCCGCGCGGCGCAGCGCCTGTTCGCTCAGGGCGGCGACCTGGGCCGGATCGGTCACGCCCAGCGCCTGCCAGTAGGCGCCGAGCCGGCCGAACAGCAGGGCGCTGGAGGGCGCGGCGACCGGCGGCGCCAGATACGGCGGATGCGGCGCGCTTACCTTGCCACGGTCCACTGGTAGCTCCAGGTTTCCGTCAGCACGTCGTTGCCGAGTTTGAGAAAGCAGCGCAGCTCCGAAGGGTCGCTGCCCTGGGGCAGCAGCTCGAAGGACATCCGCCAGCCCTTGGTGTAGGGGTTCTTGTGCGCCACCACGTTCTGGACTTGGCCGGTCGAGGCGCTGACCACCGCTTGGACCGGCGCGTCGTCCGCCAGCTTGGCCAGGGCCTCGCCGCCGAAATCGATCACGAACCGGCGGAGTTCGGGCTTGAGGTCGCCCGCGCCGCCCGCGCCGACCCGGCTGGCCAGGGTCCGCCCGCCGGGAGACAGGTTCGGCATGTCGAGGAAGAAGGACAGCCGGTAGTTGAATTCCAGTTGCTGGCCGGCTTCGACCGGCTTCTCGGGGACCCAGAACGCGGCGATGTTGTCGTAGCGCTCGGCGTCGCTGGGGATTTCGATCAACTGCACCGAACCCTTGCCCCAGTCGCCCTGCGGTTCGACCCAGATGCTGGGCCGCGTCTGATAGCGGGCCTCCAGGTCCTGATAGTTCTCGAACGCGCGATCCCGTTGCAGCAGGCCGAAGCCGCGCGGGTTCTGGTCCTGGTAGGCGCTGATGCGCAGCCGCACCGGATTGTTCAGCGGGCGCCAGATCCATTCGCCGTTGCCGCCGGCCAGCAACAGCCCGTCGGAATCGTGCACCTGCGGGCGGAAATCGTCGAAGAACCGCTCGTTCATGGCGCCGTGGAAAAACATGCTGGTCAGCGGCGCCACCCCGAGCTTTTGGATCTTGTTGCGGACGAAGAGGCTGGACTTGACCTCGATTTGGGTGGCGACGCCCGGCTTGATGGCGAAGCGGTAGGCGCCGGTGACGCTCTGGCTGTCCAAGAGCGCGTAAACAGTCAATTCGGTGGCGTCCTTGTCCGGTTTTTCCAGCCAGAACTCCCGGAAATAGGGGAATTCCTCGGGCTTGGGCAGGCCGGTATCGACGGCCAGGCCGCGGGCCGACAGCCCGTAGTTTTGGCCGCGGCCGACGGCGCGGAAATAGCTGGCGCCCAGGAAGACCGCGACCTCGTCGTAATGGCTGTCGGTGTGCAGCGGGAACAGCACCTTGAAGCCAGCGAATCCCAGATCCTTGGGCAGGTTGTCGGGCACCGGGTTGCGGCCGTAGTCGAACAGGTCGTTGGCGTACTCCACCGGCTTGCTCTCGCCGTCGGCGACCACGTTGATGACGACTTGGCGGTTGAACAGGAACCCGAGCGGGGCGAACTGGATCTCGAACGGTAGGCCGGCGTCCCGCCACAGGCTTTTCTCGGCCTTGAAGCGGATATCGCGGTACTGGTCGTAATCCAGCTTGGCCAGGAAATCCGGCAGATTGCCGCCGGCCTCCTGGAACGGCTGGGTGGCCAGCACCTCGGCGCGGCGGCGCACGTCGGCGAAATTGAAGCGCTTGGGAGGGGGCGTCGTGGCCGGAGTGGCTTCGGGCGCGTTGGGAGCGCCAAGGCTTGCCACCGGGCTGCACCAGACGCCCGCCAGCAAGAGCAAACTCAACAGGATTCGAAGTTTCACGGCGTTGCGGCTCCGTCGGTGTGGTGATCCGTGAGATTTGGGAGAAAGCATTAAACGCGATATTGTAGGGGTATCCGAACGTTCCGACTATCTCGGTGCGCGGGGTTGTCGGTCGAACCGCGAGGATTCCCGCCCGACCGGGCGCCCGCGCCCGACCGATTTGCGCCCGTTTCAACCGTCCGGGGGACGCCATGCCACTTCGCGAAACCACCCTGTTCCGGCAGCAATGCTACGTCGCCGGCGCCTGGATCGACGCCGACAGCGGCGCCGTATCCACCATCGTCAACCCCGCCACCGGCGCGGTTCTGGGCAGCGTGCCCGAACTGGGCGCGGCCGAAACCCGCCGCGCCATCGAGGCCGCTCACGCGGCTTGGTCGAGCTGGAGGAAGCTGACCGCGCAGGCGCGGGCGGTGATCTTGCGCCGCTGGTTCAACCTGCTGTTGGAACACCAGGAGGATCTGGCGACGCTGCTGACCTTGGAGCAGGGTAAACCGCTGGCCGAGGCGCGCGGCGAGATCGGCTATGCGGCCAGTTTCATCGAATGGTTCGCGGAGGAGGGCAAGCGGATTTACGGCGACACCGTTCCTCCCCATCAGCCGGACAAGCGCATTTTAGTCTTGAAGGAGCCGGTCGGGGTGTGCGCGGCCATCACGCCGTGGAACTTTCCGACCGCGATGATCGCCCGCAAGGCCGGCGCGGCACTGGCGGCCGGTTGCGCGATGGTGGTCAAGCCGGCGCCGCAGACGCCGTTTTCGGCGCTGGCGCTGGCGGCGCTGGCGGAACGGGCGGGGCTGCCGGCCGGCGCGCTGAACGTGGTGACCGGGCCGGCTCAGGTGATCGGCGACGAAATTCTCGATAACCCGCTGGTGCGCAAGCTCAGTTTCACCGGCTCGACCCGGACCGGCAAATATCTGATGCAACGCTGCGCCGGAACGCTCAAGCGCCTGTCGCTGGAGCTGGGCGGCAACGCGCCGTTCATCGTGTTCGACGATGCGGATCTGGACGCGGCGGTGGCCGGCGCGCTGGTTTCCAAGTACCGCAACAGCGGCCAAACCTGCGTCTGCGCCAACCGGTTTCTGGTGCAGGACGGGGTTTACGACGCCTTCGCCGACCGGCTGACGCGAGCGGTGGGCGAACAGCTCAAGGTCGGCAACGGCCTGGAATCCGGCGTGATGCAGGGGCCGTTGATCGACGCGGCGGCGCTGGCGAAGGTCGAGCGACACGTCGCCGATGCGCTGGCCCAGGGCGCGCGAGTCCTGACCGGCGGCCGGCGGCACGCGCTGGGCGGCACGTTTTACGAGCCCACGGTGCTGGCGGATGTCGCGCCGGGCATGTTGGTCGCCCGCGAAGAGACCTTCGGCCCGGTGGCGCCGCTGTTCCGGTTTCAGACCGACGAAGAGGCGATTCGGCTGGCGAACGCCACCGAGTTTGGCTTGGCGGCCTATTTCTACAGCCGCGATCTGAACCGGGTGTTCCGAGTGGCGGAGGCGTTGCAATACGGCATGATCGGCATCAACACCGGCTTGATCTCGACCGAGGTGGCGCCGTTTGGCGGGGTCAAGGAATCCGGTTTCGGCCGCGAGGGTTCGAAGTACGGAATCGAGGAGTATCTGGACATCAAGTATCTCTGCATCGGTTTGATCTGAGGCTCGACACCGGGGCTGTCGCCGAGATTTCAGCTCGGTGGCTGGCGTTTCGATTCCCATAACCATAACAATCGCTTCCCTCTCGCACCATGACTTTCGCGCAAGAGTTCCACTATATCGCGTTGCTGATCCTTGGGGTTCTGGCGACGTTCGCCACGGTCGGCTTGATTTTCTGGCTGATCAACTCGCCCCGAACCGGTGGCGTTTTCCGGCGCCTGACCAATTTTTCACCGCAACTGGTCGCGACCATCGGCTTACTGTTTGGATTGTATATGGCGTTTTTCGCCAATGACATCTGGAACATTCGTGATCGGGCGCAGACCATGATCTTGCAAGAAGCGGATGGCTTGCGCGGCATGCTCGATGTCGCCGAAAGCCTGCCGGCGGAAGTTGGCGCGCCGCTTGTCGGCGCCGTTCGGGGTTATGCCGGGGCGGCGGTGCGGGAATGGCCGTTGCTGGCGCAAGGCGGGAGCAGCCCGCAAGCGCGCGATCTGCTGCGCCAGTTGAGCCGCGTCGCGCTGGGCGAACCGTTGGCGGGCCGCCTGGGCTCCGGCGCTCAGTATGCCTTGGCGCACAATCTCGAAAAGGCGCAGTCGGCGCGCCATCACCGGCTGGCGCTGAGCCAGCGGCGCGGCGATCCGTTGAAATGGTTCGCGGTAGCCTGTTTGGGGACGCTGACGCTGCTGACCGTGGGGTTGGTGCATCTGGACAACTGGCGATCGCAACTGGCGGCGATGCTGATCTACGCCTCGGCCATTTCGGTCGGCTTCACCGCCGCGTATCTGGAGCGCAGCCCTTTTCAGGCGTTTGTGGTGAGCGCGCAGCCCATCGCCGAACTGACCGGCGCGGAGCCGTTGCCGGATCGACGTTGAACATCGAAAAAAGCGCCCTCAGCCTCCAACCCCTCTCCGGCGGGGAGAGGGGAGTGTCTGCGCGGCCTCTCCAGCTATCGTCAGGCGTCGTTGTTGCCCAGCACGACCTGCTTGCGCCGCTTGGCGAATTCCAGCAGGCGGCGGATCGGTTGGGCCGCCCGCTCGCGCACCGCTTCGTCGATGACGATTTCGTTGGCGCCGGTTTCCAGCACCCGAGCGAGCGTGCGCAAGCCGTTCATCGCCATCCACGGGCAGTGCGCGCAACTCACGCAGGTCGCACCTTTGCCGGCGATGGGCGCCTCCAGAAAAATCTTGTCCGGCGCCACCTGTTGCATCTTGTGGAACAGGCCGTTGTCGGTGGCGACGATGAATTTTTTCGCCGGCAGCTTCCGCGCCGCTTCCACCAGCGCCGTGGTCGAACCCACCACGTCGGCCAGGGCGATCACGTCCAGCGGCGATTCCGGGTGGACCAGCACCTTGGCGTCGGGATGCTGGGCACGCAGCTTCCGCAACCCGTCGGCCTTGAAGGCGTCGTGCACCACGCAGGCCGCGCTCCACAGCAGCATGTCCACGCCGGTTTCGCGCTGGACGTAAGCGCCCAGATGCCGGTCCGGCGCCCAGATCAATTTCTCGCCGCGTTCCGCCAGATGGCGCACCAGATCCAGCGCGATGCCGGACGTCACCACCCAATCGGAACGGGCTTTCACCGCCGCGCTGGTGTTGGCGTAGACCACCACCGTCCGGTCGGGGTGCTGGTCGCAAAACGCGGCGAACTCATCGGCCGGACAGCCCAAGTCCAGCGAACATTCGGCGTGGAGATCGGGCATCAGCACCCGCTTTTCGGGATTGAGAATTTTGGCGGTTTCGCCCATGAAGCGCACGCCGGCCACCACCAGGGTGCTGGATTTACACTCGGTGCCGAAGCGGGCCATGTCCAGCGAATCCGAGACGTAGCCGCCGGTGGCCTCGGCCAGTTCCTGCAAGTCGGGCGAGGTGTAGTAGTGCGCGACCAGCGTGGCGTCGCGCTCGACCAGCAGGCGCTCGATCCGCGCGATAAGGCCGGCCCGCTCGGCGGCATCCAGCGATTCGACCACGGTGGGCGGCACCAACAAGGGGGACAGGCGACGATCCTTCGCGACGATCTCGGCAACGGCTGCGTTCATCATGGTTCTCCCGCGACCGGCTCGGTCGCGTCACTGAATGTCACTTGATAAAGTCAACTTGGCCGGGACGCTTGGCCCGATACAGCCGGGCCGGACGATGGCCGCCGCGCCGCGCCATTTCCCCGGTCGCTTCGATGCAATCCAGCGCCAGAACGCGCTTGCGGAAATTGCGCTTGTCCAAGGGTTCGCCCAGGATGGTTGCGTGGACCGCCTGCAATTCGCTCAGGGTGAAGCGCTCCGGCATCAGTTGCAGGGCGATGGTGGAATACGCCAGCTTGGAAGCCAGCCGCCGGTGGGCGAGAGCCACGATCTCGGCGTGATCCAAAACCATCGCGGGCAGCGCGCCCACCGCCGCCCAATCGGCTCGATCGGCCGTCGGCGCGGTATCGGCCGCCGAGGGTCCGGTGGGAACCAGCGCGTAATAGGCCACCGCCACCGCCCGCCGCCCGGCATCGCGGTCGGGCTGGCCGAAGGTGTAGAGTTGCTCCAGATACACTCCGCGCAAACCGGTTTGTTCCGCCAAGTGCCGCCGCGCGGCGGCGTCCAAATCTTCGCCGGCCTCGATCGGTCCGCCCGGCAATTTCCAGCCGGCCGATCGCCGAGCCAACAGCACCTCCATTCGCTCGGCGCGGATGGCGAACGGCACGACATCGGTGGTCAGGGTCAGCGGGACGGGGCCGGTCATCGCCTCGGTTCCAACATGGTGTACAAATTACACCTCATGTTAGTGTCAAATTAACACTATTGCAAGGGGATGACGGCAGTTTTTCGGATCGATGAAAACGCATGGCGCCGGATTTCGCTAGAATGCGCTTTCACAAAAACCGGCGGAGAGATCGACGATGGCGGCACAGCGAGAAACGGTGGTGCTGGTGCATGGGTTGTACGTTCACGGGCTGTGGATGTGCCTGCTGGAGTACTGGCTGGAACAGTCGGGCTATCACACGGTGAACTACTCCTACCCGACCATGACCCGGTCGCCGGCGGAAAACGCCGACGATTTGCAGGCGCTGCTCGAATCCTTGGATGCGCCGGTCGTCCATTTTCTGGCCCACAGCATGGGCGGGCTGGTGGTGCGACATCTGTTCCACAACCACCCGAAGCAGCGGCCGGGTCGGGTCGTGACGATGGGCACGCCCCACCAGGGCAGCTATGCCGCCCAGATCATGCACGGTACCGGGCTGGGGTTCTGCGTGGGCCGGGGCTTGGAGGGCGGGCTGCTGGGCGACGCGCCGACGTGGATCGCCTCGAACCATCTGGGTTCGATCGCCGGCACCTTGAACGTGGGGTTCGGCCTGCTGTTCCCCGGCATGCCGGAGCCGTCCGACGGGATGATCGCGGTGGTCGAAACCCAGTTGCCGGGCATGGCCGACCATATCTGCCTGCCGGTTTCCCACATGCAGATGCTGGTGGACCCGGCGGCGGTGGCCCAAGCCTGCGCGTTTTTCGCCACCGGCCGGTTTCATCATCGGCCCCATCATGCGCGGCGGGACGACAAGGTGATAAACTGATTTTCCCCGTTCGCAAGGTTTTCAGACGAGAGGCTTCGCATGGCAGGACACAGTAAATGGGCGAACATCCAGCACCGGAAGAACGCCCAGGACGCCAAACGCGGCAAGCTGTTCACCCGGCTGATCCGCGAGATCACCGTGGCGTCGCGCATGGGCGGCGGCGATCCCGGCGCCAACCCCCGGCTGCGGCTGGTGATGGACAAGGCGCTCGCCGCCAACATGCCCCGGGACACCATCGAGCGCGCCATCAAGCGCGGCGCCGGCTCGCTGGAAGGGGTGGAGTACGAGGAAATCCGCTACGAGGGCTACGGTCCGGGCGGCGTGGCCGTGATGGTGGACGCCATGACCGACAACCGCAACCGCACCGTGGCGGAAGTGCGCCACGCCTTCGGCAAATGCGGCGGCAATCTCGGCACCAGCGGCTCGGTGGCGTTCCAGTTCAGCGAACAGGGGGTGTTGAGCTATCCGGCCGGTTGTGACGAGGACCGCATCATGGAGGTCGCCATCGAGGCCGGCGCGGACGATGTGGTGAGCTATCCGGACGGCTCGGTGGACGTGTTGACCGCCCCGGCCGCGTTTTCCCGAGTCAAGGACGCCATGACCGCCGCCGGGCTGGAGCCGGAGCAAGCCGAAGTGACCCAGCGCGCCGCGTCCAACATCACCCTGGGTTTCGAGGACGCCCAGAAGATGGTCAAGCTGCTCGATATGCTGGAGGATCTGGACGACACCCAAAACGTGTACTCCAACGCCGACATCCCCGACGACGTGCTGGCGAAACTCTGAGCGTGGCGACGATCCGGCTGATGGGCATCGATCCCGGTTCGCGGATCACCGGCTACGGCGTCATCGATCTGGACGGGCCCCGCAACCGTTACGTCGCCAGCGGCTGCATCCAGACCGCCGGCGACCGGTCGCTGCCGGAGCGGTTGAAAACCATCTTCGAGGCGGTGACCGCCGTCATTCGGACTCATCAACCCATGGAAGTGGCGGTCGAGCAAGTCTTCATGCACCGCAATCCCGATTCGGCGCTCAAGCTCGGCCAAGCTCGTGGGGCGGCGCTGTGCGCGGCGGTGATGGCGGGGTTGCCGGTCAGCGAATACGCGGCGCGCGCCATCAAACAGGCGGTGGTCGGCAGCGGCGCGGCCGACAAAACGCAAGTGCAACACATGATCCGATTGCTGTTGAACCTGCCGGAAGCGCCGCCCGCCGACGCCGCCGACGCGCTGGCGGTGGCGATCTGTCACGGCCACACCAGGCAAACCCAGCAGCGGTTGGGAGCCGCCATCGCGCTGGCCGGACGGCGGCGATGATCGGCCGCTTGCGCGGGCTGCTGGCCTGGAAACAGCCGCCGTATCTGATGATCGACGCCAACGGGGTCGGTTACGAGCTGGAGGCGTCGCTGACCACCTTCCAAACCTTGCCGGAGATCGGCGCGGAGGTGACGCTGCTCACCCATCTGGCGGTGCGGGAAGACGCCCATACCCTGTACGGTTTCGCCAGCACCGCCGAGCGCGGGCTGTTCCGCGACCTGATCCGGGTCGCCGGCATCGGGCCGCGCCTGGCGCTGCTGATCTTGTCGGGGATGAGCGTCGAACTGTTCGGTCGCTGCGTGCGCGAGGGCGACGCCGCCTCGTTGACCCGCCTGCCGGGCATCGGCAAGAAAACCGCCGAGCGGCTGATCATCGAGATGCGCGACCGCATCGGGGAACTGGGCATGAATCCGGCCGCGACGGTTCTGCCGGGCGGCCGAACCGTCGCGCCGGCCGCGAACCCGTTGGACGACGCCATCAGCGCCTTGGTGGCGCTGGGCTACAAGCTGCCCGAGGCGTCGCGCATGGTGCAGGCCATCGAATCCGAAGGGATGAGCAGCGAGACGATCATCCGGCAGGCGCTGCAAGCCAGCGTGCGCCGCTAGCCGCCATCCCGCGCCATGAGCCCATCCGATCGTCTGATTTCTCCGGCCGCCAGCGGCGAGGAGGCCACGCTGGACCGGGCCGTTCGCCCCAAGCGGCTGGCCGAATACATCGGCCAGCGGGCGATGCGCGAACAGTTGGAGATTTTCATCCAGGCCGCCCGGGCGCGCGGGGAGGCGCTGGATCACGTCCTGCTGTTCGGGCCGCCGGGCTTGGGCAAGACCACCTTGGCGCACATCGTCGCCGCCGAGATGGGCGTCAACCTGCGCCAGACCTCGGGGCCGGTGATCGAGCGGCCTGGCGATCTGGCGGCCCTGCTCACCAATCTGGAGCCGCGCGATGTCTTGTTCATCGACGAGATCCATCGCCTGAGTCCGGTGGTGGAGGAGGTGCTGTATCCGGCGATGGAGGATTACCAGATCGACATCCTGATCGGCGAAGGGCCGGCCGCGCGCTCGATCAAGCTGGATTTGCCGCCGTTCACCCTGGTCGGCGCCACCACCCGCGCCGGATTGCTGACCTCGCCGTTGCGGGACCGCTTTGGCATCGTGCATCGCCTGGAGTTTTACACCTCGGAGGAGCTGACCGAGATCGTGGCTCGGTCGGCGCGGATTCTCGCCATCGAGACCGATTGTCCCGACGGCGCGATGGAGATCGGCCGGCGCTCGCGCGGCACGCCCCGCATCGCCAATCGCTTGCTGCGGCGGGTGCGCGATTTCGCTCAGGTGAAGGCGGGCGGACGCATCACCGTCGAGGTGGCGAAATTGGGGCTGGATCTGCTGAAGGTGGACGAGCGCGGTTTCGACGAGCAGGACCGGCGCTTGCTGTGGCTGATGATCGACAAGTTCGGCGGCGGGCCGGTGGGGCTGGACACGCTGTCGGCGGCCTTGGGCGAGGAGCGCGGCACCATCGAGGACGTGCTGGAGCCGTTCCTGATTCAGCAGGGTTTTTTGATGCGCACGCCGCGCGGCCGGGTGGCGACGGCGCACGCCTATCGCCATTTCGGATTGACCGCCGTCAACAACCCGGCGGCCAGCGGCGATCTGTTCGGCGCCGAGCCCTGACGGGTTACGGCTTGGCCGGATTGGAAGACGGGGCCGCCGCCGGCGCGGTGGGGCCGCCGCCGGTCGGAGGGCGGGGCGGGGCGGGCGCTTGGCCGGAATCGGGAGCGGTCGCCGCCGGCGCGCCGCTCGCGGTGGAGGGTTTGGCCGGATTGGGAGGCGGGACGGTCGCCGGCGTGGTAGCATTCCCGCCGGTCGGAGGTTGGGCCGGGGCGGGCGGGGTGTCCGATTTGGGTGGGGGCGCGGCAGGGGCCGTTTCGCTCTCGCCGGCAGGATTGGGGTCGGGAGACGCCGACAAAGCTTCCACCGCGATTTCGTATTCGTCCACGGTGAGCGTGCCGTCGCTGTCGCCGTCGGCCGCGTCGAAATCCAGCCCTTCGACGCTGGCGGCCTCGTCGGCGCTGATCAGGCCATCGCCATCGGTATCGACTTCCTCGAACGTCAGCGGCGCCGACAGGGCGGGACAGGCGATGATCAGCAAGGCCGATAGAACGAGCGTGCGCATCGAAGAACTCCTCGGGCGGGCGATGGTTCAGCTTCGGTTAAATAAGATTGCGGAATTCTAGCGGAAGATGGCGATGTTTGTCTGGCCCGTGCGGGTTTATTACGAGGATACCGACAGCGGCGGCGTGGTTTATTACGCCAATTATCTAAAATTCATGGAGCGCGCCCGCACCGAATGGTTGCGCGCGCGCGGTTTCGAGCAGGATGTGCTGCTGGGCGAGCACCGGCTGATGTTCGCGGTGCGATCCTTGTCCGTGGACTATCATCGGCCGGCCCGGTTCAACGACCTGCTGGCGGTGCTGAGCCGGACCGTGGAAGCGCGGGGCGCGAGCATCCTGTTCGAGCAAGCGATCCAGCGCGACCCATCCGCCGAAGTGTTGTGTAGCGCGCGGGTTCGGGTCGCTTGCATCGATGCCAAGACGTTCCGAGCGCGCCGGATTCCCCGGCAGTTGGTCGGGGAAATAGGGGGGATTGCAGGTGACCCATGATTTGTCGTTTTGGAGCTTGATCGCCAACGCCAGCTTGGTCGTGCAGTTGATCATGCTGGCGCTGGCGCTGGTTTCGCTGGGTTCGTGGTGGGTGATCTTTAAGAAAGGCCTGGTGCTGTCCACCGCGCGACGGGCGGCCGATCAGTTCGAGGACGACTTCTGGTCGGGCATCGATCTGGCGTCGCTGTACGCGCGCATCAACCGCCAAAAAGAGGTGGTGGCGGGGATGGAGGCCATCTTCTTGGCGGGCTTTCAGGAGTTTCTGCGCCTGCGCTCCCAGCCGACCGTGGACCCGGAGTCGGTGGTCAGCGGCGCGCAGCGGGCGATGCGGGCGGCCGGTTCGCGGGAGCTGGACGAGCTGGAGATGTATCTCTCTTTGCTGGCGACCACCGGTTCCACCAGCCCGTATGTCGGTCTGTTCGGCACGGTCTGGGGTATCATGAACGCGTTCATGGCGCTGGGGCTGGCGCAGCAAGCCACGCTGGCGCAGGTGGCGCCGGGCATCGCCGAGGCGCTGATCGCGACCGCGATGGGCCTGTTCGCGGCGATTCCGGCGGTGATTTTCTACAATCGCTACGCCCACGAGGTCGATCGGCTGGCCAACCGTTACGAGACGTTCATGGAGGAGTTTTCCAACATCCTCCAGCGCCAGTCCTACAGCTTGCGCAAGACTTATGCGGACGCCGCCGCCCGCGCCGCCGCACCCCAAGGTTGAATCATGGCTCGCCGCAGCTCGCACGGCCGCTTGAAAGCGGAAATCAACATCGTCCCGTACATCGACGTGATGTTGGTGTTGCTGGTCATTTTCATGGTCACCGCGCCGCTGCTCAACCAAGGGGTCGAGGTGGATTTGCCCAAGGCGGCGGCGGAGCAGATCGACATCAAGGATCAAGAAATCGAAGTCCTGGTTTTGTCGGTGCAAAAAGACGGTTCTTGCTATCTCAATGTCGGCTCGGAGAAAGCGCAGTCGGTGAATTGCCAAAGCTTGGAGCCGCGCCTCGCCGATATCCGCGAGCGCTTGGGTCGAAAGCCGCAACCGCCGATCTTGGTCCGCGCGGATCGCGAGCTGAAATACGATGAAGTGATCAAGGCGATGACGGTTTTGCGGAGCGCGGGGGCGGCCAAGGTCGGCTTGTCCACCGCGCCGCCTGATGGGCCGCCGGTTCCGCGTTAGTCGCGACCGATGCAAGCGGGTCGAGGAGCAAACTATCAGGATATCGCGGCAACGGTCGCTACCGTTGTCATACACGCCGTTGTCTTGGTTTTTTTGTTCTTGAACCTCAACCCTACTTCCAGCGCGTTGCATCCCGAACAAACCGAGGTCGAACCCATCCCGGCCGAGGTGATCGACGAAGTCGCGATCCGGGAAGAGCTGGAGCGACAGGCGGCGGAGGAACGTCGCCGGCAACGCGAGGAAGCGGCGCGGCAAGCGCGACTGGCCCAGGCGGAACGCGAGGCCGAAGAGCGGCGGCAAACGGAAATTCGCCGCCAGCGGGAAGAAGAAGCCCGGCGCCGGACAGCCGAGGAGGCCAAGCGACAGGCGGCCGAGGAAGCGAAGCGGGAGGCGGCCGAGGAAGCGAAGCGAGAGGCGGCCGAAGAGTCCAAGCGGGAAGCGGCCGAAGAGGCCCGACGCAAGGCGACCGAGGAAGCCAAGCGGCAAGCGGCCGAAGCGAAGCGAGAGGCGGCCGAGGAAGCCAAGCGGGAGGCAACCGAAGAGGCCCGACGCAAGGCGGCCGAGGAAGCGAAGCGGCAAGCGGCCGAAGCGAAGCGAGAGGCGGCTGAAGACGCCAAGCGGGAAGCGGTGGCGGAAGCGAAGCGCCGGGCAGCGGAAGAGGCCAAACGGAAAGCCGCCGAGGAAGCCAAGCAGGAAGCGGCGGAAGAGACCAAGCGAGAGGCAGCAGCCGAAGCGAAACGCGCGGCGGCGACGGAAGCGCGAAAGCAGGCGGCCGAGGAAGCCCGACGGGCAGCGGCGGAAGAGGCCAAACGGCAAGCGGCGACGGAAGCGCGCAAACAAGCGGCGGAAGAGGCCAAGCGGCAGGCGGCGGAAGAGGCCAAGCGAGAGGCAGCAGCCGAAGCGAAACGCGCGGCGGCGGCGGAAGCGCGCAAAGCAGAGCGGCGGAAGAGGCCAAGCGGCAGGCGGCGGCGGAAGCGGCGCAAACGGCAGGCAGCGGCGGAAGAGGCCAAGCGGCAGGCGGCGCGAGGAGAGGCCCAGAGCGGGACAGCGGCGGAAGAGGCCAAACGCGCAGGCGGCGACGGAAGCGCGAAAGCAGGCGGCCGAGGAAGCCCGACGGGCAGCGGCGGAAGAGGCCAAGCGGCAGGCGGCGGCGGAAGCCAGACAGCAGGCGGCGGCGGAAGCGAAACGGCGGGCGGCGGAAGAGGCTAAACGCGCGGCGGCAGAGGAAGCGCGGCGTCAGGCGGCGGAAGAGGCTAAACGCGCGGCGGCAGAGGAAGCGAAACGGCAAGCGGCGGCAGAGGCCAAGCGCAAGGCCGACGAGGAAGCCCGGCGCAAAGCCGAAGAAGCCCGCGAATTAGCGCAAAAGCTGGCTGCTCAGGAAAGGGCCAAGGCAAACGCTGGCGCTCATGCTGCCAACGTGATCGGCCCTTACGTCGAGCGGCACTGGAATCCGGTCGCGAGCAGCTCGGGAGGCTTGGTTTGTTCGCTGAGAATAACGGTAACCGCTTCCGGTCAAGTGACCAACGTTCAAGTGGTGAAGGGTAGCGGTGATGGCTTGTTCGACAATTCGGCGGTCGCGGCGGCTCATCGGGCATCGCCGTTGCCGATGCCCTCCGACCCGGCCGTCGCGCAAGAGCTGCGCCCCACCTTTATTCTGAGATTCAGACCGAAGTAAGCTACAGGTCCAAATGATCTACGCTGGAATTGATTTTGTTGAAGGAGGCCAGTCCTTGAAACCGTTTTTGAAAATAATCGGAGCACTGATGCTCCTGTCGGGTGTTGGATCGCTTGCCCATGCCGAATTGACGATCGATGTCACCAAGGGAATCGAAGGCAAGGGAATACCCATCGCGGTCGCACCTTTCGGGGGTGGCGCCCCCGAGAACATCGCCGGCATCATCGCGTCCGATCTGCAGCGGACCGGCAAGTTTGCGCCGCAATCGCCGGATGTCCGAGCCGACTATTCGGTTAGCGGACAGGCCAATCGCGGCGGCGCTCGTGGCTACATCGTGCAATTTCAATTGGCCGGCGCTCAAGGCGGCCAGTTGTTGAACCTGTCCTTCGACGTGCCGCCGAATCAGTTGCGGCCGGTGGCGCATCGCATCAGCGATCTGATCTACGAAAAGCTCACCGGCGAAAAGGGCTTGGCCGCGACCAAAATCGCCTACGTCATCGCCGGCGGAGGCTTTTGGTTTCTGGTGGTGGCCGACGCCGACGGACAAAATCCCAACGTGATCTTGCGCTCCAGCCAGCCGATCATGTCGCCGTCCTGGTCGCCGGATGGCTCGCGGCTGGCTTACGTCTCGTTCGAGGGTCGCCGGCCGCAGATCGTGGTCCAGGAAGTCTACAGCGGCGCCCGGCGCGTGGTGTCCGCCGCGCCCGGCATCAACGGCGCGCCCTCGTGGGCGCCGAACGGCCAGCGCCTCGCGTTTACCTTGTCCAAAGACGGCAATCCCGAAGTCTACGCTTTGGACCTGGGGAGCCAAAACCCGGTGCGCCTCACCAACGGGAATTCCATCGATACCGAGCCGGTTTGGTTGCCGGACGGCAGCGTCGTGTTCACCTCGGATCGGGGCGGTTCGCCGCAGTTGTACCGCATCGGTCCCGGCGGCGGTTCGGCGCAACGCCTGACCTTCGAGGGCGACTACAACGCCAAGCCGACGGTTTCGCCGGACGGCCGCTACATCGCCATGGTGCACCGGCGCGGCGGCCGGTTTCATATCGCCGTGCTGGACATGCAGACCCGCCAGTTTCGGGTGTTGACCTCTGGCGGGCTGGATGAATCGCCGAGCTTCGCGCCCAACGGCAAGATGATTATTTACTCCAACGGACAACGGTTGAACGCGGTATCCGTGGATGGAACCGTCAAGCAGGATTTTGTCTTGCGCGGCAACGCCCGCGACCCGGTCTGGGCTCCTTATAGCCGTTGATATTCGATTGTTAGCTCAAGTTGAAGGGAGGATCGCCATGCAATACTTCATCAGAACCCTGATCGCCGCCGCTTCGCTGGCGCTGCTGGCCAGTTGCGCCTCGACCGGCGAAAACACCGAGGAGAGCACCGATGCAACCGCGCAGCAAGGCGTTGCCGGGCAAGCGGGCCAGGAAGCCCAAAGCTACCCCTACGGCCAAGCCCCGAGCGGTTACGACGCCTACGACACCGAAGGCAGCGCCGTGGCCGGCGGCGGGCGGGCCGGCGGGCGGCAAGGTCGGGCCGGCGCGACCGGCAACGCGGTGTCGGCGGACCGGATCATCTACTTCGAGTACGATAGCTCCGATATTCGTTCCGAAAGCCGGCCCGTCATCGAAGCCAACGCCCGCGCCCTGACCGGCAACCGGCGGACCGTCACCCAACTGGAGGGGCATACCGACGAGCGCGGCAGCCGCGAATACAACATCGCCCTGGGCGAGCGCCGGGCCAATGCCGTGCGCCAGGTGATGATCGCGATGGGTGTTTCGCCGCAACAGATTCGGATCGTCAGCTACGGCGAGGAACGTCCGGCCGCCGCCGGCCAGGACGAGCAGAGCTACGCCCTGAACCGGCGCGTGGAAATCGTGTACTGACGGACGAGCGACCATGCGCCGATGTCGGTCGCTTTGGCTGTTGCTGGTGGTGCTGGGCGGCATCGCGTCGCCCGGCGCCGGCCATGCCCGACGCTCCCCGGATAACGACCTGACTCTGGAATTGCTGGACCGGGTCGAGCGGTTGGAGGCGGAGGTCCGGCAGATGCGCGGCGAGCTGGAACTCCAGCGGCACCAGCTCGAACTGCTCCAACAGGATCGCGCGTTGTCCGGGCCACCGTCGTATCCGCCGGAAGGGGCGGCGACCGCGCCGGGCGGGCCTCCCCCGGCGCCGGAGCGGTCGATGGGATCTTCCGGTCAACCGGGAGCGGTCCAGCCGCCCCCCGCTTCCGTTCAACCCCCGACACCTCCCGACCGCACCGCATCCGCTCAATCGCCGACTGCGGCCGCCCGAACCGAGCAGGCCGATTTCGACGCGGCCTTGGGCGAATTGCGCGAGGGCCGCTATTCCGAAGCGGTCGCGGGGTTCCAGCGGTTTCTGGGCGCTTACCCGGCGAGCGGTTTGGCGGGCGATGCGCAGTACTGGCTGGGGGAAGCCCATTACCTCGGCCGGAATTACGACGCGGCCAAAGAAGCCTTCATCAATATGGGGTTGCGGTATCCCCAGAGTGCACGGCTACCGGATGCGTTGCTGAAGCTGGGCTACCTCTACGGCGAACAGGGCGATGACGACCGGGCGCGCGAGGTCTTGCGGAAGCTGGTGGAGGTTTATCCCAACACCCAAGCCGCCAGCCTCGCCGAGCGGCGGTTGCAATCCCTGCGCTGACGCCGCAGCAATCCGACCTTGCGATTTCGCCCGATTGCTGTAGGATTACAGCCCTTTTCGGGCCGTTAGCTCAGTCGGTAGAGCAGCAGACTTTTAATCTGTTGGTCGTGCGTTCGAATCGCACACGGCCCACCAGTAAAAACAAGGGGTTAGGCGAAGGCCTAGCCCCTTTCTCTTTGTCGGTTGTCCACTGGTTGTCCACTCGCCAGCAAGCAACCACAATTGTCCACAAGACAGGTTTTCGGCGGACCGGGCAGCGTGGGTGAACGGCGCGAATTCCAACTGCGAGCGTTTCTGCACGTATATCTTTCCTATCTACCAAAATCCGTAAGTTCCGTAAGTTCCGTAAGTTTCCAAAAAATATTGTTTTCAATCATGGTATTAAGCCTTACGGAATTGAGCAGTTTGGCTCTTATTCCGTAAGAAAATCCGTAAGGAACCGAGCGGGAACGAAGAGAGAAATAGGCTTGACGGGTGCAAGGGTAGGTCTGTAATCGACTTGGCGTCAGAAATTGCTTGTATATCTCACCCACCGCGCCATTACTCAATTTCGGCGAAGATTCTCTTAAACATGCTTGGGAAAGGCTTATCTGCTGGTAAGTCATAGCCTTATCAAGGTTAAGCAAGAAATGAGCCGGATGCCCTCTTAGTATCCAGCCACGTTGGTGAGTTCCGTATTCACTTCTTGTTCGACTTGCGTATGGCACCAATCATCGATTGGCCCGGTTCCCATCCCTAAGTGAACTCTCTCGTACTTTTGGGACATGATGGCGTTGCGCATCCTCCCAGATATTTCAGCGATTTCTAATTTGTGTCGGCCATGGGATTGTGCCCGTCTGACGCAAGCCGCAAGCAGTTCTTGCGCTTCTGGAATTTCACAAGCAAATGCCCGTCCGGCAACAATCGCGCACCAAGTATCATTTTCGAATTGCAATTTCTCCTGTTCCAGTGGGCCGGCCATGGCGGGTCCGGGCGCGGGTGGGGAGTCGAGTTTCATTGTGTAATTTGGCGCTGGGGTCGGTGTTGGTGTGGGTTTATTTGCGGGTGTTGGTTCATCGAGCACTGTTGCCGGATTCGGCGGCTGTGCGGTTGCGCGCGCTGGCTCTTCGGGTAATGCGGCTAAAGGTGCAGGCTGTGGGGTTGGTTGCGGTACAGCCCGAGATGCCGGCTGGGCCTCGGCCAACGGCGATTCCAGCGTCGCCTTTGCCTGTGCGTTGATGCTCTGAACGAAGCTCAACTGCAACGCCCGTTGCGCGGCTTGCTGCACCTTGGGGTCGGGGTTCTGTGCCAGTTCGCCGATGAACTCGACGGTCTTGGCAGGGTTCCGCGAGAAGTGGACGGCAAGGGCATAGCAGGCCGCCGCTTCCCGCGATTGTCCGTTGCGGGCGTAGTATTCCGCCAAGTTCGTCCATCGCGCCGACCGGCCTGGCGCTAGCGTCACGGCGGCGGTGAGCGGTTCGATGGCGGCTTTCAGGTTGCCTAGCTTGATATAGGTGAAACCCAGATTGGCGACGATTTCCACGTCCGAGGGGTCTTTCTTCCTGGCGTCGGCGTAATACCGCGCGGCATCCGCCAGCAAGCCACCCTCGTAGGCCACCGCGCCGTTGTCGAACAGAATCCGTGCGGCTTTTGAGTCTCCCGTCGCCGGCTTGGGCAGTGCCTCGATTCGCCGTTTCAGGTCCTGAAGCTCGGCGATGTGGCCGATACCGCCATCGTCCGCAGTGAGCTGAATCATTCGCTGGAGCAGTGGCACACTGGCGGCCAAGGTCTTTCGCAAGTCATCTTGGCTGGGCTGCGGTCGCGGGCGGGGCCGCTGCGAGTGATACGGGCGGTTTCTGGGTGGGGGTGGCGGTTCCCCGTAGTCGATTTCGTCTTCCGGGAGCCAGTAGCGCCCGTTTCGGCCCCCTTCCCAGCCGAAAGGGGGCGCCCAGACTATCCCGCTTTCCGCCGACAGGACCAGCGCTAACCCCACATCATGAATACCCGCCGGAGTGGGGCCTGCCTTGACCGTCTTCTGAACGTGTCCATAACGTACTCCCTGACCTTTGACGACCTCCAAAGAAAAGCCGGGCTGCCGTGCGCGACCTTGACGCGGGTCGCTCTCGGCAGTCCGGCTATCCTGAATCGTTCGGGACCCGCAACTTTCTGCCCCTACCTTGCGGTAGGTTTAGCTTTGCCGTTATTGTAGCGCAATAATTACAGTTTATAAATAGAGCATTAGTCAGCTACGGCGGCGGTTACCCTCCTCCTAATTCGTGTAAATCGGCTCGTCCTGCATAAAACGGACAACCTCCAACAATTCCCGCTCACTGAGCGAGTGCGCGACCGTCCAAAGCAACTGCGACAATTCATCGTTGCTTACGCTGGCGGGGTCTGCAAGGAACCGTTGCTGAAGGTGCGCCAGTTCCGCATTGGCAATGCCGGCTTCCAGGGCGGCGACGCGGCGGCGAACGGTCAAGGCTGTTTTCGGGCCTGGATTTCTTCAAGGCGATATTCCAGTTCCTCAATCCTCTGCATCAGTTCCAGCGTTTCCGCTAGCTTGGCGCGGTTGAGAAGCAGATTCAGCAAGTCCGTGGCTTGTTCGTTGGGAACGGTCCCGGCGATGGCGGCGGCAACAATCAACCCGGCTTGAGTCGCGGGGTTTTCAGCCATCGGCAAAGGCACGGCGCGGGATTCAGGCTTGAGCGGTGGCAACGTGCGGTCGAGAATAAGCCGCGCGGCGGTCATATCGCCAGCCCTGGCCTGTGCCACTACCACGGCCAAAATGTCCGGTGCGTCCGCCAGCAAAGCGGCGCGCATTTTCTGCGTTCTGTTCGCACCTTTCGGCTTGCCGGCTGGATTGCCGGACGTTCCTTTCGCGAACGGCATTGAATATTTCAGCCTTTTTCAGCCAGCCGCATGAAAGCCTGGTAGGCGTCCATGGAAGCAAAGTCTCCTGGCTTCGGTGGCGGCCAGTCCGCGTCCATGCCGAATTCGATTTCCGCGAGTAGGCGGCGCATGAGCGGGATGTCGTCCTCGGTCACGTTTCGCGGCGCGAACAATCCGCCGCAAGTAGGGTCGGCCCGCCATTCCGCGATGACGGTCCGCTCGTCGTCGGTCATGGGTTGTGCAAGGCGCTTGGCGACAAGTCTCTCCCGCACTTCGGCGATGCGGTCTTGCAGCTTGGCAACGCGATTTTGTAATTGTGGTGTGGTCATGGTTGGCGGCTCGCAACACGGCAAGCGCTCAGATAGCTCAACACGTCGGCCAGCGCGTAGCGCACGGAACCCCGTTGTCGGATGTACGGAATCGGGTTGTTTACTTGACACCGCCAGCGGTTCAACGTGCTCTCGCTTTTCCCTACCAGGGCTGCCGTGTCGCGCGTGTCCAGCAGCACGTCTAGCCGGATAGGGTCGGACTGGACGACGGTAGCCTGCTGGCGGATGGCCGCGAGACGGGCCGGAAGGGTTGAATCGGGTGCTGGCATCGTGGGCATTTTCCGCGTGTCGGAGAATGCTCTTCACCTTATCGTCACGACTGATAAGAAGTGCTAACGAATAATAACGAATAGCTATTCAAACAGCGTTCAGGAGGGTGTGAATTTGCGGTGCTGGACATTGAGTGGACAATAAACACCATTACTAATTTTAGTATTTTGTTTATTGGTAATTTTATTAAGTTTTACAACAGATAGCTTATCTGATGTTGTGATTTGTCGCCATTTGTTGTACTCTATATTCAGTGGTGAACAGACAGGGGACGCGGCGATGGCGACCATCAACAAGCACGCGGCGAACGATGGCAAAACGACCTATCGGGTACGGGTGCGGCTGAAAGGGTATCCGATTCAGTCTGCCAGCTTTGACCGGCTCACCGATGCCCGCAAGTGGGCGCAACAGACCGAATCTGCCATCCGGGAAGGGCGGCACTTCAAGACCTCGGAAGCCAAGCGCCACACCTTGGCCGAACTCATCGACCGCTACATGGCGGATGTGCTCCCGCACAAGAAGGGGCGCGGCATCCTAATTCAGGGCGCGCAACTGCGCTGGTGGCGCGAACAGTTGGGTAGCCATGCGCTGGCGGATGTAACCCCGCCTTTGATTGCCGAGTATCGGGACAAGCTGGCGGCCGGGCATCCCGGCGACGAACCCCGCTCCCCGTCTACCGTGGTCCGCTATCTGGCGGCCCTGTCGCACTGCTTCACCATTGGGGTGAAGGAATACCAGTGGTTGGACGACTCCCCCCTACGCAAGGTGACCAAGCCGAAAGAGCCGCGTGGCCGGGTCCGTTTTCTGTCCGATGATGAGCGGGCGCGGTTGCTGGCGGAATGCGAAGCCAGTTCCAATCCCTACCTGTTCCCCGTGGTGGTGCTGGCCCTGTCTACCGGGATGCGCGCGGGCGAAATCATGAGCCTGGAATGGCGCGACGTGGACTTGGCGCGCGGCTGGATAACCCTGCGCGAGACGAAGAACGGTGAACGGCGCGGCGTTCCGCTGGCGGGCAAAGCGTTGGAACTGCTGCGGCAACACGGCAAGGTTCGCCGGTTGGATACTCCGCTGCTGTGGCCCGGCAAGGAGCATCCCGGCAAGCCGATGGACTTGCGCCAGCCGTGGGAAAAGGCGTTGAAGCAAGCGGCCATCGAAGACTTCCGCTTTCACGACTTGCGCCATAGTGCGGCATCCTATCTCGCCATGAACGGTGCCAGCCTGACGGAAATCGCGGGCGTGCTGGGGCACAAAACCCTGAATATGGTGAAGCGCTACGCCCATCTATCCGAGTCGCACACGGCCGGCGTGGTGGCGGCGCATGAACAGCCGGATTTTCGGATAACCGGCAAGACGGAAACCGGGTGGCGATGCCATGAAGACCCTGATTTTCCGAGAGCACGCCCTGTTGCGCATGGCCGAACGCGGGATACGCCATCAAGATGTCAAGGCGGCGCTGGAACAGGGCGAAGTCATCCGCCACTACCCGGAAGACACCCCGTATCCCAGCCGGTTGTTGCTGCACTGGATTGAAGGGCAACCCCTCCATGTGGTGGCGGCGCCCGCTGGCGACGATGCCGAAATCATCATCACGGTTTACCGCCCGGAACCCGCCTTGTGGGAACCCGACTTTAAGAGGAAGCGGCCATGAAATGCGTGATTTGCAAGACCGGCGACCTGCAACCCCAATCGGTATCGGTGACGGTGGACCGCCAAGGCGCGTTGCTGGTGGTGCAAGGCGTTCCCGCCCTGGTGTGCGACAACTGCGGGGAGCGGTATTTCGATGACCCGGTATCCGAACGGTTGTTGGAGTTGACCGAACAGACCTTGCAACCGGGCGTGCATTTGGACGTTCGCCAGTACCAGCGGCAAGCGGCCTGACAACCGCCGCGAACGGCCCGATGGGTCGGCGCGTGGTGGCGCTACAAGGCGCGCGGTGGGCAAAGCTAGGACGGGTAACAGGTAGGGCGAAGGTGAGAGCGGCTTAAAAACAGGTTGGGGCGGCCCTGTGGCGAAACAGGAACCGCCCCTTGTCATTTCGATCGGAGACTGGAAGATGACGGGTGAAGATGATACCCGGCAACCGGCGCGGCTGTCACTGGCGGAACGAGCAAAGCGCGGGTTGCTGGCGGATGAACTCGAATTGGAGCTTGAAGACATTCTGGAGCTCGAATACCCCCGCGCCGACTTTAGAATCAAAAAGCGCTGGCGGCGGGCGGTTGTGAATGCTATGGAGTTTGGAATGTTGCCGGCGCGGCGCTTCAACCCGTTACCGCATGAACCCGGCGATGCCGTTATAATCTTCGGCGCCTCAACGTGGGTGATAGCCCGCGATTCCTACCGGAATTGGCGAGCAGCCCAATCTAATGCCCCGACTGGTCCCTTCATTCACTTGTGGCTGAGCGCGACCCCGGCGCCGTC
>JBAOII010000010.1:0-37164 GCA_037045685.1 Candidatus Competibacter sp.
CGCTCCAGCACGCCCTCCGCCCAGCGCCGATGGGTGGCCGGCTCGCAGAACGAATCGCGCAGCCTGAACACCGCCGCCGCATCCGGCGCCAATATCGCCGCCGCCGTCTCGTAATCCTCCTGCGGCACCCGGTAGCAACTCTCGATCACCGGGATTTGGGCCGGATGAATGGCGGTTTTGCCCACCAAACCGTGCTGCAAATCCGCTTCCACCTCCCGCGCCAACACCTCCGGCGCGTCCAGATAATCGAACACCGGCGCGCTCAAGCGATAGCCCGCCGGATGAAAGACCCGCACCAGATCGGCGATGGTGCCGCGCAAGGGCGTATCGTAAACCGTCGCTCCCCGGCTCCGGCGGATGCCGAGCAGATTCAATAGATCATTGCCGCCGATCCGCAGGCACAAGATGCGGTCCTTTAGCCCATAGTCCTCCAGCCGATCCCGCATCACCTCCATCTTGCGATGATCGAAAGTCTCGACGGTCTCCAGGATCGGCAACAGATGATGGCCCTTGCTGTCGTCCCACACCCTCAGCCAGTCGCCCAAGGTATGCGGTCCGAATTTGGGCAACGCGAACCCCTGAATCCGCTCGATACCGTCCAACTGCAACAGCCGCCACAACACCGCCGGATTGCGCGGCCGAATGAATCGCAGCGGCGGTCCGGGCTCCAACCGCGGCAACAGCGCCGCCAAGTTGCCGAGCGCCTGCTCCAAATCCCGTCCGTGCACCGCATCCTCGGTGCAGAAAATCACCGAGCGCAATCCGGGCAGTTTCTGGCCGCTCGCGATGGCCGCCAAATCGGGCCGAGTGGCCGGCAGATACAGCGAAGCGCCCAATGCCACCGCCGACAGCGGGAACGGGGATGCACCCGACTCGTCGCAAGCGTGGCTCGACGCTCTGTGCGGCGAAACGCAACGGTCCACGAAAGCGGCCTTCATCCGGCTCTGGCGCCGCGAACGCCCCGGATCATCGAGCCGTGGACGGGCGCCTTCCTCCTGAAAGAAGTTGAAAATTCGCATTCTTGTAGCATGATTGCAGTATAGGGTCGCTTTGTCTCGATGATCCATCTGAGTCATTCCGAACGTGTTACCGACCCTATTTGTATCGAACGAACGACTTTAAGGCAATCCGCCAGACCGAGGCCACTCATGCCCACGTTTACCGTCACCGGCGACATCGATCCCTTCCTGCACGTCTCCCTGCGCAAGGGCGAAAAAATTTACTGCGAATCCGACGCGATGGTGATGATGGAAGCCACGCTCGACCTGCAAGGCAAGATGACCGGCGGCCTCGGGCGAGCCTTGATGCGGCGCCTGACCAGCGGCGAATCGTTTTTCCAGCAACACATCGAGGCCACGCGCGGCGACGGCGATTGCCTGCTGTCGCCGATGCTGCCCGGCGCGATCCAGATCCTCGATGTCGGGCCGCAACGCTACACCCTCAACGATGGCGCCTTCGTGGCCGCCACCGCCGGCGTCGAGCTGAAAACCCGCACCCAAAACCTCGGCAACGCCCTGTTCGCCCAAAGCGGCGGTTTTTTCGTGCTGGAAGCCTCCGGCAAGGGCCAACTGGTGGCATCGGGATTCGGCTCGCTCTTCATGCTGGACGTGGAGCCCGGCAAGGATGTCATTATCGACAACGCCCACGTCGTCGCCTGGGACAGCAGCCTGCATTATGAAATCTCCGTGACCACCGCCAACGCGGGTTCCGGGCTCCTCGGTAATCTGCTCAATAGCGTGACCAGCGGCGAAGGCGTCGTGCTGCGGTTTTCCGGCGCGGGCAAGGTGCTGATCTGCTCGCGCAACCGGGACGCTTTTCTCGCCTGGACGCGCAAGGGAACCGCCGGATAACGAACCGAGCCCGTCACGCCAAATCCTTGATCAGGGCGGTGGCCTGGATCGGCATGGCCGGATCGATGACGATGGGAATCCGTTTCTTCTCCGCCAGCAGGCGCAAATGCTCGACATCGGGCGCGTCGGGATCGCGCAACAGCAACAAATACGGCAGACGGCGCAGCAGCACCCGCGTGGCCTCGGCCACGCCCGGCTTGACGAAATTGCGGTCGCCGATCCGATAACGGGCGAACAAACGATCCAGAAAAGCGTTCATCGCCCGCCGCCGCATCCACCGCTCCCGAGTGTGAGGGCGCACCGACTCGGGCGCGACGCCGGCGAAATGGCCCGCCACCTGGTCGAGAAACCACGTCGAGCGGTCGTGCGGGGCACAATCGGCGTAGAACACGCAGCCGTGGAAATCGCCCGGACCGATGGAAGCGTTGAGAATCGACCGGCTGGTCAGCCCCGATACGGTCGCGTTCAGAACGCCGCTGGGGATGGCGTAATCGTCGTAGGTGGCCGCCACGTCGGCGACGCCGCCGATGTCGGACACCACATGCAGCGCCTCGTCCAAGGGCTCGGGCTGGCGGGCGTTCCAGCGCTTCAGCGTCTGGCGCAACTCGTCGGCGATCACGCCCTTGGCGGTCCAGCCATCCACGAACGCCAGCCCCGCCGGATCGCGCCCTTCCCGGCGGAGGATGAAGGCCAGCGCGTTCTCGTCGATGCCCCGGTCGCGGATGATCGAAATCGAGTAATGGCGCGCGTCCGCCCGCCCCAGGTGCCGCAGGGCGCGCGCCAGCAGGGCGCCGATCGGCGTGCCGGCCCGCGCCAAGGAGACCACGGTGATTTCGCGCGGCCGGCTCGCCGCCAGAAACCGCGCCAGAGTCGCCACTTCCGCCGCCAAACGCCGGGCGTAGCGCGCGGTCAGCGCCTCGAACAGCGCCAGATAGCGCGGCTCGGGAATCCCCTCGGGCGCCAGCATTTCGCTGTAATGGCGCTGGCCCGACTGAATCAGCCGCTCCTTGGTCGCCACATCCACCATGTCCAGCCGCATCGGCTTGAGCAGAAATATCGTGTCCTCGGCCCGATAACTGCCGGTGAAAGGGATCATCCCGAATACGCGCTCCAGGTTTCGAGTTGGATTTGGCTGTGCTTGGGCACCAGGGCAAAATCGCAGGCGCGCAGGAAAGGGATGTCGGTCAGGCTGTCGCCGGCCCCGACCGTGACGATGGGGCCTTCCCGCTCCAAATCCCGCGCCACCCGGCGAACGGCATCGTGCTTCTGAGCCCCTTTCACCATCAAGGCGAAATTGTTGCCGTTGTGGTGCAAGGCCAGCTCCGGCGGCAGCCCGCTTTCCTCCAGTCGCGCCCGCAACCGCCCCAACGCCGTCCCATCGTCGTCGGATTTGACCGAGAGGTAGGTCAGCCGCTCATCGACCGAATGGCGGCTCACCCGGTAACCGCCCGTGGCCGCGCCCTCGGCCATGCGAGCGGCGATATCCCGGAGCGACGCCTCCGCCGCCACCAGCAGGGGCCGGATTTCGTCGTGCCACCACGGCGGCAGCCGGCCGTCGGGCTGGCGGATCACCGCGCCGTGATGGGTGATCCGCCAGGACCGGAACTCGATCATGACCCGCGCCAAGGCATCGTCGGTGCGGCCGGTGACGGGAATGACCTCGCCCCGCTCCACCCAAAATTCCAGCAAGCGCCGTTGGGCGCGCGTCATGAACGACAGCGCCCGCCCGGCGCGATCCACCGCCGCCGGCTCCACCGGCTCGCCGGGCGGACACTTCGGCGCGGTCTGCAAAATGGTGTCGTCGAGATCGAGAAAGATCACGAGGTGCGGCATGGCGGCTCCGTGACCAGCGTCAAGCCGCCGATTTCTTCGGCGAGAACCTGTGCGGCCGGCATGGCGGGATGCTCGTAGCAAAGGATCGGAAGTCGTCTCGGATCGAGATTGTAGAGGTAATTGGGGATGCCATCGCCGTAGTTGTCCACAAATTCCCGCCGGCTGGCGATGGCGTCGCCGACCAGAATCGGGGAGCGGGTGGTGGACTGAAAGCGCACGTCGTGACCCCGCTCTTCCAGCGCGAGCGCGACCCGAAACGGGGCATAGGCATACTCGCCGGTGCCGATGACCGCCAAAGATCGGTCGCGCGGCATGTCGGGCAAGCGGGGCGCGATCCAGCGCCCGGCGACCAATCCGGTCCGCGCCGGATCGGCGACTATCCCGTCGTGTCCGCGATCCGCCCCGGCGACGACCGTCGGCAAATCGGGCGGCGGAAATGCCGGGTCCGGCTCGAACGCGAAATCGCCCTCGATCAGCGCCGGAAACAGCACCGGCCGCTCCAGCAACGTCGCCAGCTCCCGACGGCGCGCGCCGCTCAACCAGTTGGTGATGCAAACCAGCGCGACTCGCTCGATCCGGGGATTGATCTTGAAATAGGCGCGGGCCAGCTCGATCAGCGTCCGTCCGGTGGATATTTCGTCGTCCACCAGCACCAGCGTCCGCGCCGCCCGAAACAAGGCTTGCAAACTCGGATCGGGCAGATAAACCGCGTGGTCCGGGGCGTGGCTGTGGCATTCGTCGAACCCGAAGGCCAACGGCCGCGACAAGCGGTAGCGGGTGGTCTGCAAATACAGAAGATCGTCGCGCCCGTTCCGCGATGCCGCTTCCTCGGCGACGCCGCGACCCAGGGCGGTGGCGGTTTCCGCCATCCCCACCACCAGCATCGGCCCCGGCAGATCGGCGATTTTTTCGGCGAGCCGACGGTGGACATCGCGCATGACGCTGGGCTTCACCGGCCAGTGCTTGCCCAGCACTTTGCTGACGAACAGGTACAACCGCCGGGGATTCTGGCGGGTGGCGTAGGCCACGCACTCGTCCAGCGGCAGTTCCTCGCGCCGGACGCGGATCGTCAGCCGGCCGGCTCGAATCCGATGGATCGAGGTCCGCAACTCCGGTTCTCGCACAGGCCGCTACCTCCCCGCCATCACAGCGTCACGGCCCGCTCGATCTTGGCCACGCGCAGGCCGGCGACCGGCCAGGGAATCGCCGCTTCAGCGACCGTGCCGGCAACCGACCGCAACAGCCAGTACGGCAGATTCAAACCCGCGCGGCACGCCATGTCGATCCCGCCCGACATGCGCGGATTCACCTCCAGGAAACACTGTTCCCGGCGACCGTCGGGACAAATCCGCTCGCGCGTTTGCACGTTGATCAAACCGTCGAGCCGGAACGCGGCGATGACGCGCCTCGCGATGTCCCGACTTTCGGGATTCTCCTCGATGAGTTGCCAGCGTCCATGGGCGTTCGCGGGCTTGCGGCGGACCACGGCGCGCAGCAACCGTCCCTCGCGAGCCAGACAATCGATCGACCGCTCGTCGCCGGCCAGATATTCCATCGCGAGAAAGGGGTGCCGGCCCTCCGCCGTGTCGAGCAAGCGCGCGAATTCGGCCCCGCCGACGGTGAAACAGTCGTTCGCCAGCAATCGGTCGAGCGGGCGCTTGTCGTCGTCGATCAGCCGAAATCCGAGCCCGTAGATGGATCGAACCGGCTTGACGCATGCCCGCCGCCCGCCGTCACCCAGCAGGGCGAGGGCATCGGAAAACTCCGCCCCGGTGGTGACCCGCAGGGTTTGAGGCAATGGCACCCCCGCGTCCGCCAGCCGCGCGTTGGCGCGGTCCTTGTCCTGAAGCTGCATCCAGGGTCTCCGCGTCCGGGCACGGCAGGATCAGCCGCGCGCCGAGCGGCGGTGAAGCGATCCCGTTGCGCCCTTAGCAGCGACGACCAGCGGCTTTGCGGCCAAACCAAGGCAAAATCCCGCTCCCGGCACAGGGCCAGCAACCACTCCACATAGGCTTCGGGCGCTCCGCCATCCGCCGGTTCCAAGTAAAAGGAATCCGCCGACAGGCGCAGCGGGGTGTGTTCGGTGACATGGCTCGCGCCCAGATGAAATTCACCCGGCACCATCGCCTCGCGAACCAAGTCGAAGGCATCGCGGACGTTGGACAGCCCTCGGGTCGCCAGCACGCGCGTGGTCATGGCGACTTTGGCCGAGCCATCGTCAGCATCGGCCAGAGCCGTGGCGACAAATCCGCTCGCACTGCCCGCAAACCGGTCGACGCACGATCATGGTGCATCGCGATCCAGATGAAGGTGCTATTCTCATCCCATCCTCGCTGCCGAGGAGGGGCAAAACCCCTATCGCAATTCTCGATCAAGCAGAATGGCCCTCAAAATAGGTTTGCCACAGGGCAATTAATCGCTATTTGGCAATTATTATGCCCAAAACACGATAAATTCGAGCCATAACTCGAAGTTCTGGCATGATTCATGCTGAAAGCAGCGGCCATGTTAAACTCAATCACTTGAATTTGCAGCTATCCCTCTACCTTTTTGGCCGAGCCCGGTTATAACTAAAGCAGCTTCCATCACGCCCAATTCGAGGAGACGCCGCATGACCCGGTATCAAACCTTCGCCACCGCTTCCATCGCGCTGTTGCTGACCGCCGGCACCGCCCACGCCGGCACCACTCTGGACGCCATCAAGAAAAACGGCTTCATCAAATGCGGCGTCAGCGACGGCTTGCCGGGCTTCTCCTACGCCGACGAAAAAGGCAGCTACAACGGCATCGACGTGGATGTGTGCCGCGCCGTCGCCGCCGCCGTGTTCGGCGATTCCACCAAGGTCAAGTTCACCCCGCTGACCGCGAAGGAGCGTCTCACCGCCCTGCAATCCGGCGAAATCGACGTGCTGTCCCGCAACACCACCTGGACCTCCAGCCGCGACTCCGCCCAAGGCATGAACTTCACCGGCGTCACCTACTACGACGGCCAAGGCTTCCTGGTCAACAAAAAACTCGGCGTCAAGAGCGCCAAGCAACTGGACGGCGCCACGGTCTGCGTCCAAGCCGGCACCACCACCGAACTCAACCTGAGCGACTATTTCCGCTCCAACAAAATGAAGTTCACGCCCATCAGCTACGACAAGTCGGACGAAAGCGCCAAGTCGCTCGAATCCGGCCGTTGCGACGTGTTGACCTCGGACCAGTCACAACTCTATGCCCAGCGCATCAAGCTGGCCAAACCGGACGAATACCTGGTGCTGCCGGAAGTGATTTCCAAGGAACCGCTGGGGCCGGTGGTGCGCCACGGCGACGACGACTGGTTCGACATCGTCAAGTGGACCCTCTTCGTCATGGTCAACGCCGAGGAATTGGGCGTCAACTCCAAAAATGTCGAAGAGATGAAAAAATCCACCAATCCCGACGTGAAACGCCTGCTCGGCGTCGAGGGCGACAAAGGCAAAGATTTTGGCCTAGCCAACGACTGGATGGCGGTCGTGATCAAACAGGTTGGCAATTACGGTGAAATCTTCGACCGCAACGTCGGCAAGGGCAGTCCGCTGAAGATCGAACGCGGCCTGAACGCGCTGTGGAATCAGGGTGGTTTGCAGTACGCGCCGCCGGTACGTTGAGCACCGCACGCCCTTCACCTCCAACTCCTCTTTGCCGCTTGCGGCAGAGAGGGGTTTTCGCAGGCTCTCACCGAACTTCCGGGAATCCCATGACCGAGCCGATCTACACCCCGGTCAAGCCGCCGTTCTGGAACAATCCACAAACCCGAGCCATCGCCTTTCAGGTGATCGCCCTCGTCGTCACGGTCGCCTTCGGCTTGTATATTTTCGAGAATACCCAGGCCAACCTGCGCCGATTGGGCATCGCGTCCGGCTTCGGCTTCCTCTCCTCGTCCTCCGGTTTCGACATCATCCAGAGCCTCATCCCCTACTCCCCGACCTCCAGCTACGGCCGGGTGTTTTGGGTCGCGCTGCTCAACACCCTGCTGGTGTCGGCGCTGGGTGTCGTCCTGGCCACGCTGCTGGGCTTCGTGATCGGCGTCGCCCGCCTGTCCAAAAACTGGCTGATTTCCCGGCTGGCGCTGGTTTACATCGAGACCTTCCGCAACATTCCGCTGTTGCTGCAAATCTTTTTCTGGTACTTCGCCGTGTTGCGGGCGATGCCGTCTCCGCGCCAGAGCTTGAGCCTGGGCGATGCCGTGTTCGTCAACATTCGGGGGCTGTATGTCCCCGCCCCGCAGTTCCTGGACGGTTTCGGCTGGGTGGTGGTGGCGTTTGGCATCGCGGCGGTGGCCGCTTGGCTGGTGGCGCGGTGGGCGCGGCTCCGCCAGATGGCGACCGGCCGGCAGTTCCCCACGCTTTCGGTCTCGCTGGCACTCTTGCTCGGCCTGCCGCTGCTGACGTTCTGGTTGGCGGGCTCGCCGCTGGAGTGGCAGGTCCCGGAATTGCGGGGCTTCAACTTTCAGGGCGGCTGGGTGGTGATCCCGGAAATGGCCTCGCTGTTGCTGGCGCTGACCATTTACACCGCCGCCTTCATCGCCGAAATCGTGCGGGCCGGCATCCAGGCGGTCAGCCACGGCCAGACCGAGGCTTCGTTCTCGCTGGGGCTCAATCCCGGCATGACCTTGCGGCTCATCATCCTGCCGCAGGCGCTGCGGGTGATCATTCCGCCGCTGACCAACCAATATCTGAACCTGACCAAAAACTCTTCGCTGGCCGCCGCCATCGGCTATCCCGACATGGTTTCCGCCTTCGCCGGCACCGTGCTCAACCAGACCGGCCAAGCCATCGAGTGCATCGCCATCACGATGGCGGTCTACCTCACCATCAGCTTGCTGATCTCGCTGGCGATGAATTGGTACAACCGCCGCGTGGCCCTGGTGGAGCGATAGCGCATGGCCGAATCGCGCGCTCCTCATCCGAACCTGCCGCCACCGCCCGGCGCCGTCGGCGCCCTCGGCTGGCTGCGGCGCAACCTGTTCTCGTCGCCGTCGAACATCGCCCTCACCTTGCTGGCGCTGTATTTGCTCTACATCCTGATTCCTCCCGCGCTGCGCTGGGCATTCCTGGATGCCACCTGGAGCGGCGAGAGCCGCGAAGCGTGTTCGGCGAACGGCGGCGCGTGCTGGGTGTTCATCCGGGTCCATTTCGATCAGTTCATGTACGGTTTTTACCCGGACGAGCAACGCTGGCGGGTGAACCTCGCCGTCGTGCTGCTCGTTCTCGGCGCCGCGCCGCTGTTTGTCCGCGCCGTGCCCGATCAACTCAAAATGCGGCTGGGGCTCGGCTTGCTGGTCGTCTATCCGCTGGTGGCCTTCGTGCTGTTCAAGGGCGGAATGCTCGGCCTGTCGGCGGTGGACACCAGCAGTTGGGGCGGGCTGCTGCTGACCCTGGTGATCGCGGGCGTCGGCATGACCGCCGCTTTGCCGCTGGGCGTGCTGCTCGCGCTGGGCCGGCGCTCCCAAATGCCGGCGATCCAAACCCTTTGCGTGACCTTTATCGAGTTCTGGCGCGGCGTGCCGCTGATCACCGTGCTGTTCATGTCCTCGGTGATGCTGCCGCTGTTCCTGCCGGCCGGGATGAACTTCGACAAACTGCTGCGGGCGTTGATCGGCGTCACCCTGTTCCAGGCCGCCTACATGGCCGAAGTGGTGCGCGGCGGCTTGCAGGCGATCCCCAAGGGCCAGATCGAGGCCGCCGCCGCGCTGGGGTTGGGCTACTGGAAAACCATGAGCCTGATCGTGCTGCCGCAGGCCCTGAAACTGGTCATCCCCGGTATCGTCAACACGTTTATCGCCCTGTTCAAAGATACCTCGCTGGTGTTGATCATCGGCCTGTTCGACCTGATGAACATCGTCCACAACGCCACCACCAACCCGGAGTGGCTGGGCTTTTCCACCGAGGGTTACGTGTTCGCCGCCGCCGTTTATTGGCTGTTTTGCTTCGGGATGTCCCGCTACAGCCAGAGTTTGGAAAAACGCCTGCACACCGGGCACAAGCGTTAGGAATCCATCCGATGAACCCATCGTCGTCTCCGACCCAAAAACCGTTGTCCGATCAGGTCATGATCGAGATGCAGGGCGTCCACAAGTGGTATGGCGCCTTTCACGTTCTCAAGGAAATCAACCTGACCGTCCGCAAGGGCGAGCGCATCGTGGTCTGCGGCCCGTCCGGCTCCGGCAAATCCACCACCATCCGCTGCATCAACCGGCTGGAGGAGTACCAGCGCGGCCGGATCGTGGTGGACGGTCAGGAACTGAGCAACGACGTCAAACAGATCGAGCGCATCCGCCGCGAGGTCGGCATGGTGTTTCAGCACTTCAACCTGTTCCCGCATCTGACGGTGCTGGAGAACTGCGCGCTGGCGCCGATTTGGGTGCGCAAGCTGCCGCGCAAGCAGGCGGAAGAGACCGCGATGCGCTATCTGGAACGGGTCAAAATCCCCGAGCAGGCGCTCAAGTATCCGGGGCAGCTATCCGGCGGCCAGCAGCAGCGGGTCGCCATCGCCCGCAGCCTGTGCATGAACCCGAAGATCATGCTGTTCGACGAGCCGACCTCGGCGCTGGACCCGGAGATGATCAAAGAGGTGCTGGACACCATGGTCGCGCTGGCCGAGGACGGCATGACCATGATCTGCGTCACCCACGAAATGGGTTTCGCCAAGACCGTGGCCCATCGGGTCATCTTCATGGACGGCGGCGAAATCATCGAGCAGAACTCGCCGGAAGAATTCTTCACCCACCCGCAGTCGGATCGGACCAAGCTATTTTTGAGTCAGATTTTGCATCATTGAGAGAGATTTTCTCGCGGTTTCCGGCGGGTACCGCCATCAGGGCAGTATCTGGTTTTCCTTGTCTCCTTTCTCGCGCACCGGGGCATAATCCGCCCGGCGCACCCCGCGAACCAGCATCTCGGTGTCCTCCCCGGCCACGCCCAGGTACTCCAAAGCTTCGGCGGCCAGCCGTAAGCTGGCTTCCACAAGTTCGGGAAAGGCTTTGTTGGCGCCGGCTTGCAGCAAAGCGGCGCAGGTGACCAAGTCCCGCGCCCGAGCGACGATGGTGGCGCGAGGCGCCAGGTCGCGGATGAGCCGGATGGCGCGCAGGGAGCCCTCGCGATCATCCAGGGTCATCATCACAAGATCGATTTTCTCGATCCGGGCGGCCACCAGGAAGTCCGCGTCGGTGACATCACCGTAATAGACCGGGTGGCCCAGGCGATGGAACTCGTCCACCCGCGCCGGATTCGTGTCGAAGGCGACATAAGGCACACCGCTGCCGGCGAGAATGGTGCCCACGACATGGCCGACGCGGCCATAGCCCGCCACCAGGACTCGCGCGCTCGCCTCGGTTCCTTCGGCCGAGAAACGAAAGGCCGCATCGCCCGGCATCGCCGCGACCGGGATACGGACCGCCAGGGCATCGCCGATTTTGACCAGCAAGGGGGTGATCAGCATGCTGGAGGAAATGATGCCGACAGACAACACAAAAGTCTCGTCGTCGAGGACGCCCATGGCCTTGGCAGCGCCGAAGAGCACGAAGCCGAACTCGCCGCCTTGGGAGAGGATGAAGGCGACCCGCGTCGCCGTTTGGCGGGTTTCGCCGAAGGCCAAGCAGAGACCGAGAAGGACCGCGATCTTGATGGCGATGATCGCGGCGACCTGACCCAGAAAGCGCCAAGGCGCCGCCGCCAGGGCACCGATGTCCACCGACATGCCCACGGCGACAAAAAAGAGGCTCATGAGCAAACCCTTGTGAGGGTCGATGGCGGCCTGGATCTGCAAGTTGTAGCGCGAGCCGGAAAGGGCGACACCCATCATGAACGCCCCCAGCGCCATGGACAACCCGGCCTCTTCCATGGCCCAGGCGGCGGCAAAGACAGCGGCCATTGCGACCAGAAAGAAGGCTTCCCGGTTGTTCTGGCGCACCAGCACATCGAGGGCGTGGGGAATCGCGTAGCGGCCGGCGGCCACGACCAAGCCGACGGCGGCGATGACGACGAGCACCTGCTGCAACAGCGGCTCATCGCCCGCCGAAGATGCCGCGTCCCCCAGAATCGGGACCAGAGCGAGCAAGGGCACGACGGCCAAGTCCTGCATCAAGAGGATGGCGAAGGTGGTTTGGCCGTGCGGGCTGGCGATCTCGCCGCGCTCCTGCAATATCTGCATGACGAAGGCGGTGGAGGACAGGGCGAGGGTCAGGCCGGCGAGGAGGCCGATGTCCCAATCGTGCTCGGAAAGGCGCATGAAGAGGGCGATAACGCCGCCCGACACCAGAATTTGCAGGGTGCCCAGACCCAACATGGCACGCCGCAGCGACCAGAGGCGGTGCGGATGCATTTCCAGGCCGATGACAAAGAGCAGCAACACCACCCCCAGTTCCGTGAAGTGGCGGACACCTTCCACATTCCGGGTAACGACGAAACCCGGCGTGTGGGGGCCGATCAATATCCCCGCCACCAGCAAGCCAAGCACCGAACCCAGACCGAACCGGCGAAAGATGGCGACCGCCAAGGCGGCGGTCAACAACAGCACTGCGGCGGATTCAATGAGGGATTGTGGTTCCAAGCAGGCCGCTCCGGAAGTTTAGGGCGCGTCGTGAAACAATAGGCTCGAACTCAGCCAGCCCGCAACGTCTCGATCACCGACCTCGTCTCCGGCACGCTGAACTCGCTGGTGGTCGGCAACTTCAACGGCGACGCCTACGACGATCTGGCCGGCCGTACCGGCACCGGCAAGGTTTTCTACTTTACCAGCCTCAATCGCTGGATCAACATCCCCGGCACATTGAGCGCGTTGATCGAACACTGACGGCTTATCCATCCCCTCGCCCGCTTGCGGACGAGGCTCCCTCCCAGCAGCGAGTTCGGCCGGGCACCGCCCAACCGAACCCGCTATCCTTCCCGCTATCGCTCGATCAAAGATCCCTCAAATCTAGCGTCTCACCTAGCCCCCTCAGCCAAGGAGAGAGTAATCTTCGCATGGATTCCATCTCACTGGAGGACACGAACGATGCACCGGCCGTCCGGCAATCACCCCCTCGCATCCCAACCGATTTACATCGGTATTTTATTTCTCGGTTGTCTTTGCTGTTTCGCCGCATCCCACGACGCGAACGCCGCCATCGGCGCTCCGACCTTGAAGTGGTCGCGCTGCTGGCCGGGATCGTGGTGCGAGACCGGATGGTACGCCTCCCCCGCCGTCGCCGATATCGACGGCGACGGGCAAAAGGAGGTGCTGTGGGGTGGTTATACGCTGATGGCCGTCAACGGCGCGACCGGAGCGGTCGAGTGGCACGCCAGTTCGCCGGGCGGCAGTCGGCTATGGCCGGGTATCGTCGTCGCGGACCTCGACAACAACGGCTCGCTCGAAATCGTCACCGGCGACGGCTCGGGCTACATCTCCGTCTATACCGGCAGCGGCGCGAACTATCCCGGCTGGCCGGTTCAACCGACCGGCACCAGCAACGAAATCCGCAGCCTCGCCGTGGCCGATCTCGACGGCGATAGCGACCTGGAAATTGTCGTGTGCTCGACGCGATCCGACAATCAGTGGTTCGTCTACGAGCATACCGGCGCCTTGCGCCCCGGTTGGCCGAAGATGCTGGATAGCGATACCAACGGCTACGCGGCCGGTTGCTACAACGAGAATGTCGGCGTGGCCGACATCGACGGCGACGGGCGCGGTGAAATCATCGGCCCGAACGACACGCACTACACCGCCGCGTTCAACGACGACGGCTCGCCCGTGCGCGCCAACGCCATTTACGGCACGGTCGGCGGGCAAAACAAGCCGTGGGCGCGCGTGGGCGTGCATGTCGATCATGCGGTGGATTTGCGCGGCTATGCCAACTGTGGAACCGAGCACCGGCCCAATTTCGCCAACTCCGCGCCTTCCATCGCGGATGTAAATGGCGACGGCGTGCTGGAAATCGTCGTCGTGGGCAATGTTTACAACTGCGGCACTGATCCCTATACCGACTTGTACGATATGCCTTTTATCTTTAAAGCCGACCGGACGCGGTGGTCGGGCAACGGCTTCGATTGGACGGTCATTCCCGCCCCCGACGCGAACGCCGCGCCTTTGACCGAAGATTACAGCATCATCGAAAACAACGTGCCGAATCCGGTCATCGCCGATCTGGATGGTAACGGTTTCAAAGAAATTCTGTACCCCTCTTACGATGGCCGCCTACACGCCTACTGGCTCGATAAAACCGAGAAATACAATTGGCCGTTCGAGGTCTATACGGGTGGCCCGTACCGCTTCGCGTCCGAGCCGCTGGTCGCCGATCTCGATGGGGACGGCAAAGCCGAAGTCATCTTCACCACATGGACGCAGAAAGGCAGCGGCTTGGTCGGCGACCTGAAAATCGTCAACTGGCAGGGAACACAGTTGTTCAGCGTTCCGCTGCCACCGACGGGCGATGACTGGGGTGGAGCGTTGCCGGCGCCAACCTTGGCCAACATCGACGGCGACAGCGACTTGGAGCTTTTGATCGGTTCGACACATACCGGTTTGCTGGCCTACGACATCCCCGGCACGGCGGGAGCAAAGATACTGTGGGGAACGGGGCGAGGAAGCTATCAGCGCACGGGGCGCGCACCAGCTTCCAGCCCGCTATCACCCCGCGCCATCAACAGTGACCTCGACGGTAACGGGACCGACGATTTGGCCGGACTCACCGGCGCCGGGCAAATCTTCTACTCCACCAACCTCGCCACTTGGACCCATATCCCCGGTATCCTCGCCGAACTGGTGACGGGCGATCTCAACGGCGACGGCAAGGCCGACCTCGCCGGCCTCACCTCCGCCGGCGGCATCTACTACTCCATCAACCTCAGCACTTGGAATTACATCCCCGGCTTGTTGAACCAACTGGTGGCCGGCGACTTCAACGGCGACGGCAAGGCCGACCTCGCCGGCCTCGCCGGCAACGGCCAGATCTTCTACTCCACCAACCTCGCCACCTGGACCAACATCCCCGGCCAACTCAGCAAACTGGTCGCCGGCAACTTCAACGGCGACGGCAAGGCCGACCTCGCCGGCCTCGCCGGCAACGGCCAGATCTTCTACTCCACCAACCTCGCCACTTGGACCAACATCCCCGGCGTGCTGGCGCAACTGGTGGCCGGCGACCTCAACGGCGACGGCAAGGCCGACCTCGCCGGCCTCACCGGCGCCGGCCAGATTTTCTACACCACCAACCGCACCACCTGGACCCACATCCCCGGCACCCTCGCCCAACTGGTCGCCGGCGACTTCAACGGCGACGGCAGGGCCGACCTCGCCGGCCTCGCCGGCAACGGCCAGATCTTCTACTCCACCAACCTCGCCACCTGGATCAACATCCCCGGCCAACTCAGCAAACTGGTGGCCGGCAACTTCAACGGCGACGCCTATACCGATTTGGCCGGTCTGACCAGTACGGGCCTGATCTATTACACCACCGGCTTGAGCACCTGGATCAACATCCCCGGCACGCTGAGCGCGCTGGCCACACACTGACGGTCTATCCATCCCCTTGCCCAAGCGGGCGAGGGGTTTCTCGGATTTTAGCCGGCCCCGTTCTTGCCCCTAACGGGTGCTCGGATCACCCCCGCAGCGCCGCGATGACCGGCCCGGTCTCCGGCCAGACGCCGCGCCACAGGTGGAACGACTCCGCCGCCTGTTCCACCAGCATCCCCAAGCCGTCCAGGGATCGGGCGGCGCCTTGCTCTCGTCCCCAGCGCACGAACGCGGTCGGTTCGCTGCCGTACATCAGGTCGTAGCACCAGCCGCCCGCCGCCAGCACGCCCGCCGGCAACGGCGGCGCCGTATCGCTCAAACCCGCCGCCGTGGCGTTGACGATCAAATCGAATTGCCGTCCCGCCAACTCGGCGAAACCGCTGGCGGAAACCCGTCCCAGATCGCTGAAGCGCAGCGCCAGCTCCAGGGCCTTGCCGGCGCTGCGATTGGCGATGACCAGTTGCGCCGGCTTTTCCATCAGCAGCGGCTGCAAGACACCCCGCGCCGCGCCGCCCGCGCCCAGCAGCAAAACCCGCTGACCCGCCAGCCGGTAACCGTGATTGACCGCCAGATCCCGCACCAGTCCGACCCCGTCGGTGTTGTCGCCGCGCACGCCGCCCGGTTCGAAGCTGAGCGTGTTGACCGCCCCGGCCCGCTCGGCGCGGGCGCTCAGCAGATCGGCGAACACCCAGGCGTCTTGCTTGAAGGGCACGGTCACGTTCAAGCCCTTGCCGCCCGCTTCCCGAAAGGCTCGCGCGGCGACGGCGAAACCGCCCGGTTCGACCAGGATGGCGCGGTATTCGAGATGCTGGCCGGTCTGGGCGGCGAACAGGGCATGAATGCGCGGGGATTTGCTGTGAGCGATGGGATTGCCCATCACCGCGTACTGATCGGGCTGGTGTCGTCATGATTCGCTCTCATTCTCCGGTCACGCAGCGGCACCCGCAAGCGTTGCTCGAATTCCGGCGGAGGCACGTATTGCAGCAGTGCTTCGCCGTTATCGCCCAACAATAGATCCAGTCCCCATCCCGGATACAGCCAATGCGTCCCGTCTTTGACCTTCACCTTCTCCGCCGGCTCGCCGAAACGCTTGCGCACCAGATCGGCGTCGAACTTGACCACCGGCATATAGGTGATAGCCACGACGGTTGCCCCCAATCCCAAATCCAGATCGGCTTCCACGACCGGAAACCGTCGGCCGCCCTCGGCGGTGGGCTTGCCCTCGCCGGCATGGGTGCGAATCGCCTTCAGCATTTCTTCGGGCAACCGGGCCGACAATACCAGCCGGGCGCTCAAACCGCCGACCACCGCATCCCGGAAATAGGCTTCCAGGCTCAAGCGATCCTGCTGATCCTGGAACAGCCCCAGCTCGTAGCGCCGCCCCAGTTTATTCGCCGCATCCCGCACCGTGCTCCGGTTCAGCGTCAGTCCGAATACGGTGATGGTGGCGCCATCCTCACTCCGCGTCACTTGCCAGGGCATATCCTGACCGGGCGCGGAGGACTGCCCGCCGGGCGGTCGCATGATGGCGAAAAAGAACACGCTCATCCCGACGCCCAGCGCCGACAGAAGCCACGTTTTCCAATTTTTCATGACATTTGCCGCAACCAGCCGGCCGCTCGCCCGGCGAAATAGGTCAAAATCGCGTCCGCGCCAGCCCGCTTGATCGACAGCAGCGACTCCATCACCGCCGCCCGCTCGTCCAGCCAACCGTTACGGGCGGCGGCCACCAGCATGGCGTACTCGCCGCTGACCTGATAGACGAAGGTCGGCGCGGCGAACTGATCCTTGACCCGGCGCACGATGTCCAAGTAAGGCATCCCCGGTTTGATCATGACGATATCCGCCCCTTCCTCCAAGTCCAAAGCCACCTCGCGCAAGGCTTCGTCGCTGTTGGCCGGGTCCATCTGATAGCTGTACTTGTCGCCCTTGCCGAGCGCGCCCGCCGACCCGACCGCATCGCGAAACGGCCCGTAGAAACTGGAGGCGTACTTGGCGGAATAGGCGAGAATTCGGGTATGGATGAAATCGTTGGATTCCAACGCCTCGCGAATCGCGCCGATCCGGCCGTCCATCATGTCCGAAGGCGCCACGATGTCCGCGCCCGCCTCGGCGTGGGACAAGGCTTGTCGGACCAACACGGTCACGGTCTCGTCGTTCAGCACGTAGCCGGACTCGTCCACCAAGCCATCCTGACCGTGGCGGGTAAAGGGGTCCAGCGCCACATCGGTGATCACGCCCAATTCGGGAAGATGGGCCTTGAGCGCCCGCACCGCCCGTTGCGCCAAACCGTCGGGATTGTAGGCTTCGGCGGCATCCAGCGACTTGGCTTCCGGCGGCGGTCACCGGAAACAGCGCCACCGCCGGCACGCCCAGCTCCGGCCAGCGCCTCGGCCTCGCGCAGCAACTCGTCGATGGTCAACCGCTCCACGCCCGGCATCGACGCCACCGGTTCGCGCCGCTTCTCGCCCTCGATCACGAACAGCGGCTGGATCAGATCGGCGGCGGTCAGCGCGGTTTCCCGCACCAGGCGGCGGGAGAACTCGTCGCGGCGCAGCCGGCGCGGCCGGACGCCGGGAAACTGGCCGGCGACGATCTGGGGTATTCTGGACACGCGTAGTTTCCTCCACGGTGGGCGGTCGAAGGTCAAAACGATCACGACGGGGCGGCATTATAGCCCAAGCCGAATCCGCCGCCGTCGCGACCGACCGGCTATGACCATCCGACCCATGGAGTTTCGTCGATGACCGATTTGCTCGCTCACGAGTCCACCATCCGGCTGGGCTGCTTTCTCGGCGATTCTGCTGGCGATGATGGGGTGGGAATGGCGTCTGCCGCGCCGAGCGCCGAGCCTGCCGCGCGCCCGGCGTTGGCCCGCCAATCTGGGCATCGTCGCGGTGGATAGCGCGGTGCTGCGGCTGGCGTTTCCGGTGCTGGCGGTCGGCGCGGCGCAGTTGGCGGAAACCCGTGGCTGGGGCCTGTTCCATTGGCTGAACGCGCCGTTCTGGCCGGCGTTCGTCGCCTCCATGTTGCTGTTGGATCTGACGATTTATGCCCAGCATGTCGCGTTCCACAAGATCCCGCTGCTGTGGCGCTTGCACCGGATGCATCACACCGATCTGGATTTCGATGTCACCACCGCCCTGCGCTTTCATCCGCTGGAAATCGTGCTGTCCATGCTGATCAAATGGGCGGTGGTCGTGCTGCTGGGCGCCCCGCCGGTCGCGGTGCTGGTGTTCGAGGTGGTGCTGAACGCCACCGCCATGTTCAACCACGGCAATGTCCGCTTGCCGCCGCGACTCGACCGCGCCTTGCGCTGGCTGGTGGTGACGCCCGACATGCACCGGGTCCATCACTCGATCCGGCGCGAGGAAACCGACAGCAATTTCGGGTTTAATCTGCCGTGGTGGGATCGGCTGTTCGGCACCTATCGGGACCAGCCCCGCGACGGCCACAGCGGCATGACCATCGGGCTGGAATATTTCCGCGACTGGCGGGCCACCCGGTTGGACAGGGTTATTGCTCCAACCCTTTCTGGTCACCGGAACGACCGAAGCCGGACTCGGGCCATCGATCCTGAAGCGCCGTCAACCGAACTCCAGCCGGAATCCGGCTTTCCGCAAAAAGCGCGCCTCTCCTTCCAAATCGGCCCGAGTCAGCGGATGCTCGTCCAGCCAACCGGCGGGAAACCGCAACTCCATCCGCTGCTGGCTGACGGCGAGGGTCAGCGCCGGCAGCGGCTGGCGGGTGCGCGCCCGATTCAGGACCACCGCCAGCCGAAGAAGGACGCACAGCCGCCGCACCGAGGGCGCCACATCGCGCGGCAGATGCGCGAAGGCTTCGGCGGGAAACGACCGGCGATGATACTGGACCAGCGCCGCCAACAAGGTTTGGTCGCTCTGCGAAAAACCCGATAAATCGGCATGTTGCAAGATATACGCGCCATGCTTGTGATACTGGTGATAGGCCAGCAACATCCCGATTTCGTGCAAGCGGGCCGCCCATTCCAAAACGTGAGCGAACTCCTCGGCTTCCAGGTTCCAGCCCACGCGGACTTGGCTCAACAGTTCCCGCGCCGTCGAGCTGACCCGCTCGGACTGGGCGCGATCCATGCCGTAGCGGTCGATCACGGCGGCGATGGTGCGGTCGCGCACGTCCTCGTGGCGGATGCGCCCCAGCAGATCGTAGATGACGCCTTCGCGCAGCGCCCCTTCCGACACCTCCATCCGCTCCACCTTCAGCGCCTCACACAGCCCGTGCAGCACCACGAAGCCGCCCGCGAACACCTTGGCCCGCGCCGGCTCCAGCTGCCAGCGCGACGCCACCGCCGCGACCTGACCGGCATCCAGCAGCGCCGTCCGCAAGCGCCGCAGCGCCTCCAGGGTGAGGCCTTCCCGGCTCCAGCCTTCCCGCGCGACCACGTCCTGAATCGCCTTGATCGAGCCCGAGGCGCCCGTGACGATCTGCCAACCCAGTTCCAGATACTCCTCGCGCACCGGCTCCAGGCGCAACTGCACCCGCAACTCCGCCTCGCGCAGCCGGCTCTCGGTGATCTTGCCGTCATCGAAACAGGCCCGGCTCAGGCTGACGCAACCCATCTTGAGGCTGGTCAAGTGGAGCGGCTGAAACTTCTCGCCGACGATCAGCTCGGTGCTGCCGCCGCCGATATCCAGCACCAGCCGCCGGCCCGGCGCGTCGGCGACGCTGTGGGCCACGCCCAGGTAAATCAGCCGCGCCTCTTCCTGGCCGCCGATGATCTCGACGTTGTGGCCGAGCACTTCCTCGGCCCGGACCAGAAACTCCGCGCTGTTGCGCGCTTGGCGCAAGGTGTTGGTGCCGACGATCCGCAATTGCGCCGGCGGAATGTGCCGCAAGCGCTGGCCGAAACGCGCCAGGCAAGCCAGCGCGCGCCGCTGCGATTCCTCCGACAGCCGGTTTTTATCGTCCAGGCCGGCGGCCAGTTGCACCATCTCCCGCAAGCGGTCCAGCACCTGAACGTGATCGTTGGCGATACGGGCCACGATCATGTGAAAGCTGTTCGAACCCAGATCGATCGCGGCGACATCCTCCGGCGTCATGGCGACCTCCCCTCAATCCTGCTTCAGGCTGCGCAACTGGCCGGCTGTCAGCACCCAATGCAGGACGCCTCGGCCGGCGGCGGCGCGTCCGGGAAACTCGAACAGAGCCACCCCGCCCTTGCGGAACGCGACCAGGGTGCGCGGGGCATCGGCCAACAGCAGACCCGACAGCAAGCCCAGTTGCGGCTCGTGGCCCACCGCCACCACCGTATCGGCCGGACATTGCGCCAGCCACTCCAACACCGCCTCGGGCGGATAGCTGTAATCCAGCTCGGGACGCTCCATGATCGGTATATCCCCATAAGCCCGGGCAATGATTTCGGCAGTTTCGCGGGAGCGAACCAACGGGCTACACGCCAGGACATCGATTTGCCTCAGTTGCAAGCGCAGGCGGTTGGCGCCCTTGCGCATTTTTTTGCGCCCGATTTCAGTCAATGGCCGCCGGGCATCGGAGCCGCCCGCGCCGACGAACGCTTCCGCCTCTTCGGCGATGGCATGGCGAACCAACAATAGTTTCATCGGCGAATCCTCAACGAAGGTTGTCGCCAGTTTAACACCGGGATAGCGGATTCGTTGCGTGTCGCGGCGAGCGGGTTCGCCACCCGAGGACTCCGAGGATGGCCGGGTCGCGCGGGCTATCGCGCCAATCCAACGGCGGGGCCAGCCCCAAGATCGGACCGGATCGGGAACAAAATGGGGACGCCAACCCAACGGCGGTCGGCGGCGGATCGCGCCGCCGACCGCTTGGTTCGCCGCGCCCCGGCTCTCGCGCGGATGCGGTCATCGGGCCGCACGGAACCCCTCATTTCCAGCGGCCGGGGTTCAAGGTGTCCGCTCCGCCGGGGGACAAGGAGAATCGGGTGTAGGTTCGAGGTCTGCGGCCGTGTCCGGCGCGTTGACTGCGGCGGTCGAGCCGCCGTCGCGCACTCGCGCCTTAACCCGCGCCTCTCTCCCTCGCCCACGCGCCTGTTCCCGCTGGGCCAACCGGTATCCCAAGGCTTCACCCACCAGCACCCCGGCCAAGCCACCCACCAACAGTCCCGCGACACCGACCTGCCAACCTTTCTGTAGCGTGGCGGGGTCGATCAGAAACAGCGTGCCAAAAACCAGAATCACGACGGCCAGCCAACCCATCATCGGAGCCAGACCTCCCTGATATCATATGAAGAAGCACCCCCCGGGTTGTCGGGGTGACCCATTCGCCCATCTCGCCGAAGCGACGACCGAGCCGGACTTGATCCCCGCCGACTTCCCGGCTCGCGGGCGATCATCGCTCAAGCGGGCGGCGGGGGCACAAATCAAGGATAGCGTCAATCATCCGAGAAACCACAAGCCCCCTCTGCGGCTCACCCCGCGCGAATCATCAGCGAGGGCAATATCCGGTCAGCGATATCCCGGGAGCCGCGCTACGCGGGAAAATCTTTGGCGTACTTCTCCACCCATTCGAGAGCCGCCTCCGCGTCCGATAGTTGGCGCCCCTGCTTCTCCAGCACTTCCTTTTGGTAACGCTGGATATGGCAGATCTGTTCGACCATGCGCACCGAGAACTCGGTGCTTGCGTCGGCGAATTGGACGCCCACATCGTAGTGGCCATTGACGTGGCGGCACCAAACGATCATGCCGGTCGTCTCGAAAGGCGGCTTCCGTACCGGGATGGTGATCCGGATGACGCAGCCGCGCTGGAGGGCGCTCGCGGTTTCAAAGCACAGCCCACCCTGACTGATGTTTTTCAAGCGCTCGCGGCAGCGAGTTTCGAGGCGAGCGACATGGCACTCGATGGGTATATCGGCTGGATGGCGGATGAATTCTCGCATGGGGGCGATCCTCCAAACTCGATAGCCTTGCAGTCTGGGTCCAGCGGTCGCCGCGAGGAAACGGATCGTTATTGTCGGCAGCGGGCTGGACAGGCTTGTCGCCGATGTCGAGCGACATCGCGAGGTATCTTAACATAAATTATACAATATTGCGCTAATTTCATCATCGTTTGAAGTAAAGCCGTGATCATGACGGTAAAATCACGCATTGCCATTGCTCGCGTTGTCGCGAGGCCGTTTGCCCCCTGGTTTTGGCGGAGCGCCGCAGGGCGGCGACGCGGACGGAGGTTCCACCCGCAACTCGCCCGGGAACTCGCAAACGAACAGGCTGCCCTTCCCCAGTTCGCTGGCGATCCGCAAACGACCGCCATGATTGTTCAATACGTGCTTGACGATGGACAAACCCAGCCCGGTCCCGCCGCTGCCGCGCGACCGATCGCGGTTGACCCGATAAAACCGCTCGCTCAGCCGGGGAATGTGTTGGGGGGCGATGCCTTCGCCGTCGTCCTCGACCGCCAGATGAATCCCGCTGTCGTCGGCGAACCAGCGGATCGCGATGCGACCGCCTGCCGGGGTATAGCGCACCGCGTTGAACACGAGATTGGAAAAAGCGCTGCGCAACTCTTTTTCGCAGCCGAGAATCCACAGCCGAGGCTCGGCGCACAAGTCGATCCGGTGGTTCTGGTCGCCGCTCAGCGCGATGGCGTCGTCGGCGATATCCGCCAGCAGCGCCGGCACCGCGACCGGTTTGCCCGGCGTCCGGTCCTTTTGCGATTCCAGGCGGGCCAGCAGCAGCAAATCCTCGATCAGATGCAGCATCCGGCCCGTCTGCTGGCGCATCCCGCGCAACGGCCGCCGCCAGTCTTCCAAGGCCGGATTGTCGCTGTCGAGCAAGGTCTCCAGGTAACCGATCACGACCGTCAGCGGCGTGCGCAACTCGTGAGAAACGTTGGCGATGAAATCGCGGCGCATCTGCTCCAAGCGCCGGACCCGGGTGATGTCGGTCGCCAGCAGCAAGCGCTGCTTCTTGCCGTAGGGGACGATCCGGGCGTTCAGCACGCGGACGTCGTCCACCGGCGAGGGAAATTCCACGCTGTCGCCTTGGCGCCGTTGGTTGAGGAACGCCACGAACTCGGGATTTCGCAACAGGTTGGCCACCGGCAGGCCGACATCCCGCCCCGGCGCGAGTCCGAGCAACGGCTGGGACGCGCCGTTACACCAGACGACCTTATCGTCCTCGCCCAAGATGACGGCGGCGTCCGGCAGCGCGGCCGTGGCCTGCTGGAACTGCTCCAGCAAGCGGCCGAACTTCCGCTTGCGCTTGCGATTTTGCCGGCGCAAGCGGTCGATGCGGGCAGCGATACCTTCCCAGACCAAGCCGGATTGGGGCAGACCGGCGTCCTTATCGTCCCGCAACCAGCGCTCCAGCCGATACAACTGCCACAATTGCCAAACCAGGCTTCCCGAGACCGCGATCAGGAGCGCCAACAAGACTTGCCCCGCCATCCACCCCAGCACGGCGGCGCCCAGCACGAGCATCGCCAGGCGGCGACCCAGCGACCACCAGTGGCCGGGCATGTCAAACCCGGGTCGAAAAACGGTAACCCGCGCCGCGCACCGTCTGGATCAAGGTATCGTAGCTGTGCGGTTCCAACACCTTGCGCAAGCGGCGGATGTGGACATCCACGGTGCGCTCCTCGACATAGACGTTGCTGCCCCAGACCCGATCCAGCAATTGGCTCCGGCTGTAGACCCGCTCCGGGTGAGACATGAAAAACTCCAGCAATCGATATTCGGTCGGCCCGATGTCCAGCAGGGTTTCGTCGGCGCTGACCCGATGGCTGGCCAAATCCAGGGACAGGCCGTTGGCGCGCAAGATTTCGTCTTCGGCCCCCGGCCCGCCGCGCCGCATCACCGCCCGGATGCGCGCCACCAGCTCGCGCGGCGAGAACGGTTTGGTGATGTAGTCGTCGGAGCCGCTTTCCAAGCCCTGCACCTTGTCTTCCTCCTCGGCGCGGGCGGTCAACATGATGACCGGCAGCTCTCGGGTCAGCTCATCCCGCTTCAGGCGGCGCGCGAAATCGATCCCGCTGATGCCCGGCAGCATCCAGTCCAGCAAAATGAGATCCGGCAAGCGTTCGGCGATGGACGCTTGCGCCTCCCGGGCGTCGGCGGCTTCCCGCACCTCGTAACCGGCGCCGGCCAGGGCGAACATCACCATCTCCCTGATCGGCTGCTCGTCTTCCACGATCAAAATGCGTTTCGCGTTCATGAATCCTCTTGACTTTACTCAAACCGTCCCAATATCTGTTCGAGGCGTTCGCCGCGAAATCCCTATCTAATGCAAATTGATGACAGAGGCGTTACAAGGCGAGCGGCCAGCATAGTCGATGGCTATCGGCCTATTTGGCCGATTCAATTTCCGCAATTGAGAAAAACCGCCTAAGCTACCGTCCAGGTTAGCGCAAGACACCATCAACCACTCCCGAGGAGAGAGCACATGAGCGTTCTAGTCACCCAGCCGGCCCCCGATTTCACCGCCGCCGCCGTCATGCCCGACGGCTCCATCAAGGAAGACTTCAAGCTGTCCGACCTGCGCGGCAAGTACGTGGTGCTGTTTTTCTATCCGCTGGACTTCACTTTCGTCTGCCCGTCCGAAATCATCGCCCACGACCATCGCGTCTCCAAGTTCAAGGAACTGGGCGCGGAGGTGGTCGGCGTGTCCATCGACTCGCAGTTCAGCCACTTCGCCTGGCGCGAAACGCCGGTCGAAAAAGGCGGCATCGGCCGGGTCGGCTTCCCGCTGGTGGCCGACGTCAAGCACGAGATCACCAAGGCTTACGGCATCGAGCATCCGGCCGGCGTGGCGCTGCGCGGCTCCTTCCTGATCGACAAGGCCGGCGTGGTGCAGGCCCAGATCGTCAACAACCTGCCCCTGGGCCGCGAAGTCGATGAAATGGTCCGCCTGGTCGAGGCCCTGCAATTCACCGAGCAGCACGGCGAGGTCTGTCCGGCCGGCTGGAAGAAGGGCCAAAAGGGCATGAAGCCCACCGCCGAGGGCGTGGCCGCCTATCTGGCCGAGAACTCCAGCAAGCTGTAAGCGCCGGTTCCCTCTCCCTCCGGGAGAGGGTTGGGGTGAGGGCACCGAGAGCCCGCGTCTCTCGAAACCCTCGCTCCCACCCCCTCTCCGAGACGGGAGAGTCAGAGGCCGTGCAAAATTGCCTCTTAAACCCAGTGTCCGCACGCCAGCGTCTTTTCGAACGGCCGCTCGCGTTCTGGCATTGATCGCTGATTTGAGATAACCAGGGGAGACCCGCACATGAGCACCAAACACGCCCGCCTGTTGATTCTCGGTTCCGGCCCCGCCGGCTACACCGCCGCCGTCTACGCCGCCCGCGCCAACCTCAAACCCGTGCTGATCACCGGTTTGCAGATGGGCGGCCAGTTGACCACCACCACCGAAGTGGACAACTGGCCGGGCGATGTGGAAGGGCTGATGGGGCCGGATCTGATGGAGCGGATGCGCAAGCACGCCGAGCGCTTTCACACCGAGATCGTGTTCGATCACATTCACACCGCCAAGCTGCAAGAGCGCCCGCTCCGGCTGATCGGCGACTCCGGGGAATACACCTGCGACGCGCTGGTCATCGCCACCGGCGCCAGCGCCCAGTATCTCGGCCTGCCCTCGGAACAGGCGTTCATGGGCAAAGGCGTGTCCGGCTGCGCCACCTGCGACGGCTTCTTCTATCGCAACCAGAAAGTCGCCGTGATCGGCGGCGGCAACACGGCGGTCGAGGAGGCGCTCTACCTCGCCAACATCGCCGGCGAAGTCACCCTGGTGCATCGCCGCCAGCAGTTCCGCTCCGAGAAAATCTTGCTGGACAAGCTGATGGAGAAGGTGGCTAGCGGCAAGGTCCGCCTGGAGCTGGACAGCGTGCTGGACGAGGTGCTGGGCGACGACAGCGGCGTGACCGGCATCCGCACCCGCAACGTCAAAACCGACGAGCGCAAGAACCTGGAGTTGCAGGGCGTGTTCATCGCCATCGGCCACAAGCCGAACACCGATCTTTTCGCCGGTCAGTTGGAGATGCACAACGGCTACATCAAGGTGAAGGGCGGCAGCGAAGGCGGCGCCACGGCGACCAGCATTCCCGGCGTGTTCGCCGCCGGCGACGTGGCCGATCACGTTTACCGCCAAGCCATCACTTCCGCCGGCAGCGGCTGCATGGCGGCGCTGGACGCGGACAAGTTTTTGGCGGACTGAACTCGTAACCGATCACCGACAATCGTCCGACAATTTTCCCGACGCAGGGATCGCGCCGGGAACCGCCGGCCAAAAATCTCCTCAATCGACAGCCTGATCCCCTGCCACCTCGTCCAGGACCTCGCCACTGCCGATTGAACGAACCCATGTTTTGGAATTCCTCCGCCTCCACCCGCTCGCGTTCTTCAAGAACCGCGCTACGCATGGTGCTGGCCCCCGATGACATCTGGCTTCACCATCGATCATCCTACCCCATCTCGCCCGCTGCGCTCACCCCCCTTTGATAAGCCGTTCTCACCGCCGATAATGTCGCGTTTCCACTCCACCCGCCATCGCGAGGCGCGCGCATGATCTGGCTGGTTGTCTACCTCGCCCTGCTGTTCGGCATCGGCTTTCATCACTGGCTCCGCCATCGCGAGGCCACCTTGGACGGTTTCGTGGTTTACGACCGGCGAGCGGGCGGCTTCAGCGTCGGCATGTCGCTGGTGGCGCTGGCCTTCGGCGCGTCCTCGGTGTTCGGGCTGGCCGGCTACGCTTACCAGTACAACCTCAACGCGATCTGGTGGACCCTGTCCGGCGCCATCTTCCTGGTGGTGCTCGCTTACACGTTTCTGGACACTGTTTGGACGGTGAAGGGCTACACCATCGGCGACATCATCGCCCGCGCCTTCGGCGAGAACATCCGCCTGCTGGTCAGCGCGGTGCTGTTTCTGGCCTGGCTGATGGTGCTGGCCGGCCAGATCATCGCCGGCGGCAACATCCTGACCCAGTTTCTGGGCAGCGAACCGCTGGGCTATGCGCTGTTCGCGCTGATCTTCACGGCTTACACCCTGCTGGTCGGTCAGGCCGGCACGGTCAAGACCGGCTTCCTGCAAGTGGCGGTGATGGTCGCGGGACTCGCGTTGCTGCTGGGGTTATGCCTCACCGCCGACCCCGTCCCCGGCGTCGAGACCCGCCCGCCGATGAACCTCCATTTCGGTTTCGACGACGCCTTCACCTTCACCCTGTTCCTGGGCGTTTTCATCCCGGTCGGCCTGTCCTACCTGTTCGGGCCGGACATGTATTCGCGGATTTTTGTCGCCCGCGACATCGCCAGCGCCCGGCGCGGCCTGTTGCTGGCCAGCGCCCTGATCGTGGCGATTTCGCTGATGATCGCGTTCATCGGCATTCTGGCCAAGGACATCGCGGTGATTCCCAAGCCCGACCTGACGATCCAAACCCTGGTCAACCGGTTTTTCAGCGGTCCATCGGCCGATTTCGTGCTGGTGGCGCTGCTGTCCATTCCGCTGTCCGGCGCCGATATTATCCTGATCACCACCGGCACCCTGCTGGGCCGGGATGTCGTCGCCCACGGTCTGCGCGCCCTGGGCCGCGCGCCGGACGACGCCGCGCAAATCTGGACCATTCGCGCCTGCATGGCGCTGGCGGCGACGCTCGCCACCCTGTTCGCGCTGCGGCTCAAGGCGATCATCCCGTCTCTGCTGATCGCCTACAAGGTGTTTTCCATCGGCATCGTGCCGCTGCTGTTTCTGTCGCTGCTGCGCATTCGCCGGGGCGCGGCGCTGGCGGAAACCGGCGCCGTCAACCGGCTGGTGGCGGTTTACCTGCTGCTGTCCTCGCTGGCGGTGTTGCTGGTGGAGCTGAAATTCATCCCCCTGACCCTGCCGAACTACAACCTCTATCTGCTGCTCGGCAACACGATCCTGTTGGTGTTTTTGTTGCGGCTGGGCGGTCGCCGGCTCGGACCCGCCTTGCCCGCGCGATAACTTCGTCGCCCACCCCTCACCTTCCGGGAAATAGGGGTGTAAAATTCGCGGCATTTCCCGCTGACGCGAACCGCGCCGGCGGTGAGACCCGCACCCCAACCACTACGCCAAGGGAGAATAACGATGCCCAAATCCGCGCGTCCCCGCCGCAGCATGTTGTATATGCCAGGCTCCAACGCCCGCGCTCTGGACAAAGCCCGCACCCTGCCCGCCGACAGCCTGATTCTCGATCTGGAGGACGCCGTCGCCCCCGACGCCAAAGAACTCGCCCGCAAACAGGTGTGCGAGGCCGTGGCCGCCGGCGGTTTCGGCATGCGCGAAATCATCATCCGGGTCAACGCCCTCTCGACCAGGTGGGGCTACGACGACATCGCCCTGGCCTCGAAATCCGGAGCCAACGCGCTCTTGCTGCCCAAGGTCGAAAGCGCCGACGCCATCCGCCACATGGAATCGATCATGCGCGCCAACGGCGCCCCGGACTCGATGACGATCTGGGCGATGATGGAAACGCCGCGCAGCATCCTGGAGTCGCAGCGGATCGCCGAATCGACGCCGCGCATGGAAGGTCTGGTGATGGGCACTTCCGATCTGGCCAAGGAGCTGGACTGCGCCCACACCCACGAGCGCCTGCCGTTCATGGTGTCGCTCGGCCTGTGTCTGCTGGCCGCCCGAGCCGCCGGACTCGCCATTCTCGACGGGGTCTATCTCGACCTGAACGACGAGGCCGGTTTCGAGTTCGCCTGCCGGCAAGGCCACGAGCTGGGCTTCGACGGCAAAACCCTCATCCACCCGAAACAAATCGGTCCCTGCAACCGGGTCTTCACGCCCAGGCCAGAAGATGTCGCCTGGTCGCGCAAGATCATCCAGGCCCACGCGGACGCGGCGGCGCGCGGCGAGGGCGTGGTCGTGGTCGATGGCAAGCTCATCGAAAATCTCCATGTCGAGAGCGCCCGCCGGGTGGTCGGCATGGCCGACGCCATCGCCGCGATGGAAGCGGCCAGCGCCTGAGCATTCATCCCCGGCGAGCGCGGTGGGCGGGATCGTGCCGGCGCCGCCCTTTCGACGCCGGCTCTCCGATACCCTCACCCCAACCCCTCTCCCTGCGGGAGAGGGGCGTTTTGAGCGGACTCCAATGCGCTGTTCCTTCCTCCGGCTTCTGGCTCCCTTGTTGATCTGCGCCTTGCTGACCACTGCCTGCGAGCCGGAGCCCCCCGATACGGCCGTCCGCGTCACTGGCTTCACCATGGGCACCGGCTACGAGCTCAAACTGGTGCCGAAACCGGGGCAAACCGTTCCGGCCGATGCGATCAAAACCCGAGCCGACGAGCTGTTGGCGCGGGTCAACAAGCAAATGTCCACCTACGACCCGGATTCCGAGCTGTCGCGCTTCAACCGCAACCCCAGCACCGATTGGATAGCGGTCTCTCCCGAATTGCTCTACGTGGTCGCCGAAGGCTTGCGGATCAGCGAACTCACCGGCGGCGCCTTCGACATCACCGTGGGGCCGCTGGTCAACCTGTGGGGTTTCGGGCCGGAACCGCGCCGCGACCAAGTCCCTTCCGAAGAAGCCATCGCCCAAGCGCGCCAGCGGGTCGGCTACTGGCAGTTGCACGCCCGCGCCGATCCGCCGGCGCTGAAAAAGGACCGCGCCGACCTGCACGTCGATTTGTCGGCTCTCGCCAAGGGCTACGGCGTGGACCAACTGGCAACGCTGATGGAAGCGAACGGCATCCAGAACTATCTGGTGTCGATCAGCGGGGATTTGCGCGCCAAGGGGCTCAACGGCAAAGGGCAACCTTGGACCGTCGCCATCGAGCGGCCCGTTCCCGGCCAGCGCGCGGTCGAGCGCCTGATCAAAATCGGCGATCGCGCCGTGTCCACGGCCGGCGACTACCGCAACTACTTCGAGCAAAACGGCCAGCGCTACTCCCACATCATCAACCCCCGCACCGGCCGGCCGGTACCGAAAACCGTGGCGTCGGTGACGGTCATCAGCGAGCTGGACCTGAACGCCGACGCCGCCGATACCGCGCTGATGGCCGCCGGGGCGGATCACGGCTTTCAGCTTGCCACCGAACACCATCTGGCCGCGTTTTTCATCCTGGCCGACCCGGACGGCAAAAGCTTTCGAGAGCGCTACACGCCGGAATTCGAGCCGTTTCTGGTGCCCGATAAACCCTGAGCCGAGCGTTCGCCGCCAACCGTCCACGCCATGACCGTCCCCGCCCTCGCCATCCGCGATCTGCGAAAAACTTACGCCAACGGGCTGCAAGCGGTGCGCGGGATCGATCTCGACATCGTGGAAGGCGAATTTTTCGCCCTGCTCGGCCCCAACGGCGCCGGCAAGTCCACCGCCATCGGCATCGTCTGCTCGCTGGTGCGGAAAACCGGCGGCAGCGTCCGGGTGTTCGGCCACGACATCGACACCGACCTGACCGCCGCAAAACGCTGCATCGGCCTGGTGCCGCAGGAGTTCAACTTCAACCAGTTCGAGCCGGTGGTCGAGATCGTGGTCAATCAGGCCGGCTATTACGGGATTCCCCGCGCCCTGGCCCAACGGCGGGCCGAAACCTATCTCAAGCAGCTCGGCCTGTGGGAAAAGCGCCGGGAAATGGCCCGCCAGTTGTCCGGCGGAATGAAGCGGCGGCTCATGATCGCCCGCGCCCTGGTGCACGAGCCGAAGCTGCTGATCCTGGACGAGCCGACCGCCGGGGTGGACATCGAAATCCGCCGCTCGATGTGGGAGTTCCTGCGCGAGATCAACGGCCGTGGCACCACCATCATCCTGACCACCCATTATCTGGAAGAGGCGGAAAGCCTGTGCCGGCACGTCGCCATCATCGACGAAGGCTTGATCGTCGAGAGCGGTCAGATGGGCGCCCTGCTCGGCCGACTGAACGTGGAAACCTTCGTGCTCAATCTGCGCTACCCCTTGGCCGAGCTGCCGGACGTGTCCGGCTACACCCTGCGCCGGGTGGACGCCTCGACCCTGGAGGCGGACGTTTCCAAGGATCGCGGCCTGAACGATCTGTTCCAGCAACTCTCCGCGCACGGCATCGTTATTCTCAGCCTGCGCAACAAAGTCAACCGCTTGGAGGAGCTGTTCATCCGGCTGGTGGACAAAGGCGAGCCCGCCGCCTGAACCGGCAACGCGGACCCGCCACGGTTTTCGCTGCGCGCTCCCGTCTAAGAGACTGTACGGAAACTCCCCTCGCTCTCTGGGAGAGGGGCTGGGGGTGAGGATTTTTTTTCAAAGAGTTAGCTCACAAGAGGCAGTACAAAAACGCCTCTAAATCTCGTTATGGAATCACTTTCGGATGATCCGTTTGCGGCGCTAGCCGCGATCTGATTCGCGGGCACGGGCGTCTCAGTAACCGACACCGATCCGTCGCATTACTTCGGTTATATCTCCGCCATCAACGTGGGGAAGGCGACCAACGGCGAAGACGCCGACACCCCGCCGGGTCCGACGCTGCCGGTGGGGTCGACCGCCCATTTCACCTATGTCGTGAGGAATACCGGCAACATACCGCTGACCGATGTGACGGTGACGGACGACAAGGGGGTGATCGTGACGTGCCCCAGCGGAAACCCGATCCCTCTACTCCGTAGAGGCCACAGCGAAACCTGTACCGGCAGCGCCACGGTCTCTCCCGGTCAGTACGCCAACCGTGGCTCGGCCACGGGCACGGCGCCCGATGGCAATCTGTATGGCGACAGCGACCCGAGCCACCACTTCGGTGGGCCAAGGGATATTCCCACCATTTCGATGCTCGGCCTCGGTTTGCTCGGACTGTTGCTTGGCGGTAGCGCTTTTATGTTTGCAAATGGCGGCGGGAAGCGGCGAAGACCGATTCACTGATGCCCTGAGAAAAGCTTCGGCAAGCGCGGATGATCGCCTTGCCTGATTCCAGGCCGGGCAACCTACGTCGCCCGGTGATTTGCTTGTTCGCCCAGTCCGTTCTACCAAAAACCCGCCGCCGGGAAAATTCTTCGCGCCCGATATCTCCACCGCCACCTACCACATCGACAATCCGAACGGCGACGATCCCACACTTAATATGTGCAGTATTCCCGTGGACGGTGGAAGGCCAAACTCGGCTGACTTACAATTACAATGACACCTGTGACAGTTCCAGCGCTCTGGTCGAATCCAATTCCAATATCACGACCTTGGCCTTGCAAGCGGCCCGCGCCAGCTTGCGGACGGCGATGGGAACGCCATCGATGAGATAACCGACGGCCGTGTGCGCGCCCAGACCCTTCACCAACCGCTCGTGCAACAACTGCTTGATCCGCCAAAGATGGGCGCCGTTCCACCCCGACCCGCTCAGAACCGTGGCGACGCAATCCCCGCCCGGATGGCGAACTTCACCAGACCGGGCAGGTTGTCGATGCCGAGCTTGAGCATGATCCGGCCTCGGTAGGTCTCCACCGTTTTTGCGCCGATGCCGAGCGCCTCGGCGATTTCTCGGGTGCGCTGGCCTTCCGCCAACAGCCGCAACACGCCCACCTCCCGCTCGCTCAAGGTGCGTTTGTCGAGTTCCGCGCTGCGTGGTGAACCCGCCGGACTTGGCCGCATGACGGCGGGACTCACGAAGCGATCACCCCGCAGCGCGGCCTGGATGGCCGCGACCAGATCATCGATCGCCTCGCTCTTCAGCACGTAGGCCGAAGCGCCCGCCTCGAACATCCATTTTTGATAGTGCGCGTCCCCGTACATGGACAGCGCCACGATCCGGGTCTCCGGCGACACCCGCCCGATTTGCCGCGCGGCCTCGATGCCGTTCGTGCGCGGCATTTCCACGTCCAGCACCGCGATTTGGGGTTGAAGCGCTGCGGCCAAGCGGACGGCCTCTTCGCCGTCGCCGGCTTCGCCGACGATCCGCCAGTCTTCCCCCTGCTCGCGCACCAGCGAGGCCAGCCCTTGCCGGAAGAGCGCATGATCGTCGGCGAGAAGAACGGTGATGGTCATGGATTGCGCTGCCGTGGTTGCCTCGATCCGCCTCACGGGATCCCGAACACGTCCGGCGGGTCCGCCGATGCTTCTCCGCCGCTGGACCTTAGCGGTACCCGCACCGAGACGCGGGCGCCGCCGACGTCCGAATCGATGGATAAATCGCCGCCCAAGTATGCCAGACGCTCGCGCACGCTGAACAAGCCGTAACCTCCCCGAACGTCCGGTCGCCCCGAAGCTGCGGGCGGCGGAAAGCCTTGGCCGTCGTCGCCGACCACGAGCAGCACCGCGCCGTCGCGGACGTCGAATTCGATCCGACCCGCCGAAGCGTGGGCGTGCTTGGCCAGGTTGTAAACGAGTTCCCGGGCGCACTGAAACAGGACGATAGCCAAGTTCTGGTCGAGACTCGGCGGCGAGCGGGGCGCGGTAAACGACAAGGCCACGCCGAAGCGTTGCGTGGCGTAAGTCGCCAGCCATTCCAGCGCCGGAGCCAAGCCTTCCTGATACAACAATGGGGGACTGAGCTCGAATTGCAGGGAACGCAATTCCCCGAGCGCTTCCCGCAGCAGCTCCAAGCCGGTTTCGAGGCGTTCCTCCGCCTCCTGGTCCCGATCCCGGATGCCGGCGGCGATCTGAAATTGCGCCAGCGCCAGCTTTTGCATGGGACTGTCGTGCAGTTCGCCCGCCAGGCGCTTCCGTTCCCGCTCCTCGATCAACGAAATCTCCAGCGCCAGTTGCCGCAACCGGGCGTTGGCGGCGTCCAGCGCCGCCGTGCGCTGCGCCAGGGCCGATTCGAGATGGTCCGACAGCAGGCCCAGTTGCGCGTGAGCGCGGACCCGCGCCAGCAAGATCCGCGCGTTGAAAGGCTTGAGCACGTAGTCCGCGCCGCCGGCGTCGAAAGCTCGCACCATGATGTCTTCGTCGTCCCGGCCGGTGAGGAAAATGACGGGCGTGGTGCGCAACGCTTCGCGAGCTTTCAGGCGGCGGCAGGTCTCGATGCCGTCGATGCCGGCGGGCATCAGAATGTCCAGCAAAATCAGGTCCAGGCGCGCTTCCCGAACGATCTCGCGGGCGACTTCCAGCGCGCGTTCGCCGCTCTCGGCCACATGCACCCGATCGGCATACTCCGACAGCAGGTCGCTCAGGAAACGGGCATTTTCCGGTTCGTCATCCACCACCAGAATTTGGCCGATGGGCGATTCTTCCCGATGTTGTTCGGTCGCCGCCCGCGCCGGTGACGCGCTCGCTTCCGCCGACCGAGCGCCATACAGCCACTCCAGCGGCAACAGCGTCCCCAGCGTCTCGATCAGCGCGTCCAAGGATACCGGTTTGGCGAAGTGGGCATCGCACCCGGCCGCCAGGGCTTGGGCGCGATCTTCCGCGAAGGCGGCGGCGGTCACCGCCACGATGGGGGTGTTTCGAAACGCCGGTATCGCCCGCAAGGCGCGGGTCGCCTCCAGCCCGTCCAAGTCCGGCATCCGCAGATCCATGAGAATCAAATCCGGCGTCCAGTCCCGCGCCATCTCGACGCAGTCCCGGCCAGTTCGCGCTTCCGCCAACACGAAACCGAGAGGCTCCAGCAGGTCGCGCAAGATTTTTCGGTTTTCCGCTTCGTCGTCGGCGATCAGGATGCACAAGGAACCTTGGCCGACGGTGCGTCGATAGCCGCTGGCGCGAGAGCCGGAAGGCTCCGCAATTTTCGCCGGAGCAGGAAGCGACACGGCCCGCGCCGGTATCCGGACCCGGAACGTGCTGCCCTGTCCCGGTGCGCTCTCCACGGCCAGCGAGCCGCCCATGCGAGCGACCAGCCCCTTGGCGATGGATAGCCCCAAGCCAGCGCCCAGCGCCCGGTGGTTTGCGCTGCCGACCTGATGGAACGGCTCGAAAATGCCGTCGGTCTGCTCCGGTGGGATACCGACGCCTGTATCCGCCACCCCTAAAATCAGGTGGTCGTCCTCGAAACTGGCGCGCAGGACAACCTCGCCTTGTCCGGTAAATTTGACGGCGTTGTCCAGCAGGTTAACCAGAATCTGCCGCAGGCATTTGAGATCGCAGGACAGGGTTCGCGGCAAGGCCGGCGCGGGTTCGATGCGGAAGCCGACGCCTTTTTGCTCGGCACGCCCGCGAAACATCTCGGCCAACTCCCGCCACAGATCCGCGCTGTTCCAATCGACGGGAACCAGATCGAAACGGTTGGCCTCGACCTTGGCCAGGTCCAGCACGTCGTTGACCAACCCCAGCAGTCGCTCCCCGCCCCGGCGAATGCCATCGACGTACTGGCGCTGCCGGTCGCCGAGTCGCTCGTGCCGCTCCAGGAGTTGCGCGAAGCCCAGCACCGCGCCGAGCGGCGTGCGCAAGTCGTGGCTCATGTTGGCCAGGAAAACGCTTTTGGCGCGGTTGGCCTGTTCCGCCGCGTCCTTGGCGTCGCGCAGGGCCGTTTCGACTTCGCGCCGCTGGCTCACCTCCAGCGCCAGCCGGCGATTCCAGTACACGATGACGAACAGGGTCAATCCCGCCAAGGTCAACACCGTCCACAGCGTGCCGTAATCGATGCGGTGCTGGTACTGGATCGAGATCCAGTCGTGGTAGATCGCGTCGCGCTCGCTTTTCGGGATGGCGTCGAGACCTTTTTGCAGGATGCCGGCCAGCATCGGCCAATCCCGGCGCACGCCCACGCCGAGCCGGTAGACGAAGGGCGTTTCGCCGACCACCTTGATCTGGTTCAGCCCGGATTGGCCGATGTAGTAGCTGGTGGTGACCAGGTTGCCGACGAAAGCGAAGGCCTCGCCCGCCGCCGTTTTGCGCAGCGCCTCGCGCGTGTCCTCCACCGGCAGCAACTGGAGTTCGGGCCGCTGTTCCCGGAGCCAGGCGTGAGTGGCCTCGTCCCGCACCACCGCGATGACCTTGCCCTTGAGGGCGTCGAGATCGCCCAGATACGCGACCGCCGCCGCCGAAAAGATCGCGGCGGGAAAAGACAGGTAGGGATCGGTGAAGCGGTAAGATTGCCGCCGATCCGGCGTCGCCACCATGGCCGGCAACAGGTCGATCATTCCCTCCTTGAGTTGCCGCAGGGCCTCGCTCCACGACAAGCCCTTGGCGATCTCGAAGCGCACGCCGAGCATTATTTCCATATTTTTCAAATAGGTAAGAGATATTCCTTGCGCTATACCGGCCTCGTCGACGAACTCCACCGGCGCCCAGTGAGGATCGATGCCGACCCTCAGGACCGGGTGCTCGTTTAGCCAAGCCTGCTCTTCGGCGGTGAGCGCGGCCTGTGGCGCGATGCGGCTCAGGTAATCCTGCCCGAACCAGCGCCGGTAGAGTTCGGCCATCTCCTCCCGGGTGATGGCCGCGAGTCCCTTGTTCAGGATTTTGACCAGCTCCGGCCAGTCCTTGCGGATCGACATCACCAGATCGGTTTGGCTCTCGGGCAGCATTCGCATCGGCGCGAAGCCCAATACGCCGTGGCTCGCTCGCCAGTATTCCAGGCCGTAGGAGTCCACTACAGCATCGACTTCGCCTCCCAGCAAGGCGTTGGCCAGCGCCTCCGTGCCGTCCAGCGGCAGGGCCTCGATGGTGGGATGGGTGGCCAGCAGGTTGCGCAGGTACAAGATGCCCTTGAGGTAGCCGATCCGCCGGCCCCGGAGTCCGTCGAGCCCGGCGCGCGGCGCCGGCTCTCCGGTGCGCAGGTAGATGAAGTAGTGAATGGCGTTGAAGGTTTGCGTGAAGAGAAAATGCGCCTTCCTCTGCTCCACGGGAGCGGAGAGATTCAGCCCGGCGAGGCGGCCGGTCTCGGCCTTTTCGACCATCGCGTGCCAAGGTCCCACCTCCAAACGGATATGGGTTCCCAGCTTACGGTTGAGCAGATCGAGATGATCGAAGGCGAAGCCGCCAAACCGGCCGTTGGCGTTTTTGACGACCGAGGGCGCCCATTCCTCGCCGACGCCCAGCACGATCTCCGGGTGCTGGGCGAGCCAGGCCCGTTCGGCGGGCGTCAGCAGATCGGGGCCGGCTTCGGCGGCGGCGATCCTCCCGGAAAACGCCAGCCCGAAGCACAGCAGCAACAGCGCGCCGAGATTTTTCGTCAAT
>JBAOII010000011.1:0-433319 GCA_037045685.1 Candidatus Competibacter sp.
TTACAGTTCAAACGGGTTCACGAAACCGACCCTATATATTCAGCCAGAATCAATATCGATTATCGTGCTGTAGGCATCATGAATAACAATGAAATTGTTTGGTTTTGGATAGGCCCACACACTGAATATGAAAAACTGCTGAAGCGGCTTTAAGCTAAAGCCAAAGTAGGCATTGCACCTGACCCCGCTACGCAGGGCAGGCGAACGAGATCGTTAAACGATTGCCTATAGCTCTCCTTTCTGCCTATCCACCAGAAGCAGCCCGATTCGCCGCCCGCCGTTCCAGCCGCCGCAAGCTCTTGAACGCGATGGCTCGAATCGCCCCGTCCTCGCTCTTGTTGGCCAGAATGCCCTGCAACGCGGTTTGCGCCGCCTCGCCGCCCAGCCGGCCCAAGCGCCGCAATCGCGCTGGATCGCGCTGCCGCTTCGCCGTCGGTCGCCGTGGCGCGACGGACCAGCGCCGCGACTTCCCGCTGCTCCAGATAAACCGGCAACGCGGTTTGCCGCTGTTCGGCGCTGGCCAGCAAGCGGCCATCCGCTTTGGGCAAAACCGCCCGCAGAACCGGGCGCAAGGCCGCGCCATCGGCGCTCTTGGACCGCTCTAAATGCTGTAGCACAGGTTCGCCGCCAAGCCGGGCGAGAGCGGCGCTGGCCGCCGCGCGCACGCCGGCATCGACATCTTCCAGGGCTTGCAACAGCGCGTTGCTGTCCTTGGCGTCGCCGCACTCGGCCAAGCAGCGAATCGCCTCGCGCCGCACCGCGACCGGATGCCGGGGATCGGCGAGCGCGGCCCGCACCGCCGGCGCGATGGCGAGTTGCAATTGACGGGCGGCCCACAGAGCAGCCCGCCAAGCGTAGCGCTTCCGCGCCGGTCTGCTCCCACGAATGCCGTTCGTCGGCCTGCCGCCAACCGTTGGCCGCCCGCTCCAGCGCGGCTTGCACCCCTGCCGCCAAATCCCGGTCACCGCTGTTGCCGGCGATCCAGGCGGCCTCGGCCCGTGTCGCCGCCGCGTCGCTGCGCAGCAACTCACCCAAGGCGTCGCGGGAAAACGCTTGGCGGCGGATCAGCCCGCGCCGCAACCGCTGCCGAACCTGTTGATCCTTGACCACGCCCAGCCGTTGCGTGAGGGTGGCGGGGTCGCCCTGTCGGGCTAGAAAGCGCGCGGCGGGCTGGCTGATCTCGGCGTATTCGCTGTTCAGGGCCAGCAGGTTGACCTGGGTGGCGTCGCTGGGATAAATCCGCCGCAACGCTTCCAGGCCGGCCTTGCGCAGATTGGCATCGCGCTGGTGCAACAGCGATTCCAGCACCGGCTCGGCGGTGATTGCACCCAGCTCGCCCAATTCGACGGCGGCACGTTGCCGGGCGGTTCCATCCTCGTAGGGGTCGCTGGCGAGGCGTTCCAGCAGGGCGCGGCTGCGCTCGTCGCCGATGCGCCGCAAGCCACGCAGCGCCCGCCAACGCAGTTCGCCCCGTCCTTCGCGCGCCAGCCGCTCCAGGTTGTCGCGCACCCGTTGGCGCTCGTCGGCATCGGTCAAGCGGGGCACCAGCGCGCCGAGGGCTTCGGCGGCGTCCGGCGCCAGCGCGCGGTCGTCGGCGGGCAATTCGGCGCGCTCGTCGAGCAGCGGCTCCAGGTATTCCAGCGCGCGACGGTCGCCCAACTCGCCCAGCGCGGCGATGGCGCGTTTCCGTTCCGTCTCCGCGCCTGCCGTGAAGGCCAGCAGCAGCGGTTGGAAGGCTTCCGGGCGCTGCTGTTTCGCCAGCCCCTCGGCGGCGGCCAGCAGCAGCTCGCGGCGACCGCCGACCAGCGCCCGCGTCAACGGCTCCAAACTCGCGCCCGGCATACCCGCGACGATGCGTTGCGCCAGTTGCGCGCAGGCCAACGCCCGAATCGCCTCGTCGCGGTCGTCCAGCAGCCGCACCAGCAAGGTTTCGGCCGGTTTCGCTTCCAGGTTGCCCAGCACTTCGACGGCGCGGGCGCGAATCGCGGCGTTGTCGTGGTCGAGCAGCGGCGGCAAGGCTTGCAGGGCGGCTTCTTCTTGATAGCGCGGATAGTGCCGCCCGTCGGCGCGTTTTTGCTCCGGCTGGACCCGGTCGCGCAACAGTTGCAGCAGCACATCCAGCGCCAGTCCGTGATGCGTGGCTTTGTCCTTGTCCAGCAACCAGCGTCCCAGCAGCGACGCGGCGGCGACATGACCGATGCGCCCCAAAGCGCGCAGCAGGGCCGGTCGGTCGGCGGTCTGGTCGGGATCGTCTTCCAAGCGCGCGGCTATGGCGTTGGCCGCTCCCTCCGCAGTTTGTTCGTTCGGGCGGGCGTGCGCCAAGGCGACCAGCGCCTCCAATGCCCGGTTGGCGGTGCGCGGTTCGGCGCGCAAGGCAGCGGCCAACACGTCCAGCGCTAGGAGTTCGCCGCGCTGGGCCAAGCCCACGGCGGCGCGCAGGCGCAACTCGTCGTGCTCGCTTTCCAGGGCGCGGCTCAAAGCGGCGGCGATGCGCGGATCGTTGGCGTCGAGCAGGCGATCCACCACGGTCAAGCGCAAGTCGTCGTAACGGCTGTTCAACGCCAGCAACCACGGTTCCAGGCTACCGGCGGGGTACAGTCGGGGCAGTTGTTCCAAGGCGTGGCGGCGTGTTTCCGCGTTGGCGGCGTTGACCGCGCCACGGGCCAGTTCGGCGGCGCGGGCATCGCCGGTCGCGGCCAGAGCCAGCAAACGGTCGAAGGCATTGCGGCCAAGATCGGCGGAATCCACGTCCAAGGCCAAGGCCAACGGCTCCAGCGGCTCGCGCGGATGCAATTCGGCCAGCGCGTTCAGCGCCGCCTGCCGCACCAGATGATGCGGATCGCCCAGAGCTTGGCGCAGCACCGGCAACACGGCTTCCCGGCCGATGGCGGGCTGCGGGGCCAGCGCCGTGAGGCGGGCGATGCTGTCGCGCCGCACCCGCTGGTAATCGTCCGGTCCCTTGGCGACGGGCGCTTGCCGGATCAGGCCGGCGTAAGTCCCGAACGCGAGTCGCCACAGTTCGGACGCGCCGGCTCGGTCCTGCTCGTTGGGGGGTCGGCGCCCGCCGCCGGCGAAGCGCAACACGGTCAACAGGCGCTGGGTGGCGGAACCGCTCGGCTGTTGTGGCTTGCGCTGAAACAGACCGCGTATCCAGCCGGTTTTGCGCTCCAGCCGCGCTTCGGCCTCCGGCGCGGTTTGCGGCGGCGCCTGATCGGTGGCGATTTCGGCCAGACGCTTCGCCTCGCGCCAGAAGGTTTCCGGCTGCGGGCGCAGGCCGAGAACCTGGGCGGCGGCGTATCGCCGGGCCGGGGAGTCGCTGGCCAGGGCGTTGACCACGGCGTTCAGCAGGCGCGGCCGTTGCGCCGGCTCCGGCCAGTTGCGCATGTCGCTGGCTTTCTCGGGCTGGCGTGGCCCGATCAGTTCCAAACCCCATTGCCCCAAGTCTTCATCGTGCAACCGTGCTTCCAACACGCGGGCGGCGGCAAAGCGGATTTCCGGCTGTCCGGCGCTCAGGGCGCTGAGCAGCAAATCCGGCTCCAGCTTGGCCCGCGCCAGGGCGATATCGCGGGCCACGATCACCGCGAAGGTCAATTCCTGGAGATCGCGCTCGGTATCCTCCAAGCCTTGCAGCAAGCCTTGCACGCCATCGCCGCCGAGCGCGACGAAGCTGTAGAGCGCGCCGCGCCGGATCGGCAAATGCTCGTGGCGCTGGGTTCCGGCCAGCACCGGAATCGCCCGTATATCTCCCAACTTCGATAAGCCGTCGGCGGCCCAACTGCGCACCGCCAGATCGGCGTGCGCCAGCGCGGCGACCAGCGGCTGTTCGTTGCCGCTTTGGCAGGCGGCAGCCAAACCGCGTGCGCCGTGTTCCCGCACCAAGGCATCTTCGTCGCGCAGCAGGGTGTTCAAAAACGGGATGCTGGCCGGGTCGCCCACGTCGGCCAGGGCGCTGGCGGCGCGCTGGCGCAGCGCATCGGAAGGACGGTCGCGGTCGGTCTTGGGGATGCTCAGCAACGCCTGCATCGGTCCCACGGCGCGGCTATCTCGACGCTTGCCGCACAGTTCGCCGGCCCGCACCCGCAGCAGATAAAATGGGCTGTCGAAGGCGAGGGCGAAGGCTTGCGCGTCGCTGGGCAGCAGTTTGTCGAGCGCCTCGATGGCGGCGAGAAACTGGGGCGCTTCCTCGGTTTGCAGCAGTTCGATCAAACGGTTGCGCAGCGGAGCCGGGTCGGTCGCTTCCAGCGCGCCCTTCGAGACCGGCCAGACGGACCTCGATAGCGGGCGAGTTGAGCGCCGCCAAATGGTAGTTCGAGCGTTTTTTGTCGGCGTCTTCCTTGGTCAGAGCCTCGTAGGCGGCCAGACCCACCTCGGCGGCGGCATCGCCGACCCGCTCGATCAGCAATTCCTTGGCCCAAGCGCGCGACTGGCGGGCTTGGCGGGCCAGCTCGTCCACCGCCCAGCGGCGAATGTCGGGATGAACCGAAGCGACCGCCCGGCGCAGCGTGGTTTCCGGGCGCTTGCTGTGCCAAGCCCACAGCGTCCGCATGGCTTCGCGCCGGGCGTCTTCGGCCTCGTCGTCCAGGGCGTGGCCGAGCAGCGTGTCGATGCGGGTGGCGAGTTCGCCTTGCGCGGTCGAGCCGTGTTTGACCAGCAGTTGCAGGGCGCGGGTCCGAATCTCGCCGGCCTGGGTGCGCAGCGCCAGTTCGGCCAGCTCGATCTCGCCGGCCGGGCCTTCCGGTTCGGCCAGTTTGAGCAGACCGTCGAACGCGGCGGCGCGAACTTGCGCGTCGTCGTCGTTCAACAGCCATTGCAGGCGCAGACGCAGGCGTCGATCACCGGCCAGATTGATGATGGCGTTCGCCAGGAAAAGGGTGACGAGACGGCGCGTGTTGGCGTTTGGCTCCCGGCTGAGTTGCAGCAAGGCGCCGCTGGCGCGGTCGTCGCCGAGCCAGCTCAGGCACAGGGCGCTTTGCAGGGCCATGTCCGGCTGGCGGCAAACCAGGGCCGCGAACAGCGGTTCCAGGTCTGGCTCGGTCGGGGTCGCGCCGGTGGTGGCTGCCGCGCCTTCGATGCCGAGGGCGGCGTACTCGTCCAGAATCTTGGCGATATCGGGGCCGCTGGCGCGCAGGTTGGCGACCAGCGCGGGATGGACCGCGACCGCGATCCAAAAGGCCGCGTGGCGCACCGAGAACGTGTCATCGTTGATGGCTTGGCCGAGCAGCCGGCGGCCTTCCGGCGTCGCGCCGAGGTTGCGTCGCCCGAGCCGGATCAGCACCGCGCGGCGGATATCCGGGGAACCGCGCTCGAACGCGCCGCGCAAGGCGACGCTGGCGTCGGGTTCCAAGGCCAGCAGGCTATCCAGAGCGGCCTCGCGGACTTTTTCGTCCGAATCGCTCAGCCGCTCGTTAAGCAGTCTCGGTACCAGCGGCGACGCTTGGCGCAAATCGGTCAGGCGTTGCACCGCATCGAGTCGGATGTCCGGGTGACGGCTGCCCAGCGCCAGTTGCAGGGCTTGCAGCGGCGTTTCGGCGTCGATTTGCTCCAGTGCTTTGAGGGCGGCCTTGCGCACGCCGACATGGTCGTCGTTCAGCGCCTTGGCCAGCGCGGGCCGGCTGCGGCGACGCTGGCTGGTTCCAAGCTTTTGCGCGGCTTCGATGCGCTGCCCCGGTCGAGAATCCTGGCTTAGCACCCATTCCAAGCCTTCCCGCGCTTCGTCCTCGGCCAGTTGCGCCAAAGCGTCCAGAGTCGCCGACGACGAGCGCGTCGCCTTGACCTCGTCGAGCAAGCGTTGCAGCCGGGAATCCCAGGTTTCGGGATTGCCTGAAGGGTTGCCGTTCTGATCGACCGAACTGAGCCAGATTTGCCGCTGCTCGGTCACCGCGACCAGCAGCCCGCCGCGCTGTTCCGGCTTGGCCTGCGGCAGCGGGTCGAACAGCGCCAATGCGCTGGCGTTGCGGCCAACGGGAACGGTGCGCGGCTTGCGGCGTTGATCCAGGGTCCAGACCTTGAGTTCGCCATCCTCGCCGAGCGAGAACAAGCGGCGCGGCAGCGGTCGGCCCTGTTCGTCGTTCAGCGCGGCGCTGAAGAGCAGGCCACGCACCGGCCCCTGATGAGCGGCGTCGCCGCTGCGATTGTCTTCGTCGATGGCGCCTTCCAGAAAGCAGACCCGGATCGAGCCGTCGCCGCAGCCGGCCACGATTCGTCCGTCGCCGGTGAAAGCCAGAGCGAAGATGCCGCGTTCGCCGCAGGGCATGACGCGGGGTTCGGCGTCGGCCAGCCGCGCCAGTGGCAAGACGTAAATCGTGTTGTCGGCGCCAGCGGCAGCGACGTTGCCACTCGCCGGGTCCAGCGCGACGGCGCGTAGCGCCTGCTCGCTCAAGCGGCGTTTGGCCTGCTCGCGCAAGCGGGGCCGGTCGCCGTCCGTTTCGACGATGTGCAGCGCCAGCGTCCCGTCATCGCCCACGCTCAAGACCTGCGAGTCGGACGCAACCAGCGCCCGCACCGCGCCGCCGTGAACGGCTTGCTGCCAATCCGGCGTTTTCCCGTCGCCGCCCGTGCGCCAAAGCGCCAGATCGCCCTCGGTGGTTCCGGCCAGCAAGAGATCGTCGCCGCAAAAGGCCAGCGCGGACGCGGTGGCGTCCAGCGGGGCGCTGAAGCGGGCGTTCAGCTTGGGCAGTTGCAGCAGGTGAACGCTGGAGTCGGTGACGCCCGCCGCGTCGCGGCGACCGCCGACGGCCAACAGTTTGCCGCTGGCGGCGACGGCCAATAGGCGTTCAATGTGGGGCGCGTATTGTTTGGCCACGGGCGGCTCCTATCCAAAAGTCATTTAGGGGTTTCATGCGATAGCTGCTCGCGTTCAAAGAATCTATTAACGCTGCAAAATTGAGAAAATCTAAAGTTTAGAATCAATAAATTGTTGTTTTTAATCAGAATATTGTCGATCTTTTTAACAGCGCCTGATATGAGTGCGCCGCTCAGATACGATATTAGGGGTATATCTATTTTTATCTTCGCTTGTACCAATTCCTAATAATTCATAAACACTACCACCTATGCCTGGATTAACGCTTCCATTTTCTGAGGTTTCATTGTCTTCGGCTAACCAGAGATACCTGAAGTGTTGAGCTATACTTATATCAAACTCCGCTTCTAACCTCTGTTGAGCGCCTACTAAGATAACTGGAGAAAGAATAAAAACATATTTTGGATTTTTTTCAAAAATAAGTTCGGAAATGTTTGATCTTACAACACAGGCACTAGAAATAATTGATTTGACAACTACAAACGCATCTACGTTACCTTCTATTGGTTCAACGTACCTCCTAATAATTGGCGCCACCTCGGTATTCTCATTTATACGCTTTCGGTCATTCCAAAAACAAGCTAAAGAGGTCCGAAGCGAATTTACTCTTTCTAAAGAGCAAATTACACCGCGAGCAAGAAAGTCTGCATCTTCATTAGTGCATATCAAAAGAACTTGATTAAATCCGTATAATTGTTGAATTAACTCCTTCGCTAATTCTTGTCCAAGTTGTTCCATAATATGTCGATATTTATCATGGCTAATAGGTTTTTTGATAAGCTCATTGAGTAACATCTTAGCTTTAGAGCCGGCCAAATTAGAATAGGTTCTCATGGTAAAAGATCCTCAAATTCGTTGAAGTTTTTTGGGCGGCAATCTACAATCCGTTGCATAAAGCGTTGAAAATTATCACTGAAGCAGTTATCTTTTAAGATGCCTTGATCTGTTGGAGGATATTCCCATTCAAAATATCCCCTATCTGTCCAATATTGCAAGCCAATAATATCATTCAAGATTGTTTTACATTCGTCCCAGAGAAGCGAATTTTCTTGCCATTGGCAATAAATTCGGCCGATTTTATTAGATCGGATATGTTCGATAACCTTGCTTAATAAACAATAACCATCATCATCCGGTATGTGATCACGCCAAGCAAGATAAATAGCGAATATAATATTTTGATTTTCTGTTAGACTTGAAAAACGAGTTGCACGAATTTTTTTTAAGGGATACTCAACCAATTGATTCAGTTGTGCTAATTCAGAAAGCCGCTCAAGATAAGGAAAAAGAAAAATTTCTGTGACATCCTTGACCTCATCCGGCATATTTGAAGTTAATGACTTAGCTCGTGCTTCATTGGCAATCACCAACCAAAGCTTAAAAAAACGTTCTTTTCTCTTACAGATTTCTTTCTGCCTAGTAAATTCAGATTTCAATTTCATGGAATCTGCACCCCATGTAATTGTTTTGTTAGCTTTTAGCTGATGATAATGGTCTTCCTCGCACGTTTCTATAATAAGATCATCAACTGGGCAGGAAGCTTGTTCTTTGATACGAACCTCGGAAGATTTAAATAGAACTGATTCAAGATAGTAGAGAATGCGATATACAGTAAAATAGTCTTCGTATCTATTCCCTCTTTTATTACTTAAACCGCCTATATTTCTAAAGTCAGCCATAGTTACAAGATAACACCCAAAGTGAAATGATTAGAGCACATTCAATACTCAGTGATATCACATGAACCGATAACGTTTCGGTTACAGTGCAAAATTAGAAAATCTTATGAAACCATTATGCTATAGATTAATTATGCAATAATACCTTTTCATTCCGTCCTCACCCTCACATTAGCCTGCCCCACCGGCAAATCCACTCGAATCGCCGGATGCGCCCGGCGGATTTGCACCAGCGCGGCCACGCAATGTTGCCATTCGTTCTTGGCGCGGGAATGGCGGAATTCCGTCAACACCGGCGCGACCAATTCGGCGAAAGCCGCATCGCTCAAGGCCAGCGTCTTGATAGCCTCGATCAGCCGGCGCTTGCCGACGCTCGCCGGCCACGGCCGTTCGGGCGCGGCCTGTTCGGTGTCCAGCTCGCGCCGTTCCATCCGACCGGGCGGCAGGCCGAACAGCGTCTTGCGCAGAAATTGGCGCAGTTCTTCGACCGGAGCGCCGGGTTGAGGCTCGGCGACCTTCGCGGTCGGCGCGAACTTCCGGCGCTGGTGCTCCCACAGCAGCCGCACGGTGAATAGCCCGACCTCGCGGTGTGGGCTTTCCATCAGCCAAGCCAGCCGCGCCGGATCGCCGAGCCGCTCGTGATGGCGGCGGATCAGGGTTAGGGCGGTCTCGCGGGTGATCTTGTGGCGGCTTTCGGCCAACTGAAACACCCGTTCCGGCAACAACCATTCCGCCGGCAAGGCGGGTTCCACCGAACTCTCGCCCAGCCGCAACAATTGCTCGATGGCGAAGGCACGCGGTTCGCGGTGTTCGCTGTCGGCCAGCCGATAGAGGAGGGGCGGCTCGTTCCAGGCGCGCAGTTCCTCCCGCGCGATGGCGACCGCCAGCCGGCGCAAGTCGGGCCGCTGGTCGAAAAACAGCGGCCGTAGCCGACTCAAGGGATAAGCGGCGGAAGTCAGGCCAGGCTTGATGTTCAGGGCGCGGGTTTCGGGATCGCTCGGGCCGATTTGCGGATGATGGGCCTTGAGATAGGCGGCGGCGAAGTGGCGCACCGGCTCCGGCTGCGTGGCGCCACAGGCCAGTTCCCACAGGTGATCAACCCCGCTGCCTTCGCCGCTGGCGAAATCGCCGGGCTGAAACGATTGCAGCAGATAGCGATGGGCGAAATCGTGCAGGGTCGGGTCGGCCTGCCGCGCCATCGCCAGCAGCCAGGGCAGTCCGATGCGGCTCGGCTCGACCAGTTGTCCGTCGCCCAGCAGTTGCAAGGCCAGCGGTCGCAGCGCGGGGCGCAACACCAGCCCTTTCAACCACTCGACATCCAAATCCTCGCCTTTGAGCTTGCCCTGCCGCAGCCAGTTGGCGACCGCGCTGTTCAGTTGCGGGTCGAGCAGGGCTTTTTGCAGCCATTCCGTGCCGATCTCGCGCCCCGGATAATCCGCCAGCGCCTTCAAGGCCCGCTGCCGCGCCAGCGGATTGCAGCGCGGATCGTCCAGCAGTTGACGGTAGTAAGCGGCGGGCACTTTCACCTTGGCCTCTTTATAAAATTCGAGCACCGCATCCAGCGCCGACGAAGAACTTGTCCGCTTGCTGAGGTTGTTGATGACGCGCTCGAAATCCATTTGCACGCCTTGTTGCATCAGTTCCATCAAGTGCTGCATTTGCAGTTCGACCGTTCCCGCGTTCGGTCCAGCCGGCGCGAGCGCGACTTCGACGAATTGCTCGGCGCTGATGTCGGCGGGCTTGAAACCCTGCCGTAGCTTGGCTTTGGCGAGCGCGGCGCTGGCCGGAACGCCCAGCAACTTGAGAAGGGTCGGCAATCCCAATTCGGCAGGCGAGCGTTTTTCCAGCAGCGCCACGGCGAAGGTCTGCACGTCCTGGACGCCGTTCGACACCAGCTTGACCAGCTCGGCGACCGGCAGGTCGGTCGCGTAGGCGCGGGCGTAGTCGATGGCGTAACGGCGGGCCGGACTGTTGTTGCTGTAAAGCAAGCCCAGCACCATGTCGTGCAGGCCAAGCTGTTTCAGCTTGGATTGATGAAATTCCGGGTTGTCGCGCAGCAGGCGCAGGACAAATTCATGCACGATGGCGAGCGGTTTCGCGCCCAGGCGGGCGAGCCAGGCCGGTTCGACGTGGCGCAAGGAATCCTTGAAATCCTGGTCCAGGCAGCGGATGGCGAAGTCGCACACCTGCGCGTTGCGGGCGTCTTCCAGCAGGCGCAGCAGCGGCGCGGGGCTGATTTTCCAGGCGTCGTCGAACGCGCGCCGGTCCAGCTTTTCCGGCAAGCCATGAGGGCTAACAACGCCTTGGTCGGTCTTGCCGATCAAATCCTTGTGCCGCCAGATTTGATTGAGAATCCAGCACTGATGCAGGGGCTGGGGTTCCGGATAGTGGCGCAGCACCTGCCCGGCGAACACCGGGAACAATTCGGGCAGGGCTTGGCCGAGTTGGCGCAGAAAGCGCCAGGCGCGGCGGCGCATGTACAGCCAAGTGCCGCGCGAGATTTCACCGCCGGCCGTGACCGGCTGCACGTCCAGCCGGCAGCAGAGCGCGCCCAGCATGGCGAGGTCGTGGCGTTGCTCGGCCTGTTTGTAGATGCTCTTGATGCCTTGCCAGATGCCCCAGCCAAGGGCGTTCGGGGGTATGTGCGGAATCAATTCCAACAGCAGAGCGCGGGCCGGTTCGTCGTCGGCCGCGTACAAATCCAGCAGCAGTTGGCCCAGCTTCAAACGCGGTGGTGGGTTGGGCGTGGCCAGCAGCGCGGCCCAAGCGCCGGCGCGGGCGGCTTGACGCTCGTCGGCAGTTTTACCGGCCAAAGCTTGCGGGTTCAGGCTCTGGCGCAGGCGATCCAGCGACCAAGCGTCGGGTGGCAGGGATTGCGCTTGATAGTCGTCCGGCGGGTCTTCCGGCTGGCCGGCGGGCGGGTCGGGCTGCTTGAGAAATTCCAGCACCCACGGGACGAACTGCGGATCGCGCCGGGCGGCGGCGTGTTCCAGATCGGCGAACAGGATGGAGCGGTCGTCGGCCATGAGCATCGCCTATCCGATTATTGGGGCCGGTAGCCTTCGGCTTCCAAAGCCGCCCGGACTTGGGCGAAAGCGGCTTCGGCGGCGGAGGCGTCGGGATAATGTTCCACGCCGTGGGTGTGCAGCGCGTTGCCGTCCACGCTCAGGCGCAGTTCCAGGCGGCGCTCGCCCAGCGTCAGGACCAGCGTGCATTGCGAGGCGGCGGGGGTCGTGGGTGCGGATTCGGTCGCGGCGGCGGACGGCGCGGCCGTTTCGCTCGGGCCGCCGTCGCCGTCCACGTAGCCTTTCTTGTACTTTTCCCGCGCCTGTTTTTGCAGTTCGGCGGCGGCGTCTTCTGGCGAGTCGTAGCGTTTGGCCTGGCTTTGGCCCTGGCTGCCGATCCGGCCAAAATTGACTTCCAGATTGTTGCCGAGGCAGCGCGCCCGCCAGAATTTGTTGGATTTGCTGTCTTGAAAAATCAGAGAAACTTGCCACTCACTCATCCGTGCCACGCTCCTCCAGTTGTTTGAGTTGCGCCAGAAACGGCTTGGCCCGCTCCGGGTCGGTCATGTGCAGAAAGGCCACCCAGCCGCGCAGTTGCGCCAGGCTTTCCCCGTTGCCGGGCTTGCCGTTCAGGCGGTTGTGCAGGGCGGCGCGCAGGCGTCGAATCTGGGCGCGCGGCACCCGCGCCGGACTGCCCGCTGGCGCTTCGTTGACCACCAGGCCGGTGACGGTTTGACGGCGACCCCGGCGCAGAATCCGGGTTTTGTCCGGGTGGGGGATGAAGCCTTCCGCCTTGAGAATCATGTGAGCACAACGCAGCAGGCGGCCCAGCGGCGGCGGCGCGGCGTCGTGCCAGGAAAAGGTCAGGTCGTCGGCGTAGCGGGTGTAGCGGAATCCCAGCTTTTGGCTCAGGCCGGACAGGCGGCAGTCCAAGCCGCAGGCAAACCGTGTTGCTGAGGGCGGGACTGGTCGGGGCGCCTTGCGGCAGGGCGCGGGGTCCGCTGGCGACGTGGTAATGCTTGCCGTCGAGTTGCAGCAGTTCGCGCGGCGCCTCGGTGCAGAGCAGGGCCAATACCGTCGCTACCTGCTCGCCGTAGCCACCCTTGCGGAACAAGCCCTTGACCCGCCGCCAAGTGACGGTGGGGTAGAAATGGCGGATATCGAGCTTGACGACGGTCCGCGCGCCGGCGTGGACGGCGGCGTTGCTGAAAATGCTGCGTCCGGGCAGGAAGCCGTGAGCGGCGCCGTGTACCGGCAGGTGTTCGGCGATCTGGCGCAAAATCCAGCGTTGCGATTTTTTCAGCGTCGGCTTGGGCGCGCTGATCAGGCGGGCGCCGCCGTCGCGCTTGGGGATGGTCCAGTACTGATAGTGGCTGCCGCTGTCCACTTCGCGGTGGAACGCCAGCCAGCGCAAGCGGGGAATCGATAGATCGAGCGCCTTGGCGAGGGTTTGGGCGTCCTTGAGCGCCGGCAGGGCGTTGGCCTCGCGCCGGGTTTCGGGATCGGGCAGGTCGTAACGGTCCTGGTCGGGCGTGTCGTGGTGGAACACGTCCGCGCCGAGATGGACCAGATGGGCCTGGCGGAAGGCGGTCCATCCCTGTTGGCGCAACTGCTTGCGAACGCGCCGTTCTTCTTCCCGTCGCGCCTTGTATTGATGCAGGGCGGCGCCGGTCAGCTTGGCGGGATCGGTGGTCTCGTCCAGCAGGCCCAGTTGCCGCAGCCGGGCAACGACCCAGCGCTCGATATCGCCGACTTGGGCGATTTCTTCCCAGGTGGGGGGTGTTTCGCTCATGCCGTTTTCCAGACCGAGCGTAAGGATTGCTGGAGCGTGAGGCGCAAACCGCTACTTCTCACAAGGGACACGGTAGGCTCACCGGCCAGCCGCCGGTAACCGTCCCTAGTTGTTGGCGGAAACCGCGGTGGCGTGGTTGGCCCAGCTCCGCCAACAACTAGGGACGGTTACCGGCGAAGCTGGCCAAGAACAGCCTACCTTGTGGCGTGTGTGGCGTTGGAATTCCCGGACGGCGCAACGCCGCCCAAACGGCTAATGGAGGAACGCCTCACGCTCCAGCAATCATTACGCTACGGACTTTTTTCTCCCTTGTCAAAGGTTGTTGTTAGTTGAGTTACTACGTCCAAATGCAACGGGTTGCGCCGAGTTGGCTACGCCGCGCTGGCATCGATAAAACCCTGTTTCGCCAGACCGTCGAGCCGGGCGAAATAGGCGTCGCGGGCTTCCTCGGCGCGGTTGAACAGCAGCCGTTGCTGACGCAAGGTTTGAGGATCGTGGCCCCAGCGCAGCAAAACTTGGCGTTCGTCCAGCGAAATCCGGTAGCTGAGCACGGCTTCGCCCTGGCGGCGGGTCAGGGTGCGGGTTTCGGCGCGAATCAGCCGGCGGCCCTCGGCGGTTTCCCGCGCCTGTTCCAACGCGGCCTGTTCGCGGGCATAGCGCAGCCGCAGCGCGATCATGTGCGGGCAGGGGCCTTGCTTTAAGCCGTTGCGGCGGAAGTCAGCGGCAGGTGCAACTCGCCTTGACGGTGCGGCCCTCGCGGTCCAGGGTGAACGAGGTTTGATAGTGGCGATGGGCCTGGCGGTCCTGTACCTCGCCGTCGATGGCCGTGCCGTCCAGACCGAGATCGTGGATGCGGGTCAGTTGAACCTGATCCTCGGTCGCCAACAGCCGATGCGCTTGTTCCTCGCGGGCGTCGCGGTAGCGCAGTTGATCCAGTTCCAGGGGTTGGGCCAGCAGCGGCCGATGGTGGAACAAACCGCTGGCGATGTCGTGAACCAACGTCCCCTTGAGCAGTTCTCCCAGCAACGCCTGCCGGATGGTCTGGCGCGGCTGGCGCAAGGTTTCGGTCAGGGCGTCCAGGGTCAGCGGTTGTTCGGCCAACTGCTTGACGACCCGCTTGGCCAAGACTTCATCCTTGCCGTCGCCGGGTACCAGCAGATCGAACGTGGCGATACCGGCCCAGCCGCTGTCGGTCCAGCCGCTCAAGGCTAGGGTCAGGCTGGCGGATTCCAAATCCAGCACGTAAAACGCCGGCAGGCCGGCGCCCAGCAAATAAACGTCCACGGCTTGGGTATGCGGCAGCAGCCGACCGAGCAGGCTCAATCGCTGGCGACCCCAAGTGCGCACCACCTGCGGCACCTGGCCTCGGTAAGGCGATCCGCTGGCGGTCAGTACCTGCTCCCAAGGTTCGAGCACCAGCCGGGGAACTTGGCCGGGAACCAGCTCGTAGCGCAAGGCGCGGGGCGCGGTTTTGGCCTTGCGCAGCCGGAGACTCAGCAGCACGTTATAAAGATCCACGGGAGCGAGGCGGACCCGTTCGGCGGGCAGGGTCGAAGCCGCTTGCACCTGTCCGAAGGCGCGCAGCCAGCGGTAGGGCACGCGCACGGTCTTGGCCTCGCCGGAAGCCGACGGGCGGCCGTGCAGAGTGGTGGGGCGATAGGAGCGGATGCCTGCCAGCGCCTCCCGCAGCGCCGGCGTGAAGCTCAGATGAGAGGTGCCCGCCGCGAAATGCTCGGCTTGATAGGCGTGTCCGGCCTTGAGGTGCAGGCGCGCGTAAGTGGATTCGTCGCGCGAGAACGCTTCGATGCTGATGCCGTTTTCGTCCACGCTGAACAGGGGGTCCAGCGGCGCCTCCTGCTGGGTGGCTTCGCCGTACTTGGCGGCCAAAAAGGCCTTTTGCGCGTCCCAGACCGCCTGGGTGGCGCGCTTGCCCTGGCGCAGCAGGTAGGCCAGATAGTCGGCCCGGTCGCCGGCTTGACGGCGCAAATCGCTCGCCAACACCTCGCCGAGAACCAACAGCCCATCCCGAACCAGGTCGGGGCGTCGAATATCGGCTTTGATTTCGACCTCTGGGCGCGCACCGTCCAGCGGCACGTCCAGCGTATAAGATTCGCTGTCGCCGGCGGGGGCGGTGAATTCCCGGTAGCGGTGGATCACTTCGGCGTTGGCCATGTGTCGGCGGACCTTACGCAACGGTTTGTTCGAGTTCGAGGTTTTGTCGTGCCGGCGCGGCGAGGGCGCTTGGCGAAAAAATTATAGTACTAAATCGATGATGGATGGCTGTTTGTTCGATGCCGGGTGCCGCAAATGATCGAGCGGTCGGTTTCCTTTGGATTCGCGACGGGCGCGTATAATGATCGAAGTTCACCTTCAAGGATTACGAGCCGGGCTTCGTGCACGTCGATGTGAAATACCTGCCCCGGATGCCGGACGAGGCCGAACACCGCTATCTGATCGCCGCCATCGACCGGGCCAGCCGCTGGGTTTACTTCGAGATCCGACCCGACAAAACGGCCGCCACCGCCGCCGGCTTCCTGGAACGCTTGCACGCCAAAGCGCCGTTCGTCCTTCGCACCGTGCTGACCGACAACGGCAAAGAGTTCACCGACCGCTTCTGCGCCACCGGCGAGCGCGAGCCGACCGGCCGGCACGCCTTCGATCAAACCTGCGCCGCGCACGGCATCCGGCACCGGCTGATCAAGCCCCGGCACCCGCAGACCAACGGCATGATCGAGCGCTTCAACGGCCGCGTCGCCGAGGTGTTGAAAACCACGACCTTCGCCTCCGCCCGTCACCTGGAAACCACCTTGCAACGCTATCTCCACCTCTATAATCAACACATCCCCCAGAAGAACCTCGGCCATGTCACCCTGACCATTTCGATGACCCCTCATGAGCTACCAACCCCCGCGTCATCCTGGCGAAGTCTTACAAAAACTCGATGTTGAAGAGGCGCTCGCGCCCGACGACCCGCGTTATGTCAACACCCGGACCGCACGGGGTAGCGAGCAGACGTTCAAAAGGTTCGCCAAAAAGTTCGGCCTATCTCCGAACGATAGCCGAGTGTTCCGACCGACGCAGCGGCATGTGCTGTTCTTCGGCCACATCGGAAGCGGCAAGACCACCGAATTGCGCCGCTATGTCAACGATCTCAGCGGGCCGGGGCGGTTTTTCGCCGTCGAGGTGGACATCAATATTCTGCTGGACCGCCACAATTTGCAGTACGCCGATGTCCTGATGGCCATGGCCCGCGCGCTGCTCGAACGCCTGCGCGACGAAGGGGTGACGCTGCCCGCCGATGCGCTGCGGGAGCTGGAAAGCTGGTTTGCCGACAAGGTGTTGACTCAGGAGGAAACCCGCGAGTTCGCGCTCGGCATCGAAACCGGCGTCACGGCCAAGGGTGGCGTTCCTTATCTGCTGGAATTGCTGGGCCGTTTCACCACCGCGTTCAAGAACAATCACACCTACAAGGAATCGCTGCGCCGGGTCATCCGCAACACCTTCGGCGATTTGGCGGCGGCTTTCAATCGGTTGCTGCGGGAGGCCGAGGCCACACTAACCAGCGCGAACAAGGCGCTGCGCGTGCTGTTTCTCATCGACGGCACCGACAAGCTGCGCGGCGAGGATACCCGCCGGTTTTTCGTTGACGACGTGGAGCAACTGTTGGCGATTACGGTGCTGGCGGTTTACACCGCGCCGATCAACCTCAAGTACGAAAGCCATCTCGCCGGCAAGCTGGACGCCGACTTGGTGCTGCCCATGATCAAACTGTACGAGAAGGATGGCGCGCGCTGCGAGGCGGGCTGGAGCGCCATGCGCGGTATTTTGCTGCTGCGGGCCGACCGCTCGCTGTTCGCCGGCGACGCCGACATCGACCGTCTGGTCGAGCATTCCGGCGGCCATCCGCGCGAATTGCTGGTTCTGCTCAAACTCGGCTGCGAGTTCACCGAAGGGGACACGCTCGACGCGGATCACGTCGAATCGGCGATCAAGCAACTGGCTTCGGAATATCGCCGCTTCCTGGAGCCGGACGATTACGCGCTGCTGGCCCGGATCGACAACGACGAGATCCACGCCGGCAACGACGAGCGCACCCGCCGGCTGCTGTACAACCTGGCGCTGCTGGAATACAACGATGCGTCCTGGCGGCGCAGCCATCCGGTGGTGCGCACGCTGGAAGGCTACCAGCGCGCCCGCGCGACCTTGTCATCGGCGGGGGCCGGGAACTAGCGCTCCCGTGGCGAAAAACGACCCGTTCTCGCTTCGCATCAGGCCCGCCATCAGGCGGCGACTGAACTACAGCCCGAACATATCGCCGATTTCCAGCGCCTGGTCAAAAGGCTGCGCTACGGCAGCCGTTTCCAGCTCCTGTTCGCCGAATTCGCCGAGGCGGACTTACCGCGACCGGTTGATTCAGCAGCTCGATCGGGTGTTCGCCGATCTCGGTCAGCCGGTGGCGCGGATCGATCTGTCCAGCCAAGGCTTTCGCCGATTTTGCCGCTCTCGAAGCCGAACTGCGCCGACTGGCCGCCGGCCACGGCGCGATTCACTTGACCGGCGTGGACGGCTGGTTCGACGAGGGCCGCTGGCGGGACTTCAACGTCCGCCGCGAAGCCATCGCCTTTGGCGTGCCGGTACGCTTGACCATTTGGCTAAGCGCCGCGAGCATGGCGCGAGCCATCGTCTTAGCGCCCGACCTTTGGGCGTGGCGCGGCGGCGTCTATGCCTTCACCACCTTGCCCGCCGGCAACCGACCGAGCAGCCGATCGCAGCCGCAAGGTGGACCTGTCGATCCGCGCACGCTGGCCGAACGCAGCCGCCGCATCGCCGTCCTGCGCGAATTCGTCACCGCCAAACCGCCGCCGGACGATGAAATCCTGGGCTTGCTGCTGGACGAACTCGCGGGCTTATTGGCGAGCATCGGGGAGCCGGACGAGGCGCTGCGCATCCGCCGCGAGGACGAGTTGCCGGTGTACGAGCGGCTGGGGGACGTGCGGTCGCGGGCGGTGACGCTGGGGAAGATCGCCGACGTGCTGCAGGAGCGCGGGGAGCTGGACGAGGCGCTGCGCATCCGCCGCGAGGACGAGTTGCCGGTGTACGAGCGGCTGGGGGACGTGCGGTCGCGGGCGGTGGCGCAGGGGAAGATCGCCGACGTGCTGCAGGCGCGCGGCGAGCTGGACGAGGCGCTGCGGATACTCCAAGAGGACGTGCTGCCAGCGTTCGAGCGGCTGGGGGACGTGCGGTCGCGGGCGGTGACGCAGGGGAAGATCGCCGACGTGCTGCAGGCGCGCGGCGAGCTGGACGAGGCGCTGCGGATACTCCAAGAGTGCGTGTACGTAGCGGCTGGGGGACGTGCGGTCGCGGGCGGTGACGCAGGGGCAGATCGCCGACGTGCTGCAGGCGCGCGGCGAGCCGGACGAGGCGCTGCGCATCCGCCGCGAGGACGAGTTGCCGGTGTACGAGCGGCTGGGGGACGTGCGGTCGCGGGCGGTGACGCTGGGGAAGATCGCCGACGTGCTGCAGGCGCGCGGCGAGCTGGACGAGGCGCTGCGCATCCGCCGCGAGGACGAGTTGCCGGTGTACGAGCGGCTGGGGGACGTGCGGGCGCGGGCGGTGACGCTGGGGAAGATCGCCGACGTGCTGCAGGCGCGCGGCGAGCTGGACGAGGCGCTGCGCATCCGCCGCGAGGACGAGTTGCCGGTGTACGAGCGGCTGGGGGACGTGCGGGAGCGGGCGGTGACGCAGGGGAAGATCGCCGACGTGCTGCAGGCGCGCGGCGAGCTGGACGAGGCGCTGCGCATCCGCCGCGAGGAGGAGTTGCCGGTGTACGAGCGGCTCCGGTCGGCGCGGGATTTGCTGATCTGCCGCGCCAAGATCGGGATGAATTATCTGGCGCGCGGTGCGGATGGAGACCGCGAAAAGGCATTGGAGCTATTGAACTTGGCCCTGCGAGACGCACAACGGCTGCAACTTCCCGAAGCCCGGCAAATCGCCGAGATGATCCGGCAGGTGCAAGCGCCATCGGATTCGCTTTCCTCCCCTGATCGGCAGGCAAGCGACGGCGGCTAATTCTGCGATCCGAGTGCTGCCATCGACGGCGGGAGGTTTCCTTGAGCTACACCATCGGTATTTATCTCTTCGATGACGTGGAAGTGCTCGATTTCGCCGGGCCTTTCGAGGTTTTTTCGACCGCCTCCCGCGTCGCGTCGCCCGAGACGCCGCAAGCTGGAAAGCTCTTCGAGGTGTTCACCGTCGCCCGACAACCCGGAACGGTGCGGGCGCGCGGTGGTTTGAAGGTTTTGCCGGACTTCGATTTCACCAATCATCCCGCCATCGACGTGCTGGTGGCGCCCGGCGGGGTGGTCACCGCAGAACTGGCGAAGCGCGAGGTGATCGAATGGCTCTCCCGCACGGCGGACCGCTGCGCGCTGATCGTGTCCGTTTGCACGGGCGCGTTCCTGCTCGGCGCGGCGGGGTTGCTCGACGGCAGGAGCGCGACCACCCATTGGGAAGACATCGCCGATCTGCGAGCGATGTTTCCGAAAATCGCCGTTCGGGAGAACGCGCGCTGGATCGACGAGGGCCGGATCATGACCTCGGCGGGCATCTCGGCGGGCATCGATCTGAGCCTGCACGCGGTGGAGCGGCTGGCGGGCCGCGAACTTGGCGATCCGCACCGCCCGCCAGATGGAGTTCGACTGGGCCGGCGGAAAATCGGAACCCGTTTGATCGGCGCGATGGCGGCCACCCGAAAACCCGCCCTGTTCGCCATGCGCTCTCCGCCAATCCTCGCAATGCCTCTATTTCGTGCGATGGCTGTCGCCTCGGCACCATTCCGGTGCAAAAATCCGTGCTCGCGGGATCGATCAATCAAGCATGTTTTTGATTGAAAAAAAATTTAATTGCCGGTGCGGAATTTGCTAACTCGCACCCGCTTAATCCGCGAACGGCCCGATTCCGACCCGGAATGGGGCGAACGATCCCGACGAATCAAACGATCCGAGCAGAACGGACAGAGATCACAATCCATGAGCCAGAACGATAAACGGCTGACGAAATATCTATTTTTGGGGTTGGCGGGACTGCTGGCGCCGGCGCTGTCTTGGGCGCAGGGAACCGCCACGGGTCCGAACCAGGGCAACACCGCCTGGGTGTTGACCTCCACCGCGCTGGTGCTGTTCATGACCCTGCCGGGCCTGTCGCTGTTTTACGGCGGGCTGGTGCGCTCCAAGAACGTGCTTTCCGTGCTGATGCAATGCTTTGCGATCACCTGCCTGGTGTCGCTGCTGTGGTTCGCCTACGCCTACAGCCTCGCGTTCGGGACCGGCAACGACTGGATCGGCGGGCTGGGCAAAGCGTTCATGGCCGGCGTGGAAGAAGAGTCCTTGACCGGCGACATTCCCGAAACCGTGTTTTCCATGTTTCAACTGACCTTCGCCATCATCACCCCGGCGCTGGTGGTCGGCGCCTTCGCCGAGCGGATGAAGTTCTCCGCCATGCTGCTGTTCAGCGCCCTGTGGCTGACGCTGGTGTACGCGCCGGTGGCGCATTGGGTGTGGGGCGGGGGCTGGCTGGGCAAGCTGGGCGTGCTGGATTTCGCGGGCGGGATCGTGGTGCATATCACCGCCGGAGTGGCCGCGCTGGTTTGCGCCTTGGTCCTGGGTCCGCGCCACGGTTTTCCGACCACGGCGATGCCGCCCCACAACATGACCACCGTGGTGACCGGGGCCGGCATGTTGTGGGTGGGCTGGTTCGGTTTCAACGCCGGCAGCGCCCTGGCGGCCAACGGCAACGCCGGCATGGCGATGATGGCGACGCACTTGTCCGCCGCCGCCGGGTCGCTGGCGTGGATGCTCGCGGAGTGGCTGAAGTTCGGCAAGCCGAGCGTGCTCGGCGTCGTGACCGGGATGGTGGCGGGGCTCGGCACCATCACCCCGGCCTCGGGCTACGTGGGGCCGGCCGGCGCCGTGGTCATCGGCACGGTCGCGGGTTTCGCCTGTTTCACCGCCACCCAGTACGTCAAGCGGGTGCTGAAAGTGGATGACTCCCTGGACGTTTTTCCGGTGCACGGCGTGGGCGGAATGCTGGGAACGCTGGCCGCCGGCGTGTTCGCGTCCACCGAACTCGGTCTGTTCAAGGGCCAGGGTTTCGGGGCCGGTATCGCCGGCATGGGACAGCAGTTGGGGGTGCAGATCGTGGCGGTGATCGCGACAGTCGCCTACACGGCGGTCTTGACCTTCATGGCGCTCAAACTGGTGGAGAAACTCGTCGGTCTGCGGGTGGGCCGGGAAGACGAGATCGGCGGTCTGGACATCGCCTTGCACGACGAGCGGGGCTACGATCTGTAGGGGGTTTCCCGCCCTCCAAGCGGCGGTTTTGTCCAATTTTCGGTGAGCGGGCTGCCCGAAAAAGCGCCCTCACCCCCGACCCCTCTCCCGCGGGGAGGGGGAGCTTTTTGCGGTCACTAAAGCCTCGCCAGCGCTCCCCGCATCCGCTCTAACCCTTCCGCGAGCGTGGCGCGCGAACAGCCAAAATTCAGCCGCACGAAACCCTCGCCGCCCGGCCCGAAAGCCGCGCCATCGTTCAGCGCCACCTGGGCATTTTCGAGGAAAAACTCGTGCGGATTGCCGGAAATGCCCGCTTGCCGGCAATCCAGCCAAGTCAGATAGGTCGCTTCCGGGACCGTGGCGCGAACGCCGGGCAGGTGACGGGCGATGTAATCGGCCGCGTAGTCCCGGTTGGCGGCCAGATAGACCAGCAGTTCCCGCAGCCAGTCGCCGCCGTGCCGATACGCGGCCAGCGCGGCGGTCAGGCCGAGGATGTTGGCGTCCGGCACGATCCCGCGCATGGCGCGCTTGAACCGTCGCCGCAGTTCGGGGTCCTGGATGATGGCGAAACTGGCGCCCAGCCCGGCGATGTTGAAGGTTTTGCTCGGCGCCATCAGGGTGATGCAGCGCCGGGCGATTTCCGGCGATAAGGTCGCGAACGGAATATGCCGACGGCCATCGAGCAGCAAATCGCAGTGAATCTCGTCCGAACAAACCACCAAATCGTGACGCTCGCAGAGGGTCGCCAGCCGGGTCAGCTCCACCGCGTCGAACGCGCGCCCGACCGGATTGTGCGGATGACAGAGGATGAACAGCCCGGTGCGCGGCCCGATGCTCGCCGCGAACGCATCGTCGTCGAAGGTGTAATGGAGCCGCCCGTCGCGCGACTCGGCGCACAGTTCGGCGGCGAGCAAGCGCCGGTCCTGATTGGTTGGCGCGGATAGAAAGGGCGGATACACCGGCGTTTGCACCAGCACCGCGTCGCCCGGTTCGCCGACGGCCCGGCACACCACGTTCAAGCCGGAGACCAGCCCCGGCAAATACACGATTTCATCCGGTGCCACGGTCCAGCGGTACAGATCGGCCATCCGCGCGCAAAGGGTCTCCGTCAACTCATCCGGTGGCGCGCCGTAGCCGAACACGCCATGAGCGACCCGGTCGCGCAATGCCGCCAACACCGGTTCCGGCGAGATGAAATCCATATCCGCCACCCACAGCGGCAAGGCATCGCCGTAACGCTGCCATTTCAAGCTGTCGGTGCCGCGCCGGACGGGTGACTGGTCGAAGTTGTGGTTCATGATCTCGGAAGTTGTCCAGCAATTCCGCCTCTCCAGGCGGGAGAGGGTTCGGGGTGAGGGTGTGTCAATCCGTTAAACCAAATCGTGCATCTGGCGCAGGTGGCTGTAGACGATGCTGGACACTTCGCGGATGACGTTGCCGCGCGTGTTCTTCCAAGCCGTGTAGTTGCTGGCCGGTCGGGCTTTTTCGATGATGCCGATGAAGGTGTAGGGATAGCGTCGGCCATCTTGGCCTTGCGCGATCAAAATGCCCATGTCGCCGCACAAGCGGGCCGTGGTGCCGGTTTTGTCGAGCACGAGCGTTCCGCGCGGAACGCCCCTCGCGCCGGTGTAGATGCGGTCGCGGTTGGGCAGGTTCATCAGGCGCTTGATTTCCCCGGAGTAAGGCAGCCGATCATGCCAGAGCGCTTGCAGGAAGCGGCTGTAATCGAGGGCGGACGCCTTGTTGCGGTAGGAGCGTCCCCCGCTGGGGATGCGCTCGACGATCCGGGTTTGGCGGAAGATGCCCGGATTGCGGCGTTTCAGGGTGTGTTGCGCCTCGGCCGGTCCCGAGCGGCGGCTGGTCCGGTTCAACAGTTCGATAAAATAATTGGTGGCCCGATTGTCGCTGCGCTGGATCATCGCTTCCATGCGCCAGCGGTGATAGGGGGTGTAGTAAAGCTCGCCCTCTTGAACCTTGTAAAAGAATGCCAGGGCGATGAAGGGCTTGATCATGCTGGCGCTCTGATAGGGCGCGCCGGCGTTGATCGCGGCCAGATAGCGGCCGCTGGTGAAATCGTAGACCAGCCACGCGCTGCGCTCGTTGGCCGCGATCCTCCCGGCCCGGCGCTGGCGGGTGAGATAGCGCTGGATGGTGACGTTGAGATCGTTCGAGATCGAGGGGGACGGTTGTGGCCGGTCGAAAGGGTGTTCGTGGGGGTTGCCGCGATTTTGCCAGCCTGGACCATCGTAGGCGGGCGGTCGGTCGTAGCGGCGCGGTCGGTCGTAGCGGCGCGGTCGGTCGTACCCGCTCGGGCGGTCGAGCGGCGGCGGTTCCCCCCACTGAGCCGCCGCGTCCCGAGGGATGAGGCCGAAGCCCGCAGTCGCGAACAGGGCGCCCAAACCGGCTAGAAATCCCCGTCTGGAGGGATCGGGGATCGAATCGACCGCAACCGGGGCGCCGGGTTTCGAGGGGGGATTGATCGGCATGGCGAAATCTCGGGTCGGGGAGTGGCGATGTCGGGGAAAGGTCGAGCAAACATTATGACCCGACCACCTGGAAATCAACAATGACCGGGTAATGGTCGGAGCCGAGGTCCGGTCCCGTTTCCCGGCGGAGGATTCGGGTTCCTTCCGAAAACAGGGCGTGGTCGATGGGAATCCACAACGGCGGCCATCGGACCGGCCAGGTCGGCTGGATGCCGCGCCCGCGCCCGCTGTCGCGCAGTCCCGAGTCGGCCAGCAGCCGCTCGAAATAGGGCGACCAGGGCGAGATGTTCAGGTCGCCCAGCAGCAGCAGCGGCTGGCCGGCTTGCCGGGCGAATTCGGCCAATTTCGCCAGTTGATCGTTACGGTCCCGCGCCATTTCGGCGCCGATGGGGGGCAAGGGGTGGGTGCCCGCCAGGATAAAGCCGCGCCGGTCGATCGCGAACTCGGCGATGATCGAGGGCCGTTCCGGCGATCCGAATTGTACGATATCGGATTGCAGGAACGGCCGGCGGCTGAGGAAGGCGATGCCGAAATTGTCTTCTTGCGGGGCGGCGATGCGATAGGGGTAGCGGTCGGCGAGATCGGTCAAACGGTCGAGCAGCCAGGGCGTCACCTCCAACAACACCACGAAGTCGGGGTCGCGGTCGATGATCGCGTCGCGGATGCGCGAGTAATCGCGGTTGGCCGAGTTGACGTTCGCCAGCATCGCCCGCAGCACCGGACCGTCGGCGCCGGTTTGGGCCGTGGCCACGGTCGAGAACCTCGGCGCGAGGAGCATCGCGTTGAGCAGGGCAAAAATCGCGAAGAGTGCCGCCCAACGCCTGCGGCGCCCGACTGCCAGCAGCAAGGCGCCGAGACCGAGCGCGAGCGCGTATTGGACGCGAAAATGGGTCGCCAGCTCGAATCCCCACCAGTAGCGGCCGAGGAACCCGGCGAGGGTGACGACACAGGCCATGGTGCCGGCAGCGGCCAGCAAACCCGCCAAACTGATTCGTGAAAGTGACGACATGTTCGGGAATAGTGGTGTTAGATCGGAAGCGGAAAGCGGCATCGGCGGGCGGTCTGGTTGGATGCCCGGCACTTTCATGAGACAGGCATTGGGGAAAACCCCTATATCAATCGCGAATTTCCTTATTTACTCCATGGGGCCAGACCTTAATATAGGCCGACAGGGAGAAAACCGGGTTTGTAACGTCCTAGAAAAAATAAAGAAACTCACCGGCCAATACTCAGGGAAGCGGGGCGGTGTAGCCGCTGGCCACCAAAGCGAGGAATCCAATAATGAAAAGCGAAATCACCCGGCCGGTAAAGGCCAAGCGTTTTGGCAGCGAAGGATTGATGCCCATCGACAAGTACACCTGTCCGTATCGCGGTACGGCCTCCTGCGTGAGCGCGAGCGGCGGCAGTTATTGTGGCGGGTACGGTGGTGACGTGCCCATCAAAGGGACCCAGCTTCATTCCGTCCGCTGCCTGGAAGAACACAACGCCGATTTTGTCCTGCAGAACTGGTTAAAGCTGCCGCGCCGCATGGCGTATTCTCAGCACCATCGCTAGGACAAGACGAGTCCCGGACGCGGGTCCGACTATCGAACCAAAAGCGGGTTTCGGCGCAGTCCGACCGAAGTAAACGTAAGGACGGGTCGTTGGAGCCAGGGCGGAGATTCGGATCGCATCCGGTCTCCGCCCCGGTTTTTTTGTGGCGGCTCACTGCTCCACCGAAACCCGAACTTTCTGGTCGTCCCGCCACTCGCCGACGATTTTCTTGCCGTTCTCGTACATCACGCCCTGGCCGTTTTTGCGGCCGTTGCGCCACTCGCCTTCGTAGCGGTCGCCGTTCCGATAGTAATAGGTGCCTTGCCCGTTCGGCTGATCGTTTTCAAATTCGCCGACGTATTTTTCGCCACTCGCGTAGCTGTATGTGCCTTGCCCGCTCTTGCGACCGTTGCGCCATTCGCCCTGGTAGCGGTTGCCGCTGCGGTAGAAATAGGTGCCCTCGCCGTTGATGACGCCGTTGCGCCATTCGCCGACATATTTTTCGCCCCGGCGAGCGTAAACGTAGGTGCCTTGGCCGTGCATCATGGCGTTACGGAATTCTCCCGAATATTCGCTGCCATCCGGGTGGCGGTAGGTGCCCTGACCGTTCCGGCAATTGCCGCGCAGGCAGTTCGACCCTTCGTTGACCGTCGCCGTCTGGGTCTCCGGGGCGGGGGCCGGTTCCCGGCTGGCGGCGGGTTTTTTGGCTGCGGTGGGCTCGGGCTCGGGCTCGGGTTCCCGAACCGGCTCTGGCGGCGGGCGCGGGCTGGCGGGCGGAGCGGTCGCCACCGCCAGCTTTCCGGGCAGGACGGCCGTTAGCGTCCTGTCGTCGCCAGCGGCCAGATCGACTCGCCCGCTCCAGTCTTGATGGCCTTCCCGGCTGACTCGCACCTTGTAAGCGCCCGGTTTTAGCTCCACTTCCAGGGGTGTCGTGCCGATGTTGCGGCCGTTGATGGTGACTTGAGCGTCTTCCACGTCGGACTGAACGGCCAGCCGCGCGGGAAGCCCCGGCTGCAGCTTCAATTGCTTGAGCTTGGCGCGGGCGGCCGACGCTTGGCGGCTTTTCGGGTAAGTCGCCAGAAATCGCTCGATTTCGGCGGCGTCGCCGCTGTCTTTGATCGTCGCCCACGCCTGCTCGGCGGCGCGCGTTTTGTCGGTTGTTTCCGGCGCCGGCGGCGGTTGTTCGCCGGCCGTGTCTTGCGGCGATCCCGTCACCGACGGGCGGACATCGCTGTCGGTTTCGGTCTTGGAAAGACGGGTGCGACGGTCTTGGGCAATGACCTGCCCGTTGTCGGGGGCCTCGGCTGGAGGCTGCGTCGCCGGTTTGGGAAGCGAGACCAGATCGATGGGCGGCGCTTCGGGTTTCGCCGGGCGCTCCGGCGGGGTAGCCTGAGGCTCCGAGGTGGCGACGGGAGCTGATCGGACGGGTTTTTCCGGCGGCGCGGGCGGCGGTTCCGAAGTGGCGACCGGTGTCGGGATGGCGGGTTTTTCCGGCGGCGCGGGCGGCGGCTCTGCGGTCGCGACCGGGGGCGGCGCGGCGGGTTGTCTGGCGGCGGCTTCCGCTTGAGCCAGCCGCTCGCGCAGCTCCGACAGGCGGAAGTGGGAGGGGTTCAGCCGCGCCAGTCGGTCGAGCGCGCTCCGGGTCGCCTTGGCGTCCCCCTTGCGCAAGGCCGCCGCCGCCTGATCGGCGTAACGGTCGGCGATGCGGTCGAGTCCCGCCTGCGCCTCGCTGTTGCCCCGATCCCGCCGGAGGACCTCGCCGTAGCAATCGGCCGCGTTGCCCCCCTTGCCCGAAGTCAGCCGGTTGGCGTTTAAATGCGCCTCGCATTGCTTGAGCAGGGCGGCGAGCCGGGCGGCATCGTCCAGAGGCGGCGTGACCGGCGGGACGACCGGCGGCGCGGCCTTGGCCTCGCGCAGTTGCCGGCGGACTTCCTCGCGCAGCGCCAGCAACCGGGGATGATCGGGAGACTGCTGCAAGCCTTGCTCGATTTGCAGCAGGCTGACCTCGTAGGCGCGATCTCTCTGGTAACCGAGCGCCCGGCCCAGGAACTCGTCGGCTTTGCGCCGGCGCTGCTCGGCCTCGGCTTTCTGCCGCTCCGCCGCCTCGATTTTCTGCCGCTCGGCTTCGGTTCGCTGCCGCTCGGCGAGTTCGGCTTGATGGCGGGCGATGTCCTGTTGGCGCTGGCGTTCCGTCCGTTCGGCCAGAACCGCCTGCTTCAAGGCCCGCAAATCCGCGTGGTCGGGCATGGCCTGCAAGCCCTGTTCGATGTGGACCAAGCTCATGTCGAGCGCGCCTTCCTGCCGGGCGCGCTGGGCTTGTTCCAGGAACTGTTCGGCTTGCAGCTTGGCCTGTCGGGCCTTGTCCTCGTCGGCGATCTGGCGGTTCACTTGGTCGCGCAGCGCCAGCAGGACGGGATGGTCGGGCACGAGCTTCAACCCCTGCTCGATGCGGGCCAAGCTGTCCGCCAAAGCGCCCGCCTGCTGGTGTCGGATCGCCTCCGCCAGCAGTTGGTCGGCCTCGGCCTTGCGCTGGGCGCTCAGGTCGATGGCGGGCGGTTCCGGCGGTCGGGCCGGCGGCGAAACGGCCAGCGGCGGAGCCGTTGGCGGCGCGGTCGCCGGCCGATTCAAGAACAGATAGCCGCCCGCGACCACCGCGCCGGTCAAGGCCGCCGCCAGGGGGATTCCGATTTTCCAGCCGAGCCGGTTTGCGGGAGTCGCGGCGTGGCTCGCGGCCGGCACCAGAGTTTCCCGCGATCCGGTCAGGCCGGAGGGCGCTTCGACGGCATCCAGAGCGGCGATGATTTCCTGGCCGTTTTGAAACCGCTGGTCGGGGTTTTTGTCCAGCAACTTGTTCAGCAGCGGCTGAAAGCGAGCCAGCTTGGGCGGCAACTCCGGGATGGGAGCGGTCACATGCATCATCGCCAAGGCAAAGCTGTCTTCGGCGGTGTAGGGCACGTTGCCGGTCAGCATCTCGTGGAACAGCACGCCGAGGCTGTACAGGTCGGCGCGGGCATCCACCGTCTGGCCGCGAATCTGCTCCGGGCTCATGTAGCGCGGCGTGCCGATGGACAGGCCGGTCCGGGTCATGATCGTGGTGCCGCCGAGGGTTTTGGCGATGCCGAAGTCGGTCAACACCGGGCTGCCGTTTTCGCGGAACAGGATGTTCTGGGGCTTGATGTCGCGGTGGATGATGTTGCGGCGGTGGGCGTAGTGCAGGGCGCCGGCCATGGCGCGGGCGATGGCCAGGGCTTCCTGCAGCGGCAAGCCGTCGCGGATGCGCTGCTGCAGCGTGCCGCCCGGCAAATACTCCATCGACAGGTAATAGGTGTTGTCGTGGGACGCGATGTCGTAAACGGTGACGATGTGCGGGTCGTTGAGTTGCGCGATGATGCGGCCTTCCCGCAGGAACCGCTGGGCGAATTCCTCGTCGGTGGTGAGGATGGGCTTGATCACTTTCAGCGCGACGTGGCGGTGCAACGACTCCTGCATGGCGAGGTAGACGATCGCCATGCCGCCTTGGCCGAGTTCGCGTTCGATCTGATAGCCTGGAATGTGCATGTTCAAGTCCTTTCACTGCTGGCGCCGCATTCCGGCGGTCGGGGTATCGTCGCGTGATTCCGCCGGGTCCGGCGGTCGCCGTGATCGGTTTTCGCGCGTTTTTCGGAACGCCGCGCGGTCCCGGCGCGGGCTGGCGCGGTATGATAGGCCAGATTGTAGGGAATCGCCCGGCTTCCGGCAAAAGGTGCCACCGGTGGCGGTTCGCATTTTGCTACGAAAATTAGCAAATCCCGTACCGTCGTTTGCGACGGTGGTCGTCAAGCGTAGGCCGAGAGTCCTTTCCGCATGTCCGGCAACACCTTTGGCAAGCTGTTCACCGTCACCACCTTCGGCGAAAGCCACGGCCCGGCGCTCGGCGCGGTCGTGGATGGCTGCCCGCCCGGCCTGGAATTGTCCGAGGCCGATTTGCAAAGGGATTTGGACCGCCGCCGGCCCGGCCAGAGCCGGCATACCACCCAGCGCCGCGAACCGGACGAAGCGCGCATCCTGTCCGGCGTGTTCGAGGGCAAAACCACCGGCGCGCCGATCGGGCTGTTGATCGAGAACGTGGATCAGCGCTCGAAGGATTACGGCGAAATCATGGACCGGTTCCGGCCGGGTCACGCCGATTACACCTATCATCAGAAGTACGGCTTTCGGGACTATCGGGGCGGCGGCCGGTCCTCGGCGCGGGAGACCGCGTTGCGGGTGGCGGCGGGCGCCATCGCCAAAAAATATCTGCGGGAGCGCTACGGGGTCGCGATCCGGGGCTATCTGGCCCAGCTTGGCCCGCTTCGGCCGGCCAAATTGGTTTGGGAAGAGGTGGACAACAACCCGTTTTTTTGCCCCGATCCCGATAAGGTGGCGGAACTGGAGCGATTCATGGACGCTCTGCGCAAGTCCGGCGATTCCATCGGCGCGCGGGTGACGGTGGTGGCCGGTGGGGTGCCGGCGGGCTGGGGCGAGCCGGTGTTCGACCGGCTGGACGCCGATATCGCCCACGCGCTGATGAGCATCAACGCGGTCAAGGGCGTCGAGATCGGCGCCGGCTTCGCCAGCGTGGAGCAGCGCGGCACCGAGCATCGCGACGAGCTGACCCCGGCCGGCTTTTTGAGCAACAACGCCGGGGGGGTGCTGGGCGGGATTTCGACCGGCCAAGATATCGTGGCCAGCATCGCCCTGAAGCCGACTTCCAGCATCCGCCTGCCGGGGCGCACCATCGATCTTCGGGGCGAGCCGGTGGAGGTGATCACCAAGGGCCGGCACGATCCCTGCGTCGGCATCCGCGCCACGCCCATCGCCGAGGCGATGCTGGCGCTGGTGTTGATGGATCACGCCCTGCGCCACCGCGCCCAGAATCTGGACGTGCGGACCACGACCCCGATGATACCCGGCGCCGCGCCGGGCGAATCGGCCGGCTAGCGCACTTCCCTACCTCGACCCTCTTCCAGCCGAAGAGGGGATGCCTTGGCGCCTTTGGATCGTGCTTTCGCTCCGTCTGTACCTGTGCCTGTCCGGTTTCTACCTGGTCTATTTCGCCAGCTTGGGCGTGCTGTTGCCGTATTGGGGGCCTTATCTGCTGGCGCTGGGCTTCAGCCCGGCGCGGATCGGGGAACTGCTGGCGATTCCGCAGGCGACCAAGCTGGTGGCGCCGACGCTCTGGGGCTGGCTGGCCGACCGCACCGGGCGACGGGTGCGGGTGATCCGCTGGGCGTGTTTGGTGGCGGCGCTGACCTTTGCCGGCGTCTATCCGGCGGGGGATTCCTATCTCGGGCTGGCGCTGGTGACGCTGCTGTTCAGTTTCTTCTGGAACGCGGCGCTGCCGCAGTTCGAGGCGGTGACGCTCAACCATTTGGGCGAGCACGTTCACCGTTACAGCCGGGTTCGGCTGTGGGGGTCGGTGGGCTTCGTCGGCGCGGCGGTCGGCCTGGGCTTTGCGACGCGGGATTGGGGAGTGGGCATCGTTCCGGCGGTGTTGCTGGGTTTGTTCGTCGCGCTGTGGCTGAACAGCCTGCTGGTGCCGGAACGGCCCACGGCGCCGGTCGCACATGAAACGCCGCCGCTCGGCCGGGTTTTGCGCCGGCCGGTGGTGATCGCGTTCTTCGTCGCCTGTTTCCTCAATCAAGCCGCTCACGGGCCGTATTACGGTTTTTTCTCGCTGTATTTGGAGACATTAGGTTATACGCGGGAGTTCATCGGTCTGATGTGGGGCTTGGGGGTGACGGTGGAAGTCGGCATGTTCGCGTTCATGCCGCGCCTGCTGCCGCACTTCGGACCGCGTCGCCTGATGTTGGCGGCGCTGGCGCTGGCGGCGTTGCGCTGGTTGCTGATCGGCCATTTTGCCAGCGAGTTGCCGGTGTTGCTGTTCGCCCAGAGCTTGCACGCCTTCAGTTTCGGGGTCTTTCACGCCGTGTCGATTCACCTGATCCACCAGTTTTTTCCGGGGTCGCTGCAGGGGCGCGGCCAAGCGCTGTACAGCAGCCTGAGCTTCGGGGCGGGTAACGCGGTGGGCAGTCTCGCCGCCGGTTATCTGTGGGTGGGATTGGGGCCGGCGGCGATGTACGACTTGGCGGCGGCGCTGGGTGCGCTGGGTTGGCTGGTGGCGTGGCGGGGATTAAGGGTGTGAGGGGGGTTGTAAATCGCGACGGCCAAAGCGCTGGCGGCATCGCTTTGCCGGGCCGTATCGGAAGCCACCTCTCTTCATATCTTCCCCGCCTGCTGGGCGATGAAAGCGGTTTTGGCCGACAGCTCCAGCGAGCAGGTCCATTTGTAGGCCAAGTTGAGGCTGTCGGCGCAGGCGTAGACGCCGTGGCCGCGCACCACGGCGATGGGATAGTCCATCAGCACTTCGGCGACCAGGCGCGGCGAGCGGGCTGCGTACTGGTCGTAGGGGATGGTCAGGACCGGCACCCGGCTGAAATACAATTGGCCCTCGAAATCGGCCGGGAAGAACTCCTCGTTATCCATGGTCATCGCCACGGAATAGGGGCCGTGGCTGTGCAACACGGCATGAGTTTGCGGGTTGGACTGATAGACGGCAAGATGCAAGCGGGCGTCCATCGAAGCGCCCTTGCCGATGACGCCGTCCATCTGGCATTCGACCAGATCGCCGCTGCTGAGCAGATCGGCGCAACAGCCGGTGGGGGTGATCCAGAACGAATCGCCGTCCCGCACCGAGGCGTTGCCGCTGTGGGAGTCGTTGAGGCCGTATTGGCGCAGCCAGAGATAGTGTCGAGCGAGGTTGTCTTTGATGTTCATGCGGCCAATTGTACCTTGGAAATCACGCCGGAACACGCCGGGTTAGGCCGATGGATCGCGCGACCGGCTCGACCCGTTCCACGCCGGTTTGCAGCGTCCCGTCGGGATAAAGCTCGAACCAGCGATAGCCGGGCGGCAACTCGTCCACCTGCGGTTCCGGCGTGTTCGGTTTGAACTGGACGCTGGTGGCGGGCGCGGCGAACAGTCGGATAGCGCCCCGCTGGCCGGCGAATTCCGCGTGAATGTGTCCCCACACCACCGCCCGAACCTGGGGATAGCGCTCCAGCACCGCGAACAGCGCCTCGCCGTTGACGACCGTCATGGTGTCCAGCCAGCTCGTGCCGACCGGCAGCGGGTTGTGATGCAGGCAAACCAGGGTGTGCAGATCGGGATGGACGGCCAGCGCGGTGTCCAGCACCGCCAGTTCGCGACGGGCCAGATGGCCGACCGGCGTGCCGGGAAAGCTGGAATCCAGCAACACCAGTTGCCAGTTGCCGGCGATGAGATGGCGCTCCCACCGCAGCGATCCGCCGCGCAACATCTGACCCATGACGGCGGGAAAATCGTGGTTGCCCGGCAGGCAATAGACCGGCACGCCCAGCGGTTCGAGAATCCGGCGCAAGCGGCCGTAGGCGTCCGGCTCGTCGCCGACCAAATCCCCGGTGGCGAGGATGAGATCGGGCGCGGGATTCCGGGCCCTGATGTGGGCCAGCACCGCGTTCAATCCGGCATCGACATCGGCGCCCCAGAGGCGGCTGCCGGGCTTGGCCTTGAGGTGGAGGTCGGTGATTTGGATGATCCGCAGGGGCGCGGCGACGGTCGGCATGGCTTCGAGTCCTCAACAAATGGCGATGTGTGCAGCTTACAGGGTTTTGATGAACACTTTAGAGCGGCGCTGCCAGTTGTAGAGCGCCTGTTTCCGCACCGGCAAGTCGGCGACCTCGGCGGGCTCGAAACCGCGCTCGCGGAACCAGTGCGCGGCGCGGGTCGTCAGCACGAACAGCCGGCTCAGCCCTCGCTCGCGGGCCTGCCGCTCGACGTAGCGCAGCAGCGCTTCGGCGCGACCGCTGTTGCGGTAGTTCGGGTGCATGGCGACGCAGGCCAACTCGCCCAACCGTTCGTCGGGGAACGGGTAGAGCGCCATGCAGCCGATGATGGTCCCGTCGCGTTCCAGCAAGATGAACCGCTCGATTTCCATCTCCAGCCGTTCCCGCGAGCGCCGCACCAGGGTGCCATCATCCTCCAGCGGCCGAATCAGCTCCAGAAGGCCGCCGATATCGTCGATGGTGGCGGGGCGCAGCCCTTCGTAGATGTCGGCGGTCACCAGCGTGCCGATGCCGTCGCGGGTGAACAGCTCCAGCAGCAGAGCGCCGTCCACCCGCCGTTCGAGCAAGTGGGCGCGGCGCACGCCGGCCCGGCAGGCGCGGAGCGCCTGGCGCAGGTGGCGGACCGTCTCTTCGGGCAGGGCGGCGGGTTCGGCCAGCAAGCGCTCGGCGTCGCTGGGGCTGAGTTCGCGGATCGGCCGGCCGTCGGGATGGCAGAGCGCCGGGCTTTCGCTCAGCACCAGCAGCTTGTCGGCGCGAAGGGCCATGGCGGTGGCGGTGGCGACTTCCTCGGCGCTGAGGTTGAAGATTTCGCCGGTCGGCGAATAGCCCAGCGGCGACAAGAGCACGATGGCGTCTTGGTCCAGCCACAGGCGGATGGCCCGGTCGTCGATCCGGCGCACCTCGCCGGTGAAGCCGAAGTCCACTCCGTCGCGCACGCCCAGCGGCCGAGCGGTGATCAGGTTGCCCGACACCACCCGCAGGCGCGCGCCGTGCATCGGCGAGTTGGCCAGACCCATCGACAGTCGCGCCTCGACCCGGATGCGCACCCGCCCGACCGCTTGCTTGACGTAGCGCAGATCGTCGGCGTCGGTGAGCCGCAGGCCATTGACGTAGCGCAGCTCGCGGCCGGTTTCGCGCAAGCGTTCCTCGACCTGCGGGCGGGCACCGTGGACCAGCACCAGGCGAATGCCCAAGCTGTGCAGCAGAGCCAAGTCGTGGATCAAGCTGGAAAAATGGTCGGATTCGACCGCCTCGCCGCCGAACAGCACCACGAAGGTCTTGCCGCGATGGGCGTTGATGTAAGGGCCGGCCTGCCGGAACCACTGAACGAAGTGCTCCATGTTTCGACTCGGAAATGGCGAATGGCCGGCGATTATGACAGAGCGCAACCGCAAACGGGATGCGGTCGCCCGTTTGGGCGGGGTTCAGGCGGGGGTGTCGAGAGGAGCGACACCCTCCAGGGCGCTTTCCGGGACTTGTAGGACTCGCTTGTCGAACAGGACGTGATAAACCGCCGTCGTCTCCGGCTCGCGGATGACGGCCATGACTTCACCGACCGCGCCGGCCGCGCCCACGATTTCGCCGCCGACCGCCAGCGCCCGCTTGGCGGTCACCCGGTCGCCCCGCTCGAAGCGGTTGGGAATCCACGGCGCCTCCGCCGGGATCAACTCGGTTTCCCGGCAGCCGACGATGCGGTTGCCGGCTTCGAGAAAATGCACGGTGTAGATGATCTGATCTTGCAGGAACACCCCGATGTGGCGCACGTAGCCGATGCTGCCGCGCCGCACTAGCAGCGCGCCGGTCGGCTGGCCGGGGTAAGTGCCGTCGTTGCGGATGTTGCGGATCACCCGCACCGCGTCGTCGCAGGCGAAGCGCGGCTCCAGAATCACGCCGGGCGACCGATGTCCGCCAGCGGGACGCGCACCTCCCGTTGCGGGGCTTGCCGATGGAAGACCTTGAACACTTTTTCGGTCAGGGCGTCGGATTCCACGAAATCCCGATAGGCCCGATACAGGCAGCGGGCGTAATCGGCCCGGTCCAGGGCGTTGGTTTGCAGCAAATAATCGTGGAAGCGTTGCAGGATGTGCAGTCGGTTGACCTCCACCACTTTCAGGTCGAAGGCGATCTCGAAGTACTCCAGGAAATCCTCGGCGGAGGTCATCTCGGACAGTTCCTGTTGCAGGGTCGATACGGTCATGAGGACACCTCGGAGGGGTGGATGGATTCGGCAAGGATCGCGGGTTGGCGATCCGATCCTCGGTCGAGTTCGCGGTGGAACGCTTCCAGTTCGGGAGTTTCGGGCAAACGCTTGGCATGGCCGACGAAAGCCCGCACGCGCTGGAGCAACGCGCCCGCCTGGCGGTCGCTGAGGGCGATGCCGAGATCGCGATAGACCTTCAACACCCCGCGAGTGCCGGAGTGCTTGCCGAGCACCAGCCGGTGGCTGCGGCCCAGTTCGGCCGGGTCCACGCCCTGATAGTTGAGCGGATGCTTGAGCAGGCCATCGACATGGATGCCGGCTTCGTGGGTGAAGACGCCTTCGCCGACCAGGCTCTTGTGCCAGGACAGCGGGCGGTTGGCGGCGGCGGCGACCCGCTGCGACAGCGCGGGGAAGCGGCACAGATCGACATCGACCCGGAAGCCGTACAGCTTGCGCAAGCCCATCACCACCTCTTCCAGCGCGGCGTTGCCGGCCCGTTCGCCCAGAGCCGTTGACCGTGGTGTTGACGTGGGTCGCGCCGCCCAGCGCGGCGGCCAGGGTGTTGGCGGTGGCCAGCCCCAGATCGTCGTGGGCGTGCATTTCCAGCTCGATATCCACCGCCGCCCGCAGCCGTTGGAAAATCGCCAGCGCGCCGAACGGCTCCATGATGCCGAGCGTGTCGGCGAAACGGAATCGACGCGCCCCGACGACCTGGGCGGTCTCGGCGGCGCGGAGCAAAAAATCGTGATCGGCCCGCGAGGCGTCTTCGCCGCCGACGATGACTTCCAGACCCAGATCGCGGGCTCGGGGAACGCAACGGCGGATGGCCGCCAATGCCTGCTCGCGGGTCCAGCCCAGCTTGTGCCGGAGTTGCTGGTCGGACAGCGGTATCGACAGGTCCACGCAGCGCACGCCGAGAGCGCCGCACAGCCGCAGATCGGCTTCGCGCATCCGGCTCCAGACCAGCAGCGTGGCGTTCAGACCCAATGCGGCGAGGTCGCGGATGCTGTCGCGCTCTTCCGCGCCCATCGCCGGGATGCCGATTTCCAACTCCGGCACGCCCAGCGCATCCAGTTCGCTGGCGATGGCGCGCTTTTCCTCCTGGGTGAAGGCGACCCCCGCCGACTGTTCGCCGTCGCGCAGGGTGGTGTCGTCGATCACGATGGTGCGGGAAGGAGCGGTCATCGCGGCAATCTCGCTTGAAGCTGTATTACCGATTGGAATACAAAGCCCATGCCAACTTAGGAAGGCTTGTTTAACAATGACTTGGGTGAATAATTCCGATTTTCGTGCGAGGTTTCACACGGGATAGACCGCGCGCTTGTCGGGAAGCCGACAAGGCGGCTGGTCATCTCGCCGATGCTGGACACGCGGCGCTTCAGGTGACGGAAGCCTGTTATTGATGCTGTGCCGTTGGCGGTTGTGGAGCAGGCTTGGATGAGGCGACGTTTCTATGACTCTATCCGTTGGTGGCGGCGGACGGGTTGCCGGATGGAGTTGGTGGGGGTTGTGGAGCGGTTGGCGCCGGGGGTGTGGATGGAGCGGGGGCAGATCCCCGATAATCCTCGATCCAAGGGCTGATGCTGATGAACCCCATCGGCATCCCGTCAGTTGGGGACAACACCATCACGATGTCCTTGTTTTTGCCCTTGAGCGGTAGATACAGATTATCTCCCAGGCGACCGCCTTTGCTGGCGATAAAGCCATCGATAGCTTGTTTTGCGCCCGCGTCGAGCGCGGCGATCTTCGACAGATCGATGCTGCGGGCGCGCAGTTGCGCGAGGTCGGGCCGATAGGGTTCATAGAGTTCCGCCCGGAATTCCAAATCTTTCTTGCCTTCCAGCACGACACCCAATAACAGTTCTTGTCTCAATTTGGGATCGTCGGGCGGGCGACTTTGCGCCAGCAGCGGCCCGATACCGGCGACGCGCTGGAGTTCCGGATATTTTAGCTTGTCGAATTCCACCTCGGACGCCGAGACCGAGGTAAAGCGATCGACTCCGAAAACGACGAATGCGGGGCGTTGCTGGTAAATGATCGTGCCGCCGTAAATCAGCGCGCCCAACTGCGCCAGCACGATGCAACTCATGTCGAATTTGAGGCCGGGCTTGCCGGGCTTGAACACGATCAGGGTCAGTAACGGCCCCAGCACCACGTCCACGCCCGCCAGAATCCGCAGCACCGTCCAGCCGCCGTCCGTCTCGAAATAGGGCGTCGGATACCAGACAAAAAGCATCACGCCCAGAAAAGCCAGAACGACGATGGCGCTGGCGATCAGATGGATGGCGAAGGCGCGCAGTTTGGTCATCGCGGTCGAGGCTCGTTCGGATTAATCCAGCCCCAAGAGCTTTCTGGCTTGGGCGGGAGGAATGCCACCGGCTACCAGCCGATCCAATGCTTGGTGGAGGCCCTTTTCGATGCCCTTTTCGATGCCCTTTTCGATGCCCTTTTCGATGCCCTTTTCGATGCCCTTTTCGATGCCCTTTTCGATGCCCTTCTGGTAGCTGGGCAGCCGTTCGAGGTTGATTTCGAGCATGGCGTAGGTTTCCTGAAGGTTGAGGTTGAGATGGCGATTGTCCGCCAGGATTTCCAGCATGGACAGACATTCGCGCAGACGTTTTTCGTCGGGTCCGGTGAGCGCGCGCAATTTCTCCACCAGCCGCGCCACCACGGTTTGCGGATCGTCGTCGCCAAAATCGCCCAAGATAGCCAGTACCAAGGCGTCGGGTTGGTCGCTGGCGTACAGGCTGCGGTAGTCGATAGTTCGCATGTCGACCACGTCGTAGCGGTAGCTCAGTTGGGGGCTGTCCAGCCCGGACATCATGGTCAGCCGCTCGGCGCCGATGTAGACCAGGCATTGCCGGACCCGGTGGCCCGGATGCGCCAGATGGATGTCGGTCAGGTAGCGCAGCATCCGCACCGCCATTTGACCGTCGTTGGCGTTTTGAATTTCCAGGTGGAGGACGAACGGGTCGCCTTGGGCGGGCGTCACTTTGGCGACCAGATCGGCGCGGCGGTCTTCGATGCGCTGCTCCTCGCTGGAGAGCAATTCGGCGTCGATCAGATCCAACCGGAACAGATAGACCGCCATGTCTAGCAGCAGGCGCTTGAGAATGTCCTTGGAGATGATGTCTTTTTGGCCCATGGGCGGTATTTCAACCGATTTTGGGGACGGCGGCGGGGATGGGAGCGAGCCTTGCCACAAGCCTTTGCGGCGCTTGCTGATCTACCGCTTCGGAGCGCCGTCAAGCCGGCCGTCCACCTTCACTGGCCAGGGGTTGCTCCAATATAGGGATGAGGTGACGGCGAGTGGGGATTGACCACCGTTACCCCGCCCCGAGTAAAGCCTTGTTGCATGCCCTGGCTGAGCAGCGCGCGGCAATCGCGAGGATGGGGCTGTCCCAGAATCGCAGTTGATGATCCATGGCCAGATCCAGCGCCGCCATGAAACCGGGGCGGTCGAGTCGGCCACCTCGAAGGCGTCGCTCCACTCCAGCGCTGCGGGGCGCACCGCATTAATCCTCGTACAGCCCAGCGCGTGTCCAAGAGCGCCCGCGCCGGCGGGGGGGCTGGCTCGTCAGCCGCGCCAACAATTGGCGTTTGGCCAGAATGCGCTCGGCCTGAGGGGCGATCATGGCGATCGGTCTGCCCCGCGAGGTGATGATCGGGGTCTCGCCTCGCGCGACTTGACGCAGAACCGGCGAGAAGTGGCGGTTGGCTTCCGCCGCAGAGATGGTCGTCATCGATGGCTCAAAGGTGGTTTTGTGCACTGCTCTTATAGCGCCCCTGCCTGATTTGTGGATCGCCCGGACAGGCCGCTATCGCGCCGGTTTGGGATCGGTCCCGCATATCGGTTAGTAACGCTATATTTTGGCAGGGGATTCGGCGGCTGGCAAATCGTTGATCCTCCGCGCGCCATCCTGTCGAAAAATACTCACAAAACGAGTGGGGTAGCCGCTACTACCTGTGGATCGCTCCCGCCCGCCGCCGACCAAGCGCGTTTGGTTTGGCCAGCGGCCCAGCAAAAACTTCTTGATGACCAAAAGGTCATTTTTTCAGTGGGGTGCGGATGGTCCCCCCTATCCGGCTGGGCATCCTATCCGCCGGCGGCTTTCAATTATCTGATGTGCGCGAGTGTGCGCGAGTACCGCGTGGCTTGGGCGCTATGCTGGCGGGATCGGCTACGCTGCGGTTATCGCGATAGGAACAGGAATCATCATGGACTACACTTTGAGCATTGTTCTGCCGGCTAAAAATAGACGGGCGACCGAGTGCCAGTCCTGGCACAGTTGGCGGCGCGGTTTCCGACAGCTAGCGATTCTGGTGGTGGGCGACGGCGCCACCGACGCGACCGACCGGATCGCTTGGGAGGAAGGTGCGCGGGTTGTCGGTCACCCCTACAGCTTGGTCAACAACGGCGCGACGGTTAAGACCGGAGCGCGCCACGCAACGGGGGAGGTGCTGGTGTTGACGGACGCCGGCAGCCAGCGCCACAGCGCAAGCCTTGATCCGGTCGGGGTATCGGTGTCAGAGGCTGAAAAATAACTTGTTGATTGTGAAATATATCTTATCTGCTATAGCCCGCCAAAATCGCGTGCAAGCGGGCTCCAACACCCACAAGACCTTGATTTTGCGATAGCGGTTTTTGGACAGCTTCTAATTCCGTGAGGATCGAGAGGGCGCGATGGAGTTTCTCAGCGAATACGGCATGTTTCTGGCCAAGGCGGCGACTCTGGTCGCGGCGGTGCTGGTGGTAGTCGGCGGCGTCGTGGCGCTGGTGCGGCGCGGCGAGGGTCAACCGGAGAGCCGGGGACGGTTGGATATCCGCCATCTGAACGAGACATACGATAGCATGGCGTTCGCTCTCAAAGCCGCGACGCTGCCGAAAAAAGCCTTCAAACATTATCAGAAAGAGGAGAAAGCCAGGGCGAAGCAACGCGACAAGATCGAGCGGCGCCGCGTGTTCGTGCTGGATTTCCACGGCGACATTCGCGCCGCTGCGGTGGCTTCGTTGCGCGAAGAGGTGACGGCGGTGCTGACCGTCGCCCAGCCGGAAGACGAAGTGGTGGTGCGGCTGGAGAGCGCCGGCGGGCTGGTGCACGGCTACGGGCTGGCGGCGGCGCAACTGCTGCGGATTCGCGACCGGCGGGTGAAGCTGACGGTCGCGGTGGACAAGGTGGCGGCCAGCGGCGGCTACATGATGGCGTGCGTGGCCGACCATATTCTGGCCGCGCCGTTCGCGGTGGTCGGCTCGATCGGCGTCATCGCCCAGTTGCCCAATTTCAACCGCCTGCTCAAAAAGCACGATGTCGATTACGAGCAGTTCATGGCCGGCGAATTCAAGCGCACGGTGACGGTCTTCGGCGAGAACACCGATCAGGGCCGGCGCAAGTTTCAGGAGGAAATCGAGGACGCTCACCGGCTGTTCAAGGATTTCGTCAAAACCCACCGTCCCGGCGTCGATCTGGAACGGGTGGCGACCGGCGAGCACTGGTACGGGACGCGGGCGCTGGAGGGCCGGTTGGTGGACGAGTTGCGCACCAGCGACGATTATCTGCTGGCCGCCAGCGCCGGCGCCGATTTGTACGAAGTCAGCTACACCGGCAAGAAGCCCTGGCTGGCGCGGCTGCTGGCCCACGCCGGCGAGGCGCTGGGACAGTTCCGGGGAATCTGAGTGGATCGACGGGGGCGGGCCGCACCGGTGGCGCGGCACGGGTATTGGGAAATCCCAACCCGGTCAAAACGGAATATCGTCGTCGAAGCCGTTATCCGCTCCCGGCTGAGGTGCCGCTGGAGGGCGGGACGCCGCCGGAGCCGAACGCTGTTGTGGCGGCGAGGCGGCGGCGGGTTCTCCCTCCGCCCCTTCCTGCGCGAACGGCGCGCTGCCGCCGGAGCTGCCGCGTCCGCCCAGCATTTTCATTTCGTTGGCGATGATCTCGGTGGTGTAGCGATCCTGGCCGTTCTTATCCTGCCATTTGCGGGTTTGCAAGCGCCCCTCCACAAAGACCGAGGAACCCTTGCGCAAATATTGGCCGACGATTTCCGCCAGCGGGCTGTAAAACGCCACGTTGTGCCATTCGGTGCGCTCCTGCTTTTCGCCGGTGTTCTTGTCTTTCCAACTGTCGCTGGTCGCGAGGGTGACGTTGGCGACCGCCTTGCCGCTGGGCATGTAACGCACTTCCGGGTCTTTGCCCAGATTGCCGATCAGGATAACTTTATTAACGCTGGCCATGACGAGTTTTGCTCCAGAAAATAGTCGTGATGGGGGCTGATACCGGCATCATGCCATAGATTTGTAGACCGGCCGAGACTTGTCGCCTAGCACTCGGTCGCCACTAACTCCCGCAGGGCGATTTCGTCCAAGACGTGGCGATCCACCTTGAGATAGGCCACGCCATCGGCGGCGACCACCACCGCTTCCGCCACGCCCCGGACCTCGCCCAGCCGCAGCGCCAAGAGCTTGGCTTCCACTTCGTCGAGGTCGCCCGACATTGAGCAGATAGCTGCTCAGATAGCGCGGGTTCGCCATGGTCCAGGCCACGAGCAGCCACGCCAGCGCGCCGAAGGTGGCCAGAGCGAACACGCCCTTCAAACCGAGCAGCCCGCGCAGCCAGCCGCCCAGCGCCCCACCGGCGAACGCTCCGAGAAACTGGCTGCTGGAGTAGACGCCCATCGCCGTGCCCTTGGCGTCGGGCGGCGCCATCTTGGCGATCAGGGACGGCAAGGTGGCTTCCAGCAGATTGAACGCGGAAAAGAAAACCAGCATCAGCGCTGCGAGTTCCAGCGCCGTATCGTGCAGGTGCAACAAACCGAACTCGGTCAGGGCCAGAGGTGCAGAATGGCGCCGAGGAAAACCGCTTTCAACCGCCGATGTTTTTCGGCGATGACGATGAACGGGACTATCGCCACCATCGAGAGCAGCAGCACCGGGAGATAAACCTCCCAGTGCCGGTCGCTCGATAGGCCGGCGTCGCGCAAGGCCAGCGGCACCGCGACGAAGGTGGCGGTCAGCAGCAGGTGCAGGATGAAAATGCCGAAGTTCAGCCGCAACAACTGCCCATCGAGCAGCACTCGCCCGAACTGGGAGGCGACGGGTTCGGCGTCGCTGATGAACGCGGCTGGATACCGGATCGGGCACCCGAAACCGCACCACGGCGATGCTGAGCAGGGCGAACAGGCCGGTCAACCAGAAAATGCCCGGACACGCCGACCCAGCCGTTCAACACCGGCCCCAGAATCATCGAGGCGGCGAACGACAGGCCGATGGTGATGCCGATCATCGCCATCACCTTGATCCGGTGCTCCTCGCGAGTCAGATCGGCGGCCAGCGCCATCACCGCCGCCGACACCGCGCCGCCGCCCTGCAAGAGCGCGGCCGAGGATCACCCCCCAGATCGAATCGGCCAGGGCCGCGACCACGCTGCCCCCGGCGAAGATCAGCAGGCCCATGATAAATCATCCGCTTGCGGCCGTAGCGGTCGGACAGGAAGCCGAAGGGAATCTGGAACAGCGCCTGGCTGAAGCCGTAGATGCCGATGGCCAGTCCCGCCAGCGCCGGCGTGTTGCCGCGCAGAGTGTTCGGCGTACAGGGCGAACACCGGCAAGATCATGAACAAACCCAGCATCCGCAGCGAAAAGACGCCCGCCAGCCAGAACGCCGCCTTACGTTCGTCGGCGGTCATCCGCTCGGGTGTCAAACTCGCTGCCTTCATCCCGCTTCAAGCCTCCGTCGGTCTATCGAGTCAAGGGCTGTCAATGGTACTACCCTTGCTCGCGACGCGCATGAATCGTGTGAATGGCAGGTCGAATGAGTGGCAGAGTGCGGATGATTGCTAGTCTCGGCTGTGGCGATGCTGAATCGCCCCATCGCCGACAGCGGGGCCTGGACAGGTGCTTCCGCTCAGGCTGGAACCTCGCTCAAGGCGATCCCCAACGCTTTGGCGATACCTGCGCCGTAAGCGGGATCGGCCTTCAGGCAGTGGCCGATGTGGCGAATCTGAATGCCCGCTTGGCGCCTCGCCGATGGAACGCGCGGTGTTCTCGAACAGCGCCTGTTGCTGGGCGGGCGTCATCAGGCGGAACAGCGCGCCCGGCTGCGAGTAGTAATCCGTGTCTTCGCGGTGGTTCCAGTGGTCGGCCGCGCCTTCCAAACTCAGCGGCGGCTCGGCGAAATCCGGCTGCTCCGCCCATTGGCCCTGGTCGTTCGGCTCGTAGCCCAAGGTGCCGCCGTGGTTGCCATCGACCCGCATCAAGCCGTCGCGGTGGTAGCTGTGGACCGGACAGCGCGGCGCGTTGACCGGAATGAGATGATGGTTCACGCCCAGCCGATAGCGTTGGGCGTCGCCGTAGGAGAACAGCCGTCCCTGCAACATCTTGTCCGGCGAGAAGCCGATGCCGGGCACCACGTTGGCGGGATTGAAGGCCGACTGCTCCACTTCCGCGAAAAAGTTTTCCGGGTTGCGGTTCAGCTCCATCACGCCGACTTCGATCGGCGGGTAATCCTGGTGCGGCCAGATTTTGGTCAGGTCGAAGGGGTTGTAGGGCACTTTCGCCGCATCGGCTTCCGGCATGATCTGCACCTTGAGCGTCCATTTCGGGAAGTCGCCCTTTTCGATGCTCTGGTACAGGTCGCGCTGGTGGCTCTCGCGATCCTTGCCGATGAGGGCTTCCGCTTCGGCGTCGGTCAGGTTCTTGATGCCTTGCTGCGACTTGAAGTGGAACTTGACCCAGTAGCGTTCCTTCTTGGCGTTGATGAAGCTGAAGGTGTGGCTGCCGAAGCCGTGCATGTGGCGGTAAGTCGCCGGAATGCCGCGATCCGACATAACGATAGTGATCTGGTGCAGGGCCTCGGGCAGCGAGGTCCAGAAGTCCCAGTTGTTTTTGGCGCTGCGCAGGTTGGTGCGCGGGTCGCGCTTGACCGCGTGGTTGAGGTCGGGAAACTTGAGCGGATCGCGCAGGAAGAACACCGGTGTGTTGTTGCCGACCAGATCCCAGTTGCCTTCCTCGGTGTAAAACTTCACCGCGAAACCGCGAATGTCGCGCTCGGCGTCGGCCGCGCCGCGCTCGCCGGCCACGGTGGTGAAGCGGGCGAACAGCTCGGTTTTCTTGCCGACTTGGGAGAAGATTTTCGCCCGCGTGTACCGCGTGATGTCGTTCGTCACCGTGAAAGTGCCGTAGGCGCCGGAGCCTTTGGCGTGCATCCGCCGCTCGGGGATGACTTCGCGGTCGAAGTGGGCGAGTTTTTCCAGAAACCAGACGTCCTGCAACAGTTGCGGGCCACGGGGTCCCGCAGTCATTACGTTCTGATTGTGGGCGACGGGACACCCGGCATTGGTGGTCAATTTCTTTTGGTCGCTCATGGCGCTCTCCTGCTCGGTTGCGGATCGGTGTCATTCATCGAGAAATTCATAGTCACGGACAGATTTGAAATCCCGCGAGCGATACGGTTCGCGTTGCCCGTGCCATTCACTATTGCAAATCGTAAGGTTTATATAAAGTCAAATAAAACAAAGATAATGATAGCCAATTTCTATTGAGCGGTCGGCCAACGGTCAACGCTTCCCGCTGATTGGGCGCTATCATGGCGACCTTCAAATCCGACCACTCCCGATTTCTCGCATGGACACCATCAAGATTCGCGGCGCTCGCACTCACAATCTCCAGAACGTCGATCTCGATCTGCCCCGCGACCGGCTGATCGTGATCACCGGCCTGTCCGGGTCCGGCAAATCCTCGCTGGCGTTCGACACGCTCTACGCGGAAGGCCAGCGCCGCTACGTCGAATCGCTGTCCGCCTACGCCCGGCAATTTCTGTCGCTGATGGAAAAACCGGACGTGGATCATATCGAAGGGCTGTCGCCGGCGATTTCCATCGAGCAGAAATCCACCTCGCACAATCCCCGCTCCACGGTCGGGACGATTACCGAGATTTACGACTATCTGCGACTGCTGTACGCGCGGGCCGGCATTCCCCGCTGCCCGGATCACGCCATCGACCTGGACGCCCAGACCGTCGGCCAGATGGTGGATCAGGTGCTGGCGTTGCCGGAAGGCGAGTCGGCTTGATGCTGCTGGCGCCGGTGGTCAAGGAGCGCAAGGGCGAGCACGTCAAGCTGTTGCAGGAGTTGCTGGCCCAAGGTTTTCTGCGCGCCCGGATCGACGGCGAGGTGATCGAACTGGACAGCCCGCCGCCGCTGGATTTGCGCCGCAAGCACACCATCGAGGTGGTGGTGGACCGGTTCAAGGTCCGCGACGATCTCGGGTCTACGGCTGGCGGAATCGTTCGAGACCGCGCTGAAACTGGCCGACGGTATCGCGCGAGTGGCGTTCCTGGACGAGCCGGAGCGGGCGGAGCTGCTGTTTTCCGCCGGCTTCGCCTGTCCCGTCTGCGGTTACAGCCTGAGCGAGCTGGAGCCGCGCCTGTTCTCCTTCAACAACCCGGTCGGCGCTTGTCCGGCGTGCGACGGCTTGGGGGTCAAGCAGTTTTTCGATCCCGAACGGGTGGTGGCGCACCCGCATCTGAGTCTGGCGCGCGGCGCGGTGCGGGGCTGGGATCGCGATAATTTCCATTATTTTCAATTGATCAAGGCGTTGGCGCGGCATTTTCGCTTCGAGGTGGACGCGCCGTTCCAGGAGTTGCCGGAGCGCATCCGCAAGGTCATCCTGCACGGCAGCGGCGGCGAAGCGATCGATTTCGACTACCAGAACAGTCGCGGCGAAACCACCCACCGCCGCCATGCGTTCGAAGGCGTGATTCCCACCATGGAGCGCCGCTATCGGGAAACCGAATCGAACCTGGTGCGCGACGAGCTGGCGAAATATCTCAGCAGCCAGCCCTGTCCGTCCTGTCGGGGCGCGCGCTTGACCCGTTCCGCCCGGCATGTGTTCGTCGCCGGTCGGAGCGTGCCGGAGATCGTCGCGCTGCCCATCGGCGCGGCGCGGGAGTTTTTCGCGCAATTGAATCTGCCGGGCCGGCGCGGCGAAATCGCGGTCAAGATCGTCAAGGAAATCGGCGAGCGGCTGAATTTCCTGGTCAATGTCGGGCTGGATTATCTGAGCCTGGAGCGCAGCGCCGACACCCTGTCCGGCGGCGAGGCACAACGCATCCGGCTGGCGTCGCAGATCGGCGCGGGCTTGGTCGGGGTGATGTACGTGCTGGACGAGCCGTCCATCGGCCTGCACCAGCGCGACAACGCCCGGCTGCTGGCCAGCCTGTTGCGGCTGCGCGATCTGGGCAACACGGTGATCGTGGTCGAGCACGACGAGGACGCGATTCGCACCGCCGATCACGTCGTGGACATGGGGCCGGGCGCGGGCGTTCACGGCGGCCGGGTGGTGGCGCAGGGGACGCCCGCCGACATCGTGGCCCATCCCGACTCGCTGACCGGCGCTTATCTCGGCGGCCGGCGGCGGATCGAATTGCCGGCCAAGCGCACCGCACCCGATGCCAAGAAGCGACTGCGTATCGTCGGCGCCAGCGGCAATAACCTGAAAAATCTTGCGGTGGATATTCCGCTGGGGCTGCTGACTTGCATCACCGGCGTCTCCGGCTCCGGCAAGTCCACGCTGATCAACGACACCCTGTACCGCTACGCCGCCCGCGATCTGAACAACGCCAACGAGTCGCCCGCGCCCTGCCGCGATCTGCTGGGGCTGGAGCAGTTGGACAAGGTGGTGAACATCGACCAGAGCCCCATCGGCCGCACCCCGCGCTCCAATCCGGCGACGTACACCGGCCTGTTCACGCCGATCCGCGAGCTGTTCGCCGGGGTGCCCGAATCGCGCTCGCGCGGCTATCAGCCGGGCCGGTTCAGCTTCAACGTCAAGGGCGGGCGCTGCGAGGCCTGCCAGGGCGACGGCGTGATTCAGGTGGCGATGCATTTCCTGCCGGACATCTACGTGCCCGTGCGACGTGTGCAAGGGGCAACGCTACAACCGGGAAACGCTGGACATCCGCTACAAGGGCCGCAACATCCATGAGGTGCTGGAGATGACGGTCGAGGATGCCTTGGCGTTCTATCAGGCGGTGCCGATGGTGGCGCGCAAGCTGCAAACGCTGACCGACGTGGGGCTGAGCTACATCCGGCTCGGCCAGAATGCGACGACGCTGTCCGGCGGCGAGGCGCAGCGGGTGAAGCTGGCCCGCGAGCTGTCCAAGCGCGACACCGGCCAGACCCTCTACATCCTCGACGAACCGACCACCGGCCTGCACTTCCACGACATCGAGCAGTTGCTGAAAGTGCTGCACGAGTTGCGGGACCGGGGCAACACGATTGTGGTGATCGAGCATAACCTGGACGTGATCAAGACCGCCGACTGGATCATCGATTTGGGGCCGGAAGGCGGCGGCGGCGGCGGGGAAGTGGTGGCGGTGGGCACGCCGGAGGACGATTGTCCGTCATCCCGGACAGCCATACCGGCCAGTTTTTAGCGCCGGTGTTGGGGCGGTAAAGCGGCGCGAGCGATTCGGGGTATCGGTCTCGGCGACTGCTATCATTGAATCATAAGTTGCGGCTCGATCCGTCCACCGAAACCGAAATTATTGGAGCGCGATATGGCTTTGCAAATCTGGCTGCTCAACCCATATCAGTTGCATTACAGTTGGGCCGAATTGTGCTCGCAAGTTTCAACTTTGATGAAACCGGTTGTCGGGTTGTACGACGCGAATAATAAGGTCAAATTCGGCTCGGTGTCGGTCAACAATCGGTACACGATACCGCCGATCACCGCCAGAGATCTCGCGATCTATGTGGTGCCCACCCCGAATTATGGTTTTGTCGGGACCGATTTCGGCAAGAGCGGCCATCGGAAAGATGCGGGTGGATTGACTTCGCCGCCTTCTGGCGGGCAGTCTTGCAGCGAAGTCTATGTCGGTGATGAGGAAATTGTCGGCGCGGATGGCGAGTTCATTCGGGTCGATACCTTGGAGAGGAATCCCAAGGGTGTCTTCGTGAACAAAAAAGCGCCTCCCACATTTTTGGCGAAAGTCATTTATCACGAACTGATGCACTATGTGACACCGAAATGGTCGGCGGAGAAGCTGCACGACTATAAAGGGGTCAGTCTCGGAAAAGCGGTGACTAACGAGTACGCGCCGCAATCCGAGACGGACGTCAATATCCTCGCGGACCATCTGACAAAGCACGGTCAACGCTTCTGGACTGGCGCGTGGGAAGCTATGAGGACACGAGGCTACAAAGTGTGAGGATACGGTTGAGGCCCAACTGCCCGACCCGACAGGTGGATGCATATCGGTTTGGCGGATGAATGGCCCGGCCGATCCGGCCCCATAAAGTCGTTTTGTTGTCCGAATCAACGCTTGACCGACGGTCGCGGGTGATGGGACTCATCCGAGCCCCCGCTCACCGCAAGCCGGCGCGGATCGTCCAGCCGAGCCGGCGATGATTCTGCCCGCGCTGACGACCGGGAACGGCCCTTTGCGGCGGGCATGGCCGACTGTTTGAGCTGGTTGAGCAAGCCTTTTTTGCACGATATCAGAGCCATGGTCTCGCGCTGGCCACCGCTCGACGAGCGGGCCGGAATCCCTGACGGCCGGCCGGGGTTATCGCCCGCCGATAGCTCTTGAGGAAACTTGTGGGACGGGTATCATCTAAGCTGTGTTAGTCGAGACAACGAGCGAAACATCCCGCGAATTCGCGTCGGTTTCGGGCGCTGTACCCCTCGTCAGACGTTTCAAGCAACGCTATGAGCAAGGAATATCCATCGTCTCCCGACCAAGATCGCGGTTTGGTTGTAGAACCCGCCCGGCCCGAACTCAAGCAGCCGCCGCTGTTCAAGGTGGTGTTGCTGAACGACGACTATACCCCCATGGATTTCGTGGTGCGGATATTGGAAAACTTTTTCGGGATGAACCGGGAAAAGGCGACTCAGGTGATGTTGCACGTTCATACCCGTGGTCGCGGGGTGTGCGGGGTCTATACTCATGAGATTGCGGAAACCAAGGTGGCGCAGGTGAACGAGTTCTCCCGCCGACACCAGCATCCGTTGTTGTGCACCATGGAAGAGGCTTGAATCAAAATAACCACCCCAGCGCGATTCGAGGTGTGATTTATGTTGAGCAAGGACCTGGAATTCTCCATCAATCTTGCTTTCCGCGAGGCGCGGGATCGGCGCCATGAGTTCATGACCGTGGAACATCTGCTCTTGGCGCTGCTGGACAATCCGGCGGCGGCCGAGGTGCTGCGGGCCTGCGGCGCCCATCTGGACAAGCTGAAACGCGATTTGCAAGGGTTCATCCGCGAGAACACCCCGGTGCTGAGTTCGGACGATCCCCGCGAGACCCAGCCGACGCTGGGATTCCAGCGCGTGTTGCAGCGGGCGGTGCTGCACGTTCAATCATCCGGCAACAAGGAAGTCACCGGCGCCAACGTGCTGGTCGCGATTTTCGGCGAGCAGGAATCCCAGGCGGTGTTCTTGCTCAAGCAGCAGGAAGTCAGCCGGCTGGACGTGGTGAATTTCATTTCCCACGGCATTTCCAAAATTTCCGAGGAGCAGGAGTCGGCGCCGCCGCAAAACGAGGAGAACGCCGAAAACCAGAACGCCAAGCCGCTGGAGAACTTCGCGTCCAACCTCAACGAGCTGGCGCGGCAGGGCCGCATCGATCCCTTGATCGGCCGGCGCGAGGAGGTCGAGCGGACCGTCCAGATTCTCTGCCGGCGGCGCAAGAACAACCCGCTGTTCGTCGGCGAGGCCGGCGTCGGCAAAACCGCCATCGCCGAGGGTCTGGCCAAGATGATCGTGGATGGCGAGGTGCCGGACGTGCTGCGCAACGCCACGATTTACGCCCTGGATTTGGGCTCGCTGGTGGCGGGGACCAAGTATCGCGGCGATTTCGAGAAGCGGCTGAAGGCGGTGCTGGCGCAACTGCGCAAGGAGCGCAACGCCATCCTGTTCATCGACGAGATCCACACCATCATCGGCGCGGGCGCGGCTTCCGGCGGCGTGATGGACGCCTCGAACCTGATCAAGCCGATGCTGGCCTCGGGCGACCTGAAGTGCATCGGTTCGACCACCTATCAGGAGTATCGCGGCATCTTCGAGAAGGATCGGGCGCTGGCGCGGCGCTTCCAGAAAATCGACGTGACCGAGCCGTCCATCGAGGAGACGTACCAGATTCTGCGCGGCCTCAAAACCCGCTTCGAGGAGCATCACGACGTCAAGTACGCCGACAAGGCGTTGCGCGCGGCGGTGGAGCTGTCGGCGCGCTACATCAACGACCGCCACTTGCCCGACAAGGCCATCGACGTGATCGACGAGGCCGGCGCCAGCCAACGGCTGCTGCCGGTCGCCAAACGCAAGAAGGTCATCAACGTCACCGATGTCGAGACCATCATCGCCAAGATCGCCCGCATTCCGCCCAAGACGGTGTCGTCGTCGGACAAGGACGTGCTGCGCAACCTGGAGCGCGATCTGAAGCTGGTGGTGTTCGGTCAGGACGAGGCCATCGACATGCTGGCCAACGCCATCAAGATGGCTCGCGCCGGGCTTGGGCAACGAGCAAAAACCCATCGGCTCGTTCCTGTTCGCCGGGCCGACCGGGGTGGGCAAGACCGAAGTCACCCGCCAGCTCGCCCGGATCATGGGGATCGAGCTGATCCGGTTCGACATGTCCGAGTACATGGAACGGCACACCGTTTCGCGGCTGATCGGGGCGCCGCCCGGTTACGTCGGTTTCGACCAGGGCGGCTTGCTGACCGACGCCATCCTCAAGCATCCGCACGCGGTTCTGTTGCTGGACGAGGTCGAAAAGTCGCATCCCGACGTGTTCAACCTGCTGTTGCAGGTGATGGATCACGGCACGCTGACCGACAACAACGGCCGCAAGGCCGATTTCCGCAACGTCATCGTCGTCATGACCACCAACGCCGGCGCCGAGCAAATGGACCGGCCCTCGATCGGCTTCACGCTACAGGATCACAGCACGGACGGGCTGGAAGCCATCAAGCGCTTGTTCTCGCCGGAGTTCCGCAACCGCCTGGACGCCATCGTCCAGTTCAAGGGGTTGACCCCGGCCACCATCGCGCAGGTGGTGGACAAGTTCCTGATCGAGCTGGAAGCGCAGTTGGAGTCCAAGAAAGTCACCGTGGACGTGGATCGGGAGGGTCGGGCGTGGCTGGCCGAGCGCGGCTACGATCCCAAGATGGGCGCGCGGCCGATGGCGCGGATCATCCAGGAGAGCATCAAGCGGCGGCTGGCCGAAGAGCTGCTGTTCGGCCGGCTGGTGAACGGCGGCCACGTCACCGTCACCGTGCGCGATGGCGACCTGCAAGTGGAAATTGCCGAGGAAGAGGCGGTACCGTAGGGAAAAGCGCGATTACAGTCGGCAACCTGCGGGGGATGGGTTGCGGGCTGTCCGGTTTGGCAGGAGAAAGGAGTGCGGTGGGGATCGCTCAGCGCCCGCGATAGGTGATGCGCCCCTTGCTCAAGTCATAAGGGGTCAGTTCGACCTTCACCTTGTCGCCGGTCAGGATACGGATGTAGTGCTTGCGCATCCGGCCCGAGATATGGGCCGTAACCACATGGCCGTTTTCCAATTTTACTCTGAACATGGTGTTGGGCAGGGTGTCCACCACGGTGCCCTCCATCTCGATATGGTCTTCTTTCGACATAAAACCTCGCTGGCAAGCCGTTTTCGGCCTTCTGAAAAGACTCGCAACCATAGCGGAAATCCCATGGCGCGGCAAGGGGATGATCGGGGACCGCCTCGCCGGCTCGCGTGACGCGCCGCCTCCCCCACGCTTATCCGAAAGCATCCGGCATGGCAACCCTCGAATTCTGGTTTGAATTCGCCAGCACCTACAGCTATCCCGCCGCGATGAGGATCGAGGCGCTGGCGCGTGAAGAAGATATTGCCGTCGTCTGGAAACCGTTTCTGCTGGGACCGATCTTTCGGCGGCAGGGCTGGACCGACTCGCCGTTCAATGTCTATCCCGTCCAGGGCCGCTATATGTGGCGCGATCTCGAACGCATCTGCGCGGATTTGAAGATACCGTTGCGCCGACCCTCGATTTTTCCCCGCAACAGCGTGCTGGCCGCGCGAGTCGCCTGCGCTTTCGCGTCGGAACCCTGGCTTCCCGAATTCGCGCGGCAAGTGTTTCGCGCCAACTTTGCCGACGATCTCGATATCTCCGAGCGCGAGGTCATCGCGATGTGTCTCGACCGGGCTGGAGTGTCGGCGAACGATAGCATCGCGCACGCCTTGGCGCCGGCCACTAAAGATCTGTTGCGGTCGCAAACCGAACAGGCGGCGACCGTCGGCCTGTTCGGCGCACCGACTTTCATCGTCGGCCGAGAGATGTTCTGGGGAAACGATCGTTTGGAACGGGCGATTGCGTGGTGCAAATCGCCCGGTCTCGGCCAGAGCGTCTGAGATGGCGGGCCGGCGGCGCTCCGATTTCGGCACCCTCTTCCGGGCGCTGTCATGACCGAGCCGCGCAAGCATCTGCTGATCGTCTACCATACCCAGACCGGCCATACCCGAACCATGGCGAGGGCGGTGCTGCGCGGTGCCCGGCGGGTGCCGGAAGTCGAAACCCGCCTGAGAATGGCGTTGCGCGCCGGGCTGGAGGATCTGCTGTGGGCGCAGGGTTTGCTGTTGGGCACGCCGGAGAATTTCGGCTACATGTCCGGGGCGCTAAAAAATTTTCTGGATCGCACCTATTACCCGGCTCAAGGCAAAATTGGCGGATTGCCCTACGCGGTGTTCATCAGCGCCGGTAACGATGGAACCGGCGCTTTGACCGGCATCGAACGCATCGCCCGCGGTTATCCGTTCAAGCCCGTGTGCGATCCGATCATCGCCCGAGGCGAGCTGACCGCCGCCGTGCTGCAACGCTGCGAGGAATTGGGGGAAACCATGGCTTCGGGGGTGGCGTGGGGCATTTTTTGAAGGGACGATCATGGAAATGGCCGTTCCGGCGCAAAGCCGCCCGGCGGTCGCCGGCATCGAAACAGCGTTGGTGGGTCCGAATCGGGCGTGGTTTGTGGAAAGCGACATGGATCTTTCTGGCCGGTTCGCTGCTGTTGGTTTTGATATTGCGCTGGCTGCCGTTGCCGACCTCTAGCGTGATCGTCCAGAACTGGGTTAAGGCGTCGTGGGCGGGTGCTGGCGCCACGGTCCGCTACGACTGGACGGCGTATCCGGCCATTTCGCCCCATGCCGCGCTGGCGGTGATCGCCGCAGAAGATCAGCGATTTCCCGTCCACCATGGCTTCGACCTCGTGGAAATTCAGGACGCGCTGGAAGATCGGGAAGAAGGTAAACCGTTGCGCGGTGCCAGCACCATCAGCCAGCAGGTGGCGAAAAATCTGTTCCTGTGGTCGGGTCGCAGCTTCGTCCGCAAAGGGCTGGAGGCCTGGTTCACGGTATTGTTGGAGCTGCTTTGGTCCAAGGAGCGGATTTTGGAGGTCTATCTCAATATCGCCGAATTCGGCGACTATACCTTCGGTGTGGAAGCCGCCAGCCGGCGGTTTTTCGGCAAGCCCGCCGCCCGGCTGACCGCCGACGAAGCGGCGCGCTTGGCGGCGGTGTTGCCCAATCCGCTGCGTTACCGGGCGGATAAGCCCTCGGGATACGTGCTCAAGCGCCAGCGTTGGATCGAGCGGCAGATGGGGCAACTGGGTGGCGTGGCTTATCTCGACAAGCTGTGACGGGGCGAACATGGAACCAAAACCGCGAGCGAGCATCACCTATTGCACCCAATGTCGCTGGCTGCTGCGAGCCGCTTGGCTGGCGCAGGAGCTATTGACCACCTTCGAGGAGGAGTTGGGGGAGGTGGCGTTGCGGCCCGGTACGGGCGGCGTGTTCGATATCCGGTTGAACGACGAGCTGATCTGGTCGCGCAAGCAGGAGGGACGGTTCCCCGAAGCGAAGGAAATCAAACAGCGGGTCCGCGACCGCATCGCGCCGGATCGCTCGCTGGGACATTCGGATCGTTGAGCCCCCACATTCAAACGCTAATGGAAGTTGCCATGCCCGATTCTCGAATGATGAATGCTGCCAGTGCCGGTAGCGATGGTTGGCTCTCTCGCCGATCGCTCAATTTTCTGGGTTTCCTGGTGTGCGCCTGCGGGCTGGGCTATGCCTATTACGCCCAGCACGTTCAGGGATTCGAGCCCTGCCCGCTGTGCATTTTCCAGCGCTTGGCTTTGATGGCGGTCGGATCGGTGTTTCTGGCGGCGGCGATTCACGACCCGCGCGGCTGGGGCGCGAAAGCGTATGGCGTACTGATCGACCTGACGGCGACGGTCGGCGCGGTCATCGCCGCCCGGCATGTCTGGTTGCAGCATCTCCCCCCCGAAGAGGCGCCGCGCTGTGGGCCGAACTTGGATTATATGCTGCAAACCTTTCCGCTCGGCGAGACGCTGCGGGAAGTGTTGACCGGTTCCGGCGAGTGCGCCAAGGTGGATTGGAGCTTGCTGGGGTTGAGCATGCCGACATGGAACCTGTTGTTGTTTCTGAGCTTGGGAGCGGTCGGCTTGTTGGCCAATTGGCGGTTGCGCCGTTGAACCTTCGTCGCCGAACACCAAACCGAAAGGCCCCAAACGGGGCCTTTGTCGTGTTTCCATGGCGCTATATCGGATGCGCGGTTGGTTCGGTCTCCGGAAATTCCACTCGGTCGTAGACTTCGGCCAAATGCAGCACGCAGCCGATTGCGGCAATTTCCATGCGGCCATCCGGCCCATCGGCGACGGAATAGAGCCATCGACCGTCCGGTTGCCGGGAGTAGTGCTCGATTCGCGGTTTGTCCTGGGCCACCAGCAGATAGTCGGTGAGCGATTCCAGCGCGCGGTAGTGGGCGAATTTGTCGCCCCGGTCATAAGCCTCGGTGCTATCCGACAGCACTTCGATGATGACCGTGGGATCGAGCAAGGTATCGACATGCTGGTCTTCGAAGCGCGGCTCACCGCAAGCGACCACGACATCCGGGTAGGTGTACAGGCCGGTGGGGCTTACCTTGACCCGCATATCGTTAGCGAAGGGTTCGCACGGTTTGCCGCTGAGTTGGTTGCCCAGCCGGCGGGTTAGATTCACGGTAATTCGGTTGTGGCTGCGGCTGGCGCCGCTCATCGCGTAGATCTGACCGTTAAGGTACTCGCTCTTGGTTTCGGCCTGACGTTCCAGCGCCAGATAGTCGGCGGCGGTGACGAACTGCTCGGCGGGTCGGGACATGGAAAATCCTCCAGATAAAATCTTTATATGCGCGCGAACACCCGCCAAGCGGCCGAGATGGTCGCCTCGATGTCTTCATCGGTGTGCGCCGACGACAGGAATCCCGCCTCGAAAGCCGACGGGGCGAGATACACGCCCTCCGCCAACATGGCGTGGAAGAACACCTTGAACCGCTCGATGTCGCAGGCGACCGCTTGCGCGTAAGCGGTGACCGGTTCCTCGGTGAAAAAAATGCCGAACATCCCACCGACAGAGTTCGCCGTCAACAGCACGCCGGCTTCGCGGGCGGCGGTGACCAACTCGTCGCACAAGCGTTGGGTTTTAGCTGCGAGATCGTCGTGGAAACCGGGCGCGGAAATCAGCTCCAGCGTCGCCAGCCCGGCGGCCATCGCCACCGGATTGCCCGACAGCGTGCCGGCCTGATAGATCGGCCCCAGCGGCGCCAGTTTTTCCATGATCGCCCGCTTGCCGCCAAACGCGCCGACCGGCATCCCGCCGCCGATGATCTTGCCGAGCGTGGTTAGATCCGGCTTGACGTTATACAGCTCCTGCGCGCCGCCCGGCGCGACCCGGAACCCGGTCATCACCTCATCGAAAATCAGCACGTTGCCATAGCGGTCGCACAGTTGGCGCAGCCCCGCCAGAAAACCGGGCGCGGGCGGGATGCAGTTCATGTTGCCGGCGACCGGCTCGACGATGATCCCGGCGATTTCCTCGCCGATCTTGCTGAACACCTCGCGGACCTGCAACAGGTTGTTGTAGGGCAGAGTGAGGGTATAAGCCGCCAGCGCCGCCGGCACGCCGGGCGAGGTCGGCACGCCCAGAGTCAGCGCGCCGGAACCGGCCTTGACCAGCAGCGAATCGGAGTGGCCGTGGTAGCAGCCTTCGAATTTGACGATGGTGTTGCGGGAGGTGAAACCACGGGCTAGACGGATGGCGCTCATGGTGGCCTCGGTGCCGGAGTTGCACATCCGCACCAGTTCCATGGACGGAACGAGTTCCCGAATTTTGCGCGCCATGGCGGTTTCCAGCGCGGTGGGGGCGCCGAAGCTCAAGCCGTTGGCGGCCGCTTCCTGGACGGCGCGGACCACCGCCGGGTGGGCGTGGCCGGCGATCATCGGCCCCCAGGAGCCGACGTAATCGATGTAGCGGCGGTCGTCCTCGTCGTACAGATAAGCGCCCTCGCCGCGCTTGAAGAAAATCGGCGTGCCGCCGACCCCGCGAAAGGCGCGCACCGGCGAGTTGACGCCGCCGGGAATGTAGCGTTGGGCTTCGCTAAACAGATCTTCGGAACGGCTCATGTCGGTATTCCTCGAGCGAACAGGGCGGCGAAGCGACGGGCGGCGGCCCGAATGTCAGGTTGGGCGAACACCGCGCTGACCACGGCCAGCGAGTCGGCGCCCGCCTCCAGCAGCGACGGTGCATTCTCTGGAGTGATGCCGCCGATGGCGACGATGGGTATCCGCAAGGTGGCGCGGGCTTCCCGTAGCAGATCGAGCGGCGCACGGATCTCCGCCGGCTTGGTCGGGGAAGGGAAAAATGCGCCAAACGCCACATAATCGGCCCCGGCGCGTTCGGCGTCCAGCGCCAAGTCCAGCCGGTCGTAGCAGGATACGCCGATCAGAGCGGCTTCGCCCAACCGGGCGCGGGCGGTCGCCAGCGCCGGATCGTCCTTGCCGATGTGGACGCCCGCCGCGCCGACTCGGGCCGCCAGATCCACATCGTCGTTGACGATCAGCGGGATCCGGTGGCGTCGGCACAGCGCGTTGAGCGCCCGCGCTTGGAGGCGTCGCCGGGCGCCGTCGCCGCTCTTGTCGCGATACTGGACGAGGCGGGCGCCGCCCAAGATGGCCTGTTCGACCGCCGCCGTCAGGCGATCATCGGACAGCAGCGAGGCGTCGGTGACCGCATAGAGGCCGCTGCAAGGCGGTTTGTTCATGGTCGATCTCGGGAAGTGGCGAGCCCAGAACAGCCGGTTGGGAAGCAACTGCCCGCCACCGGCCCGATAGCCGGCCTGTAGGGAGCGCCAAGTGTAGTTTTGAGCCCGGTAGATGGCGGAGTTGGGAGAGCCCGAATACAATTCGTGGCCTTGGGCGAGCAGGGCGGCGATGGCGGCGGCCAAGGTGCAGCCGGAGCCGTGATACTCGTTGGACAGACGCGGCCAGTGGAAGGTTTCCAGCGAGCGGTTGTTGCCATACAGGGTGTTGATCACGTCCTCGGTCGGTTCGTGCCCGCCGCTGATCAGGACGTATTGGCAGCCGCGCGCCAGCAAGGCCATGGCGCAGGCGTTCAGGGTGTCGGCTTCCGGCGCCAACCGGCGGGCCTCGACGCTGTTGGGCGTCAGGACGGTGGTCAGAGGTAGCAGCAGGGTTTGGATGACCTCGATCAGCGCCTTGCCGGCCAGCTCGGTGCCGCCGCCCGCCGCCAGCACCGGATCGAGCACCACCGGAATGGCGGGATGGGCGGTCAACAGGCCATGGATGGCGGCGGCGTTTTCGGCGCTGCCGATGACGCCGATCTTGAACGCCGCCACCGGCATGTCGTCCAACACCGCGCGAGCCTGGGCCAAGACCTGCTCCGGGTCGACCGGCAGCAGCGCCCGCACGTTGCGGGTGTCTTGCACGGTCAGGGCGGTCACGACGGGGGCGGGATGACAGCCGAGGCTGACGATGGTTTCGATGTCGGCGGAAAGGCCGGCGCCGCCGCTGGGATCGTTCCCGGCCAAGGTCAAGACGACGGGGAGAGTTGCGGGGTTGGCTGGGATCAAGCGAAAAACTCCTGACCGGATTGCGGTCGGCTGCGCGGTAAAGCGGATTTTAACAAACGCGGCGGGTTTTTCGGGATTCGCCGGCGTGGGACAATAACCGTCACCGAATGACTCAAATGGACAACGCGAGCGAAATGAAGAAATACATGTGCTTGATTTGCGGATTTATTTATGATGAGGAAAAAGGCTGGCCCGAAGATGGTATTCCGCCGGGCACCTCTTGGGAAGACGTGCCGCTGACGTGGACCTGTCCCGAATGCGGCGCCACCAAGGACGATTTTGAAATGGTGGAGATTTAGAGAGAATCGGCATGACCGCGAACCCCGATCGCATCCAGATCGTTTCGGACGACATCACCCGGTTACCGGTGGATGCCATCGTCAATGCGGCCAACCGTTCGCTGCTGGGGGGCGGCGGCGTGGACGGGGCGATTCACCGTGCCGCCGGGCCGGAATTGTTGGCCGAATGCCGGACCTTGGGCGGTTGCGAAACCGGTCAGGCAAAGATGACGCGAGGCTATCGGTTGCCGGCTCGCCACGTCATTCATACCGTTGGCCCGATCTGGCAGGGCGGCGACCAGGGCGAGCCGGAATTGCTGGCGGCCTGCTACCGGAATTGCCTGGAGCTGGCGGTGGCTCACGGTGTCCGCACCATCGCCTTTCCCGCGATCAGTTGCGGGGTTTACGGCTATCCCTTGGACGAAGCCGCCGCCATCGCGGTGCGGGAAGTCCGGCAATTTCTCGCCGGCGATGATCGAGTCGCCGCCGTTTATCTGGTCTGTTTCGGCGGAGAGGTGTTGGAGGCGTACCGACAGGCGCTGCGGGAGCGGTGAGACGGGGGGGCGCCAACGAAACCGACCGGAAGGCGCCGAGGCCCGCGTGGCGCGAATCGGCCGGCCCGGCTCGCTGGCTGGAGCTATAACCAGATCGGCTTGGGGCGGCTGGAGGCGTCGCCGGCACTCTCCCTGGCTGAAGGCGCTATCCGCAGCAAGGCCGGTCGTTCCGCCGAGAAGGGATTGTGCGGGTAGCGATACATCAGGGTTCGCGCCTGGATGTCCCGCTCTGGCCGGAGCTGGCGCAAGGCGTCCGCCAGCATCGCCGCGAACAAAGCGTCGGCGCGGGTTTGCCGGTCGCCTTGATCCAGATCGCCGGGAGTTCGCGCTTCGACGGCCGCGACGGCCGCCGGAGCAGGGTAGTACAGCAGGGCCATCAGCAAAGCCCCCGCGATCGCGAGCAGCAAGGCGGGCAGCGAGTAAATGCCGAAATTCCGAACGCTGCGAATCGTGTGGCTCATGACTCACCTCTGGCGATGCCGATGGACGGACTTGGTGCCCTGTACATATCGCGTAGAAATTTGTTATGCGGTTGCACAGGCGATTGCGCCGAAATCCACCGAATCGCCCGGATTTTCTATACAACTCTTATATTCCCAGTTTAACACTGGGAATATAAGATGCAAGCTGGAGTCGATTGCGGCTTGCGCGTGGGGCGCTTAGCTGTCGTGCTGTTGCTTCTTGTGCGCGGCTTGCAGCTTTTGCTGGATGTCGCCGGGCACCGGGTCGTAGTGGCTCAGTTCGATGCTGTAGGAACCGTGGCCGCCGGTCATCGATTTCAACTGCGACTCGTAGCCTTCCAGCTCCGCCAAGGGCACTTGCGCGCTGATGATGCTCATGCCGCGCGGCCCGGCGTCGGTGCCGGCGATGCGCCCGCGCCGGCTGGACAGATCGCCGGTGATGGCGCCCACGCAATCGGCCGGCGTCCGCACTTCCAGGTTGACGATGGGCTCCAGCACGATCGGCTTCGCCTTGCCGACCGCGTCCAAAAAGGCTTCGCGGCCGGCGGTGATGAAGGCGATTTCCTTGGAATCGACCGGATGATACTTGCCGTCGTAGGCGATGGCGCGCACGTCCTGCATCGGATAACCCGCGATGGCGCCTTCTTGCAAGGCTTCGCGCACGCCCTTTTCCACCGCCGGCAGGAACGATGTCGGAATGGTGCCGCCCACCACGGCGCTGACGAACTCGAAACCGGCATCGCGCGGCAGCGGCTCGATGCGCATGAACACCTCGCCGAACTGGCCGGCGCCGCCGGTCTGTTTCTTGTGGCGGTGATGGCCCTCGGCGTTCTGGCTGATGGTTTCCTTGTAGGCGATCTTGGGCGGCTTGGTTTCGACTTGCAGGTTGTAGCGCTGCTGCATCTTTTCCAGCGTGATGCGCAGATGCAGATCGCTCAGGCCCCGCAGCACGGTTTCCTTGGTGTGGCTGTTGTGCTCCAGCATCAGACAGGGATCTTCTTCCAACAGCTTGTGGACGGTGTCGGACAGCTTTTGCTCGTCGCCGCGGGTCGCCGCGCGGATAGCCAGCCCGAACAGGGGGGTGGGGAAACGCAGCGGCCGCAAACGGATCTGGTCTTCGTCGTGGGAGTCGTGCAGCACCACGTCGCGGTGAATGTCGTCCACCTTGGCCACCGCGCAGATGTCGCCCGGAATACCGGCCGCGATTTCAGGGTGCTCCTTCCCGTGGATATGAAACAGATGGCTCACCTTGAACGGTTTGCGGCCGTCGCCGATGAAGAGCTGGCTGTCCTTGGTGACGGTGCCCTGGTGAATGCGGAAAATGCCGAGCTTGCCGATGAACGGATCGATCAGCACCTTGAACACATGCGCCACCGCGTGCCGCTGGGGATCGGACACGGGGTGCACCGCCTTCGCGTCTCCTTCGCCCTCCAGGAACGGTTCGGGGTTGCCCTCGGTGGGATTGGGGAGCAGCTTGACGAAGATGTCCAGCAATTCCTTGACGCCCGTCCCGGTGCGCGCCGAGACGAAGCAGATCGGGATCAGATGGCCTTCCCGCAGCGCTTTTTCGAACGGCGCGTGCAACTGCTCGGGCTGGAGATCCTCGCCCTGCTCCAGATAGAGCGCCATCAGATCTTCGTCCACTTCCACCACCTGATCGATCAGGGCGGAATGCGTGGCGGCCACGCTGGAAAAATCGCTGTCACCGGTCGGATTGAAGAAACAGTCCACCACCTGGGCGCCGCGATGGGCGGGCAGGTTGATCGGGAGGCACTCCCTGCCGAAGCTTTCCTGAATCTGGTCTACCAAGCCCGCCAAATCGAGGTTTTCGGCATCGATTTTGTTGACGATGATCATCCGGCATTGCTGGCGTTCGCCGGCGCGCTCCATGATGCGTTGCGTGACCGCTTCGATGCCGGTTTGGGCGTTGATCACCACGGCGACCGTTTCCACCGCCGGCAGCACGGCGATGGCTTGGCCGAGAAAATCCGGAAAGCCAGGGGTGTCGATCAGGTTGATGCGGGCGCCGTCGCGGTCGAAATGGACCAGCGCGGAGTCGAGCGAGTGTTGGTGGGCTTTTTCCTGCGGGTCGAAATCGCAGACCGTGTTTCCCTTTTCGACGGTGCCGGGGGCGGGGAGTTTGCCGGCGTGATGCAAAATGGATTCCACCAGGGTGGTTTTTCCAGCCGCGCCATGCCCGGCCAGGGCGATGTTGCGAATGGACTCGGTGGTGTAGCTGACCATCATGGCCTCCTGTTGGATTCGGTTCAGTCAACGGCGAATTATGTGTTTGAGTCCTCAATGACGGAGTGAAAAGTCTACAGGAACGGCCAGGGTTTCTCAGCCAGCCCCGTCATTTTTTTGTAATGACCGAGGGCTCAGCCAGGTGGCACGGAATTTGATGAGATATCGGCGTGCCGGGGGCGACAATAGAATTTTAGACCCGAATCGCTTAGGATCAGGATAAGCAATGATTCATGTCTACAGGAAAATGGCTTGATGAAGTTACGATACTGTCTCGTGATTTGGGCCGTGGCCGTCCATCCCGGCAGCGCTCAGAGTGCGAGCCCGGGACCGGACTGGCTCAAACTCATCAAAGAGGCGCCGGTCGTCCAGACTGAATGGGCGACCCGCTACGAGCACGGCGAAGGCGTGGCGCAGGACTATGGCCGGGCGATGCAACTGTACTGCGCGGCAGCCCGGCGCGGCCACGCGCCCGCCCAGTATCAGTTGGGCTGGATGTTCGCCAACGGCCGCGGCGTGGCGCGGGACGATGCCCAGGCGGCGGCGTGGTTCCGGTTGGCGGCGGCGAAGGGCGATGCGCCCGCCAAGCAAATGTTGGCGCGGGTGGACGATCCGACCAAGGTCAAGCGGGCGGCTTGCGCGGAGCCGGTGGACCCGACGCGAAAACCGCCGGCCATGCAACTCGCCATCCGGCGGGGTCCGCCTTCGCCAGAGCGAGCCCGAGTCGAGGCGCTGGTGACGCGCATGGCGCCGAATTACGGCTTGCAACCGTCCCTGGTGCTGGCGGTGATCGAGGCCGAGTCCGGCTACAACAGCCAAGCCCGCTCGATCAAGGACGCGCAGGGATTGATGCAACTGATTCCCGAGACCGCCCAGCGATTCGGCGTGCAAGACCCCTACGATCCGGTGCAGAACCTGCATGGCGGCATGGCGTATTTGCGGTGGTTGCTGGCCTACTTTCGAGGAGATGTTCGTCTGACGCTGGCCGGTTACAACGCTGGGGAAGGTGCGGTGCTGCGGTATGGCGGCGTGCCGCCTTACGCGGAAACCCGGGCTTACGTCGAGAAGATCACTCGCGTCTACGGTCAACTGGCCCATCCGGCGGTGGCGCCGGTGACCCAACCCGCGCCCCTGAGCCGGCCGCCGTTCGCGCCCGCGATGTTGCCTGCGGTCTCGGTGATGCCGGCTCCGATGCCGGTCGATGCGGCGAGGAAAGATGGCCCACAGCCGATGGTAAAACCGGACCGGGCGACAGGCCCCGCGTCGGTCGCCAGCGCGCCAGCCCGCTGATCGGAGGGACCGTCGCAACCGCTATTCGCGGCCGACGGGATAAATATCGAAACGGGTGTTGGGCGCGATGATCTGGAAACCTGGCGGCGGTCCCGTCAGCGCCGGAGCGAGCCGGGGCCGCTTGACCACCACCCGCCGCCGGGCGCACCCCAGCGCGACCGCGAGCAGGCCCGATGCGTCCTCATCGGCGCCGACCAATTGCCGCAGCAGCCGCATTTCCTTTTTCACCAGCGCCGACTTTCGCCGATGCGGGTACATCGGGTCCAGATAAACGACTTCGGGGCACAGATGCTCCGGAAGGCCCGATAAAAATTCCCGGCTGTCCGCTTCGACCAAGCGCAACCGCTCCCGAATCCAGGAGCCGATTTCGGGGTCCCGCGCGGCGCGCAGCAGGCCGTCGCGCAACAGGGCGGCAATGATCGGCGACCGTTCCACCGCGCACACGTTACAGCCCAGGCAAGCCAGAGCGAAGGCGTCTCGGCCCAGGCCGGCGGTGGCGTCCACCACGGTCGTGGTCCGCTGGCGTTTCGGCCCGACCGCCCTGGCGAGCGGCTGGTTTTGCCCCCCGCCGAAGCGGCGCCGGTGAGCGGCTCGGCCTTGAACGAAATCGACGCAAATCGGTCCTGGCGCGCCCGGTCCCGACTCTCGCAACTCCAAGCGCTCCGGCGTCAGGCACAGCCAGTGGGAGCAGTCGCTGGCGATGGGATCGCTGACCAGGGGCAGCCCGAGTTCGGCGGCCAGATCGGCGGCCAGCTTACGGTGGACCGAGGGCTCGGCGAAAACCCCGACGGTCGCGGGTTCGGCGATGCTCACGAGCGGGGGGATCAAGAACTCGGACACCCCGCCGGGACGGGGTGTTGACCGATGGCGGGCCGCAAGGCTTCAAGCGGCCTTGGGCAGCACGTCTTCCAGCGCCGCCTTTGCCAGATTGTCCATCTCGGTCTTGAAGCGAGCGGCCATGTCGGACATCGCCCTGGCATCGTTCATGAGCTTCTGCTGCACGGTCTTGGCGATCTCGGATTGGCGCTTGTAAAAATCCTGAAGGCTCTGGAAATCGGTGATCTCGGCGGCGGCCTTCATCTGGTTGAGGCCGATGTCCAGATAGGATTTTAGCGCGTTCATCTGGAACACCACCATTTTCTCGACGTTGGCGGCGAACAGCTGATTGGCTCTGACCAGCGGCTCCGACATCATCACCCGAGGGGTTTCCAGCGCTTTATTGAACAGATCGACGACCATGGCGTGCTCCTTTAAAACGAACGGTTGTTGATTTTGCTGCATTGCAATATACCGAGATTATTGTTGCGATGCAACATTTATCCGCTCGCTCAAACCGCTTCCGGCGGTGCCGGGAGCGCGCCGACCGGCCGTTGGAAACCGCTTGTTTCCATAATGGTTTACCGATAGGGGTAACGATAGCGAACCGGAGCGTGGACCAAGCCAAAACGCCGCATGGCGGCGCGCGGTTGCATCCGGACAACACGAAATGCCGAGGAAAATTTTATGGGCAAGCGCCCTTGTGCTAGGATATTTTTCCACATTGAAAAAGTGCCTTAAATGACGGCCGGGATTTCGCTAGCGCACCCGGCGCGTCGAAAGGGTGCTCGCTGCTCCGATCACCAGCCGACTTTGGAGGTATTAATAATGACAACGATCACCTTTAAGGATGAAGCCACTGGAAAAACGGTGCAGATGCCGGTGCTGGAGCCGACTTACGGCCATCCAGTAGTGGACATCGGCCGGCTGGCCAAGGAATTTGGGTTTTTTACCTACGATCCGGGCTTCATGTCCACCGCCAGTTGCCAGAGCACGATCACCTACCTGGACGGCGACAAGGGTGAGTTGCTGTATCGCGGCTTTCCCATCGAGCAACTGGCGGAGAGGTGCAATTTCCTGGAAGTCTGCTATCTGCTGCTGTATGGAGAGTTGCCCAGCGCCGAAAAAAAGGAGGTTTTCGAGACCAGCATCACCCGGCATAACCGAATCCGCGAAAATCTCCGCCGGTTTTTCCACGGCTTCAACTACGATGCCCATCCCATGGCGATGATGACGGCCGCGGTCAGCTCGCTCTCTGCGTTCTTTCACGACCGGCTGAATATCCAGGATTACGAAGACCGCATGGTCACCGCTCGCCGGTTGATCGCCAAAATGCCGACCATCGCCGCCGCCTGCTACAAGCACAGCATCGGCGATCCCTCGATTTATCCTCGCGACGACCTGAGCTACACCGGCAATCTGCTCTACATGATGTTCAGCCTGCCCGGCAAGCGCTACGAGGTGAATCCGGTGGCCGAGCGGGCGCTGGACGTGCTGTTTACCCTGCACGCCGACCACGAGCAGAATGCGTCCACATCCACGGTACGGCTGGCGGGCTCCTCCGGCACCAATCCTTATGCGGCTGTCGCGGCGGGCATCGCCTGTCTGTGGGGTCCGGCGCACGGCGGCGCCAACGAGGCGGTGATTCGGATGCTCGACCAGATCGGCGACGTGTCGAACATCGATGGCTTTATCGCCAAGGTCAAAGACAAGAACAGCGGCGTGCGACTGATGGGGTTCGGCCATCGCGTCTACAAGAATTTCGACCCGCGCGCCCGAATCATCAAGAAAATCTGCCACGAAGTGCTGGAGAGCCTCGGCCACGATCCACGTCTGGATTTGGCCATGCGGCTGGAGGAAATCGCGCTCAGCGATCCTTACTTCATCGAGCGCAAGCTGTATCCGAACGTGGATTTCTACTCCGGCATCATTTACAGCGCACTGAAAATCCCGGTCGAGATGTTCACGGTGATGTTCGCCATCGCCCGTACCGCCGGCTGGATCAGTCACTGGATCGAGATGATCACCGAAAAGGATCAGAAAATCGGCCGACCCAGGCAACTTTACGTCGGCGATGCTCGCCGCGACGTTCCCGATTTGAGCGAGCGCTCGTAATCCGCTAGCCAGCGGCTAGGTCAACAAAGGCGATTCCGATGAATCGCCTTTTTGTTTCGGTGGGAGGATAGCGCCTCAAACCATTTCAGATCCGTCGCTTGGGACTTTTCTGGGGAAGCTTGGAAACGGTGGGCTCGGCGCGGGCGATCACCCTGGAAGCCGAGCGCTTATCCGGCTTTATCGCCGCGACAGCCACCGGTTTGTCGGCCTTGGCGTTTGGAAGCGAACCGGCCGCCGGTTTGGTCTTGGCGGAGGCGAGGGTTGCCGGTTTGGTCTTGGCGGAGGCGAGGGTTGCCGGTTTGGTCTTGGCGGAGGCGAGGGTTGCCGGTTTGGTCTTGGCGGAGGCGAGGGCTGCCGGCTTGGTCTTGGCGGAGGCCATCACGACCTTCTGGGGCGGAGTGGTGTTGGGGGTTGCTTTGGCGCGAGCCGGGGCGGGGACCGGTTCGGCCGAAAATTCCGCGAGCGTTTTCCGCCTTGCGAGGACACGGGCCAGACTGCCGCTCACCACGGCCGGCTGATCCACGATTGGACCGGCAAGCGATTGGGCGGGCGCCGGTTTGGGCGAAGTCGCGACCGGCTCTAAATCGTCGTCCTGCACGGGGGCCGGGCGGCTGGCGACCCGAACGGGCGCCGGTTTGGGCGAAGTCGCGACCGGCTCGAAATCGTTGTCCTGCACGGGGGTCGGGCGGCTGGCCATTCGGGCGGGCGCCGGTTTGCGTTGAATCGAGGCCGGGGGTTCGAGATCCTCATCCTCGCCCGCCGGACGGGACCAGACCAAGTAGTCCGGCGTTTTGGAGGTGGTTGGCGTGTTGCGAACCAGGATGGGCCGCGGCTCGAAGTCGGGCTGCATGATGGGCGGAGGCGTGCCGACGCCGCTCCGGGCAAAGCCGTAGTCGAGCAGGGTGCGGGCATCCTGCCACAGCGTTCCGCTGTTGGGGCTGTTCATGATCGAAACGATCAACCGGGTGCCGCCACGATCCACCTCGCCGACAAAACAGCGACGAGCCTTGAGGGTGAAGCCGGTCTTGCCGCCGCGGGTGCCTTCGTAGGAGGACAGCAACCGGTTGTGGTTCACGACCTGCACCAGCCGCGAATCCCCGTAAGGTCCTTGGCCGGAATCGATGCGCAGGGTCGCGCTGCGGGTGCGCACGATGTCGGAGAACATTGCATAGTTCATGGCGTGACGGAAAATCAACGCCATATCGTAGGCCGTGGAGTAATGCTCCTCGTCCGGCAAGCCGTGCGGGTTCATGAAGTGGCTGTCGCGGGCGCCGATTTGCCAGGCTTTGGCGTTCATCAGATCGGCAAAGCCATAAACCGAGCCGCCCGCCGCCTCGGCCAGAGTTTCGGCCGCATCGTTGCCCGATTTGAGCAACAATCCGTAGAGCAGGTCCTGGGTCGAAGCGGTCTCGCCGGCCCGCAGGCCGATGCGGCTCGGCGCCGTGCTGGCGGCTTGGGGGCTGGCCTGCACGCGGGAGTTCGGATCGAGGCGCTCCATGGCCAGCAGCGCGGTCAGCACCTTGGTGGTGCTGGCGGGCGGCAAGCGCAAATGAGGCTCCTTGGCGAACAGGATTTCACCCGTGTCGGCGTTCATCAGCACGGCGGCTCGGGCGGCGACATCGGGCTGAGAAAACGATCCCCAACCTTCTTGACCCGAGGCGGGACCGACCATCAGCCCCAAAACCGCCCCCAATATCCAGGGATAGGGCCACCCGATACCGGATTTACCAGAGATGTTCCAAAAAAGCATGTACTTAACCTCGTCGCCGTCTGAAGTTCGGGTTTTGCCGTCCCGCGATGCTCGGGGTAGCGATCCGGCCACCATGTTCGCTAGGTTCGTTTGGCGGAATGCGATAGTCATTTATTCTGGACAAAAACTTGGCAAACAGCCAGCACCCCGGATAGAAATTATGACTTCCGGAGCGATTCCTGCGGGTGAGGTTGCCCGCAAACGGATCCGGCCGCTCGACCAGGGCAGTTCAAGTGCCGAGCCGCCGGGGCTCGGCTTGGATTGCCAGGAGAGCTTGGTGCGGTATCTGGCCCGAGTGATTATAGGGCGCTTGCCCCCCATTCCCGAACGGTTGCCGAACGTTTGTGTCTACCCCCGCAGTGTTCCCGAAGATAGGCGCCCCGAAGTCGGATGTCTCTTCCTGGCGGGGCGACGTTAAGCGCTCGTTGGGCGATCATGCAGGGCGATAAAACCCGGTCGGTGGTCGAATTTAGAGAAGTATCGCTATTTCTCCCGCATAACTGGGCGGAGAGTGATCGGTCATCGGGCAGTGAGTCCGCTTTTTAAATAGTACTTCCCACACGTTATGTCCCAAATTATTGCCACGTCGCTCGAATTTCGTTAAGGGTCGATAGTTCGGGCGTTGCGCGAATCCGTTACCGGCTGCTGTGTTCTCCAGCTCGGAAGCGACGAGAAGGGTGTCTAGTATCGAGCGGGCATAGCTCTCGCAGTCGGTCGCGATATGGAGTTGCCCGGCTGGCTTAAGTTTTCGGACCAGCAGCGCCACAAAGGATGGCTGGATGAGGCGTCGCTTGTGATGGCGCGTTTTGGGCCAGGGATCGGGAAAGAAAATCTGAACGCGATCCAGGCATCCGTCCGGCAGATATCGTTCCACTACCTCCACCGCGTCAGAACAGATGACTTGAAGGTTGGTTAAACCCAGAGCCACGGCTCTCAGCAATAAATGCCCGATACCGGGACGATGGACTTCTATCCCGAGAAAATCGATTCCTGGGTTGGCCGCGCACATGGCGGCCAAGGATTCGCCATCGCCGAAACCGATTTCCAGAACCAGCGGCGCACTGCGGCCAAAAGCCCGTTTCGGATCAAATGCGGTGCAGCCGGTTTCGAGCCCGAAGCGCCCCCATGATTCGGCCAGCGCCCGCTGTTGGGCCCCGGTGATCCGACTCTGGCGGCGGACATAGCTTTTGATGCGGCGCGGCAAGTCGTTCCCCGTGTCGGGATGGCAAGAGGAAAACGCGATCTTGCCGGAATCATTGACGCTGTCGGTCGAGTGCATCGGGATAAGGGTCCGAAATGCGATCCGATTGGGGAATGGGTTCACCCCGGTTTGGATCGGGCGGCGAGTGGGTTTATCAAATAAAAATGTTATCGAAATAATTGCGAAAATAAAAAGAAATGTTTTACAATGATGTTGTGACCCTAATCACGTACATTTCACAACGAACATTAACGGCGGCAAAAACAAGACTATGAGCAATTCCATCGAAGACATCATCAAGTCCTCTTCCATCGAGGAACTCCAGGCTTTGATCAAGAGAGCGCAGGACGAGATCGAGTACAAGAAGATCGATGAAATCGAGACCATTCGGAACGAGTGGCTGGCCAAAGCCAGCCAGCTCGGCATGCAGCCGGAAGAAATTTTGCAGTATTCCGGGCGCAGGCGGAAATCCACCGGCAAACCCAAGTACCGCAATCCCGGTAACCCCGAACAAACCTGGACGGGTCATGGCAAAAAGCCGGGTTGGCTCAAACAGGCGGTCGAAAGCGGAGCGGACCAAGAAGATTTCCGAATTCCCGAATGATGGTTTTCGAGTCATGGTAATGGCGTCCGGGATGACATCTTGCCATGATTGTTTTTTATCGTTACGATAAAGGCGCGGCCCCTCCTTAATGGCAGGGCCGCACGGACTTGTCCGGAACATGCTGCGGGTGTAGTTCAATGGTAGAACCTCAGCTTCCCAAGCTGATGGCGTGGGTTCGATTCCCATCACCCGCTCCAACGCACTAGGGGTTACGTCACTGCGTAACCCTTTCTTTTTTGGCTTCCCGCATTCCGCGCCGGAGGCGTCTCGCGGCCGGCTCGATCCGGCGGCCGGAGCCGTTTGACCATTCCACGGGAGAGTGTTCGCCATGATTCGTGTCGCGATCACCGGCGCCGCCGGTCGCATGGGCCGCATATTACTCGATGCCTGCAACCGAGCGGAAGGTGTTCGCTGCACGGCGGCCTCCGAGCACCCGACCAGCGCGTTCGTGGGCGCCGATGCCGGCGAAGTGGCCGGAATCGGTCGATTGGACGTGCCCATCGCGACCGATCTCGCGCCGTTGACGGATCGTTTTGACGTATTGATCGATTTCACCCGGCCAGCGGCGACATTGGCCCATCTGGCCCTCTGTCGGGCGGCGGGCAAGGCGATGGTGATCGGAACGACCGGCCTTTCATCCGAGCAGAAAGCAGAAATCGGCCGTACCGCCGAGCATATTCCAATCGTTTTTGCCCCCAACATGAGCGTCGGCGTCAATCTCTGCTTCAAGTTGCTGGAGCTGGCGGCGCGGGTGTTGGGCGACGGCGTGGATGTCGAGATCGTCGAAGCGCACCATCGCCACAAGGTGGATGCACCCTCCGGCACCGCGCTGGCGATGGGGCAGGTCGTCGCGACCGCGCTGGGTCGGGATTTGGAACGGTGCGCGGTCTACGGGCGGGAAGGCGTCACCGGCGAGCGCGACCGCGCCACCATCGGTTTCGCCACCGTGCGGGCGGGCGATATCGTCGGCGAACACACCGTGCTTTTTGCCGATGTGGGCGAGCGTGTCGAGATCACCCATCGCGCCTCCAGCCGAATGACCTTCGCCAATGGTGCAGTGCGGGCCGCCGCCTGGCTGGCCGGCCGAGAACCCGGCTTGTTCGACATGCGGGACGTGCTCGGCTTGCGCTGAGGCGAGCTTCGATACCGCGCTCGCGGCTAGAGCGGCGCGGCGTGATTTGGTAGACTCGGAACCCAGTCAGATTCACCCTTTTGCACCCTTGCCAAAGGAGCGGATTTCCCACCGCTCCTTTCTTGTGTGCGCCCGTTCTGGAGGCTCCCTTGAGGAAACCCGCGCTCCTGGCCCTGGAAGACGGCAGTCTGTTCCGGGGCGAGTCCATCGGCGCCGATGGCCACGCCCAGGGCGAAGTCGTTTTCAACACCTCGATCACCGGCTATCAGGAAATCCTGACCGATCCCTCCTATTGCCGGCAGATCATCACGCTGACCTATCCGCATATCGGTAACGTCGGCACCAACCGGGGCGACGAGGAAGCGAGCCGCATCCATGCCAGCGGTCTGGTGGTGCGCGATTGTCCGCGCGCGGCCAGCAACTGGCGCAACCGACAACCGCTGGATCAATATCTGCGCGAGCGGGGCGTGGTCGCCATCGCCGATCTCGACACGCGGCGCCTGACCCGCTTGCTGCGGGAAAAGGGCGCTTTGAACGGTTGCCTGATGGCGGGCGACTCTCCCGATGCCGAACGGGCTTTGCGATTGGCCCGCGAATTTCCCGGTCTAAAAGGCATGGATCTGGCGCGAGTGGTCAGCGCGACCGCGCCCTACGAGTGGAGCGAGGGCGGCTGGCAACTGGCCGGGGACCGGTTTTCGGTCGTGCGCGACACGCGCTACCATGTGGTCGCCTACGACTACGGCATCAAGCGCAACATCCTGCGGATGCTGGCAGATCGGGGTTGCCGTCTCACCGTGGTGCCGGCCCAGATGCCGGCGCGCGAGGTCTTGGCCCTCAATCCCGACGGCGTATTTCTCTCCAACGGACCCGGCGACCCGGAGCCCTGCGACTATGCCATCGCCGCCATCCGCGAACTGCTGGAAGTCGGCGTGCCGATTTTCGGCATCTGCCTCGGCCACCAGTTGCTCGGGCTGGCCAGCGGGGCGCGCACCGTCAAGATGAAATTCGGCCATCACGGCGGCAATCACCCGGTGCTGGATCTGGAGGGCGGACGGGTGATGATCAGCAGCCAGAACCACGGCTTCGCGGTGGACGAAGCCAGCTTGCCGGCCCATCTGCGCCCCACGCACCGCTCTCTGTTCGACGGTTCGCTGCAAGGTATCGCCCGCACCGACCGGCCGGCGTTCAGCTTCCAGGGACACCCCGAAGCCAGCCCTGGCCCGCACGATGTCGCCCCGCTGTTCGACCGATTCATCGCATTGCTGGAAGCGCGTACCGCGACCCGTTGCTAGCCGTGTCCCTTTTCGCCACCCTCCGCGGTTTGTCGCCCGGTCGAGTAGAGCCATGCCCAAGCGTACCGATTTACGAAGCATCCTGATCATCGGCGCCGGTCCCATCGTGATCGGTCAAGCCTGCGAGTTCGACTATTCCGGCGCGCAGGCGTGCAAGGCGCTGCGGGAGGAGGGATACCGGGTGATTCTGGTCAACTCCAACCCCGCCACCATCATGACCGACCCCGACATGGCCGACGCGATTTACATCGAGCCGATCCATTGGCAGACGGTGTCCCACATCATCGCCCGCGAGCGGCCCGACGCCCTGCTGCCGACCATGGGCGGCCAGACCGCGCTGAACTGCGCGCTGGACCTGTTCCGCCACGGCGTGCTGGAGCAGCACGGGGTGGAGATGATCGGCGCCTCGCCCGACGCCATCGACATGGCCGAGGATCGCGACCGTTTCCGCAAGGCGATGCGCGAGATCGGTTTGAAAACCCCGCGCTCGGTGGTCGCCCACACCATGGAGGAAGCGCTGGCCCAACACGGTGAAATCGGCTTCCCGACCATCATCCGGCCGTCCTTCACCCTGGGCGGCAGCGGCGGCGGCATCGCCTACAACCGCGAGGAGCTGGTGGAAATCCTGGAGCGCGGCCTCGATCTGTCGCCGGTCAGCGAAGTCTTGATCGAAGAGTCGGTGCTGGGCTGGAAGGAGTTCGAGATGGAGGTGGTGCGCGACCGGGCCGACAATTGCATCATCGTCTGCTCGATCGAAAACCTCGACCCGATGGGCGTGCACACCGGCGATTCGATCACCGTCGCCCCCGCCCAGACGCTGACCGACAAGGAATACCAGATCATGCGCGACGCCTCGTTGGCGGTGCTGCGCAAGATCGGCGTGGACACCGGCGGCTCCAACGTCCAGTTCGCCATCAACCCGGACGACGGGCATATGGTGATCATCGAGATGAATCCGCGCGTTTCCCGCTCTTCGGCGCTGGCGTCCAAGGCGACCGGCTTTCCCATCGCCAAGGTCGCGGCCAAGCTGGCGGTCGGCTACACGCTCGACGAGCTCAAAAACGAGATCACCGGCGGTCGCACCCCGGCCTCGTTCGAGCCGAGCATCGATTATGTCGTGACCAAGGTGCCGCGCTTCAACTTCGAGAAATTTCCCCAGGCCGACCCGCGGCTGACCACTCAGATGAAGTCGGTCGGCGAGGTGATGGCCATCGGCCGCAGCTTCCAGGAATCGGTGCAGAAGGCGCTGCGGGGACTGGAAATCGGCACCGACGGCTTCAACGAAATTCTCGATCCCGGCCATCCCGATCCGCACACGGTTCTCAAAAATGAGCTGGGCGTGCCCGGACCCCGGCGGTTGTGGTTCGTCGCCGAGGCGTTTCGGCTGGGCTATTCCGTGGACGCGCTGTACGAGCTGACCCGGATCGATCCCTGGTTTTTGGTGCAGATCGAAGAGCTGGTCCAGATCGCCGGCGAAACCCGCGCGCTCGGCCCCGCCGCCTTGCGGGATCGGGAGCGGCTGTACTCGCTCAAGCGCAAGGGGTTTTCCGACAGCCGGCTGGCGACGCTGACCGGCGTCGCCGAAACCGAGGTCCGGCGGTGGCGCGAGGAGCTGGACGTGCGTCCGGTCTACAAGCGGGTCGATTCCTGCGCCGCCGAATTCGCCACCGGCACCGCCTACCTGTATTCCACCTACGAGGAGGAATGCGAGGCCGAGCCGAGCGACCGCGCCAAGATCATGGTGCTGGGCGGCGGACCCAACCGCATCGGCCAGGGGATCGAATTCGATTACTGTTGCGTCCACGCCGCGCTGGCGCTGCGCGAGGACGGTTACGAAACCATCATGGTCAACTGCAACCCGGAAACCGTGTCCACCGATTTCGACACCTCCGACCGCCTGTATTTCGAGCCGCTGACCCTGGAGGACGTGTTGGAGATCGTGCGCAAGGAGCGACCCCAGGGCGTGATCGTGCAATACGGCGGCCAGACGCCGCTGAAGCTGGCCCGGCCGCTGGAAGCCGAGGGCGTGCCGATCATCGGCACCAGCCCGGACGCCATCGACCGGGCCGAGGACCGCGAACGCTTTCAGCAGATGATCGAGCGGCTCGGCCTGCTGCAACCGCCCAACCGCACCGCCCGCGAGCCGGAGGCGGCCGTTCGGCTGGCCCGGGAAATCGGCTATCCCCTGGTGGTGCGGCCCTCTTACGTGCTGGGCGGCCGGGCGATGGAAATCGTTCATCAGGAGGACGATCTGCGCCGCTACATGCGAGAAGCGGTGCAAGTCTCCAACGATTCGCCGGTGCTGCTGGACCGCTTCCTCAACGATGCGGTCGAAGTGGATGTCGATGCTCTCAGCGACGGCGCGGAAGTCATCATCGGCGGCATCATGGAGCACATCGAGGAAGCCGGCGTGCATTCCGGCGATTCCGCCTGCTCCCTGCCGCCGTACTCGCTCGGGCCGGCGGTCCAGGACCGGATGCGGGACCAAGTTCGGGCGATGGCGCTGGAGCTGGGCGTGATCGGCCTGATGAACGCCCAGTTCGCCATCCAGGGCGAGGATATTTACGTGCTGGAAGTCAACCCGCGCGCCTCCCGCACCGTGCCCTACGTGTCCAAGGCGACCGGCCGGGCGCTGGCCAAGATCGCCGCCCGCTGCATGGTCGGGCAAAGCCTGCGCCGGCAAGGGGTGTTCGGCGAAGTGATTCCCACCTATTATTCCGTCAAGGAAGCGGTGTTCCCCTTCGTCAAATTCCCCGGCGTGGACCCTTTGTTGGGACCGGAAATGAAATCCACCGGCGAAGTGATGGGCGTGGGGCGCACGTTCGGCGAAGCGTTCGCCAAAGCGCAACTGGCGGCGGGCGATCAGTTGCCGCGCGGCGGCCGGGCCTTCATCAGCGTGCGCGACGCCGACAAGCCCAAGGTGGTGGACGTGGCTCGCGATCTGGAGCGGCTCGGCTTCGCGCTGATCGCCACCAAGGGCACGGCCGTCGCGCTGCGCGCCCATGGCCTCGACTGCGAGACCGTCCACAAGGTGGGCGAGGGTCGGCCGCACATCGTGGACATGATCAAGAACGACCGGATTCATCTGATCGTCAACACCACCGAGGGCAAGCGCGCCATCGCCGATTCCTTTTCCATCCGCCGCGAGGCCTTGATGCACAAGGTCAGCTATACCACCACCATCGCCGCCGCGCGGGCGACCTGCCAAGCCCTGCGCGCAGCCGATAGCGGGAGCGTGAGCTGCCTTCAGGATCTTCACCGGGAATTGCACGCATGACCAACAGGGTACCGATGACCGTCGCCGGAGCCGCCAAGCTGCGCGCGGAACTGCTTGAACTGAAGACCGTGGCGCGGCCCCGGATCACCGCCGCCATCGCGGAAGCCCGAGCGCACGGCGATTTGAAGGAGAACGCCGAATATCATGCCGCTCGCGAGCAGCAGAGCTTCACCGAGGGCCGCATCGCCGACATCGAATCGAAGTTGGCCAACGCCCAAATCATCGACGTGGCCACCTTGCCGCGCTCGGACAAAGTGGTGTTCGGTTCGACCGTGTTGCTCGGCGAGGAAGACAGCGAGGAAGAAAAACGCTATCAGATCGTCGGCGAGGACGAGGCCGACATCAAGGAGGGCAAGATCTCTTTCGGTTCGCCTATCGCCCGCGCGCTGATCGGCAAGCTCGTCGGCGATGTGGTGGATGTTCAGACGCCCGGCGGTCTCAAGAGCTATGAGATCGTGGACGTGCAGTACATCTAATCCATCATCATTATGGGGCGTGAAGCGGCAAGGTCCGGTTCGCGTCGTCGCCAGACATGGTCGGCGGCGGCGCTGTTCGCGGTTCTGCCGGCACTGTCGATCCGGGCGGCCGAACTGGCGGACACCGTCAACAAGGTGAAGGCCAGCGTGGTGGCGGTCGGCACGGTTCGGCCCGCTCGCCAGCCGCCGGCCGAGTTTTTGGCGACCGGCTTCGCGGTCGGCCAAGGCCGGCACGTCGTCACCAACGCCCACGCCTTACCGGACATGCTCGACCCGCAAAGCAGGGAAACGCTGGCGATCTTCATCGGTCACGGCAAGCGGATCGAGTCCAGGAAAGTCGCCAAGGTCGCCATCGATCCGATTCACGACTTGACGCTGCTGAAAGTCGAAGGCTCCCCGCTGCCGCCGCTGCAACTGGGCGAATCCCAGCCGCTGCGCGAGGGCGACACCGTCGCCTTCACCGGATTTCCGCTGGGCGTGGTCTTGGGCCTGTTTCCGGTCACCCATACCGGAATCGTTTCCGCCATCAGCCCGATCGCGATACCGGCGGGGGCGGCCGCGCAGTTGGACGGACCGACTCTCAAGCGCTTGCGCGAAGAACCTTACGAGGTCCTGCAATTGGATGCCATCGCCTATCCGGGCAACAGCGGCAGTCCCTTGTACGAGCCGCGCACCGGGCGGGTCGTCGGCGTCGTCAATAAGGTGTTCGTCCAGGAAAGCAAGGAAGCCGCTTTGGAAAGGCCGAGCGGCATCAGTTACGCCATTCCGGTCCGTTACGTCCAGGCGCTCCTCAAGCAGGCCGGGGTGCCGGGGAATTGACCCGCGTCGCGAAAGGCATCCTGGGGATGCCTTTTGTGGGTCGGGCGGGTTTCAGTTCAGCCCGTACTTGCGGCGGAAGCGGTCCACGCGGCCTGCGGTGTCCACGATTTTCTGCTTTCCGGTATAAAAGGGGTGGGAGTGGCTGGAGACTTCCACTTTGACCAAGGGGTACTCCTTGCCGTCGGCCCAGGCGATCTTTTCCTTGGTGTTGATCGTGGACCGGGTGAGAAAGGCGAAGTCGGTGGAGATGTCCTGAAACACGACTTCGCGGTACTCGGGATGAATGCCTTTCTTCATGGCTGCCGAAACCTTCGCGACAATATACTGTTAGCCAGTCCGTGACGCGCCGTTGCCGGCGCGCGGGGATGAGTGCCTGATAGGCTGCTGAACTTTATAATATACCCAGTTTCAGGATCGGCCCGCAAGACGAACCGGCCTCGATCCTGGAGAATCCGTCCGATTTATCCGCCGAGGCCCCGTTTTCCTCGGGTCTGTCGCGAGTGGGAATTCCGGTGAATCAAGAACCCAAGATCGGCTTTGTCAGCCTCGGTTGCCCGAAGGCGCTGGTGGATTCCGAACAAATCCTGACCCGGCTGCGGGCCGAGGGTTACGGCGTGGCGCCGACCTATGAAGCGGCGGATTTGGTGGTGGTCAACACCTGCGGCTTCATCGACGCGGCGGTGGCCGAATCGCTGGACGCCATCGGCGAGGCGTTGGCCGAAAACGGCAAGGTGATCGTCACCGGCTGTCTGGGGGCGAAAGGGAACGTGGTGCGCGACCTGCACCCGAGCGTGCTGGCGGTCACCGGACCCCACGCCTGCGAGGAAGTGCTGGCGGCGATCCACACCCATCTGCCCCGGCCGCACGATCCGTTCTTGGACCTGGTGCCGCCGCAAGGTGTCAAGCTGACGCCCCGCCATTACGCTTATCTCAAGATTTCCGAGGGCTGCAACCATCGCTGCACCTTCTGCATCATCCCGCAACTGCGCGGCGATCTGGTCAGCCGGCCGGTCGGCGACGTGTTGCGGGAGGCGGAAACCCTGGTTCGGGCCGGCGTCCGGGAATTGCTGGTGATTTCCCAGGATACCAGCGCGTATGGGGTGGACGTGCGCTACCGGACCGGTTTTTGGAATGGCCGGCCCCTCAAGACCCACCTCACCGCTCTCGTGGCCGCGCTGGGCGAACTCGGCGCATGGGTGCGATTGCATTACGTCTATCCCTATCCCCATGTGGACGAGGTGGTGCCGCTGATGGCGGAGGGCAAGCTGGTCCCCTATCTCGACGTGCCGCTCCAGCACGCCAGCCCGCGCATTTTGAAGGCCATGAAGCGGCCGGCCAACGCCGGCAACACCCTGGAACGAGTTCGCCGCTGGCGGGACATCTGTCCCGATTTGACCCTGCGCAGCACCTTCATCGTCGGTTTTCCGGGCGAGACGGAAGGGGATTTCGAGCGCTTGTTGGAATTTCTCGCGGCGGCGGAACTGGATCGGGTCGGCTGTTTTGCCTACTCGCCGGTGGAGGGAGCGGCGGCAAACCGCTTGGCCGATCCGGTTCCCGAGGAGATCAAGCGGGAACGGCAGGCCCGGTTGATGGCATTGCAGGGGACGATCAGCGCCGGGCGCTTGCGCCGCAAGATCGGCCAAACCCTCACCGTGCTGGTGGACGCCATCGACGAGGACGGAACGGCTATCGCCCGGTCCACCGCCGACGCGCCGGAAATCGACGGAGTGGTGTACGTCGAGGACGGCGGCAGCCTCGCGGTGGGCGATTTTGCCGAGGCCCGAGTCGTCGATGCCGATGAACACGATTTGTACGCGGAATCCGCTTAGATCGGGACGTTCGCCGCGCACACCTCGAAACCGGCCATGCCCGCATGAACCGGCATCCGGCGGGTCGCTCGAAACATCCGACACCCGCTTTCGCGGACGTGACGCGAAGCGAAAGTCCTGCAGATTTTGACTGCCGCCACCACGGGAGGTATTTGCCATGCCCTTGACCTTGATCTCGCCCGCTTTCCCTCACAACGGTCCGATGCCGGCCCGACTGACCTGCGATGGCCGGGACCTGTCGCCGGAACTGCGCTGGTCGGAGCTGCCGGCCGGAACCCGGAGTCTGGCCTTGATCGTGGACGATCCCGATGCGCCCGACCCGGCGGCGCCCCGCATGACCTGGGTGCACTGGGTGCTGTATGACTTGCCGCCGACGGCTGTGGGCCTGCCGGAAGGGGTCGCATCCGGCGATCTGCCGCCGGGAACCCGAGAAGGGAAAAATGACTGGGGTCGAACCGGCTACGGCGGACCCTGCCCCCCGATTGGCCGGCATCGCTACTTCCACAAGCTGTACGCCCTGGACGCGATGCTGCCGGATCTGGGCAAACCCACCAAGGCGGTTTTGGAGCAGGCGATGGCCGGACATGTGCTGGCCAGCACCGAGTTGGTGGGAACCTATCAACGCTCGCGTTAAAACCATTGAACTTTTTTTGATCGTCCCCATCTCAGGAGGTAAGCGTAAGCCCTTACGCCTGTCCGCTTCCCTCCCTGAGCGGGCTATGTCCGGTTAGCGAAACCGGATATCACATTCGCCCCGGTTTCACTCCCCCTTGTAACCGGGGCTTCTTTTTGCCCGGTGTCGGCCCGGATGCTCCGTCGGCAATCTCGAACGGTTTATCGTGTACAATCCCGCGCAAAAGGCAGGAGGCAACTCTGATGGAATCGATGCATGGCACCACGGTCTTGGCCGTGCGCCGCAACGGCCGAGTCGTGATCGGCGGCGACGGGCAGGTGACCTTGGGCAATACCGTGATGAAGGGCAACGCTCGCAAGCTGCGGCGCTTGTACCAGAACAAGGTGATCGCCGGCTTCGCGGGCGGCACCGCCGACGCTTTTACCCTGTTCGAGCGCTTCGAGGGCAAGCTGGAGAAACACGGCGGCAATCTGACCCGCGCCGCCGTGGAGCTGGCCAAGGACTGGCGCACCGACCGGCTGCTGCGGCGGCTGGAGGCGCTGCTGATCGTCGCCGATCTCGGCGCCACCCTGATTTTGTCCGGCAACGGCGACGTGATCGAACCGGAGCGCGATCTGGCGGCGATCGGGTCCGGCGGGAGTTACGCCCAGGCCGCCGCCCAGGCGTTGCTGGAACACACCGAACTCGACGCGCGCACCATCGTGGAGCAAGCCTTGAAAATCGCCGCCGGCATCTGCATATACACCAACGAGAATTTGACCTTTGAAGAGCTGGCGGGCGCGTGATCCGATCTTCGCGACGGGTGCGTCCGCCGTCCCGCTTTCGCCTTCTGCCCAGACGGTAGCCTCGCCATGTCGGAGATGACCCCCCGAGAAATCGCCCAGGAACTGGACAAGCACATCATCGGCCAGGACGCCGCGAAGCGCGCCGTGGCCATCGCGCTGCGCAATCGCTGGCGGCGGATGCGGGTGGAGCCGGAGCTGCGCAACGAGATCACCCCGAAGAACATCCTGATGATCGGCCCGACCGGCGTGGGCAAAACCGAAATCGCCCGGCGGCTGGCCAAGCTGGCCAACGCGCCGTTCATCAAGGTCGAGGCCACCAAGTTCACCGAGGTGGGCTACGTGGGCCGGGACGTGGAGTCCATCATCCGCGACCTGATGGATGGCGCGGTCAAGATGGTGCGCGAGGAGGAGATGCAGAAGGTCCGTCACCGCGCCGAGGAAGCCGCTCAGGAACGGGTGTTGGACACCTTGTTGCCGCGCCCGCGCAATGTCGGTTTCGCCAACGAGCCGCCCGCGCCGGACCATTCCGTCACCCGCCAGAAAATGCGCGAGCGCCTGCTCAAGGGCGATCTGGACGACCGCGAGATCGAAATCGAAGTCTCGGTCCGGCCGGTGGGCGTGGAGATCATGGCCCCGCCCGGCATGGAAGAAATGACCAACCAGTTGCAGAGCCTGTTCCAGAATTTGACCAGCAACCGAACCCGCAGCCGCAAGCTCAAGGTGAAAGACGCCCTCAAGCTGCTCCAGGAAGAAGAGGCGGCCAAGATGATCAACGAGGAAGAACTCAAGCTCAAGGCGCTGGCGGCGGTCGAGCAGAACGGCATCGTGTTCATCGACGAGATCGACAAGGTGGCCAAGCGCGGCGAATACGGCGGCCCCGACGTGTCGCGCGAGGGCGTGCAGCGCGACCTGCTGCCGCTGGTCGAGGGCTGCACCGTCTCCACCAAGTACGGCATGGTGCGCAGCGACCACATCCTGTTCATCGCCTCCGGGGCGTTCCATCTGGCCAAACCCTCCGACCTGATCCCCGAATTGCAAGGCCGGTTGCCGATCCGGGTGGAGCTGAGCGCCCTCAGCACCGAGGACTTCGTGCGCATTTTGACCGAACCCGATGCGTCGCTGACCGAACAGTACGCTTCCTTGCTCGAAACCGAGGAAGTCAAGCTGGAGTTCGCGGCCGACGGGGTGCGGCGCATCGCCGAAGTCGCCTGCCAGGTGAACGAGCGCACCGAGAATATCGGCGCCCGGCGGCTGCACACCGTCATGGAGCGACTGCTGGAAACCATCTCCTTCGAGGCGCCCGATCGCGCCGGCCAAGCCGTGACCGTGGATCGCGCCTACGTGGACGCGCACTTGGGCGAACTGATCAAGGACGAAGACCTGACCCGCTATATTTTGTGAGCATCGGCCATGAGCATCCATCCGACCGAAATCAAGCTGCATCAGACCTCCCGGCTGCTCGAAGTCGCCTTCGAGGACGGCGCCCGCTTCCAATTGCCCTGCGAATACCTGCGGGTATTCTCGCCGTCCGCCGAAGTGCGGGGTCACGGTCCCGGCACGGGGACGCTGGTGACCGGCAAGGAGGAGGTGAATATCACCGCCATCGAGCCGGTGGGCAACTACGCCGTCCGGCTGGTGTTCGACGACGGTCACTCGACCGGCCTGTATTCCTGGAACGTGCTGTACGAGTTGGGCGCGGACAAGGAAAGCAACTGGCGGGATTATCTGCGCCGGCTGACCGAGGCCGGCTACCGGCGGCAAGTTTGACTCCGTATCGATCCGAGCGGCCACGCACCATGGAACAACCCGAAACCACGCATTTCGGCTACCAGAAGGTGGCCGCCGACGAGAAAGCCCGCAAGGTGGCCGGCGTGTTCGATTCGGTCGCCGGCAAGTACGACCTGATGAACGATCTGATGTCCATGGGCGTGCATCGCTTGTGGAAGCGCTTCGCGATCGGTCTCGCCGGCGTGCGGGCGGGAGAGCGGGTGCTGGATCTGGCGGGAGGCACCGGCGATCTGACCGGCCGGATGCTGCCGCTGGTGGGGCCGGCCGGGTGGGTGGTGCTGTCCGACATCAACGCCAACATGCTGGCCGAAGGCCGGCGGCGGCTGATCGACGAGGGCGCGGTCGGCAACGTCGCCTACGCGCAAATCGACGCCGAGCGACTGCCTTTCCCCGACAACACTTTCGACTGCATCACCATCGCCTTCGGGCTGCGCAACGTCACCTACAAGGAGCGGGCGCTGACGGCCATGCACGCCGCGCTCAAGCCGGGGGGGCGGGCGGTGATCCTGGAGTTTTCCCACCCGGTCGCGCCCGGCCTGAAGCCGGTCTATGACCTGTACTCGTTCTCGGTTTTGCCGGTGCTCGGCAAACTGGTGGCCAACGACGCCGCCAGCTACCGCTATCTGGCCGAGTCCATTCGGGTGCATCCCGATCAAGAGACCTTGCTGCGCATGATGGAGCAAGCCGGTTTCGAGCGTTGCCGGTATTTCAATCTGACCGGCGGCATCGTCGCGGTGCATCGTGGCTACAAGTTCTGAGCCCGCGTTCCTCCTTTCTCCGTGGGAGGGGAAAAGGACGAGCGCTGTCGCGCCGGGGATTTTCGCGTGATTCCCGCCGTCATCGTCGCCGGATTGGAGGCCGCGTTTAACCGCTATTTGCGGCTCGATCCCGATATCCCGCCGCGACTGGCCGCGCTGGACGGCAAAGTGATCGCCCTCGAACTGGAGGGCTTGGGCCAGATCTGCTATCTGTTGCCCGGTGTCGATGGCGTTCGGGTGGTGGAACGCCACGAAGGCGAACCCTCGGTGTGGATACGCGGCACGCCGCTCGCGCTGGTCCGACGATTGGGCGGCGGTCCTGCGGTCGGTGGCGATGTGGCCATCGAAGGCGATGCCGCCGTGGGCCAAGCGTTTCAATCGCTCTTGGCGCAGGTGGATATCGACTGGGAAGAGCAGCTATCGAAAGCGGTCGGCGATGCCGCCGCCCATCAACTGGGGAATCTCTGGCGCGATCTTCGCGGCTGGGGTCGGCGGACTTCCGATGTTTTGGCGCGCGATGGCGTCGAATATCTCCAGCAGGAAGTGCGCGCGTTGCCGCCGCGTCACGCGGTCGAGGAATTTCTGAGCGCCGTGGACACCTTGCGCGAGGATGCGGACCGACTGGCCGCGCGAATCGAGCGCCTGCGCCGGCGCGCGGCGGCCGGCGATCCGGCCTAGGCCGTTTCCCCGCAAGGCGCGCAGACGGCATGTTCGGTCCCGCCCAACTGTTGCGGTTGCTGCACATCAACCGCGTGCTGGTGCGTCACGGTCTGGACGATATCATCCTCGCCACCCACTTGTTCCGGCCCGTCGGTTTTCTGCGCCATCTGCTGCCCTGGAACTGGCTGCCCCGCCAGCAATCCGAACTGTCGCGCGGCGCCCGCATCCGGTTGACGCTGGAGGATCTGGGGCCGATTTTCGTCAAATTCGGCCAGATGCTGTCCACCCGCCGCGATTTGCTGCCCGATGACATCGCCCGGGAACTGGCCAAGCTGCAAGACCAGGTGCCGCCCTTTCCCGGCGACCAGGCGCGCGCCATCGTCGAAAAGGCGTACGGCCAGCCGCTGGAAACGGTGTTCGCCGACTTCGGTTTTCATCCCCTGGCGTCGGCGTCCATCGCCCAGGTGCACGCCGCCCGGCTGCGCGGCGGTCGGGAGGTGGTGGTCAAGGTGCTGCGGCCCGGCATCGAAAAAATCATCCGCCGCGATGTGGAGTTGCTGTACATCATCGCCAGCTTGGCGCAACGCTACTGGAAGGAGGGCCGCCGGCTGCGGCCGGTCGAAGTGGTGACGGAATACGAAAAGACCATCTTCGACGAGCTGGATCTGGTCCGCGAGGCGGCCAACGCCAGCCAGTTGCGGCACAATTTCCACGATTCGCCGATCCTGTACGTGCCCGAGGTGTTCTGGCCGGAAACCCGCCGCAACGTGCTGGTCATGGAGCGGATTCGCGGCATTCCGGTGGGCGATATCGCCGAGTTGCGCCGGCGGGGCGTCGATATGAAAAAGCTGTCGGAACGGGGGGTGGTGATTTTCTTCACCCAGGTGTTTCGCGACAGCTTTTTCCACGCCGACATGCATCCCGGCAACATCTTCATCAACGCCGAGGACCCCGCCGATCCCCGCTATATCGCCGTGGATTTCGGCATCATCGGCACTCTGAGTCCGACCGACCAGCACTATCTGGCCGAGAATTTCCTGGCTTTTTTCCGCCGCGACTACCGGCGGGTCGCGGAGTTGCACATCGAGTCCGGCTGGGTGCCGACCGAAACCCGGGTGGACGAGTTCGAATCGGCCATCCGCACCGTGTCGGAACCGATTTTCGACCGGCCGCTCAAGGACATTTCCTTCGGCGGGTTTTTGTTGACCCTGTTCCAGACCGCCCGCCGCTTCAACATGGAAGTGCAGCCGCAGCTGGTGCTGTTGCAAAAGACCTTGCTCAATATCGAGGGCTTGGGCCGGCAACTCGATCCCGACCTGGATTTGTGGAAAACCGCCAAGCCGTTCCTGGAAAGCTGGATGAAGGATCGGGTCGGGCCGTGGTCGGTCATCAACCGCGTCAAGCACTACATCCCGCGTTGGGCCGACCAGACGCCCGATCTGCCGAATCTGGTCTACGGCCTGCTCCGGAAAGCGAATGCCGGCGAACTCGCGGTGCAATTGCACAAGCAGGAGATGGAACGGCTGCGCCGGGAGCTGCGCCGGGCCAACCGGCGCAATTTCCATTCGGTGGTGGGCGCCGCGCTGATCGTCAGCGCGGCGCTGCTGCTGGGTTTCGATACGCCCCACCCCGAGAGTCCTTGGCAGGTGCCGCTGCTGTCGTGGTTGCTGGGCGGAATCGGTGTCGGTCTATTGCTCCAGGCTTGGCCCACGGACGTATAAGTTTTCGCGCTCCCCTCTCCCTTCGGGAAAGGGCCGGGGCGAAAGCGAGTCGGGTTGAGGGGGGTTCAAGGTCGCTGCAAAGCGGCTTCCACCTCATCGCGCGCGTCTCGGCCGCACAGGATTTCGATCAGGGTCAGCGCGAAATCCATGGCCGTGCCCGGCCCGCGCGAGGTGATGAAAGTGCCGTCGCGCACCACGGCCGCGCTGCTCAGCCGAATTTCGGTACGACCGTCGAGAATGCCCGGATAGGCGGTGGCTTCGCGGTAGTTGAGCAGGCCGGCGCTGGCCAGCACCCGGGGCGCGGCGCAAATGGCGGCGACGTAGCGGCCTTGCTCCGCTTGCCGCCGCAACAGCGCCGCGATGCGCTGGTCGGCCTCCAGGCGCTGGGCGCCGCCCAGGCCGCCCGGCAGCACCACGAGGTCGAAATCCCGATCCAGCACCGTGTCCAGCGCGACTTCGGGGAGCAGGACGACGCCGCGCGAGGCGGTCACCGGCCCTTCCTCCAGGCCCGCCACCACCACCGTGATGTTGGCGCGGCGCAAAAGATCGATGATGGTGACGGCCTCCAGTTCTTCGCAACCATGGGCGAGCGGGACGAGGACGGTAGCCATAAGCGATTTTCTCCTCTTGGGCGGGCTGGCGCGGGCTGGCGAAACCCGGCCGCTCAGCCGCTCTTGCGGTTTTGCAGCAGGGTCATGCCCTTCAGCAGGTTCAGGGCTTCGTACAACTGATAATCGTTTTGGGCCAGACCGTCGGCGCCGGCGGGCTTGGTGGAGTCGGGGGGACTGTCGGGCGGGGCGCCTTCGATCTTGTCGGCGCGGTCGTTGCGCAGGTGGCCGGTCAGGTCGGACTCTTTGATGAAGTCCGGCTCGGCGCCGTCGTCGGCTCCCAGCTTGAGCGGTTTGAGCTTGATGTCGGGGTCGATGCCGGCGGCCTGGATGGAGCGGCCGCTGGGCGTGTAGTAGCGGGCGGTGGTCAGCTTGACCGCCGTGCCGTTGCCCAGCGGCAGGATGGTCTGCACCGAACCCTTGCCGAAGGTGCGCTCGCCCAGAATCAGCGCCCGGTGGTGATCCTGCAGGGCGCCGGCGACGATTTCCGAGGCCGACGCCGAGCCGCCGTTGACCAGCACCACCATGGGCGCGCTTTTCAGCAGGTCGCCCGGCGTGGCCTTGTAGCTCTGGTCGGAGCCGTTGCCGCGCCCCTTGGTCTCGACGATGACGCCGTCTTCCAGGAAATCGTCGGCCACGTCCACCGCGCCGTTCAGCACGCCGCCCGGGTTGTTGCGCAGATCCAGCACCAGCCCTTTCAGCGGCGCTTTGTTCTGCTGTTCGAGCGTCTGCAGCTCTTGTTGCAGGCTCTGGGCGGTTTTGGCTTGAAACTGGGTGACCCGCAAATAGGCGAACCCCGGCTCCAGCAGGCGGCTCTTGACGCTCTTGACCTGGATAACTTCGCGAACCAGCTTGACTTTTAGCGGTTTTCGGACCCCTTCCCGCACGATGGTGAGGGTGATCGCGGTATTCGGCTTGCCGCGCATCCGCTGGATCGCGTCGGAAAGCGCCATGCCCTTGACCGAGGTGTCGTCGAGCCGGATGATCAGATCGCCGGCGCGGATGCCGGCGCGCTGGGCCGGCGTGTCGTCGATCGGGGTGATAACCTTGATGAAGCCGTCTTCCTGCCCGACCTCGATGCCCAAACCGCCGAACTCGCCGGAGGTGCCGACCTGCAAGTCCTGGAACGCTTCGGCGTCCAGAAAGGCGGAGTGGGGGTCGAGATTGCTCAACATGCCGCGAATCGCGTTTTCCAACAGATCCTTGTCCTTGACCGGTTCCACGTAATCCTGCTTGACGGCGTCGAGCACGCCGGTGAACGTGCGCAGTTCATCCAGCGGCAGCTTGTTTTCTAGGGCGGCATCCTTCTCGGCCCAGGCGGCATGCACGGCTGTCAGCAGGACGCCGGCCACGAAACTCAAGGCCAGCGCCAGACCGTGTCGAGTTGCAACACTCATCTTCACTCCATACTTCCTTACGATTGCGGCGAGGGGAACTGTAAAAACTTTAGATAATCGCCAGATTAAGACAATGGATGGGGCCTGAAAATCGCATGGCCGGATAAATTGGTGAAATGGCATTCTTGGAGGGGGACAGACCCCGGCGCCGACCATTGCGGTCGGCGCCGGGGTCTGTCGCGGGACGGGATCGGTGCGAAACCTTACTTGGCCTTGCCCTGGTTGGCGACGGCATCCATCAGTTTCTTGAGTTCCTCGGGATCGGCGAGGTAGTAGTTCTTGATGGGCCGCAAATTGGCGTCGAGCTCGTAGACCAGCGGTACGGCGGTCGGGATATTGGTGGCGATGATCGCCTCATCGGACATGTCGTCCAGATACTTGACCAGCGCGCGCAGGCTGTTGCCGTGGGCGGCGATCAAGACCCGTTTGCCGGAGCGGATGGTCGGGACGATGGTGTCGTGCCAGAAGGGCAATACGCGGTCGATGGTGGTCTTGAGGCTCTCGGTGGCGGGCAGCACGCGCGCGTCGAGACCGGCGTAGCGCGGGTCCTTGGCCGGGTGGCCCGGATCGTTCAAATCCAGGGGCGGCGGCGGAATATCGAAGCTGCGCCGCCAGACCTTGACCTGTTCCTCGCCGTGCTTCGCGGCGGTTTCGGATTTGTTCAAGCCGGCCAGGGCGCCGTAATGGCGCTCGTTGAGCCGCCAGCTTCGATGCACCGGAATCCACGCCAAGTCCAGCTCGTCCAGCGCGATCCACAAGGTGTGAATGGCGCGCTTGAGCACCGACGTGAACGCCACATCGAAGGTAAAACCTTCCTTCTTGAGCGCCTGACCGCCTTTTTTCGCTTCCTCGCGACCCTTTTCGGAGAGGTCCACGTCAACCCAGCCGGTGAAGCGGTTTTCCAAGTTCCACTGGCTTTCGCCGTGGCGGACGAGCACGATTTTGTACATTGCTGAATGCCTCCTCAGTTCAGAGCGGTCATTGTCGTTGTCGGGTCGGAAGCGGCGCGCGGCGGTTTGCGGCCCACCCGAGCCGCCGAGGGCTGCCGGTACGCCGATCCGGTTAAATCCTATGGAAATTCGGCCGGCCGATGATACGCCCGGCCAACCGATTTCGCCAGTCAACGGCGTTCGCGCCTTCTCAATATCGCTATATTAAGTTATGCTAATATGCAATTCATCGAGATAACAATTTTGTCATCCACGGCACCTGGCAAGCGGGCGGGCATGGCGCGAGACGGCGCCGACAGCGGCGTTGTTCCGACCGATTTTCTGATGACCCGCGACGAGGATATCGAGCGAGCCTCGCGTTCGCTCAAGGCCATGTCGCATCCGCTGCGGCTCAAGATCCTCTGCACCTTGGGCGACCAGGAGGTCAGCGTTCAGGAAATCGTCGAGCACGTCGGAACGTCGCAGAGCAACATTTCCCAGCACCTTGCCATTCTCCGCGACAAAGGTATTCTCACCTGCCGCAAGGACGCCAACCGGGTCTATTACCGGGTGAGCGACGCTCGCACGCTGCGCTTGATCGGCATGATGCGCGACGTTTTCTGCACCCGGCTTTGAACTCGTCCCCCCGGATCGTCGGCCCCGCGCTCGCGCGGACGATATCCCTGTCCATCATTAGTATCGAGGTCGAGCATGAACAGCGAAAGGATCATCCGGATCATGGCCGGTTCGTTTATTCTGTTGTCGCTGCTGTTGGGCGCGCCGGCCAGCCCGCTCTACCACAGCAGCTATTGGCTTTGGTTCACCGCCTTCGTCGGATTGAACCTGTTCCAGAGCGGTTTCACCCGATTTTGTCCGGCGGAGATGATCCTGTGGAAGCTGGGCATCGGAAAGGCCGGCGATCGGGCCGGCCGTCCCGCGCACTGAGCGACATCCGAGGAACGTCATGAGCGATTTCATCGAATTTTCCCAGCAAAACTGGCTGTTGTATCTGGCGCTGCTGGCTATCTCGGGCCTGCTGGTCGGGAATGAGGTTCTCCGCAAGATCCGTGGGGTTCGCGCGCTGAGCGCCGCCGAAGCGTTGCGCCTGATCAATGATCGGGATGCCTGGGTCGTGGACATCCGCGAAGGCGGCGAATACAAGGAGGGCCACATTCCGCAGGCCCGCCACATTCCGCTCGCCTCGCTGCGAGAGCGGCTGGGCGAGCTGGGCAAGGCCGGCGACAAGCCGATCATCGTTTACTGCCGGACCGGAAACACCGCGCAGTCCGCTTGCGCCCAGCTCAAGAAAAATGGGATCGCCGACGTTTACAGCCTGAACGGCGGGCTGGCGGCTTGGCTGGACGCCAATTTGCCGGTCAGCCGCAAGAAATAGGTTTCCGGATTCGCATCGGGTTCGATCGTGCCGAATATCCTCGTGTATGCGACTGAATGGTGTCCCTATTGCCGGCGTGCTCGGGCGCTGTTGGACAGCAAGGGGGCGCGTTACACGCTCTTGGATGTAGGCCATAACCCCGCTTTGTGGAACGAGATCGCCGAGCGGACCGGTCGCGACACCGTGCCCCAGATTTTCATCGGCGACCGGCATGTCGGGGGCTGCGACGACTTGTTCGCGCTGGAGCGGCGCGGCGGGTTGGAGCCGCTGCTGAAGGGCTAAGCGATTTCGGAGGATTTTGCTCCGTCCCCGTGCGGATGGGCGACGAGCGCGATCGAAGCGTTGCGCCTGCCATTCGTCCGCTCGCCGCGCTGGCCGCCGGTTTCGCCCGCTCTTCTTGGCCTCGCGCTCCTCGCCGCCCGGTGGATTATTGGGCAGCTTGGCGAGGACTCTGTAAAATGATGGCGCCGACACACGTTGCCATTTTCCAATCATCTCTCGACCACCCACCCACAAGGCACTTCGCATGAGCGAGCAACCTGAGGTTTCTCAGCATTTCGATATTCAGAAGGTCTACCTGAAGGACGTCTCGTTGGAGACGCCCAATTCCCCGGCGATTTTCACCGAACAATGGCAACCGCAGAGCGAAGTGCGCCTGGAAACCGGCGCCACGCCCTTGACCCAGGAGTTGTTCGAGGTGGTGCTGACCGTGACGGTCACCGCCAAGCTCGGCGACCGCACCGCTTACCTGGCCGAGGTCCAACAGGCGGGCCTGTTCACCCTGCGGGGCTTCGACGATCCGCAAATGGGCCACATGCTGCACGCCTTCTGCCCGAACATCCTGTTTCCGTTCGCCCGCGAGGAGCTGGCCTCGCTGATCGGCAAGGGCGGATTCCCGGCGCTGCTGCTCAATCCGATCAATTTCGACGGCCTCTACATGCAGCGGCTGCAACAGCAACCGGCGGCTGCGGGCGCCCCACCGGCAACCCACTGACCCACGATGGTCGCCGTGACGGTCGCCGTCCTGGGCGTGGGTTCGTGGGGGACCGCGCTGGGGTTGCTGCTGGCGCGCAACGGTCACGCGGTCCGGCTGTGGGGCCACGACCCCGATGAAGTGGCGCCTCTGCTCCGGGACCGGGAAAACCGTCGCTACCTGCCGGGCATCCCGTTTCCGGCCACGCTGGGCGTGGGCACCGATCTGGCCGATGCGCTGGCCGGCGTGGAGTTGGCCGTGGCGGCGGTGCCCAGCCACGCTTACGGGGCGACGCTCGCCCGGTTGCGACCGCACTTGCCGCCCCTCGCCGGCTTCGCTTGGGCCACCAAGGGGCTGGAACACGGCAGCGGCCGGTTTTTGCACGAGGTGACGGCGGAGGTGCTCGGCCAGTCCTGGCCGGCGGCGGTGATCTCCGGCCCCAGTTTCGCCCGTGAAGTGGCGCTTGGCTTGCCGACCGCCGTGACGGTCGCCGGACGGGATGCGGTTCACGCCCGCCGGGTGGCGGCTTTGCTGCACGGTTCCAATTTGCGCGCTTACACCAGCAGCGATGTCATCGGCGTCGAATTGGGCGGGGCCATCAAGAACGTGCTGGCCATCGCCGCCGGGATCGCCGACGGCCTCGGGTTCGGCGCCAACGCCCGAGCGGCGCTGATCACGCGGGGACTGGCGGAAATGGTGCGGCTCGGCTTGGCGGTGGGCGGGCAGCGCGAAACCTTTATGGGGCTGGCCGGCATCGGCGATCTGGTGCTGACCTGCACCGACGACCAATCCCGCAACCGGCGATTCGGCTTGGCCATCGGCCGGGGCGAGACCGCCGAGGCGGCGTTCGCGGCCATCGGCCAAGTGGTTGAAGGCGCGGCCACGGCCCGGGAAGCGCTGCGGCTGGCGCGGCAGCATCGGGTCGAGATGCCGATCACCGAGCAGGTGGATCGAGTGCTGCACCACGGCCAGAATCCCCGGCGGGCGGTGGAAAGCCTGCTGGCGCGCGATCCGAAGCCGGAAACGCTCTAAATTGGGCGAGTCCCTCGGTTTAAGTGAGGCAGTCGTCCAAGAGCGGCCGGGTTTTGGAATCGGACTCTTTATCCGGGCCGGTATAGGCGCGCGGCCAACGCTTTTTGACCACCGAACTGTCGCTGGCCAAGGCGTGGCAAGTGTTCAGCACGAGCGGCGGCGGTCGATCCTCGGGCGATTTGGCGTCGTCCTCGTCGTAGCGTTTACCGTACACGGTTTGAAACAGGGTGGTGGCCACCGGACCCAGCAATTCGGTCATGTGAGTGCAGCCGTTCACCCCCGCGAACAGCTCCTTGAGCTTGAGCGACCACCCCGGCCCGATGGATGCGCCGACCAGCTTTCGGTAACGGCCGGTGATCGCGGGGCAGAGGCCGAACGGCGAACCGTCGGTACGGGCTTCGATATCGTGGATGCGAAGCCGGCTGTCCACGGTCAGGCGAATCCACATATCGTGCAGGGGCTCGCCGGGCTGAATGGCGCCTCCGCGATCCTCGTTGGGAAAAGCGTAGGTTTTGGTGTCCACCATCCGGCCCTCGATATCCCATAGACCGTCCTCGCGCTGGTAACCCCAGCATTGCACGGTACGATTGTGGAGCAACCGACGAGGGGCGGGATCGGAAAGCGGCATAAGGTCCTCTGGGAAGGTTTGATGGTCGACCGAGGGTCAATCGCAGAACGTGCCGTCCATGATGCGGGCCAAGCGACCTTCCAGTTCAGTCAGTACCGCGCGCTTTTGCGAGTGGCTGTAATCCCACCAAGCGGCGATTTCGTCCAAGGTTCGCAGGCAGCCGTCGCACAGTTGGGTTTGCGAGTTGATGGCGCAGACGCCGATGCAGGGGGAAGGCGGTTCGTTGGGCGAGTAAGGATTATCGGCGGTCATGACCGAGTGGGTGGCGGGGTTCGCTGGCGGATTGCCGGGTTGGAATGATATAGCGAAGTGGCGTGGCGAATCCACGGATGATTGGCTCGCCGACAGGGCCTGCGCCGGTCGAAGGCGGGCGCGGCCAAACGCTCTCGTTCGGGTCGTCCGGAGGGAATGCCTCGCGCCGGGGCTCGGCGGGTAGGGGTTGGCCGCGAAGCGTAAGGGAGTTTTCGTTATGGGTTATCGAGTGTGCTGGTCAGGGCACGCGCCGGAGCGCTTCGGCCGGACGGTGGCGGTCCGGCCCTCGATCCTGTGGTGGTTGAGGCTCCCCGCAGTCTTCGCGGCCAACAGGTTAAGCCGCTAACCGCTTGATATCTGCCAAAAGCGACACGATCCACCCCAAGCCAAATCGCGCGGACGGGCCTCGGCTCTCGACCCGCTCGCGAAATGCTCGCCGGTGAATGGATCGATTTTATCCCGATAAAATAGCCAAAGGGGCGTGTGCGCGTAAATAAGGGCAAACCCCTATCGGGAGCGGGTTGCCGGCGTCGGCGGCGTCCCCGGACCGGAGTCGGGAATAAGCACATTCGCGATGCGGATTGTTCTTGTATGGATGGGTGACCAGGTTTAACCTTTAGCCGGATATCGTGACCGGGGGGCGATCGCGCTGCGGTGGTCTCCCTGGTTAAGCGGTTGTGAAACCAACTAAGTGACTCAGAGGAGGGAACACCATGTTGACGTATCAAGACTGCGTGGAACTGAGCGATCTGACCGAGGATGAAATCGAGGCCATCGCCCAGCACGAGCATCTGCCGGAGATGGCGGCCTTGGAAATGGGCAGCTATCTGGTGCATACCCCGGAGGGTATCCCGATGATCAAACGCATCATTCTGGATGATATCGAGGAGGCCCGCCGGCACGGGCACGACGAGAAAGCTTTACAGTTGAAGCTGGTGTTGAAACACTTTGTCGATACCCACCCAGGCAGTGTGGCCAGCGCCTGAACGGGGTCGAGGGATAGCCGCAGCCGATATTCAGGCCGGCGGAAACGGATCGGCGGGCGGATAAAACCGCTCCCGGTTCGCGAGCTGTGGGAGGGGGGCACGCCGCCGAAAGGGATCGCGTGGCGATGCGCCTCTAGGGGTGCGTTTGGGGAGAATCCGAGGATAACAAGAACTGCACTTCGGCCAGGCCGGCACGCCGCAGGGGCCGGCCATCGACCGGGCTCGGGGGCGCTTCCCGCTCGTCCAAGAGCGCGAAGACCGTCAGCTCGATGAAAGTGTTGCCGGCCCCGAAGCGGAAGACCGGCAGGGAGACGCGATCACCATTGTTCAATTTCTGGCGGCGTTCCGAGGTTTCCAGGGGGATGCGATGCTCCATCAAAAACATCAGAACATCCTTGGGCGTATCGGCGAACAGGTGAAGCTGAACGTCCGAGTGCGAGCCGGCGGTTCCGTGCAGCACCGGCCCGACTAGTTTGGGCCGAAAGCTCGCCAGGAAGCGCATGGCCTCCAAAGCGGTTTCGCGCAGGACGCGCAAACGGACGGCTTGCCGTTCGGCGTGGAACAGCCGCTGATGCTCGATCACGGCCCGTTCGATCTCGGCGTTGTCCGGCAGGGCGGCCCTGTCGTCGACCGCCAAGCGGAGCGCGGCCTTGCGCTTGGCCGCTCGAAAATCCTTGATGCCTTCCTCGACCATCAGCCGGGCGCACTCCTGCGCCAGCAAGGTTTTGAGTCGGTGTTGGTCGCGATAGCGGCGGGCCATGGGGCAAATTCCGGTGGTGCGGTGGCGGCGAGGCCGAAGGACCGGTGCCGCGCTGGATGGACCGCGCGTGGGGAGGAAGGTTCGCGCCGCATCGGCAACGGTCGAGCAGCCTTGGCATTATCTCCAGATGAGGCCAAACTTCCCAGAGTCTTGGCGCCGGTTGTTTGCTATATTCTCTCGGGTGCGTTTGATTCGTCCAATCTGATTCAGTTGAGGATGCGAAATTGGCTCTGTTCAAGCGTAAGGAACCCATTCTGGGTATCGATATCAGTCCCTCGGCGGTCAAGCTGATCGAACTGAGCCGTTCCGGGCAGCGGTTTCGAGTCGAGGCCTTCGCCATCGAGCCGCTGGGCGAAGGCATGATGGAGGACCGCAATCTCACCGATCCGGGCGAAGTGGGCGAAGCGATCAAGCGGGCTTGGCGCAAATCCGGCACGCGCTTGCGCCGCGCCGCCGTCGCCGTGCCGACGTCCAGCGTGATCACGCGCGCCGTGCCGATGCCGGCGGAGTTCAAGGAGAGCGACATCGAAGTCAACATGTCGATCGAGGCATCCCAGTACATCCCATATCCCATCGAGGAGGTTTACCTCGATTTCGAAGTGAAAGGGCCCTCTCAGGCCAACAGCGAAATGCAGGATGTCATGCTGGTGGCGTCCCGCCGGGAAAACGTGGATACGCGGGAAGCCGCCATCAAGGAGGCCGGATTGGTGCCGGCCATCGTGGACGTGGAGGTGTACGCGCTGGAAAACGTGTTCCGGCTGCTGATGGACTCCCTGCCCAAAGCCGGCGGCGAGAGCGGATCGCTCAGCTTGACCAAGGCGCGGGATAGCCTGACCGCGCTAGTGGATATCGGCGCCACCATCACCAATTTGTACATCTTGCAGCAGGACCGCGTCATTTTCACCCGCGAGCAGGGCTTCGGCTGCGATCAGCTCACCGTCCGGATCGCCGAGTCCTACGGCCTGCCCCGCGATCAGGCCGAGCAGATGAAGCGCTCCGGCCAAGTGGCCGACGATTTCGCCGTGACGGTCCTGGAGCCCTTCAAGCAAATGCTGGCCGAGCAGATCGGACACGGGCTGCAATTCTTTTTTTCCTCCGACCAGTATGTTTCGGGCCGCTATAATGTGGATACAATTGTCCTGGTGGGCGGAGGCGCCATGATCGTGGGGTTGGACCGGGTGGTCGCGGACGTGTTGGGCATCACCACGGTCGTCGCCAATCCCTTCAAGAACATGGGCAGCGCCGTCAGGGTGAACAGCAGCGCTCTGTTGCGGGACGCGCCGTTGCTGGCGATCGCTGGCGGGCTGGCCCTGAGGAGCTTCGACTGACATGACGCGCATCAATTTATTGCCTTGGCGAGAGGCACGCCGCGCCCTGCGGCAGCGCGAGCTGATCATGATGCTGGTCGCCGCGGCCCTGCTCGCGTCGGGAGCCGTGTTCTTGGTGCATACCGAGATCGCCAATCGCATCGAGATCCAGCAGGAACGCAACAACTATCTGCGCGGCGAGATCGCCCGGCTCAAGAAAGCGGCCGAGGAATTGCAGGAGCTGCAAAAGACCAAGAACCGGCTTGGTGGATCGTCTGAACGTCATCCAGAAACTGCAAGCCAGCCGTCCCGGCATGGTGCGGATGCTGGACGAGCTCGTCCGGTTGATTCCGCAGGATATCTTTCTGACCGAGTTCAAGACCGCCAGCAATCAGGTGACTCTCAAAGGCATCGCCCGCTCCGACAACGTCATTTCCGATTTCATGCGCAGCATTCGGGATGCCAACCTGTTCGGCGAACCGGCGTTACAGATCATCGAAACCCGGAACGTGAACAACGTGCAGGCGCGGGTGTTCGAGATGATCGTTCCGCTCAAGCTGGAGGCCAATCAAGCCGGCGCGGGGGGTAAGACATGAATCTATCCGAGATCAACCTCAGCGATTTCGATCTTCGGGAAGCCGGCGATTGGCCGCTGGCCGGCAAGCTGGTACTCGCCGTTTTGGTCATCGCCGCCGTGCTGGGGGCCGGGTACTATTTTCTCACCAGCGACCAACTGGCTCAGTTGGACCAGGTGACCAACGAAGAGCAGCAACTGCGGCAAGACTTCATCGAAAAGCAGCGGGTGGCGGCCAATCTCGAATCGTTTCGGGCTCAACTCAAGCAAATGGAAGCCGATCTACAAGTGATGCTGCGGCAGTTGCCGACCGGAACCGAAATGCCCGAACTGCTCGCAAACGTCTCCGATACCGGCAAGAAAAACGGTCTCGACTTCGAGCTGTTCAAGCCGGAGGCCGAGCAACCGAGGGACTTTTACGCCGCCAAGCCCATCACCATCAAGGCGCTGGGGAGCTACCATCAGTTCGGCGCTTTCGTCAGCGGGGTCGCGGCCTTGCCGCGCATCGTGACCTTGGAAAACGCCACGCTGACCGGCGCAGCCCCCGCCGCCAAGGGAGCGAAACCCGGAAAAGGGGACAAGCCGGGACAATTGACCATCCAGGCGACCTTGCAGACCTATCGTTACATGGAGGAAGGCGGCGTTCCGGCTGGAGGCGGTCAGCAGCAAGGGAAGGGGGCCGCTAAAAAATGAACGTGCGTTTTCATCCCGGTTCCGTCGGCGCGTCCGTGCGGGGGGGCTTGTTGCTGGGTGTGGCGCTCGCCTCGCTGGCGGGGTGCGCGCAGCGGGATCTGACCGATCTGCAGCAGTTCGTCGAGAAAACCAAGCGCGAGACGCCGGTGAAAAAGCTCGATCCGCCACCGGAAATCAAGCCGTACACGCCGTTCGCCTATACCGCCCAGGGCATCAAGGATCCCTTCCTGGTGGCGCCGTTCGCCCAGGAAGAAGAGCTGGAAATGACGCGGGAAGCGGCGGCGCCGGGCGGCAATTACACCGGCGTTCGACCCGACCCGAACCGGGTTCGGGAAGAGCTCGAAAAGTATTCGCTGGGTTCCCTGAAGATGATGGGCACTTTTCGGATGGGCGGGAGCAAGGAGTTGTGGGCGCTGGTTCTGGCGCCGGACGGCGTCGTGCATCGGGTTCAGAAAAACAATTACCTGGGCACCAACCACGGCAAGATTCTCAATGTTTCGGAGCAGCGGGTCGATCTGAAGGAGATCGTACCGGATGGGCCCGGACGCTGGCAGGAGCGGGATGCGTTCCTGTCGCTTACCCAATGATCAAGGGGGAAGTGTCATGACAAGCAGGTCCATGAGCGAAGGCCAACATGACCGGCGGTCGGACGGTGCGCGGTTGCCGCGGTGGTTGCCGTTGATGGTGCTGGTCCTGGGATTGGCGCTGGAGGCGGTATGGAACCCGGCGGCGATGGCGGTCGGCGCCGAGCAACAGCCGGTGTTGCAGGCGGTCGATATCAGCCCGCTCGCCGGTAATCGCCTGCAGATCCGGTTCCGGTTGTCGGGAACCCCAAAAGGCCCTCCCAGCAGTTTCACCATCAACGAGCCCGCGCGGATCGTGCTGGATTTTCTGGACACGCGCAACGGGTTGAGCGCGCGGCAGCAGAGCATCAACGTGGGGGTGGCCGACAAGATCAGCGTCCTGGAGGGAGCCGATCGGACCCGGGCTTCGTTGAATTTGGCGCGCTTGGTGCCGTACAGCGTGCAGGTTCAAGGCGATTCGGTCGTGCTGACCTTGAGCAATGCCGGGACGGCGGCGGCCAAGACCCCAGCGCCGACGCCGGGCGCTTCGGTGGCGGCGGCGGCCAGCTCGCGGCGCTCCGAGGCTCCGATCTCGGTGTCGCGCAATATCGGGGATGTCAGCTTCCGGCGCGGGCCGGGCGGTCAGGGCGTGGTCACGGTGAAGCTGTCCAATCCCGGTATTCCGGTCGATGTCAGGCAGGAAGGCAACCAGATCGTCGCCGATTTTCAAGGGGCGACGCTGCCGCGCGGCCAGCAGCGGCGGTTGGACGTGATCGATTTCGCCACTCCGGTTTCGACCGTGGAAGCGTTGAACCGGGGCAATAATGCCCGGTTGAACATCCAGCCCAATCCGCCGTTCGAGTATCTGGCCTATCAGGCCAACGACCTTTACGTGATCGAGGTGCGTCCGCCGCAAAAAACGCCGGAACAGGAAGAGAAGGAGGCGATGTTCGATCCGGCCAAGAAGAAGTACAAGGGCGATTTGCTGTCGTTGAACTTCCAGGATATCGAGGTGCGGGCGATCCTCCAGATTCTGGCCGATTTCACCGGATTGAACATCGTGGTCAGCGACAGCGTGAAGGGCAATCTGACCCTGCGCTTGCAGAACGTGCCCTGGGATCAGGCGCTGGATATCATCCTGCGCACCAAGGGCTTGACCATGCGCCAAAACGGCAACGTGATCTTCATCGCTCCCACCGAGGAAGTCGCCGCTCGCGAAAAGCTGGATCTGGAGTCGCGCAAGACGGTGGAGGAGCTGGTTCCGCTGCGCACCGAGATCATTCAGGTCAATTACGCCAAGGCGGCCGATCTGGCGAAGCTGCTGAAATCCCAGGACAAGGATAAAGGTACAATTCTATCTCCGCGCGGCAGCGTCGAGATCGACGAGCGCACCAATACCCTGATCGTCAAGGAAGTGCCGGACAAACTGGCCGAGGTGCGGGATCTGGTGACCAAGCTGGACACGCCGATCCGGCAGGTGTTGATCGATTCGCGAATCGTGATCGCCAGCAACGATTTCAGCCGGGATTTGGGCGTGCGGTTTGGTGTGACCGGGGTCGCGGCGAACGGCAACGAAGGCGTCGGCACGATCAGCGGCACGTCCGCCGGAACCAACACGATCGTCAATAGCGCGCGAAACAATTTGCTCGCCACCGGTCAACCCTTTCCGGTCGCGATTCCGGGACTCGACCAGCGCTTGGGCGTCAACCTGCCGGCGGCTGGCCCGAGCTTGGCCTTCGCCATTCTGGGAGCCGATTATCTCGTCGATTTGGAGTTGTCGGCGTTGCAGGCGGAAGGGCAGGGCGAGATAGTCTCCAATCCGAAAGTGCTGACGGCCGACAACAAAAAAGCCACCATCTTGCAGGGCCGGCAAATCCCGTATTCGACGGTCAGCCAGGATGGCACCAAGGTGGAGTTCAAAGATGCTTTCCTGAAATTGGAAGTCACGCCCCAGATCACGCCGGATGATCGCGTGGGCTTGAAACTCAAGGTTTCGAAGGACGAGGAAGGCGCCGTGGTGCAGACCGCGACCGGCCCACAGGCCAGCATCGACAAGCGCGAAGTCGAGACCGACGTGATGGTGAACAACGGCGAGACCGTGGTGCTGGGCGGGGTTTTCGAGCAGACCAAGGGGGATAGAGTGAGCAAGGTTCCCTTGCTGGGGGACATTCCCTTGTTGGGCTATTTGTTCCGAAACACCAACAAGTCGGATACCAAGCGCGAGCTGCTGATTTTCGTGACGCCGCAAATTTTGAAGAACGGCACGGTCGCCGAGCGTTAACCGGCTCTGCCTAATTCCAAAGTACTTATCTGATGAGGGGAGAACACTCCGTGTTTTCGATGACTGGCAGAATATTCCGATGGTTCGCTCTGTTGCTGCTCGGGTTGACGGTGGTGAGTTGCGGCGGCGGCGGCGGTGGTGGCGGCTTCGGCGGCACCGATACCCTGAAAGTCAGCATCACCGCCGACAAAACGACGTTGCAATCGAATTTCGCGAACGCGGGACCCAATCCTTCGGGGCCCTACACCAACACCATCACGGTGCAAATCAAGAAGAACGACCGGATTTTCCCGGCGCCGAGCGTGACGATCGATGTGGTCTCCGGCTTGGACAAGGGCGCGTTGTTTTATTTGGATGGCGATCCGGAGCACGAGGAATGTTTGGCGGTGGCTCCGCAGACCTGCCCGCCGGTCGCGCCGACGCCCTCTAGCTTTTCGGCGCTTAGCGTTTGAAGATACCAGCGGAACCGTGACGGGACACTTTCACTGCCAGCAGCACGCCCGGCACCGTGGTGCTTCGGGCGTGCTGCCCAAGACCCGGATACCAGCGAGACCATCGTCGCCGACTTGACGATCACGGTGGGACCGGGGGTGAGTACCGGCCAACCGGCGCTGATCAATTTCCTGATTATTCCCTCGCCGCTGTACATCACCGGCCAAGGCCGAGAAGACGTGAAGCGGTTCCAGGTCGCCGGTGTTGGACGACGCCGGGCCAACCCGTTCCCAATCCGAGCCGGGAACAACCTGCAATTGCAGTTGTTGCCGAGCCGGCCCAACGGCGGCGAAAAGCTGGTGGCGATTACCGCCTCGGGCAGCACTCAGGAAGGAAATATCGTCAATACCCGAACCATCAACGGTATCGCCGAGGTCGCGCTGCACAGCGGCGACAAGCCGGGTACCGTGGCAGATCGCCGCGATCGCGGACCGGGCCGACAACAACGTGGACAACGGCATCCAGAGTTCGGTCACCGATGTGGACACTATCCCGATCGGCAGCGGGGAAATTACATCCCTCACCTTCACCGGCCCCTATCCGGGCGCGGTCTTGGCGCGACGGCGTAACGTGTTGACCGTTGGGCGACGGGCGATTCAGTATCGATCGCCACGGGAGCGGTCTACAGCTCGGGCTCGATCACCGTGACTGGCGGTGGACGAGTTCGGCAATCCGCCGCCCGCCGGCGAATTTATCACCTTCCGGCTGATGGATGGCCCGATGACCGGCTATCCCGATCAGGGGCGCGGCGTGTTCACCATCGCGGGCAAGGACGGCAATCCGCGAGGAAGGCGGCAACACCTTCACGACTCCGCCGGGCGGCAGTTCGCTGTCCGGTGCCAGCACCAACTGCCAGTTGGTGTTGGAAGGCGGATTCGGTCAAGAGGGTAGCTGGCTGATCAACGGTCAATCCCAACCCCACTTGCTGGCGGTGTTCAACACGTTCAGGTCGGTCACCGATACCGGGTTCTACAGTGCCCTACACCATCGGCTGCCCGCCTTATACCGGCAATGTCGCCAACAACATCAACGATGTCACGGTATCCACCGACGCGGACGGCATCGCTTCGACCGTCATCAACTATCCGCGTCACCCAGTTGGGCCGCTGCTTCAAGCTGTCCGCCGAAGCCAACGGCGGCAGGGTCGGAGCGGTCATGGGCAAGGAGAAACTGGGCAGCGTGCTGGTTTCGGGCGATGCCGTGCACCAGTTGGTATCTGGGCGTTCCGACGGGCGCGAAGTTGGTCGTCGTCCCGGCCAGCGATCAGACTCTCCAAGTTCCGGTTGGCCAGTCTGTGACCAAGACTTTGGCGATCCAACTGCTCGATGGGGCCACCTCCCCTCAGCCGTTGCCCGCCGAGATATTGTCGGTTCAGCAGGTCGTGACCGATCCAGACAAAGATGCGGCCGTCGCGGCGCAAAATGCGTTAGCGAACGCGCAGGCAGTTCTGAATGCGACCATCGCGAGCAATCCGGCCGGTTGCAGCGCAACTCCTCCGCCGACTACTACGCCGCCTACGGCGGAAGATCCAAGATGCACTGCGTGGCGAGCCGCTGTAACGACAGCGCAGAGCGCCCTGACCAAGGCCCAAGGTGATTTGGCCACAGCCCAGGCTTGCGATGCCCTGAACGATACGACGGCCAGCTTCACGCCGGCGCCGCCCGATCCGCTGATCACCGGCGTGGACGGCTTCGCCCGCCTGAACATCACGGTATCGGGTTTATATGCGCAGGCGAGCACCGGGTGTAAGAACGGCGACGCCAAAGTGCAGTTCATCATCGGTACTGTGGGGCCGGAAATCACCGCGCCGACTCTCACCATTACCGTGTCGCCACAGGGAGCGGCAACAACGACCCCTTAAGGATACGGAGCTGCAACCAAATCGGCGGGGAAACCCGCCGATTTTTTTGGAATGACATCTATTTGCATCCCGGCAGCAGGCACGGCAGCGGATTGATCGAAAACGGGATGCCGAGCACTTAGCAATCGCCAACCGTTCGCGCGCCATCCGGTTTCCGCACCCATGCTCCGCACTGTCCCGCGCATTTTTCTGGTCGGCCCGATGGGCGCCGGCAAGAGCACCGTCGGCCGTCGGCTGGCGCAGGTGCTGCGGCGGGATTTTCTCGACAGCGATCAGGAAATCGAACAACGCGCCGGGGCCAGCATTCCGCTGATTTTTGAACTCGAAGGCGAAGCGAGCTTTCGCGCCCGCGAGAAAGCCGTCATCGCCGATCTCACCCAACGCTTGGATATCGTCCTCGCCACCGGCGGCGGCGCCGTCCTCGACCCCGACAACCGCCGCTGCTCTGGCCGGGCGCGGGGCCGTGATTTACTTGCGCGCTTCGGTGGACGAGCAATTTCGCCGCACCCAGCTCGACGACAACCGGCCGTTGCTGCAAACCGCCGACCCTCGCCAGCGATTGGCGCAACTGTTCGAGCAACGCGATCCGCACTACCGCGAAATAGCCGACTGCATCGTGTCCACCGAAGGCCGGCCGCTCAAACAGGTGGTGCGGGACATTCTGCGCTGGCTGGAATGCGATTGACCTCGAACCCGTCACCGGAAAGCTCTTTATGAAAACGCTCCACGTCGAACTCGGTGATCGCCGCTATCCGATCCACATCGGCCCCAAATTGCTGGATCGGTCAGACCTGCTGCGAGAACATCTGTCCGGTCGCCAAGTGCTGGTGGTCAGCAACACCACCGTCGCGCCGCTGTATCTCGACCGGGTTCGCGCCGCCTTGGCCGGGTTGCGCCACGAGGCGGTCATCCTCCCCGACGGCGAGCAACACAAAACGCTGGAGGTTCTGAACGAGGTCTTCACCGCTTTGCTGGAACATCGCTTCGACCGCGACTGCACGCTCGTCGCTCTCGGTGGCGGCGTGATCGGCGACATGGCCGGTTTCGCCGCAGCCTGCTATCAGCGCGGCGTGCACTTCATCCAGATTCCCACCACGCTGCTGGCGCAGGTCGATTCCTCGGTCGGCGGCAAGACCGCCGTCAACCATCCCCTCGGCAAAAACATGATCGGCGCGTTTTATCAGCCGCGCTGCGTGCTGGCCGACACGGATACGCTGAACACGCTCCCCGACCGCGAACTCGGCGCCGGGCTGGCCGAAGTCATCAAATACGGGCTGATTCGCGATTTGCCGTTTCTGGAGTGGCTGGAGCACAACATCGAGCGGTTGCTCGCCCGCGATGCCGCCGCGTTGACCGAAGCCATCGAGCGTTCCTGCCGCAACAAGGCCGATATCGTCGCGCGGGACGAACGAGAAACCGGCGAGCGCGCCTTGCTCAATCTCGGCCACACCTTCGGCCACGCCATCGAAACCGGCATGGGTTACGGCGCGTGGCTGCACGGCGAGGCGGTGGCGGCAGGGATGTGCTTGGCGGCCGATCTGTCGGCGCGACTGGGTTGGTTGCGCGGAGAGCAGGTGGAGCGGGTCCGGGCCTTGCTCGACCCGCGCCCGCTTGCCGCTGAACCCGCCCGAGGCGCTGTCCGCCGACGATTTCCTGCGGCTGATGGCGGTGGACAAAAAAGTCAAGGAGGGCCGGCTGCGCTTGATCCTGCTGCGCGATCTGGGCCACGGCGTGATCGCCGAGACCGTCGATCCGCGCTTGCTGCGGGACACGCTGGAAGCAAGCCGGCTATCGGGGAGGGCGGATTAGCGGGGCGCCATCCGCCGGACGGAACCAGATCGGGATCGGAAAACGCGACTACTTGGGCGCTCTCGCTTTTTCCAGCTCGGAATAGGTCGTCGGATGATGCTCCCGATCAATGTCCAAACCCAGTTGCAAGCCGATCTGCGACAAGGAGAAAATGCCGCGCACCGCCGGCTGGCCGGTCCGGGGATCGGCGTCCAGCACCATCGCGTGCTGGCGGTTGACGTGGCGCAGCGTGGCGATGATGTCGCCCACTCGCGCTCGCGAAACGTCCTCCATCAACAGCACCTCCAGCTTGGGCTTGAGGGTCATGATGTCGGCGACCAGCAAATCTTCCCAAGCGCCGCCCGCCTTGGCCAAGATGCGGTTCGGTTTGTCCCCTTCGATGTCGCGGCTGGTCAGCAGCCCGACGATCTGCCCGTCGGCATCGCGTACCAGCAACATGCGGACGCCGCGCTTGACCATGGTTTCCAGCGCCTTGGCGATGGGAGTATCCAGTTCCGTCGTGTAAGCCGTGACCTGGCTCAGGTCGGTCATGACGTTGACGGCGGGATCGTCCTCGGTGACATGCTCCGGCAACTGTTGCCTCGGGCGAAAATAGCCGGCGCCGTTTTCGATGTGGTGGAACGGGAGCAGTTGGTACGTTTGAGGCATCGGGGGACCTCCAAGCTGATGGGCGGGTTAGGGGAGGCTCGCTTGGAGCCGGGAAATGCCGCCGCGTCGGGTCGGCGATTGAGGCGTTGGTGTCAGCGCCGCCGGGCGAGCCGGGCCATGATGTCGTCGGTCCACTCCAGAATCGCTCGCACTCGCGGGGTCAGCAGGGTCCAGGCTTCGGCGTGGTCGACCCAGCGAAATTCGCTGTGCTCCGGCCGGCCGAGTTCCGGGTTGGTGGGCAGCCGAACTTCGGTCGTGGCGGTTTCGGCGATGTAATAGCGCGCCACCTTGCGGCCCTGATTATAGGGGTAAGTTTCCCGGTAGACATCGCCCCAGCGAAAGCGGAGCCCGGTCAGGGTGGTTTCCTCTTCCACCTCGCGGACGGCCGCTTGCAGGGGCGATTCGTCCGCTTCCACCACGCCCTTGGGGAAATCCCAATAATTGTAGGCTCGCAGCAACAGATAATCGTAGTGGTCGCGGTTCCAGTGGACCACCACGACGCCGGATGACAGGATACGGTTGTTGGCCGGCCGGGGGTTCGCCATGGGCATCACTCCGCGCCGCTCATGTGGCCGCTCCGACGTGATACGGCGCGCTCGATTCGTGCACGGCTTCGACCAACACCCGAACATGCTCGGGATCGGCCCAGGGCTGAATGCCGTGACCGAGATTGAAAACATGGCCTGATCCGGGGCCGAAATCGGCCAGCGTTTGAGCGACGAGCGCGCGGATGCGCTCGGGCGCGGCGGCCAGCGCGGCGGGGTCGAGATTGCCTTGTAGCGCCACCCGCGATCCCACCCGGCGGCGGGCCTCGCCCAAATCTGCGGTCCAGTCCACGCCCGCCGCGTCGCAGCCGGTCGCGGCGATCTCCTCCAGCCAAGCGCCGCCCCCTTTGGTGAACAGAATGACCGGTATCCGTTGGCCGCCAAACTCGCGGGTCAGGCCGGCGACGATCTGGGCCATGTAGGCCAGCGAGAATTCTCGGTAGGCGGGCGACGAAAGGATGCCGCCCCAGGTATCGAACACCATCAGAGCCTGCGCGCCGGCCGCCGCCTGCGCGTTCAGATACGCCGTTACCGCTCGGGCGGTCACGTCCAGCAGTCGATGCAACTGCTCCGGCCGATCGTAAAGCAAGCCCTTGACGCGGGCGAAATCCTTGCTGGAACCCCCCTCGACCATGTAGGTCGCCAAGGTCCAAGGACTGCCGGAGAAGCCGATCAAGGGAACGCGACCGGCCAGTTCCCGGCGGATCAGCCGGACCGCATCCATCACGTAGCGCAATTCGATCTCGGGATCGGGCGCGCTCAACCGGGCGATATCGGCCGCCGAACGCACCGGCCGGGCGAAAACCGGTCCCTCGCCTTCGCTGAACGACAAGCCCAGACCCATCGCGTCGGGGATGGTCAGGATGTCGGAAAACAGGATGGCCGCATCGAGCGGAAACCGCTCCAGCGGCTGCAAAGTGACCTCGCAGGCCAGTTCCGGGGTCTGGCACAACGCCAGGAAACTGCCGGCGCGGGCGCGGGCGGCGCGGTATTCCGGCAGGTAGCGGCCGGCTTGGCGCATCAGCCAGACCGGGGTGACATCGACCGGTTGCCGCAACAGCGCTCGCAGCAAGCGGTCATTCCTCAATGCGGTCATGCGGATCTCCTCATTCCGTGGCGTCAGACATCCAAAAAGTCCAAAATTCCTGCCTCCGCTTCCCGCCCCTCGAAAATCGCGGTGACCGCCCGATCGGAGCCCCGCACCCTATCGCCGCCGGCGAATACCTTGGGATTACCCGGATTGCAGTCCATCGCGGTATCGCTGCCGCCCAGCACCACCACGCGCCGTCCCTTCATATCGATAAACTCATTTGGGTTTCGTTCCAGTCCCAGCAACCGGTTTGCGTTGGAGGTCAGGTAGGGCAGGGCGTCGTGAACGCCGGCCAAGTTCTCGCCGGGAAATCCGCCCTTCATGTAAGTGTAGGCGCCCCTGCCGAGGAATGCCGCATCGTATTTGTCCGGCAGCCGTTCAAGGGCTGGGGTCAGCCAGAAATCTCCAAAATTGAATAGAGCGAGGGTCTGACGATTTGGATCAAACGATCTGGAGCGGACTCGCGGAAGCGAATCGTCGGAACATTCCTTGCAATGTCATCGGCCACGGTGGCCGAGTATACCGCCAGACCTGAGCGCCGGGCAAACCGGCCGGTTAATTACCTTTTGAATTAAAATGGTTTTTCACTGGAGAAATCGATTTTGCCCGGCAAAATATCCGATGGATCGCCAGAGGATTGACGCGGACATTCAACGGATGTCCGAGGTTTCGGGATTTGAGTTATAATAATATAAGTGTAATAATATTGATACTTACTTCGGTTGGTGTATGCTGATCGCCGATGGTGCAACATGGTTTTTCGGAGACAGTATACCGTTGATTCATATTAGTTAATCCGCCATTCCGACATGGCGTGTCGGCGGTTTTCAGGATTGCCTGACCTTTGATAGCCGGACTCTTTCCTGTCAATGGCATCATCTCCAATCCGCGTCGCGGATCGGACCATGTCGAGGAAATCTGCGGTGACGACTGAAAATTCTAGTAGAACCCATAACTCTGTCCTGCTCGGGAGACAACCCATTCTGGACCGGGAACAGCGCATCATCGCCTATGAGTTGCTGTTCAGGAGCGCCGGCGGCGGCAACGCCGCCATCATCGAAGACAATTTTATGGCGACCGCCGAGGTGGTCGTCCGGGCCTTTGTCGAATTGGGACTGGCCAACGTGTTGGGCGGTTCCCAGGGTTTCATCAATGCGGACGAGTGGTTTCTGAACAGCGATCTGGTCGAGCTGTTGCCGAAAGACCGGGTCGTGTTGGAAATATTGGAGACGGTCGAGTTTACGCCCTCGATCGTGACCCGGCTCCGCGAACTCAGAGAGAAAGGCTTGCGGCTGGCGCTGGATGACTTCAGTTCCATTCGAGCCGATCAGATGCCGGTCATGGATTTGGTCGATGTGGTGAAGGTCGATTTGCTCGCGCTGGATGCCGGCGAGCTTCCTGGCGTCCTGGAGCACCTGAAACGCTGGCCGGTGAAATTGCTGGCCGAGAAAATCGATGATCGCGATCAATTCGAGCATTGTCGCGAGCTGGGGTTCGGCTTGTTTCAAGGCTACTATTTCGCCAAGCCGACGATTTTGGTCGGGCAGCGGGTGGACCCTGCCCGCACCGGCGTGCTCCGCTTGATCAATCTGGTGGTCGGCGATGTGGAGGTGGGCCAACTGGAGCAGGAATTCAAGCGCTATCCGAATCTGACCTACAATCTGTTGCGGCTGGTCAACTCGGTGGCGTTTGGCTTGCCCACCAAGATTGATTCCCTGCGGCATGCGATCGCGATCCTGGGCAGACGGCAATTGCAGCGCTGGTTGCAGTTGCTGCTGTTCACCCAACGCGCCGATGGCGCCCCGTCGGGCCAACCGTTGCTGGCCCTGGCGGCATCTCGCGGCAAGCTCATGGAATTGATGATGGACCGCATCGCTCCCGGAAATCGCGGACAGGCCGATCAAGCCTTCATGGTGGGGGTGCTCTCGCTGCTGGACGCCTTGTTCGGGGTGCCGCTGCCGGATTTGCTCGTGGAGTTGAACCTGACCGATACCGTGCGCGCCGCCTTGTTGCGCGGCGAGGGTCCGCTGGGGCAATTGCTCGACATCGTCCGGGCCTGCGAACAGAATCGGTTTGCCGATCTCGACGCCGGCTTGTCGGCGTTGCCGCATCTGTCGCTTTCCGATTTCAATCAAGCTCAAATGCAGGCCCTTGGCTGGGCCAACGAACTGTCGGTTTCCACCGGGGGATAATCATCATGTCAGAGAATGGCTTATCTGGTTCGACCGCGCGCAACCCCGATCTCGACTGGAGCCAAATCCGGGAGACCATCCTCATGATCGCGCTATCGGTCGCGCAAATCGAAATGTCGATGCGCGATAGCGATGGATCGGTGGAGGTGTTGAGCAACTCCTTCACCTCGATGATCGGGCAAGTCAAGATGATCGAAAGAACCGCCGCCGCCCTGCCGGAGATAGCGGAAATCGCGCAGGCCAAGGCGGCGATTACCGAGAGCTGCATGACGGTTGGCGACATGATGCGTTCCGCCGTCATGGCTTTTCAGTTTTACGACAAGCTGACTCAGCGCTTGGGCCACGTCAACGGCAGCATGGGCGCCTTGGCCGATCTGATCGCCGATCAGCGGCGGTTATACAATCCGTACGAATGGATGGGCATGCAGGAGAAGATCAAAGCCCGCTACACCATGGAAGAGGAACGGCTGATGTTCGAGGCGATCATGCGGGGCAAGACCGTCAAGCAGGCACTGGCGATCTATATCCAGGCGATGGAGGAGAAAAAGAATAAAGCCAGCGGTGCCGCCGCCGGTGGAGACGAGGAAGAGATCGAGCTGTTTTAAGGCGCATTTGTCGGGCTCCGCACCGGCCGAGCGATCGAATGATCGCTCGGTGTAGCCCCCTCGCCCGGTCGTGGGCGAGGGGGCTACACGCCTAAATCCGATAGCGGCGGAGCGCGTATTCCTGGGCATCGACCGTGGCGATCGCGGTCATGTTGATGATGCGCCGCGCCGAGGCCGAACGGGTCAGGATGTGCGCCGGCTTGGCCAAACCGAGGGTGATCGGTCCCACCGACACGCCGCTGGCGACTTCTTTCAACAGGTTGTGGGAGATGTTGGCGGCGTCCGCGTTGGGCATGATCAGCAGATTGGCCGCGCCTTTCAGCCGCGAATGCAGGAATACCCGACCGCGCAGTTCCTCGGACAGAGCGGCGTCGCCGCGCATTTCGCCGTCCACCTCCAGGTCGGGCGCGCGCTGGCGGATCAGTTGCAGGGCTTCCGCCATCTTGCGCGCCTGCCGCGATTTGTGCGAGCCGAAGCTGGAGTGGGACAGCAGGGCGACTTTCGGCTGCATGAAGCGGCCCACTTCCTCCGCCGCCAGCAAGGTGATGTCGGCGATTTCCTCGGCGGTCGGGTCGGCGTTGATGTCGGTGTCGCAGAAGAACAGCGGCCCGTGCGCGGTGATCAGCATGTTCATGGCCGCCGGCGTCTTGACCCCTTCGCGCAGGCCGATGATGTCCAGCACGTATTCGACGTGATCGGGGTAGCCGCCGATCAACCCGCACAGCAGGGCGTCGCCGTGGCCGAGACGCAGCAGCAGCGCCCCGATCACCGTGGCCCGGGTGTTGACCCGAACGCGGGCTTTGTTGGGATCGACCCCGTAGCGGCCGCGCAGCTTGTGGTATTCCTGCCAGCATTCCTCGTAGTGGGGATTGTTTTGCGGGTCGATCACCTCGAAATCCCGATCGGCGCGGATGCGCAGGCCCAGTTCGGCGATGCGCTGCTCGATCCGCCAGCGCCGCCCGATCAGGATCGGTTTGGCCAGACCATCGTCGATGACCCCTTGCACCGCCCACAGCATCCGCTCTTCCTCGGCCTGGGCGTAAATCACCCGTTTGCGGTCGGCCTTGGCGCGCTCGAACACCGGGCGCATGATCAGGCCGGAACGGTACACCCGCTGGCTCAGTTGGGTGTGATAGGCCGCGAAATCCGAAATCGGACGGGTGGCGACGCCGCTGTCCATCGCCGCTTTGGCGACCGCCAGCGGCAGGGTGAGCAGCAGGCGCGGCTCGAACGGCTTGGGGATCAGGTATTCCGGCCCGAAGGTGATTTGCTGTTCGCCGTAAGCGGCGGTTTCCTCCTGGGAATGCGGCTCGCGCGCCAGTTCCGCCAGGGCGCGCACGCAGGCGAGCTGCATCGCCTTGTTGATGGTGGTCGCGCCCACGTCCAGCGCGCCCCGGAAAATGTAGGGAAAACAGAGGACGTTGTTGACTTGGTTGGGGTAGTCGGAACGGCCGGTGGCGATGATCGCGTCGGGCCGCGCCGCCTTGGCCTCTTCCGGCATGATCTCCGGCACCGGATTGGCCAGCGCCAGAATCAGCGGCTTTTCGGCCATGGTTTTCACCATCTCGCCGGTGAGGACGCCCGCCTTGGACAACCCGAGAAAAATATCGGCGCCGACGATGGCCTCGGCCAGCGTGCGCGCCGGGGTATCGGCGGCGTAGGCGGCTTTCTCGCCGTCGAGCTTGCCCCGTCCCCGATAAATCACGCCCTGGCTGTCGCAAACGATGACGTTTTCCCGCAGCAGTCCCAGACCGAGCAGCAAATCGAGGCAGGCGATGCCGGCCGCGCCGGCGCCGGAGGTGACCACTCTCACCTCGGCGATGTTTTTGCCCACCAGCGACAGGGCGTTGAGCACGGCGGCGGCGGTGATGATGGCGGTGCCGTGCTGGTCGTCGTGGAACACCGGAATCTTCATGCGGTCGCGCAACTGGCGCTCGATGTAAAAGCATTCCGGAGCCTTGATGTCTTCCAGGTTGATGCCGCCGAAACTCGGCTCCAGGCTGGCGATGATCTCGACCAGTTTGTCGGGATCGCGCTCGCTGATTTCGATGTCGAACACGTCGATGCCGGCGAATTTCTTGAACAGCACGCCTTTGCCTTCCATCACCGGCTTGGCCGCCAGCGGACCGATGTCGCCCAAGCCGAGCACGGCGGTGCCGTTGGTGATGACCGCCACCAGATTGCCGCGGGCGGTGACGGTGGAGACCTCGCGGGGATCTTCGACGATCACCTCGCAAGCGGCGGCGACGCCGGGGGAGTACGCCAGCGCCAGGTCGCGCTGGTTGGCGAGCGGCTTGGTCGGGGTGACTTCGATCTTGCCGTAGGGGGCCATGCGGTGGTAGCGCAGGGCGCGTTCGTTGAAATCGTCAGCCATGGTTTGGAGGCTCTCGGTGGTGGTTGTGGCGGAGATTGCGCCAGCGTGGTCGAAGAGAGCTAAGATTAACGGAAAGCTTCGGCGGGAGTGAAACTGATGAGCGCGGCAAGCGTGGCGCCGGAAACCCGGCAGTCGGAGGCGTGGGAAGCGGAACTGGCGGAAGTGCGCGCCATGACCGAGCGAGAGATGGAAAGTCTGGTGACCGAGGACGATACGCCCGTGGACAATATTCTGTCGGAAAAACAACAGCGGCTGCTCACGGAGCCGCTCTATGGCGCCTGGGCCGGCCCGGACCAGGGCACGCCCGGTTATCGCCGGTTTCTGGCCTTGGCCAATGTCGGCCTGTTCTACGCCTTGCGCCAGCCGCCGCTGGTTCCCGACATGATGTTGGCTTTGGACGTGCCGGGCTTGGGGCCGGATTTGAGCCAGAAGGCCAACCGCTCCTATTTTGTCTGGGTGCAGGACGGCAAGCCGCCGGCGGCGGTGGTGGAAGTGGTTTCCAGCCAGGAGGGCGGCGAGGATGGCGACAAGCTGCGCAAGTACGAGGCCATCGGCGTTTCGTACTACGCCATTTTCGACCCTTGGCGGCTATTATCGGATCGGGTGTTGCGCATCTACCAGTTCGCCGGGGCGAGCCAGGGCTACGTCGAGCAGGTCGGCGGGCTGCTGGACGCCGTCGGCTTGGGTTTGAGCCTGTGGCAGGGCGAATACGAGGGCGTGGAGGCGCTCTGGTTGCGCTGGACCGACCGCGAGGGGCGGTTGATTCCGACGGGGGCCGAGTCGGCGGAGCAGGAGCGCCAGCGGGCGGTGGAGGCCGAGCGCCAGACCGAGCGAGAACAGCAGCGAGCGGTGGAGGCCGAGCGACGGTCGGAACGGCTGGCGGCGCGGTTGCGGGAACTGGGCATCGAGCCGGACGAGTGACCGCCGCCGGTGCGGAGCGGCGCCGCTCGACTGGCGGGAATGCGCTAAAATGGCCGTCGCCATAACAAGTTCCGGGCGCGGCCGCGCCCGATTCCTCGCTAGCGGGAGAGACCATGACCACCATCCGTCAAGAAGATTTCATCCAGTCCATCGCCGACGCCTTCCAGTACATCAGCTACTACCACCCGGTCGATTACATCAAGGCGCTGGCGCAAGCCTACGAGCGCGAGGAAAGCCCGGCGGCCAAGGACGCCATCGCGCAAATTCTGATCAACTCGCGGATGTGCGCCGAGGGTCATCGCCCGATCTGTCAGGACACCGGCATCGCGCTGGTGTTTCTGAAAGTCGGGATGGACGTGCACTGGGACGCCAAGCTGTCGGTGCAGGAGATGGTCGACGAGGGCGTGCGCCGCGCCTACCTCAACCCGGACAACAAGCTGCGCGCCTCGGTGCTGCGCGATCCGGCCGGCAAGCGCCAGAATTCCAAGGACAACACCCCGGCCGTGGTGCATTACGAGATCGTCCCCGGCCACCATGTCGAGGTGATCTGCGCGGCCAAGGGCGGCGGTTCCGAAGCCAAGTCCAAATTCGCGATGCTCAATCCGTCCGACGATCTGGTGGACTGGGTGCTGAAGACCGTGCCGCAGATGGGCGCCGGCTGGTGTCCGCCCGGCATTCTCGGCGTGGGCATCGGCGGCACGCCGGAAAAGGCGTTCATGCTGGCCAAGGAATCGCTGATGGCGCCGGTCGATATTCAGGAACTGATCGCCCGTGGCCCCAAGAACCGCGCCGAGGAGCTGCGCATCGAACTGTACGAGAAGGTCAACGCGCTCGGCATCGGCGCGCAGGGTCTCGGCGGTTTGACCACCGTGCTGGACGTGAAAGTGCTCGACTATCCGACCCACGCGGCCAACCTGCCCATCGCGATGGTCCCGAACTGCGCCGCGACCCGCCACGCCCATTTCCATCTCGACGGCAGCGGCCCGGCCAAGCTGGAGCCGCCGAGCCTGGAGGATTGGCCGAAACTGACCTACGCGCCGGCCAACGCCCGCCGGGTCGATCTGGCCGCCGTCACCCGCGAGGATGTGGCGACCTGGAAGCCGGGCGAGGTGCTGCTGCTCAACGGCAAGATGCTGACCGGCCGCGACGCCGCCCACAAGCGCATGACCGACATGCTGAGCGCGGGCCAGAAATTGCCGGTCGATTTCACCGACCGCTTCATTTACTACGTCGGCCCGGTCGATCCGGTGCGCGACGAGGTGGTCGGTCCCGCCGGACCCACCACCGCGACCCGCATGGACAAGTTCACCCGCCAGATGCTCGAACAAACCGGCCTGCTGGGCATGATCGGCAAGTCCGAGCGCGGCCAGATCGCCATCGACGCGATCAAGGACAACCGGGCGGTGTACCTGATGGCGGTCGGCGGCGCGGCCTATCTGGTGTCCAAGGCCATCAAAGCCGCCAAAGTTCTCGCCTTCGAAGATCTCGGCATGGAGGCGATTTACGAATTCGAGGTCAAGGACATGCCGGTGACGGTGGCGGTCGATTCCAAGGGTTCCAGCGTCCACAAGACCGGGCCGAAGGAATGGCAGGCCAGGATCGGCAAGATTCCGGTGGTCGAGGCGTAAGGATTTGGATTGTGGATAGGGTTGCCGCATGGCAATTCTATCCGCGCCGATAGAGGCGCTGTTGCATATTTATAGTTTTTAAAATTTAGGATGTTTGCTTTTTGCTAGATGCCGCAGGAACATTTTATGGCTATTCCAGACTATCAAAGCGTCATGCTTCCTCTGCTCAGACTGGCGGAATCGAGGAATGAAGAGATTGCGACGGATGAAGCGGTCGAAGCTCTTGCTAGTCAACTAAAACTGACGGATGAGGATATTAAGCAAATGCTCCCCAGTGGAATTCAACCTACTTTTGTAAATCGTGTGGGTTGGGCTGCCACTTTCATGAAGAAAGCCGGATTGTTGGAGCCGACGCGCCGAGGCTATTATCGGATTACCCAGCGTGGACAAGATTTGTTGAAAGCAGAATCCACAGATTATCAACGTGAAAACGCTAAAGCAATATCCTGAATTTCAGCAATTCCAAGCCCTTAAAGGGACTCGTAGCGGCGAAAAGAGAAATGATTTTATTAGTAATAACGATTTAGAAGGGGTGACGCCTTCCGAAGCACTTGAGAAGGCTTACGAGAATCTCCGTGATACGCTCGCGGAAGAATTGCTCGAAAAACTCAAAAAATCTTCCCCTTCATTTTTTGAGCGTATCGTCATTGAGTTGCTCGTCAAAATGGGTTATGGAGGTTCACGATTCGATGCCGGTAAAGCCATTGGAAGAAGTGGGGACGGTGGTATTGATGGTATTATTAAAGAAGATAAATTGGGATTAGATGTTGTCTATATTCAGGCAAAGCGTTGGGATAGCAATGCGGTCGGTCGCCCTGATGTGATGCAGTTTGCCGGAGCGCTCCAGGGACAAAGAGCCAACAAAGGCATATTTATCACAACATCGCGGTTTACGGAGGATGCAAAGAATTATGTTGCTCAGATTGGTAGTAAAATTGTTCTGATCGATGGAAGTCAGTTGTCTCAGTACATGATTGATTACGATGTCGGAGTTTCAACCGTATCACTCTATCCAGTTAAAAAGATTGACTCGGATTATTTTAATGAAAGTATCTAAAGCGAATTATTATATTTTTGGATAAATTTCATGACCAATTGGATAAATCGAATTACCCTTAATACAGAACAATGTGGCGGGCGGCCTTGTATTCGCGGTATGCGTATTCGCGTAACGGATGTGCTCGACCTGCTGGCGAGTGGTCTATCCACCAAAGAGGTGCTTGAAGAATTACCCGATCTCGAACCAGAGGACATTACTGCGGCGCTTAGGTTCGCCGCCCGGAAAATTGATCATCCCGTGCTCGCCGCATGATTCTCTGGATTGATGCGCAGCTTTCGCCTTCTCTGGCGCCTTGGATTACCGGACAATTTGGCATCGAGGCCTATTCGGCCAAGTGGCTTGGTTATCGGGATGCTTCCGATCAGGTTATTTTTCAAGCAGCGCGTCAAGCGGGGGTTATCGTGATGACCAAGGATAGTGACTTTTTGCGCTTGCTTGACGAATATGGTCCACCACCCCAAGTTTTATGGGTAACGTTGGGCAATACTTCAAATGCGAATATGCGGGAAGTTCTCGACCGAGTGTTTCCAAAAGCAGTCGCTATGCTGAAAGCGGGCGAGCCGCTTGTCGAGATTGGCCTGTAAACCAAATTTAGTGCAGTGAGCCAAAATAAACCGCCCTTCATCAGCAGCATAAGCGAGAATTTATCGCCGTGAGCGAAACCGCGCAAAACGCTTCTCCCATCGTCCGCCATTTCCGGCAAATCCTGCTGTGGCCCTTGCAGATCATGCACGCGCGAGTACGGGAGCCGCATATCTCGAAATATTGGGAGTTGCTGGAGGCGATGGGGGACGAGTGCCCGTGGCGGGAAGTGGATGACGAATTCGGCGATCCCGACGAGTTCCAAGAACGCCACTACAAGGAATTCATCACTTTTTTACCCTACGTGCAGCGTTTCCTGTACGGTGAAGGCTCCGGCCGCGAAGAGCGGTCCGGTTACGGCAAATCGCCGATCCGAGTATTCCGCCGTCGCGATATCGCCCGGATGCGACTCGTGCTCGACGAGCAAACACCACCGCTGCTGTTCCAGGTCGCTCATGTGGATCTGCATTTTTTCTACGACCTCGACATCATCATCCTGGCGGTGGAATTCTTCGCCAACGATATTCCGCTATTGCTGGCCGAGGATGTCCTGTTCAAGGTCGGACGGGCTTATCCGGCGTTCTGGGAGACTGACGGTCAAGGCGGACAATGCCCTTACCGGGTGGAATGGCTCTCCGCGACCGGCGAAACGCTGGCGATGTCCGACTACGAAAACCGGCGCAAATATCTCCAGTTCGTCTGCCGGCACCGTTCCCCCAATGTCGCGGCGCACTGGGAATATTTGCTGCGACCGCTGGCCCTCTACCATTCCGACCGCGAGGGCGTGATCCGCTACCGGCAGATCGAATACCACCGCATGCCGCTGCTGGCCTACCTCAGCTTCAACGACCCGCAGGCCCTGACCCGCGGCGATTTCGCCCGACTGGCGTTGGTCGCCAAAGCCGGGCCGTCCGACACCCTGCCTTATTCCGAGACGGAACTGGCCCATTTTGAGTGGCAATACTGCTACGACAAATTCTGGGATCCCAGCAACCCGGCGCTCAGCAGCCGCTACCTGTGCTGCGGCCACGCCTTCGTGGTGGTCGGCAAGGCCAGCGAGCGGTTCTTCGCCGACCCGGAAACGGGGCTGCTCGGCCAGTTTCGCCACCAGTATTTCCTGGTCAATTTGATCGCCCACTTTCATAAGGCCACCCTGATGCTGTTCTCGGAATGGCTGGTGATGGCGATCAGCCAGCTCGACATCCGCGACATGGAATCCGTCAAGTCGTTCAAGCGGGAAATCCGCCGGATCATGGAAACCTTCCTGCGCTTCACTCACCGTTACTGGTTCCACGAAGTGTCCAATCAGGCGCAGGCTCGCGACCTGTTCCGGCTGTTGACCGGGCATCTGGACACCGACCGCATTTATCAGGACGTCAGCGCGGCGGTGAAAGAAATGAACCAATATCTGGACAGCGACGGCTTGCGGCGCCAAGCCAACACCGTGGTGCGGCTGACGGTGGTGACCACGCTGGGGCTGATCGCCACCGTCGCGACCGGCTTTCTGGGCATGAACATCTTCGACGAAACCGACGATCCGGCGTGGCTCAAGCTGCTGATTCTGGCCGGGGTGCTGGTACCCAGCGTCCTGCTGGTGATCTATGCCGTGACCAAATCCAAGGCGCTGTCGGATTTTCTGGAAGCCTTGTCGGACGAGCGCTTGGGCTGGCGCGACAAGCTCGGGGTGCTGTTCGGGGTCTTGCGCGGACCCGGCCGCAAGATCGGCTAGTTTTTCCGCCAACCCTCATTCGCGGCGCTATCGAACGACATGGAACATCTCGATCCACTGTTACTGCCTCTGAGCGGCTTCAATCTGATCGAAGCCAGCGCCGGAACCGGCAAAACCTACACGATCACCGCCTTGTACCTGCGGTTGGTGGTCGAGGCCGCCATTCCGGTCAATCGCATTTTGGTGGTGACTTACACCAACGCGGCGACCAAAGAGTTGAAGGACCGCATCCGCGAGCGCTTGGTGCAAATCCGCTTCGCTTTCTTGCGCGGTCGCGCGCCCGAGGACGACGAACTCGCCACCCGGTTGCTGGATTTGAGCGCGGATCGGGAGATCGCCATACGGCGCTTGACCAACGCCGTGCGCGGTTTCGACGAGGCCGCCATCTTCACCATCCACGGCTTCTGCAAGCGCGCGCTCGGCGACAACGCTTTCGAGAGCGGCCTGTCGTTCGAGACCGAGCTGATGGCCGATACCGGCGATCTGCTGCGGGAAATCGTCGATGATTTCTGGCGGCGAGAGTTTTACGCCGCCTCGCCGCTGGTGGTGCGGTATTTTCTGGACCAGCGCTACAGCCCGGAGAAGTTGCTCGGCGAGATCGAACGGCATCTGGGCAAGCCGTATCTGCGCGTGGTGACGCCGAACGGGGAAGCGGATGGCGCGGCGCTGGAGCGAGCGTTTGTCGATGCGTTTCGACGGGCTCGCGAGCTGTGGCTGGAGGATCGCGCCGGGATTGAGGGCTTGCTGCTGAAGTCGCCCGGCCTCAACCGGCAAAAATACAGTTTGAAGTCGATCCCCGGCTGGCTGGAGGTTATGGATCAGTATCTGACCGTGGAAAATCCTACGCTGGCCCTGTTCGATAAATTCGAGCAATTCACCGCCGCCAAGTTGGAGAAATCGGTCAAGCAAGGCCAGACTGCTCCCCAACATCCGTTTTTCGACGCTTGCGACACCCTCAAAACCGCCTGCGAAACCTTGGCCGACTATTGCCGGCATCAAATCCCGGTCAAGCTGCTCGCCTATTGCAACGCCGAGCTGGCCCTGCGCAAGCGGCGGCAACAGGTGCAATCCTACGACGATCTGCTGATCAACTTGCATGAAGCCTTGCACCATCCCCGGCAGGGCGCGGCGCTGATCGAGATGTTGCACCGCCGGTTTTTCGCCGCCCTGATCGACGAATTTCAGGATACCGACCCGGTGCAGTACGCCATCTTCCAGCGCATCTACGCCGGCACGGGCAAGCCGGTGTTCCTGGTGGGCGATCCCAAGCAAGCCATCTACAGCTTCCGGGGCGCGGACATTTTCGCTTACCTGACCGCCCGCCGCGACAGTCGGCACCGCTACACCCTCGATGTCAACTGGCGATCCGACCCGCGCCTGCTGACCGCTTTGAACGCGGTGTTCGGCGGCGGCGGGGGGCAGCCGTTCCTGTTCGACGGCATCCCGTTCCACGACGCGCGGCCCGCCGAGCGCAAGCGGCACGAGCCGCTGTGGCTGCACGGGCGGTCGGAAGCGCCGCTACAGATCTGGCTGGTGGAACCGGAAGGGGACAGGCCGGTCGCCAAGGGTGCGGCCAGCGAGCGGGCGGCGCGGGCGACCGCCGCCGAAATCGCCCGCTTGCTGAATCTGGGGGCGCGCGGGCAGGCTCGGATCGGCGAACGCCCGCAAGCGGAAGACGGTCGAGCGCTGACCGGCGGCGATATCGCCGTGCTGGTGCGCGGCCATTGGCAGGGCCGGTTGGTCCGCGACCATTTGCTGCGGCTGGGAGTGCCCAGCGTCCAGCACGCCGACGACAGCGTGTTCGCGTCCGACGAAGCGCGCCAACTGGAGTGGTTGCTGGCGGCGGTGGCGGAGCCGGGCAACGAGGGCCGGGTGCGAACGCTGCTGGCTTCCGATCTGTTCGGGCTGGGTGGCGAGGAGCTTTACCGGTTGCGGGAGGATGAGCGGGCTTGGGCGCGGTGGCTGGAAAAATTGCAGGACTACCGGCAGTTGTGGCTCGACCACGGGTTCATGCGCTTTTTCCGCGCCTGCCTGATCGGAGAGGGCATTCCCCGGCGGTTGCTGGCGTTTCGCGACGGCGAGCGGCGCTTGACCAACCTGCTGCATCTGGCCGAACTGGCGCATGTCGCCAGCCGCGCCCGACCCGGTTTGGCCGGGCTGCTCAAGTGGCTCGGCGAGCGGCGGCTCGCGCCGGGCGACCAGGACGAAGCGCAGCAATTGCGGCTGGAAAGCGACGAGAATCTGGTGCGGATCGTCACCGTTCACAAGAGCAAGGGCCTGGAATATCCGGTGGTGTTCTGCCCGTTTCCGTGGGACGGCAAACTGCGCGCCGACCGAAAAAGCAACACCACCCTGCTGTACCACGATCCCGGCGATCCGGGCCGCGCTTTCCTCGCCTTCGGCGTGGCCGAGGACGATCCCGCTCGCCTGCTCGCCCGCCGCGAGGAAATGGCCGAGAACCTGCGCCTGTTTTACGTCGCCGTGACCCGCGCCAAACAGCGCTGCTACCTGGTCTGGGGCAAGATCAGGGAAGCGGAAACCGCGCCGCCGGCCTGGCTGCTGCACCATCCGCCGGTGATCGGGCCGTCCCAGGATGCGCTGCAAGTCACCAAGCAGCGCTTCGAGGATTTGGCGCCGGCAGCGTTTCTCGGCGATCTGCGAGCCGCGTTCGCGGCGGCGGGCGACGCGGTCGCCCTCGCGCCGCTGCCTCGGGAGTCGGGGCAACGCTATCAGCCGCCCCCCGTGGCGGAACCCGAACCGAGGGCGCGGATGTTCGCGCGCGCGCTGCCCGAGTCTTGGCGGGTCGGCAGTTTCACCGCGCTGTCCGCCGGCCAGTCGGGCGAAATGCCGGACTACGACATGGCCGCCACCGCGCCGGAAGCGGTCGAGGTGCCCGAGCCGGAAGTCAAGACTCCCGGCCGCGACATTTTCGCCTTTCCGCGCGGCGCCAGGGCGGGAACTTGCCTGCACGCGATTTTCGAAAGGCTGGATTTCGCTCAACGGGATCGCGGGCCGCTTGAGAGCCTGGTCGAGCGGATGCTGAAATGGCACGGGTTGGACGATACGATCTGGACCGGAACGGTCGCGGATCTGGTCGAGCGGGTGCTGGACACGCCGCTGGACGCGAGCGGTTTGCGGCTGGCGACCGTCGCGCCGGAGCGGCGGCTCAGCGAGATGGAGTTTTACTATCCGCTCGCCAACCTGCGCGCCGAAAGTTTGCGGCGAGTGCTGGAACGGCACGGTTACGCCGCCGGCCCGTTCCGGGAAATGATCGAAGGCTTGGAATTCGCCCCCCTGCGCGGCTACATGAAGGGCTATATCGATCTGGTGTTCGAGGCGGATGGCCGGTTCTATCTGGCCGATTACAAGTCCAACTGGCTCGGCGGCGAACCGGCGGCGTACCGGCGCCCGCGATTGGAGGAGGCCATGGCCCGCGAAGCCTACGTGCTGCAATACCTGATTTACACCGTGGCCTTGCATCGCTATTTGCGGCTGCGACTGCTGGATTACGACTACGAGCGCCATTTCGGCGGCGTGTTTTATTTGTTCCTGCGCGGCATGAGCCCCGAACGGGGCGGGGATTGCGGCGTGTTCCGCGACCGGCCCGCGCCGGCGCTGGTCGAGGCGCTGGATGCCTTGATGGCCACCGGCGCGGTGGCGGGGTGAGCGGCGGCGGAATGGCGAGCGCGACCGATTTTCTCCCGATCCTGCACGAACAGGGTCAGTTGACCGATTTGGATCTGCATTTCGCCCGGTTCATGGGCCGGCTGGCCGCTGGCGAACCCGCCGAGAGCGCCCCACGCTCTGCGGGCGCGGGTTCAGGGGCGGGGGAATCCCGCGATGAACCGGCCGAAAACGCCCCTGGTCCGGCGGGACCAGAGCTGGGGCGGAGGCAATCGCTGGAGCTGGCGGCGGCCTTGGCCAGCCACGCCACCGGCCAAGGCGATATTTGCGTCAATCTGCGCCAGTGGGCGTGGCGCTGGAACGCGGCCTTGGCAGCGCCTGCCCCCTTCGCGCCGCCGCCCATCGGCGATTGGCTGGAAATTCTGCGATCCAGTGCCGTGGTGGGCCGGCCGGGCGAGCGCCATCCCCTGATTCTCGATCGGCGGGGTCGTTTGTACCTGTATCGCTATTGGGGATACGAGCATCAGTTGGCCGACGATCTGCTCGAAAGAGCGAGAGCGGTCGCGGACGAAGTCGATGAAGCGCGGCTGCGCGCCGATCTCGACCGGCTGTTTCCCCGTCCTCCGCAGTTGATCGGTCCGGACTGGCAGAAAGTCGCGGCGGCGGTGGCGGCGCTCAAGCGGATCTGCGTGATCTCCGGGGGGCCGGGCACCGGCAAAACCAGCACCGTGCTGCGGATCCTGGCGCTGTTGACCGGACAGGCGAGGGAGCAGCCCTTGCGCATCGCGCTGGCCGCGCCCACCGGCAAGGCGGCGGGGCGCTTGCAGGAGTCGATTCGAGCGGCCAAGCCGGGGTTGGGGCTGGGCGCGGCGGTGGCGGCGCAAATCCCCGAGGAAGCGTCCACGCTGCACCGGCTGCTGGGGGGCCGGCCCGATTCGGTGTATTTCCGTCACGATCACGAGAACCCGCTGCCGCTGGACATCCTGGTGGTAGATGAGGTGTCGATGGTCGGGTTGGCGCTGATGGCCAAGACCGTTGCCGCCCTGCCGCCGGCAGCGCGGCTGATCCTGCTGGGCGACAAGGACCAACTGGCCTCGGTCGAAGCCGGGTCGGTGCTGGGCGAAATGTGCGCCGGGGCGGGCCGCTTTTCGCCCGAATTCCAGGCGCGATTGGCGGCGCTGACCGGCGAGGCGCTGCCGAGCGGCCGGGAGACGGCCTCGCCGCTGGTCGATGCCATCGTGCTGCTGCGGCACAGCTTCCGGTTCGGCGCGGCCAGCGGGATCGGCGCGATGGCGCGGGCGGTGAACAAGGGCCGCTCCGCCCAAGCGATGGCCCTGCTGGGGGATGCGGGGTTTGGGGATATCGATTGGCGACCGCTGGCCGATGCCAAGGATTTGCCGGAGCGATTGACCGGATCGGTGGTGGCCGGATACGCGCCCTATCTGCGGGCGGTGCGGGATAAGGCCGAGCCGGCGCTGGCTTTCGAGCAGTTCGATCGGTTCCGGGTGCTGTGCGCGTTGCGCGGCGGACCGTTCGGAGTCGAGTCGTTGAACCGGCTCTGCGAAACGGTGCTGCACCAGCGGGGGTTGATCGACAGTCGGCCGACCTGGTACGTGGGCCGGCCGGTGATGATCGTGCGCAACGACTACAACCTGCGGCTGTTCAACGGCGACATCGGCATCACTTTGGCGGACCCGGAGGCGCCGGAGCGGGTCAAGGTGTTTTTCCTGGGTAGCGACGGCGCCTTGCGGAGTTTCGCGCCGGCGCGTTTGCCGGAACATCAGACCGTCTACGCGATGACGGTTCACAAGAGCCAGGGTTCGGAGTTCGACCGAGTGTTGGTGGTGACGCCGAGCGAGCCATCGCCGGTGTTGAGCCGCGAGCTGGTGTACACGGCGCTGACGCGGGCGAAGCAGAAAGCGAGTTTTTACGGTGTGCCCGAGGTGTTCGCGGCGGCGGTCGAGCGGCGGTTGCGGCGCTCGTCCGGGTTGCGGGATCGGCTGTGGGTGGAGCCGAGGTTGAATGCGGGAGGCGAGGGGTGATGGCGAGATTCCAAGCGATTTTGGCGCGAACCCCGCGATGATTGATCCGGCTCGTTTCCTGTCCGCGCTGATCGCGCTCGGCTACATCGTCGCGATGTGGACCGAGGACGGCTGGCAATCGGCGCTGGCGGTACTGATCCCGCTGGCGGTTCCATTGGGGCTGATTTGGTATGCGGAAGCGCTCGGCGCCTATACTGGCTTTGCCGGGCGCGCTCGAATCACCCGGCCTTCGTCGCCCGCGCTGTTGCGGGCGCTCGGATGGTTGCTGCTGCTGGTTCCGCTGGGCGTTTTTTGGGTTCGATAGCGGGCGGTTTCGTCCGATCCGAGCGAGCCCGCCGGCTGGCGGTGTCGGTGGTCGCGCCGCTGCGGGCACGCGCCAAACGGGAGTACCCACAAAGGCCAATCGACAAAACCGGTGTGGGTAACTGAAGCTTTACTGCGTGTCCGTTAACCCCGTTCGGTGCGTCATGCTCGCTTTGCTCCAGCGCTGTCTGCCCGATACCCCGCCGCTCTCGACGGGGGAAGCATTGCGTACCGCCGGCGCCATCGGCGTGGCGGTGCTCTTGACCGGTATCCTCTCCACCTGGCTGGTGCCGGGCGCTCTGGCGCCGGTGCTGGTGGCCTCGATGGGCGCTTCGGCCATCATTTTGCTGGCCTTGCCCACCAGCCCGCTGGCCCAGCCTTGGCCCTTCATCGGCGGTCAACTCGTCAGCGCCGCCATCGGGATAGCGTTGGCGCGCTCGGTCGATCCGCCCCTGCTGGCCTGCGGCCTCGCGGTCCTGCTGACCGTTTTTGCCATGCTTCGGTTGCGCTGCCTGCACCCGCCGGGCGGGGCGGCCACGCTTATCCCGATCCTGGCCCATCACGACGCGCGGCAATTCGATTTCGGTTACTTGCTCGTTCCGGTGGCGCTCAACGCTTTTTTGTTGCTGCTGCTGGCTTGGGGGTTGAATCGCCTGCTCGGACGAACGTATCCCCATCGGCCGCTCCCACCGTTGCCCGACCGGCACGGGACCGGCGATCCGCTGCCCACCGAACGTGCCGGAGTACGGGAAGAAGACGTGCGCGCGGTGTTGGCCGAGGAGCCCGTCATGCCCGATATCGGCGCCGCCGAATTGCGGCGCTTGATGGCGCGAGCGGAGGATGCCGCCATCAATCGGGTGTTTGGCGAACTCGACTGCGCGGCCGTGATGTCCCGCGCGCTGGTGACGGTTTCCGCCAAGCAGTGGGCGGGCGAGGCTTGGCGTCTGTTGCGCCAGCACAAGATCAGGGCGTTGCCCGTGCTCGATCTCGCCGGCGAATTGGTGGGGGTGGTCACCCTCGTCGATTTGCTCAAACACATACCGATCGAGGGCTTGCAGCAGGACGCGCACGCCTTGACTGACTGGTTGATGGGGCGATCTGAAAAAAAACCTCTCGTCGAGCAGGTGATGACCCGCACGGTCCAGACCGTCCGAGCGGATCAAGCTCTGCTCGATCTGGTGCCGATGCTGTCCGATGCGGGCTTGCACCATCTGCCGGTGGTCGATGCCGGCGGCAAGCTGGTGGGCATGATCACCCAGTCCGATCTGATCGCCGGCCTGCACTTTGCGCTGCTGCGGCGAACGATGGAGCGGTGGGGATAGGCCGACGGCCGGGCAGGGGTTTGCGCCAATACCGCTCCGATGCTCTCGGGTGAAACCCGAGCGAGCAACAGCTAGCCGAGATAATGCCAGGCGCGGGCTTTGAACAGGCAGTAGACCGTGTCGCCTTCCGTCAGGCGCAGATCGTTCACGGCCTTGACGGTGATTTCGGCCAGAATCGGCACGCCGACATCGACTTCCGCCAGCACCCGGTCGGCGATTCGCCGCAGGCCGAGAATGCGGCCCGGCACCTGGTTCTGAATGGTGGTGTCGGCTATGGGATGGCGGGCCAGCGCCACGTCGGCCGCGCGCAGCGCGATCCAGGTCTCGGTTCCCGGCGGCAAAGGGGAGAGCGGCAAATGCAGTTCGTGATGGTCGTACCGCACCGTGGTGCAGCCGATGTCCGGTTCGTGGCGGCCGACCGTGACCTGCAACACGTTTTCCAGACCCAGCGAGCGGGCCAGCCCGAGGATGTGATCTTGCCGGATCACTTCCAAAAACGGACCCTGCCCCAAGATGCGACCCTGTTCCATGACGGCCAAATGGGGAGTCAGATACAGGATTTCGTTGATGGCGTGACTGACGTAGAGCATCGGCAAGCGCAACTCGTCCCGCACCCGCCGCAGGAAAGGCAGAATCTGCTGCTTGCGCCCTTCGTCCAGCGCCGCCAGCGGTTCGTCCAGCAACAGCAGACGAGGCGACGCTAACAGCGTGCGACCCAGCGCCACCCGCTGTCGCTCGCCCCCGGACAGATGGCGTGGGCGACGGTGCAGCAGGTGGCCGATGTCCAACAGTTCGATAATTTGTGTCGGCGCGAATTGCCGTTGCGCCGGGGGCAACAGCTTGAAGCCGTACAGCAGATTGTGTTCGACCGAGAAGTGGGGGAACAACTGGCTGTCCTGAAACACCAGCCCGACCCGGCGGCGGTGCGGCGGCAAATCGATCCGCCGGTGCGCGTCGAACAGCGGGACGCCGTCGAGGCTGATGTGTCCGGTCCGTGGACGCACGAGGCCGGCGACAGCGCGGAGCAGGGTGCTCTTACCGCAACCGGATGGACCGAACAGCCCGCTCACCGGCTGCTCCAGCGTCAATTGACCTCGCAGAGTGAAAGAACCTTGATGGAGTTCGAGATCGAGAGTGAGCATGCTGCGCGGTAGGCCCGTTCGGCGGGGTTAGGGTTGCAGTGAAACTGATAATGCCGCCGGAGCCGGGATTCGCGGCCGATCCGCATCTACAGCAGCGGACATTGCCTAGCGCGCCGAAACGCTCACCTTGATATCGGCGGGTGGCGCGAAGTAGGGGGCTGAGGTCACCAGGATATGCGCGCCGGCGCGAGCGTAGTCGGCGGCGTTGGCCGAGCTTGACTCCGCCTGCGGCGGCCACCTTGGCGTGCGGCGCCGCATCCGCCAGCCGCGCCACGATGGCGGCCACCGTCTCGGGCGGTAGCTTCTCCAACTGCACCACGTCGGCCCCGGCCCGAGCGGCTGATACCGCATCGTCCAAGCTATCCACCTCGACCACGATCTTGCGTTCGGGACAGGCAATCTTCAGCCGCGCCAAGGCCGAGGTTTGACTCTCTCCGGCCAGAAAAGCGCGGTGCTCGGGAAAGACCAGCACCGTTTCGGACAGGCCCAGGCGGTGCGGTATCGCGCCCGCCGCCAGGATCGCCTTGATGGAAATCGCCTTGGTGCCTGGAAAAGTCTTGCGGGTGCAGGCGACCACAACCGCCGGATTGACGGCGCGCGCGATTTCGACGATGCGGCTGGCGACAGTGGCGATGCCCGAGGCGTATTCCATCAGCGTTTGCGCCACTTTCCAGCCGGCCAGCAGGGCGGCGGCCGGTCCTTCAGCCACCAGCAGCGGGGCGCCCGCGTCGGCCGTGCAACCGCTCGGACGCCGCTCGCTCACCGTGCAGCCGACCCGAACCAGCAGGCGGGCAGCCTCTTCGGACGCCGCCACCACCATGGCATCGCGCGCCGCGAACACCATGCGTCCCGGCCGCTCGCCGATGCCCAGCGCGTGCGTGGTCAAATCGCCGAAAGGCACGTCTTCGGCCAACCAGCGGTCGATTTCGGCGTCGGGGATTAGCGGCATCATGGGATGATAGGTCCGGTTTCGACGATTCGACGAACGTTGGGCTGTTCATGCCCGGTTTCTGCTCCGCTCGGCGGGCACGTAGAGTTGCTCCAGCAAATATTTTTTGAACTCCGCCGCATAGGGTTGATGCTTTAGCGCTTCTTCCATGCACAGCAGCCACGCATCGCGCTCTTTGGAGCCAATTTCAAAACGGCTGTGCGCTTGCGGTATTCTGATCGGGCCATATTTTTCCGCGTAAAGTTTTGGGCCGCCCAGCCAGCCGCACAGGAATCGAGCCAGCTTGTCTCTCGAAAGGGTCAGGTCTGCCGGATGCATGGCTCTGATTTTTTTGGCTACGGGGAGCTGGTCCATCGCATCGTAAAAATCATCGACCAGTTTTCTGATGCCCGCTTCGCCACCCGCCGCCCGGTAGGACGCATCTTCGACGCCATAGGGAAGCCTGTCTTTGTTTTCAAATCCCGAGATGAGCAATGATCCGACTCCTCAAGCACGCATGGATGAAATGGCTCGGGTATTTGGCCCGTCGATGGCGGTCGCGATCATGCCCGCCGATTCCCCAGCATCCGTTCCACCCGCCGCGCGCCCAGTTCGCTCACCCACAGCGCCGCCAGCGCCAACAGGATGGAAATGATGACCAGCCGCAACGCCGGATCGTCGCCGCCGGGAATCTGGGTATAGGTATAGATCGCCAGCGGCAGGGTGCGGGTCTCGCCGGCCACGTTGCCGACGAAGGTCACCGTCGCGCCGAATTCACCCAGGCTGCGGGCGAATGCCAGCACCAGCCCGGTCAGAATGCCGGGCAGCGACAGCGGCACGGTCACCGTCAACCAGACCCGCAACGGCCCCGCGCCCAGCGTGCGCGCCGCTTCTTCCAGCTTGGGCTCCACCAGCGTCACCGCCAGCCGCACCGCCCGCACCATCAGCGGAAACGCCATCAGCGCCGAGGCGACCACCGCGCCTTGCCAAGTGAACGCCAGGGCGATGCCCCCAACGTCTCGTACAGCCAGCGGCCAACAGGTCCCTGCCGGCCGAGCAGCAGCAGCAGCAGATAACCGGGCACCACCGGCGGCAGCACCAGCGGCAGATGCACCAACCCATCCACGATGGCCTTGCCGGGAAAACGAATCCGCGCCAACAGCCAGCCGGTGATGATGCCGGGGACGGCGATCAGCGCGGTGCACCACAGCCCGATCTTGAGCGACAGCCAGAGCGCGGTCAGCTCTTCGGGCGTGGGTTGCAACGATAGCCACACGGCCGGCCGTCAGTCGAGCGCGGTGAAGCCGTACTGGCGGAACACCTTCGCCGCCGCCGGGGTGCGCAGGAAGTCCAGGAACCCTTGCGCCGCCGGTTTGGCGCCTTGCACCAGCGCGACCGGATAGAGCACGGGCGAGTGGGTGTCGGCGGGAAAGACGCCGAGCACCGCGACCTTGTCGGACACCTTGGCGTCGGTTTCGTAGACGATGCCGACCGCGCACTCGCCGCGCTCCACGAAGGCCAGCGCCGATCGCACGTCCGGCGCCGCCGCCAAGCGCGGTTCCAGCGCCGCCCACCAGCCGAGCGCCGTCAACGCCTGTTTGCTGTATTGGCCGATGGGCACCGAGGCATCGCAGGAACACCAGCGGCCCTGAAACGCGCCGGGCAGGTCGAAGCTTTTTTCCAGCTTCACCGGAAACGCCTTGCCCTTGGGTGCGATCAGCACCAGCCGGTTGCCGAACAGATTGCGGCGGCTGTCCTTGGCGATCTTGTCCTTGCCGTCGAGGTAGTCCATCCACTTCAAGTCAGCGGAGATAAAGACGTCAGCCGGTGCGCCCTGCTCGATTTGCTTGGCCAGGGCGGAAGCGGCGGCGAAGGAGGCGTGGCAACCTTGACGCCTTTCTGCTTTTTCGTACAGCGCGGCGAGGTCTTGAATCACGTTGGTGGTGCTGGCGGCGGCGAACACGGTAATTTGATCCGCCGCCCAAGCGGGTAGGATTAGCCCGGTCGCCAGCCAAAGCAGACCGATTCCCAGCCAGCGAAGCAAGGTTCTACGGAACATCGACAATCTCCTTCGGTGAGCCGCGACTACAGCGCCACGCCCAGAATGACGCTGGACGACTTGATCACCGCCACCGCCGGATCGCCTTCCTTGAGCGCCAGCCCGTCGATGCTGGCGTTGGTGATGGTGGCGGTGACGGTTTTGCCGCCCGCCAACTGGAGGGTGACCTCGCCGTTGACCGCGCCTTTCTTGCAGTCCGAAACCGTGCCGCGCAACTGGTTACGGGCGCTGAGTTTCATTTTCTCGGCGCCGGTCATGATGATGACCGAGGACGCCTTGATCAGAGCAAAAACCTCGCTGCCTTCCTGGAGCCCCAAATTTTCGACGCTGCCGCGAGTGATCAAGGCGGTGATGTGGTCATCGCCGCCGATGTCCACCCCGACTTCGGCGTTGATCGGGCCGACGTTCAGGCCGGTCACCCGGCCCAGGAACTGATTTCTTGCGCTGGTCTGCATCATCAATCTCCGCATGAAGTTCGTTAACTCGTCCACATCGTGGACTTTTTCGCCCAACCGGGCCAAGAATCGCCGGTATTCCCCTTCCACCGACGTCGTACAACTGGATTTGCCGCAGTCCGTAGTCGGTCAACCGGCTGCCGCCGCCTTGCTTGCCCCCGGTGGCGCTGGTCACCAGCGGTTGTTCGGCCATGTTGTTCATGGCGTTCACCGCATCCCAGGCGGCCTTGTAGCTCAGCTTGACCGCCTTGGCGGCCTGGGTGATCGAACCGGTCACTGCGATCTGGCGCAACAGCGCCATCTGTCGCTGACCCAGAACGGGCCGATCCTGGAGCTGACCCAGTGGCATCAGTCCCGGCCATGCCAACGCTTCGTTTCGATCTCGCATCGAGTTTCCACCCCAAGCGTTATAAAAGTTTATATATAACGCTAATCATAACCGAACTCCATCAAAACGAGCGAGTTGAGATGCCCGCTGCAACTGGCATACCGGATTTCAATATCAAATAACAGGTTGTATCAACTGGCTTTTATTTGATGGCGATCCAAGCATTGTCGCGTTTGGCGCATCGGGCCAGAGCCATTGTCGGTCAATCCACATTCGACGCTGGCTTGGGATGATGAGGACACGGACAGCAGCCCCAAGCGCGTTTGCCGCCCTCTGGCGCAAAGGCAAAATTCAGACTATATTGCTCAGAATTTCCACTGCCCGAGGATAGGTTGATGCTGCTGCGTACATCCTTGCTGTTGGCCTTGGTGTTGGGTTGGGTCGGTGCGGCGCAAGCCCAATTGCCCGATTCATCGCACGACGGACTGAACCGCTTGACCGGCGCTGCCAGCGTGGTCGCTTGTTCCGGCACCGACAAGAAAGACCCGCCCTGAAATAAAGGCTGCCATGAAACCCGCCTCAGCCGGCGGGTTTTTTATTTACCCATCGCCGACAACGCCGACGTCGTCCCAGTTCATGCCGCCAGCGGCAGCGCTTCGTGGGTAAAACACGCCTTGGGACAGACTCGCGAGCAGGCTTCGCAGCCGATGCAGTCCAGCGCGTTCGATAGCGTCATGAAAGAGTTGTCGCTGTCGTCATCGTCGTCATCGTCGTCATCGTCCAGATCGACATCATCGATGGCCCGTTGCACGATGGTCAGCACATCGCGCGGGCAGACCTTGAAGCAGCGACCGCAGCCGATGCATTTTTGCTCGTTCAGCGCGGTCACGAACTGGGGAATCCAGGAAGTGCCGCCGCGAGTGATGCCGGTGATGATAGGTTCGGCGCCCATACGTAGTTACCTCGCTCGTTTAAAAGGCTCCGGCGCGGACGCTGGACCAGACCGGATGCCGTGAAGAATCGTCTATTCCCGCCAGCCTTCCGCTTCCATCGCGGCGAAACGCGCGTCGGCGCTTTCGGTCGGACGCTGGCGGGCGATGGCCCGGTTGAGCCACGCCGGCGCCTCGCCGCCCCGCAAGGCCGCCCGGAGATCGGCGAGCAGGGGAGCGATAGCCGTGCCGGCATCTACCCGGATCGGCTGGACCCCCAAAGCCAGCAACTGCTGGATGGCGGAACCGCCGACCGCTTGGCAGTAAATCACCGCGCAACCCTGCAACAGCGCCAGCTTGGCGGCGAGCTTGTCCTCGTGGCCGTCGCGGTCGAGGTCGCCGAACTGGGCGAATTCCGCCACTGTCGCCTGTTCGGAGGTCACGGCGTAGATGAGGATCGCGCTGGCGGCGCCGAAATGCTGGTCCACCTTATGGCGATCGCTGGTGGCGAAGGCCGCCTTGATGCAGGGCGTCATGCGTCGTTCCTCACGAGTCTGCGGAGAGCGGGCTTGGGGGCTCGAAATGCGGCCGAACGGGACATCTTTTGGATGGGACGCATCAATGCCGCCGGGCAGAATTCGCAAATGCCTGCGGAGCGCCATGGCTCGCCTCCTGCCGTGAGTCGGCCTTGCGGGAGTAGATGGAGTGATAGGGAGCGACGCCGTGGTCGGCCGGTTCGAGCAGCGCGTTGGCCAAAGCGAACAGCAGTTGCCGGCTGCCGCCGTAGCCGATCCAGGCGTGCTGGTAACCGCCGATGCGGTCGTACTGGGGAATGCCCGCGCGCAGCAGCGGCACGCCCAGCCGATCCGCCGTTTCGGCGGCGTGGGAATTGCTGATGACCAGTTCCGCCCCGCGTTCGCGCGCCAGATCTTCCAAATCTTCCAGGTCGCCGATCCGCACCTGGGGCAACAGCGTCCGGGCCAGCACCGGCGCGCGGCTGGACGCCACCGCCGCCACGATCTCCGCGCCGGTTTCGGCCAGCAACTCGCTGAAGGCGTGCAGCAGATCGGGATCGGCGCCCACGGCGATCCGGGCTTGGCCCAACAGGAAATGGGTGTCGAGCAGGGCGTCCTGCAATTGCGCCCGCTGTCGTTCCAGCCGCGCCGGCACCGTGCGGCCGGCGATGCCGGCCAAGGTCATCACCAGCCGGTCGTTGGCGTCGAGTCCGAGCAGATGATCGAAGCGATGCACCGGCACGCCGGTACGGGTCTGCAACAGCTCGGCGGCGGGATAGAGCGAGGGGCCGATCACCAGCGTGGCGGCGGCGTCGCCCAAGGTGGCGAACGCGGATAGCGGCGTGCCGCCGATGGTGACCGGCGAGAAATCCTCGGCGTCGAGATGACCGTCCAGCGAATCCGACAGGTCGGGGATCAACACCGGATGCAAGCCGAAGCGCTCGATCAAATCGCGCAAGGCTTCCAGATCGCCGGGCGTCAGCAGCGAGCCGCACAGCACGTTGACCTGATGGGAGCGGCGCCCCGGAGCGGTGCCGGCCTGGTCGGCCATCGGAACCCACTCGGCGATCATGGCTTCCACCGCCGCCGCGAAACCGCTTTCCAGGCAGCCGCTGAAATCGGGGGTGTTGACCGGCACGATCCGCACGCTCTGAAACTCGGGATGTCGGGCGCGGAACACCTTGAGCACGCGGTGAATGTCGGTGCCTTGCGCTTCCGACAGGCCCGTGGTCAGCAGCCCGATGACCGCCGGCCGGTTTTTTTCGGCGATGGTCTTCAGCGCCGCGATCACGTTGTCGTCCGCGCCCATGATGCTGCTGACCTGATCCATCGCGGTGCTTTGCAGCGGGATCGGTTCCCGGAAGTGCCGCACCAGGAACACCTTGGCGAAGGCGGTGCAGCCCTGGGCGCCGTGCAGCAAGGGCATGGCGCGGTTGAGGCCGAGCACCGCCAGGCTGGCGCCGAGCGGCTGGCTGGTTTTCAGGGGGCTGACCGCCAGCGGTTTGCTGCGACCGAGTATTTCAGCCATGGGACCGCTCCCGCTCGCCGTGCCACTTGCCCTCGCCCCCAGCCCCTCTCCCGGCGGGCGAGGGGAGCGAATGCGCGATTTCGCCATCGCCCCCGACTCCTCTCTCGCTGGCGGGCGAGGGGAGCGCATGCCAGGGCGCCGGGCGCCGCACCGCTTCCCAGACCGGATTTTCCAGGGCGCGAGTCAGTTGCCGCGCCAGCGTCAACATGCCCTGATAACCGGCGTAACCGTGCTCGCGTTCCTGATTCACGTCCAGAAACGGCAGCCGCGCCTTGATGGCGGTGTACAGGTTTCTCCCGCCAGCGATCAGGATGTCGGCCCGATACTCGCGGGCCAGATTCAGCAGTCCCCGGGCGTTGCCGTCCTCGATCATCTTGGCGTCCTCGCCCATCAGCGCGCGAATCCGTTCCTTGTCTTCCTCGGTCGATTTTTTGGTGCCGGTCGCGACGACATGGATGCCCAAATCCTGAAGAGCAGCGACGATGGACCAGGACTTGACGCCGCCGGTGTAGAGCAGCGCCCGCTTGCCGCGCAGCCGCTCGCGCCAAGGGGCGAGTTCCACCGCGAGCCGGGCTTCCTCGCGGGCGATCAGGGTTTCGGTGCGGGCGCCAAGTTCGGCGTCGTCCAGCAGGCGGGCGAAATCGCGCAGGGCGGTGGAAATGTCGCCGATGCCGTAGAAACTGCCTTCAAACCAGGGGATACCGAAAGATTCTTGCAGCTTGCGGGCGACGTTGAGCATGGCGCGGGAACAGACCACCATGGTGGCTTCGGCCCGGTGCATGGTCTGCACTTCGCCAAAACGGGCATCGCCGGACAGGGCGCACAGCACCCGCAACCCCAGCTCGTCGAACAGCGGCAAGGTGTGCCAGAACTCCCCGGCGATGTTGTATTCGCCGATCAGGTTGATGTCGTGGACGCGCAAGCCGGGCCGGGCGGGATCGACCGGGGCCGGTTCCGGCTCGCGCCCGCCGACCACGTACTTGACCATCGCTTCGCCGGCCAGCCGGTTGCCGAGATTCTTGTTGCCGTAGAATCCGGCGGCGTCCACCGGAATCACCGGGACGCCCCAGCGTTCGGCCGCCGCCTTGCACACCGCCTCCAGATCGTCGCCGATCAGCGCGGTGACGCAGGTGCTGTAAACGAACACCGCCGCCGGAGAATAGCGGTCGATGGCCTGCTTGACGGCGTGAAACAGCCGTTTCTCGCCGCGCCCCATGATCACATCCTGCTCGCTCAGGTCGGTGGTCATGCCGATTTTGAACAGGGTCGGACCGCTGGAGCGGGTGCCGCGATTGTCCCAGGAACTGCCGGCGCAACCGCTCGGGCCGTGCACGATGTGGGCGACATCGGCGATGGGCAGCAGGGCGATCTGCGCGCCGTCGAAGGTGCAGCCGCCAGCGGTGGCGCCGGGCGTGGGCCGCGCGCAACCCGATTTGCTTTTCAGGTTGTGGGCGCAAGCCGGCTCGTTCAGCAATGCGGCGAGTTCGCTGGTTTTCATCGCCATGTCTCAGCCAGGTAGGGTGCGCAGCGCGCACCGTTGCCAGTGGAAAAACGGTCGGTACGCGGTGCGTACCCTACGGAGCTACGAAGCTACGAAGCTACGAAGCCACCGTCTCGCCCAGCAGCTCGGGCTTGACCGCTTCGAGCCATTCTTCCAGGCGCTCCTCGGTCAAATCGGCTTGGTTGTCCTGATCGAGCACCAGGCCGACGAACTCGCCGTCGCGGAACGCCTTGGATTTGGTGAACTCGTAGCCCTCCGCCGACCAGCTTCCGACCAGTCGCGCGCCCAGCTTCTTGAGCTTCTTGTACAGAATCCCCAATGCATCGACGAATTCGTCGGGATAGCCCACCTGATCGCCCAAGCCGAACAGGGCGACGGTTTTGCCGCTCAAATCCACGCTTTCCAGGGTCGGGAGAAACTCGGCCAAAGGTTCCGGCAGCTCGCCGTCGCCCAAGGTCGGAGTACCGAAAATCAGGGCGTCGCAAGCGGTCAGGTTTTCCGCCGTCGCGCCCTTGACGTTGAACAGCTCGACTTCGCCCTCGTCGAATTGCTTTTTGATCAGCTTGGCGACCTTGCGGGTGTTGCCGGTGTCGGTGGCGTAGAACAAACCGATCTTGGCCATGACGGTTACCTCGTTGAATGGAAAGTTATTTCGATCAGGAATCCGCGCATTCGGCGGCGACCGCCAGCACCACGCCGGTCGCCGCCTGGAAATCCTCGGTCAAGCGCAAGCAATGTTGCCGGCCGTCCACCAGATACAGATTGATGCCCGCGCCGCGCAGCACCGGCTCGACATCGTTGATGTCATCGTCCAGGCAGTGGGTGAAGTAGAGGCCGGGATACACTTGGCGCAAATGGCTCAGGGCGGCGTAGTCCACGCCCCGGGTTTCGGCCCAGCGGGCGATGTCGCTGATTTGGCGCGGGGTGATCACGGCGCTTTTCCCGCTTCGGATAGGAACGAATCACCCGCCGGCACGCTGGAGCTGTCCCGGTCGCGGCCGATGATCCGGGCCAGCCAGGGCGGCGGCTCGCTGGCCAACACCCGCTGCAACTCGGCCAGCAGCGCCGGGATGTCCTCGGCCTGGGGGCGCTTGAGGGGATGGATGCCGCTGTTGACGACGCGGGCGGCGGCGGGACCGCCGATGGACAGCACGCAGAGCAAATCGCAATCGCCGATCAGGACCACCCGTTCCGCGCTGTGATCTACGGTGAGGCGGACCACGGCCGGCGCCGGACGGACCGCGATCAGCCGCGCCGCCGTCGCCGAGACCTGATAGATCAGGAACCGGGCGCAGGAACCGAAATGGCCGTCCAACCGCTCGCCCTGGTTCGAGGCGCAGGCGACGCGGATCGAATTCGGCAAATCGCCTTCGCGGTAGGGCCGGGGATCGGGGATCGCGGCCGCCGCGTCGCTCCCGTCCTCGCCCTTCAGGCAGGAAAGGGCTTGGCGCAGCGCGGCGCCGTCGATCTCGCCCAAGGCGCTGTCGGCGGCGGTTTTGAGATCCTTGACCGTCAGGCCGGCCAGCTTGTCCTCTGTCAACGGTTCGCCCAACGCCGCGAACAACACCCGCAACAACTGGCGCGCATCGGTGTCCGGCAAGCGTCGAGCGGCGAGGCCGACCCGGAGCGCGATGCAGTCGGGCAGTGGCTGGCCGGCGCTCATAGCCGCTTCACCCGCACGGTCAGCGGCAGCTTGGGCGGCTGCTCGAACGGTTCCAGGTAAAAGCGCGAACCGTCCGCCAACTCCATCTCGCCGCCCCAGGCGCCGGGGCCGGCGTGTTCCAGCGCGACCACGGTTTCCTCGTGATCCTTCTTGGTCACGTAAAACACCAGTTGGCCGGCCGCGTTGTTGCGCAGCATGACGTTGGGCATGGTCGAGTTTTCCCGTGGTGGGCGTGGGTCGGGTCAGCGCCAAGCGCGCGTAACCCGACAGGAGCGTCGTTCCGGCTCAGCGGATCAGATCGAAGGCGTAATCGGTTTCGCCCATCGTCATGGTTTCCTCGTCGAGCCGTTCCATCACCGCGTTGACCAGTGCCTTGAGGATGTGCATGGCGCCCTCGTAACCGAGCGTGGTGTCGCGGTGCAGGTGGTGGCGGTCGAACAGCGGGAAGCCGAACCGGATCAGCGGCACCTCGTGTTCCTTGCCCTTGTGCAAGGTGTCGCGCTGGATGAACTTGCCGTAGGAGTTGCCGATCAGGAAATCGGGCTTGTCGGCGAACACCAGCGAGCGCAGATGCCAGAGATCCTTGCCGACATGGACTTCGGCGCTCTGGCCGTAGGGCGAATCCTTCAGCAGCTTGGTGATGTCCTTGGCCCAGCGCTTGCTGCCGTTGTGGCAGAGGACATGCACCGGCTCGGCGCCCAGTTCCAGCAGGAACTGGCACATGCCGGTCACGAAATCGGGATCGCCGAACAGCGAGAATCGCTTGCCGTGCAGCCAGGAATGGGAGTCGGTCATCATGTCCAGCAGCCGGCCCCGCTCCTGGGTCAGCGAATCGGGAATCGGCTTGCCGGTCAGTTCCGAAACCTTCATCAAGAATTCATCGGTCCAGCTCAGGCCCATGGGGATGGCGATGTTGGTAGCCGCGTGGTTCCAGGTTTCCTGCACGTATTTCTTGGTCTTGGGCAACTGCCAGGGTTGCAGCAAGAGGGTGTCGATGGCGTTGGGCGCGTCCTTCACCTCGTCCTGGGTGGTGCCGCCGGCGTACATGCGGAATTCGCCGTCGGCGGGCGTGTCGAGAATTTCCTCGGGATCGGACAAGAAGGTGTACTCGACGCCCATCTCGTTCAGCATCCGCTTGATGACCCGGAAATTGCCGAGATAGCCCTCGAAGCCGGTCACGATGTTGAGCTTGCCGTTGCTGCCCGGCGCTTTGCCCTCCATGTGATTGAGGGTGAAGTAGCGCAGGATGCCTTCCAGCATGTTGTCCCAGCCGGTGATGTGGCTGCCGACGAAGCTGGGGGTGTGGGCGAAGGGGGTGGGGAACTCCATCGGCACCCGCCCGTCCTTCTTGGCGTTGGTGATGAAGGCGTTGAGGTCGTCGCCGATCACCTCCGCCATGCAGGTGGTGGAGACCGCCATCATCTCCGGCTGGTAGAGCTTCAGGGAGTTTTCCAGGCCCTCGAACATGTTTTTCTGGCCGCCGAACACCGCCGCGTCTTCGGTCATCGAGTCGGAGACGGTGGCGATCGGTTCCCGAAAATGCCGGTTGAAATAGGTGCGGAAGTAGGCCACGCAGCCCTGCGAGCCGTGGACGTAGGGCAGGGTTTTGTAGAAGCCCAGCGCGCACAGCACCGCGCCCAAGGGCTGGCAGGCTTTGGCAGGATTGATGGTCAGCGCTTCGCGCTGGAAGTTGAGCTGCTTGTATTCCTCGGTGGTGGTCCACTGGAATACCTGTTCCAGCTTTTCCTTGGCGGGCGCTTCCTCGAACACCCGCTTGCGGGCGAAGGTGGCTTGATAGTCCTCGCCGTTGAACAGCGGATAACCGGGATTGATGGTGTCGGCGTTTTGCATGATGGGCTCCTCGCTAGGCGGCGGCTTGGATGGCTTCCGCGCCGGCGCGCTGCCACGGCGCTTTCAGCTTTTGCCAGCAGGGGTTGTTGATGGTCATGTCCATGTCGCGGGCGAAGATGGCGAAGCCGTCGTAGCCGTGATAGGGGCCGGAATAATCCCAGGAGTGCATTTGCCGGAAGGGGATGCCCATCTTGTGGAACACGTACTTTTCCTTGATGCCGGAGCCGATCAGATCGGGCTTCAAGCGCTCGACGAAGGATTCCAGCTCGAAGCTGGTGGCGTCGTCGTAGATCAGAGCGCCGTCCTGCAATTCCTTGAAGGTGCGGTCGTAGTCGTCGTTGTGGGCGAACTCGTAGCCGGCGCCGATCACTTCCATGCCGAGGTCTTCGTAGGCGCCGATGACGTGGCGGGGACGCAAGCCGCCGACGAACAGCATCACCCGCTTGCCCTCCAGCCGGGGCCGGTATTTGGCGACGATGGCGTCCATGATCGGCTGATACTTGGCGATGACCCGCTCGGCGTTTGCCTGGATGGTCTCGTCGAAGAACGCGGCGATCTTGCGCAGGCTCTCGGCGATCTTGGTCGGCCCGAAGAAGTTGTATTCCATCCACGGGATGCCGTACTTCTCTTCCATGTGCCGGCTGATGTAGTTCATCGAGCGGTAGCAGTGCAGCAGATTCAATTTGGCGTGGCGGGTGGTTTGCATTTCCGGGATCGAGCCATCGCCCGACCATTGCGCGATCACCCGCAGGCCCATTTCCTCCAGCAGCACCCGGGAGGACCAGGCGTCGCCGCCGATGTTGTAGTCGCCGGTGATCGCCACGTCGTAGGGGGTGGACTCGAAGCTTTGGTCGTCGTCGCGGCCGTGCAACACCCAGTCGCGCAGCGAGTCGTTGGCGACGTGGTGGCCGAGGGATTGGGAGACGCCCCGGAAACCCTCGCAGCGCACCGGCACCACCACCTTGCCGATGTCCTTGGCGGATTTCTTGGCCACCGCTTCGATGTCGTCGCCGATCAGGCCGATGGGGCACTCGGATTGGATGGTGACCCCCTTGGCCAGCGGGAACAGCCCATCCAGCTCGCTGATGATCTTGGCCAGCTTTTTGTCGCCGCCGAACACCACGTCTTTTTCCTGAAAATCCGAGGTGAAGTTGATGTCGTTGAAGACGTTGACCCCGCTATGGCCGGTCACGTAGTTGCGCCGGCCGGCGCGAGAGAACTGGCCGCAGCCGACCGGGCCGTGCGAGATGTTCAGCACGTCTTTGATCGGCCCCCAGACCACGCCCTTGGCGCCGGCGTAGGCGCAGCCGCGAGCGGTCATCACGCCGGGCAAGCGCCTTTTTGTTGGCGACGATGCACTTGTTGGATTTTTCCAGGGAGGGATCGTTGGCCATCAAATGCTTGGCGCGCTGCTTGCCGGTGGCTTCCGGGTAGACTTCCAGCACTTCCTGAATCAGTTGTTCGGTTTCTTGGCGGTTCATGGTCATGGGACGGTCTCCGGTCGGATTCAGGCGGTGGCCAGCGCGGCTTCGGCGGCGGCGGTCTTGCCGACGATGGATTCGTCTTCCTCGTCGAGGATGCCGAATTCCATGAGCAAATCTTCCAGCTCGTCCATGGTGAGCGGCTTGGGAATGACCAGCTTCTTGTTCTCGACGATCTTGCGCGCCAGGTCGCGATATTCGTCGGCCTGCTTGCAGGTGGGGTCGTACTCGATGACCGTCATCCGGCGAATCTCGGCCCGTTGCACCACGTTGTCGCGCGGCACGAAATGGATCATTTGGGTGCCCATTTTCGCGGCCAGCGCCTCGATCAGCTCGGCCTCGCGGTCGGTCTTGCGCGAGTTGCAGATCAGCCCGGCCAAGCGCACCTTGCCGGAGGTGGCGTACTTGCAGATGCCCTTGGCGATGTTGTTGGCGGCGTACATCGCCATCATCTCGCCCGACACCACGATGTAGATTTCCTGGGCCTTGTTCTCGCGGATCGGCATGGCGAAGCCGCCGCACACCACGTCGCCCAGCACGTCGTAGAACACGAAATCGAGTTCTTCCTCGTAGGCGCCTTCCTCTTCCAGGAAGTTGATCGCGGTGATCACCCCGCGCCCGGCGCAGCCGACGCCCGGTTCCGGGCCGCCGGATTCGACGCAGCGGACGCCGCCGTAGCCGACTTTCAGCACGTCGTCCAGTTCCAGATCCTCGACGGTGCCGGCGTCCGCCGCCATCTGCATGATGGTGTTCTGGGCCTTGGCGTGCAGGATCAAGCGGGTGGAATCAGCCTTGGGATCGCAACCCACGATCATGACCTTCTTGCCCTCGGCGGCCAGACCCGCCACCAAGTTCTGCGTGGTGGTGGATTTACCGATGCCGCCTTTCCCGTAAATCGCGCATTGACGTATCATCGCCATGGAATTGCTCTCCCGATCGCTGAATGGTGAACCTTGCTTTCACCTGCGCTGGTTCAAGCGCCGTGCCAAGGGGAGATATTCAACAATAATCTGTTTTCGTTGTTATTTTTTTGGGGGACAACCGGGGGGGTGGGTTGCATAGATGACAAACGCGGCCGCTTGTCAGGTTGATAACAATTCTGCCGTGGCGCCCGAATGGGGGCCGCGCCTGCCCAAGAGCGCCTGCCTGCCGATCAATCGCTGCAATCTGCCGGCGGTGATTCTGGGCGGCCTGACCTTCCAGCGCCATCCGGCCCCGTTGCTGCTGGATGGCGTGGCGGAGTTGCACGCCGATCTGTTTCCCTTGCTGGATTCCTTGCCCGAGCCCGCCGACCGGGCGCGGCGGTTCATGGATTACATGACCGTGCATTTCCGGCTGGAGGCGCTGGAGGAGGCGGGTTTGATCTCCGCGCCGCTGGCGGACGCGCGGCAAAGCCGCCCCAAGTTGCGCGGGCGGGCGGATTATCTGCGCATGGTGCGGGGCTGGGCCTTCGATCCCAACAGCCAGGAAGGCGCGGTGCTGAAGGCGTGGGTGGAATCGCGCTTCGGCTTGCTGACCCGCTTTCACGGTGTCTTGCTCGATGATCGCAGCGAGGACGCCTACGAGCATTTTATGGAAGTGTGCAGCCGGGGCTTGTACAACACCAACGCCCTGGAAGCGCAACTGGACCTGCTCTACACCTATTGCCAGTACGAGCTGTACCGCCAACGGCCGGATTTGACCCATCTCGATCTCTATCGCGGCTTCAACCGGTTCAGCGACGACCAAGTGCTGGCCAAGCCCGACCGCCGCCGCTGGATCGTGCTGCTCAACAACCTCAGTTCCTTCAGCGTCCATCGCGAGCGCGCCGAGGAGTTCGGCGATCATCTGCTGCGGGCGCATGTGCCGGCGTCCAAGGTGTTTTTCTACAATCGATTGTTGCCGGGGATGTTGAAAGGCGAGGATGAATACGTGGTGATCGGCGGGATTTACGAGGTGGAAAGGTTGGCGTGATTGACTTCGGTTTGCATAGATGTTATGCGGCTGCTAGGAAGCTGGAAAATTAGTGGCTTTTTCAAAAATGGAGGAGTGTGTTGAATAATGCAAACCGTATAATCGTTTGTTGTCGTGGGTGCGAAGCGCCCACGACAATGGGGCGGTGTATCGTTCCGTTGCTCGTTTGACACTTTGCGTCATTACAACCAGCGGATCAACTGGCAACCGAATTGAAAGAGACAAGATATGCGTATTATGACACTAGTATACACAAACAAAGCAACCGGTTGGGATTTAAAACCGTTAAGTTTTGATCAGTTAACACTTCTTGTGGGTGCATCAGGGGTTGGCAAGACCCGTATTCTTGAATCAATTTTAGATCTTAAAAAAATAGCGAGAGGCTCAGGGTTAAATGGTGTTAAATGGAGTGTCGAATTTGTATCGGCATTGAATAATACATTCACTTGGGAAGGCGAGTTTGAAAATAAAGGCTTTTTATCTGAAAATATTTTTGACCATGATGACGATGATGAAAAAGAAAAACCCAGAATCGAATGTGAGAAGGTTATTGTTAATGGAGAAGTTGTTGTTGAGCGAAATTCAGATGGAATATTATTTAATAGAGTTAAGACCGTTAAGCTTCCCCAAAGCGAGAGTGTAATATCTCTACTAAAGGAAGAGGATCAAATTAAGGAAGCTTATAGAGAGTTTGACAAAGTCCTATTTGATGATAATGCAGGAAATATGGCTGCGCTCAGGAGATTTGCATTTGACGAGGAGATAGACGAAAAATTAGAACGATATAAATCTATTGAGGCTATCCGCAACGCAAACGAAGATATCAAGCTTAAGCTTTATTTTGCATACAAAAATCAACGGGCTTCGTTTGATAATATTGCTCAAGCATTTATTGATGTATTCCCTTATGTCGAGGAGGTTAAGGTTGAACCTTTAACTAATGGGCAAAAGCGTATTCCTTTATTTCTTCGAGAAATGCCCTTTATTCAGATAAAAGAAAAAGGAATTGAAAACTGGATAGAAGAAAAAAAAATTTCTTCAGGAATGTATAGAACACTAATGCACATAGCTGAGCTATACTTATGCTCTGATTCAACTCTAATTCTAATAGATGAATTTGAGAACAGTCTTGGAATAAATTGCATTGATGAGTTAACCAATAGCATTGTAACAGCGGAGCGTAACCTCCAGTTCATAATAACAAGCCACCACCCCTATATCATCAATAATATTGACTACACTCATTGGAAGGTTGTAACGAGAAAGGCTGGAGCTGTAGTCGCACACAGCGCAAGTAATTTTCATTTTGACAAGTCAAAACACAAAGCCTTTACTCAGTTGATTAACTTAGACATATATTTAGAAGGTGTGGATGCATGAATGTATATTTTCTGGTTCTTCGAGGATTGTTGTGGAGTTAAGCGAAGCTGATCAGGACCCGTTGCTTAAAATTGACAAAATTCCGAAATCCGTAACCCATGCGTTTCACTGTCTTGATCGAATTGTTAATACCTTCAATGACGCTCGTGGTCACCCGATGCGCGAAGTAGTTTAAGACGTATTCTTTCCAATCATTCAGCATGTATAAAAAGGTATTCAGATATTTGTTATTCATTTCTCTGGCCGCTTCCATCCATTTTTTTAACTCGATTTCGCCTTGCTTTCGCGTCAGATTCCGATTGAAAATCGCACGAAACATCTCCTTGTGATCGTAAATCAACTTCAATTCTGGAAACAGTAGAAAGGCCCGGTCGCGTTTCGTTGTCTGATCGGGGGTCAAGTTTTCGGCATTCTTCAGCAAGGCCCACTTGAGGCGCTTGAGTTCTTCGCGGTCTTTAAATTGGCGGCGCAAACTTTTCCGTTGACCGTCCACCGCTTTGTTGAGGTAGCCAAAAAAATGAAACCGATCAACGACCACGGTTGCACGAGGAAATACCGCCCGGGCGGTATTGATAAAACCCGGCCACATGTCCGAGCAGAACACGTCGATCCCTTCGCACCACTCCGTCCCCTTGTTTTTGAAATACCCAATCAATTTCGCTTGCTCGCGATATTCTAAAATATCAACGATTTCAATACGTTCTAAATCGACGATCACCGTGACATAGTCGCGATGTCCTTTTTTGATCGCAAGCTCGTCCATGCCCACGGCTTTCACTTTCGAAAGCGGGCGCTCTTGCAGTTCTTGCCGCGCACCCCGTTGGCAAATATCGTTAACGGTTGACCAAACCAAATTTTCTTGAGCGCTGACCTTTTGGATCGTGCTGGCTTTGCAGCATTCGTACACGTAGCGCTCGTAACGACAAGTCATCGCGCGCTGGGGCGCAACAAAATTGAAACGCTCATTGAAACGACGATCACAGTCCGGACAATAAAACTGCCGCTGACTTAAATGCAAATATACTTCTTTTCCGGTGATCGGCAAATCGCGAATTTGTCGCTCGTAGGTCTGATGCACAACCTGTCTCTTCTTCAAACAGTGCGGACAGAGCGTTTCTTCAAAAATAGAACTGCAATAAATATGGAGCGCTTGTTCTTGCCAATCAACTCGATCAACTCGAATTTCTTTAATCCCTAAAATCTGCTCAAACAATTCAGCTTCCGTCATTGGATTTTACTCTCCCATCGTGCGGTATCCTGAACTTGATAACCGGTCAAAAAACTATGCGTCCTAAAATGATGCACTTCCGCGTTCGACTCCACATGAATCCTCGAAGAGCCTATTTTCTTGTCGAAGGAAAAACAGAGAGAAAAGTGTATCCAAAGTGGCTGTCGTATTTTTTACCATATTTATCAAGAGTGAATTATCCAGAAGACGCAAAGAAAAATAATTACTACCTTATTAGTGGAGGTGGCTACCCAAGTATTCTCGATAATCATTTGGTTGACTCTATCCGAGACATCAACGCCGTAGATGGAATTTATGATTATTTTGTTTTGGCGCTAGATACTGACGATTTGGATGCTAAAACAAAATGTGAAGAAGTAACAAATTTTGTAAAGGAAAATAATATTAATTTTGGTAGTTGCCAACTTGTTATTATTCCACAAGTGGTATGCATGGAAACATGGTTTCTTGGTAACCGCCGTATATTCGCAAGAAATCCAAAATCATCTGAATGTGCTGATCTAGCTAGGCACTACAACACATCTTTATTAGATCCGGAGAAGATGCCGAAACCGATTGGGTATGAAGGAACAGTCGGTGACTATCATTATAAGTATTTAAAGATTATGTTGGCAGAACGTAATGTTAGATATAGCAAGCCAAGCCCTAAGGATGTAACGGAGTCTTATTATATAAGTGAACTTAGGTCTAGATTAGAAACAGATAATTATTGCTTAAAAAGTATGCGCTATTTTTTTCAATTTCTTTTGGAAATAAATTGTAGATTATAACAATACATATTAACTCAAGCCATAAGTTGATTTGGGCTGTTTGTTTGCGGATTTGTCACAGATGCTTCATGTTCATGACAAAGGGGTGACGAATATCGCTGCTTGTACGGCATAAAGTGCCGCACAACTACGTGAATCAAGCCAACTTTTGGCGAAAAAGCTTGCGGGATGGATTTTGAATTTATCGGAAACATCACTAAATATCGAGCCCGTCGCGACAGGTCGTGGCATACGAGATTGAGTACGGTTGCAGAGACAATAGGGTAAAGACAACTGGAATAAATTGAAGGATTTACAAGCGTGAGGCTTATAGATGGTACAATTAATACGGCTGAAGTTCACTGATATGAATCACACCGTATAGGAAAATAAAGAGTTCAAGATAAAGCTTCCCCTGCTTGATTTATACGCTAGAAGAACTGATAGGAGGCGAAGATGAATGACACGATTATTGAAGAAGTGCGCAATATTCGCGAACGACATGCAGCTAGCTTGGGTTATGATTTGGATCGAATTTACGTTGACCTAAAAGACCGGCAAGAGAAATACGCAGCAGAAGGATGGGTTATCATTCCAGCACCTGCCAATCCACCGTCAGAGCATAACTTTGCGTTACAGAGCAAACTCGCTTCGCTCGCCGCTGAGCGCAGGGTTGTGCCGTGTCGCGCAGCCTCATCACGGGTGTAGAGTGAGGCACCTGCGTGCAAGATGCGGTAACCGATTTTCTGCCAACAAGGCGGCTCAGCGAACCTCGGATGCGCTCGGCCACTGATTTTATTTCCAAGGTCTTTTTTGCAACCGGGTGTTGCCGGGAATGTTGAAGGGCGAGGATGAGTACGTGGTGATCGGCGGAATTTACGAGGTGGAGCGGCTGGCGTGAAGGTGGGATCGATCATAAAGCGGTTGCAACCATCGTGACCGGCTTCTTCGCCGGGCGGATGGATTACCTCTTTTTCCTTTACGGACTGAGTTTTCTGCTGCTCGCCGCGATGGTCCATGGCTTGGGTCGCCGTTCCGGCGACGCGATGCCTTGGCGCTGGCTGGCGGGATTCGGCTTGTTGCACGGCGGCAACGAGTGGCTGGACCTGCTGGCGCTGGCGCTGGGAGACGATCCGCGCTTCGTCGCGATCCGACTGGCGCTGATGGCGGCCTCGTTTCTCTGCCTGCTGGAGTTTGGCCGGCGCGCGACAGCGGTTTTGGTCGGACGGACTCCCGGCCGCTGGATCGCTCCCTCGTTGCTGGTCTTGGCGGCGCTGGGCGGGCTGGCGGGACCGGCCGGATTGAACGCGGGAATCCGCTATGCCTTGGGATTCACCGGCGGGCTGTGGGCGGCTTGGGCCTTGTGGCGCTACCGGGACCGAGCGGGCTTTGGCCGCGTCGCGCTCGGCGTCGCCGCTGCGGGGATGGCGCTCTATGCGGTCGCCGCTGGCGCGGTCGTGCCGAAATCGGCTTTTTTTCCGGCGGAAATCGTCAACCACGACGCTTTTCTGGCCGCCACCACCGTTCCCATCCAACTGGTGAGAGGGTTGCTGGCGGGTGTGATCGCCTTGGCGTTCTGGCGGTTCACCGAAACGGGAAGCAGGTGCGCGGCGACCGACCCGGCGCGCTGGCCCCGCGAAAATCTCCTGTTGCCCTTGCTCGGCGGCGTATTGGCCGCCGGTTGGCTGGCCACCGATTGGGTGGGGCGGTCCACGGTGCTGGAGCAAACCGGCCAATTATTGAATCTCGCCAAAGCTGGCGCCGCCGCCATCAACGAGCGGCGCGTGCGCAATCTGGCGGGTGCGGACTCTGATTTGGGGCATCCCGATTACCTGCGGCTGAAGGAGCAGCTCACCCGGCTGCGCGCGGCCACCGAGGGCGTTCGTTTCTATTACCTCGTGCGCCAAAGCGGTGGGCGCATCGTTTTCCTGGTCGATTCCGAGCCGCCCGGCTCCCCCGACCAATCGCCCCCCGGCCAGGTTTATGAAGAGGCGGCGCCGGCGCTTTGGGAGGTGTTCGCGTCAGGCCAAGCCGCGTTCGAGGGACCGGAAACCGACCGCTGGGGAACGTGGTTCAGCGGCCTCGCGCCATTGGCGGACGAGACGGGGCAAACCGTGGCCGTGTTGGGGGTGGACATCGCGGCCGGGCGCTGGCTCGATTTGGTGGCCCGGAACCGGCTGGCCCCGATCCTGCTGACGGCGCTGCTGTCGGCCCTCTTGCTGTTTCTGTTCGCCGCGCAGCGCCGCAATCGGGAAGCCTTGGCCGCTTTGGGCGAGCGCGAGCAACGCTTGAGCAAGATCGCCACCCAGATTCCCGGCATGGTGTATCAGTTCAAGTTGTTTCGCGACGGCCGGTCGTGCCTGCCCTACGTCAGCGAGGGTATCCGCCGGATCTTTCGGCTGGAGCCGGAGGCGGTTCGCGATGATGGCGGCGTGTTTTTCGCCGTGGTGCACGCGGAGGACCGGGAGCGGATCAAGAATTCGATCATCGAATCGGCCCGCACGCTCCAGCAGTGGAAATGCGAATTTCGGGTGGTGTTCGCCGATGGCTCCGTGGAATGGAGCTACGGCAACGCCATCCCGCAGCGAGAGCGGGACGGCGGCGTGCTCTGGCACGGTTTCATCACCGACATCTCCGAGCAGAAACAGACCGAGGCCGCTCTGAGCCAAGCGAAAGAGGAGGCCGAGGCCGCCAATCGGGCCAAGAGCGAGTTCCTGGCCAACATGAGCCACGAGATCCGCACGCCGATGAACGGCATCATCGGGATGACCGGCCTGTTGCTGGATTCGAGGCTGACGCCCGAGCAGCGCCAGCACGCCGAAATCGTCCGCTCCAGCGCCGAGGCGTTGCTGGGGATCATCAACGAGATTCTGGATTTTTCCAAGATCGAGGCGGGCAAGCTGGAACTGGAGATCCTGGACTTCGATCCGCGCGCCACCGTCGAGGATGCGGCCGAGATGCTGGCGGTCAAGGCCCAGGAAAAAGGCTTGGAGCTGACCTGCCTGATCGATCCGGATGTGCCCGCCCTGCTGCGCGGCGATCCCGGCCGCTTGCGGCAGATTCTGGTCAATCTGGTCGGGAATGCGGTGAAGTTCACCGACCGGGGCGAGATCGCGGTTCGAGGGCGCGTGGCGGCGGTCGAGGGCGGTCGCTTTACCTTGGCGTTCGAGGTGGCCGACACCGGCGTGGGCATTCCCGCCGACCGCTTGCCCGCGCTGTTTTCCTCGTTCGTCCAAGCGGATGGTTCGACCACCCGCAAATACGGCGGAACCGGCCTCGGGCTGGCCATCGCCAAGCGGCTTTCGGAATTGATGGGCGGCCAAATCGGCGTCAAAAGCGTCGAAGGCCAGGGTTCGACGTTCTGGTTCGAGGTGGTGTTCGAGCGGGCGATGGGCCCCGCGCCGATCCGGTCGGGCAGGAAAGCCGATCTGACCGACCTGAAGGTGTTGGTGGTCGATGATCATCCCACCAATCGCCTGCTGGTGACCACCTTGCTGAAATCCTGGCGATGTCGCTGCGAGGAAGCCAATCACGCGGATGAAGCCCTGGTGAAGCTGCAAGCAGCCGCCCGCGCCGGCGATCCCTTCGCGATCGTGCTGCTCGACATGCAGATGCCGGCGGTCGATGGCGCCGAACTGGGGCGCCGCATCAAGGCGAACCCGGACATCGGCCAAGCGCGCCTGATCATGATGACCTCGATGGGGCAGCGCGGCGACGCCGCCAAACTGGAGCGAATCGGCTTTTCGGCGTACCTCACCAAGCCCCTGCGCCAGTCGCAGTTGCGCGCGTGCCTGGAACTGGTGCTGGGGGCCGGCCGGCAACCGGACGAACCGTCCTCGGTGCGAATCGTCACCCGACACATGATCGCCGAATCGACTCAATCGCAGGTCGTCCGCATCCTGTTGGCCGAGGACAACGCGATCAACCAGCGGGTGGCGCTGTCCATGCTCAAGAAGGTCGGCTATCAGGCCGATGTCGTGGCGAACGGCTTGGAAGCCATCGCGGCGCTGCGGAAAACGGCCTACGATCTGGTGCTGATGGATTGCCAGATGCCGGAACTGGACGGTTACGAGGCGACCCGGAAAATTCGCGAGCCCGATTCCGGCGTGATCTGGCCGCGAGTTCCGATCATCGCCATGACCGCCAACGCCATGAAGGGAGACCGGGAGAAATGCCTCGACGCGGGGATGGACGATTACGTCGCCAAGCCGGTGCAGTGGCGGGAGCTGGCCGAGGTGATCGAGCGCTGGCTGGCGCGCGGCAAGAGCCGGTGAGGAGGAGAGCCGCTTGCCGGCGTCACTCCTCCGGACCGAAGCAAAGCGCGTAATCGCAGCAGACCGCGCAGGACGGGGCGCGGCAAAGATAGATGCCTTCCTGCTGGCAAAGCTGCTTGTAGAGAAACTTTTTCCACTTCATGTCGCGGTCGTTTTTGGCCGCCAGCGCCGGGAAATTGCGAACCATGAGTTCGCTCAAATCCCGGCGCGACCACAAGCCCAAATCTTGCCAGAGGTGGTCGTCGGCCATGCAGCCGGTGGCGACGATCACGCTGATCCAGCCTTCCGAAACATCCCGGCTCGCTCGATGCAAGTCGAGCAGCTTGACCAGCTCTTCCTTTTCCTCCAACAGCCTGGAGTCCCAGGCGAGCGATGGCCGGCGAGCGGCGGGCGGCAAGGCGACACCGGGAAAGTGGCGGACCAGCAGCGCGGCGAATTCGAGCGGCGCCAGCCCCAAGCCCGCCGGCAACGCGCCGCCACCCCCGATCTGGGAGGCCAGCATCCGCGCCAGCGCGTCGTCGTTGGGCAAGCCCCGGCTGTGGCTCATCAGCCAGCCATAGGCTTGCCCGAGAGCTTCGGCGCCGGGGGAGGCCGGAGATTCCAGGCGCGGGGTCGGCGACACGGCCGCAGACTCCTCAGTATTCCACCAGGATGTCTTCGTCGCGCACGATCATCTGGCACGCCAGCCGCCAGGGTGGCGGGATGTCGTCCACCAGAATGCGGCTGATGTCCTCGTCGGTCAGCTTGCCCAGTTGCTTGAGCAGGTTGCGCTCCTTCTCGGTCGGGGGGCCGCCCATCCGGGCCTTTTTGTCCAGGCTCGACACTTTCACCAGGCAGGTGCCGCATTCGCCGTCCTGGCAATCGAAGTTGATCGGGATCTTGTTGGCCTTGGCGATTTTCAGGACGGTCTCGATGTGGCTGCCGGCGGTGGCGTAGACGGTTCTGGTTTTGTGGTCGGGGTGCGAAAACGTGACTAAGGGCATGAAGGGATCTCCCAAGCGGGCGTGAATGGAGTGCGGAGCGGTCAAGCGGGGCGCACGGTCACGTCGCCCGACAACACTTGCGCCTGACAGGCCAAACGCATGTCGCGGGCGGCGAGATGTTCCTTGAGGACTCGGGCTTCGAGCACGGAGGGTTGACTCAGGTTTTCCAGACCCTCGACCACTTTCATCAGGCAGGTTCCGCAATCGCCTTCGCGGCAGCCGTACACGATGCCGGAATGGATTCTGTCCGAAATTTCGATCACCCGGGTTCCGGCCGGAACGGTGACGGTGAGGTTGACATCGGCAAAAGTGAGCTGCGATCTCGCCATGGGGGCGCTCTTTGGTTAAAAGGTGGATGGGGTGGCTATCCGTTCCGGCAATAAGCCGGTCAGCGAGCCGGGGGGATTCAAGGGTCGGCCGGTGGCATCGACGATGGCGCCTTCCACCGGGCAGATGCTGGCGCATTGCGGGTCGGCGAAATCGCCGACGCATTCGGTGCAGCGGGCCGCGTCGATCTGGAAATGCGGCGCGGCGGCGCGAATCGCCTCGCTGGGGCAGAGCGGCAGGCACGCCCAGCAATTGGTGCAACCGGCGACGATTCGGAACGCCATGGCGATGCTGCTTCAGGCCGAGGCGCGGGCCTGGTCTGGGGCGGCATCGAGCCGTCCGCCGTCCCGCCACTCGCCGTAGACCGCCAGCAGGGCGTCGATGATCGGCGCCATGGCGTGCTCGCTGTTGGGCTGGATGCCGGCATCCTCCAGCGGGCGCCAAGGCTCGAAGCCGATGCGGGCGCAGAGCAGCACCGCGCAATCGCGGAGCGCTTGGAGCGCACCGGCGAGCGCGGGCGTGGCGTCGCCGCAGGTGGTCGGGCCGCTGCAGTAGCGGTCGCCGATCCCGCGCCGTTCGACCAGACGCACGCCGATGGGCGACACATCGAAAATCAGGAATTCGCGGGCGTGGCCGAAGTGGGCATCGACGGTGCGGCCGTCGTTGCTGCCCACCGCCATCCGCACGGTTTCCGGCGCGATGACCGGCGGGCGCCGGATCGGCAAGGGCGTGGGCTTGGTCGCCTTCGGAAGCCGAGCTTGCAGTTCCAGGCGGCGTTCGATGGTCGCGCGCACCGCCGCCCGTTTCGCCAGCGCCGCCCGCCAATCCACTTGCATGGCCGCGACTTTTTCCAGGGTGAATTCCGCGCCGCGATCCTGGCCCAGCATCCCCACGGCGTCGGCCCGGCATTGCTGGCAATGGTTCATCATCCCGGTCCCGCCGCCCTCGCCGGCGCAAGCCTCTTGCAGCGCGCGCACCTGCTCGGCGGTCGGTTCGGCCTGCCCGGTGAGACCGAAATAGGTGCCGTGCTCCGGGCGGGCGATCAGCGGCATGATGTTGTGCAGAAACGCGCCCTTGGCCTTGACCACCCGGTGGACTTCGTGGAGGTGCTCGTCGTTGATGCCCGGGATCAGCACCGAGTTGACTTTCACCAGCACCCCGCGCTCGACCAGCATTTCCAAGCCTTTCTGTTGCTGGGCGATGAGGATTTCCGCCGCCTTGCGGCCCCGAACCCGGCGATGGTTCCAGAAAATCCAGGGATAGATCCGCGCGCCGATGTCGGGATCGACGCAGTTGATGGTGATGGTGACATGGCCGATCCGGTATTTGACCAGTTCCTCCACCTGTTCCGGCAGCGCCAGCCCGTTGGTGGACACGCACAGGGTCAGGTCGGGCGCTTTTTCCGCCAGTTCGCGGAAGGTCGCGAACACCCGGTCGGGGTTGGCCAGCGGATCGCCGGGTCCGGCCACGCCGACCACCGCCAGATGCGGGATCGCCGCGCCCACCGCCAGCGCCTTGTGCGCGGCCTGGTCGGAGGTGAGCAATTCCGACACCACGCCGGGGCGGGATTCGTTGGAGCAGTCGTATTTGCGGTTGCAGTAGTGGCACTGGATGTTGCAGGCCGGCGCGACCGCGAGGTGCAGGCGGGCGAAATGGCGGTGGGCCTGTTCGGAATAGCAGGGGTGCAGCGCCGGCGAAGCGCCGGCGGTCGTCGGTCGGCTGATCGGTTCCATGTGCGTTCCCCCGCAAGCTGGCAGTCGGTCGAGGCGGATGGCGGTCCGCCGTTGCGGCGCGCGGCCGGTGGGGATTGCTTAGCAACCGGCGTGCCTGATCCAATAAATCAAATAAGATATTGTTATCGTTAATATTAATTTAAAAATATCGGAACCGCTGTGGCTTTTGTCACAGGCGGCGGGAGGCAATTGTCGGTAATGACACAAACGCGTGGCCCACGAAAACGCCCCTCGCCCTTCGGGAGAGGGGTTGGGGGTGAGGGCTAAGGCGCGTCGGCCTTGGGTGCGATATCGGTTGCCCGAAGGGGTGATGCGCTGGCCGGATCGGCGGCGGTCGGTTCCGGGCCGACGTAACCGCCCGCGCCGAATTTCAGGCCCAGTTCGCCGGCCAGCGCCGGGAGCAGGGGCTCCAGATTTTTGCCGGGGCAGAGGGTTTTGCCCGGCAGAAAGTCGCGGTGACCGGCCAGATGGGTGATGGGGTGTTTCGCCATGAGATTCCCGACCAGCCATTTCAAGCGAGCCAATTGTTCGGGAGCCGGTTCGATTTCCTCATAATTTCCCATCAGCGCAATCCCCAGCGTGCCGGCGTTATGGCCGCTGACGTGCGCGCCGTGCACGGCGAGGCTCCGCCCCTCGTAGATGCGTCCCCGGCCATCGATCACGAAGTGATAGCCGATGTCCAGAAAGCCCCTGCGGTGCATGTGCATGGATTGAATATCGCGCGGGCCCTCGGACAGCGCCATGGCGGAATGATGCACGACCACGGTGTTGAAGGCCTCGGGGCCGCGCTCGTTTTGCAAGCTCGGATCGGGTTCTTCCGCGCCCCATTCCGAGCGGGCAATGATGGCGGGCGGGCCGAGAGAGGATGCCGAGGGCCGGAAACGGCGATAGAGGAAGGGCAGGGCGCCGATGGCCGCCGAGCCGGCGATCCATTTGAGCAGCCCGCGCCGGGAGAAGCGGTGGAACCTTGACGGCATGACGACACGCGCTCGCTGGGGGCCGAATCAGGTTGGCGGATGCGGCGCGTTCCCGGTCCACGCCGGTTTTGCGCGCCGTTTCGCGACGAGTTCGACCAACTTCGTCCAATGCGCTTCCGTCGCATACGTCATCATGCGGCGGGTCGGTGGAAACCAAGCCAGAAATCGCAGGTATCGCGGCCGGTGTTGCAGGTTGTGGCGGATCGTGGAACACAACCAGCGCTCGTCGAATCCGGTCCAGACGCCCGCGACGGAAAGCAGGTTTGGCGCCACCACGGGCGCGACTTCGATCAGATAAATCTCGCGCAAGGTGGCGAGGCTGAAGTTGGATTCGGCCAGGGTGGCCGCGATAGATTCCAAATCCCGGTCGGCGAGTTCGGTGTCCAGCCACAGTTCCGACAGGGCGATCCAGACCGGCTCGCGCTGGCGCAGTTGCGATGGGTCGAAAATTAAGCCCTCACCCCCGACCCCTCTCCCGATGGGCGAGGGGAGGTTTCGCATGGTTTAGTGGCTGATCATCGGTTCCAGGGTTTTCGCCTGCTCGATCCACTTTTCCACCTCGGACAAGGCGGGGATGCGGCGGACGAGCTTCTTCTCGGCGTTCACCGCCTCCATGGCGGCGGTGAGGTTCTGCGGGTTGCGCATCTTCAGTTCCTTGACGGTATCCACGCCGGCTTTTTCCAGCAGTTCGGCGAATTCCTCGCCGACCCCGGTGATCCGCATCAGGTCGGCTTGGTTGGCCCAGCGCAGAATCAGCGCCGGCGAGATGCCGGTGGCCTCGGCCAAGCGCTTTGCGGCCTTTGGCGTCGGCGGCCTTGGCGAGATAATCCGCCGTGGTCTTGATGCCTTGCTCGGCCAGCTTGGCGGCGTAGGCCGGTCCGATACCCTCGATTTTTTCGATCTTATAGCTCATGGGTTGATCCTTAGTTTTTGCAGTGCTTCGATAGTCTAGCTTACCGGGCTATCCGACGCGGTTCCAGCCATGGAGCTTCGTGCCCACGATCGCTATGCGGTACTTGGGCGGAACGACGGTGGCCAAGAGCGCGCAGGCGAGAGAGGTCGCGGCAAAGATCCAGCCTCGCCAATCCGCAAAGACGGACTCGGGCCAGTTCCAGTACAGATACGCGAGATAAGCGAACGGCGATGCCGCGACCAGCCAGATAGCGCTCGCGAGCAGCGCGTAGGATCGCGGCGGATCGCGCATTTCGGGTGGAACATCGACGCCGAAGGTGGACATGGTATCTTCACGCATGATTCTGTGGACATTCGACCGGCTTATCGGTGGTCTTCAGATGAGCGGTCCCTCGTGTTGGGCGCTTGCGCTCGCACGAAAAGTACGATTGCCACGGCTCCAAGTGTACCGCCTACCGCTGCGGCCAGGAACAGCGACCAAGCATGGGCCGCAAAGCCGAATATCCCCGCGATCACGAGACCTGCGCCAAGAGTAGCCCAAACGGTAGGCTCCTTGTGGGATGGGGCCATGGCCGAGGCCACCACTTCAACGGCAATCGCGGACAGAGCGACCGAGAGATGCGTGAGCGCTTCGAGCGCCTGCTGAACGGTTTCGTTGGCGCAGAACCCCGATACCAGATCCGTCGGCGGGCAAAAGTGGCGTTCAACGTAAAAATGGGCAAAGAGCGCGGCGGCAAATACTGCGTACCACGCACCGATTGCGGCAGGGACAAGCAGGAGCCACCGGACTGCGCGCATATTTTCCCAAGCGGTTAACGCCCCCAGTTCAGCGTGCCCCGGTGGACGCGAAGCAGAGCGGAGGCGTAACCGGGGTCGCCTGGAGTGATGGGATGGACTCCCCCTCTTTGTTGGCGCACTGTGTGCGCAGGTGAGACTCATTGGACGTGGGGATCAGCACCGCTCAACTCCGAAGGGGAATCCAAAATGAATGCTACTACCGTCGCTGTCGATCTTGCCAAGAACGTTTTCCAGCTGGCCGTGGCCGATGGCCAGTGGCATGTCGTCGAATCGCATCGCCTGACGCGCGCGCAGTTCGAGCGCTGGTTCCCGAACCGCGAAGTCTCGCTGGTCATCATGGAAGCCTGCGGCTCCGCCCACCACTGGGCGCGCTGGCTCAATGGCCTGGGCATCGAAGTCATGCTGTTGCCGGCGGCCTACGTGCGCGCCTATGTGAAGCGCAACAAGACCGATGCCGCCGATGCGCTGGCGCTGCTGGAAGCGGCCCGCTGCGCGGACATCGTTCCGGTGCGGGTGAAGTCGGTCGAACAGCAAGCCTTGCAGGCGCTGCACCGCACCCGCTCCCTCTGGATGGGCACGCGCACCTCGCGCATCAATGCCTTGCGCGGCTTCTGCCGCGAGTTCGGGCTGGCCGTGCCGCAAGGCGCGCGCACCGGCATCGAAGCGATCGCCCGCACGCTCGCCGATCCGCACACGCCGATTCCCGCCATGATCCATCGCGCCATGCGGTTTCTCGTCGAGGAAATCCGTCTGCTGGAATTGCGCATCGGCCAGATGGAGCGGGAGCTGTCCGAACTGGCGAAGCACAGTCCGGCCTGCACCACGCTGCTGTCGATTCCCGGCATCGGCCTGCTGACCGCCACGGCGATGGTGGCGGCCACGGGAGGGTCGGTCAGCCACTTCAAGGATGCCCGTCATTTCGCCAGCTGGTTCGGGCTGACGCCGCGCGAGTTCAGCTCCGGCAACAGTCGCGTGCTCGGCCGCATCTCGAAGAAGGGGGATCGCTACCTGCGCATGCTGCTCACCCATGGCGCCCGGGCCGTGCTGCGGGCGGCCAGCATGGCCCGACAGGCCGGCAAGACCCTTGATGGCCTGCGCGGTTGGGGGCTGGCGGTGCAGGAGCGCGCCAATCACAACAAGGCGGCCTGCGCGGTGGCGAACAAGCTGGCGCGCATCTGCTATGCCACGCTCCGGGATGGCGAGCCGTATGGCACGCCCAGCCGCCTGGCCCACAAGCTCAACCGTTCCGACTTCGCCATTGCCGTCTAGGTCTGCAAGGAGAAAATCTTTGATGTGTTCCACGTCCTCGCGCTTGCTTTGAGATTGATCGCCCATCATGGCTAAACGGGTCGCACCCTCACGTCACCAGGCCGATAACTCTGCCGGCAACTTCACGTCTGCCGCTTGTAACGATTGGCCCGACGTGCGCAGATTCCATGTCGGCACGGACCATTCAGAGTCCACTCCAGATGCCGGATATACGACTGCATGCGCTTCCTCAGCCATACTATCGATCAATTTCCTTGCTTTCCGGGGGAGTCCATATACGCAGGGTTAGCCATCATCGCTTCACTCCAACAACATCGGCGGATGGCGCAGTGAATTGAATATCAGGAAGCGCCAAAAGGTCCTGGTGCGACCACTGCTCATACTCACGCCCTAGGATGTTGTGCAGTTCATCTCGCTTCTCGTTTACCCAAGCCAGAGTGACGCCAACGAGTTGGGTTAGCTGAACGAGATGAGCGTCATCTACAGTGAACGCGTTGAACGCGAGAGAGATGATGTCAGCAACCTTGTACGGAGCCTCAGCACCATTTACTGCAACGCCCGTAAATGCCTGGGTAAACGGATTCTCGTCGTGAATGATGTGTTTGTCGCGCAGGTCTTGAAAGTACGAGAACACGGCCTCGGCGCCGGGATGCGACTTCAATATCTTCTTGGCAGAAAGCTGAGATCTGGATTCGTTGCTCCCGAAGCACTTGAAATATCGGGCGATAACCGAAACCCACATGCCTTCGACAATCAAGACATTTTTCGCGCGGTCGAGGCGAGCAATCTCCGCCAACGCTTCATGACAAAAAGACAGATCGAACTGGTGCAAGGTCATTGCCTGAAGCTGTCGCGCGATAGGAGTATCAATGCGTTTGAGCGCTACGGCATCGGGATAGTCGTCGATGTGGAACTGACCATCCGTAACAGTAAAGTGTAGGGGCTTGACCATGATGGCTAACGAATGAAAGGGACTTCCCCGTCCCGAGGTTGCGGCGGAAGCTGCGGTCGGCAACAAGTGCCATGATGGAGTTTCCGAACCTCATCAAGCCCACGAAAGGGGAAGCCCATGAGCATTATGACTATCGGCATTGATCTCGCCAAGAATGTGTTTGCGGTGCACGGCGTTGATGATAATGGCAAGGCGGCGTTGGTCAAACCAAAGGTTTCGCGAGATCAACTGCTGCCGCTGATCGCGCAACTGCCACCGTGCCTGATCGGCATGGAAGCCTGCTCCGGCGCGCATCACTGGGCGCGGCAATTTCGCCAGTACGGCCACACCGTCAAACTCATGGCCCCCAAGTTTGTCACGCCGTACCGCATGAGCGGCAAGCGGGGCAAGAACGATGCGGCGGACGCGGCCGCCATCTGCGAAGCCGTGACCCGGCCCAACATGCGATTTGTGCCGGTCAAGGAAGCGCATCAACAAATCATTCTCACCCTGCACCGCACCCGGCAAGGATTCGTTGAAGAGCGCACCGCCATCTACAACCGCCTGCGTGGCCTGATCTCCGAATTCGGCATCGTCCTGCCGCAGAAGGTGAGCTGTTTGCGTCGGGAGATTGGCGGCCACCTTGAAGACCTGCCGGGATACGCCAACCGATGCGTGGGAGATCTCCTGGCGCACGCCGACCGGCTCGATGTCCTTGTTGCGGAGTACGACCGTGCCATCGCCCGGGCCGCACGCGAAGACGCGCGCAGCAAACGCCTGATGCAACTGCCCGGCATTGGCCCGACCACCGCCAGCGCGCTACTCGCCAGCATTGGTGGCGGCCACGAATTCGACAACGGCCGACAGGTCGCGGCGTGGATCGGTCTGACGCCGGGTCAACACAGCAGCGGCGGCAAGGCGCGACTCGGGCGCATCACCAAGGCGGGTGATGCCTATCTGCGCAGTCTTCTCGTGATGGGCGCTCGCGCCATTCTCAGCGGTCTGGGCGACAAGCAGGATCGCTTCAGTCGCTGGGCGCGCAGTCTGGTCGAGCGCCGCAGCTACTGGCGCGCGGTGGTGGCGATTGCCGCCAAGAACGCCAGGCTGGCGTGGGCGGTGTTGAAGTATGGCGAAGACTTCCGGCTCAATCCGGTCGTTGCCTGAACGGCTGACAAAAGCGTCGATAGGGAAAGAAACTGAAAGGGACACGCATGCCGCCGGACGGCGGCCAGGAATCACCGATGCACTGCATGCGTTGATGTGAAGCGGGTTGGACCCGCGCCAGGAGCGCCTGATTAGCTCAAGGGGAGACATCTTTCCCGACTAACGATTGAGGCCCCGGCGCGCGTCTTTCATCAGGGTCCCGGCATAGAGCCGAACATGACCGGTTGTAGTACCGCAGTCCTTCACCTTCTCGCTCGACGATGGCAGTGGATAACGAATCAGATCAGGAAAAATGATGAACTAAAAAACCATCGCGGCGCTTGATTTTTAGGGAAGCCCTTGTAGACCAAGGTAAGCCGACCCGCGCGCGGTACCACGCTTGAGATTAGCCTATGACGCCGGCCGCGCGGGATCGGCTTGACCGCCGTGTTATGTTTAACTCATTGCTTTATTGATAATTTTCACGACTTTGTAGAATTCAGAAAAATACACGAGGCCGGGTTTAGCTTGTTTGACAAATTCATCGAGCAACAGGCGTTTAAGTCGCTGCTTCGCTGACTTTACCTCATCAGTCGCTCCACCCATAACCTGCTGTATTAGATCACCATTTTGTCCAAAAACGACATTTCTGACACTCTCTGGAAGTAGGCCCTCAATTTTATTGCGCCCACCGCCGGATATCCCGATGGGAAAATAATGCTTAGCACGTTCCATTCCTAAACTTTGAAGTAATTTAGACAGCTTGGCATCCGCATCAAGATCATAAGTAACAAAGAACCGATGATATTTGCCTTTTATGAATCGCAACAACACGCCGTTATCAATATTTCCGGTACCTCCGAACGCGAATATCTCTCCATCGAAGCATAATTTGTGCGGACCATGACTATCGTCGCGAAGCATCTCGAAATATTCTTTATCTATTTCTCCTTCGACAAGCAGTATCTTATTGGTACGAGAAAAGAACAGATCTCTCCATGGCTCGAACTCAGGGTTCGACAGCCCAAGATTTAATGCAAACGGCTCCATCCAGTTATCACCGCTTACCGGTAGGCGTTCTGTATGCCGTGGGTGGCCGGACTCAGATTCCCTACATAGAAGGACATTGCTTTCAGGGCGTTGCTGACTTAAGAAATATGGACTGTGCGTTGCGACCAAGACTTGCACTTGAAACTCGTCGCATAAATCCTGTATTAGTCTCCCAAACTCGGCTTGTGCGGAAGGATGCAAGAAACTCTCGGGTTCTTCGATGACTATAATTGGCGTAATCTTTGTATCGTCCTCCTGTGACTCACTTAACCTCTTGGCTTTAAATAAAGTAAGCAAGATATTTGTTCGATTACGAGTGCCGCTGCCCCATTCATCCAGAGAGACATCTATTTTCTTGTCGCCTAGAGTAATGTTGATGGGCAGGAAATCAATATCTAGTTGAGGGGCCGAAAGGCCGACCGTGTACTTTTCCTCTAAACGTCCAAGAAGCTCAGAGATGTCTTTTTGATGCTTTTTTGCAAAACCCGATACAGTTCTTGAAAGACGGTCGCGATCTTTCACCAACTGATCTCGATCCGCCTTCGATAGATCACCCAATAGATCGGTAAGTTGAGGATGCGAAAGAAATGGATCATCAGGCTCAGTAGAATTATAAAATTGAAACGCTCCTGATGAGCGAATTGATTTAAATATTGTTCGGGACTTAAATGAATCAAGTTGCATGTCGCCGTATTGAACGACAAATTCTGCTTGGTCTTTATCGCGGAGATATTCGGCTGATACTTCAAGTTCTACCAATGCTCTACCATCTTCAAACTTAAAGAATTCCTCAATAAGCTTGAAGACGCTTGTGTCTAGCGCCTTTTCGATTATGAGTGTTGCCGAAAATTTGATTGTCTCGGAAGTGTTCTTTCCTTTCCAAGCAGGGAAATGCTGAGAAAAGCTGATTTCCTCTTCACGTAGGCGGTACCTGTAGCGAGGCTCCTGCTGAAACAGAACTTTAATAGCCTTTAATAAGTTAGATTTTCCTGAGTTGTTCTTGCCGCTGATAGCGGTATAAAACGATGGAAACTCGACATCAAGTGATTCAATACTGCGAAAGTTAGAAATTTCAAGCTTCTTTAGTTTCATATTTTTCCTTAGATACTACCGTGACCAGTGCCAAACATAACGTTAAGTAGACACCCTAAAAGGCGTGTTATTTTGCGCCTGATAGGTGTATATTATCAATATCACGAATATTTATCCTAATGTACTAATGACTTACAAAAATGTTACTCCCCTAACGTAGCGACAAGAATACCTCTCAAGCCACGGGGGGTCAACAACCAAAGCTGTTGGACAGGGTTCGCGACAAAATCCGGCTCAAGCATTACAGCATCCGCACCGAACAAGCCTACGTGGATTGGATTCGCCGCTTTATCTTGTTCCACGAACAAACGCCATCCCAAGGAAATGGGGGCAGCCGAAATCGAGGCTTTCCTGACTCATTTGGCGGTGCGGGGCAACGTGGCGGCTTCCACCCAAAACCAGGCTCGCAGCGCCCTGCTTTTTCTCTATAAAGAAGTCCTCGACCAGGAACTGCCTTGGTTGGATAACGTGGAGCAAGCCAAGCGACCACAGCGGTTGCCGGTCGTGCTGACCCACGCCGAAGTCAAGATCGTGCTGGATCGCCTGAGCGGAACCCATCGGCTGATGGCCAATCTGCTGTATGGAACGGGGATGCGCTTGATGGAAGGCGTGCGGCTGCGGGTCAAGGATATCGACTTCGAGCGGCGGGAAGTGCTGGTGCGCGACGGCAAAGGCGGAAAAGATCGCGTCACGCCGCTCCCGCTCGCCTTGGTCGAGCCGCTGCAAAACCACTTGGCGCGGGTCAAAAGCCTGCACGAAGAGGATTTGCGCGCGGGTTACGGCACGGCCTATCTGCCCGATGCCCTGGAGCGAAAATACCCCAACGCCAACCGCGAGTGGGGCTGGCAATACGTGTTCCCCTCCCGGCAACTGTCGGTCGATCCCCGCTCCGGCGTCACCCGCCGCCATCACGCCGACGAAAAAGGCGTGCAGCGGGCCATCAAGCAAGCGGTGCGCGATGCGGGTTTGGCGAAACCGGCGACGCCCCACACCCTGCGCCACAGCTTCGCCACACACTTGCTCATGGCCGGCTACGACATCCGCACCGTGCAGGAATTGCTCGGCCATTCGGACGTGCGCACCACCATGATCTACACCCACGTCCTCAACCGGGGCGGCAAGGGCGTGGTCAGCCCGCTGGACAACCTGTAACAGAGTGTTTTGGTGCAGGGGGCCGGGCAATCAAACGCCCTCACCCCCAGCCCCTCTCCCGCAGGGCGAGGGGAGCATTTGCCCTCACCCCCGGCCCCTCTCCCGCAGGGCGAGGGGAGTTTTCGGATGAGTTCCCAAGATCACTCGGGCGAACCGAAGCCGCCGCCTCACAGCCGCCGCATCTTGATGTCGAGGATCTGAATCCGGTAGGCGATCTGGCGCGGGGTCATGCCCAGCAGGCGGGCGGCCTTGGCCTGGACCCAGCCGGCCTGTTCCAAGGCCGCGATGACCCGCTCCCGCTCGTCCAGATCGGGATCGTCCAGATCGAGCTTGCTCGCCAGGGAAGGCAGCACCGCGCTGGCGCCGCGCGGGCTCAGGCCGCTCAGCTCGATCACGTCCTGCGCGATCACCCCGTTGGCGCTCATGATCGCGCTGCGCTCCAGACAGTTCTCCAGCTCGCGCACGTTGCCCGGCCAAGGGTGCCGCATCAGCAGCCGGACGGCGCTGTCGGTGATGGCCAGCATCCGGCCCTGCTGCTTGGCGATCTTGTCCACCAGAAACCGCGCCAGATCGGGAATGTCCTCCGGGCGCTCGCGCAAGGCCGGCATGAAAATCGGCATCACGTTGAGCCGGTAATACAGGTCCTCGCGAAACTCGCCGGCCTCCACCGCCGTTTCCAGGTCGCGGTTGGTGGCGGCGATGATCCGCACGTCCACCCGCAAGGTCTGGCTGCTGCCGACCCGCTCCAGCTCGCCTTCCTGCAACACCCGCAACAGCTTGGCCTGAAACTGCGGAGAAATATCGCCGATCTCGTCCAGGAACAAAGTGCCGCCGTGGGCCTGCTCGAAGCGGCCCTTGCGCTGGTTGACCGCGCCGGTGAACGCGCCTTTCTCGTGCCCGAACAGCTCCGATTCCAGCAGGTTGTCCGGCAGCGCCGCGCAGTTCAGCTTGAGCAGCGGCCCGCCGGCGCGCGGCGAGTTGTAGTGGATGGCGCAGGCGATCAATTCCTTGCCGGTGCCGGATTCGCCCCGCACCAGCACCGTGGTGTTCCACTTCGCCACCTGCCGCACCTGCTCGAACACCCGCTGCATCGACTGGCTGTGGCCGACCATGCTGTCGAAGCCGTGATTGCCGCGCACCGCGCGCCGCAGGCTGTCGCGCTCGGCGGTCAGCGCGCCGCGCTCGCGCTCCGCCTCGCGGGCGGTTTGCACGCTGCGGGCGATCAGGTTGGCGACCATCTCCAAAAAGCGGGCGCGCTCCTGCAACCATTGGTCGCGGCAGGGCGGTTGCGCCGCCAGCACGCCGCTGTATTGCTCGGGACCGGCCCGGATCGGCACGCCGATGAACGGCAGTTCCCGGTCGTACAATCGCAGGCGATTGAGAAAGCGCGGTTCGTCGGCGATGCGCGGCAACACCACTTGTTCGCCGCGCTCCAGCACCATCCCCAGCAAGCCTTCGCCCGGCAGATAGCGCACCGGCTCGTCGTCCGGGAGCGCGTGTTGGCCGTGGACCGCGTTGACCAGCAGGGCGCCGCTGTCCGGGTCCACCAGCGAGACCATGCCGTGCAGCAGTTCGCCCCGGTCGTGCAGCACTTGCAAGATCCGCGCGAGCGTGTCTTCCAGCGGACGGGGCTGGCCGAGAATCCGGCTCACCCCGAACAGGGTCGCCAGCTCGATTTCCAACAGTTCCGAACGATCCACGAGGGCGTCTCTTCGGCGGCGGTCAGGCGCCTTCGATGTATTTGATGGGCAGCGAGACCTGCCAGCGACAGCCGGCGGTGTAGCCGGGATCGAGGGCGATCACGCCGCGCTGCTCGTTGACCACCTCCTGCACCAGCGCCAAGCCCAGGCCGGTGTGGGTGGCCGCGCGCTTGGTGGTGAAGAACGGCTCGAAAATCCGCCAGCGCAAATCCGGCGCGATGCCCGGCCCGGTGTCTTCGATGACGACCTCCACCGCCTGATCGCGAACCCCGGTGACGATGCGCAGTTCGCGGGGCTGCTGGCGGTTGCCTTCCATGGCGTCCAGCGCGTTGTCGAGCAACTGCTTGAACATGCCGCGCAGGCGGCTGGCCCGCGCGGTGACAGCCGGCAAAATCGGCGTCGGTTTCCAGTCCACGATCAAGCCGCCCGCCAGCAGGCGCTGCTTGCACAGCTCCAGCACCTCGCGCAACAACTGGTTGATATTGACCGGCGCCGCCGCTTCCGGCGGCACCTCGGGGATCAGCGCCCGCAAGCGATCCAAGGCGTCTTGGCCGGCGGTCGTCGCTTGGCGCAGGGCGTGGCGCAGGGCGGGATCGCCTTGCGCGCCGCGCCGCTCCAGCAAATCGCGGGCGGCGGCGATCAGGTTCAGCGGTCCTTGCATCTGGAAAGTGGCCGCTTGCAGCGCCTCTCTCATGCTGCGCACCCGTTCCTGCTCGGCCAGCAGCGCCCGCATGGCGTTCATGCTCACCGCCTCTTGCTGGCGTTTCAGCGAGGTGATTTCGTTGGCCATCAGCAGCAGATAGGTCTGCCGCACCGGCTTGAAAAAGTTGGCGGCGCTGCCGCCCTGCTCGCGGAACCAGACGCCGGAACAGGAAAACCAGCGCGGCTGCCCCTTGCCGCCCGGATCGAAGCTGACTTCCTTGTCGCGAAAGCCGCGCTCCGCCCCGCCCCACGGGAAGCTATCGCCCAGGGTTTCGCGCAAGGCGCGCAGAAATTCCGCCGCCGGCTCGCGCAATCGCAGGTCGCCGACCAGCTTCTTGTACTCGTGGTTGTCCAGGATCACCCGGCCGCTTTCGTCCAGCAGGGCGATGACCGCCGGGGCGGCGTCCACCATCGATTCGATCAGCGCCTTCTGGTAGTGCACCTGCTGTTCCAGATGGTGCATGGCGGTCACGTCGCGGTAGATGCCGAGGAAATAGGCGGTTTGCGCCCGTTCGTCGCGCACCGGCAGCACGGTGAGTTCCGCCAGGTACACCGTGTCCCGCTTGCTGCGGTTGGCCAGCAGCCCGGTCCAGGGCTTGCCGCGCTTGATCTGGCGCCACATCTGCTCGTAGACCCGGGGCGGGGTGCATTGATCGGACAGCATGGCGGTGTTCTTGCCGATGACTTCGGCGGCGGGGTAGCCGGTCACTTCGGTAAACGCGCGATTGACGTAAAGAATGTTGGCGGCGCTATCGGTCAGGCACACGGCGGTGGTCAACTGATCCACGACCTTGGCGAACACCCAAAGCGGCAAATTTTCATCGGCCGGCCAGGAGGCGTCTGCGGCGGTTTCCGGCGGAGAAGAGCGGCCGAACGTTTTTTGATCGTTCTCGATGGTCATGGGCGTACTCGGCGCTGCGCGTGGGAAAAGGTGGTGCGCCGATACCATGCAAGACCGTGACCAGCGCGCATCGCGGGTTGGGGTCGGGTCGGGGCGACACGGGTTTTGCCCGCATTGGCGCGACGGCGGGCTCTTTGCGTCGTCGCCTCGCGGCGCTCGTCGGAGCGAAGCGAAGCGCCCGCGATGCGGCATTTGCCACAACCGGCACCGGCCCCCGCACCGAATTGTCGCAAACCCTACAGGGCTCCGACCCGAACTAGAGCGGAATCAGTGCCGGTAATGGTTTGATTGAGAAAGAAATGGTTGTAATGGACGCCGTTGGCATGATTGCTGCGACGGTCGGTGCATGACGCGGAGGCCGACATGCGCGATTACCTGTTCATCCTTTTAGGCACGGCGTTGGTCAACAACGTGGTGCTGGTCCGGTTTCTGGGGCTGTGTCCGTTCATGGGCGTCTCCAACAAGGTGGATTCCGCCGTGGGGATGGGGATTGGCCACGACCTTCGTGCTGACCCTCGCGGTCTCGATTTGCTGGCTGTTGGAGCGTTACGTGCTGGTCCCGCTCGATATCCAGTTCCTGCGGATTCTGGCCTTCATCCTGGTCATCGCCGCTCTGGTGCAGTTCACCGAGATGTTCGTCCGCAAGGCCAGCCCCGCGCTTTATCAGGTTCTCGGTATTTATCTACCGCTGATCACCACCAACTGCGCCGTGTTCGGCATGGCGCTGCTCAACATCCAGCAGCCGCATAACCTGCTGGAAAGCCTGCTGTTCGGGTTCGGCTCCGCCCTGGGATTCACCCTGGTGCTGGTGTTGTTCGCCGGTTTGCGCGAGCGGCTGGCGCTGGCCAACGTGCCGGAGACCTTCGCCGGCGCCCCCATCGGTTTCATCGCCGCCGGCCTGCTGGCGCTGGCGTTCATGGGGTTCGTGGGTCTGCCGACGCGCTAGTTGCCCTCACCCTAACCCTCTCGCTCTGGGAGAGGGAATGAATTGTTCCCCCTCGCCCTGCAGGAGAGGGGATGGGGGTGAAGGCAGTTTTTCAAGCATTGGGAGCAAATCGAAGATGATCGCCGCCGTTTTGAGTTTGACGCTGTTGGGCCTCGCGCTGGGCTGGGTGCTCGGCCTCGCCGCCCGCTATCTGCGGGTGGAGAGCGATCCCCTGCACGAAGAAATCCAGCAAATGCTGCCGGGCGTCAATTGCGGGCAGTGCGGTTATCCGGGCTGCAACGGCGCGGCCGAGGCGCTGGCCGCCGGCAAGGCGGCCGTCACGCTTTGCCCGCCGGGCGGTCCGCCCCTGGTCCAGGCGCTGGCGGCGAAGCTGGGCGTCGCGGTGGACGGCGCCGCCTCGCTCGGTGGCCCGCCTTTGCTCGCGCACGTCAACGAAGCCATTTGCATCGGCTGCGCCCACTGCGGCAAACGCTGCCCCACCGACGCCATCATCGGAGCCCCCAAGCAGATTCACGGCGTGATCCAGGATGCCTGCATCGGCTGTGGCCTGTGCGTGGAAATTTGTCCGACCGAATGCCTGCAACTGCGGCCCGCCGCCCCTGCCCTGAAGACCTGGCACTGGCCCAAGCCGGCGCTCAGTTTTGGAGTGTGATGCCATGAAACTGTTCGATTTTTGGGGTGGCGTGCATCCGGCCGGACAGAAGCACCTGAGCGCCGACCAGCCGATTCAAGACTTGCCGATGCCCGCCCGGCTGCACGTTCCGCTGCAACAGCACACCGGCCGGCCGGCGCTGCCGGTGGTCAAGGTCGGGCAGACGGTGCGCAAGGGCCAGTTGCTGGGGCGCGAGCAAGGCGGGGTTTCGGCTTCGGTGCACGCGCCCACCTCCGGCGTGATCGCCGCCATCGGCGATTTCACCGCGCCGCATGTGTCCGGCCTGCCGTTGCCGACCATCACGCTGGAGAGCGACGGCGCGGACCAATGGCTGGAGCGGGAACCGCCGCCGGACCCGTTTACCTTGGAACCCGAGGAAGTCGCCGCCCGCATCGGCGAGGCGGGCATCGTCGGCATGGGCGGCGCGAACTTTCCGGCGGCCGTCAAGCTGAGCAAGGCGCGGCAGGCCAAGGTGCATACCCTGGCGGTCAACGGCGCCGAATGCGAGCCCTACATGACCTGCGACGACCGGCTGATGCGCGAGCGGGCGGAGCAGATCGTGGACGGCGTGCGCCTGATGCTCCACGCCTTGCAGGCGCCCGACGCGGTGATCGCCATCGAGGACAACAAGCCGGAAGCGGCGGCTTGCATGAAGGCGGCCTGCCGGAATGACCGGCAAATTCGGGTGGCGGTGGTGCCGTCGCGCTATCCGGCCGGCTCGGCCAAGCAGTTGATTCAAATTCTGACCGGTTTGGAGACGCCCGGCGGGGGACGCGGCACCGATACCGGAGTACTGGTGCACAACGTCGGCACCGCCTACGCCGTGCATCGGGCGTTGCGCCAGGCCCATCCGCTGATTTCGCGGATCGTCACGGTCACCGGCGGCGCGGTGGCCGAGCCGCGAAATCTGGAAGTGCCGATTGGCGCGCTGGTGGAGGATTTGCTGGCGTTCTGCGGCGGCGCGATGGAAACGACCGCCCGTTTGCTGATGGGCGGACCGATGATGGGCCAGCCGCTGCCGGGCACTCGGGTTCCCATCGTCAAGGGCACCAACGGCATTCTGGCGCTGACCGCCGCCGAAGCCCGTTTGGAGGCGACGCCCTCGCCCTGCATCCGCTGCGGGCGCTGCGTCGAAGCCTGTCCGATGGGGCTGATGCCGCTGGAAATGTCCAAGCGCGCCCGTCACGACGATCTGGACGGCGCGCTGGATTTCGGGTTGATCGATTGCATCAGTTGCGGTTCCTGCGCCTACGCTTGCCCCTCGCATATTCCGCTGGTCCAGTATTTCGAATACGCCAAAGGCGCGCTCGAAGCCCGGCAACGGTTGGAGCAGAAGGCCAAGGAGACCCGCCGCTTGCTGGAACAGCGGCAGGCGCGGCAGGCGCGGGCGGAACAGGCCAGGGTTGAAGCGGCGGCGCGCCGGCAGGCGGAAAAGCGTCAGGCTAAGGCGAAAGCCGGAGCGGCGGCATGAGCCTGTTCCCGACCAGCGCGCCCCACGCCCACGCGCCCGACAGCGTGCCGCGCATCATGGGTTTGGTGCTGCTGGCGGCGGTGCCGACAACGCTTTACGGTTTCGTCCTGTTCGGCTGGCCGGCTCTGAACCTGCTCCTGGTCACGGTTGTTGCGTGCCTGCTGTGCGAGGCGGTTTGTCTGCGGCTGGCCGGGCACGCGGTGCGGCCGTTCTTGATGGACGGCTCCGCCCTGCTCACCGGGGTCTTGCTGGCCCTGTCGCTGCCGCCGTGGGCGCCGTGGTGGATCGGCGCGGTCGGCGCCTTTTTCGCCATCGTGGTCGGCAAGCAGGTGTTCGGCGGCATCGGCCAGAACATCTTCAATCCGGCGATGCTGGCGCGGGTCGCGCTGCTGGTGTCGTTTCCGGTCGAGATGACGCTGTGGCTGGAACCGCATCCGCTGTTTTCCGGTCACGCGCCCGGTTTTCTGGAGGGGCTGGCCATCACCTTCTCCGGCATCCCCGACATCGACGCGGTGAGCGGCGCCACCATTCTGGGGCGCATCCGCACCGAACTGGGCATGGCCCGCGAACTCGGCCAAATCCTGCCGGGCCATTACCAAGCTGGAGTGGCGGCGCTGGGCTGGACCGGCGGCAGCCTGGGCGAAACCGCCGATCTGCTGGTTCTGCTCGGCGGACTGTGGCTGCTGTGGCGGCGGGTTTTCACTTGGCACGTTCCGGTCGCCATGCTGGCGACGGTGCTGGTGCTGGCCGGCGGGTTCAATTGGCTGAATCCCGAGCGGTTCGCCGGTCCGGCGGTGCATCTGCTGTCGGGCGGCCTGATGCTGGGCGCGTTTTTTATCGCCACCGATCCGGTCACTTCGCCCACCACCAAGCTGGGACAATTGATTTTCGGCGCCGGCTGCGGCGCGTTCGTGTACATCATCCGCACCTGGGGCGGCTATCCCGAAGGCGTGGCGTTCGCGGTGGTGCTGATGAACGCGGCGACGCCGTTGATCGATCATTACGTCCGCCCGCGCATCTACGGCCGCACTTGGCGCGGCCAGTCGCGGCCGGTGCCCGAGCGCGCGAAGCGTCGGCCCGTCGGATCGGGAGAGGCCGAATGAAGCTGCGGTTCCTGAAGCCGGAATATCGGCAAAAACTCGTTTATCACATCGCCCTGCTGGGCGGCGTGGCGCTGCTGACCAGCGCCGCCATCGGCGTGGCCGATCATCTGACCCGCGCCGATATCGCCCAACGCCAGTTGGAGGATCTGCAAATCACTTTGCAGCAGGTGGTTCCGGCCACGTACTACGACAACGATCTGGTGCGCGACACCGTCACCGTCAAGGACGAAGGCGGCCGGCCGGTGGTGGTGTACCGGGCGCGGCGCGGCGGACGGGTTCTAGGCCGTGTGCTATCAGGTCAGCGCGCCGGGCTACGGCAACACCGCGATGATAGTCGCCGTCGGGATAGATCGCGCCGGCACCCTGCTGGGTACGCGGGTGATCAGCCACAACGAAACGCCGGGCTTGGGCGACAAGATCGAATTGAGCAAGTCCGACTGGATTTTGAGTTTCACCGGGCGCTCGCTGAGCGATCCCCAACCGGATAAATGGGCGGTGAAAAAGGATGGCGGCGTGTTCGACCAGTTCACCGGCGCCACCATCACGCCGCGCGCCGTGGTGAAAGCGGTCAAGGCCGGATTGGAATTCTTCGCCGCTCATCGCGCCTTGTTGCTGGACGATGCCGCGCCCGGACCCATCGCCGGCCAGCCGGCTCCCGACACAGGAAACCGCTTATGAGCGAGGACTATCGCGGCATTTTCGCCGACGGTCTCTGGGGCAACAATGTCGTCTTCGCCCAGATGTTGGCCTTGTGCCCGCTGATGGCGGTGACCACTACCGCCACCAATGGTCTCGGTATGGGCTTGGCGACCACCGGGGTGTTGCTCGCTTCCAATGTCGTTATCGCCGGTTGCCGCGACCTGATCAGTCAGGAAGTGCGGATTCCGGTGTTCGTGCTGCTGATCGCCGCGCTGGTGTCGCTGGCGGATATGGCGATCAATGCTTGGCTGCACGAGTTGTATAAGGTACTGGGGCTGTTTATCCCCTTGATCGTGGTCAACTGTTCGGTGCTGGGCCGCGCCGAGGTTTTCGCTTCCAAGCGGGCGGTGCTGGCCTCGGCGGTGGACGGTCTGGCCATGGGATTGGGCTATACCTTGGCCTTGATCCTGATCGGCGGTTGCCGAGAAATTCTGGGCAGCGCCACCCTGTTCGCTCATGCCTCGCTGTTGCTGGGTGACGGTTTTGCCTTTCTCGAAACCACGCTCATCCCGCAATACAAGGGCTTTCCTGCTGATGCTGCTACCGCCCGGTGGTTTTCTGGTGCTCGGGTTCCTGCTGGCCGGCAAACGGGCGGCGGAACGGCGCTGGGAGCGGCGGGCGGCGAGTCGGAGCAAGGCCCAAACCGGGGTGCAACAGTCGCCATCCGCCGCCTGATACTTGGCTCCCGCCCTGTGTGGGAGAAGGGTCGGGGGTGAGGTCCTTGACTATCTCCCCTCGCCCCGTGGGAGAAGGGTCGGGGGAGAGGGGTTTACGTCGCATTTGTAGATTGGGAGAGGATCATGCAAGTCAGCGTTGCTTATACCGAACCATCGCATCAAATCTGGCTGTCCCTGGACGTGCCCGACGACAGCACGGTGCATCAAGCCATCGAGCGCTCCGGCATTCTGGCGCGTTGCCCGGACCTGGATTTGAAAAAGAACAAGGTCGGCGTCTTCGGCAAGATCACCAAGCTGACCGCGCCGCTCGCCGACGGCGACCGGGTGGAGATTTATCGGCCGATCACCGTCGATCCCAAGACCGTGCCGCAGCGGAAAATCGCCCTGCTGGACGAGGACGAGGACGACGATTAGCAAGCCCGGCAAAGCTATCTTTGTTCCCTCGCTTCGTGCCCAGCAATACCATCGCGGTCATCTAACCCATCATTTCGTTGAATTGCAGACGTGCGCTGGATAGCGCACTGGGCTGTCTTTCGTCTATACTTTGAATGTTGTTACCGGTTAACCCGCTGCCGTATAACTCGACCGTCAGAGAGTTATACGGCAGCCTAATAATTTTAGAGCTTCAGCCATGACCGAACTACTCGAAAGAGCCATTACCGCAGTTAAAAAGCTTCCACCCGAAGTGCAAGATGCTATTGCAACACGTTTACTTAGCGAAGTAGAAGATGAACAAGCGTGGAATCTACGCTTTGCGATGACTACCGATGCCCAATGGGATTGTTTGGCGGACAGGGTAAGACGCAGCATTGCTAAAGGAAAAACAACGGCGCTAGATGATGTTTTTCCACCCCAAAATCGTTCATGAAATCGAGTGTCACCAAGGAATTTCGGGAACTGCTCGATCAACTTCCGATAGAGGTACAACAGCAAGCTGGTCGAGCCTACGCAATTTGGCGTGCCAACCCCTATCACAACAGTCTGCAATTTAAGCGAGTCAGCCAAAGACAGCCGATCTACTCGGCCCGTATCAGTATTGGTTATCGCGCTTTGGGGTTACGGGAAAATGATCAGATTTACTGGTTTTGGATAGGCGCTCATGCCGAGTACGACGAATTGCTCAAGCGGCTGTAAACGGTAGCCGCGCAAAAGCAGTTTTTGATTATCCAGGCCCGCTCAACGCCTTTCCGGCCCGAGTTCCAACCGATACTTCGCCGGTCCGGGTCTCCAGTGGCGACGGCTCTCCCTTCGCCCAGGCGTCGAAGCCGGCCCGGTAGAAGGGCGACAGCGGATGGCCGCTTTGTCCGCCGGGTACGTGCAGGATACCGGCCGTTTCCCGCCCCGGCGCCACCACCAGCCGCTCGGACGCGCCGCTGGTCGATGTCTGAATGCGCGGCATGTACAGATCGCCGGGCAGGGATAGCGTCGGCATGTCGAGCCAAGCGCTCAGCCAGGGCAGGGTGCGGCTGAAGGGATGCCGGATGCCGATCCGGTTGTAATCGCCCCAGGTGTGCGCGGCCAGCGGCCGGCCGTCGGCGGTCAATTTCTCCCGTGCGGCATCCGCCGCTTCCAGCAGCAAGGCCGGCCAATCGGGATAACGCGGATCGAGCAGATGCGGCGGGCGCTGGGAAACGAGTTGCCACAACGGGCCTTCGTGCTGGCGGAACAGGGTGTAATCGAAGCGCGGGTCGGCTTGCCGGCAAGCGGTGGTCAGCGGCCCGAATACCCGGTCGCGGACCTCCTCGCGAAACGCGCGGACCAGCCGGTAGCCGACCGAATCGACCGCCGCTCGTCCGCCCCAGTCGGTGACATAGTGCTTGACCTCCTCCCGCCGCGAATCGGCGCCGGTCGCTGCCGGCGTCAGCGTCGCCAGCAACAGTCGCTGCCAGCGTTCGAGAAACAGGGCGCGGTCATCGAGTTGCAGCTTCAAAAAATCCGTCTCGCCGAACCGATCCCGCTCCCGCAAGCCATCCCGGATTTGCCGGGCGCGTGCGCCAAGCGCGTAGCCGCCATCCCCGAGTTGCGCCAGCCACGTCTCCGTCCACCACCCGGCCGTTGGCGGTCCACAGCCGGCCGTCGGGCGGATCGACGATGCGCGGATACTCGGCCGGTTCCAGCCAGCCGGACCAGCCGCGCCGCCCGTCCGCCCAAGAAGACGGCAGGTGACCGTCGTGGCCGAAACGGCGCGGGATCGGGCCGGAAAGCGTCCAGGCGATGCGGCCGTCGGCGCCGGCCAGGAGGATATTTTGGGTCGGCGCACCGGCCCGGTTGGCGATGGCGAGCGCCGTTTCCAGCGTGTCCGCCCGCTCCAGCGCCAGCAGGCCGAGATTGATCGCTCGCGGATCGTGGGCCACCCAGCGCAACGCCCGTTGCCTGCCCCGGTCATCGCGGTCCACCACCGGACCCCAAATCGTTTCCAGAATCTCCAGCGTTTCGGGAGCGCTATCCTTGACGGCGAGCGTTTCTTGAATGCGCTCGAACGGCTTGGGTCCGTCGGGCGTTCGATAGCCCGCGCCGTCCGCCGTGGGTTCCAAAACCACCAGATCGCTCCAGTCTCCTTCGCTGTTGGTGTAGCCCCAGGCGAGGTGGCCGTTGCTGCCGGCGACGATGGCCGGCGTACCCGGCAGCATCACCCCTTCGACCCGGCGCTGCCGGCCTTGCTCGTCGGGGAAAACCAGGGCGGCCCGATACCAGATGTTGGGCACGCGCAAGGCCAGATGCATGTCGTTGGCCAGCAGCGCGCCGCCGTGGGCGGTCAGCCGGCCGGCGACCGCCCAGTTGTTGCTGCCGCTGGTGGTTTCGGATAGCCGTTCCGCTCCTCCAAAAAGGAAGGAGGAGATCGGGAAGAGGGAATGGACGGCTGAAACTTCGGCCCTCGCTCCCGGCCCCTCTCCCAGCTGGGAGAGGGGAGCGGTTGTGGCGCAGATCGAAAACCGCTGGACCGGGTAGGGGAGGCGATGCAAAGGGTTCGCCCTCAAGCGGCGCGTCCCAGTCGGTGCCGGGCGGATCGAGGAAGGCGGCGAGTTCGGGCGGCAACCGCTCGCGCAGCACCCCGCGCGCCGCTTCGCGCGCCCGTTGCGAGCCCTGAAGATCCAAGTACATGGCATAGACCGCCAACAGGGTATCCTCGGGTCGCCACGGTTCGGGCGCGGTCCGCAGCAGCAGGTATTCGAACGGTGGGGCGGCCAGCGCGGCGAGCCCCGCGTTCACCCCATCCACATAGGCCGCGATCAAGGTTCGATCTTCGTCCGTCGCCATCGCCGCGATCTGGCGGGCGCGATGGCGAAAGCGGTGTATGCGGTTGGCGCGATCCAGCTCCAGCGCCGCCGGACCGAACAAGGCCGCCAGCTCGCCCGCCGCCGCGCGCCGCAGCAAGTCCATTTGGAAAAACCGTTCCTGAGCGTGGACGAAACCTGTAGCGCGAGCCACATCCGAGCGAGTTTCGCCCCGGACGGTGGGAACGCCCAAGGCGTCACGTTCGACGGTGACCGGCGAGTTCAATCCGGCCACCGTCGCCGCACCGTCCAATTGCGGCAGGCTGCCGTGCAGTTGGAGATACAGCCAGCCGCCGCCTCCAGCCAGCAGCGCCGGCAAGCCAGCCCCGGCCAGCAGTAGCCATCGCCGCCAACGCTTGCGGAATCGCGATGGATTGCCAAGTAGGCGCATATGTTCCTGACCCTCGGTTTCTCTCCCAATAATTCAGGCGGCGGATTCGCCAGCAAACAGCGAACGCCCGGCGCCGCGGCGATTTGCCATCAAGCCGATTGCCGACGGCCCATGATATGATTCCCTTACTCGCGCCGATCCCATTCGCGCGAGCCGCCACTCCTAACAATAAACTCCGAGGGAACCATCATGACGAATCAAACCCCCGACAATAGCCGCCGCCGCTTCATCAAGCTGACCGCCATCGGCTTGGCCGCCGCGCCGTTCGCCAACGCCCTGCTGAGTGGAACCGCTCGCGCTGCCGATCTGATCAGCGAGGCCGATCCGCAGGCGTCGGCGCTGGGTTACAAGGCGGATGCCACCAAGGCCGAGAAGCGCACCGACGCCACCGCGCATTGCGCCAATTGCGGCCTGTACACCGGCAAAGCGGGCGACGCCAGCGGCCCGTGCGCGATTTTCCAGGGCAAGCTGGTCGCCGCCAACGGCTGGTGCACCGCCTGGGTGAAGAAGGCTTAATCCGGCCGGAACGCTGCGCGAAAGCGCCCCTCTCCCCGCGGGAGAGGGGCTGGGGGTGAGGGTGCACCCGCGAGACCCTCCCGCTCATTTCCCCCGCTTGCGATCCAGCCGCCAGACGAAATCCTCGATGATCTTGCGGTACACGTCTTCCTTGAGCACCGCATCCTCGATGCCGTGATCGATGTTGGGGTTGTCGTTGATTTCGATCACCACCACGCCCTTGGCGGTCTGTTTCAGATCGACGCCGTAGAAGCCGTTGCCGATCAGGCCGGCGGCCTTGAGCGCGGTTTTGACCACGATCTCCGGCGCGTCCTCGACCCGGAAGGTTTTGGAATCGCCCTCGCGGACGCCGCGCTCCTGGCCGGGTTCGTGGTTGTAAATCTGCCAGTGCTCCTTGGACATGAAATACTGGCAAACATACAGGGGCGTCCGGTTGAGAATGCCCACCCGCCAGTCGAAATCGGTGTAGAGAAACTCCTGCGCCAGCACCAGATCGGATGATTTGAACAGCCGGCCGGCCACTTCCAGCAGTTCGGCGCGGTCGCCGACCTTGAACACCCCGCGCGAGAACGAGCCGTCGGGAATTTTCAGCACGATGGGATAGGGGATCTCGTTGTCCACCCGCTCCAGATTGTCGCGGCGGACGATGACGGTCTTGGGCGTGCGGATGCGATGGGTGCGCAGCAGTTCGTCCAGGTACACCTTGTTAGTGCACTTGAGGATGGAATCGGGGTCGTCGATGACCACCATCCCTTCGCTCTCCGCCTTCTTGGCGAACTGGTAGGTGTAATGGTCGATGCCGGTGGTTTCGCGGATGAACAGCGCGTCGAATTCGGCCAGCCGGCCGTAGTCCTTCTTCTCGATCAGCTCGACGTTGACCCCGAATTCGCGGCCGGTTTTGACGAACTGTTGCAGGGCCTTGGGGTTGGAGGGCGGCATGGCCTCTTTGGGATTGTGCAGCACCGCCAAGTCGTAGCGGTAGTTGCTGCGCGCCCGAGGTTGCCGCCAGCGCCGGCTCAGATAGGTGGTCAGCGCGCCCATGAACATCTCTTCCTGCTCGCCGGACAGGGAGTGCAGGTGCAGCGCCTTGAGGGTGGCGATGCGCCATTGCCCTTGCAGGCGGAATTCCACCCGCAGCAGCGGCGCCCGGAAAACGCCGAACAGTTGCCGCGCCAGCTCCTGCAATTCCTTGGCCGGGCACTGGCCGAAATAGATGTCCAGCTCGAACGCGGTGGCGGTGAAGCCGGGCCGGGGTTTGCCCAGCACCTGCTGGACGTGGTCGTCCAAATCCTCGATATCGAGGCTGTAAATGGACTTGCGGCTGAGGTCGTTGAGGGTGCGCACGCTGGGGATGACCCGGTGGCGGCGGGCCTCGGCCAGCAGCGAGCAGTAGTAGCCGACGCTCAGATAGCGGTAGCTGCGGCAAAGGTTCAACACCCGCAGGTTGCGGCCGGTGGAGGAGTATTCGGGTTTGGCCAGATAGTCCTTGGCGGCGACGACGGGTAGCTTCGGGAAATGGGTTTTCCAGTCGGTGGGGTTTTCCACCAGAATGATGTGATCGGCCATCGGTGTAAAACGGTGCTCCTGACGCTGCGAAATTCCGGTTAAGGCGGTGTGGGCGCCGGCGGTTCGGGCCGGCGGTCAGAACGGTAGAGGATCAGCACGGCCTTTTGTCCGGCTTTGCCGTAGCGGGCCATGCGCTGAAACTCCCGGTGGGGAATCGGCATGTTGATGGAATCGGTGATGGTTTGACCTTTCTCGGTATCGACCAGAGGATCGTGGACATAGATGTAGTGATCGTCGAAGCCGGTGACCACCACCCAGTGCGGGAAGCGCTCGCCGTAAATGCGATAAGAGCTGATCAGCACCAGCGCGATGCCGCCGGCCTCGAACTTCTGGCGCAGCTCGTCCACCCCCAGGCTGCCCCGGCGCAGCACGACCGGCAACTGGCTCAGCTCCTCGATCCAGTCCTCCTGCACCAGCCGCATCACCTCTTTTTTCTCCGGGCTGCGCACCGAATCGACCAGGAAAACGTGGTCTTCGTTCACGTGAATTTCCAGGTCGAAACCGCGCCGGTGGGCCGACAGCGCCAGCCCGTAGGGACCGCAGCCGCCGTGGCCGGAGGTCATGAAAATGGTGGTGGCTTCGCGCCACAACCGCAGTTCCAGCTTGCGGTCGAGTTCGAGGGCCGGGTCCAGCGCCTTCATCGCCATCATCAGCGCGGCCGGGCCGCAAGTGAAATCCAGGGTTTGCCGGTAGTACGGCACCTTGACCAGATCGGCCCGCAAGTACGGGACCAGGCGCTTTTCGAAGCGCAGCGCATCCATGTGGTCTTCGTAGTAGTCCGGCGCTTCCTCGAACTGGCGGTAGCCGTGGCGGCGGAACAGCGCCAGCGAAGCGGGATTGTCGCGGCGAACTTCCAGACGCATCGACACGCAGTCCCGTTCCAGCGCGGCGGTTTCGGCGGCTTCCAGCAAGCGGTCGCCGATGCCGCGCCGCCCGTTCTCGGGATGGACGGCGATGGAATAGAGCCGGGCCATCGACGTGCCGCGCGAGAACAGCAGCAGCACGTAGCCGCGAATTTGGCCGTCGTGCTCGTCCAGCAAGGTGACGGCGTTGCCGTGAGTCAGCAGGTGGCGGAAGCTGCGGCGAGAGAGGCGGTCCGTCGCGAAGCACCGGTTCTCGATGGCGAGCAGCGCCGGAATGTCGTCCAAGGTGGCGTGACGCAGCATGGCGGTTCGGGGTGCGAAAATAATCGGTGGCGGGAAACGAGCGGAGATGGGCGAAGCGGCATAACGGCGGCCGACGCGCGGATGCGATCCGGGGTGGGCGTGAAGCCGGCGCCGGTTAGCCGCACGGCAAGTCGCGCCGCGAACGGTGCTTCCACCGGGTTGGCCTGCTGTTATTATCACGCAGTACCCACCGCCATCGCCAGCGATAATCATCATGCAAACCGTTTCTTCCCGCCTGTTGGACCGCATTCGCCGGTTGATCGCCACCCCGTCGGTCAGCAGCGTGTCGCCGCAGTTCGACCAGAGCAACCGGGCGGTCATCGATCTGCTGGCCGGCTGGCTGGAGGAAGCGGGTTTCGCGGTGCGGATCGAGCCGCTGCCGGAGCGGCCGGACAAAGCCAACCTGATCGCCACGCTGGGCGGCGGGCCGGGCGGGCTGGTGCTGGCCGGGCACACCGACACCGTGCCGTTCGACGCCGGGCGCTGGCGTCACGATCCTTTCGGTGGAACGGTCGCGGAGGAGCGGATTTACGGGCTCGGCTCGGCGGACATGAAGTCCTTTTTGGCGCTGGCGATCGAAGCGGCGCGGGAATTCGCCGCGCGGGATCTGCGGCAGCCGCTGGTCGTTCTGGCCACGGCGGACGAGGAGAGCAGCATGAGCGGGGCGCGGGCGCTGGCGGCGGCGGGCCGGCCGCTGGGTCGGCACGCGGTGATCGGCGAGCCGACGGGTTTGAAGCCGGTGCGGATGCACAAGGGCATCTTGATGGAGGCGATTCGGCTGGAGGGCCGCTCCGGGCATTCCAGCAATCCGGCGCTGGGCGCGAGCGCGCTGGAAGGGATGCACCGGGTCATCGGCGAACTGCTGCGCTGGCGGGCGGAATTGCAGGCGCGCTACCGCAATCCGCTGTTCGAGGTGGCGGTGCCGACGCTCAATCTGGGGCGCATTCACGGCGGCGACAATCCCAATCGGATCTGCGCCGATTGCGAGTTGCACATCGACATCCGGCCGCTGCCGGGCATGACGCTGGCCGAATTGCGCGGCGCGCTGCACCAGCGGCTGGAGCGTCTGTTGGCGGACGGTGATCTGAAGCTGAGTTTCGAGCCGCTGTTTTCGGGGGTCGAGGCGCTGGATACGCCGGCAACGGCGGCCATCGTGCGGGCGACCGAGGATTTGACCGGAGCGCCGGCCGGCGTGGTGGGCTTCGGCACCGAGGGACCGTATTTGAATGCGCTGGGCATGGAGACGGTGATTCTCGGCCCCGGCAGCGTGGATTGCGCCCATCAGCCGGACGAGTTCTTGCCGCTGGCGGCGCTGCAACCGACGCTGGACTTGTTGCGGGGGTTGATCGGGCGGTTCTGCGTGACCCCCGAATGAACAATCTTCCGCTCATCCTCGGGGCGCTGGGGCCGATCTTCGCGCTGATTTTGCTGGGTCTGGGCTTGCGGCGGCTGCGATTTCCCGGCGACGGTTTCTGGCCGGCGGCCGAGCGTTTCACCTACTTTATCCTGTTTCCGGCCCTGCTGGTCCACCATCTGGCGCTGGCCCGGCTGGGCGATTACGCGGTGGGGCCGGTGGCGGCGGTCATCGTCGCGCTGCTGCTGGGCATGACCTCGGTGGTTTATGCCGTTCGACCGTGGTTCAAGGTGGACGGGCCGGCGTTCACCTCGGTCTATCAGGGCGTGATCCGCTTCAACACCTACGTCGGGTTGGCGGTGGTGCTGGCGGTGTTCCACGCCGAGGGCGGCACGGTGGCAGCGCTGGTGATGGCGATCATGATTCCGCTGATCAACGTGCTGTGCGTGCTGGTGCTGAACGTCCACGCCGGCGGTTCGGCGACCGTTGGCGGGGTGCTGCGGGGCTTGCTCGCCAATCCGCTGATTCTGGCCTGTCTGATCGGCATCGGTTTGAACGTGACCGGCATCGGGCTGCCGTGGGGATCGGCGGCGGTGCTGGAGATTCTGGCGCGGGCGGCGCTGCCGCTGGGATTGCTGGCGGTGGGGGCGGGGTTGCGGGTGGATGCGCTGGCCCGGCCGGGATTGTTGGTCGGGACCGGCGCGCTGAAATTGCTGGGAGCCCCGGCGCTGGCCGGAATCCTGTGCGGGCTGGTGCAGCCCGGACGGTTGGAGACGGCGGTGCTGGTGACCTTCGCGGCGCTGCCGAGCGCCTCGACCGCTTACATTCTGGCCCGGCAACTGGGCGGCGACGCCCCGCTGATCGCGATGATCGTCACGGTGGAAATCACGCTGGCGATGATGACGTTGCCGCTGGTGCTGGTGTGGGTGGTGTGAGGCCGGAGCGAGGCGCGGGCGCTCCCGGCGAGGATGGCGAGCGTGGTCGCGAGTCGATTTGAGCGGTTCAAGGTCGGCGGGTACGGATCAAAGAGAGTTTCGGCAGTGAAAAGCCGCGACGTTTTTTGCGGGTGCAACTTTTGTCGCAGTTGGCCAGCGTTTCGATATATTCGAGTTGGATTATTTTCCTCTGTTGCTTGGTGGCTTTTTGTCTCGTGTCGCGAGCGAATCATGGCTTTCCTTCCGTGCGATGGCCCTTTTTAGTTTCGGCCACATCAAAAATTGATGAGAGTTCGGATAATGGCCCGCGATTTGCTATCTCTCATCGCGCGAGCGGGACGAGAGTAGCGGCAAAGTTGGCTGCTACCTCGCATTCCCTCATGAAGATCGCTCGACAGATCCGGCGCGGTCAGATCTGTTGAGTCCGAGACGATAAGCAAATTTTGAGGAGATAACGTCATGCCTTGCATTTCGATCGGGTATATCGTTCAAAATGGCACTAGTTGGAAAGAGCATATTCGAGCGCCGAAGTGAAAGCGGCTTCAGAAGAAAAGCGCCGAATCCCATGCCGAACGCCAAGCCTTTGAAGGCTTTGGCAACAAGAACGGTCCCTATTTGATCGTCCAGGATGCTTTTCCCTGTTTCGATGGTTGCCATCAACATTTTTTAAATATGTCGAAGTCAAAACCGGGAAAAAAGAAAGACGAAGAGCCAGTACCGGGTTCCAGTGTTATTATCAAGGTGACCGCCGATAATACATACGATATGAATAGCTACGTGCAGCAAGGTCTGATCTCGGCTAAGGTCGGATGCTTTCCGTGGTACATTTACTATCAAAATGGGACGGCTACTTTCCGAATGGGTATTGCGAGAGCGCCACAGGGTTTTCCGGTGCACCCTAGCCCGCAAAATGTCTAGGCGGGTGCGTCAAGGAATTCGACGGAAATAAGGACTAACCGGGCGGTTGTTTGGTGGAGGCATCGACACACGCTCGGTAATTTTCATCCAGTGCCGGGCGCAGCAGCACCATCGCGGCGATTCGGCGGGCCATCCGGGTGAATTCCAGGGCTTCGTCGGTGGAGAGCGGTCGGTTCAGCAATTCGTATTCACGATACGACAACCATTTTTTCAGGACTTGATAGCCGCCGAGGGTGAATTCCCACACCGGGCGCGGCACGTTTTTCCAGTAGCAATCGGCGTTGAGATACACGTCCAGCGTTTCGTCGCCCAGTTCCTCGGCCCTCACCCCCGGCCCCTCTCCCGGAGGGCGAGGGGAGGAAGTTGTCGGACGGATTTCCGTCCGGCCCTTGCCGGGCATGGTGACGCCGCCTTTGCCGGCATGGCCCCAGCCGGCGGTGAGTTTCAGGTGTTCCGGCGTGACTGGAACGGAGTCCGCCACGGTCAGCAGGGCGATGTTCGCCAATTCCGGGCGCGGTTTGCCTTGGGTGACGCCGGGCAGCGGGGTTTCGGTGTCGAGCAGGGCGGCGATTTGCCGGCCCAGTTCGGCGGAAGCGAGCAAGCGTTCCCGCGTCGCCGGTAGCGGAATGCGCGGCCAGTCCTGTTTCAGCGCCCCGGCGTTATCGGCGCGATAAGCGGGAGCGTGCAACACGGCGACGATGTGATGGAATAGGGCCGGCGCGTCGGCGTCGAGGCGGGCGAGGTAGTCGGTTGCAGCGTTGCTCAAATTTGGAGCGTATTTTGGTAAGCGTTCAATTTCTTCAAGCAACGAGTTTTGCTTGCTCAGTTTCTTGAGGTAAACCGGAAAGAAGCTCGATAAGCCATTTCCGAAATTATCGCCCAATGAGCGTGTTACAAAACCACGATCAAATTGATCAATCGGTTGCCGTTGGCGGGCTTCAAGCCAGATGTTTTGTGCAAATAGGTGTGGCAAATATTCGCTACGTTTCTCATCGAGCAATTTGGTTTCCGGTTCCCAATAGAGCCAACGAACATCGAAAGGCCGATAGGCGTAACGGATGATATTTTCGGATCGGAATCTACGCTTTTGCAAAATTGCGCGTGTTTGCTTGGGATCGAATCGTGCAGTGGTTTTCATCAAACTCGGTGCAATTCTGCGGATTTCCTCATCGCTGATGTTCGGATCGAAATATCGCTGCATTCGCTGTTCCAGTGCCTCGCGATCAATATCCACCAAGGTATCGTCGCGGCTGGTTTTCACGCCGGGGAAGGAGGCCGGTAGCAAGTCCGGCAAGAGCGGCCAGGAAAGATAATCGACGTTGACAACTTTCGGCTTGAATGGCAACCCGATTTCCGCAATCGGTTTCAGCGAAACGTACAGGGAATTCAAGTCATCGCTTTCAAGGCTGGCTAATAAAGTTTTCCGGCGTTCTTCGGCGCGGGCATCCTGGAGGTCGCGGTAATAAATAATCGGTTGTTCCGACGAATTACATACCAGCAGGCTGATTTGTGTGCCAATTTTAATCCCGGCTGAACTGCCGGTCATGGCAAACACAGTTTCGCTGGTTCGCCCGTCGGGCGCGTACTCTGAGATGATCCGGTCGCCGTGCAGGTTATCGATCCAAATCCGGTCGAATTTCTCCAAGTACCGTTCCCGCATTCCGGTGAACGACAAGCCATCCAGCCATGAATAGTTGGAGATAAAGCAGATCACCCCGCGTCCGCTGTGTTCGACGATATGCCGTTCCGCCATCCGGTAGAACCGCACGTACAGATCGTTCAAGCCCTGACCCTGCGGCGGCGGCGCGCGGCGGGTCTGGCGGTAAGCGCGGGTCAACTCCTGTTCCTCGTCCATCGCCACCCCGGCGAAACCGTTGTACGGCGGATTGCCGAGAATCACCAGAATTCGCCGCTCCCGCTTCACCAGCCGCGCCGCGCTGTTCTCCGCCATCAGTTCCGGGAAATTGAGCGCCAGTTGCGCCATGCGCTTCTTGCCGTCCTCGTCCGGCGGCTGCCAGCCGGTCAGCGCGTTGGTCAGGTACACCCCCAGCCGCTCCGTCTGGCCGGTGGATTCGTCCAGTTGCAGCGTCGCGCCCCACTGGTGCAGCAGCAAGCCCAATTGCAGGTGCGCCACCACATACGGCGCCGGCAGCAACTCGAAGCCGAACACTCGCTCCAGCGCCGCCTGTTTCAGCTTGGCGCCGGCCAGGCCGCCCAAACCCTGCTCGTCCAGCCGCGCCTTGATGTGGCGCAACACCTCGGTCAAATACGCGCCGGTGCCGCAGCAAGGATCGAGAATGAAAACTTCCGGGTCGGCCAAGCCGTCGGCGATGCCGAGTTCTTCGCGCAACACCGCGTCCACCCGCGCCACCATGTAGCGGACGATTTCCGGCGGCGTGTACCACACCCCCAGTTGCTTGCGCAGTTCCGGGTCGAACGCTTGCAGGAACGGCTCGTAGAAATATTGCACCGCCCCGGCGGCGGCGAACTGGCCGAAGAACGCCGCCCGGTCCACCCGGTTCAACACCCCGTTGACCCAGTCCAGCACCTCGGCCAAGCCCAGCGGCAACAACCGCGACGGCTGCGACAACTGCTCGAACAGGGCGCGGATCATCGGCACCCGCAGCGTCCAGCTCGCCAGCTTCCAGTCGAAACGATCTTCCCTCACCCCCGGCCCCTCTCCCAAAGGGCGAGGGGAGTGAATGACGGTTTCCTGGTGCCACAGCACCCAGGCTGAAAACACCCCGTAGAACAAGGTCTGAATCAGCGTGGACCGAAAGAAATGCTCGCCGTCCTCGGCCTCGAACCGCAGGCCCAGCGCGTTTTCCAGCGCCCCGCGCAACGCCGCCAGCGCCGGCAAATCCGGCTTCTCCGCCAGCCGCGCCCGCGCGTCGCGGGCATACGACGCCAGAAACCAAGCCACGTCGCGGGGATTGTTCAGCGGCGCGGCGCACAGCAAAACCCGCTTGAGATATTCCAGCAAGCGCTCGCCGCGCGCCTGGGCGAACGCGCGCGGCTGCGCCAGCCTGGCCCAGAACTCGTCCGCCGAATCCGCCAAGCGAAACGTCTCCAGCACCGCCGGCCGGCCGTCGCGGTCCTCGCCGACCAGCAGAAAATCCCGGTAATTCGTCACCAGCACCAAGCGGTATTTTTCCCGATACTTGCTGACTTGCGCGCCGCCGGCGGTCAGCCAGCCATCCTCGGCCACGCTCTTGATCTCGACCGCGCCGCGTTCCGGCAACTGGCCCGGCAGCGGCTCGGACGCGCCTTTGGCAAATTGGTTGGCGGCGTACAGACCGGCATCCGGGCTGCCGGCGCCGGTATTTTTCAACTGCGACACCGCCCGCACGCGCGGCTTCAGCGTCTCGCCGACCGCGTCGAGCAGGTTGATCAGTGCCGGGTAGTACGAGGTTTCCTTGACGCCGCCGCCGGTGGCGCGAATCTCGGCCAAGGCGGCGAAGTAAGCTTCGGCGGGCGATTTCATCGCTCTTCAAACAGCGGGGGGGATCGCGCCTCGTCGATCCGTTCGTCGCCGGCCAAACGCTCGATTTGCCGGTCGTGGGGGCGAGAAAAAAGCAGCAACGCGGCGATGCCGCCGATCAATGCCAAAAACATGTCGGATTGCGTGTCCCAGGGATCGCCTTGGGTGCCCAGAAACTCGTCGGCCCCCTGGCCGAGAATCAGCGCGGCGGCCCATTCGATCAGTTCGTACAACGCGCTGATCGCCAGAACGATGCAAACGACCACGAACGCCAGCATCTTCCGGCCCCGCACGAACCGGCCGCGAACCAGGATTTCCCGCGCCACCAGCGCCGGCACGAAGCCCTGAAAGAAGTGGCCGATCTTGTCGTAAGGATTGCGGCTCAAATCCAGCCAATCGGCCAGATAAAAGCCGAGCGGCACGCGGGCGTAGCTGTAAGCGCCGCCGAGCATGAGCACCAGGGCGTGAAGAAAAATGAAAAAATACAATAAACTGGTCAGCGGATAGCGGTGATACGTCGCCCAGAGCACCGGCAGAGCGATCACCACGGGAAACACTTCCAGCATCCAGGTGGTGCGGTCGAACGGCCGCAGGCCGGACAGCGCCAGCAAGACCACCAAAACGACAGCAGCCAAAACAAGAACTTGGGATCGTTGTATGCGCGTCATGGTAAAATTTCCCGCAGGTTCCAAACAGGGGGGACAACCCCAGGAGATTGCGATGATCGTAACATTTCGCAGCGAGGCATACGCCGACATCATGATGTTCGGCGAGATCGCCATCCAGTTACTCAAGCTGATGGGCCACAGCGGCACCGTGCCGGGCGCCCTGTTGGCCGAGGATGTTCCCGAAGCGCTGGCGAACTTGAAAAAGGCGATCACCGACGACAAGGCTCGGGTTGCGGCGCCGCCGAAGCCCGAAAAAGCGGGCAAAGACGACGATCGAGACGACGAAGACAGCGAACCTCCGGTCCAGTTGACGCATCGCGCCTTGCCGTTGATCGAGCTGCTCGCGGCCTCGGCGGCGGCGAAGTGCGACGTGATGTGGGATCGGTAGCGGGTCCTCGGCCGAGGCGATCGAAATCGGCCGATGCGCCGGTTGGCGCCGCTCGACTGCAACTTGACATAACCGGCTCGCCTGCCTATAGTTCCGCCTCTTTGCGAACCCGGATATTCGTCCGGCGCGGGTCCGCCGCCGGGTTCACCGGATTTTCAAGCTCGATTGGAGTGGGGGGCAATGGCCACAATCAACCAGTTGGTGCGCAAGCCGCGCGCCAGCAAGAAAGCCAAGAGCGCCGTGCCGGCGCTCGAAAGTTGTCCGCAGAAGCGCGGCGTGTGCACCCGCGTCTACACCACGACGCCGAAGAAGCCCAATTCCGCGCTCCGCAAAGTGGCGCGCGTGCGCCTGACCAACGGCCAGGAAGTGACCAGCTACATCGGCGGCGAAGGCCACAATTTGCAGGAACACTCCGTGGTGCTGATCCGCGGCGGTCGCGTCAAGGACTTGCCCGGCGTGCGCTATCACATCGTGCGCGGCAGCCTGGACACGTCCGGCGTCACCAAGCGGCGCCAGGGGCGTTCCAAGTACGGCGCCAAGCGGCCCAAATCCTGAATTCGCGTTAGCAGATCGAGACGGTTATGCCGAGAAGAAGAGAAGTCCCCAAGCGCGTCATCCTGCCCGATCCCAAGCACGGGAGCGAGATGCTGGCCAAGTTCGTCAACATGGTCATGGAGCGCGGCAAGAAATCCGTGGCCGAAAAGATCGTCTACGGCGCGCTCGACGTCATCGCCGAAAAGGGCAAGGACGATCCGGTGGGGACGCTGGAGCAGGCGCTCGACAACGTCCGGCCGGTGGTCGAGGTCAAGTCCCGCCGGGTCGGCGGCGCCACCTATCAGGTGCCCATCGAAGTGCGCTCGATCCGGCGCAACACCCTGGCCATGCGCTGGCTGATCGACGCCTCTCGCAAGCGCGGCGAAAAGTCCATGGCCCGCCGCTTGGCCGGCGAATTGCTGGATGCCGCCGACAGTCGCGGCGCCGCCGTCAAAAAGCGCGAGGACGTCCATCGCATGGCCGAGGCCAACAAAGCCTTCGCCCATTACCGCTGGTAAGTCCAAGGGATCGAGTCGTGGCACGTAAAACCCCCATCGAGCGCTATCGCAACCTCGGCATCATGGCCCACATCGATGCCGGCAAAACCACCGTGACCGAGCGCATCCTGTTCTACACGGGCGTCTCGCACAAGCTGGGCGAGGTGCACGATGGCGCCGCCACCATGGACTGGATGGTGCAGGAGCAGGAGCGCGGTATCACCATCACCTCCGCCGCCACCACCTGCTTCTGGGATGGCATGGCCGGCCAGTTCGACCAGCATCGCGTCAACATCATCGACACCCCCGGCCACGTCGATTTCACCATCGAGGTCGAGCGCTCGCTGCGCGTGCTGGACGGCGCCTGCGCGGTGTTCTGCGCGGTGGGCGGCGTGGAGCCGCAGTCGGAAACCGTCTGGCGGCAGGCCAACAAGTACGGCGTGCCCCGCCTGGCCTTCGTCAACAAGATGGATCGCGCCGGCGCCGATTTCCTGCGGGTGGTGGGGCAAATCAAGAGCCGGCTGGGCGCCACTCCGGTGCCGATCCAGTTTCCCATCGGGGCTGAAGACAAGTTCAAGGGCTTGGTCGATCTGGTCAAAATGCAAGCCGTCAACTGGGACGAAGACAGCCTCGGTATGAAATTCGAGTATGTCGAGATTCCCGCCGACTTGCGCGCCGATTGCGAGGCGTGGCGCGAGAAGATGGTCGAGGCCGCCGCCGAGGCGTCCGACGAGCTGATGGAAAAATACCTGGAGGGCCACACCCTCGACGAGGACGAGATCAACGCCGGCTTGCGCGCCCGCACCCTGAAGGGCGAAATCGTGCCGGCCCTGTGCGGTTCGGCCTTCAAGAACAAGGGTGTGCAGGCGATGTTGGACGCCGTGATCCGCTATCTGCCCTCGCCCGTGGACAAACCCCCGGTCAAGGGCGTGCTGGACGATGCGGCCGGCAGCGAGGGCGAGCGGCCGGCCGACGACAAGGCGCCGTTCGCCGCGCTGGCGTTCAAGATCGCCACCGACCCCTTCGTCGGCACCCTGACCTTCGTCCGCTGCTATTCCGGGGTGGTCAATTCCGGCGACGCGGTCTACAACCCGGTCAAGGGCCGGCGCGAGCGCATCGGCCGCCTGGTGCAAATGCACGCCAACAGCCGCGAGGAAATCAAGGAAGTGCTGGCCGGCGACATCGCCGCCTGCGTCGGCCTGAAGGACGTGACCACCGGCGACACCCTCTGCGATGCCAACCAGGTCATCACTCTGGAGCGGATGGAGTTCCCCGAGCCGGTGATCTCCATCGCGGTCGAGCCCAAGACCAAGGCCGACCAGGAAAAAATGGGTGTCGCTCTCGGCAAGCTGGCGCACGAAGATCCCTCGTTCCGGGTCCACACCGACCCGGAGTCGGGCCAGACCATCATCTCCGGCATGGGCGAGCTGCATCTGGAAATCATCGTCGACCGCCTCAAGCGCGAGTTCAAGGTGGACGCCAACATCGGCAAGCCGCGCGTCGCCTACCGCGAGACCATCCGCAAGCCGGTGGAGCAGGAAGGCAAGTTCGTGCGCCAGTCCGGCGGCCGCGGCCAGTACGGCCACGTCTGGCTGCGGCTGGAGCCGCGCGAGCCGGGCGCCGGCTACGAGTTCGTCAACGCCATCGTCGGCGGCGTGGTGCCCAAAGAATACGTGCCGGCGGTGGACAAAGGCGTGCAGGAGCAGATGGAGAAGGGCGTGCTGGCCGGCTATCCGGTGGTGGACGTCAAGGTCACGATCTTCGACGGCTCCTACCACGAAGTGGACTCCAGCGAAATGGCGTTCAAGGTGGCCGGCTCGATCGGTTTCAAGGAAGGCGCGCACAAAGCGGGCGCGATCCTGCTGGAGCCGATCATGAAAGTCGAGGTGGTCACCCCCGAGGACTACATGGGCGACGTGATGGGCGATCTCAATCGCCGGCGCGGCATCCTGCAGGGCATGGACGATTCGCCGTCGGGCAAGGTGATCCGCGCCGAGGTGCCGCTGGCCGAGATGTTCGGTTACGCCACCGACCTGCGTTCGGCCACCCAGGGCCGCGCCACCTATTCCATGGAATTCGCCAAATACAACGAAGCCCCCGCCGCTATCGCGGAGGCGGTCGTCAAGAAAGCATCCTGAACCCTTGTGCTGAATATCGGTATCGGTTGGAGTGAGTACGGTGTCCAAAGAAAAGTTTGAGCGGAGCAAGCCGCACGTCAACGTGGGGACGATCGGCCATGTGGACCACGGGAAGACGACGCTGACGGCGGCGATCACGCGGGTGATGGCGGCCAAGTTCGGGGGCGAGTTCAAGGCCTACGACCAGATCGACTCGGCGCCGGAAGAGAAGGCGCGGGGGATCACGATCGCCACGGCGCACGTCGAGTACCAGTCGCCGGCGCGGCACTACGCCCACGTCGACTGCCCCGGCCACGCCGACTACATCAAGAACATGATCACCGGGGCGGCGCAGATGGACGGCGCGGTGCTGGTGGTGTCGGCGGCGGACGGGCCGATGCCGCAGACGCGGGAGCACATCCTGCTGGCGCGGCAGGTGGGGGTGCCCTACATCGTGGTGTACCTGAACAAGGCCGACATGGTGGACGACGCCGAGCTGCTGGAGCTGGTCGAGATGGAGGTCCGCGAGCTGCTCAGCAGCTACGACTTTCCCGGCGACGACCTGCCGATCGTCACCGGCTCGGCGCTCAAGGCGCTGGAAGGGGACCAGGGCGAGCTGGGCGAGCCCAGCATCCACAAGCTGGTGGCGGCGATGGACGCCCACATCCCGCAGCCGCAGCGCGAGATCGACAAGCCGTTCCTGATGCCGATCGAAGACGTGTTCTCGATCTCCGGGCGGGGCACCGTCGTCACCGGGCGGATCGAGCGGGGCAAGGTCAAGGTGGGGGAAGAGGTCGCCATCGTCGGCATCCGGCCCACGGTCAAGACGGTGTGCACCGGGGTGGAGATGTTCCGCAAGCTGCTCGACCAGGGCGAGGCCGGCGACAACGTCGGGGTGCTGCTGCGCGGCACCAAGCGGGACGACGTGGAGCGCGGGCAGGTGCTGGCCAAGCCCAACACCATCACCCCGCACACCCACTTCGAGGCCGAGGTGTACGTGCTGAGCAAGGAAGAGGGCGGGCGGCACACCCCGTTCTTCAAGGGCTACCGGCCGCAGTTCTACTTCCGGACCACCGACGTGACCGGCTCGGTGGACCTGCCCGAGGGGGTGGAGATGGTGATGCCGGGCGACAACGTGCGCGTCGTCGTCAGCCTGATCGCGCCCATCGCCATGGACGAGGGCCTGCGCTTCGCCATCCGCGAGGGCGGCCGCACCGTCGGCGCCGGCGTCGTCGCCAAAATCATCGAGTGAGCGCCATGACCAGCCAGCGTATTCGCATCCGCCTCAAGGCGTTCGACCATCGCCTGATCGACCAGTCGGCGCGGGAGATCGTCGAGACCGCCAAGCGCACCGGCGCTCAGGTGCGCGGTCCCATCCCGCTGCCGACCAAGATGGAGCGGTTCACCGTGCTGATTTCGCCGCACGTCAACAAGGATGCGCGCGATCAGTACGAGTTGCGCACCCACAAGCGGCTCATGGATATCGTGGATCCCACCGACAAGACGGTCGATGCGCTGATGAAGCTCGATCTCGCCGCTGGCGTGGACGTGCAGATCAAGTTGAACTAGGCGCAATTCATCCGGGCCACGAGGGGCGCCTTCCCCTCCTCTGGTCCGCCGCCGTCGATTGAGAGGTTTAGCGAAAATGGCAATAGGACTCATCGGTCGCAAGGCCGGTATGACGCGCGTGTTCACGGAGGACGGCGCCTCGATTCCCGTCACCCTGATCGAGGTCGAACCCAACCGGGTCACCCAAGTCAAGACCGAGCAAACGGACGGTTATCGCGCGCTGCAAGTGACGGTCGGTAGCCGTCGCGCCAGCCGGGTCACCAAGCCCATGGCGGGCCACTTCGCCAAGGCCGGCGTCGCGCCCGGCCGCGGCCTGTGGGAATTCCGCCTGGCCGGGGACGAGGGCGCCGAAATCGGCGTCGGCGCCGAGCTGAAGGTGGACTTGTTCCGGGCCGGCCAGAAAGTGGACGTGACCGGCACCACCATCGGCAAGGGCTTCGCCGGCGCCATCAAGCGCCATCATTTCCGCAGCCAGCGCGCCACCCACGGCAACTCGCTGTCCCATCGCGCCCCCGGCTCCATCGGCCAGAACCAGAGCCCGGGCCGCGTGTTCAAGGGCAAAAAAATGGCCGGCCATCTCGGCGCCGCGCAGCGCTGCACCCCTAATCTGGAAGTGGTCCGGGTCGATGCCGAACGCAATTTGCTGGCGATCAAGGGCGCGGTGCCCGGCGCCAAGGGCGGCGATGTCAGGATCGAGCCTGCCGTGAAAGTGCGCCGCTAAGGAGTCGACATGGAACTTCAGATCAAAAACACCAGCGGCGAGCCATCGGGGCAAATGACCGTCGCCGACGAGACGTTCGCCCGACCGTTCAACGAAACCTTGGTGCATCAAGTGGTGGTGGCTTACTTGGCCGGCGCCCGCGCGGGAACTCGCGCCCAGAAGAATCGCGCCCAGGTCAGCGGCGGCGGCGCCAAGCCGTTCCGGCAAAAAGGAACGGGCCGCGCTCGCGCCGGCACCACCCGCGGCCCTTTGTGGCGGGGCGGCGGCGTGACCTTCGCGGCCCGGCCGCAGGATCATTCCCAGAAGGTCAACCGGAAGATGTACCGCGCCGCCATGCGCTCCATCTTCTCGGAATTGCTGCGCCAGGATCGGCTGCTGGTGGTCGACACGCTCGAGTCGCCGGAGATCAAGACCAAACACATGATCGCCCGGCTGACGGCCTTGGGCTTGGCCGACCAGCGCCGCGTGTTGCTGGTCAGCGAAGAGATCGATCTCAATCTTTTTCTGTCGGCCCGCAACCTGCCCAACGTTGCGATGAGCGACGCGACCGGGCTGGACCCGGTCAGCCTGGTGGGGTCCGATACGGTGGTGATGACGGCGGGCGCGGTGCGCCGCGTCGGGGAGTGGCTGGCATGAATCAGGAACGGTTGCTGCAAATCCTGTTGGCCCCGCACACCTCCGAGAAAGCTAACCGGCTCGCCGAACGGCACAACCAGGTGGTGTTCAAGGTGCTGCGCGACGCCACCAAGCCGGAAATCAAGAGCGCCGTGGAAATGCTGTTCAACGTCAAGGTCAAGGGCGTCACCGTGCTCAACGTCAAAGGCAAGCGCAAGCGCTTCGGCGGCAGGATCGGACAGCGCTCGGACTGGCGAAAAGCCTACGTTTCCCTGGAAGCCGGCCACGAAATCGATTTTCTGGTGACGGAGTGAGCGGGCGCCAGTCGCCCCGGTAGCCGAGAATAAGGTAAACCCCCATGCCAATCATCAAGACCAAACCGACCTCGCCCGGCCGGCGCTTCGTGGTCAAGGTCGTCAACCCGAACCTGCACAAGGGCCGGCCGCACGCCCCCTTGCTCGAAAAGCAGACCCGCACCGGCGGTCGCAACAACATGGGCCGGATCACCACCCGGCATCAGGGCGGCGGCCACAAGCAGCACTATCGGCTGATCGATTTCAAGCGCGACAAGGACAACATTCCCGCCAAGGTCGAGCGGCTGGAGTACGACCCGAACCGCAGCGCCCACATCGCGCTGCTGCTGTACGCCGACGGCGAGCGCCGCTACATCATCGCGCCGCGCGGGGTGGGCGTGGGCGCGCTGCTGCTGTCGGGTCCGGCCGCGCCGATCAAGCCGGGCAACACCCTGCCGCTGCGCAGCGTGCCGGTCGGCAGCCAGGTGCACTGCGTGGAATTCCGGCCCGGCAAGGGCGCCCAGATCGCCCGCAGCGCCGGCGCCTCCGTGCAACTGGTGGCCCGCGAGGGCAGCTACGCCACGCTGCGCTTGCGCTCTGGCGAAATCCGCAAAGTCCACGTGGACTGCAAGGCGACCATCGGCGAGGTCGGCAACGAGGAGCACAACCTGCGCTCGCTCGGCAAGGCCGGCGCCAAGCGCTGGCGGGGCATTCGGCCGACCGTGCGCGGCGTGGCCATGAACCCGGTGGATCACCCGCACGGCGGCGGCGAAGGCCGCACTTCGGGCGGCCGCCATCCGGTGTCGCCGTGGGGCGTGCCGACCAAGGGCCACAAGACCCGCTCGAACAAGCGCACCGATAAATACATCGTGCGCCGGCGTAAAGCGAAATGATGCACAGGGCCGCCCGGATCGGGGCGAGCGGCCGTCCCGCCAAACTGTCGGCGGGCAACCGAGAGGACAAGTAACGTGCCACGTTCGATTAAAAAAGGACCGTTCGTCGATCTTCACTTGATCAAGAAAGTGGAGCAGGCGGTCGCCACCAACACCAAGCGGCCGATCAAGACCTGGTCGCGGCGCTCGATGATCCTGCCCGACATGGTGGGATTGACCATTGCCGTGCACAACGGCCGCCAGCACGTACCGATCTTGGTCACCGAAAACATGGTGGGCCACAAGCTGGGCGAGTTTGCCGCCACCCGCACCTATCGCGGCCACGCCGCGGACAAAAAGTCGAAATAGGGGAGCGCTCCAATGCAAGCCGTCGCTGTCATGAAACACGCCCGCATTTCGCCGCAGAAAGCCCGGCTGGTGGCCGACCAGGTGCGCAACCTGGCGGTGGACCGGGCCCTGCAGGTGCTGACGTTCAGCAACAAGAAAGCGGCCCAACTCATCAAAAGCGTGCTGGAATCGGCCATCGCCAACGCCGAGCACAACGAGGGCGCCGATATCGACGAGCTGAAGGTGGCCGCGATTTGCGTGGACGGCGGTCCCGTGCTGAAACGGATGCACGCCCGCGCCAAAGGGCGCGGCAATCGCGTCGTCAAGCGCACCAGCCACATCACCGTGACCGTCGCCGAGTAACAGGAGCGAGAACGACATGGGTCAAAAAGTCAATCCCACGGGTATACGGCTGGGCATCGCCTCCGACTGGACGTCCAAATGGTATGCCGGCAGCAAGGCGTATCCCGACCTGCTGGAAACCGATCTCAAGGTGCGCCAGTTTCTCAAGAAAAAGCTCGCGAACGCCTCGGTCAGCCGGATCCAGATCGAGCGGCCGGCCCGGCTGGCGCGCATCACCATCCACACCGCCCGCCCCGGCGTGGTGATCGGCAAGAAAGGCGAGGACATCGAAGCCCTGCGCCGCGAGATCGCCCGGATGATGGGCTTGGATATCAAGGACTTGCAGATCAATATCGAAGAAATTCGCAAGCCGGAGCTGGACGCCCAACTGGTCGCGGAAAGCGTGGCCCAACAACTGGAGCGGCGCATCATGTTCCGGCGGGCGATGAAGCGTTCGGTCGCCAACGCTATGCGTTTGGGGGCGCTGGGGATTAAAATACAAGTTTCCGGCCGTTTGAACGGCGCCGAAATCGCCCGCAGCGAATGGACCCGCGAGGGCCGAGTCCCCCTGCACACCCTGCGCGCCAACATCGATTATGGCCTGGCCGAGGCCCGGACCACCTATGGCGTGATCGGGATCAAGGTCTGGATTTTCCGGGGCGAGGTGTTCGGTTTCGAGCGGCCGGGCGAGGCGAAGTCCGAAAAGGCGGCCGCCGGTTGAGTCGGGTTTTCCGGAACTCCGCGCCAACACGCGGAGTTCCTTCGTTTATAGGCGAGACGGACTATGTTACAGCCGAAAAGAACAAAATTTCGCAAACAGCGCAAGGGGCGCAACACCGGCGTCGCCACCAGCGGCACCTGGGTGAGTTTCGGCGAGTACGGGTTGAAGTGCACCACTCGCGGGATGTTGACCGCCCGCCAGATCGAAGCGGCGCGGCGGGCCATCAACCGCTACATCAAGCGCGGCGGCAAGGTGTGGATCCGGATTTTCCCGGATAAGCCGGTGACCAAGAAACCGCTGGAAGTGCGCATGGGCAGCGGCAAGGGCAACGTCGAGCTTTGGGTGGCCAAGGTCAAGCCCGGCCGCGTGCTGTACGAGGTGGAGGGCGTCACCGAAGTCGTCGCCCGCGAGGCGTTTCGCCTGGCGGCGGCCAAACTTCCGGTGCAGACGATTTTCGTGACCCGGACGGTGATGTGATGAACGCGAGCGAACTGCGACAGAAAAGTCGGGACGAGCTGAAGCAGGAACTGCTGGCGCTGCTGCGCGAGCAGTTCAACCTGCGGATGCAGCGGGCCACCGGTCAGGCCAGCAAGCCCCATCTGTTCCGGCTGGCGCGGCGCAATATCGCGCGAGTCAAAATGGTGTTGAGCGAGAAGGCGGGCAAGGCATGACGACGGAAACCCAGGCGGAGCGCACCCTGACCGGGCGCGTGACCAGCAACAAGATGGACAAGACCATCACCGTGGCCGTCGAGCGGCTGGTCAAGCACCCCGTTTACGGCAAATACGTTCGGCGGACCACCAAGCTGCACGCTCACGACGAGCGCAACGAGTGCCGCGAGGGCGACTTGGTGACGATCAAGCAATGCCGGCCCTTGGCCAAGACCAAGGCGTGGACGCTGGTCGGCGTGGTCGAGCGCGCGCAATGAGCGTCGTGGCCAGCGTTTTCCAACCTCCGCGAGCGGAAGGATGAACCATGATTCAGATGCAAACGATGTTGGAAGTCGCCGACAACAGCGGTGCCCGGCGGCTGATGTGCATCAAGGTGCTGGGCGGTTCGCACCGTCGCTACGCCCACATCGGCGACGTCATCAAGGTCAGCGTCAAGGACGCGATCCCGCGCGGCAAGGTCAACAAGGGCGAGGTCTACAACGCCGTGGTGGTGCGCACCCGCAAGGGCGTGCGCCGGCCGGACGGCTCGCTGATCCGCTTCGACGGCAACGCCGCGGTGTTGCTCAACAACAAGCTGGAGCCGATCGGCACCCGCATCTTCGGGCCTGTGACCCGCGAGTTGCGCGGCGAGCGGTTCATGAAAATCATTTCCCTGGCCCCGGAAGTGCTGTGAGGCGGGAGGAAGGCGGCAATGCGCAGAATTCGAAAGGACGATGAAGTCATCGTCATCTCTGGCAAGGACAAGGGTCGGCGCGGCAAGGTGGCGCGGGTGCTGGAGGACGGCGAGCGGCTGATCGTGGCCGGCGTCAACCTGATCAAGCGCCACACCAAGCCCAATCCGGCGCGCAACGTGGCCGGCGGCATCGTCGAGCGCGAGGCGGCGATCCACGTTTCCAACGTGATGCTGTTCAACCCGGTCGCCAAAAAAGGTGATCGGGTCGGGTTCCGGGTCTTGGAGGACGGTCGCAAGGTGCGGTACTTCAAATCCGACAACGAAGTCGTGGATGTTTGAGGAGGCGGCCATGGCCCGACTACAACAATACTATCGCGAAACGGTGGCCCCGAAACTGCGCGAACAGTTCAGCTACCGCAACGTCATGGAAGTGCCGCGCATCACCAAGATCACCTTGAACATGGGCGTCGGCGAAGCCGTGGCCGACAAGAAGATCATGGAGCACGCGGTCGGCAATCTGACCCAAATCGCCGGCCAAAAGCCGGTGGTGACCCTGTCGCGCAAGTCCATCGCCGGCTTCAAGATCCGCGCCGGCTGGCCGATCGGTTGCAAGGTGACCCTGCGGCGCGACCGGATGTACGAATTCCTGGACCGGCTGGTCAACATCGCCATCCCGCGCATCCGCGACTTCCGCGGCTTCAGCGCCCGCGCCTTCGACGGTCGCGGCAACTACAGCCTCGGGGTGCGGGAACAGATCATTTTCCCGGAAATCGACTACGACAAGATCGACGCCATCCGCGGCCTCGACATCACCATCACCACCACCGCGCGCACCGATGAAGAAGGGCGCGCGCTGCTGGCGGCGTTCAATTTCCCGTTCCGGAACTGAGGATTAGGGTGTGGCTAAACAGAGCATGATCAACCGCGAGACCAAGCGCGCCCGCATCGTCGAGCGGTATGCCGCCAAGCGGGCCGCGCTGAGGGAAACCCTCGGTGATCCGTCCGTCGGCGACGAACAGCGGCGGGAGGCGCGGCGGCAACTGCAAGCGCTGCCGCGCGACGCCAGCCCGGTCCGGTTGCACAATCGCTGCCGGCTGACCGGGCGGCCCCACGGCTTCTACCGCAAGTTCGGGCTGGCCCGCAACAAGTTGCGAGAGGCCGCCATGCGCGGCGACGTGCCGGGCCTGCACAAGGCGAGCTGGTGAACATCCCAGCCCCGGCGGGCTGGAGCGAGCGCTTATTAAGTTCAGGGTTTGCCCCGCCGCCGGCGGTGGCCCCGAGACTGACCACGTGGAGTGAGCTGTAATCATGAGTATGACGGATCCCATCGCGGATATGCTGACGCGCATCCGCAATGCCCAAGCCGCCGCCAAGACCCAGGTGAGCATGCCGGCTTCCAAGCTGAAGATGGCCATCGCCCGGGTGCTGCGCGACGAAGGGTACATCGCCGATTTCGCGGCGACGCAAACCGATCCCAGCAAAGCCGAGCTGACCATCGCCCTGAAATATTTCGAGGGCCGCCCCGTGATCGACCGGATCGAGCGGGTGAGTCGCCCCGGCCGCCGGGTGTTTCGCGGCAAGGACGATTTGCCGAAGGTCATGAACGGCTTGGGCGTGGCCATCGTGTCCACGCCCAGCGGGTTGATGAGCGACCGCGCGGCGCGCGCGGCCGGTCATGGCGGCGAAGTGCTGTGCGTCGTGGCGTAAAGGGAGCGACCTCATGGCCAGTGTCCTCAAAGAAAAGAAGATCCGCACCTCGCGGGTCGGCAAGAAGCCGATCCCGGTGCTGGCTGGCGTGAACGTGACCATCGACGGTCAGAGGATCGCCTTCAAGGGCAAGAACGGTTCGGCCGAACTTCAGGTTCATCCTTGGGTGGAAGTCCGGCAGGAGGGCGGCGAGCTGAAGGTCAGCCCGCGCGTGCTGACCAGCGAGGCCAAGTATCGAGCGATGACCGGCACCATGCGCGCCCTGCTCGCCAACATGATGCTCGGCGTCACCCAGGGTTTCCAGCGCAAGCTGCAACTGGTCGGCGTGGGCTACAAGGCTCAGGCGCAGGGCAAGGTGCTGAATCTGACCCTCGGGTTCTCCCACCCGGTCGAGTTCGCGGTGCCGGACGGCATCGCCATCCAGACTCCCACGCAGACCGAGATCGTCATCCAGGGGGTGGACAAGCAGCAGGTCGGCGAAGTCGCCGCCAAGATCCGCGCCTACCGGCCGCCGGAGCCCTACAAGGGCAAGGGCGTGCGCTATGCGGACGAGACCATCATCCTGAAAGAAGCCAAGAAGAAGTAAGGACTCGCCATGGACAAGAAAGCAGCCGACAAGAAGGCCGCGCGCCTGCGGCGCGGGTTGCGGACCCGGCACAAGATTCGCGAGCTCGGGATCTGCCGGTTGTGCGTTCATCGCACGCCCAGCCACATCTACGCGCAGCTCATCACGCCGGAGAAAGCCGGCGACCGCACCGTGGCCGCCGCCTCCACTCTGGAGCCAACCTTGCGCCAGACGCTCAAGAGCACCGGCGATGTCGCGGCGGCCAAGGCGGTGGGCAAGGCCATCGCCGAAAAAGCCAAGGCGATCGGCATCACTCAGGTCGCGTTCGACCGCTCCGGCTTCATGTATCACGGTCGGATCAAAGCGCTGGCCGATGCCGCCCGCGAGAACGGTTTGGAGTTTTGAGGAACAGAACAGCATGGCGACGAACGTAGAAGGCTCCCAGAATACCGATGGCTTGCAAGAGAAGCTGATCACCGTCAACCGCGTGGCCAAGGTGGTCAAGGGCGGCCGGCAATTCGGCTTCACCGCGCTGACCGTGGTGGGCGACGGCAACGGCCGGGTCGGGCTGGGTTACGGCAAAGCCCGCGAGGTGCCGATGGCCATCCAGAAAGCCATGGACAAGGCCCGCAAGAACATGTGCAACGTGCCGTTGAACGGCACCACCCTGCAGTATCCGGTCACCGCCGAGCACGGCGCGGCCCAGGTGTTCATGCAGCCGGCTTCCGAAGGCACCGGGATCATCGCCGGCGGCGCCATGCGCGCCGTGTTCGAGGTGGTGGGAGTCAAGGACGTGCTGGCCAAGTGCGTCGGCTCGCGCAATCCGATCAACGTGGTCCGGGCGACCATCCGCGGCTTGAACACCATGAAATCGCCCGACTATCAGGCCGCCAAGCGCGGCAAAACCGTGGATGAAATCCGGAGTTGAGGAGCATGGCCGACAAACTGAAAGTCACCCTGGTCAAAAGCGCCCACGGCCGTCTGGCCGCGCACCAGGCTTGCGTGCGCGGGCTGGGGTTGCGACGGACGCAGAGCAGCGCGGTGGTGATCGACACCCCGGAAAACCGGGGCATGATCCGCAAGGTTTCGTATCTGCTGAAAGTCGAGGAGGCTTGAGCCATGCGTCTGAATACCCTGAAACCCGCTCCCGGCAGCCGGCCGGACCAACAGCGGGTCGGGCGCGGCATCGGGTCCGGGCTCGGCAAAACCGGCGGGCGCGGCCACAAGGGCCAGCACGCGCGGGCCGGCGGCTACCACAAAGTCGGCTTTGAAGGCGGTCAGATGCCGTTGCAGCGGCGCTTGCCCAAGCGCGGGTTCCGCTCCATGACCGCCAGGGAGACCGCCGAGGTCCGTCTGGGCGCCTTGGCCAAGCTCGGGGCCGAAGCCATCGATCTGGCGGCGCTCAAGGCGGCCAACCTGGTGCCGATCTTCGCCAAGCAGGCCAAGGTCATCGTCTCCGGGAAGCTCGCTCAGCCCGTGACCCTGCGCGGCTTGGCCGTGACCAAGGGCGCCCGCGCCGCGATCTTGGCGGCGGGCGGGACGATTCTCGAGTAAGCGGAAATGGCCACCGCCCTGCCGGATCTCGGCAAAATGACCGAATTGCGCCAGCGCCTCCTGTTTCTGCTGGGAGCGCTGGTGGTGTTCCGCATCGGGACGCATATTCCCGTACCCGGTATCGATCCGCACGCGATGGCGCAACTGTTCGACCAGCAGCGCGGCACCATCCTCGATATGTTCAACATGTTCTCGGGCGGCGCGCTGCGGCGGCTGAGCATTTTCGCGCTGGGGGTGATGCCGTACATTTCGGCTTCGATCATCCTGCAGTTGATGTCGATGGTGGTGCCATCCTTGGAGCAGTTGCGCAAGGAGGGCGGGGCCGCCGGCCGCCACAAGCTGACCCGCTACACCCGCTATCTGACGGTGGTGCTGGCGACGTTCCAGGCCATCGGCGTCAGCGTCGCGCTGCAAAACCAGATGGCGGGCGGGAGTTCGGTGGTGATCGCGCCGGGCATCGGTTTTGTCGTCACCGCGACCATCAGCCTGGTGACCGGCACCCTGTTCCTGATGTGGCTGGGCGAGCAGGTGACCGAGCGCGGCATCGGCAACGGCATTTCGATGCTGATTTTCGCCGGTATCGTCGCCGGGTTGCCGCATGCGGTGGGCGGTACCCTGGAGCTGGCTCGCACCGGGGAACTGCACGTCATGCTGGTGCTGTTCCTGCTGGCCCTGACGATGCTGGTCACCGGATTCGTGGTGTTCGTCGAGCGCGGGCAGCGCCGGATCACGGTCAACTACGCCAAGCGCCAGCAGGGCCGGCGGATGTACGCCGCCCAGACCACGCATCTGCCGCTGAAGCTGAACATGTCCGGAGTGATCCCGCCCATTTTTGCCTCCAGCCTGATTCTGTTTCCGGCCACGCTGGGGAGCTGGTTCGGCAATGCGCCGAGCATGGAATGGTTGCGGGATATCACGTCCACCTTGTCGCCGGGACAACCCCTGTACGTCCTGCTCTACGCGAGCTTGATCATTTTCTTCTGCTTTTTCTACACCGCGCTGGTCTTCAATTCCAAGGAAACCGCCGACAACCTGAAAAAGTCCGGAGCGTTCATCCCGGGGATTCGTCCAGGAGCGCAGACCGCCACCTACATCGATAAAGTGCTGACCCGGCTGACCCTGATCGGCGCCATCTACATCACCGGCGTCTGCTTGCTGCCCGAATTTTTGATCCTGTACTGGCGGGTGCCGTTTTATTTCGGCGGCACCTCGCTGTTGATCATCGTGGTGGTGGTCATGGATTTCATGGCTCAGGTCCAAGCGCACCTGATGTCGCACCAATACGAGAGCCTGCTGAAGAAGAGCAGTTTCAAGGGCCAAGGCCTGATGCGCTGATGGCCGGGATAATGGTTGGTCTGCGCCCGCAGATGCGGTTGGCGCCCGTCGAATTTGGAGAACAACGATGAAAGTGCGTGCCTCGGTCAAGAAAATCTGCCGTAACTGCAAAATCATTCGCCGCGACCGCGTGGTGCGCGTGATCTGCAAGGATGCCCGCCACAAACAGCGGCAGGGCTGAAATCTCGATTCATTATTGATTTACGTTCCGGGGTAAGCTAAATTCCCGTTCTTTGCGCGGCGATAGGCACCCGGTAGGTGGGAGGAGCTTTAAAGCATGGCCCGTATTGCAGGCATCAATATTCCCGTCAACAAGCATGCGGTGATCGCACTGCAAGCGATTTTCGGGATCGGTAAAACCCGCGCCCGCCAGATTTGCGAGGCCGCCCAAGTCGCTCCGGAAACCAAGGTCCGCGATTTGAACGAAGCTCAGGTGGATGCGCTGCGCGCCGAAGTGGGCAAGCATACCGTGGAAGGCGATCTGCGTCGCGAAGTGTCCATGAGCATCAAGCGGTTGATGGATCTGGGTTGCTATCGGGGGCTGCGTCATCGACGCGGCTTGCCGGTGCGCGGCCAGCGCACCCGCACCAATGCCCGGACGCGCAAGGGTCCGCGCCGCGCGGTCCGCAAGTAGGCCGCCCGAACTTTTTGGAATTCCGCTGGCATAGGTTGAAGCATGGCAAAACCGGTTACTAAAACGCGCAAGCGCGTCAAGAAAAATGTCGTGGATGGCATCGCCCATATCCACGCCTCGTTCAATAACACCATCATCACCATCACGGACCGTCAGGGCAACACCTTGGGATGGGCCACCTCGGGCGGTTCGGGGTTTCGCGGTTCCCGCAAGAGCACGCCGTTCGCCGCGCAGGTCGCCGCCGACCGGGTGGGCAACGCGGTCAAGGAGTACGGCGTGAAGAATCTGGAAGTCAACGTCAAGGGGCCTGGACCCGGTCGGGAATCCGCCGTGCGCGCCCTGAACGCCGCCGGTTTCAAGATCATGAGCATAATGGACGTGACGCCGATACCCCATAACGGTTGCCGTCCCCCGAAACGCCGTCGCGTCTAGTCCAGGAGTCATACCGTGGCGAGATATCTCGGTCCCAAGTGCAAGCTGAGCCGCCGGGAAGGCGTGGATTTGTTTTTGAAATCCGCCGCCCGACCGATCGAGTCGAAGTGCAATCTGGAACGGCCGCCGGGCCAGCATGGCGCACGCCGCCCCCGCTTGTCCGACTATGGCTTGCAACTGCGCGAGAAGCAGAAGCTGCGCCGGATTTACGGCGTGTTGGAGCGGCAATTTCTCAACTATTACAAGGAAGCGGCCCGCCGCAAGGGTTCCACGGGCGAAAACCTGCTGAGGATACTGGAGTGCCGGCTGGATAACGTGGTGTATCGGATGGGGTTTGGCAGCACCCGGGCCGAGGCCAGGCAACTGGTTTCCCATCGCTCCATCACCGTCAACGGCCAGCGGGTCAACATCCCTTCCTATCAGGTCGGAGCGGAAGACGTGGTGGCGGTTCACGAAAAGAGCCGCACGCAGACCCGCATTCAGTATTCCCTGCAACTCGCGCAAAGCCACGGTTTCGCGGAGTGGGTGGACGTGGATGCCAGCAAGATGAGCGGCGTGTTCAAGCGGATTCCCGATCGGGGTGACTTGCCGCCCGACATCAACGAATCATTGGTCGTGGAGTTGTACTCCAAGTGATCGACACCGAGGGAAAGCGGATGGTGGGTGCATTCGATTTGCTAAAACCGACCCGTGTCGAAGTCGAAAAGCTGGCGCCTCGGCTGGCGCAGGTGACCGTGGAGCCGCTGGAGCGCGGCTTTGGCTACACGCTCGGCAACGCGCTGCGCCGCATTTTGCTCTCCTCCATTCCCGGCGCCGCCATCGTCGAGTGCGAAATCGAGGGGGTGGAGCACGAGTATTCCACCATCGAGGGCGTGCAGGAAGACGTGATCGATGTCCTGCTCAATCTCAAGGGCGTGGCGGTCATCTTGCAAGACGGAGTCCAGGAAGCCAACCTGACGCTGACCAAAAAGGGGCCAGGCCCGGTGGTGGCGGGGGATATCGTGGGCGGCCACGCGGTCGATATCATCAACCCGGACCACCTCATCGCCCACCTGACCAAGAGCGGCGAGCTGACCATGCGGCTCAAGGTCGAGCGGGGGCGCGGCTACTCGCCGGCAACCCAGCGCGAAGGCGCCGAAACCGAAACCCGCTCCATCGGCCGGTTGCGGCTGGACGCTTCCTTCAGCCCGATCGAGCGGATCAGCTATCGGGTCGAGAACGCCCGCGTCGAGCAGCGCACCGATCTGGACAAGCTGGTTCTGACCCTGGAAACCAACGGCACGATCGATCCCGAGGAAGCCATCCGCACCGCCGCCCGGATTTTGTTGGATCAGTTGTCGGTGTTCGTCGATCTCAAGGGCAAGCGCGACGAACCGTTGCCCCCGCCCGCAGTGGATGTCGATCCGGTGCTGATGCAGCCCGTGGATGACCTGGAACTGACCGTGCGGTCGGCCAACTGCCTGAAAGCGGAGAGCATCTACTACATCGGCGACCTGGTGCAGCGGACCGAGTCGGAATTGCTGAAAACGCCCAATCTCGGTAAGAAATCCTTGACCGAGATCAAGGATGTGCTCGCCAAATACAAGTTGTCCCTAGGGATGAAAGTGGACAACTGGCCGCCGCCGGGTTTGAGCCTGGAGCAGGCCGAGGAGCGCGCCGCTGCCGCGCGACGTCCGGCCAGCGTGTCGGGTGAGGCCTTGGAGGCCGATAAACCGTCCAAGCAGGATTCCCGGACCGCTATCGGCGGCGATGCCGACGACGCCGAATAGGGATGACGTCGGTTGGCCCGCCGTCTGTTCCAATCGTGAATAGCTGATTTTCGAGTGTTTAAGGAATTTTTGTCATGCGCCATCGCAAAGCCGGTCGTAAACTCAATCGCACCAGCAGCCATCGCAAGGCCATGCTGCGCAACATGGCCGCTTCGCTGTTCACCCACGAAGTGATCCGGACCACCTTGCCCAAGGCCAAGGAGTTGCGCCGCGTCGCCGAGCCCTTGATCACTTTGTCCAAGCAGGACAGCGTGGCCCATCGGCGGTTGGCGTTCGACCGCTTGCGGGATCGCGATGTGGTGACCAAGCTGTTCAACGAGCTGGGACCCCGTTTCGTATCGCGTCCGGGCGGTTACCTGCGCATTCTGAAGTGCGGGTTTCGCGTCGGCGATAACGCGCCGCTGGCCTATGTCGAGTTGCTGGATCGGCCGGGTGCGGCGGCGGCTGAATAGACGACGGCATCCCTTCGAACACCAACAAAAAAGCCGGGTTCCCCGGCTTTTTTGTTGGGCGCGCGAGCGGTGATTTGCCCCGCCCGAGCACTCCCGGCGCGACCGCTTCAGCTTAGGGTGCGGGTCGCGGTTTGCAGCAAGTCCCACAGATCGAAGATCCGCGCCACATAGGCATCGCGCAAACGGTAGCGGCTTCCTTGTCCCATCAGTTCTCCTTCGAGCACATCGAGCAACTTTAAAAGCTTGCGCCGGTGAAGACCGAGCATCTGCTGGAGCGGATCGGCGATCACGCCGGCGCCAGCGCTGAGCGCGCCCAATGCCAGGAGCAATCCGCCGGTGGTCGCGACCAGCAGTCCGGCGGATGCGGTGGCGGGAAAGATGCCGTAGTACAGGGAGCCCAAGGTCGATCCCAGCAGGAAGTTGGCGATGGCCAAGTGGTTGGCGATGGCGGTCGCGGTGACGCCGCCGATGGCGATGGCGCCGGGCGTGAACTGCTTGAACGCGGCCACGCCAGCGGCCAAGCTGAGCAGCGAACCGGACAGGTCGGCGGCGGCCGTGCGACTGTCGGTGTAGGTGGTCAGGTGGTTTTCCAGCCGCTGTCGGAAATTTTCGCGATGCGAGAGCTGGTCCAGCCGGATCAGTTCGGGAACGAGCAATTCGCCGATGGTCGGATGGGCCAGGATTCCCTCCAGCAGCGCGTCCCGCTCGCAGCGCCGTTCACCTTGCTCGAAAGGGAGCTCCAGCAGTTCGCTGTAGATCAGCCATTCCACTTCGCGTTCCACATCGGTTTTGAAACCGGCCGGCAGACGTTCGAGCCGAAGGGCGATGCGGTCCAGCCGCAGCTTGCGGCCGAGCGCCGCGCCGCCTTGAGCCAGCAAATGCGGGAGAATCCACAGCACGTTGGCCGGCGTTCGCAACAGATCCTTGCCCAGCGCGCGGCGATTGATCCGCAAGGCGCCCCGGAAGGAAAAATGTTTGCGGGTGAAGGGGCCGACGCGGGCGCGGCGATCTGCCAAGTAGCGGCGGGTGGCTTCGGTAACGGCGGCGCGAATGCGGGCAACCAGCGCGTCGTCAGGCATCTCCGGTCACGATTCGAGGTTCGGCTTCTCCGCCCATCCTCGCCCGCGCGTCCCGCCGGGAAAGGCGGACTCCGCCCCTGCGGGCTTCAATTGGAAATCGCTTCGCGGAGTTGAAGGCTTAAGCCCTGAATGACCAACAGGTTATAGCGAGCTTCGATCATATCCCGATAGGGGCCGAAGCATTCGCCGAGCACCTTGAACCACCATCCGCCGCGCTCGAACCAGACGAACGGGTGCTGGAGTTTGTGATTTCCACGCATGTTGTCAACCTCTCACCTGAAACGGAACGACCCACAGGCGAACGTACTTGGCGATATTTCATGATTTCCTTATGGGTGACTCGCATGGCTTGGCTCGATCCCAAGACGAATAACCAAGCGCGACACAAGAATAATAGTAGTTGATGAGCGCACGCTTAACAGGCGGCTCCATCGGACCCGAGGCGGCGATTCAACTTAAATTTAATGACAGCACAAATACCGGATTGTTGCAACGCAAAACGGGTAATCATTCGCGGACGACTGAGGCAGCGTCCACGAATGCTACAAAGGTGAAGGTTTGGTATCGCGGGATGTTGAACGGGCGGGTGGAGGAGGTGTCAGCCGACTTGCAGTAACAGCTTGCCGATGTGGCGATTGGATTCCATCAGGGCATGAGCGGCGGCGGCCTCGCTCAGCGGGAAAACCCGGTCGATGACCGGTCGGACCACGCCGCCGGCGAGTAGCGGCCAGACGATGTGTTGCAGGCTGCGGGCGATGGGCGCCTTGTGTTCGACCGGGCGAGCGCGCAGGGTCGAGCCGGTGACGGTCAAGCGCTTCATCATCACCGGCGCGAGATTCAGTTCCACTTTGGCGCCGCGCAGGAACGCGATGAACACCAGCCGGCCTTCCACCGCCAGCGCGCTGAGATTGCGCTGCGTGTAATCGCCGCCGACCATGTCCAGAATCACATCCACGCCCCGATTGCGAGTGAGTTCCTTGACCGCTTGGACGAAATCTTCCTCGCGGTAGTCGATGGCCCGCTCGGCGCCCAGATCCAGGCAGGGTTGCATTTTTTCGGCGCCGCCGACGGTGACGAACACCCGCGAACCCAACGCCTTGGCCAGTTGGATGGCGGTGGTGCCGATGCCGCTGGTGCCGCCGTGGACCAGCAGGGTTTCGCCGGGTTGCAGCCGCGCCCGGTCGAAGACGTTGCTCCAGACGGTGAAAAAAGTTTCCGGCAGGGCGGCGGCCTGTTGCAAGGTCAGTCCGGCCGGGATCGGCAGACATTGGGGCGCGGGCGCGGTGCAGTATTCGGCGTAGCCGCCGCCGGTCAGCAGGGCGCAGATTTCATCGCCGATCATCCAGTCCTCGACACCTTCACCGAGCGCCGCGATGGTGCCGGCCACTTCCAGGCCGGGAATGTCGGAGGCGCCCGGCGGTGGCGGATAACCGCCTTGCCGTTGCAGGCAGTCGGGGCGGTTGACGCCGGCGGTGGCGACTTTGATCAGGACTTCGCCGGGCGCGGGCCGAGGCACCGGGCGGCGGTTGGGAACCAGCTTTTCGGGTCCACCGGGTGCGGTGATTTCGATGGCGGTCATCAACTCGGGCAGGGTCGGGGTCATGGCGTGGTCTCGTAACCTATCCAAAAGCTCCCCTCGCCCGCTGGGAGAGGGGTTGGGGGTGAGGGTCGTTTATCTGAGTTAAAGAAGTCTTCAGGAACACTTGGAATCGCCGCAGTTCAGGCAGGTCAAACAACCGTCCATGACGATGACCGCCTTGGTCTGGCATTTGCCGCAGAGCGTGGCTTCCGGGGGAAAGCTGCTTTCGCCGGCCTCCTCGATAGCCTTCATGCCGACCTCGTATTTGATGCGCTGTTCGACGATCATCTTGCGCTGGTGCTCGTCCAAACCGTCTTCCCCGAGCAGGCCGATCGAGCGCATGTGCGATTCGATCACGTCGCCGATTTCCGCGACCAGCGAGGGCATGTATTTGCCGCCTTTCTTGAAATAGCCGCCCTTCGGATCGAACACCGAGCGCATTTCCTCCACCAGAAAGGTCACGTCGCCGCCCTTGCGGAACACCGCCGAGATGATGCGGGTCAGGGCGACGATCCATTGAAAGTGCTCCATGGCCTTGGAATTGATGAAGATTTCGAACGGTCGCCGCACCTCGTGCTCGGTGCCGGGATTGAGGACGATGTCGTTGATGGTGATGTACAGAGCGTGATCCGACAGGGGTGTTTTAACCTTGTAGGTGGCGCCGGGCAGCACCTCGGGTCGGGCCACGCTTTCGTGCATCTGCTGCACGGCTTGGGCCGGACCGCTCGCGGGCGCGGGTGAGGTGTCGTCGGGTTTGACGACGCTGTAGGCGACGATTTTTTTGTCGATTTTGATGGCCATAATTTTCGTCCCCTCCGGTGGAAGAAAACAGCCCCTATATTGCAAGGGGCTGTGAGACATCACAAGATTAGACGGAGTCTAGCGAGAGGGAAGGCTGCGCCAGTGCGCTCTTACGTGTTCCCACTTGCCAAGTCTATATCTTGAATACTCGTTAACAAACACAGCCTTAAGACCGGTCATATCAATACCTCTTAAAATTGAGGCGCAACCGAGCCTTAAACCTTGGTTGAAGGGCTTGATAACAGGTTATTACCTGCTATTGTTACCCTTAGTATTTGTCAGATACACCAAGGGGGGAGGCGCCCGGTTACGCCGAAAGTATGCCTCCTCACGCGCGGGGACAGAGTTGGCGCTCGGTCCCCGTTCGCTTTTGAAGCCTCAAAATTTCCCGTAGTACCCCTCCTTGATCGCATCAAACAGATTCGCCGCCGTGTGAATCTCGCCGTCGTACTCGATCTCCTCGTTCCCCTTGACCTCGATTTCCGAGCCATCCTCCAGAACGAACTTGTAGAGGGTGTTCGCCAGATCCTGCTCCTTGACCAGCACGCCCTGGAACGCCGCCGGGTTGAAACGGAAGGTGGTGCAGCCCTTCAAGCCCTGCTCGTAGGCGTACAGGTAGATGTCCTTGAAATCCTCGTAAGGGAAATCGGTGGGCACGTTGGCCGTCTTGGAAATGCTGGAATCGATCCACTTCTGTGCGGCGGCCTGGATGTCCACATGCTGTTTCGGGCGTCACCTCGTCGGCGGCGATGAAGTAGTGGGGCAGCCGCTGCTCGGCGGATTCGGAGCCGGGTATGGCCTTGGGGTTGACCAAGTGCCGGTAGGCCAGCAACTCGAAGGAGAACACATCCACCTTCTCCTTGGATTTTTTGCCGGGCCGGATGACGTTGCGGAAATAGTGATGGGCGAAACTGGGTTCGATGCCGTTGCTGGCGTTGTTGGCCAAGGACAGCGCGATGGTGCCGGTGGGCGCGATGGAGCTGTGGTGGGTGAAGCGAGCGCCGACTCGGGCCAGTTCCTCGACCAGTTCCGGCTCGACCGCCGCGACCTGTTGCAGGTAGCGGCTATAGCGGGCGTGCAGGACTTTTCCCTTGACGCTATCGCCTGCCTTGATGCCGTCGCGGACCATTTCCGGGCGCTTGCGCAGCATCTCGGCGGTCACGGTGAAATCCTGCTCCAGAATCGGGGCCGGCCCTTTCTCGCGCGCCAGCTCCAAGGCGATGCGCCAGCCGGTCAGGGCCAGTTCCTTGGTGACTTTCTCGGTGAAAACCAGCGATTCCGGCGATCCATACTGCATACCTAGCATGGTCAGAGTGGAACCCAGTCCCAGATAACCCATGCCGTGCCGGCGCTTGCCGAGGATTTCCCGACGCTGCTGCTCCAGAGGCAGGCCGTTGATTTCCACCACGTTGTCGAGCATCCGGGTGAAAATGGCGACGACGTTTTGATAGGTGTCCCAGTCGAAACCGGCTTTTTCCGTGAACGGGTTTTGGACGAACTGGGTGAGGTTCACCGATCCGAGCAAGCAAGAGCCGTAGGGAGGAAGTGTTTGTTCGCCGCAATTGTGAGCGTGAAAGCCATTGGCGTCGAAGGTATTGATCCCCGGAATCTGGGCATCGTATGCGTCCTCGACGCCATCGACCCGCAACTCGTGGACCACCGCAGTGAATCGCTCCTGGTTGAGCGCCCGCTGGTACTGATTCAGCAACGCATGCAAGCGTTGCTGTTTCCGGGAATCGGCAAAACCGATGCGCTCGGCGAATGCGCTGAGGTTGATGCCGCTGATCACCAGTTCATGCTGGGCCTTGACCGGGTAGGTCGCGCGATCACCACGGCCATCCGGTAACAGCTTCAGCCCCGCTGGTCGGCGCTGGGAATAAATTCGGGAAAAAATACCCAATCGCAGCAGTATTCGTTGTACGGCTTCCAAGATGTCCATATTCGGATTGAGCGAGCCGCACGCTGACGCCTTTGCTCTGTGAGCCTTGCACCGATCCGTCGGTGTCGAACAAGCCGCGTAGCAGCCCGCGCTGAAACGCGCTGGAGGTTTTCTCCATGGCGGGGGTGATGGCCTTGTACCCCGGACGCATTCCAAAATGTTCGGCAAGCGCCTTGATCGCGGCCAGGGTTAGCCGATGCTCGGCCCGGCCCGGAATCGCGCTCCAACCTCGGAAATCGCTGCGGTGAGGCAAACTCAGGGCGCAATCGAGCGCTTCCCGCATGATGGATCGCGAACCGTTGGCGGCCATCCGATCTTCGTTTGCCGCTTTGGGCATCCACACGGAGAGAACGGCGGTATTCGCCTTTAAGACGCCGTCGCCGATGAGCAATCCGAGCAGATAGCCTTCCTCGAAATGGTGAGAGCCGGGCCAGTCCGGATTATCGCGATGATTCTGGAGCAACAGGCGATCACCCGGAAGCAGTTGGTCGGCCTCGCACCACTCGGTTTGCAAGATGTCGCGAGTCAAACGGGTAACGCGCCGCACACTCGATGATCTGCGGTCAAGCGCAGGCTGTAGCCTTCCAGGGTCCGCAAATGCAGGATTTGTTTGGTGGCGGTTTTGAAAAAGCCATCCTTGCCGGAAGCGTGATCCTGCCCGTCTATGCGCGCGAGAAACGGTTGGCCGATCAGGTCAAACACTTGGCGAGGACCCGTGGCGGTGTGAATCCAGGTGTCGCCGGTCACGCACGGGTTGGTCGCCCGGATATTCTCGCAAAACCAGTTGTTGTTCATCTCGTTCGCGCGGTCGATCAGGATGAACCCCGGTTCGGCGTAATCGTAAGTGGACGCCATGATCACGTCCCACAGGCGCCGGGCGCGGATTTTCCGATATATTTTGCAGGCGACTTGCCCGATGTCGTTGACGATCAAACTTTCCGTGGTCGGCCACTCGCGCCAGACGATCTTGCTGGCGTCGTTCAAATCGACGCCGTCCTGCTCCGCTTCTTTGGCCAGGAGCGGGAACGCCAGCAGCCAGTCGGCGTCGTTTTTGACCGCTTCCATGAACTCGCGGGTGATCAGCAGCGACAGGTTGAATTGGCGGAGCCGACCCGCCTCGCGCTTGGCGCGGACGAATTCCATGACATCGGGATGGCCGATGTCGAAGGTGCCCATCTGCGCGCCCCGCCGACCGCCCGCCGACGACACGGTGAAGCACATCTTGTCGTAGATATCCATGAACGACAGCGGCCCCGAGGTGTAGGCCCCCGCGCCGGAGACGTAGGCGCCGCGCGGCCGCAGCGTGGAAAACTCGTAGCCGATGCCGGCGCCCGATTTGAGCGTCAAGCCCGCTTCGTGCACCTTGCGCAGAATGTCGTCCATCGAGTCGCGAATAGTGCCCGAAACCGTGCAGTTGATCGTGGACGTGGCCGGTTTGTGTTCCCAAGCACCGGCGTTGGAAATGATCCGCCCCGCCGGAATGGCGCCATGGCGCAAGGCCCACAGAAACTTCTCGCACCAAAGTTCGCGCAGTTCCTCGGTGGCTTCCACCGCCGCCAGCGCCTTGGCCACGCGCTGATAGGTGCCGTCGATGGTCTCGTCGATCGGTCGCCCGTCCTTGGCCTTGAGCCGGTATTTCTTGTCCCAGATGTCCCAGGACGCGGGTTGCATCGGCACGTCGGCGGCAGCGGTCGGACGGTCGACCGGTTGCAGGTGCGCGGTTCTCATAAGCCGGCTTCTCCCTGAAATTGGTGAGTGTGGTATCGGCGGGGTATCGGTGAGCGGCTCGGCCAGTTCTGGTATCGGCCGAGTCGCGTCTTGGCTTGGAGTCGTCGCCAGATTCTAGAGGATGCGGGAAAAAATTCCAGAAAATTTCCATATGATGTGTTTTTTTCGGAAAACACTACAACATAGTGTGTTTGGGGATGCAAATAACGTGTTGTTTCCGCTCATAATCGGCCCGGGTTGGCAGGTTGCTTCGGGAAGGAAAAAAAGGTTAGTGGAAACCTTGTTGTCAAGGGGTGGCACCGGTGGTATAACCGGCTAAAATTTTGGTGGCTACCGCCGATAACGGACACAATAACCGAGGGAGAAACCATGAAGATCTCGTATGCCCCTCTTTTCATCCTGTGCTTGGGACTGGGGGCCTGCGCGTCCCAAGTTCCCGTCGCGACAACCTATCCTGTGTCGTTCCAAAGAAAGATGCAGGCGGCCGAGCATTGGGACATTCTGACCGCCCATGTGGCCAACCGCTTGCAAGACGCACTGCTGGGTTCCGGCCAACAGCAGGGGCGTCCGATCGCCTTGCACGTCCAGTCCCCCCAATACAACAGCGAGTTCAGTGTCGCCTTTCACAGCTTGCTGCTCACCCACCTGCTGGAGCGGGGGTTCCTGGTCAGCGAGAACCCGGGCGGGGGCTACGCCGTGTCCTACGACGTGCAAGTCGTGACGCATAGGGATCGCGGTTTCATCCGGCCGATGCCGGGGCTGTTCACCGCCCTGACCGGCAGCGTGCTGGTCTTGGATGCCACGGCCCAAAACAATCCGGCGACCGCCGCGATGATGGGCGCGGTCGGCTTGGACGTGGCGACCGGGTTCATCACCGACCAGCCGAACAGCGAGATCATCGTGACCACCTCGATCATGAGCGGCGACCGCTACGTGACCCGCTTGCGGGACATCTACTACGTCAGCGACAACAACGTCGGGCAGTACATCGCCAAGGGGCCGGCGCCGGTGACCACCCGCATCATGGAGGTGGTCGGCTGCACTTCGGGACCCAATTGCTAATGGCGTGCCGTGACTCGACTCGCATCATAGAGGTGGTCAGATCATGAATTGGAACGTAATGAGCTTGCGCGGAGTCGCGACGCTGTTGGTCGCGTTCAGCTTGGGGATGCTGGGGTGCGCGTCTTCCTCCGACGACGTGCCGGTCCGTCCCATCATTCAGGACGCGAATCTGGTCGATGCCAATTACAAGGCGGCCGATGCCCTGCTGACGCGGGCGCCGTGGCTCAAGGAGCGGCGCGATCCGTTGCTGGCGGCGACTTTCGTGGACATCAACAATCTCGAAATGTCGTCCGGTTTGGGGCGGGTGATCGGGGAGCAGCTCGGCTCCAAGTTCGCGCAGCAGGGGTTCACGGTCGTCGAGATCAAGATGCGCAACAACATTTTCGTCAAGGAAGGCTTGGGCGAATTCGCGCTGTCGCGCTCGATCAAGGAGATCAGCCAATCGCACAACGCCGCCGCCGTGATCGCGGGCACTTACGCGGTCGCCCGGCAGTCGGTGTTCGTTCAGGCCCGCCTGATCCGCGCCACCGACAACCTGATCCTGGCATCCTACGATTACGTCTTGCCGCTCGGCCCGGACGCCAAGGCGCTGCTGGCCGCGCAATAAAACTTGCGGCGCCGGTTTTCGGCGCGCTCGGTCGGTTTTCGGCGAAACGCCCTTGCTCCCTTTAAAAGCAAGGGCGTTTTCGTTTTGCCGGCGAGCGCGGCTATTCGCGGATCAAACCCAGCCGCTCGCAAATCGCCAGCGTCGGCCCGGCCTGATTCATGGTGTAGAAATGCAGTCCGGGTGCGCCACCGTCCAGAAGGCGCCGACATAGACCCGCGACCACATCCAGCCCATAAGCGCGGATCGCGTCGCGGTCGTCGCCGCAGCTTTCCAGCCGCTTGCGAATCCAGCGCGGAATTTCCGCTCCGCAGTTATCCGAGAACCGCGCCAGTTGGGTGAAATTGGTGATCGGCATGATGCCGGGCACGATGGGCAAATCCAGCCCCAGTTTTTCGCAGTCGTCCACGAAGCGAAAATAGGATTCCGGGTTGTAAAAATACTGGGTGATGGCGCTGTTGGCGCCGGCTTCGACCTTCTGCTTGAAATTGAGCAGATCGCGCTCGGTGCTGGTGGCTTGGGGGTGAAATTCCGGGTAGGCGGCCACTTCGATGTGAAAGTGATCGCCGGTCTCGGCGCGAATGAAGGCCACCAGCTCGTTGGCGTAGCGGAATTCGCCGAATTCCCGCATCCCGGACGGCAAATCGCCGCGCAGGGCGACGATGCGGTGGATGCCCAACGCCCGATAGCTGTCCAAAATTTCGCGGACTCCCGCGCGAGTGGAGGCGACGCAGGTCAAATGCGGAGCGGCGTCCACGCCGCTGCGCGTCTGGATCGCCTGAATCGCTTCGAAGGTGCGCTCGCGGGTGGAACCGCCCGCGCCGTAAGTGACCGAGAAGAACGCCGGCCGCATCCGCATCAATGCCTCGCGAGCGGCGAACAGCTTGCGCATGCCTTCGTCGGTGTTGGGGGGGAAGAACTCGCAACTGAAAATCTTGGGGTGTATGTTTCTGGGATTCCATGAGCGAAACCGCCGAGAATGGAAAGTGAGACGAGCGGCCGGGTCATCTCGAAATAGACCGAGGGCACGGAAATCCGCGCCCTTCGGCTTTTCCGAAAAATGCGCGCTCAGTAGCGATAGTTCTCGGCCTTGTACGGCCCGTCCACCGCGACGCCGATGTAAGCCGCCTGTTCCGGGGTCAACTGGGTCAGCTTGGCACCGATCCGATCCAGATGCAGCCGGGCGACCTTCTCGTCCAGATGCTTCGGCAGGACGTAGACCTTGTTTTCGTACTGTGCGCCACGGGTGAACAGCTCGATCTGCGCCAGCGTTTGATTGGTGAAGGAGTTGGACATCACGAAACTGGGATGGCCGGTGGCGCAACCCAGATTCACCAGCCGCCCCTCGGCCAGCAGGATGATGCGCTTGCCGTCGGGGAAAATGATGTGATCGACCTGCGGCTTGATGTTCTCCCAGCGGTACTTCTTCATGGCGGCCACTTCGATTTCGGAGTCGAAATGGCCGATGTTGCAGACGATGGCCTGATTCTTCATCCGCGTCATGTGATCGTGGTTGATGACGCCGACGTTGCCGGTGGCGGTGACGAAAATGTCGGCCTTGTCCGCCGCGTCGTCCATGGTGACCACCCGATAGCCTTCCATCGCCGCCTGCAAGGCGCAGATCGGGTCGATTTCGGTGACCCACACCGTCGCGCCCAAGCCCTTGAGCGACTGGGCGCAACCCTTGCCGACATCGCCGTAGCCCAGCACCACCGCGACCTTGCCGGCGATCATCACATCGGTGGCGCGCTTGATCCCGTCCACCAGCGATTCGCGACAGCCGTAGAGGTTGTCGAACTTGGACTTGGTGACCGAGTCGTTGACGTTGATGGCGGGGAAGGGCAGCCGGCCTTCCTTCTCCATGGTGTACAGGCGATGGACGCCGGTGGTCGTTTCCTCGGTCACGCCCTTGATGTTGGCCAGGATTCTGGAATACCAGCCGGGCTGGCGGTCCAGCCGCTCGCGGATGGCGGCGAACAAAACCTGCTCTTCCTCGCAAGTCGGGTCGGCGATCAGCGAGCGATCCTGTTCGGCGCGGGCGCCCAGCGTGACCAGCAGGGTCGCGTCGCCGCCGTCGTCCAGAATCATGTTGGGCGTGCCGCCGTCGTGCCATTCCAGGATGCGATGGGTGAAATCCCAGTACTCTTCCAGCGTTTCGCCTTTGTAGGCGAACACCGGGATGCCGTCGGCGGCGATGGCGGCGGCGGCGTGATCCTGGGTCGAGAAAATGTTGCAGGAGGCCCAGCGAATGTCGGCGCCCAGCGCCGCCAGCGTCTCGATCAGCACGGCGGTCTGGATCGTCATGTGCAGCGAGCCGGCGATGCGGGCGCCATCGAGTGGCTGCCGGGCGTGGTATTCCTCGCGCACCGCCATCAGACCGGGCATTTCGGTTTCGGCGATGGCGATTTCCTTGCGGCCCCACTCGGCCAGGGAAAGATCGGCAACGTGATAATCGTTCGAGATTTTTTCGCGCACAACGGCGTTCATAACGTACTCCATATACGGTTGAACGGGCGCCGTTGGCTCGTGAAAGCCATGCCACGCCGAGCCTGACGGTCAAAACCGCTGCAGCGCCCCTCGGCGTGGAGGCGGGAAAATCGGATGCTCTACAATCCCGCAGCAGCGCGCAAGGCGTCGGCCCTGTCGGTGCGCTCCCAGGTGAACTCCGGTTCCTCGCGGCCGAAGTGACCGTAAGCGGCGGTCTTTTTGTAGATGGGTCGAATCAGGTCCAGCATTTTGACCAAGCCGTAAGGCCGCAAATCGAAGTGGCCGCGCACGATCTCCACCAGCCGGTCTTCGTCGATCTTGCCGGTGCCGAAGGTGTTGATGCTGATCGAGGTCGGTTCGGCCACGCCAATCGCATAAGACACCTGAATTTCACAGCGTTCCGCCAGACCGGCGGCGACGATGTTCTTGGCGACGTAGCGGCCGGCGTAGGCGGCGGAGCGGTCCACCTTGGAGGGGTCTTTGCCCGAGAAGGCGCCGCCGCCGTGGTGCGCCGCGCCGCCGTAGGTATCGACGATGATCTTGCGCCCGGTCAGCCCGCAGTCGCCCACCGGCCCGCCGATGACGAAACTGCCGGTCGGGTTGATGTGATACTGGGTGTGCTTGTCCAGCCATTCGGCGGGCAGCACGGGCAGGATGATGTTTTCCATCACCGCCTCGCACAGCAGCTTGTAGCCGATGTCGGCGTCGTGCTGGGTGGACAGCACCACGGCTTCGATGCCCGCGACTTTGTTGTTGTCGTAGCGGAAGGTGATTTGGCTCTTGGCGTCGGGGCGCAGCCACGGCAACACGCCGCTCTTGCGCATTTCGGCCTGCCGCTGCACCAGCAGGTGGGCGTAGGTGATGGGGGCGGGCATCAGCACGTCGGTTTCGTTGCAGGCGTAGCCGAACATCAGGCCTTGATCGCCGGCGCCCTGTTCCTCCGGGCTTTTGCGGTCCACGCCCTGGGCGATGTTCGGCGATTGCTTGCCGATGCAGGACAATACCGCGCAGGTGGCGCCATCGAAGCCGACGTGCGAGTTGTCGTAGCCGATACCGACCACGGTGTCGCGCACGATCTGGTCGAAGTCCACCCACGCCGCCGTGGTGATCTCGCCGGCCAGGACGACGACGCCCGTTTTGATCAGCGTTTCGCAGGCGACGCGGGCTTTGGGGTCCTCGGCGATAATGGCGTCCAGCACCGCATCGGAAATCTGGTCGGCGATTTTGTCGGGATGTCCTTCCGAGACGGATTCGGAGGTAAACAGATAGGTTCGGCTCATGGGGTGGCGTATCCTCGAAAAACGATGGCGATAGATAGACGAGCGCGCCTGCGCCAGAAAGATGACGGCAAATAAAAAAATGCCAGTCTACTCGGAAATTGCTGCATTTGCATCTGGCTCTTTTATTCTTATTAGTTATGACTTCACCATGAATATGCATATACGTTACGCTACTCATCAAGATTTGCCGGACATTGTGGCAATCTATAACGCCAGTATTGCCGGCCGAATGGCAACCGCTGATACTCAGCCGGTGACGGTGGCGGCCCGCGAGACATGGTTCCGCGATCACGACCCGGAGCGACGGCCATTGCTCGTGGCCGAAGACGCGCGAGGCATCGCCGGTTGGCTGAGCGTCCGCTCGTTCTACGGCCGCCCGGCGTATCACGCCACGGTGGAGCTGGGCTATTACGTCGCGCCGGATCGCCGGGGCCAGGGTGTGGGCCGGCTGTTGCTGGGTGAGGCTTTGAGTCGCGCGCCGGGATTGGGCGTGCGGACCCTGCTGGCCTTCGTGTTCGCGCACAACGCGCCGAGCGTCGGGTTGCTGGAAGCTTTCGGCTTCGCGCGCTGGGGTCTGTTGCCGGCGATCGCGGAGATGGATGGCCGGGAATACGATGTGCTCATCATGGGGCGGCGGGTGGTCGCCGCTGCGGACAGACCGTGAACGGGTCGGCGGCGATGGCGGTATTGACCTGCGCCGATCTGGGCCGCGAGCCGCTGGCCGCGCTGTTGGGGCGCTACGGCTTGGGTGTCGAGTGGGTGCCGACGGGCAGCGCGATTCCCGGCAGCTATTGGGGCGAGAGCGAGGCGGGGTTGATCGGCGATCGTCTGTTCGTGCGCGACGATACCCCGGCGCATTCCGCTCTGCACGAGGCCTGTCACTACATCTGCATGGACGCCGGACGCCGCGCCCGCTTACATACCGATGCCGGCGGCGAAGTGATCGAGGAGAGCGGCGTCTGCTATCTGCAAATCCTGTTGGCGGACCGGTTGCGCGGCGTCGGACGGGCGCGGCTGTGCGCCGACATGGACGCCTGGGGCTATACTTTCCGCCTGGGCTCGGCCCGCGCCTGGTTCGAGCGAGACGCCGAAGATGCCCGCAAGTGGCTGTTCGAAAACGGGCTGATCGACCCGGAGGAACGTCCGGTCTGGCGGGTCCGGCAAAGTTGAATCCATCCCATCCACCGACGCCGCCCCTGACCGACCGTCGCGGTGGGGGCGGTGCAATTTCGGGGATCGTCCCGTGAAGCGCGCATTTTTCTGGCTGCTGGCTTTATCCGCTTTACCCGCGCTGATGGCGTTCCGCTGGCCGTGGCAGAGCGCCCGCGACACCGACCGAATCGAGCTGTCCGGCACCGTGGAGGCGCGGGAGGTGGATCTGGCATTTCAGGTTGGCGGGCGCATCGTCAGGCTGCTGGTGGAGGAGGGCGATGCCGTCAAAGCCGAGCAGTTGATCGCCGAGTTGGACGCTCGCGATTACGAGCTGGCGTCGCGCAACGCCACCGCTCAAGCGGAGGCGGCGCAAGCGGCGCTGGCGGCCTTGCAAGCCGGGACTCGCGTTCAGGAATTGCGGGTGGCGGAAGCGCAACAGGCCAAGGCGCAAGCCGATCTCGATTACGCTCGGGTCGAATTCAGGCGGATCGCCGATCTGGTCTCTAAAAAGCTGGCGCCCGAAGACCAGCTCGATCAGGCGCGGCAACGCCAGAACGTCGCCTTGGCCGGGATCGAGCAGGCCCGGCAGAATTTGGCGCTGTTGCGGGAAGGGCCGCGCCAGGAAGAGATCGACCAAGCCGCCGCCACCCTCCGCGCCCGGCAGGCCGCAGCCGAAACCGCCCGCCGACAACTGGAATACGTCCGGCTGCACAGTCCGGTCGCGGGCGTGGTGTCGGTGCGGCTGACGGAAGCCGGCGAGGTGGTGTCGCCCGGCAAAACGGTGCTGCGCGTCGCCGAGCTGGGCCGGCCGTGGGTGCGGGCTTACCTGAGCGAAGCGGATTTGACCCGCGTCCGGCTGGGGCAAGCGGCGGAGGTGCGGGTGGATGGTCTGCCCGGCAAGGTGTTGGCCGGCCGGCTCGCGTTCATTGCCCCCGATGCCGAATTCACCCCCAAAACCGTGGAAACCCGCGCTTTGCGGGTGGATTTGGTGTATCGCGTCAAGATCGAAGTGGACAATCCCGACGGGGCGCTGAAGCTGGGCCAGCCGGCGGATGTCGCCCTCAAAGCCGCCGCACCATGACCGAGGCGGCAATCGAAATCGCCGACTTGCGTTTTGCCTACGGCGACCGACCGGTGTTGGGCGGGGTGGCTCTGCGCGTCATGCCGGGCGAGATTTTTGGGGTCGTGGGCGCGGATGGCGCGGGCAAGACCACCTTGCTGCAACTGGCGGTCGGGCAATGGTTGCCGAAGGGCGGGCGAATCCGCGTGCTGGGGCGAGACGCCACCGATCCGGCCCTGCGCGACGAGATCGCTTACATGCCGCAAGGCTTCGGCTTATATCCCGACCTGTCGGTTCAAGAAAACCTGAATTTTTTCGCCGATCTGCACGGATTGCCCCGAACGGTCGCCCGCGAGCGCATCGCCGAGTTGCTGCGACGCACCGGCCTGGCGGGATTCGAGGATCGCCGGGCCAGCAACCTGTCCGGCGGGATGATGCAAAAACTGGCGCTGGCCTGCGCGCTGGTCAGCCAGCCTCGGGCGATGTTTCTGGACGAGCCGACCACCGGTGTGGACCCGGTGTCGCGGCGGGCGTTCTGGCGCTTGTTGAACGGGGTCCGCGCCGAGGGCGTGGCGATTCTGTACGCCACCGCCAACATGGACGAGGCGGAGCGCTGCGACCGGGTGGGCTTGCTGCACGCCGGGCGCTTGGACCGGCAGGGGACGCCGCTGGAGTTGACGAGGGGCGGCGATGCCGTGCTGGTCGGGGTGTCCGGCGCGACGGCGCGGCGACAGCGCGCGGCGCTGCTGGCTTGGCCGATGGTGAAACTGGTGTTTCCGGTCGGGCGGCAGTTGCGGGTCTGGCTCGATGCGGGTGGTTCCCTGACCGAGTTTCAGGCTCGCTTGCATGCGCTCGATCCCGGACTGGACGCGCAGCCCTTGCAAGCGACCTTGCAGGATGTGGCGTTGCGGGAGTTGGCGATGGCGGAGACCTTTAAATTTGAGGGTTCCTGATTTGCCGCATTCGATTGTGCGAACGGAGACGGTTTGAGACGATGGCTGAATCCGATAGCGGTTACAAGCTGCTGTTTTCGCACCCGGAACTGGTGGCGGATTTGCTGCGCGGTTTCGTGCCGGAGCCGTGGGTGGCGGAGGTAGATTTCGCCACGCTGGCGCCGGTCAAAGGCAGCTATGTCAGCGACGATTTGCGCCAGCGGCACGACGACGTGGTGTGGAAAGTCCGGCTGCGGGGCCAATGGTTGTACGTCTATGTGATCATCGAATTTCAGTCGGAGCCCGACCCGTTCATGGCGCTGCGGTTGTTGGTCTATGTCGGGTTGCTGTATCAGGATTTGCTGCGGCGGAACGAGTTGCCGGCGGACGGGCGGTTGCCGCCGGTGTTGCCCGTGGTGTTGTATAACGGCACGGCCCCGTGGACCGGAGCGGTGGAGTTCCGGGAGCTGCTGACGCCGACACCGCCGGGTCTGGAACGGTATCAACCGTGTTTCCAATACTTGTTGCTGGACGAAGAACGCTATCCCGCGACGGCGCTGGAAGGAACGGAGAATCTGGCGGCGGCGTTGTTTCGGTTGGATCGGAGCCGCAGCCGCGCCGAGTTGCAGGCGGTGGTGGACGATCTGCTGGCGTGGTTGGCGACGCCCGAGCGACGGTCGTTGCGGCGGGCGTTCGGGATTTGGTTGCGGCGGGTGTTTCTGCGGCGGCGGTTGCCGGGCGCGGTGATTCCCGAGATCGACGATTTGCGCGAGGTGAAAGCGATGCTGGCGGAACGGTGGGAACAGTGGACGCGGGAATGGGAGCAGCGCGGTTTGCAGCAGGGTTTGCAGCGCGGTTTGCAGCAGGGTTTGCAGCAGGGAGAAGTTCGATTGTTGCTCAAGCTGTTGCGGCAACGCTTTGGCGAGCTACCGCCCTGGGTGATGGAACGCTTGGCGGCGGCGGAGACCGCGCAGTTGGAAACCTGGGTGGAAGGGCTTTTCAGCGCGGCGAGCGTGGAAGAATTGCTGGGGCGGGAATGACTGGCGCGAGGTGAAAGCGATGCTGGCGGAGCGGCGGGAGCGGTGGATGCGGGAACGGGAGCAGCGCGGTTTGCGGCAGGATCGGCAGGAAGACCAGCGGCAGGAACGCCTCCGCATCGCCCGGAGCTTGCTGGAGGTGATCGCCGATGATCGGTTGCTGGCGGAGAGGATCGGATTGAGCGTAGAGGAGGTGCGGGGCTTGCGGGAGGGAAAGTAGGGTACGCATTGCGTACCGATTGGATGTCTCTTAATATTTACAAATTAGGCTTTTAGTCTTTGATTTTTAAGTCAATAGCGTCAATAGCCGTGACTGTAACCCACCTCATATAATTCTCCGCGCCAGATCGGCCGTTTTCCGCTGTGGCGCTCTTGCCGCAGCCGACCCGCCGATGCTGGCGCTCACCCTATATTATCGTTTTTGATACGAGGAGATTGCTCATGGGAGTTCGAGACGTACTCATCTTTCCGAGGCGGGTTTTGGGGTATATCGGGGCATGTGGGATTTTTCTGGCACTGATTTTGCCGCCCTCTGCGTTTGCCGCCACTTTCACCGTCACCAACCTCAACGACAGCGGCGTCGGGTCGCTGCGGCAGGCCGTTCTCGATGCCAACAACGCGGTGGGCGACGACACCATCGTATTTCAGGCGGGTCTCGGCGGCATTCTGCTGACCAGCGGCGGTTTCACCATCACCGATAATCTGACCATCAACGGTCCAGGGGCAGGCTTGACGATCAGCGGCAACAATGCCCAGCGAAACTTTATCGTTGACTACGACACGACCGCTACTCTCTCCGCGCTGAAGCTTCAGAACGGTGGGATCGAAAACAGGGGGACGCTCACTTTCAACGGCAGCATAATTCAGTCTAGCACATGGGCGGGCTCTGACGGGGGTGGAGCCATTTACAATGTCAGTTCCGCCACGCTGACCGTCAACAGCTGCACTCTAACAGGTAATTCAATACCGAACAGCTACGGTGGCGGCATCTATAACAGAGGAACACTGACGATAAATAATAGTATCCTATCCGGCAATGCAGCACCAAACTGGAGCGGTGGTGGCATTTATAATAATGACGGCGCGCTAACTATCAATAACAGTACGCTGTCCAGCAATTCAACCAGCCGTTCTGGAGGTGGGATTTACAACGACGGCGCGCTAATAGTAAACAGCAGTACCTTGTCCGGAAATTCGGCTCAAGATGGTGGAGGCGGTATCAACAATGAAGCCGGTACATTAACCGTGCGCAACAGCACGCTGTATAATAATGGGGCTTTAGGCTCTTCTACAAGTGAAGGCGGTGGCGGGATTAGAATCAGAGGAACAGTAACCGTCCTCAATAGCACCTTAGCTGGCAATTCAGCCCCAGCATCTCGGGGTGGCGGTGTTCATGTCTACTCTGGCGTGCTGTCTATAGGTAACAGCCTCGTGGCCGGTAACTCCGGGTTGAATGGTAAAGAAATTTACAGAGGCAGCGGTACTTTCACTTCCCAAGGCAACAACCTGTTCGGCGAAAACGGTACGTCGGGACTGGTGAACGCCAGCCCTATCGCCAGCGACATCATTCTTCCCGGCCTGATCGCCACCGCCATCGGTCCCCTCGCCAACAACGGCGGCCCCACCCTGACGCATTTGCCGGTCGCGGGCGGCCCGGCGATCAACGCCGGCAACAACGCTCTGATCCCTGCCGGGGTCACCACCGACCAGCGCGGTTTTGCCCGCATCTCGAACGGCACGGTGGACATCGGCGCGGTGGAGGTCGGTGCGCCCGGTTCCTCCAACCCGATTCACTCCGACTTCAACGGCGACGGCACCGACGATCTGGCCGGACTCGGTGGCGCCGGTAACGTCTACATCACCACCAACCTGAGTGCTTGGACCCCGGTTCCCGGCGTGTTGAGCAAAGTGGTGGCCGGCGACTTCAACGGCGACGGTAAGGCCGACCTCGCCGGACTGACCGGTGCGGGCCAAGTGTTCTACACCACCAATCTCAGCACCTGGACGAACATCCCCGGCGCGCTGGCCCAACTGGTCGCCGGCGATTTCGACGGCGACGGCAAGGCCGATCTCGCCGGATTGACCGGCGCGGGCCAAATCTTCTACACCACCAACCGCGCCACCTGGACGAACATCCCCGGCGCGCTGGCGCAACTGGTGGCCGGCGACTTCAACGGAGACGGCCTCGACGACTTGGCCGGCCGCACCGGCGCGGGCCAAATCTTCTACACCACCAACCGCGCCACCTGGACGAACATCCCCGGCGCGCTGGCGCAACTGGTGGCCGGCGACTTCAACGGAGACGGCCTCGACGACTTGGCCGGCCGCACCGGCGCGGGCCAAATCTTCTACACCACCAACCGCGCCACCTGGACGAACATTCCCGGCGCGCTGGCGCAACTGGTGGCCGGCGACTTCAACGGCGACGGCAAGGCCGACCTCGCCGGTCGCGCCGGCGCCGGCTACATCTACTACACCACCAACCTCGCTTCCTGGATCAACGTCCCCGGCACGCTGAACTCGCTGGTGGTCGGCAACTTCAACGGCGACGCCTACGGCGACCTCGCCGGCCTCACCGCCACCGGCAAGGTCTTCTACACCACCAACCTCGCCTCCTGGATCAACATCCCCGGCACGTTGAGCGCGCTGGCCGGGCATTGAGAAGCCGCGACAACGCCCCTCTCCCTCGGGGAGAGGGGCGCGGTTATTTTGGGTCGTATCAATGAGAGAGTTCCCGCTGTTGACCGACACCACTTAAGTGTCGGGTCCCGCGAGATTATGTTGACACTCGAAGCCGCCGTCTGCTGGAATCGCGGCGGTTCTTGCGCGATCTGATCCTCGCGCTACGGAGGCCCTGATGGAGATTCGCCTGCACGCCAACGCCACCACCACGCCCAAGCAGCGGGCGTACCTCCAAGCCTCGACCCGGCCGACGGCCGAACTGGCCGCAGAAATCGGGGTGAGCGAGACCACCGTCCGGCGCTGGCGGGGACGGGACGCGGTGCAGGACCGCCCGCACACCCCGCACCGGCTGGCCACGACGCTGACGCCGATGCAAGAGTTCGTGGTGGTGGAGTTGCGCAAGCTGCTGCTGTTGCCGCTGGACGACCTGCTGGTGGTGGCTCGCGAGTTCGTCTGTCCGGCGCTGTCGCGCTCGGCGTTGGATCGCTGTCTGCGCCGCCACGGCGTGGCCCGGCTGGCCGACCTGCTGCCGGAGGCAGAAGGCAACCCCCCGCTGCCCAAGACCTTCAAGGATTACGAGCCGGGCTTCGTGCACGTCGATGTGAAATACCTGCCCCGGATGCCGGACGAGGCCGAGCACCGCTATCTGATCGCCGCCATCGACCGGGCCAGCCGCTGGGTTTACTTCGAGATCCGACCCGACAAAACGGCCGCCACCGCCGCCGGCTTCCTGGAACGCTTGCACGCCAAAGCGCCGTTCCTCGTGCGGACCGTCCTCACCGACAACGGCAAGGAGTTCACCGACCGCTTCTGCGCCACCGGCGAGCGCGAGCCGACCGGCCGGCACGCCTTCGATCAAATCTGCGCCGCGCACGGCATCCGGCACCGGCTGATCAAGCCCCGGCACCCGCAGACCAACGGCATGATCGAGCGCTTCAACGGCCGCGTCGCCGAGGTGTTGAAAACCACGACCTTCGCCTCCGCCCGTCACCTGGAAACCACCTTGCAACGCTATCTCCACCTCTATAATCAACACATCCCCCAGAAGAACCTCGGCCATGTCACCCCGCTCGCCAAACTGAAGGAGCACTACCGGACCAAACCCGCTCTCTTTCAAAAAAGACCTATCAATCATCCGGGACCCGACACTTAAGGATAAACCGCGATGTTGAAAAGCTATGAAGCCATCTACGCACACGGCCAGATTCACTGGCTCGGCGAAGCCCCGCCTCTTGATCGGGCTCGCATCATCGTGACCGTGCTGGATGAAACCAATGCACCGCCCGCGTCCCGCCGTGTCCCTCCCTCGGCACTAAAAGGCTCGATCACCTTTCACGACTACAATCCCTTTGAGCCGGCCATGACCGACGAGGAAGCGGAAGCCGCGCTCGACCGCACCGCCCGGCAGATCGCCGGCGATGCCGATGCGTTCAGGATTTAGCGCGATGCTGGTGCTCGATACCCACGTCTGGCTGTGGTGGATCCAACAGGACGCCAAGCTCCCCCACTGGCTGGCGGCACGGATTGCCGATCCCGCAATACCCGTCGCTCTATCCGCCATTTCGGTCTACGAACTCGGTCTGAGCGTGGGGCGCGGGCGGATTCTCCTCAAGCTCCCGCTGGCCGACTGGATTCAGCAAGCCACCCGAGATGCCGGGATTCAAGTTCTTCCCGTTACCGCCAGAATTGCCCACCTTGCCGGCCAATTACCGCGCCACCACCTCGACCCCCTGGATCGGCTGATCGTTGCCACGGCGCTTGCCCATGAGGCGCAACTCGCCAGCCTGGACGACAAATTTCCGCTGTACGAGGAGCTGGCCGATACTCTGGTTAACCGAGAAAACGGCCCTTGAGTCCTGCGAATCCGTTCGGTGGTCCGGGTAGTACGCTGGAAAGAGACACCGCACGGAATGGAAAGCCATCTGCGCGGTTGACCGATTGGCCGCCGATGAATCGGACGATCCTGTTCTCTCCACCATAGTTGTGCTGGAGTTTCCGTCATTCCCCGGCCGCGCCGAGTTGCAGGCGGTGGTGGACGATCTGCTGGCGTGGTTGGCGACGCCCGAGCGACGGTCGTTGCGGCGGGCGTTCGGGATTTGGTTGCGGCGGGTGTTTCTGCGGCGGCGGTTGCCGGGCGCGGTGATTCCCGAGATCGACGATTTGCGCGAGGTGAAAGCGATGCTGGCGGAACGGTGGGAACAGTGGACGCGGGAATGGGAGCAGCGCGGTTTGCAGCGGGGTTTGCAGCGCGGTTTGCAGCAGGGTTTGCAGCAGGGAGAAGTTCGATTGTTGCTCAAGCTGTTGCGGCAACGCTTTGGCGAGCTACCGCCCTGGGTGATGGAACGCTTGGCGGCGGCGGAGACCGCGCAGTTGGAAACCTGGGTGGAAGGGCTTTTCAGCGCGGCGAGCGTGGAAGAATTGCTGGGGCGGGAATGACTGGCGCGAGGTGAAAGCGATGCTGGCGGAGCGGCGGGAGCGGTGGATGCGGGAACGGGAGCAGCGCGGTTTGCGGCAGGATCGGCAGGAAGACCAGCGGCAGGAACGCCTCCGCATCGCCCGAAGCTTGCTGGAGGTGATCGCCGACGACCGGCTGCTGGCGGAGAGGATCGGATTGAGCGTAGAGGAGGTGCGGGGCTTGCGGGAGGGAAAGTAGGGTACGCATTGCGTACCGATTGGATGTCTCTTAATATTTACAAATTAGGCTTTTAGTCTTTGATTTTTAAGTCTATAGCGTCAATAGCCGTGACTGTAACCCACCTCATATAATTCTCTGCGCCAGATCGGCCGTTTTCCGCTGTGGCGCTCTTGCCGCAGCCCACCCGCCGATGCTGGCGCTCACCCTATATTATTGTTTTTGATACGAGGAGATTGCTCATGGGAGTTCGAGACGTACTCATCTTTCCGAGGCGGGTTTTGGGGTATATCGGGGCATGTGGGATTTTTCTGGCACTGATTTTGCCGCCCTCTGCGTTTGCCGCCACTTTCACCGTCACCAACCTCAACGACAGCGGCGTTGGGTCGCTGCGCCAAGCCATCCTCGACGCGAATGCCGCCAGTGGCACAAGCAATACCATCGTGTTTCAATCTGGACTCAGCGGTAAGTTATTGACAGTAGATACACTTAGTATCAATGGCAAACTCGAACTTATTGGTCCGGGTGCTGATGTGCTAACGATTTTTGGAAGCGGCTTCCACACTATTTTCCGGATCAACGATGGTGGGATCGTGACGATCTCTGGGCTGACAATTACCAACGGTGGTCCGTATTACGGAATTGAGAATTTAGGAACTTTGACAATCAATGATTGCAATGTCTCCAAGAGTGGTTATGGGATTTTCAGTTCGGGCAATGGTACTAGGGCTTTTGTGAACCTGACTGTCAATAACAGTACCTTATCTGAAAATAGCCATGAAGGAATTATAAGCATGTCTGCTACTCTAACCGTGAATAGCAGTACCTTATCCAATAACAATGGGAATGGAATCAGTAATAGTGGTGGTCCACTGATCATTAACAACAGCACCATATCCGAGAATAGTAAAGGAGGATCGTCAGGCGGTGTCTATAATTATGGCGGTAGACTCACCATAAATAGCTGTGATATTACTGGAAATCAGCCTGGGAGTGGGATTATTAGTGTCAATAATATCGATGAGGTAATTATTACTAATAGTACTATCTCTAATAATGGGGTAGCAGGCTGTGGAGGTGGAATTAAGCTTGGAATCAACAAGAAAGTTACTCTCAGTAATAATACCATATCCGGAAATATAGCTGTTAGCGGTGGCGGTTTGTGTATTGACGACAATACACAGAGCAAAGTCTTTATGTTTAACACAACAGTATCTAATAATACAGCTACGAGTCATGGTCCAGGCGGAGGTGTTTACATCGGTAATGGAGCAACCTTAGTAATAGGTAATAGCTTAGTAGCTGGAAATAATGCGTTCAGCGACGGTGCAGAAATTTACAATCACCCTTATAACCCGTTAGGTAGTAATTCTAACGCCTTTACCTCAATGGGGCACAACCTGTTCGGTCAAAACGGTGTGTCAGGTTTTACTAATACCAGTCCTAGCACCACCGACTGGATTCTCTCTGGCCCCATCGGCACCGCCATCGGCCCGCTCGCCAACAACGGCGGCCCGACCCTGACCCATTTACCGGTCGCGGGCGGCCCGGCGATCAACGCCGGCAACAACGCGCTCATTCCGGCCGGCATCACCACCGACCAGCGGGGAACCGGTTTTCCGCGCATCGTGGGCGGCACGGTGGACATCGGCGCGGTGGAGGTCGGCGCGCCCGGCTCCTCCAACCCCATTCACTCCGACTTCAACGGCGACGGCACCGACGATCTGGCCGGACTCGGTGGCGCCGGTAACGTCTACATCACCACCAACCTGAGTGCTTGGACCCCGGTTCCCGGCGTGTTGAGCAAGGTGGTGGCCGGCGACTTCAACGGCGACGGCAAGGCCGACCTCGCCGGACTGACCGGTACGGGCCAAGTGTTCTACACCACCAATTTCAGCACCTGGACCCACATTCCCGGCAACCTCGCCCAACTGGTGGCCGGCGACTTCGACGGCGACGGCAAGGCCGATCTGGCCGGGCTGACCGGCGCGGGCCAAATCTTCTACACCACCAACCGCGCCACCTGGACGAACATCCCCGGCGCGCTGGCGCAACTGGTGGCCGGCGACTTCAACGGCGACGGCCTCGACGATCTGGCCGGTTTGACCGCCGCCGGCCAAGTGTTCTACACCACCAACCGCGCCACCTGGACGAACATCCCCGGCGCGCTGGCGCAACTGGTGGCCGGCGACTTCAACGGCGACGGCCTCGATGACTTGGCCGGTCGCACCGGCGCGGGCCAGATTTTCTACACCACCAACCGCGCCACCTGGACGAACATCCCCGGCGCGCTGGCGCAACTGGTGGCCGGCGACTTCAACGGCGACGGCAAGGCCGACCTCGCCGGTCGCGCCGGCGCCGGCTACATCTACTACACCACCAACCTCGCTTCCTGGATCAACGTCCCCGGCGCGCTGAACTCGCTGGTGGTCGGCAACTTCAACGGCGACGCCTACGACGACCTCGCCGGCCTCACCGCCACCGGCAAGGTCTTCTACACCACCACCCTCAACTCTTGGATCAACGTCCCCGGCACGCTCGCCACGCTGGCCGGGCATTGAGAAGCCGCGACAACACCCCTCTTCCTCGGGGAGAGGGGATTCGGCGAATGCCTTTCCGTCACCGTCTTTCTCTCCCGTTTCGCCCGATTCTGAGATAGCCTAGCCTCCCGTTTCCGCCAAGCCGGGCCGAAGACCACCGCATGAGCGCGCCAAACGCGGATGTGGACGCCGCCCCCCTCATCCTCGCCGAAGACCTGACCCGCCGCTTCGGCGATTTCGTCGCCGTGGACCGCGTTCGTGTCACCGTCCAGCCCGGCGAAGTGTTCGGCCTGCTGGGCGCCAACGGCGCCGGCAAGACCACCGCCATTCGGATGCTGTGCGGCATGTTGCCGCCGACATCTGGGGAGATTCAGGTCGCGGGTGTGGACATGATCCGGCACGCCCGCCGCGCTCGCGGCCAGATCGGCTACGTCGCCCAGCGCTTCTCGCTGTACGGCGATTTGACGGTACTGGAAAACCTCAAGCTGCAAGCCGGTCTGTACGGCTTGACCGGCCCACGCCAGCGGGAGCGGCTGGCGTGGGCGCTGGCGCATCTGGAGTTGGCCGACCGCAAGGACGCCAAAGCCGAGGCGTTGCCGCTCGGCTACAAGCGGCGTCTGGCGCTGGCCGCCGCGCTGTTGCACGAACCGCGCGTGCTGTTTCTGGACGAGCCGACTTCCGGCGTGGACCCGATGGCCCGCCAGCGGTTCTGGGAGCTGATTTACGAGCTGGCCGACGGCGGCATCGGCATTCTGGTCACCACCCATTACATGGATGAGGCGCTGTTCTGCGACCGGCTGGCGCTGATGCAGGCCGGTCGCATCGCCGCCGAAGGCACGCCCGGCGAGTTGCTGCGCCGGCCCCTGCCGACGCCGATTCTGGAGCTGGACAGCCCCGATGCGGTGGCGTTCGAGCAATTGGCGCAGACCTGGCCGGAAGTGCGCGAGATCATCCCTCACGCCGGCCAACTGCGGATTCGCCTGCACGCGGGGACCGATGCGGGCGCGATGGCCGCGAAGATTCGCGCGATGGCGGCGGAACGCGGTTTGACCGTCAGTGCCCTGCATCCCGCCGCGCCGGAGCTGGAAGACGTGTTCGTGGCGGTGTTGGAGGAAAGCGAGCCGTGAATTTCCAGCATGTCCGGGCGATGGCCCGCAAGGAGTGGTGGCACCTGCTGCGCGATCCGCGCAGCTTGGCGCTGATCCTGATCATGCCCAGCATGTTGCTGTTTCTGTTCGGCTACGCCATCCGGCTGGATTTGCAGCACGCCCCCATCGCCATCGTCCAGGAATCCCGCGACGACGCCACCGAGGAACTGGCCGCCCATTTCGCCGCCAGCCGGGCTTTCCGCGTCGCGCTGCGCTCCAACGACCGCCGCGACGCCGCCATGGCATTGCAACAAGGCCGAGTCTGGGCGGCGGTGATTTTCCCCGCCGACTACGCCCGGCAACTGGAGCGCGGCACGGCGCGGATTCAGTTGGTGCTGGACGGGGTGGACGCCAACACCGCCCGGCTGCTGCGCAACTACGCGCTGGTGCTGGTGAACGACTATCTGCTGAGCCGGGGCGGCCAGCCGCCGATCCGCATCGAAGATCGCACCTGGTTCAACGAAACCAAGGAAAGCCGCTTGGCCATCATTCCCGGCGTCATCGCCATGGTCATGGCGGTGATCGGGGCGCTGATGACCTCGCTGACCATCGCCAGAGAGATCGAACAGGGCAATCTGGTGATGCTGCGCACCACGCCGCTGACCCGCCGCGAATTCCTGTTGGGAAAATTGTTGCCGTACCTGCTCATCGGTCTGCTCGATCTGGCGGTGGCGGTCATGGTGGCGGTGTTCGTGTTCGAGATGCCGCTGCGCGGTTCCCTGTCGATTCTGTTGCTGCTGTCGGCGCTGTTTCTGCTGGTGGTGATGCTGCAAGGGGCGCTGATTTCGATCAACGCCGGAAACCAGTTGCTCGCCAGCCAAATTTCCCTGGTGAGCACGTTTCTGCCGGCGTTTCTGCTGTCGGGCTTCATCTTCGCCATCGAAAACATGCCGACCGCGCTGCAATACCTCACGCTGGCGGTGCCGGCCCGCTACTATGTCGCCCTGTCCCGCGCCATTTTCCTCAAGGGCATCACGCCGCTGCTGCTGTGGGGCCAAGTCGCCGCGCTGCTGGCGATCTTGCTGGTTTTGCTGCGGCTGACGCTGGTCCGGTCGCGGAAGCTGGGACTGTTGCCGTGAATCCGGTCATCGCCAGCCTGATCCGGTTGCGCGCCCTGCTGGGCAAGGAGTTTTTGCAACTGCTGCGCGATCCCCGGCTGCGGTTTTCCATGGTGGTGCCGCCGCTGTTTCAGTTGATGGTGTTCGGCTACGCGGCCAGCTTCGATGTCCGCCACGCCGAAATCGCGGTGGTGGATCAGGCGCGAACGTCGGCGACTCGCGAGCTGCTGGCCGCCGTGGCGGCCACCGGCCGGTTTACCCTGCATCGCTTCCCGGATGTCGGCGCGGCGGCGGGGGCGCTGGATCGGGGCGAAATCCGCGCCATTCTGCGCTTCGCCCCCGATTTCGAGCGGCAGCCGGTCGCGCAAATCGTGTCGGATGGCTCGGATTCCAACAGCGCGCAGATGATCGCCGGCCAGTTGAGTCAAACGCTGCAACGGAGCGCCCGATTGAGCGCGGGCATCGAGCCGCCCGCGCAAGTCGAGGAGCGGGCCTGGTTCAACGAGAATCTGGACGACCGGCCGTATTTCGTGCCGGGGATCATCGCCACCATCGTGCTGATCACCACCGTGATTCTGACCGCGATGACGGTGGTTCGGGAACGGGAATTCGGCACGCTGGAGCGATTGCTGGTGACGCCGGTCGCCCGGCTGGAATTTCTGGTCGGCAAAATGGTGGCCGTGGCCGCCGTCGGTCTGTTCGACGTGGCGTTGATCAGCCTGATCGCGGTGGCGTGGTTCGAGGTGCCGTTTCGGGGAAGCGTGGTCGATCTGCTGGTGGGTAGCGTGCTGTTTCTGATGAGTTCGCTGGGGATCGGCCTGCTGATCTCCAGCTACGCGGAAACCCAGCAGCAGGCCATGTTGCTGGCGTTTTTTATCGTGATGCCGATGGTGGTCTTGTCCGGTTTTTCTTTTCCTATTAACAACATGCCACAAAGCGTGCAATGGCTGACCTGGCTGGACCCGCTACGCTATTATCTGGTGGTGATCCGCGATGTCTTTCTCAAGGGCGGCGGCATGGGCGCGCATGGCTTCGAGTACGCGATGATGGCGCTGTTGGGGAGCGGGGCACTGGTTGTTGAGTCTGGCGCGGGTCAAATAACCGATTCCCCTCGCTTCTTGGAAGAGAGATCGGGGGTGAGGACAATTGGAGCGAAGTCGATGGTCGTTCAAGTCAAGTATTTCGCCAGCCTGCGCGACCGCTTGGGCCGCGCCGAGGATCGGCTCGTCGCAACCGATGGGATGACGGTCGCGGCGGTTTGGGCGGCGCTGTGGCCGGAAATCCCTTTACCGCCGAACACGCTGGCGGCGATCAATATGGAATATGCCAGTCTGGAGCAAGGGGTGCGCGATGGCGACGAGGTAGCGTTTTTCCCGCCGGTGACGGGAGGGTAGAGCGTGAAGATCGAATTGCGGTCAAAACCCTTCGATCCGTTGCTGGAACTGGGGTTTTATCAGGCCGGTTTGAGCGAATTGCCGGGTCGGTACGGCGCGACGGCTATCTTCATCGGCACCATGCGCGATTACAACGAAGATGAGACGGTCAGGCGGATGACGCTGGAGCATTATCCCGGCATGACCGAGCGGCATTTGCAGCGAATCGTCGAAGCGGCTGGCAAGGAATGGCCGCTGCTGGACGCGCTGGTGCTCCATCGGGTCGGCGAGTTGCGGCCGAACGATCCCATCGTGCTGGTGGCGGTGTGGTCGGCGCACCGGGCGGCGGCGTTCGCGGCCTGCCGCTTCATCATGGAGGAACTCAAATCGAAAGCGCCGTTCTGGAAGCGCGAGGATACCGCCGCCGGGGCGCGCTGGGTGGAGCACAACACGCCGGGTTGAACCGCCGGCGTCGCGGGTGCGTTCCAGCGGGCTATCCGTTATGCTGGTCGAATGAACGAACCCGCGCCCAACACCCTCATCGCTCGCCGCTTCCGGGGTTTTTTGCCGATCATCGTGGATGTCGAGACCGGCGGCATCAACGCCCAGACCGACGCCCTGCTGGAAATCGCCGCCGTCATCGTCCGCATGGACTGGCGGGGCTACCTGCATCCCGCCGGCACGCTGGCCCATCACGTCCAACCCTTTCCCGGCGGGCGGCTGGACCCGGCTTCGATGGCGGTGAATGGCATCGACCCCGACCATCCGTTTCGCTTTGCGGTGCCGGAACGAGATGCGTTGGAATCCATCTTCCGCGAGGTGCGCCGGGAAGTGCGGGAGACCGGCTGCACCCGTGCCGTTCTGGTCGGCCACAATGCCTTCTTCGATCTGGCGTTCCTGAACGCGGCGGCGGCCCGCACCAAGATCAAGCGCAATCCTTTTCACCCGTTCAGCAGCTTCGACACGGTGTCCTTGGCCGGGCTGGCGTTCGGCCAAACGGTGCTGGCGCGGGCGCTACAGGCGGCGGGCATCCGCTGGGACGAGCGCGAGGCGCATTCCGCCATCTACGACGCCGAGCGCACGGCGGAACTGTTTTGCCTGATCGTCAACCGCTGGCAGGATCTGGGCGGCTGGAAAGCGGAGGATGATTGACGGCCGGACCCGATAAGCTGTTGGGAATCAATAGAACATTATTCAATAAGGAAATTTTGTTAGCCCCCTTGATTCGACACCTGCGGCGAACTAATAAAACGTAGACTTAGCGCGGTCATTGACCGAGCACTCCACATTAATCATGGGATTGATTGGGTCTGTGGAGATGCGCAATCAATACGTCGGATCGGTTTTAGCGAGCGTGACTGGGGGGTCTATGCGGAATTTTTTGGTTGGCATCCTGTACGCGGTTTTGCTTCTTGCGGCACCGTGGGCGTGGTCGGCATCGCCCACCGAACCAGCGAACAGTGCAGACCGGGTTGCGTTGACCGGTCATGTCTTGCCGGCGCTGTCGGTGGCTCAGCCGGTTCTGTCAACCATGGCGGCCCCTCTTGTTGCGGAACCCTTAACGCTCACCGTTGTGCTGCGGCGCTCCGACCCGGCTGGGTTCGAGGAGTATTTACAGGATGTCTACAACCCGCAATCTCCCCAATATCGGAAGTTCCTGAGTCCTGAGGAAGTTTCCGACCAGTTCGGACCCAGCCAGGGCGATTACGACGCGGTGAGGGCGTACTTCGAGCAGCAGGGATTCACGGTAACAGAAGGCTCGGCAAACCGGATGACGATGATTGTTGCCGGGACTCGTGCGATGGCGGAAAAGGCGCTGGATCTCGGAATTAGCGACTACGTGCTGGGCGAACGCCAGTTTTACGCTAATTCGAGCGAGCCGACACTACCAAAAGCCATTGCGGACAAAGTGCAATCAGTGGTCGGGCTTTCCGATCTCGCCAAGCCGGAACGACCAAGAGGTTCAATTCGGAAAATAGACCTCGCCCATAATGGAGAAGGTATAAAAAAGGCATTCTGTCCAGTCGTGGTGGCCCTGTACAATCTGTGGGAAACTCCGGGCAATTGGTGGGTAAGCGCACAAAACTGGAATTCCGGCGTTTGGGACGGAATGTGGGCTTCATACAATAAATCGATAAACCAGCCGTTTACTCCAACGCCGCCAAAACCCCAGAAACTTTGGATCTGCGACTCTAAAGGCGATGCGGTTCTAACCAATTCTTCGGGGGGATCGGGCGGGGGGAGCGGACTCGCTTCCCGAGCGGGAAGTCACAATGCGACTATTCGGGCGGCTCCGGTTTCGAATTGGCTCACCGTGGATGGTACGGGCCAAAAAATTGGCCTGGTGGAATTCGACACTTTTTCGATTTCCGACGTCACGGATTTTCTCGCCTTCGAGCGTAAAGGCGCTCTGATAAACAACCTGTCACAAGTCCATGTGGGTGGCGGCGCGACGGCTGGAGCCAATCAAGCGGAAGTCCTGCTCGACATCGACTTCGTCCTGCCGTTCGCGAGCGGGGCGCAAGTGATTGTTTACGATGCGCCATTTACTGGCGCTGGTAGTTTCCAGGCGGTGTTCAACCGCATGATCACCGATGGAATGACCATCGTCAGCAACAGTTGGAGTTACTGCGAGGACCAGACCACCCTAGCCGATGTGCAGAGTATCGATTCTATTCTTGCCACTGCGGTCGCGTCCGGAATTAGCGTGTTCAATGCCTCGGGCGATACCGGTAGTACTTGTTTGGACGGCAGCCCAAATACGGTCGGCGTACCGGCTAGCTCGCCAAATGCGACCGCTGTCGGAGGGACGTCGGCGGTACCCGGCCCCGGTTCCTTGTATCAATCGGAGACTTGGTGGAACGGTTCGGCCAGCACTCCGCCTACCGGTCAAGGAGGCTTTGGCATCAGTCGCTTTTTCGGCCGGCCGTTTTATCAAAATGGATTCACCGCGTCGGTGATGCGGTCGGTCCCCGATGTGGTGGCGAATGCCGATCCGCAACATGGCATCCAAATTTGTCAGGCAAGCGACGGCGGCTGCCCCAGCCCCTCGATCTGGGGTGGTACCAGCATGGCGGCGCCTGCCTGGGCGGCTTACACTGCGTTGCTCAACCAGGCTCAAGGTACGAACCTTGGCTTTCTCAATCCTTTGCTTTATCCGCTCTCGGGCACCATCGCTTTCCATGACGCGGCATCCATGGGTAGCGATTTTGCGCATGTCGGGCTCGGATCACCCAACGTAAATGCCCTGCATGTGGCCTTGGCCAAGAAAGTTCTGGGGCCTACTAGCGCGGACTTGTCGGGGATCTACCCGATCAGCCGAGTCGGGGATGTGGACACCGTGGCACAACTGGGCGGCGTGCCCGCCGACGGCAACACACCGCTATACGTGATCGCCGTGCTCCGCGATGCCGCCGGTAACACCTTGAGCGGCAAAACCGTGGCTTTGAGCGCGAATCCCAGCGCTAACGTCATTATCGTCCCGTCTAGCGGCGTCACGAATTCCGCCAATGGCGCGATGGTGTTCACCGTGACCGGTACCGCTATCCAGGACGTGAATTTCAACGCACAGGTTTCCGGGGACAACGTCGCTCTCACGGCGCCTAACCCGGTGAGCTTTGTCGCCCCACCCGCCGCCAGTGCCAGCATCAGCGCGTCGCCAACCAGCGTTCCCCCAGATGGCGCCAGCGCATCCACCATCACGGTGACGCTCAAAGACGCGCAGAATCGGCCCTCGCCCGGCAAGCAGGTCACGCTGTCGCAAGGCGGTGGTCGCTCGGCCATCACCGGCCCGAGTCCCGCCGTCACCGACGCCGCCGGGCAGATTCAGTTCACCGCCCGGAACGGGGTGAGCGAGACTGTCGTGTACACGGCCGTCGATGTGACCGACGGCGATCTGCCCGTTCCTGGTTCCGCGACCGTCAATTTCACCGGCACCCCGACCTCTTGCGTCGGAGCGCCGCCGACCGCCGCGAACGGTTTCGCCCTGACGCCCTTCGCCAACGGCTTCGTCACGCAAAACCTGTTCTACGGCAACGTCAACTGGGGCTGCGCGGGGGCATCCAATCCGACGTTCGGGGCCTCGGGATCGGTATACGCCACCAATTTCGGCACCGGCGATTTGTTCGAGTTTGGGCTCGCCGGTGGCGTCGTCTCCAACGGCGATAAACTGTCGAATCTGGGGCTCACCCTCGGCCAGCCGACCTTCGGCAAGGACGGCCGGCTTTACGCCACGCACGGCGCGACGACCGGCAATTTCACCACCGGCGATATCGTCGAGATCGACCCGGCGACCGGCGCCCAACTGCGGGTCGTCGCCGCCAACCTGACCTGCCCCAACGGTCTTTCCGTCGATCCGCTGAGCGGCGATCTGTTCTTCGACGACGCTTGCACCGGGGCCGGCTCCGACAACCCGTCCCTGTTCCGGGTGCGCAACCCGAGCGGCGCCACGCCAACGGTGGAAGTCTATGCCACCCTACCCACCACGGCGGGGAACGGCGCCATATCGTTCGCGCCGGATGGCACGATCTATGTGGTCAGCAATTACTACAACAATTCGAACGCGCCGGTCTTGCGCGTGGCCGGTACCGACCAACCCTCGCCGCCGGCGATCGCCGCAATTCCCGGCATCACCACCAATTACTGGGTCACCGTCGGCGAGGCTCTGCCGAACGGATCGGCCAAGTCGTTGATCGTGCTGGCGGGGACCGCGCCCAATCTCGCGCTCGCCCTGGTGGACATCACCGCCAATCCGCCCACCTCGACCCCGTTGACCGTGGGCGGGATCGGATCGGGGGTTATCGGCCCAGATGGTTGTCTCTATGCCAGCGCCACCGACACCATCTACAAGCTGGCTCCCAGCGCCGGCGGCTGCGGGTTCGCCGCGACCAACCCCGCGCCCGCGCTGGTTTTGTCACCGGCGACGGTTTCACCCAACCCGGCGCAGGGCGGCTCTCAAAGCTTTACTGCAACATTCACTAATGTCACCGCGCCAATCGGAACAGGGGTTTACTTCCAAATTGATGGAGCAAACAAACAAACCAAATTTGCGAAAACAGACGCGAGTGGTAAAGCGACCGTCACTTATTCAGGTATCTTCACTGGAGTCGATACCGTGACCGCTCGGGCAGCGGTAGGCGCGTCGAACTTGGTATCCAACTCGACGAGCCTGACCTGGAATGCCGGCAAGCACACCACCTTCCTGAGCTTGAACACCAGCCCGTCGAGTTCCACCGTCGGAACGCCGGTGACGCTGGTGGCGGGCTTGTTCGATGTTTCGGCGAATCCCGCCGCCGCGATCACAGGTGCGTCGATCCAGTTCGCGGTCGGCGGCCAGTCGTGCAGCGGCACCACCAACGCCAGCGGGGTTGCGAGTTGCAGTGTCACTCTCTCCACAGCAGGATCGTTCACCCTGACGGCCAGCTACGCCGGAACCGCCCAGTTCGTGCCGGCTACCGCCTCGCAATCGTTCTTCGTGGTCGCTCCTGGCGTGACGCCTCCGCCTTGCTTCACCGGAACGCTGTCGGGCGGCGGACAGGCGACCGCCTGCCTGCCTCCCGGCGTACCGCCGGCCTGCCAGTTCATCAACCCGGCCTTCGTTCCGGTCGCCAGCACCGGGGTCGCGCCGCCGGCGGGTATCCAAATCCCCTATGACCTGTTCCAGTTCACCGCGACCGGCTGCGGCGGTTCGATCACGCTGGCGTTGACCTACCCGGCCGCGCTGCCGGCGAACGCCAGCTATTGGAAGTTCGGCCCCACCACCGGCCAGCCGGCGCACTGGTACGCGCTGCCCGCGACGGTCAACGGCAACACGCTGACGGTCACCCTGGACCGATGGCGGCGCTGGCGATAGCGACCTGCAAGCGAACGGCAGCATCGTCGATCCGGGCGGTGCGGGTTACGCCGCCGATGCCGTGGCAATTCCCACTCTCGACGAGCGGTGGCTGGCGGTCCTCGCGCTGCTGGTGGTCAGCCTCGGCGCGGCGGCTCTTCGAGGGCAGCCGGTCAGGCGAGTGTAGCGGAGGATCGCTAGCGCGCCGGGGGTGTGGAGCGTCCGCCGCTCCCGGCGCTAAACCGCCGTCTCGAACCCATACGGCAACGGTTCCAGCCGGAGTTCCGGTCCGCTGGCGTCGCCCAATCGCAGCGCGCCCTGTTCGGCGCACTCGATCAGCGCGACCGCCAGCACGAGCGTAACCGCCGTCGGGATGACGGCAGGCGTCCGCCAGCCGGCCGGCGCTTTGGCTGGCATCCGTCTGGGGCGAGAACAGCGGATCGCCGGGGCGGGGCGGGGTCGGGCTGTCCACTCGGGCGAGATACCATCCGCCGTTTCAGCTTGCCCAGATAATGGGTGCGCGCCACGACCTCCTGTCCGGTGTAGCAGCCTTTTTGAAAGCCGATCGCCGTCCAGCAATTGCAGGTTGAGCATTTGCGGCACGAACGCTTCCACGGTTTCGGGATAAACCGTCGGGGTGCCGGCGAGAAGCTCCAGCAGCCGCCAAGCCTCGGCGCCGACCGGCGTGAGGTCAGGCGCCAAGGCGCTCCAGGCCGCTTGGATTTCCGACACCGGGCCGTGCAGCTCGTAACGCGGGATCGGCCCGGGCAGGCGAATCGCGGTGACGCCGTTCGAATGCCAGCACGTCGCCCGGCATCATCTCGTTTACGGAATCCGTTGTTTGCGCGGCGAGCAGACGCGCGGCGTCAGGTCCGGCCACGCCGATCCGCGCCAGCGCGTCGCTGGCGTCCTCCAGAGCGGTTTTGGCTCTCAGCACATACTTGCGCAAGCGCGCGAGCGTCGGTTCCACCATCGGCCGGGGCAGTTCCAGGTAAAAATCATCCCCGCGCCGGAACAGCCGGAAACTGGCCAGCGCCCGGCCCTTGGGGCTGCAATACGCGCCGATCAGGCTATGTTCCGGCGTGACTTGCCGCACGTCGCAAGTGAGTTGCCCCTGCAAGAAGGTCTCGCTGTCGGGGCCGCACACGGCGATCAGGCCCAGGTGGGACAGGTCGCAACCGATGTCATCGGATAGCGCCGCGCGCAACTCGGTTTCCGCCCGGCCAAAATCCGCCACGCGATCCGCCGCCAACACCGCGCCCGCCCGTTCGAGAAATGCCCGCCACTCTGTGTTCATGCCATGAAATCCCGTTGTCTTTCCAGCCGCTTAAGGATGGGGCGACCGCTGGGCCATTCCCGCTCCTTCATTGCGTTCGGGGGCCGCGAACGGCATAATACCCCCAAGAATATAGACTGAAATACCCCACTGCCGCACTAGGGTACGACGCCTGCGATTCTCCCGGTAACACCATCGGCGGATGGAACAAGGATGGTCGGCCACCGCCATCCCCACAACCTGCTATTCCGTGAGTTGTCATGAATAACAACGATACCCAGACAACGCTGCCACCGCAGCCGGCCCCGGCCTCCGAACAAGCCCCGCAAGCCGAGCGAGCCAAGAAACCCCTGGAGTTCGGCGGCCCCAAGGGACCCGAACCCACCCGCTACGGCGATTGGGAAAAAGCCGGCCGCTGCATCGACTTCTAGCCCGTCCCCGCCGCTCGCGGTGGATGCCCGGCGCCGGGCGCGACCTCGCCCGATCCTGTCGTTCCCGTTGTGGCATCCCCCGAAATGGGGGTAGCATTCCCATCGATTTTGCGCCGCACAAAAATGAGTTCCTGCTTCGCCACTGCATAACGAGGAGAAACCTATGTCAGCCAACAAGCGGCCTTTGTCGCCGTTCATGATCGGTCCGTACTACAAACCACAAATGACCTCGGTGCTGTCCATCACCCACCGCGCCACCGGAGCCGGCTTGGTGGTGGGCACCTTGTTGCTGGTGTACTGGCTGGCGGCCGCTGCGGTCGGTCCCGAAGCCTACGAACACGCCAAGTCGGTATTGGGTTCGATGCTGGGGCAACTGTTTATGTTCCTGTGGACTTGGGCGCTGTTCTATCACATGGCCAACGGCATCCGGCACCTGTTCTGGGACGCCGGCCAGGGCTTCGAGATGAAGGATGCCACCAAGTCCGGCTGGGCCGTGGTCTGGTCCTCCATCATTTTGACCGTGCTGTGCTGGCTGATTGCCGGGACTTGAGGAGAAACGTCATGAGTATTCGCACCCCGCTCGCCCGCGTTCGCGGTCTGGGCACCGCCAAAGACGGCACCCACCATTGGTGGATGCAGCGCGTGACCTCCATCGCCCTGGTGCCGCTGGTGCTGTGGTTCGCCTTTTCCATGCTGCGCTATTCGCGCGCCGAATACGAGGTGTTCCAGCACTGGCTGAGCCATCCGATCAACGCCGGGCTGATGGTGACGTTTTTGTTCGCGGTGTTCTATCACGCCAAGCTGGGCATGCAGGTGATCTACGAGGACTACGTCCGGCCGGAATGGGCCATGTACGTCGCGCTGCTCGCCACCCAATTCGTGCTGTTCCTGCTGGGCGCCATCTCCATCGTCGCCGTGCTCAAGATCGCACTGGCCTGACGCCCACCACCGGAGGCTGAGGTTTCATGTCCAACGCATACAAACTGATCAATCACAATTACGACGTGGTCGTGGTCGGCGCCGGCGGCGCCGGATTGCGCGCCACCTTCGGCATGGCCCAGAAGGGCCTGAAGACGGCCTGCCTGACCAAGGTTTTCCCCACCCGCAGCCACACCGTGGCCGCGCAGGGCGGCATGTCGGCCGCGCTCGGCAACATGGGCGCCGACCTGTGGCAGTGGCACTTCTACGACACCGTCAAGGGTTCCGACTGGCTCGGCGACCAGGACGCCATCGAGTACATGTGCCGCGAGGCCATCCCGGCCGTGATCGAGCTGGAGCACTACGGCGTGCCGTTCTCCCGCACCGAGGAAGGCAAGATTTACCAGCGCCCGTTCGGCGGCATGACCACCAACTACGGCGAGGGCATCGCCCAGCGCACCTGCGCTGCCGCCGACCGCACCGGCCACGCCATCCTGCACACGCTGTATCAGCAGGCGCTCCGGCACGACGCCGAATTCTTCATCGAATACTTCGCGCTGGATTTGATCGTGGACGACGACGGCGTCTGTCGCGGCGTGGTGGCCTGGGATCTGGCCGACGGCACGCTCCACGTCTTCCGCGCCCACCAGACCGTGCTCGCCACCGGCGGCTACGGCCGCGCCTTCTTCTCGGCCACCTCCGCCCACACTTGCACCGGCGACGGCAACGGCATGGTGTTGCGCGCCGGCCTGCCCTTGCAGGACATGGAATTCACCCAGTTCCACCCGACCGGCATCTACGGCTCCGGCTGTCTGATGACCGAAGGCTGCCGGGGCGAGGGCGGCTATCTGACCAATTCGCTCGGCGAGCGCTTCATGGAGCGCTACGCGCCCAACGCCAAAGACTTGGCGTCCCGCGACGTGGTCAGCCGCTCCATGACCATCGAGATTCGCGAAGGCCGCGGCGTTGGCGAGCACAAGGATCATATCCATCTGCACTTGGAGCATCTGGGCGCCGGCGTCATCAACGAGCGGCTGCCGGGCATCGCCGAGACCGCCCGCATCTTCGCCGGCGTGGACGTGACCAAGGAGCCGGCGCCGGTGTTGCCGACCGTTCACTACAACATGGGCGGCATCCCGACCAACTATCACGGCGAAGTGGTCATCCTCAAGAACGGCAATCCCGATGCGGTCATTCCCGGCCTGATGGCCATCGGCGAGGCCGCTTGCGTGTCGGTGCACGGCGCCAACCGGCTGGGCTCCAACTCGCTGCTCGACATCGTGGTGTTCGGTCGCGCCGCCGCCATCCGCTGCGCCGAACTGATCAAGTCCAACAGCCCGCACAAGGATTTGCCGGAGCGCGTGGTCGACCAAATCGTCGCCCGCTTCGACAGGTTGCGCAACGCCAACGGCGAAAACCCGACCGCCGGCCTGCGGATGCGGATGCAGCGGACCATGCAGAACCACGCGGCGGTGTTCCGTACCGGCGACTCGATGGCCGAAGGTATCCATCTGCTGGAAGACGTGTTCGCCGGCTTCGAGCACGTTCGGGTCAGCGACCGCGGCATGGTCTGGAACTCCGACTTGGTCGAGACGCTGGAGCTGGACAACTTGCTGGGCTGCGCGATGGTCTCCATCAAATCCGCCTTCAACCGCACCGAAAGCCGGGGCGGCCACGCTCGCGAGGACTACCCGGACCGCAACGACGACCAATGGATGAAGCACACCCTGTCGTGGCTGGATCCCAAGGGCCAAGTCACCATCGACTACCGGCCGGTCCACACCTATACCCTGACCGATGGGGTGGAGTACGTTCCGCCCAAGAAGCGCACTTACTGAGAGGATGACGCCATGGCTCAATTCAATCTTCCGGCTAATTCCGTCATCGGCAAGGGTAAGACCTACTATGCCGGCGCGGGCGCGAAAAACGTCAAGCGCTTCCACATCTACCGCTGGGACCCGGACAGCGGCGAAAACCCGCGCATGGATACCTACGAGGTCGATCTGGACACTTGCGCCCCGATGGTGCTGGATGCCCTGCTCAAAATCAAGAACGAGCTCGATCCGACCCTGACCTTGCGCCGCTCCTGTCGCGAAGGCGTGTGCGGCTCCTGCGCGATGAACATCGACGGCACCAACACGCTGGCCTGCACCATCGCGATCGGCGACATCAAGGGCGACGTCAAGATTTACCCGTTGCCGCACATGTCGGTGGTCAAGGATCTGGTGCCGGATCTGACCCATTTTTACGCCCAATACGCCTCGATCAAACCCTGGTTGCAGTCGGTCACGCCGCCGCCCGAGCGCGAGCGCCTGCAATCCAAGGAAGACCGCGCCAAGCTGGACGGTCTGTACGAGTGCATCCTGTGCGCCTGTTGTTCGACCAGTTGCCCGAGCTATTGGTGGAACGGCGAGCGTTATCTGGGACCCTCGATCCTGTTGCAAGCCTACCGCTGGATCGTGGACAGCCGCGACGAGTTCACCGGCGAGCGCCTGGACAATTTGGAGGATCCGTTCCGGCTCTATCGTTGCCACACCATCATGAATTGCACCAAGACCTGCCCGAAGGGCTTGAATCCCGCCAAGGCGATCGCGGAAATCAAGAAGATGATGGTGGAACGGCGGTAATTCGTTTGCCGTTTCGGTGTTGATTCCCCCGACCCCTCGCCCGCTCGCGGGCGAGGGGTTTCGTTTGCAGGAGAAGCGGATCGTGGACGAAGAAATCGGTAAATTGCGCTGGCGCTGCCGGCGCGGCATGAAAGAGCTGGATCTGCTGACGCTGGCTTATCTGGAGCGGCATTACCCGACCGCGCCGGCCGAGGAGCGGCAGGCGTTCGCGGATCTGCTCGAACTGCAAGACCCGCTGCTGATGAGCTACATGGTCGGGCGGGAAACGCCGGCGGATGTGGTAACGGCGCGGGTGGTGGGGGTGATGCGGACCTTGCTGAATAGTCCAAACGACCCATAATGGCGTTCGTACCAGCAAATCAATTCAAACGGCTGTCCGCCTTTGATCCGATAGAGGCACTGGTTCAGTAAAATTTTACTGAACCAGTGCCATTTTTTTCGATTATTCATGGCGATTTCATCAAGCTTGGCCCTCAATATTCCATGATTGAAAGTATTCCATGATTACTGCGGTGACAGGAAAAAATCAGGTGACCATTCCGGCGGAACTGGCTCGCGAACAGGACATCAAGGCCGGCACCCGCTTGGAATGGAGCAAGGGTCGGAGCGGCGAGTTCCGGGTCCGGCCGTTGCCCGATCGGGGTGATCTGGCCCGCCGCTTGAGCGGCATCGGACGGGACTGGCTACCGGCCGGCGCTGATCCGATTGGGGATTTGATCCGGGAGCGCATGGCCGAGGATGAAGAGGACAGGCCAGCGCAAACAGCGCCGGTATCTGTTGCGCCTCGTCGAGGATAATGCCGGGCTTGAACGCAGTATATTTGCGCTATCCGGTAGCGTCGCGCCGATCCCCATCTTTCAGGAGGTGACTCGATGGCATCGTTACTGACTCCTGCACCGCTCGCGGCGGCAGACTTGCCGGCCATGCCCCCCACCCAGGACGATTTGCCCTACGACGACGAAGTCCCCGCGCAAACCCTGCGCCACCAGTTCCAATTTGAGCCGACGGCGAAAAGATGCGCGACCTGGCCGCCTTGAGCATCGAATTGCATCCCTCGCCGATGCTGCTCGCCGGCGGGAGCGGCCTTCATCTGCTATCCGGCAGCGCCGTGGCCGCTTGCAATCTCCCGCTGGGGATCAAGGCCATGCTTCTGGCCGGCATCGCATCGGCGTTGCTCCAGTTCGGGCGGCAATACGCCTGCTCGGGCAGAAAGCGCTTTATCTCCCACATCGAGCTGCTGGATGGGTGGTGGCGGCTGACGACTGGCGATGGCGCAACGCACCGGGCCAGCTTGATCGGCGGCTATGCGCATACCAATATCATCATCTTGAATTTTCGCCTGGAAAACGGACGGCGCGGGTCGCTGACCCTGTTGCCGGATTCGGCTGATCCCGATGCCTTGCGCCGGTTGCGGGTTTGGTTGCGGACCCGACGGGATGACGCGGAACCGGATCGGGCGTGAAGAGAGGCGCCCGATGGAGGCGCGTGCGAATCACTCCGCCCAGCGCGGGGGCGCTTCTGCCCCGGCAAAATTGGTCGGCACCAGCACGGTATCCCGAACCGGCGCGGACTCTTTGGCCCGGGGATAATCCAGGGTGTAGTGCAAGCCCCGGCTTTCCTTGCGCGCCAGGGCGCTGCGGATGATCAGTTCCGCCACCTGCGCCAAGTTGCGCAGTTCGATCAGGTTGCCGCTGATCCGGAAGTTGCCGTAGTACTCGTCGATCTCCCGCAGCAGCAATTCGACTCGATGCTGGGCCCGTTGCAGGCGCTTGTCGGTGCGGACGATGCCGACGTAATCCCACATGAACTGGCGCAGCTCCGCCCAGTTATGGCTGACCACCACCTCCTCGTCGGAATCGGTGACCCGGCTCTCGTCCCAGGCCGGCAACGCCGGCGGCTCCGGGGCGGACGCCAGTTGGGGGCGGATGTCCTCGGCGGCGGCGGCGGCGAACACCAGGCATTCCAGCAGGGAGTTGCTGGCCATCCGGTTCGCCCCGTGCAGGCCGGTGAAGGCGACTTCGCCCACGGCGTACAAGCCCTCCATATCCGTCCGCGCCCGCAGGTCGGTCATCACCCCGCCGCAGGTGTAATGGGCCGCCGGCACCACCGGGATCGGCTGGCGGGTCATGTCGAAACCGTACTCCAGGCACTTGGCGTGGATGTTGGGGAAGTGATCCCTGATGAAGTCCGCCGGCTTGTGGCTGATGTCCAGATACACGCACTCCGCGCCCAGTCGCTTCATTTCGTGGTCGATGGCGCGGGCCACGATGTCGCGCGGGGCCAGCTCCATCCGCACGTCGAAATTCCGCATGAACCGGGTTCCGTCCGGCAGCAGCAGGTGGCCGCCCTCGCCGCGCACCGCTTCGGAGATCAGGAAGTTCTTGGCCTGGGGGTGATACAGGCAGGTCGGGTGGAACTGCATGAACTCCATGTTCGCCACCCGGCATCCGGCCCGCCAAGCCATGGCGATGCCGTCGCCGGTGGAGCCGTCCGGGTTGCTGGAATACAGGTAGACCCGGCTGGCGCCGCCGGTGGCCAGCACCACGAATCGGGCGGCGATCACCTCGACCCTGCCGGTCTGGCGGTTCAGCACGTAGGCGCCCAGGCAGCGGTTGCCGTCCAAGCCCAGCTTGCGGCCGGCGATCAGGTCGATGACGCTGTAGCGGTCGTGCAGGGTGATGTTCGGATGCTGGCGGGCGCGTTGCTCCAGCGTGGTTTGGATGGCGCGGCCGGTGGCGTCGGCGGCGTGAACGATGCGCCGGTGGCTGTGGCCGCCCTCGCGGTGCAGGTGATAATCCGCTCCGCCCTCGGCGTTGGCTTCCATGGTGAACGGCACTCCCTGCCGGCTGAGCCATTCGATCGCCGTGCGGCCGTGCTCCACGGTGAAGCGCACCGCGTCGGGATGGCACAGGCCCGCCCCGGCGATCAGGGTGTCCTGCAAATGCGATTCGATGGAGTCGCCGGCATCCAGCACCGCCGATACGCCGCCTTGCGCGTAATAGGTGCTGCCTTCGTGCGAAGGCCCCTTGGCCAGGGCGACGACGCGGGCGGTGTCGGCCAGCCGCAGCGCCAGACTCAAGCCGGCGGCGCCGCAGCCGATGATCAAGAGATCCGCGAAAACCGAAGGGGTGGCCATGGCTTGTGAGCGACTCCTTGAATGGGGTATCGTTATTGGGATGAGTGCCGCCGGAAGAGGGTGGCCGGGGCCGCGAATTCGGTGCGCCACCGCGTTTCACACTATATAACCAATCCCGGCGGGACTGCGAACTAACGGGACGGGCGTTTGTCTACCGTCATGGTCGCATGGAGATTGCCGTTGAGTCGAAAGGGGTCGGCCCGAATGGGCGAGGTTCATTTGGATCGCGATCTGGTCCAGAGGGTGCAAAAAGGCGATAAGAGTGCGTTCGATCTGCTGGTGCTCAAGTACCAATACAAGATCATCAAGCTGATTTCCCGCTATGTGCACGATCCCAGCGAAGCCCTGGATGTCTCCCAAGAGGCGTTTCTCAAGGCCTACCGGGCGTTGCCGGGTTTTCGCGGGGACAGCGCGTTTTACACTTGGCTGTATCGGATCGCCATCAACACGGCCAAGAACTATCTGGTCGCCCAAGGCCGGCGCCCGCCGGGATCCGACATCGACGCGCAAGAGGCCGAGCAATACGAAGGCCAGTCTCTGCTGAAAGAATACGAAACTCCCGAACGCCTGTTGCTCAAGGACGAGATCGCCGCGACCGTCTTCAGGGCCATCGAGGAGTTGCCCGAGGATCTGCGCACGGCGATCACCCTGCGCGAACTCGAAGGAATGAGCTACGAGGAAATCGCCCAAACCATGGGGTGTCCGATCGGCACGGTGCGTTCCCGGATTTTTCGGGCCCGAGAATCGATCGACGCCAAACTACATCCACTGTTAAGCTAGTTTCGAGATTAGAGTCATGGCTGATAAGACGGCTGAACAACGATCGGCGCCAGTCGAGGACGATGCGAATTTCGCGGCAAGTCAGCTTTCGGCGATCATCGACGATGAGCTGGACGATAGAGAGATCGAACTGGTGTTGCGGCGCTTGGGTCGAGACCGCGATTCGCGCGCGCGCTGGGAGCGATATCATCTGATCAGCGACGCGATGCAGGGCCATCTGCCGGACGCGTTCGATGCGGGTTTCGCCGCGCGCCTCCGGGAAGCGATCGAGGCCGAGTCGCCTTTGCGGCCGATCGCCAAGCCGCTGCCGGCCTGGTACAAGCCGGTCACCGGGTTCGGGCTGGCCGCCTCGGTGGTGCTGGTGGCGCTGTTCGGGCTGAAGCTGACCCCAACCGATGGTCGCCTCTCCGCGTCCTCCGGCCCGCAGCTCGCCGTCGCGCCGACAGCGTCCTCCGCGATTTTCAGATCGCCCCGGTTCGCGCCCGACGATCCCGGCGGGGAAGCGGTCGAGGTGCGCTTGACGCCTTACTTGGCCAACCACAGCAGCGTCGCATCCCGGAACAGCGTACCCGTCATGCCGTACTCCGTGCGCATGGTCGGTTATCAGACCAGCCGCTAAGATTTCGAATGAAGCGGCCGTTATTGCATTGCGCCTTGCTGGCGCTCGCCACCGGTTCCTCGTTTCCCGCCCACTGCGCCCAGCCGACCGCAGACGACGCCAAGCAATGGCTGGAACGCATGATACAGGCCACTCAGGAACTCAGCTACGAAGGCACCTTCATCCATGTGCAGGGGCCGCATCTGGATGCCATGCGAATCGTTCACGGCGGCGGTCGGGACGGCGATGAACGGCAGCGGCTGTTTTCGCTGACCGGCCCGCAGCGGGAAATTCTGGTCACCCCCGAGGGCGTGATCTGTCTGTCGCCGAAGCAGCAAACCACGTTCGCGAGCGGCGATTACCGCTACTCCCGCTTCCCCATCTCCATTCCCCGCGAGATCGGTCGGCTGGAAAACCAGTACCGTTTCGAGCTGGTGGGCCAGGATCGCGCCGCCGGGGCGGAGGTCGAAGTGGTCGCTATCAAGCCTCGGGATACCCTGCGGTACGGTTATCGGCTGTGGCTGGATCGACGGAACGGGATGCTGCTGCGTTCCGCGCTGCTGGACGAGAAGGGCTATCCCATCGAGCAACTGATGTTCACCGATTTACAGATCAAGGACCGGATCGATGAAGCCGCTTTCAAGCCCCCGGTCCCGGCGGAAGGGGCGGTGACGCCGCCGCCTGACCGTCCCGGTGCGGGCGCGACTCCGCCGCCGGGCGTGCCGATCACCCGGTCGCCTTGGAGCGTGGCTCGGTTGCCGGAGGGCTTCGACAAGATTCTGCACAACCGCTTCGCGGAAGCCTCCGGCCGGCATCCCACCGAGCACATGGTGTTCGCCGACGGCCTGGCGACCGTTTCGGTGTTTCTGGAGCGGCTGGACGAGGCTTCGCCTCTCCTCCAGGGAGAGTCGCAACTCGGCTCCATGAACGCGTTCGGGACCAAGATGGGCGATTACCAGATCCTGGTGGTGGGGGAAGTGCCGGCCGCGACCGTCCAGAACATCGCCGCTTCGATCTCCTACGATCCCGAGATCGCCAAAAGCTTGGCCGAGGAGGCCAAACCGTGATCGAGGAGCGCGCGGTCGTGACGGAAACCGGCCAAGGCTACGCTTGGCTGGACATCCGGCGCCGGTCGGCCTGCGGCGGGTGTCGGGCCAGCGATGGCTGCGGCACGGCGGCGCTGGCGAAAATCTGGACCGGCAAGCGGCTGCGGGTGCGGGCGCTGGCGGATTTGCCGTTGCGGCCCGGCGACGAGGTGATCGTCGGCATGGCCGACGGCGCGCTGCTGCGCGGCGCCTCGCTCGCCTATCTGCTCCCCTTGGCCTTGCTGTTCGCCGGCGCGATCCTGGGCCAGACCGCGTTCGCCTTCGCGGGCGAGGAACCCGTGGTGCTGTGCGGGATGTTGGGGCTGGGGCTGGGATTTCTGGCGGTGCGGGCGCTGTCGCGGCGATTCGCGGACGACGCCCGGTATCAGCCGGTGGTGTTGCGCCGAGCGACCGCGCCGACGGTGGGGGCGAGTGTGCTTTCTTCGCCATGATGAAGCTATAATCGCGCCTCGGTCCGAGTCGTCAGTGCTGGCAAGCCTCTGCGCCCGAGTGGCGGCGGGGGCTTTGCTTTATTTTGCCGAGCCCTTCTGGCGGTACCGGGAAGACCTAGCCCAGCGGCCCAGCGGCCCGTGGAGTTCATGGATCACATTCGCAACTTTTCGATCATCGCCCACATCGACCACGGCAAGTCCACGCTCGCCGATCGCTTCATTCAAATCTGCGGCGGGCTGAGCCAGCGGGAAATGGCCGAGCAGGTGCTCGACTCGATGGATTTGGAGCGGGAGCGCGGCATCACCATCAAGGCGCAGAGCGTGTCGCTGCGCTACGCCGCCCGCGACGGCCGCGCCTACCAGTTCAACATCATCGACACGCCGGGCCACGTCGATTTTTCCTACGAGGTATCCCGCTCGCTGGCCGCCTGCGAGGGCGCCTTGCTGGTGGTGGACGCCGCCCAGGGCGTCGAGGCCCAGAGCGTCGCCAACTGCTACACCGCCATCGAGCAGCATCTGGAAGTGTTGCCGGTGCTGAACAAGGTCGATCTGCCGGCGGCGGACCCGGAGCGGGTGGCGCACGAGATCGGTGACATCATCGGCCTGGACGCCAGCCACGCCGTGCGGGTCAGCGCCAAGAGCGGTCTCGGGGTCGCGGACCTGATGGAGGAGATCGTCGCGCGCATTCCGGCCCCCGAGGGCGATCCGGCCGGACCGCTCAAGGCCCTGATCGTCGATTCCTGGTTCGACAACTTCGTCGGGGTCATTTCGCTGGTGCGGGTGATGGACGGCCGGATCGCGCCCAAACAGAAAATTCAGGTCATGTCCACCGGCCGGGTGTTTCAGGTGGAATCCATCGGGATTTTCACTCCCAAGCGCAGCGATCAGCCGAGCCTGAGCGCCGGCGAGGTCGGTTACGTCATCGCCGGCATCAAGGATATCGATGGGGCGCCGGTCGGCGACACCTTCACCGGCGCGGACCGGCCCGCGCTGGAAGCGTTGCCCGGTTTTCAAAAGGTGCAGCCGCGGGTGTTCGCCGGGCTGTTTCCGGTCGAATCGGACGATTTCGGCAACCTGCGCGAAGCGTTGCAGAAGCTGCGCCTGAACGACTCCTCGCTTTACTTCGAACCCGAAACCTCGCAGGCCATGGGGTTCGGGTTCCGCTGCGGCTTTCTGGGCCTGCTGCACATGGAGATCGTCCAGGAGCGGCTGGAGCGGGAATACAACCTGGATCTGGTGAGCACCGCGCCGACCGTGGTCTACGAGGTGCTGACCACCGGCGACGAGATCGTGAAGATCGACAATCCCGCCAAGCTGCCGCCGGCCAACGAAATCGCCGAGGTGCGGGAGCCGATCATCGTGGCGCATATCCTGACGCCGCAGGATTATCTGGGCGCGATCATCACCCTGTGCATCGAAAAACGCGGCGTGCAGCGGGACCTGCATTACACCAGCACCCAGGTGCAACTGAGTTTCGAGTTGCCGATGAGCGAGGTCGTGATGGATTTCTTCGACCGCCTGAAATCGGTCAGTCGCGGCTTCGCCTCGTTCGAGTACGGCTTCGAGCGCTTCCAGGCCGCCCCCCTGGTCAAGCTGGACGTGTTGATCAATGGCGAAAAGGTGGACTCGCTGTCCGCCATCGTCCACCGCGAGCAGGCCCAGCGCAAGGGCCACGACTTGGCGGTCAAGCTCAAGGAGCTGATTCCCCAACAGATGTTCGAGGTGGCCATCCAGGCCGCCATCGGCAATCAGATCATCGCCCGCACCACCGTCAAGGCGCTGCGCAAGAACGTGTTGGCCAAATGCTACGGCGGCGATGTGAGCCGCAAGCGCAAGCTGCTGGAAAAGCAAAAGGCCGGCAAGAAACGCATGAAACAGGTCGGCAAGGTCGAAATCCCGCAGGAAGCTTTCCTGGCGGTGCTGCAAAGGGAGAAAAATTCATGAAACTCCTCGATGTCACCATTGGAGCGCCACGCTCATGAATATCGATTTCGCGACCGTTTTGGTGCTGCTGACCGCGCTGACCGGCGGCATCTGGCTGTTGGACGCCCTGGTGCTGGCCCCGCGCCGCGCCCGCGCCGTGGTTGGAGGCGAGGGAGAAGCGCCGCCGGCGGTCGCGGTCAAGCTGCCGTGGTACGTGGATTTATCGAAATCGTTTTTCCCGGTCATTTTGGCGGTGCTGATCTTGCGTTCCTTCGTGGTCGAGCCGTTTCGGATTCCGTCCGAATCGATGGTCCCGACCTTGCTCAAGGGCGATTTTATCCTGGTCAACAAATTCGCTTACGGCTTGCGGCTGCCGGTGCTCAACAATCGATTGGCCGGCGACGGCAAACCGGGGCGCGGGGATGTCGTGGTGTTTCGATACCCGCCGGAACCCTCGGTGGCCTACATCAAACGGGTGGTCGGCTTGCCCGGCGATCGGTTGGAATATCGCGGCAACCAGCTTTCCATCAACGGCCAGCCGGTGCCCCTGACCCCACGGGCCGACGATAACGCCGAATCGGGCTATCGGCAGTTCTCCGAGCAATTGGGCGAAGTCGCGCATCGCGTGCAAATGCTGGCCGGCGGTCGCTGGGGGCTGGCGGGACTCTGGTCCGGCCTCCAGCTGCGCCGGGAACCGGACGGCGCGGTCGCCTGGACCTATCAGGTGCCGGCCGGCCATTATTTCGTCATGGGGGACAACCGCGACAACAGCGCCGACAGTCGCTTCTGGGGCGTGTTGCCCGAGGAAAATCTGATCGGCAAGGCGTTTTTTATTTGGATGAATTTGGATTGCATCACGTTCAACGGCCATTGCGGCCGGATCGGGAACAGCATCGAGTAAGCGAGAAAAGGGGGATACGGCAATGCGAATAAGACAGTCGAGCGAGCGCGAGCGGAGCGGCCGGCAGCGGGGAATCACCGTGATCGGCATGTTGTTGATGATCATCGCGATCGCCTTCGTCGCCCTGATCGCGATGAAGGTGGTGCCGATGTACATCCAGTACTTCTCGATCAAGTCCACCATCGAGAGCATCCGCAAGGAGCCGCAACTGGCGCAGATGAGCGCGCAGGACATTCAAAACGCGATTCAAAAACGGTTCGACATCGGCTACGTCAACAACATCACGGCCCGCGACCTGAAAATCCGCAACGAGCGCAACGGGCGGGTCATCGACCTGGTCTACCAGGACGAGCGGGATCTGTTTTACGGCTTGTTCGTCTTGCTCAAGGTGAACGAATCGATTCCGCTGGCTCCGTGAGCCCGCCTCTCGCCCGGTTGAGCGCCGGTCTGGGCTATACCTTCCGCCAGCCCGAACTGCTGGAGGAGTCTCTCACCCATCGCAGCGCCTCGGCTCGCAACAACGAACGGCTGGAGTTTCTGGGCGATGCCTTGCTGAGCATGATCATCGCCGAATATCTGTTCCAGCACTACCCCAAGGCCAGCGAGGGCGAACTGAGCCGGCTGCGAGCCAGCTTGGTCAAGGGGGAGACGCTGGCGGAACTGGCGCGCGGCCTGCAGTTGGGAGATTGGCTGCGCCTCGGACCGGGCGAACTCAAAAGCGGCGGGTTCCGGCGTGAATCCATTTTGTCGGACACCATGGAAGCCATTTTTGGGGCGGTTTATTTGGATGGCGGGTTGATCCCCTGCCGCGACTTGATCCTGCTTCTGTACCGGGACTGCTTGACGCAACTGGCGAGCGCCGGCGAATTGAAAGACCCCAAAACCCGCTTGCAGGAATATTTGCAGGCCCGGCAGCAGGCTTTGCCGGTCTACAACGTGCTGGAAATTCGAGGCGAACCGCACGCGCAGAGCTTCATGGTGGAATGCGTGGCGGCCGAAGCGCGCACGGTCGCGGCGGGGAGCAGCCGGCGCAAGGCCGAGCAAGAGGCGGCCCGGCAAATGCTGGAGCGAGTCCAATGACCGCCCCGAACCCGGCTCGCGCCGGCCATGCCGCCCTGCTGGGTCGACCCAACGTCGGCAAGTCCACCCTGCTGAACCGGCTGATCGGCCAAAAGATCAGCATCACCGCCCCGAAGCCGCAGACCACCCGGCATGTCATCCTCGGCATCCAGACTTTGCCGGACGCCCAGATCGTTTACGTGGACACGCCAGGAATGCACCGCCAGACCCGGCGGGCGATGAACCGCTACCTGAACCGGGCGGCGGCCAGCGTGCTGAACTACGTGGATGTGGCCGTTTTTCTGATCGAAGCCTTGCGCTGGACCGAGGAAGACGAGGACGTGTTGGGGCGGCTGGCCGATTTTCGGGGGCCGGTGGTGCTGGCGGTCAACAAGGTGGACCGGGTCGCCGACAAAACCCGGCTGCTGCCGTTCCTGCGCGAAATCGCCGGCAGGCGGGATTTCGCCGAGGTGGTGCCCGTGGCGGCGCTGAAAGGCGATAACGTGGCGGCGCTGGAACGGGCGATCATCGGTTTGCTGCCGGTCGGCGACTTTCTGTTTCCCGAGGATCAAGTCACCACCGCCAGCGAGCGGTTTCTGGTGGCGGAACTGATCCGGGAAAAGCTGACCCGGCTGCTGCGGGAGGAATTGCCGTACGCCCTGACCGTGGAAATCGAGCGGTTCGTCGAAGAGGGGCGGCTGACGCGGATCAACGCGATCGTTTGGGTGGAACGCGAAACGCAAAAGGGCATCGTGATCGGCGAGCGCGGCGCGACCCTGCGCGAAGTCGGTCGCCAAGCCCGCGAGGACATGGAACGCCTGCTCGGCCGCAAGGTGTTTTTGGAGACTTGGGTCAAGGTGCGCGAGGGCTGGTCGGACGACGAGCGAGCCTTGCACAGCCTGGGCTACGTCGATCCCGGAACCGGCTGAAGCGCGCTGCGGGGGGTTGGTCCATGCGCGTGTCGTTGGAGCCCGCCTTTGTCCTGCACCGCCGCCCATACCTCAATACCAGCCTGCTGCTGGAAGCCTTGGTCCGCGAACACGGCCGCCTCGGCTTGGTGGCTCGCGGTGCCGTTTCGCCCCGGTCGCGACTGAAAGGGCTGCTGCAACCGTTCGCGCCGCTGTTGCTGTCCTGGACGGGCGCCGGCGAACTGGCGACGCTGACTGCGGCTGAGGAGGCAGGGCGGCCCACGCCCCTGCCGCCGAACCGAATGCTGGCCGGACTCTACGCCAACGAGTTGCTGGTGCGGTTGCTGCCGCGCCAAGATCCCCAGCCCGGATTGTTCGCCGCCTACCAAACCTTGCTGGCCGAACTCGCGGTGGCGCCCGGCGAGGAACCGCCGTTGCGCCGGTTCGAGAAAAAACTGCTGGAAGATCTGGGCTACGGCCTCACCCTGGATCGCGAAGCCGCCAGCGGGGCGCCGATCATCGCCGGGGAGCGCTATCGCTATGTCCTCGACCGGGGACCGCTGGCGGCAAGCCAGACCCGGACCGGCGTCCCGATCTCTGGCCGGGGCTTGCTGGCGTTGCGCGACGGTATCCCGGACGACCCGGCCGTGCTGAGGGAAATCAAGCGCTTGACCCGCGCCGCCCTGGCCGAGCAATTGCGCGGGCGGGCGCTGAAGACGCGGGAGTTGTACCGGATCAGGCGGGAGCCGCAGCCAGAATGACGGAAGGCCGAGACTTCCCCGGCCACGGCATGACGCGGCGGTAGCCCGCTACCGGAAGCTTTGCAGAATGGTCCGGGTCTCGGCCGCCGCCATGCGCGGCCCCAGGCGGGTGACCAGCTCGGCCGATGCCGTCGAAGCCAAAGCCCCGGCGCGTCGGTGGTCCCAACCCCGAACCCGGCCGTAGAGGAAAGCCCCGGCGAACATGTCCCCGGCGCCGACCGTGTCCACCGCTTCCACCCTGACCGGATCGATGTCGATCAGCGTTTGCCCATCCCAAACCAGGGCGCCTTTGGAACCCCGGGTGATCACGAATTCCTTGCTGAGGGTTTTCAGGTAATCGACCGTGCCGCTCAAGTCGGCGGCGCCGGCCACATCTCTGGCCTCGTCCTCGTTGGCGAATAACAGATCCACGCCGGAACCGATCATTTCCAGCAAGCCCGCCTTGAAATACCGGACCATGTTCGGATCGGACAGAGAGATGGCGGTCTTGACCCCGGCCGCTTCGGCGAGGCGCTTGGCCGCGATGCAGGCCTGGCGGGCGGTCTCCGAGGTGACCAGATAGCCTTCCATGTAGAAGTATTCCGAGTCGAGCAGGGCCTCCTCGACCAGCTCCTTGGCGGACAGTTCACCGCTGATCCCCAGGAAAGTGCAAAGGGTGCGGTCGCTGTCGGGCGTGACCAGCACCACGCAGCGCCCGGTGTGGCCCGGTTCCTTCTCGGTGTGGTGATTGGTGTCCACGCCGCCGTCGAGCAGATCCTTCATGTAGAAGTGTCCGAGATCGTCCCCCGCGACCTTGCAGGAGTAAAAGCTGGTCCCGCCGAACTGGCTGACCGCGATCATCGAATTGGCGGCCGATCCGCCCGAGCTGCGCTGGTGGGGGTGGGCGGCCAGATGAGCCATCATCCGCACCTGGTGATCCTCGTCCACCAAGGTCATCACGCCCTTGTCGATCCACAGCGCTGCCAAGTCGGCCACCTCGACCTCATACTCCATGTCCACCAGCGCGTTGCCGATCCCGTAAACGTCATATTTCGCCATCGTGCCCCCATCGTCGAGCGGTAAAAAAACGAATTATACGTGCCCGCCATTCCCGCGACGTGAATTTGATCCGCGATCGGTGCCTGCCCCCTGTTTGCTGCCGATAAGACCCTTTGGGAACAAGCTATCGAGCGACGGAAAAGGCTGGTATCGCAGCGATGATCGCCGCCCGCAGCCGTTCCAGATCGGCGTCGCCAGCAGTTGTGCAGCGGATTCTCGTCGGCCGTCGGCGGCTCGTCGTGCCGGAGTTGCCGCTCCAGCACCTCGACATCGGCCTCGGCGGCGTCATCGCCGCGCGCCCGCCGGGCCGCGACCCGCGCCCGCAAGGTATCGGCCTCGGCGGCGCAGTCGAGCAGGATGAACGGGACACCATGCCGGCCGGCCAACTCGCGGAAGGGCTGCCGGTGCGCGCGCTTCATGAACGTGGCGTCCACCAGCACCGGGTGGCCGGCGGCGAGCAACTGGTCGGCCAACTCGTGCAGGCGCCGATAAGTGCGGGCGCTGGCGTCGGGCGTGTAGAGTCCCCCGCCGAAGGAGGAGCCGCTGTCGTCCAGAGGGCCGAGGCCGAACAGCCGCTTGCGTTCCACGTCGGAGCGAATGCGGATCGCGCCGGGGAACAGCTCCAGCAATTGTCCGGTCCGACGCGATTTGCCGGAACCGGAGACGCCGTGAGTGATCAACAGAAACGGCGTCGGTTCCCGGGTCAGCGCCAGCGCCGAGCGCAGATACGCAGAGCACCGGTCGCGGGCGGCGGCTCGGTCGGTCGCGGAAGCGCCGCCCTGGCCGCTCTGGATGGCGCTGATCTTGGCGCGCACCATCGCCCGATAGACCTGGTAGTAGGACAGCAGCGCCGCGCCGGCGAAGTCGCCGCTGTGCTCCAAATACGCGTTCAGCGCTCGCTGGGCGAAGCCGCCGGCGCCGCGAAAGCGCAGATCCATGGTCAGAAAGGCCAGATCGTTGATGACATCGATCCAGCGGAGATCGTCGTTGAACTCGATACAGTCGAAGATCGTGATTCGCCCGGCGTCGCCCAGCACCATGTTGCCGAGATGCAGGTCGCCGTGGCATTCGCGAATGAAGCCCCCGGCTTTGCGTTCGACCAGTCTCGACCGTAGCCGCTCGGAAGCCGCCAGGGTCCATTCTTCCACGATAGCCAAGACCTCGCGGTCGGCCGGATCGGTCAGCAGCGGCCGGGTGTGGGTGAAATCGTCCAGCATCGGTTGGCGCACCCGTTCCGGCCGGCCGAACGGCGCGGCGGGATCGGCGACGGGAACGGCGCGATGAAAGTCGGCCAAGCGGCGGGCCAGCGCGTCCAGATGGCGGGGTTCCAGCCGCCCGGCGGCCAGCGCCCGGTCCAGCAACGCGTCCTGGGGAAAGCGGCGCATCCGCACCGCGTATTCGATGGGGTTGCCGCCGCCGCCCAGAACGGGGTTGGCGGGTTCGCCGCCGATGGGCAGGCAATCGAGATAGAGTTCCGGGGCCAGCCGGCCATTCAACCGCAGTTCTTCCTCGCAATAGTATTTCCGTCGCGCCAGACTGGTAAAATCCAGAAAACCCAGATCCACGGGCTTCTTGATCTTGTAGGCGTAGTCCCCGGCCAGCAGGACATGGGAAATGTGGGTTTGCAAGTGCTCGACGGTCGCGACCGGATGCGGATAGCGTCCCGGTTGCAGCAGCGCCGCGATCAAGGCGGTCCGGTCGGGGGAGGGGTTGGGGTGCACGCGCCGGCTCCAAAATCATGAAAACCAGGCGGTAGGATAAGGCAGAATGCGCGGGGCACGCCAAGCGGATCGAGAATCGATTGGAACCAAACATGGCTAAAGGTAAGGCATCCGGCAATTCCAAGAAGCGCCCGGCGCGAGCGGTTCGCTCGCTGTTCTCGCTGATATTTTCGTTGGCGTTGGGCGGATTGCTGCTGGTGGCGTTCGGGCTGGGCATCTACATGCTGTATCTGGACGCGGTCATCCGCGCCGAATTCGATCAAAAGCGCTGGGCCATGCCGGCCAAGGTCTATGCCCGGCCGCTCGAACTGTTCGAAGGCATGGCCCTCGGCGCCGACGGCTTCGCCCAAGAACTCCGATTGCTGGGCTATCGCGACGTGAATTGCCCGGTCGAACCGACGCCGCCACCGGCCGAGAGCGGCAAGCGGATCCTCCGGCGCAAGCCGAAACCGCCCCCGCCCGAGGCGTGCGTGCCGCCGCCCGGCGGCGGCGAGACGCCGACCAAGTCGGGCAGTTACGCGCGCCATGGCGAAACCTTCGAGGTCGTGACGCGCGATTTTACTTTCTGGGATAGCGCGGAACCGGTGCGCAAGGTCCGGTTGGTGTTCGCCGGCAATATCCTGGTCGATCTGACCAGTCTGGACGGGCAGGAAAAGCCGGGCTTGTTGCGGCTCGATCCCCCTGAAATCGCCGGCATTTATCCGTCGCACTACGAGGATCGCATCCTGCTCAAGGGCAAAGATTTGCCGCCGGCCCTGGTGGATACCCTGCTGGCGATCGAGGATCGCTCGTTCTTCGAGCACGCCGGCGTCAACCCCAAGGGCATTTTTCGCGCGATGGTCGCCAACTTGCGGGCCGGGCGGACCGTGCAAGGTGGTAGCACCCTGACCCAGCAGTTGGTGAAGAGCCTGTTCCTCAGCAACGAGCGGACCCTCAAGCGCAAGATCAACGAAGCCCTGATGGCGATCCTGATCGATTCGCGTTACGGCAAGGACGAGATTCTCGAAGCGTATGCCAACGCCATCTATCTCGGCCAGGACGGCAGTCGGGCGATCCACGGTTTTGGCTTGGCCAGCCAGTTTTATTTCGGCGTCCCGCTGGAAGATCTGGAGTTGCATCAAATCGCCTTGCTGGTCGCGATCGTCAAGGGACCCTCGCAGTACGATCCCCGCAAGCATCCCGACCGGGCGAAGGAACGGCGCAGCCTAGTGCTGGACGTGATGGTCGAGCAAAACCTGATCAGTGCCGAGGATGCGGCGGTCGCCGACGAAATGCCGCTGGACGTGACGCCCAAGGCCGCCAGCGGCATCACCGGCTATCCGGCCTTTTTGGAGTTGGTGCAGCGCCAGTTGCGCCAATACTACAAACCGGAGGATCTGGTGACCGAGGGATTGCGCGTGTTCACCACGCTCGATCCGCGCGTCCAGGCCACCGCCGAAAATACCCTGGCCAACAGTTTGACGCCGCTGGAAAGGAGTCAGCCCAAGGCCCGGCCGCTGCAGGGCGCGGCCATCGTGGTCGACACCCAGACGGGCGAGATTCTGGCCATGGTCGGGGATCGCGAGCCGAAGGCGATCGGCTTCAACCGGGCGCTCGACGCCAAGCGACTGGCCGGTTCGCTGCTCAAGCCGGTGGTTTATCTGACCGCCCTGGAACAGCCCGACCGCTATACCCTGACCACCCTGATCAACGACAGCCCTCTGGTCCACACTTCGGGTGGCCGACGCTGGAGCCCGGCCAACTACGACAAGCGCTACCACGGCCGGGTCACCCTGCGCGACGCGCTGGCGCGCTCCTACAACGTTCCCGCAGTTAGGGTGGGTCTGGATGTGGACGTGATCAACGTGGTGAAGATGCTCCGGCGGCTGGGGCTGGATCGGGATCTGAAGCCGTACCCGTCCTTGCTGTTGGGCGGCGTGGACATGACGCCGTTCGAGATCACGCAAGTTTATCAGGGGATCGCCAGCGGAGGGTTCCGCATTCCGCTGCGCGCCATCCGCGAAGTCACCAACGCCACCGGCCAATCGCTGCAACATTACGCCTTGGACGTGGAAAAGGCGGTCGATCCGGGGCCGGCCTATCTGGTCACCAACGCCATGCAACAGGTGGTGAAGGCCGGGACCGCTAGCGCGATGAAAAGCAAATTGTCGCCCGATTTGAACATCGCGGGCAAAACCGGCACCACCGACGACTATCGCGATAGCTGGTTCGCCGGTTTCAGCGGTGATCGGTTGGCCGTGGTCTGGGTGGGGCGCGACGATAACAAGCCCACCGGTCTCAGCGGCGCGAGCGGAGCCTTGCGGGTATGGATGGATCTGATGGCGGGCATGAAGCTGGAGCCGCTCGATGCCCCGCCGCCGGCCGGCGTCGAGGAAGTCTGGGTGGATCCCCGCAGCGGGTTGCGGCTCGGCCAGGGTTGCCGGCGCGGCCAGCAGGTGCCGTTTCTGGCCGGGTCGGAACCGCACGGTTCCGCGTCTTGCAGCCCGCCGGTCCGGCGGGTGGCCAAACCCGCCGGTGGCGGGGATAAATCCGACGATGGAGGGGGGGATGGCGGGATGAGCGATTTCTTCCAGCGCCTGATGGAATGAGGCGACGATCCGGCGGGATTCGATCACGCCGTCGGCGGGTGTCTCGGCGGTTCGCCGGTCCGTCAATTCCATGTGGCGGCCAGCAGGGTGAACAGGTAAAGTAACGCTATTATATGACCGATTTCGTTATGGTTCGTGGCTATCAGTTGGAGACCTTCGAACCCGTGAGGGGGAAGCGATGAAAGCAATTGTGAAGCCGGGTCCGATCGTTCTGGCCCTGGCGTTGGGAGTGACGGCCTGCTCGACGACACCGTATACTCAGAAGCCCGCCACCAAACCCGTCGCCAAGGCGCCGGTGGTGGATCGCGCCGCCCGCCGCCCGCCCGCCGCCTATCCCGCGCAACCGCCTCGGACACCGCAGCCGGATGTGGGCGGGATACCCCAGGAAGACCCGCTTTTACCCCGGGAATATTCCTCTCCCTATCCGGCCGCGCCCAATGCCTATGGTCCCGCCGCCGCGCCGCCCGCCGCCGCGCCGACCTATCCGAATGCCTACGGCAGCGCGCCCGCGCGGCCGTATCCGCCCAATGCGAGCGGCGGGAATCGGCCGCCCGCGTATCCGCCAAGCTCGGCGGAAGGCTACCGGCCGCCGGCTTATCCGCCGGGCGCCGCCGCGCCGTATCCCCCGCCATCTCGGCCGGCGCCGGGTTCGCTACCCGAGCCGCAACCGGCGGTGGTGCCGCCGCCCCGCCCGAAGCCACCGGCTCCTCCCCCGGCGGCGGCCGGGACGACCGCGCCGGCGGATGCAACGGTGGCCATGACCGCACCTTCGGCGGCTCCGGCTCCGGCTCCGGCTCCGGCCGCACCGCCAGCACCCGCGCCTCGACCTGCCCCGCCGCCGAAACCGCCGGCCGATCTGCCCCCGGCGGAGATTTCCCGCGACGGCAATCAGGCGGTGGTCGCGTTGCTGGAAAGCGCCGACAAGTACGTCAAGAGCAACCAGTTGGACAAGGCGGGCGCCGCCCTGGAGCGGGCGCTGCGCGTCGAGCCGCGCAACGCCGGCATCTGGCACGATCTGGCTCAAATCCGCCTGCATCAAGGCCAGTATCAGCAAGCCGAATCGCTGGCGAGCAAATCCAACAACCTGGCCGGGGGCAACCGGGCCTTGCAGTCGCGCAACTGGAAGTTGATCGGCTCCGCCCGCAAGGCGGCCGGCAACGCGGCAGGGGCCGATGAAGCCGAGGCGCGGGCGTCGCAGCTATCCCATTGAGGCCGCTCGGTAGCGTGGCGCCGCCTTGAACGCGGCCGAACTGCTGGGACCGGACGGCCCCTTGGCGAGCCAAGTGCCGGGGTTCGCGCCACGCTCGTCGCAGCAGCAAATGGCCGAGGCGGTCGCCGCCACGCTGGGCGGGGAGGGGACGCTGATCGTCGAAGCCGGCACCGGCACCGGCAAGACTTACGCTTACCTGGTGCCCGCGCTGCTGGCCGGAGCGCGGGTCATCATTTCGACCGGCACCCGCCACTTGCAGGACCAGCTTTATCAGCGGGATCTGCCGGTGGTGCGCAAGGCGCTGGATGTCCCGGTGCGAGTGGCGTTGCTGAAGGGACGTGGCAATTATCTCTGCCTGTACCGGCTGCAAGCCGTCGAAGAAACCGGACGGCTGGGTTCGCGCGAGCAGGTCGCCGAGCTGCACCGGGTCCGAGCCTGGTCGACTCGGACCCGCAGCGGCGACATCGCCGAAATCGCCGACGTGCCGGAAACTTCCCCGATCTGGCCCCGCGTCACCTCCACCGTGGACAACTGTTTGGGGCAGGATTGTCCGCGCATCGCCGACTGCTTTCTGGTCAAGGCCCGGCGCGAGGCGTTGGCGGCGGATGTGCTGGTCATCAACCATCATCTGTTCTGCGCCGACATGGCGATCAAGGAGACCGGCTTCGCCGAACTGCTGCCCGGCGCGGAAGCGTTCATCCTCGACGAGGCGCACCAGTTGCCCGAAGTGGCCAGCCATTTTTTCGGCAAGTCGTTGGGTAGCCGGCAACTGGCCGAGCTGGCGCGAGATACGGTGGTGGAGCAGGCGCGGGATGCGGCGGATTTCGCCGATTTGCGCCGGCGAGCCGAAGCGCTCGAACCGGCGACGAACGCGCTGCGAGAGGCGCTGGGTCAGGCGGATCGCCGGGCGCCGTGGCGAGAAGTTGCGGAACTGCCACCCGTTCGAGAAGCGGTCGGCGAGCTGAGCGGGGCGTTGGATCGGCTGCGCGAGGCGCTGAAAGAGGCGGCCCAGCGCGGCAAGGGGCTGGAGAACTGCCACCGGCGGGGAGAAGATTTGGCCCAACGCCTGGCCGCGTTGACCGGGGTGGAAAGCGGGCCGGACAACGTGCGCTGGTTCGAAACGCGCGGGCGGGGGTTCACCCTGAGCTTGACCCCGCTCGACATCGCGCCGACCTTTCGGGGACGGATGGAGGGGCAACGGGGCGCCTGGATTTTCACGTCGGCGACGCTGGCGGTGGGCCAGGGGTTCGAGCACTTCGCGGCGCGGCTGGGCTTGCACGATTACGAGGGGCTACGGCTGGACAGCCCGTTCGATTTCGCCCGGAACACCTTGCTCTACCATCCGCCGGAACTGCCCGATCCCGGTTCGCCGCGCCATACGGCGGCCTTGGTGGAGGCGAGCCTGCCGGTGCTCGCCGCCAGCCGGGGGCGGGCGTTTCTGCTGTTCACCAGCTACCGGGCCTTGCGCGAGGCGGCGGAGTTGCTGGCGGGACGCTTGGACTATCCGCTGCTGGTGCAAGGCCAGCGACCGAAGGCGGCGCTGCTGCGCCAGTTTCGCGCCTTGGGCAACGCGGTGTTGCTGGGAACCGCCAGTTTCTGGGAAGGGGTGGACGTGCGCGGCGAGGCGCTGTCCTGCGTGGTCATCGACCGGCTGCCGTTCGCCGCGCCCGGCGATCCGGTGGTGCAGGCGCGCATCGAATCGATACGCCAGCACGGCGAGGACCCGTTTCTGAGCTATCAGCTTCCCCATGCGGTCATTACCCTGAAGCAGGGGGTGGGCCGGCTGATTCGCGACTTCACCGACCGGGGGGTGCTGGTGCTGGGGGACCCGAGGATCGTGAGCAAATCCTACGGGCGGGTGTTTCTGGACAGTTTGCCGCCGATGCCGAGAACGCGGAAGCTGGAGCGGGTGCAGGCATTTTTCGCGGGATAGCGGTTTCGCTCGATGGTCGCGTCACGCCGCCAGCGATCTGGCGACCGGCGCCTCCCGGATCGGCAAATTCACGATGGCGGCCAGCCCGGCCAGGGCCATGTCGGCGTACCACATCCAGCCGTAGTCGCCGAACCGGGTGATGGCCCAACCGCCCAAAAAAGCGCCAAAAAAACCGCCGATCTGGTGCGAGAGCAGGGTCATCCCGAACAGGGTCGCCAGATACCTGACCCCGAACAGCTTGCCGACGATGGCGGCGGTCGGCGGCACCGTCGCCAGCCAGGTGAAGCCCAGTCCCGCCGCGAACAGATAGTAGGTGAACGATGTTTTCGGCATCAGCAAGTACCAGGCGATCAGCAGTGCGCGCGAGCCGTACATGACCGCCAGGACGTGTTTGCTGCGGTACTTGGAGACGCACGAACCCGCGAACAGGCTGCCGAAAATGTTGGCGAGGCCGATGATGGCGAGCGACCAACTGGCAACCGAAGGAGGCAAGCCGCACAAAGCCACTTCTCCGGGCAAATGCGTCACCAGAAAAGCGATGTGGAATCCGCAAGTGAAAAAGCCGGCGTGGAGAAACAGATAGCTCGGATCTTTCAAGGAATCGCCGATAGCTTTCAGCACTCCTGTATCGGTCCCGGCGTGCTTGGCGGGCGCTTCCGCCCGCTTCGTCAAGACGCCGACCAGCGGCAAGGCCGCCAGCGTTATCAGCGCCATCGCCCACATCGTCCCCATCCAACCCACGGCCTGAATCAGTTTTTGCAGGATCGGCGCAAAAACGAACTGACCGAACGAGCCCCCGGCGTTGATGGCTCCCGCCGCCGAGCCGTGCGCCACGGCCGGCAACCGCCGGGCAGCCGCGCCGATCAACACGGAAAAACTCCCCGCGCCCGACCCGATGGCCGCGAGTAGACCCAGCGAGACGGTCAGGCCAAATCCCGATGTCATGAAAGGGGTTATCGCGCTGCCGATGGCCATCACCGCCAAGCCGCCGATCAAAACCGGGCGAGGACCAAAGCGGTCGGCCAGACCTCCAGCGATGGGCTGAATCGCTCCCCAGGCGAACTGGCCTACGGCGAGGGCGAGACTGATCGTGGTGATACCGAGGCCGGTCGATAGCATTAAGGGGTTCACGAACAAGCCGAGCGACTGGCGCACGCCCATGGTCACCATCAGAATCCCGGCGGCCGCCAGGGTAGCGATCAGGACTTCGGGTTTTCTCAACGAATGAAACATGGCTGTTTTCCCGAGTCTTGGATTATCTTTGCGATTGGAGTCAGCGCGAAGCTTCGCGCCCGGCCCCGGCCTTTTGAGCCGATCCCCGGCGGAAGACGGCAACTCTGATATTGTTGGCCGATCGAGATCGGAGTGCCGCGAGCGCGAGTTTTTTCCGAGAGCTAAACGCTCCGCACCTCGACCCGGCTTTTTCCGCCGGATTGGCGCCGCACTTGAATCTGAACGCCGATTCGCTCGGTCATGTCCTGGACGTGCGAGATGACGCCGACCTTGCGGCCTTGGGCTTGCAGTTTATCCAGTGCGTCCATCGCGATCCGCAGCGTGTCGCCGTCGAGACTGCCAAAGCCCTCGTCGATGAACAGCGATTCCACCCGGACCCGGTTGGAGGACAGCGAGGCGAGACCGAGCGCCAGCGCCAGCGAAACCAGAAAAGATTCGCCGCCGGACAGCGAATGCACCGAGCGGGGTTCGTCGCCCATGTCCTGATCCACCACCAGCAGGGCCAAGCGTGTCCTTGACCCGCTCCAGCCGATAGCGGCGGGACAGGTCCGACAGGTGCCGATTGGCGTAGCCGAGCAGCACTTCGAGGGTAAATTGCTGGGCGTAGTTGCGGAATTTCTTGCCGTCGGAAGAGCCGATCAATCCGTCCAGTTGGTTCCACCGCCCGTTGATGGCTTCCTGTTTGGCGATACTTGCCCGCAAGGCCGCTGTTCGAGCGCTGCGCTCGTTGTCCTGGCGCAGAATAAATTCGGATTCCGTGACTCGTTGCTTGGCTTGTTCCCATTCCTGGCCGATCCGCGTTTGTTCGGCTCGCACCTCATCCGCCGGGTTTGGCGTGGTGCGCTGTCGTTCGTGATCCTCCCGTCGCGACTGGCGTTCCCGGAGGGTCGTTTCCGCGTCCCGGACGGTGTCGGCGAGTTGCCGTAACTCCTCCCGCTGTCGCGTGAGCCAGGCGCTATCGTGGGCGAGGAGGGCGCCAAGCTGGGGATGATCCAATGCTTCGTCGGGATGATCGGTATTGAATTTGGCGATCCAGACACCCAGCGTCGCGCTGGCCCGATCTGCCGCCTGTTGGCTGGCGGCGAGGGCTTGTTTGGCCTGCCCGAGCACGGCTTCGGCGCTGGCTTGGGCTTCGGCCGCTTTTTGCCGTGCCAGAGTTTGCTGCTGGTGTTTGAGTCTTGGTGTCTTCGATTGCCTTGGCAGAGCTCCGTCTCCACCTCTGTGATCGGGCGCCCGTCAAACAGGGCTTGCCGCTGCTGGCGCTTCTCCCGAAGCGCGTGGTCGGCGGTCTCAAAAGCTTCGGAGGCGCGGCGGAGGTGTGCGGTTTTTTCGGTGGCGGTTGCGGTGAGGTTGTTGATTTCGGTTCCGAGCGTGCCGAGATCGGCTTGCAGCCGTTCGACGGTTTTGCTTTGGCTGATCCATTGCGCGGCCTGTTTTCCTTGTTCACGGTGGAAAGCGGCGGGATCGGCCTGCCATGCCGGACGCCAGCTTTGTCCGGCGAAAGCGGCGTCCAGCGCGTCCAACCGCTGGTTCAATTGTTGGGTGGTTTCTTCTTGGCGGGCGATGGCCGCTTGGAGCGCCTGAGCGGTTTTATCGAGTTCGGCTTGCGCGGCGGTCAGCGCATCCCGTGCCGCCGAATGCTGTCGTTGAGCGTTGTCCCGGGCTTTTTGCGCCTCGTCCCTGGCTTTGTTGGCCTGTCGCTGGTCGGTTTCTTGCCGCTTTATCGCATCGAGTTGTTCCTGTGCCGATTGGTTGCGAGCAGTGAACCATGATGCTAGACGGTCGGCGGACTCGATGGTTGCCGCCTCCGCTGCGACCGGATGCGCGTTCCAGGCGTCAGTGTCCCGCCGGATAGCGCCGGCCAAAGATTCCCGTTCCTTGGCGAGATCGGCCAGACGCTGGCGGCCACCGGCGAAATTGGCTTTATGGGTCGCTTCCCGTGCAACCAGATCATCCAGTTCTTTCCGACATGCGCCGACTTCGGTTTTGAGACCGGCCAGCAGGGCGCGCGACGGGGCATCGCCAAGCGCGTAAGGGTGTTCCGTCGCGCCGCAGACCGGACAGGGCGAGCCTGCCTCCAAATTTTCCCGCAAGGTCTCGACGCGCTCGGCGCAAGCGACTTCGGCGGTTTTCAGCGATTTTTCCGCCTGTTCCAGCCGGGCGGTTGCGGTCGGTTTGGCCGCAACGATGCGGGTCAACTCGGCTTCAGCTTTGGCGAGTTGTTCCCGCAACATTCTCGCTTCGCCGTCCAATTCCCGCTGGCGGTCGAGGGAGTCCGCCAATACCTTCCACAGCTTCTCGGCATGGGCGATCTGGTCGCGACGGCTTTCGAGAGTCGAGCGACGCCCGGCCAAGGCTTCGAGATCGAATTCGGCCAAGGTTTGAGCGGTCCTTTGGAGTTCGATTTCTGCCGCTTGGAGCGCCGTTTCGGCTTTGGCGAACATCGCTTTGGCTTGGTCCCGCGCCTGTCGCTGTTCCGTTTCGTCCTGCCGTTTGCCGGTAATAGCCCGTTTGGATTCGCGCGAGTCGTTTTGAAGGTTGGCGGCTTGATCGAGCAGCGTATCCCAGCGTGGCCAGTTTTCGGCGAGCGGTCGCAACCGCTCGTGCGCCGCCAGCCAGTCTTGGGCGGTTTGCAATTTCTGGGCGGCCCGCTCGCTTTCGGATCGCTTGTCGGCCAGGTTGCTTTGCGCCCTGGCCTCGGCTTCTCGGGCATCGTCCCGCGCCTTGGCGGCGGCTTGGTGATTGGGGACCAGCAGCGCGATTTCGGCGTCGAGTGCCTTGGCTTTATCGAGGTCGGGATTGGCCGCCGTTTTGGCCTGCTCGGCATCGGCGACTGCCTGTGAGGTCTGGGCCAAGGCATCTTCGGCCTGCCGCCGGTCGCGCTGGGTTTCGGCCAGTCGATCTTCCGCGTCGGACGCGGCACGGCGATTGGTCCCGATCTCGCCGGTCGTGCGTTCGACATCCGCCGCGAGCGGCCGAGCGTCTTGCACGGATTCCACCCGGCCGAAATAAGCGTGTCGGGGCGCGGCGGATTCTTGAATGAAGACCGCTGCTCGCAAAGCTTCCCGCGCCTGCTGCTCGGCTTGCTTGAGGTTTTCCCAGCTTTCGTGCCAACGGCTTTGCTGGTCCAGTTCAGCCTTGCGTTGTTCCAGTGCCGAGGTTTCCGCTTTGGCGGTCGAGAACTTTTGTTCCAGTTCGGCGCGCTCCTCGGCGGTCAAGGTCTGATGGCCTTTCAGTTGGGCGTTCAGATCGTCGAGCACCTGCTGCTCGGCCTTGGCGCGCTGATGGGCGCGGACGGAAATCTTCTCGTAGATATCCAGCCCGGTCAGCGTTTGCAGCAGTGTCCCCCTCGCATCGTTGTCGGCCTTTAAAAACGCGGCGAACTCGTTTTGAGCGAGCAGCACCGCACGGGTGAACTGGTCGAATTCCAGGCCCAGCCGCTTTCTGATTTCTTCCAAGACCTCGCTTTTTTTTCCGCCGATCGGTTGCTCGTCGGCGAGAGTTTTCAACTCCATTTTGGTGTCTTGCAAGGGCCGATCCGCTTTGCGGTGCGCGCGTTGCACGCTCCAGCGGGCGCGGTATTCGACGCCGTCATTGCCCACGAAATCGACTTCGGCGTAACCGTTGCCGGTCCCGCGACGCAACAGATACCGGGGGTCGCGTGGGGTGATGGTTTCCTTGCCGACATCGGGCAGATCGACGCTGTTGGCTCTATCGCGGTTCAGGCGCGGCGTCTTGTCGTAAAGCGCCAGACAGAGCGCGTCGAGCAGCGTGCTTTTGCCGGACCCGGTCGGCCCGCAAATGGCGAACAGGTTGGCGGAAGCCAGCGGTTCTCGGCTGAAGTGAACCTCGAACTCCCCGGCCAGCGACGCCAGGTTGTTGCCGCGAATGGCCAGGATTTTCATGGCGCCATCCCTTCATCGTCGGCGGTTAACAGTTCGGCGAAAGCGGCGAGCAATTCGGCGGATGGTTCTCGTTGCAGTTCTTGAAGGCAGAGTTCCTTGAAGATGCCGGCCGGCTCCAGCCGCTTGATTTCATCGATGGATTGAAAGGCGACGGTCGAGCGGTCTCCGCGTAGTGGGCTGGACCGTTCTATATGGGCTAGCCGCACCGGCTTTTTTTCCAGAATCGATTCGATTCGAGTGCGTAGCGTCCGGTCGAAGGTATTGGACTGAACCCGCACTTGCAGATAGGGCCACGTATCGGAGGATGGCGCGTCGGGCAAATCGAGCGCATTGAGGGCGTCCAGCGCTTCATCGATCGGCGCGGGCTGTTCGGGCACCCGCAGCAACGCCACGGAACGCGGCACGGGAATCGACATGATTTCGGCGACCGAATCGCCGTCGAGATCGACGCGGACCACCTGATGGCGGTAGTTGATTTCGGTGAACGACATCGGCAAGGGACTGCCGGAATAGCGCACTCGCGTTTGGCCGCCGACCTGCTGGGCGCGGTGCAGATGGCCCAGAGCGACATAGGCGATGGCCGGATCGAACATCTCCACCGGCAATTTCTCCAAACCACCGATCACGATGGGCCGCTCGGAATCCTCCGAGGTTTGCCCGCCGCTCATGTGGCAATGGCCGAGCGCGACGATGGCCTGACCGCTTTCCCGGCGGTTCAGGGCGACTTCCAGGGTTTGCCGGTAAAGCTGTTTGACGCCTTCCGGATAGGGATCGCCGTCCGTTTCCACGCGAGGCACGTCGCCGGGCCGCAGAAAGGGAATCGCCAGACACCAGGCGGCGACTTCGCCGTCGCGGTTTTTGAGGGGGACTACCAGCCGGTCGAGCTGGATGCCGGCTTGCGGATCGCGGGTATAACCGATGGCGGCAATGTCGAAGGCTTCGAGCAGTGGCGTGGGCGCTTCCAGCCGGCCCGCCGAGTCGTGGTTGCCGGCGATGACCACGATGTCGAGTTCGGGAACGCGGCGCTTGGCGGCGGTCAGGAAACGGTAAAACTGTTTCTGAGCGTCGGCAGACGGGTTGGAATTGTCGAACACGTCGCCGGCGATCAGCAGGGCATCGGCCTGTTCGGCTTCCAGGGTATCGAGCAACCAATTTAGGAAGCATCGATGTTCGTGGCTGCGGTCGAAGTCGTGAAAGGTCTGGCCGAGATGCCAGTCCGAAGTATGTATTAGACGCATTCCGAATGATCCGCATCAAAAATTCAGGAGCATTTTACGTCTTTTCACGCCGCCACCGTTCCAGGTAAAACGTCAGTGCCAAGGCGCCGCTGCCGGCGATCAGCAGGCTGAACGTCAACCCCAGCGCTTCGGCCAGATGGGCGAAGAACAGTGTATAAATTTGAATGATCAGGAATGTCGCGCCGTAGCCGGTCAGCATTCGCATCGCCAGCCGCGCCCCCAGCCCGATCAGGACGACGTTCAATCCCGCCCACAGCGCGTTGAACAGAAACAGCTCGGCTGCTCCGGCCAGATGCCAGCGATGGGTTTCCAGATCGAAATTGCCGAACAGCGACAGCAGCCACAGCGCCATTTCCGCGAAGAACAAGCCGCTGGACAGCCAGACCTTGAAGAAGCCCCGATACGGCGCCAGCGGGCCGCTTTCGCTTTCCCGGTGAATCACCGCGACGGCGATGAGGGTCGCGGCCGCAGCCAGAAACCGCAAGGGGTAGCTCATGCCGAACCAGTAAGCCCCCCAGCCCGATTCATAGCCGGTGAAACCGCCGAACCAGCAGAAAAACACCACCGCGCTCAGCACCAGCAGCAGAGGGTTTCGCAGCGCGTAGCTCGAACCGAGCAGAAGGATCAAGTCGATCAGCAGCAGCGCCGGCCAGTTGCCGGAGCCGGTGGAATAGATGATCCCCAGCGTAAAGGTCAGGCCGATCAACACCAGTCCACCCAGCAATTCCAAGCTCAGGGCGCTCCAGGTCAGGCCGGGACGGGTGCGCTTGAGCCACTGGGCACCGCCGAAGCTGGCGAGCATGGCGATGCCTTCCAGCACCGCCAGTTTGGTCAGGGTGAAGTCGAACAAGGTCCGGCCGAGAATCGTCAGCCCGGCCATGACGCTGATCGCCCCGAAGATCAGGAACCAGCGGCCCAGAGAGCGCCAGTCCCAGCCCTCGGTCGGATAGCGCTCGCGCAATCGCTGGTGAGTCGCTTCGTCCAGCAGACCATGGCGCAGCAGTTCGTCCAGCTCCCGGCGGACGCGGCGGTTGCGGGATATCGGGTTCATGGCCGCCGGTCCGTCAGGTTGGCGTGGCTCTGGCGCTCGAAGGCGTAGCCGAGAAACATGGCCAGCGTGCCGCCGAGCAGGAAAAACGTGCCGGCGGACAATCGATCCCAGAAATGCTCGAAATAGCGGGTGTACAGGTCAATCGCCAGAAACACGATGCCGAAGCCGGTGAAACGGGTATCGCGCAAGCGGGCGCCGGCGACGATTTGCGCGATGCACGCGGCGGTGAACGCCAGGACCCAGTCCAGCGGTCCGTGCGGCAGGGTGAGGAACCACAGCGACAGGTTCAGATACAGCAGCCCGAAAATCAGGTACAAGCCGCCGAAGCCGATACAACGCCGCAAGGGGCCGATTTCCAACCGTCGCTCGTGCGAGACGCCCAGCGCGATGGCGGCCAGCGCGATGACCGCCATCAGCCTCGGGTCCTGGATGTCGGCGAAATAGGCGCCATGCCCGCCGTAAGTGTGCCAGGCTCCCAGACCGTGGAAGAACCACAGCAGCGCCAACAGCAAGGGCCAGCGCAAGCGGTAGCGGTAAGCCGTGAGCGCGGCAGGCACGCTGGTCAGCAGCATGAGGGCGGGGATGGCGCGACCCTCGGGCTCGCCGTTCAGCGCGATGTACAGCAGCACGAAGGTCCCGAACATCGCGGCCAAACTGGCGGTCACCAGCACCGCGCCGGTAAACGGGTAACGCCGGCGCGGATCGGTCGCCATTCGCACCCCGAAGTACCATAAGCCGACGCTGACCGCGCCCAGCAGGACCGTCGCCACACCGGCCGACTTCGACATCAGCGCGATGAAAGCCAGCACCCCCAATCCCAGTTGGAAAATGGCGAATAATCCCAGCCATTTCAGCAACGTGGCCAAAAATTCGCCGCGACGTGCGTAGCGTCCGAGCAGTACGTCCAGCAGAGAGCGGTCGATCAATCCCTGCTGGTGCCAATCGGTGGCTTCGCGGGTCAGCAAGTCATGGGTGGCGGGGCGCATGGTGGGGTTTCCCGGAAGGAAGTATGCTTGCAGTATATGCCGCTGGTGGTGGGATGTGTCTGACCGGGATTGCTAAAGCCTTCAAAGCTCGCTGTCCAAATTTCGAGATCGGGAGGAAAAATGAAAACGGTCTATCTGAGCGCGATTCTCTGGTTTTTCTCGACGGTGATGACAAGCCAAGTGGCAGCGGATGATATGAAGGCTTTTCCTCCAGCCGGGGAGGGAACGGTTCGCTATGTGCTACAGCTTCCGGCACGGGATGACGAATCCGCTTTCAGGGTGGAATTGATCGTCGGCAAGACGGTTCAGGTCGATGAAAGGAATCGATACTTCTTCGGCGGCAAAATCGAAGAAACAACGATCCAGGGCTGGGGATTCCCACGATACAATGTCGGCGATCTTGGACCGATGGCCGGCACGCGGATAGCCGTCGATCCCACCGCGCCGAAAGTGGCCCGATTTGTCGCCCTCGGTGGCGATCCCTACATCATCCGCTACAACAGCCGGTTGCCCATCGTGGTGTACGTCCCCGATGGCGCGGAAGCGCGTTATCGGATATGGAGAGCCGAGCCGGAGACGAAAGCGATGGAGAAGGGTTGAGGCTGAGACCTTGGATACCGCAAATAAACTCCCCTCGCCCATCGGGTAAAGGGGAGTTTCCGTTCAGGCTCTTAACGGGGCTGTCCCGCCCTTGGAGAATCCCGCCGCATGGCTCACGACAACGAATTCACGCTGATGAGGGAGCGGCGGTTCCTGCCGTTCTTCGTCACCCAGTTTCTGGGCGCGTTCAACGACAACGTGTTCAAAAACGCCCTGATCATCCTGATCGCGTTCCAGGTGGCGGCATCCGATCCCGCCCGAGCCAACGTGCTGATCAATCTCTGCGCCGGCCTGTTCGTGCTGCCGTTCTTTCTGTTTTCGGCGACCGCCGGGCAACTGTCCGACAAGTTCGAGAAGTCGCGCTATATCCGCTGGGTCAAGCTGCTGGAAATCGCCATCATGCTCGGCGCGGCGACGGGATTCGTGCTGGATAACGTGCCGTTGCTGATCGCGATGCTGTTCATGATGGGCTTTCACTCGACGCTGTTCGGGCCGGTGAAGTACAGCATCATGCCGCAACATCTGAAGCCGGAGGAACTGGTCGGCGGCAACGCCTGGATCGAGATGGGCACCAACATGGCCATCCTGCTCGGCACCCTGCTCGGAGGCATTCTGATCGCCCAGCAGGGCGGGCACCTGTGGGTGTCCTGCGCGGTCATCGCCATCGCCGTCCTCGGCTTTTTCAGCAGCTTGGCCATTCCCGAGGCGCCGCCCGCCGCGCCGGATTTGAAAATCAACTGGAATCCCGCCAGCGAGACCTGGAACATCCTCAAGTTCACCTACCGGAACTTCACCGTTTTCCAGTCGGTGCTGGGCATTTCCTGGTTCTGGTTCGTGGGCAGCGTCTATTTGGCGCAACTGCCCAACTTCACCAAGCTGACCCTCGGCGGTGGCGAGCATGTGGTGACGCTGCTGCTGACGCTGTTCGCCATCGGCATCGGGGTGGGTTCGCTGCTGTGCGAGCGGCTGTCCGGGCGGATGGTCGAGATCGGTCTGGTGCCGTTCGGCTCCATCGGCCTGACCGTGTTCGGGGTGGACCTGTTTTTCGCCACTCCGGCGCCGCCGCCGCCGGGCGGGGAACTGCTGGGCATGTGGGCGTTTCTGGCGCAGCCCGGCAGTTGGCGGGTGGTGCTGGATATCGTGTGCATCGGCATTTTCGGCGGCATCTACATCGTGCCGCTGTACGCGCTGGTGCAGCAGCGCAGCGAGCCGAGCCATCTGTCTCGGGTGATCGCCGGCAACAACATTCATCAACGCCGTGTTCATGGTGGCGGCGGCCCTGATCGCCGTCGCGCTGCTGGACCGGGGTTTGAGCATCCCGCAGTTGCTGCTGGTGATGGCGATTTTCAACGCGGCGGTGGCGGTTTACATCTTCGCCCTGGTCCCCGAATTCCTGATGCGGTTCATCGTCTGGATTCTGGTGAACATCGGCTACCGGTTGAAGACGAGGGGATTGGAGCACATGTGCCCGACCAGGGGCCGGCGGTGGTGGTGTGCAATCACGTCAGCTTCATGGATGCCCTGGTGGTGATCGGCTGTTGCCGGCGACCGATCCGGTTCGTGATGGATCATCAGATTTTCAAGATCCCGGTGTTGAATTTCGTCTTTCGCACCGCCGGCGCCGTTCCCATCGCCCCGGCGCGGGAAGATCCCGACATCCTGGAGCGAGCCTACGACCGGGTGGCCCGCTATCTGGAAGAGGGCGAAGTGGTGGGCATTTTCCCGGAAGGAAAGCTCACCGGCGATGGCGAAATCGGTCCGTTCAAGGCCGGCATCGAGCAGATTATCCAGCGCACGCCGGCGCCGGTGGTGCCGATGGCCCTGCGGGGATTGTGGGGCAGTTTCTTCAGCCGCCGCCTCGGGAAAGCGATGAGTCACTTCCCGCGCCGATTTTGGTCGCGGATCGAGTTGGTGGTGGGCGAGCCGATTCCGCCGGAACGGGCGACATCGGCGGTGTTGCGCGAGCGGGTCGTGGCTTTGCGGGGCGATTGGCGGTGAGCGGTGGGAGAGGCGTTATGCGGCAGCGCGGTGAGGGGCGTGACGATCTCGGCGCGCGGCGATGTTCGGCTTCGGCCGGCCCGAGACGGCAGGCGGGCAGGGCTCCCGCGTGGCTGTTGATCGGGTTGGGGCTGTTGGGCGGACTGGTGCTGTATTGGTACACGACGCCGCAAGAGGTGCCCTCCTGGGCTCGCGGCTGGCTGCCCGGCTTGCCGGAATACACCGGACCGCTCTACCGCTGGCGCGACGACAAGGGCCGCGAGCAGATCACGGACAAGCCGCCCAAGGGCCGGCTTTACGAAACCATCACGTACCGGGCCAACGCCAACACGGTGCCGTCGGGCCAATAAAAAACCGCCCCGGCTGTCTGGGGCGGTTCGGGTTTTTGTTCGACCGCGCAAACGTGCCTAGGGCGCGTCTTTCTTGATCTGCTTGGCCTGCGTGGCGAGCTTGTTCAAGTCCTCGACGCTCATTTTGTCGTCGTAAATTCCGGCGCCGACCTGGATGTCCGGTTTGAAAGAAACCTCGGCGCTATGGACGAAGGAGATCTTGCGGGAGGCCTTGGCTTCGCCCGGTTTCGGCCACCAGTATTCGACCCAGCCGCCATCCTTGCTGGCGCCCGCCTTGCACATTTCCTGGAACAGCGGCTTGTCCTTGTCGTCTTTCATCTGCAGGATCGGCTTGCCCACCATATCCGGCCGCAGCGGGTGCGCGATCATCACGTTGTCCCGGCAGCTATAGACGAACACGTAGCTGTCCTTCCACACCCAGCGGGCGTCCTTGTTGTTGTTGAAATCCGAAAAGCCGGCCAGGCCCTTGTCGTTCAAGTACTGGACGGCTTCGTGAATCTTGACGATCACTTCGTCGGGCGTGGCGTTGCCGGCATCGGCCGCGCCGACCCAGGCTGGCGCGGCGCCGAGAACCAAGGCCAAGCTCGCTAAACCGAGAGTTGTTTTCCGCATAATCACATCCTCCAAAAATTTTGATGGCGAGTGCAAAGCAGCCGCGGGCTCGCTCAGGAAACCCAGGGCTTGCCGGCCGGCAAGAGCTCTTTGCCATAGATCTCGTTCAGGATGATGCGCGCCATCATGTACCAGGCAGCCAGCGCGCACACCATCAGCTCGTAACCCGCCACCACGGTCAGGCCGGGATAGCCGAAATGCGCCAGATCGAGCAGGATGAAGCCGATCAGCAAGGTGGTGAAGGTGAAGGCCATCGCGCCGTGAATGCGCAGCGAGCCGATCCAGAGGATCACCGTGAACAGGGTCCAGGCGATCAGGAACCAGCCCACATCCTCGGTGCCGGCCTTGAACAGATCGTATTTGTTGCCGAGCAGCAGCAGGCATAGCGCGATCCAGAAACCGCCATAGGAGGTGAAGGCGCAGTAGCCGAAGTTGTTGCCGGTTTTCATTTCTTGTAAGCCGGCGATCAGTTGTGCGGTGCCTCCGATGACGAGGCCCAACCAGACAACGGGGCCGATGCTGGGCATCCAGCCGACGTTGTGGAACTGCAAGACCAACGTGGTTAGACCGAAGCCGGCCAAGCCAACGACCGCCGGATTGCCAAGTTTTTGTTCTGCCATACGTTTAATTTCTCCCAGTGGAATTTATCGGGTCGCGATCCGCGATGCTCGGATTCGAGGAAAAAGGCGGTATCGGGTCAACCCGAAACCACTATAGAAAAAGAAAATTGATATTTACAGTGAAAGGACTCCTCGCGAGGGAAGAAAGTCAGCCGGCCTCCCGCCGCGCGGCCCGCTTGCGATCCTGCTCCAGCAGCAGCTTCTTGCGCAGGCGAATGGATTTCGGGGTGACCTCGACCAGCTCGTCGTCGTCGATGAACTCCAGCGCTTGTTCCAGGCTCAGCCGCACCGGCGGGGTCAGCAGGATGTTCTCGTCGGAACCGGCCGCGCGGATGTTGGTGAGCTGCTTGGCTTTGAGCGGGTTGACCACCAGATCGTTGTCGCGGGAATGGATGCCGACGATCATGCCTTCATACGCCTCATCGCCAGGACCGACCATCAGCCGGCCCCGTTCCTGCAAGTTGAACAGGGCATAGGCCAGCACCTTGCCGGTGGCGTTGGCGATCAGAACGCCGTTGGTCCGGGCGCCGATGGTGCCTTTCTTGACCGGCCCGTAGCGGTCGAAAACGTGATAGAGCAGGCCGGTGCCGGAGGTCGTGGTCAGGAACTCGGTCTGAAAGCCGATCAGGCCCCGCGCCGGAATCAGATAATCCAGCCGGACCCGGCCCTTGCCGTCGGGCTGCATGTCCAGCAAATCGCCGCGCCGGTCGCCGAGCTTTTCCATCACCGCGCCCTGATGCTGTTCTTCGACATCGACGGTCAACTGCTCGAAAGGCTCGCAGAGTTCGCCGTCGATCTCGCGCACGATCACTTCCGGGCGGGACACCGCCAGCTCGTAGCCCTCGCGGCGCATGTTTTCGATCAGGATCGACAGATGCAGCTCGCCCCGGCCGGACACCTTGAATTTGTCCGGGTCGTCGGTGTCCTCGATCCGCAACGCCACGTTGTGGATCAGCTCTCGATACAGGCGCTCGCGCACCTGGCGGCTGGTGACGAACTTGCCCTCGCGGCCGGCGAAGGGCGAGGTGTTGACCTGGAACGTCATGTTCATGGTCGGTTCGTCCACCTTGAGCGGCGGCAGCGGCTCGACGGCGTTCGGATCGCAAATCACGTCGGAAATGCCCAGTCCGTCGATGCCGGTAAAGGCGATAATGTCGCCGGCCGAAGCTTCGGGAAACTCGATCCGCTCCAGCCCTTGAAAGCCCAGAATTTGCAGGATTCGGCCGTTGCGCCGATTGCCCCGATGATCGAGGATCACGACCGGGGTGTTGGTCTTGACCTTGCCCCGGCGGATGCGGCCGATGCCGATCACTCCGACGTAACTGTTGTAGTCCAGCGAGCTGACCTGCATCTGGAACGTTCCTGCGGGATCGACTTGCGGTGGTCGGACCTGTTCGATGATGGTCTCGAACAGCGGGCTCATATCGCCGTCGCGCACGCTGTCGTCCAGCCCGGCGTAGCCGTGCAACGCCGAGGCGTAGATCACCGGGAAGTCCAGTTGTTCGTCGCTGGCGCCCAAGCGGTCGAACAGGTCGAAGGTGCGATCCAGCACCCAGTGCGGCCGGGCGCCGGGCCGGTCGACCTTGTTGATGACCACGATCGGCCGGAAGCCCATGGCGAAAGCTTTCTGGGTGACGAACCGGGTTTGCGGCATCGGGCCGTCCACCGCGTCCACCAGCAGCAGCACCGAGTCCACCATCGACAGCACCCGCTCGACCTCGCCGCCGAAATCGGCGTGGCCCGGCGTGTCCACGATGTTGATGTGATAGTCCCGCCAGTACAGGGCGGTGTTCTTGGCCAGAATGGTGATGCCGCGCTCCCGCTCCAGGGCGTTGGAATCCATCACCCGTTCGGGCGGTGCGGCCCGGTCGCCGAGCGTGCCGGACTGTTGCAGCAGTTTGTCGACCAACGTGGTCTTGCCGTGGTCCACATGGGCGATAATGGCGATGTTGCGAAGCTTTTCGATCACGGTGGGGCTCTGTGGGGCTGAAGCGGGCGAAGCATTATAGCGAAGCCGGTAAAACGACGAAGCCCCGCGCGGAGCGGGGCTTCGAGCTGGATAGTTGGTGGAAAGATGTTATTTTTCAGCCGCGAATTTCTTGACCATCGTGGCTTGTGGCCCTTTGGGCCCGACTTTGACCTCGAACTCGACTTTCTGGTTTTCCGCCAGGGTCCGAAAACCCTTGCCCTCGATCACCGAGTAATGGACGAACACGTCGCTGCTGCCGTCCTCGGGGGCGATGAAACCGAAACCCTTCGCTTCGTCAAACCACTTCACAGTACCAGTACGCATCAATACGACCTCAGGACTATATATTTTTTTCTGCCGAGCCTAAAGACGCCGAATTCTCAAGGGTGAGTTCGGTAGCCGAGGGCCGACGTTGGGCACACCGAGGTTCTCGACCTCACACCCGCGGCGGAAAGTACGTGAAAGCATTGCTTTCCGCAAGCATATTTTGTGTGCGCTCGCACAAGCTTAGTGCAAAAATGCGCGCCGTTTCCGCGTTCGGCGGGCCCACTCTATTCCCAAACGTAATTTTGGACTTTTCGTGGAACATCTGTTCGTTTCCCTGCAAGCGCGGCTTTCCGACTGTTCGATCCGCGACCGCGCGTCGCTCGCCCGCCGCCTGCGGGGTTTGCGCCAGCGCTCGCTCGAGGGCAAGCCGGTGGATCGGGGCCTGGAGCAACTGGCCGCCGAAGTGGACGCCGCCGCCGCGCGCTTGCGCGAGCGCCGCGCCGCGTTGCCGGTGCCGACTTTCGACGACGGCCTGCCGATCAGCGCCCACCGCGACGCCATCGCCGCCGCCATCCGCGCCCATCAGGTCGTCGTGGTCTGCGGGGAAACCGGCTCCGGCAAGACCACCCAGTTGCCCAAAATCTGCCTGTCGCTCGGTTTTGGCGCGGCGGGTTTGATCGGCCACACCCAGCCGCGCCGGATCGCCGCCCGCTCGGTGGCGGCGCGGATTGCGGCGGAGTTGCAAACGACCGTCGGCGGCCAAGTCGGCTACAAAGTGCGCTTTTCCGACCGGACCGGACCGAACGCCTTCGTCAAGCTGATGACCGACGGCATCCTGTTGGCGGAAACCCAGAGCGACCGCCCGTTGGAGCAGTACGAGGTCATCATTCTCGACGAGGCCCACGAGCGCAGCCTGAACATCGACTTTTTGCTGGGCTATCTCAAGCGGCTGCTGCCGCGCCGACCCGATCTGAAGCTGATCATCACCTCGGCGACCATCGACCCGGAACGTTTTTCCCGCCACTTCGACCGAGCGCCGATCGTCGAGGTCTCCGGGCGAAGCTACCCGGTGGAGCTGCGTTACCGGCCCTTGACGGCGGATGACGAGGACGAGCGCGACCGCGACTTGCAGCAGGCGATCTTGGACGCGGTGGACGAGGTGTGGCGGGAAGGGCCGGGCGATATTTTGGTCTTCCTGTCCGGCGAGCGGGAAATCCGGGAAACGGCGGAAAGCCTGCGCAAGCATCATCCGCCCAACACCGAGATTTTGCCGCTGTACGCCCGGCTGTCGTCCGCCGAGCAAAATCGGGTGTTTCAGCCCCACGGCCGGCCGCGCATCGTGCTGGCGACCAACGTGGCCGAAACCTCGCTGACCGTGCCGGGCATCCGCTACGTCATCGATCCGGGCATGGCGCGGATCAGCCGCTACAGCCCGCGCGGCAAGATCCAGCGCCTGCCGGTGGAGAAGATTTCGCAAGCCAGCGCCAACCAGCGGGCCGGTCGCTGCGGGCGAGTCATGGCGGGCGTCTGCGTCCGGCTGTACGCGGCGGAGGATTTCCAGTCCCGTCCGGCGTTCACCGATCCGGAGATTTTGCGCACCCACCTGGCGGCGGTGATCCTGCAAATGAGCGCCCTGAACCTGGGCCGGCCGGAGGAATTCCCGTTCGTGGACCCGCCGGATTCGCGCCAGATCGGCGACGGTTTCCGGCTGCTGTTCGAGCTGCACGCGGTGGACGAGCGGTGGCGTATCACCGAGTTGGGCCGGCAACTGGCGAAGCTGCCGGTCGATCCGCGTCTGGGCCGGATGCTGCTGGCGGCGCAGCGGGAAAGCTGCTTGCGCGAGGTGCTGGTCATCGTCGCGGCGCTGGCGATTCAAGACCCGCGCGAACGGCCGCTGGACAAGCAGCAGGCGGCGGACGAGAAGCATCGCCGGTTTCGCGACGAGCACTCCGATTTCATGGCGCTGCTCAAGCTCTGGGATTACTACCACGAGCAAGCGCGGCAACTGTCGAAGAACCAGTTGCGCAATTTGTGTCAGGCCGATTATCTGTCCTTCGTGCGGATGCGCGAATGGCACGACCTGCATCGGGAATTGCTGGGGCGAGCGACCGAGATGGGCATGCGGCTCAACGACGAAGCGGCGCCTTACGACAGCTTGCATCGGGCGCTGTTGACCGGCTTGCTCGGCCATCTCGGTTTGAAGCAGGAGGAGAACGCCTATCTGGGCGCGCGGGGTCGGAATTTCTACCTGTACCCCGGCTCCGGCCTGTTCAAAAAACGGCCGCGCTGGGTGGCGGCGGCGGAACTGGTGGAAACCACCCGGCTGTACGCCCGCACCGTGGCGCGCATCGAGCCGGAATGGGTGGAAGGGCTGGCGGAACACCTGCTGAAACGCAGCTACGCCGAGCCGCATTGGGAGAAACGCTCGGCGCAAGTGGCGGCATTCGAGCGGGTCACGCTGTACGGTCTGCCGATCATCGCCAATCGCCGGGTCAACTACGGCCCGCTCGATCCGGCCCTGGCGCGGGAAGTCTTTATCCGCCACGCGCTGGTCGAGGGCGAATTTCACTGCAAGGCCCCGTTTTTCCAGCACAACCGGCAACTGCTGGCGGAGTTGGAAGAGCTGGAAATCCGCGCCCGCCGCGATCTGACGGCGGATGAGGAGGCGCTCTACCGCTTTTACGACGCGCGGATTCCCGAAGGCATTTACAGCGGTCCGACCTTCGAGACCTGGCGCAAGCAGGTGGAACGGGAAAATCCGCTCCTGCTGTTTCTGGACCGGGCCGCCTTGCTGGCGGAAGCGGGTCCGGCGGCGGATGGCGAGCGGTTTCCCGATCATCTCGATCTCGACGGTTTGCAATTGCCGCTGGCCTATCGCTTCGAGCCGGGCGCGGAGGATGACGGCGTGACCCTGACCGTCCCGCTGGCGGCGGTCAATCAGGTCGATCCGAAGCGGCTGGACTGGCTGGTGCCGGGCTTGCGGGCGGAGCGGATGGCGGCCTTGCTGAAATCCTTGCCGAAAGCCTTGCGGCGGAATTTCGTGCCGGTGCCGAATTACGTTCAGGCCCTGCTGGAAGTGATCGAACCGGACGGGCGATCGCTGACCGAAGCGATGACCGAGCGCTTGCAGCGGATGACCGGGGTGCGAATTCCCGAGGACGCCTGGAATTTCGACGCCGTGCCGCCCCATCTGCGGATGCGCTGCCAGGTGGTGGACGCCGATGGCAAGGCGCTCGCGGTCGGGCGCGACTGGGAAGCGATTCAGGCGCAATTGCGCGGCGAGGCCCGAACCCGCTTCGCGGCGTTGCCGACCCCCGAATTCGAGCGGGACCAGGTGCGGGACTGGGATTTCGGCGAACTGCCCGAAACGGTGAACTTCGTTCGCAACGATATCCAGTTGCGCGGCTATCCGGCGCTGGTGGCGGAGCCGGACGGCACGCTCGCGTTGCGCTTGCTCGATTCGCCGGCGCGGGCGGAACCGGCGACTCGTGCCGGATTGCGACGGCTGATCGGCTGGCGGCTGGGACCGGCATTCAAGCAACTGGCGCGCGACCTGCCCCATTTCCAGCGCATGACTCTGCACTACGTCGGTTTGGGCGCGCAGGAGGCGCTGCGGGAAGACCTGCTGAACACCATCCTGGACCGGGCTTTTCTGACCGATCAACCGTTGCCGCGCGACCGGGCGGCGTTCGATGCCGTGCTGGAGCGCGGCAAAACCCGGCTCGCGGCGGCGCGGGTGGAGATTTGCGATTTGGCCGACGCGATTTTGGCCGCCTATCACGAGGTGCGCCGCAGCTTGAGCGACGATCCGACTTGGGCCGAGGCGATGGCCGATATCCGGGATCAGTTGGCGGGCTTAGTCTATCCCGGTTTTCTCGGCCAGACCCCGCCGGAGTGGTTGCCGCATGTGCCGCGCTATCTGCGCGCGATTGGCTTGCGGCTGCAAAAACTCCGGCAGGCGCCGGACAAGGACCGGCAGCGGCGCGGCGACATCCTCCGGCTGCGCGAATCTTGCCGGCGCCAACTGGAGCGGAACGCCCGGCAGGAAAAGCATGACCCGGAACTGGTGCGCTTTCGCTGGTTGCTGGAGGAGCTGCGGGTTTCCCAGTTCGCCCAGGAGTTGAAAACCCTGCTGCCGGTGTCGGTCAAGCGGCTGGAAGAACAGTGGGGCCGGGTGCGGCAGGGGTGAGGATCGGCCCCTGCAATGGCTCCCTGACCAGAACGGTTCACTCGGGGCCGGGCACCGGATAAACGGTTGGCGGTACATCGAGCAGCGGGCGCGACACCGTGACCGCGTCCAGTTCGGCGTACAAATCGAGATAGGCTTTTATCTCGGCGTTCGCGGTGAGCCGGAGCATCGCCAAATCGCGTCCGGTGGCGCCCAGTTCGGCGCGCGCCACCGGTTTCATGCGCAACAGGCGCAAGGTCGTTTCCGCCAGCGCCGGCGGATTGTCCGGCGGAACCAACAGCGAAATCAAAGGCGTGTCGGCGAGCAGATCGGCGGCGCCACCGGCGCGGCCGGCCACCACCGGAACCTCGCAGGCCAGCGCTTCCAGCACGGCTTCCGGCGGGCCGTCGCCCGGTGCCGGATACCAGAAGACATCGAGCAGGCCGTAGTGGGCGGCCAGCCGTTCCTGCGGCAGCCACGGCAACTCGCGCACGGCGGAGCGCAGGTCGGGGCGCGCGTCCAGAAATTCGTTCAGGATCGGCCGGGCGTCCTCGCGCACCCCGCCGATCAACAGCAAGGTGGCTTGAGGATAATGCCCCCGAAGCGACGCGAGCGCGTCCAGCATCGTCGGCAATCCCTTGCGTTCGCTGGCTTCGCCGACGAAGCCCAGCCGTGGCCGCGCAGCCGTCAAATCCAGCTCTTCGAGCGATACCGGATTGGGAGGAACGGGTTGGAAGCGAACGCAATCCACGCTGTTCGGAATCCAGCGCACTTGTCCGGTCGCGCCGAGGTCGATGGCGAGCTGGCACAATTCGCGAGAAATCCCGACGATAGCGTCTGCGCGCTGGAGGGCGAACAGCAAGCCTCCCTGCCGTTCGGGATCGAAGCTATCGCGGTGAAGATCACTGCCCCGCGCGGTCAAAACGAAGGGCGTGGCGGTGACGCGCGCCGCCAGCGCCACCGGAAAGCCGGTCAGACTGGGATAAATGCCGTGCAGCAGCCGATAGGGGCCGCGCCGGCGCAGCAGGTGGAACGCCTGCTGCTGAGCTTCGGCCCAGGTGGGCGCGGTCGCGCGCAGCACGGGGAAACCGTCATCGGTCGCGAGCGTCCAAGCCGGCCTGGAGTTCGAGCGTCCGATGGCGATGACTTCCAGCGGCAGGCGCGGTTGTAGCTGCCGCGCCAGCCGGGCGGCGGCTAGGGCCAAACCTCCCCGGTCCGGCGGAAAGGCGGGCGTGACGATGGCGACAGGCAAGAGAGATCGCGGCGTTGGCAAGTTGCAATAACCTCGTGGGTGACGGGCCGCTCTATCTCGATCGCGGCAAACGGATCGATGTCCACACGAACTCGGCGGAACTGCGGTTCGGCGTGATTCTCGCCAATAAATGCGGGTCTGGACAATGGTTAGTTCGGTGTCGGTAGGGAAGGAAACGCCGGCTTGGAGGATTAACCCTGACCGATCAATCCGGCCAGGTAATTATCCAGCAGCGAATCCGCGACTTCCCGCATCGGCCGGCCGCCGATGCTTTCCAGTTTCCGGTCCAGGCTGAGCACGCAAACGCCATGGACGCCGCTCCACAGCGCGCGGGCGGCCAGGGCGATATCCTCGGGCGACCGATGCGGACAAAGCCGCCCGAGGTGGCGCTGCACCAGATCGAACATCCGGGCCACCTTGTCGGTAAACGAATCCGGCACGGTTTGCCCTTCCGGCAGCCGGTGCTCGTATAGCGCCAGCCAGCGGTTGGTCTCGGTCAAGCGCGAAGTTCAGATAAGCTTGGGCGAGCGCCCGGATCGCGGCGGTCGGCGATGGCGGGTCGGCGACCGCCGCCGCCAGCTTGCCGTACAACACGTCCAGGGTCCGCTCGTTCATCTGGACGATCAGGTCGTCGAGGTTGCGGAAGACGATGTACAAACTGCCGACGGTGTAGCCGATGCCGGCCACCACCTTGCGGGTGCTCAAGCCGGCCAAGCCGTGCTCGGCGACCAATTGCTCGGCCGCCCGCAGCGAGATTTCCCGCAGCTCCTCGCGCGTGTGTTCGTTGCGTCTTCCCATGCGAATCCTCCGGCTGGCCGAAGTGGCTTAAACCCGGTCGCGCCGCCACAAGACGGCAGGGCCGGGGTAAAAAACCCGCAGATCGGCCTGAGCTTGGGCTTCCTGCATCGCTTGGCGGATCAGGGCGATGTTGAGTTGGGCGCGCTGTCTGAGCAGTTCCGTCTTGATTTTAGTCAGTTCGTCGGGACCCGCCAGCAATTCTTGTTCGAGCTGGGACCGCTGTTGGGCGTAGTGCTGTTGGAGTTTGGCGATCGCGGCGGGTTCGACCCGTTGCCGGGGATCGTGGCGAAAATGCAGCTCTAGCTCCTGACGCCAAGCCAGCAGCGCGGCGACCCGCTTGCGGCCGGGGCGTTGCTCGAAGCCGGGTACCGCCGCGAGCGTGGCGGGTGCGATATCGGCGGCGGTTTCGATGCCGTAGGACTCCAGCGCCATCCGGTCGGTGGCGCGGATGCCGGGAATCTGGGCCTGATCGATGAATTGGCTTTCCAGGTACGCTTGCAGTTGGAGCTGGCGCTGGTCGGTTTCCAGCCGTTGCAGATCCCGCTGAAAATCGGCCGACATGTTCCGGTAACGGTCCCGCAGGAGATGCAGGGCGTGCAGTTTGCGCAGGAACGCTTGATCCGTTCCCCGCTGCTGCCAGGCGGCCCGCAGGTCCGCCAGCTCCCGCCGGGCCGCGAACAGGGCGAGCCGGCGGCGCTGGTGCTCGCGGCGCACCGCGTTGTCCTGGGTCAGCGGCCAAGCGACGGCGGCCAAGGGCAACCACAGCCAAATCAAGCGGGGCCGAATCAGAGCGGCGAGCAGGGCGATGCCCGAGATGGCCACCGTTTTGATCGAGTTAAGCCGTTGCGCGTGGCGCAGCAATTCCGGGAGCGGAGTGGGGGCGACCGGCGCTTGCGGTCCGGGTCGCGGCATGGCTTCGGCGGCGGGCGGCGCGACCGCGACGATTTGGCTCCAGACCGCGTCGAGATGGAAATCGCGCTGGCTGGACGGTGGGGCGCCGGCCGGCGAGTGTCCTTGCGGCGGCTGGAAAAACGAGGTTCCACTGGCTTGTTCCAGCGCGCACCACGGACATGCCGCCGATCGTTCCGGGTACTTGTGGGTCGCGTTCCGGCCGCAGGCGCGCAGTTCGCGGCCGAGCCGTTCCAGCGCCAGCCGCCAATCCCGCGCCGTCGGGCGTCCCTGCTGCGGCGCGGACGGGGCGAAGGCGCGCTCGAACAGATCCGCGACCGGCGGGGGCAGCGCGCCGAACGGCAGGGTGTGCGGCGGCGGCTCCATCGCGCGGTCGGCGGCGCGGCGACCGAACGCGAACCGATGCTCCTCGATGGCGCGCTCGATCGGCATGTCGCCCCTGCCCCGGTAGCGGCCGGCGAAAGGGTGCCGGCCCATGAACAAGAGATGGAAGCACAGCAGGGCCAGCCCGAAGGCGTCGTGGTCCGGGGTGCGGCGCAAGCCGTGAAAGGGCCGGCCCTGCAATTCCGGCGCGGTGAACTGCGGCACGCCGACATCGCAGGGAAACAGCCGCTCGCCCGTGTCGATCTGAAACGAGTCGCAATCGATCAATTTGACCAGGGCTTGGGCCGACACCACCACGTTACCGGGATTGACATCGCCGATGACGTTGCCGCGGGCGTGGATGGTCTCGAAGGCGCTGGCCAGATTGCGCGCGGCGTGGACCAAAAACGACCAGTCGGCGTGGGGGAAGGTGCGCTTGCGGTGCGAGGGGCCGTAAAGGCTGTGAATTTCGTGGTAGCTGCTGACCCGAGGCATCACGAAGCCCTGGACCGGGCCGTCCGGGCGAACCCGCAGCACGTCCACCGGCCAAGCGGCGATTTCGAGCAGGCTGGGATGCGACTGCCGGGCCATGCCCTCCAGCTTTAGCGCCTTGTCCGGGCCGACCGGCTGGTGATAGATCTTGGCGACGAAGCCGGGCCGGCCAGCGATCTCGTGGACCGTGCCCTCGCCGCCGCGCCCCAGCGTTTTGCCCGGTTCGACCCGATGGCCGGCGCCGCTATACAGCCTCGTCACCGTTGCGGTCCCGGCTGGGGAGATCGGGGGTTGGGGAGATGGGCTGGATAGGGGCGGCGTCACCGGGAGCGGTCTCGAGGTCGGCGATGACCGAATCATCGCTATTCCGAGCCTCGGCCGGTTCGGCCGGTTCGTCCGACTCGGTCGAGGGGGCTGCGTCCGATTCCGGCGAAGCCGACGGCGAGGGGGCGTTGGCCGGTTCGGGCGTGCCGGTTTCGGCGCCAGGCGCTGGCGCCGGCCGCCGGGTGGCCAGAATCAAGGTCTTGTCGTCGTGGGTGCGCCGGTTGATGGCCGGGCTGGCGAGAAAGCGTTCCAGCGCCGCCGCGAGCGCCGCCGGGCAACCGGGTTCGGCATGTTCGCGCAAACGGTGGAACAGGGGCCGAAAGAACGGCGCGTGGGCCCGCCGGCTTTGATAGTGCAGGGCCAGCAGTTGCAGACCGTCGGACAGCAGCGCGATTTCGGCGATGGGTTCGGTCAAGGCGACGGATTCCAGGCGGGCGATGGCGTCGGGATCGGTCGCGAAGTGGGTTTCGTTGGCGTATTCGCCGGTTTGCGGCCAGAATACCGGCCGGTAATCCTCGCCGGAATCGATGACGATGACGCCATCGCCGATTTGCAGGAATAGCGCGCTATCGGCGGCCACCACCGCGCCCAGCAAAGTGCAGGCGAATTCCCGAGCCGGCAGATTCGCCTCGTCCGCGAGTTGCGCCAGCGCGGTGCGGACGCTTTGGAGCAGGGCCTCGGCATCGGTTCGCGCCCACGCCATCGAGGCGGAATCCCGCACGCGGGTCGCGCATTCCGCCAGAAGGGTCCGACACGCCAGATCGGCCCCCGCCCGCGCTTGGGCGGCGCTGCCGGCGCCATCGGCCACGGCCAAAACCAGCACGGGGCCGATGTCCGGCGCCGACAGCAGCTCGACCGCGCAGGCGTCCTGGCAGTCGGCGCCACTGGCCAGATGCGCGACGCCGGGGACGCTGGCGTGAACGTAGCGCCAGCCGCCGGCTTCGGTCATACCGAGGCCCAGCCGTCGGGGTTGGTGGGATTGATCAGCGGCACTTCCGTGCCCGGCACCGAGCGCGACACCGAGCGCATCGAGTTGGACAGCCACTGGAACAGTTCGCGGAACCGCAAGCCGCGCAAGCGCAACGGTTGGCGGATGGAAATCTGCTGGAGGATGTCCAGGTTGGCGCCCTCAACGCCGACCGCGAAGAACGCGAACGCCCGGCTTTCCTCGCCCTTGCGCACTGCGCTGGCGGCGGGTTTCCAGTCGTCGGTGGGCGTGCCGTCGGTGATCAGGAACACCCAGGGCCGGAAAAAAGGAATGCCTTGTTCCCGATACAGGGCTTTGCGCTGGTCGAGCAATTCGAGCCCTTGGGTGATCGCCGATCCCATCGGCGTGTCTTTTTGCGCGGTCAGTCGCGGCGGAGCGAAATGGTCGGCGGTCTGGAAGGAGTTGACCACCTGGACGGGGCCGAAGCTGACGATGGCGATTTCGACCCGCTTGGCCGCGAGGCTGTCGGCCAGCAGCTCTTCCTTGAAAACGGCCAGCCCCTCGTTGAGTTCGGCGATGGGGTCGCCGTTCATGGACCAGGAGTTGTCCAACAACAGCACGCAGGGGCAGCGCGGTTCGGGGTTGTCGGCGAATTCCGCAACGTTGAAATCCAGGCCGAACGGGGTTTGTCGGGAGAGGTCGATTTCGTTCATCCTTATCAATCCCATGGATAAACCAAAAGGCGGTCCACATGAAGACACCGCGTTGGCCGCGATGAGGGGCGACGGCGCCGTGCCGGTTGGCCGCTATAATACAAGATGGATCGCGACGATAAGTAGACCAGAAAAAAGACATGAGGTTGATGCGGGTTCGAGGGTTGTCCGCGCCGATCTTGGCGTTGCTGTCGGGGTGCGTGGGGTTGGAGGCGCTGGCGGAATCGCCGCCGGTCCCGGCCGCGCAGGAGACGCGGCAGTCTGCGGTGGACTCTTTGCTGCGGGGATACGGGGTGTCGCCGCCGATCGGGGTTACCATCGATCTGACGGCGAGTCCCGCCAGCACCTTCGTCCCCGCCACCGCGCTCGGCGCCGGGGTGGATGGCCATTCCCGGGGCGATGCCGACGCGATCTATCGTCCGACCACGCTGCGCGCTATGCTCTCCGCCGGTCTGCGCCCCATTACCTACCGCCTGCGCACCGAATTGGCTATCCAGGCTTGGCACTGGAATCCGCGCGGCCGTTGGAGCGACGGCAAACGCGCTCGGGGTTACTGGACTTCGGACGACCGGCCGGGCGCCCCGATCCGGGTCTCTTTCGGCTATCGGCTGCCGCGCCGGGGCAACACCATCGACCAGGCCGAGAACGACGGTTACTCGCGACTGGCCGACGGCAGCTTGAAAACCTTTTGGAAAAGTAACCCCTATCTGGATCGCCGCTACACCGGCGAGGGCGATGACCGACACCCGCAATGGTTGATCGCCGACCTCGGGGAGGCTACCCCGGTGAACGCCATCCGCATCGCTTGGGGGACGCCCCACGCCGTGCGCTACCAGATCCAGTATTGGAACGGCGAAAATCCGGTCGATCCCGACGAGTATCCGGAAGGTCGCTGGCAAACGTTCCCCGGCGGCGCGGTCGCCCGAGGCGGCGGTGGCGATATCACCCTGCGCTTGGCCGAGGATCCCGTCCAGGCGCGTTATTTGCGGGTGCTGCTGGAGGAATCCTCCGTCACCGCGCCGCCGGGCGCGAAAGATTTCCGCGACGCTCTCGGCTACGCGGTGCGGGAGGTCTATATCGGAACTCTGGACGCCGCCGGGCGGTTGCGGGATGCGGTGCGCCACGCTCCCGGCCGCGATGTCCAGAGCCGGTTTTTCGTGTCCTCCACCGATCCTTGGCATCGGGCCGGCGACTTGGACCCGGGGGTGGAACAGCCCGGCATCGACCGGGTGTTCGCCAGCGGGCTGACGCGCAGGTTGCCGGTGCTGATTCCGGTCGGGGTGCTGTACGACACGCCGGACAACGCCGCTGCCCTGCTGCGCTATCTGCGGCGGCGCGGCTATCCCCTGCGCGGCGTCGAGCTGGGCGAAGAGCCGGACGGCCAGTACGCCGCTCCCGAAGATTACGGCGCGCTCTATCTGCAAACGGCGGACGCGCTGCGCGCGGTCGAACCGGCCGCGACCTTGGGCGGCCCGTCCTTCCAGTCGTTGTGGGACGAGCCGATGATGGCGTGGTCGGGAACTCCGGTGGCGCCGGATCACCCGTGGCTGGCTCGCCTGCTGGCGTATCTGCGCGCGCGCGGGCGGGCCGCCGATCTGGGTTTCCTCTCCTTCGAGTGGTATCCGTTCGACGAAGTTTGCGAGCCGATCGCGCCCCGATTGCGACGAGGGCCGGCGCTGTTGGCCGATGCCCTGGCGGAACTGCACGACCAGGGCTTGCCGCGCGACACGCCCCTCCTGATGACCGAGTACGGCTATTCGGCGTTCTCCGCCCAGGCGCAAGTCGATCTGCCCGGCGCCTTGTTCAACGCCGACGCGGTGGGGGCGTTCCTGACCTCGGGCGGCGCCACCGCCTATCTGTACGGCTACGAACCCAGCCCGATTTACAAGGGGCCGAACTGCGACACCTGGGGGAATAACGCCCTGTTTCTGTCCGACGAGCGACGGCGCGTTCTGGCCCGCACCGCGACTTATCATGGCGCCAAGCTACTGGCCCAGCAATGGGCCGGGAACCCAACCCAGCCGCATCGGGTCTATCCGGCGCGGGTCGAAGGCGTTTCGGACGAAACGTCAGCCCTGAGCGCTTACGCCGTGAAGCGCCCCGACAGCCAATGGGCAGCCCTGTTGATCAACAAAGACCCGGAACGGGAGTGGACCGTCACCTTGCGTTTTGCGGGACCGGGACCTGATATGGTCGCGCCCTGGCGTGGCCCCACCGATCTTTACCAGTTTTCGGCGGACCAATACCGGTGGCGGGCGGACGGCGAGCGCGGCCGCCCGCTACGCGACCAACCGCCTCGACATACGGTGTTACCCGAGCAGGATCTGGCGGGCGTGCGGTTGCCGCCCTGGTCGTTGACGGTGGTTCGGGGCAGGGGACCGGAGACTTGACCGCATGCCCCGGACGTTGCCGCGATGGTCGACGGCCGGTTCACCAACGACCCACTAACCCGTATTTTCGCGATTCCGCCCATGTCCAAACCGCTCCTTAAACCGAAAGACCCGCCCTTTTCCGGCGAATCGCCGTCGGGTTCGGTGGAAATCCAGGCCGTGGTCGAGCCCGTCTTCTTCGATCCCGCCCGCAAGCGTTGGCCGCGATTGCGGGCCGGGATGATGCTGGTCGCCCTGGCGTTGACCCTGCTGCTGGGCGGGCTTTTTCTGAGCATACTGGCCCGGCCGGTACTGCCCGCGCTCAATTTGCCGGGCGCCAGTTTTTTGCCGCAAGGGGCTCACGCCATCCCCGCCGTTCCGGGGCTGTCTCCGGAGCGCGCCTTGACCCGCCGCGAGCGCGCGCTCGCCAAAACAAAGGCCAAGCTGACCCAAGAGCGGGAGCGCGATCTGCGGCAACTGTTAGCCCAAAGCCACATGGCGAGTCCCGCAGGAGACAAAAAACAGCTCGCTGTCGGATTTTTTGTCAACTGGGACGATTCGAGCATGAGTTCGCTCAAGCGGAATCTCGACAGCCTGGACATGGTGATCGCCGAATGGCTGCATCTCGCGGATGAGAGCGGATCGCTCCGCGAGAACGATCCCATCCGCCAGAGCCAGGCGACCGACCATATCCGCGTCCATCGTCCCGGCCTGCCGATCATGGCCTTGGTCAACAACTGGAACGGCCGCGAGTGGGAAGGCGCCAAACTGAGCCGGATGCTGGCCGACCCGGCGGCGCGGGTCCGCGCCATCGAGCAGATAGTCGCCTATGTGGAGCGCCACGATTTCGCCGGCGCCAGCGTCGATTTCGAAAACATCGCGGCCAAGGCTCAGCCCGATTTCCAGCGGTTCGTGGCCGAGCTGTACGCCGCGTTGCGCCCGAGACATCGATCGCTCTCGGTGAACGTGCCGGCCAGCGATCCGGCGTTCGACTACCGCAAACTGGCCAGCAATGCCGATTACCTGATCCTGATGGCCTACGACGAGCACTGGTCGTCCGGCGCGCCCGGCCCCATCGCCAGCCTGCCCTGGTTCGCCAAGGTGCTGCGCCAGCGCCAGCGCGACGTTCCGGCCGACAAAATGATCGTGGCCATCGGCAATTACGCCTACGACTGGGAAAAAGGCCACGTCGCCGAGGAGCGGACCTTCGAGGAGGCGGTGCTCACCGCCAAAGAGTCGGAGGGCGATATCCATCTCGATCCGGCTTCCCTCAACCCCACGTTCGATTACGCCGACGACGATGATCGCGTCCACCATGTGTGGATGCTGGACGCCGTGACCGCTTTCAACCAGTTGGCGACGATCCGTTCGATCGGTCCGCGCGGCGTGGCGCTCTGGCGTCTGGGCAGCGAAGATCCGGCGCTGTGGCAGGTGTTCGGCCAGGAGGGTCCGCTCGACGCGGCGCGGGCCGCCCGGCTGAGCGATGTCCGTTTCAGCTACGGCCTGGATTACGAGGGGCAGGGCGAGATCCTCGAGATCACCGCCCAGCCGCAGCCGGGAAATCGGATCGTCGAGTTCGACCCGAAGCGCGGCCTGATCACCGCCGAGCGTTACCGGGTGTTTCCGTCGCCCTACATGATCACCCGACACGGCGGCGCGGCGCGCAAAGTGGCCCTGACGTTCGACGATGGCCCCGATCCTCGCTATACGCCCCAGATTCTCGATGCGCTCCGCGAGGCGAACGTTCCGGCCACCTTTTTCATCGTCGGCGTCAACGGCGAGCTGAACCCGGATTTGCTGCGCCGGGAGGTGGACGAAGGTCACGAGATCGGCAACCACACGTTCACCCATCCCAATATCTCCACCATCTCGTCGACCCAGTTTCAGCTCGAACTGTCCGCGACCCAGCGGCTGCTGGCGAGCGCGGTGGGCCGCCATTCGCTGCTGTTCCGCCCGCCCTACGCGGTGGACGCCGAACCGGAGACCATCGACCAGATCCGCCCCATCGAGTGGGCCACCGAACAGGGATATCTGATCGTGGGCATGCAGATCGACCCGGACGACTGGCAGCGGCCGGGAGTGGACGAGATCGTGCGGCGCACCGTGGCGGAGGCGGAGCGCGGGGAGGGCAACATGATCCTGCTGCACGATTCCGGCGGCGACCGCAGCGAGACCGTGGAGGCGATCCCCAAGATCGTGGAGGCGCTGCGCGGGCGGGGCTTTCAGTTTGTGACCGTTTCGGATTTGCTGGGCCGGACCCGCGATCAGGTGATGCCGCCGGTGCCGCCGGATGGTCGGTGGCAGACTTGGTGGGATGGGGCGGCGTTCGGCGTGATCAACTGGACGGCCACGCTCGTCCACTGGCTGTTCCTGCTGGGCATCGTGCTGGGCATCGCCCGGCTGCTGTTCGTCGGCGCGCTCGCCTTGCACCAGCGCTGGCGCAAGCGGCGAGCGGTCTTCGATCCGGCGTATTCGCCTTCGGTGGCGGTGGTGGTGCCCGCTTACAACGAAGCGAAAGTGATCGTGCAGACCATCGCCTCCTTGCGGGCCTGCGACCATCCCGAGCGATTCGAGATCATCGTGGTGGACGACGGTTCCAGCGACGCCACCTATCGCTTGGCGCGCGACACTTTCGCCGACGATCCCCGCGTGAAAGTGTTCACCAAACCGAACGGCGGCAAGCCGGCCGCCCTCAACTTCGGGCTGGCGCAAACCCGCGCGGAAGTTGTCGTGGCGCTGGACGCCGATACCGTTTTCACCCGAGACACCATCGTCAAGCTGGTCCGCCATTTCGCCGATCCGCGGATCGGCGCCGTGGCGGGCAACGCCAAGGTGGGCAACCGCATCAACCTGCTCACTCGCTGGCAGGCGCTGGAGTACATCACCAGCCAAAACCTGGATCGGCGCGCGTTCGACGCGCTCGACTGCATCACGGTCGTGCCCGGCGCGGTCGGGGCTTGGCGGCGCGAACTGATCGAGCGGGCGGGCGGTTTCACCGATTTGACCTTGGCCGAGGACGCCGATCTCACCTTGGCTATCCGCAAGCTGGGCCACGCCATCGTGTACGAGGACGAGGCGATCGCGCTGACCGAAGCGCCCGACACGGTGCGAGGCTTCATCCGCCAGAGATTCCGCTGGATGTTCGGCACCATGCAGGTCGCCTGGAAACACCGCGACGCGCTGTTTCGGCCGCGCCATGGCGCGCTGGGTTTTGTGGCGCTGCCCAACATTTTTATTTTCCAAGTGCTGTTTCCGCTGGTTTCGCCGGTGATGGATCTGTTGTTGGTCTGGTCCTTGGGGAGCGCGGCCTTCAGTCGCTGGCAGCATCCCGCCGAGTATTCCCCCGATGCGCTGTGGCGCGTGCTGTTCTACTACGCCCTGTTCGCGTCGGTGGATTATCTGGCGGCCATTCTGGCCTTCGCGCTGGAGCGCCGCGAGAGCTGGGGTCTGCTCGTCTGGCTGTTCTGGCAGCGTTTTTTCTACCGCCAACTGATGTACTACGTGGCCATCAAGAGCACCCTGACGTCGTTGCGGGGCGTCCTGGTGGGCTGGGGCAAACTGGAGCGCAAGGCGACCGTGCGAGCTGCGGTTTGATCGGGCGCGGGGGGGCGGGGCGAGCGGTCGGCTGGAGTTGACCGGCGGCGAGTTGTCGGAACGGCCCGACCGCAGTCGCGAGCGCTCGCTCTCGCTCGACCGAGAGCCCGGCACGGTCGCTCTTTGTCGTGTGCCGGGCGGACTTCGAGCATGAAAATCCGCCGCCTGTTTGACGGCGTTCGCCGCTTGGTCTGATGGGCCAAGCGGCGCGGTGCCGGCGCGAGAAAAGCCCGCTTTAGCCCGTGCCCGTGGTCCAAAGCACCTGGGCCAGCACCGCCAAGAACGCGGCGCCGACGGTGAAGGCGATGGTCGTGAAGGTGGCCGGCATGCTGAACCAGCGGCGGGGTTTGCGGTGCGTTTCCATGGTTTCGACCGCGGCCTGGAGCATGATGAGCTTTTGCTCGACTTCCTGTAATTGCTCGCCTTGCGCGGTCTTGGCCGCCATCAACTGATTTTGGAATTCGTGAATCCGTTGCGCGACGTTGGCGGCCATGGTCAAGACTTTTTCCTGGGTGGCCTTGGCGTCGGCGCGCATGGCGTCCACGGTGGCGGACATGCCGGACAGTTGTTCCTGCTGCGCGTTCAGCTTTTCTTCCAGTTCCGCGATCGCCGAGTCGCGGCCATCTTGGCGGATCGCCTCGCCGATCTGCTGCGAGTCCAGCTTGATTTGCTGGAGGGAGTCGGCGAGTTGGGCGATGTCCCGCTCCTGCCCGGCGAGCCCCTGTTCGAGGGTGTCCAGGCGGGGCGACGATTCCAGGTTGGCGACCTGCTGCTGGAGATCCTGAATATCGGTGTTCAGCCCCTGGAACTGCTCGAAGTTGCTGCTGAACGCCTGAGCTTGGCCGGTCAGACGGGTTTCCAGCAAGGTGACCGAATCCTGGAGGGTTTCGAGATGTTGCCGGAGTTCCTGGGCGTAAACGTCGTCGGCGTCCAGCCCGTGGCGGCGCTCGGCGAGCGGCTCCGGCGCGGTCGGTTGTCGCTGGATGCGCTCGATGTCTCGCTGGATGAGGTCGATGCGTTCGACGACTTCCTGCAATTCCAACTGTTGCTTGTCCAGGGTAGCGGTGAGTGCGCCGAACTGCTGCTGCGTGTTCTCCCGCAGGTGGTTCATCGTTCCGGCGTGTTCGGCGAAGGCATCGTGGAGGGGCTGGAGATCGGCTTCCGGGGCCGGGGCCGGCGCTTGTGGCAGGTTTCCGAGCGCGGCCTCGATCTCTTCGAGGCGTTGACGCTGTTCGTGCAGTTGGTGCTCTACCGCGTGCCGTAGCTGCTCCAGCGTTCCTTGTTGGATTGCCAGGGCTTCCTTCAAAGGCTGGAGGTCGCTGTCCGCCGCACCCGAAGGCGCTTGCCGGAGGGTGGCGAGACCCGCTTCGAGTTCGCCGAGCCGCTGCTGTTGCGACGCGAGCTGATCGGCCAGGATATCTCGCAGGTTGGTGAGATAATCGTACTGGGTCGCCAGAGTGTTCTGAACGGTTGTCAGCTCAAGCCGAAGCTCCTGCTGTTCCTCGCGGGCGGAGGCGAGAGAAGCGGCCAGCTCGCCGCGAAGCTCCTGCTGTTCCTCGCGGGCGGAGGCGAGAGAAGCGGCCAGCTCGCCGCGAAGCTCCTGCTGCTCCTCGCGGGCGGAGGCGAGAGAAGCGGCCAGCTCGTCAAATCGCTCCCGCTCGATGGCGGGCATCGTGGGCGGAGTTTCGTCGGCTTGGTCGTTAACGGCGACGAGGAAGGGCGATTCCTGCTGGGGTTCGAGGAAGGGCGATTCCTGCTGGGGTTCGAGGAAGGGCGACTCCTGCTGGGGTTCGAGGAAAGGCGACTCCTGCTGGGGTTCGAGGAAGGGCGACTCCTGCTGGGGTTCGAGGAAAGGCGACTCCTGCTGGGGTTCGAGGAAAGGCGACTCCTGCTGGGGTTCGAGGAAAGGCGACTCCTGCTGGGGTGTCGAGGAAAGGCGATTCCTCTGCGGCGTCCAGGAAAGGTGATTCCTGCGCGGAAGCGGCCGGGCTTGGTTCCTGCGACGGGCTCCGAGCGTGGAGGGCGGACTCGGCGACAGTGCTTTCCAGGAGGGTCAAGCGGTCTTGGTACGCGGTGAGCCCTTCCCGCCAAGTCTGGTCGAGTTCCCGGAGCGTGTCGCTCTGGACGGCCAGGTCCGATTGCAGGACATTCAATATCTGCCGGGTGGAACTGGTGTCCGCCGATACCTTCGTGACCAGGGTTTCCAGATACTTCAGCCGGTCTTGCTGCTTTTGCAGGTCCTGCCGGGTTTGGCCGGTCTCCGCCAGAGTTTGGCGCTGGCTTTCAAGCTCGCCCGTCAAGCGCGAGAAATCCCGCCGGACCTCTTGCAGGTCCTGCCGGACCTCGGTCGAGGATTCGGCGAGTTCGTCCAACCGGGTCCGTTGCATTTGCAGTTGCGGTTCGATGGCCTCGCTGGCCTCGACCAGCCGATCGAGCACGTCCCGCGTCCGCTCGTGCCGTTCGATGGCCGCGCTCAGATCGGTCAGGGTGCCGGTGATGGATCGGGCGTTTCGATCGATCTGCTCGAACCGGGATTCGAGCGCCGTCATCCGGCTCTGGACGGTCCTCGCCTCCTGATTGGAGGTTTGAAAGGCGGCCAGCAAGCCGTCCATCTCTCCGGCCCTGGCGGTCAGTTGTTCTTCCAGGGCCGCGACGCGGGCAATCGGTACGATCCGTTGCTTCAGATCCGATTCCAGCTCCTGGCGCAAGGTCGTGCCTTGGGTCCGCATGTCCTCGACCAGCGTCGCGAGGGTTTGCCGCGCCTGCTCCTGATCCTGTCGCAGACCGCCGGCCAGCGTTTCGACTTGGGCGAGTTCCTCGCCCAGCAGACGGATGTCGGTTTGCAGCTTGACCAGTTGCGCGGTTTGCGTCTCGAAATTGCCGGCGAGAGCGGCGAGCGTTTGCCGGTCGGCTTGCCGGTCATGCTGGAAGGAGGCAACCGAAGCGGCGACGGTGCGTAACAGCTCGTGTTGCGCGCCCGCTTCCGCTTCCAGCACGCCCAATTTTCGGCGCAAGTTCTGGAAAAAATCGATGGTTCCCGCAAGGGAGGACTCGAATTCGGTCGCGTCGTTCATGGCATCGCGTCGCTCGGGTTGGATCGTGGGGCTCGATGATTTTACTGGGGCGGACCGTGCGAGCCGCGCGGTTGCGGTGCGGCCGGACACCGGTCGCTTGCCATCGGCTCTGGACAGCCTGTTTGTACGGGTAAAGCTCCAAAAATCCGCATATCGAAAAAATCCCGCAAATTTGTATGAGTATGACCGATTATATCCGCTTGGGGGGAGTCCGGCGCGGGTCGCGCCGGTCAAAAGCGGGATTTTCAAGCGATCCGTCACCGCTAAGAGTAGACGACTGGGTCGCGCGATTCGACAGCTACCCCGGCGGAAACTATAGTAATCCCAGGGCCACGCGCGGCGCTGGCGCGATGTGTGCGCCAGCGCTCGCCGATCCAGGTGGCTCGCGCTCAATCCGGTTTCGCCAGCGTTTTAACAACCTGAATAAGGAAGCTGTCCATGTCCGTTCCCAGCAACCTGCCGGTCTGGCAAGAACTGAAAACCCATCATGCCGCCATCGCCGACCTGCACCTGCGCGACCTGTTCGCGGCCGATCCCGAACGCTTCACCCGGTTTTCCCGGCGGTTCGGGGATTTGTTGGTCGATTTTTCCAAGCACCGCATCACCGGCGAAACGCTCGGTCTGCTGATCGAACTGGCCCGCCAGGCGCAAGTGCCGGCCTGGACCGAGCGGATGTTCGACGGCGAGATCATCAACCACACCGAGCAACGGGCGGTGTTGCACGCCGCCCTGCGCAACCGCGGCAACCGACCGATCCGCGTCAAGGGACAGGATGTGATGCCGGAAGTGAACGAGGTGCTGGAGCACGCGCGCAAGTTCGCCGACCAGATCCGGCGCGGCAAGTGGCGCGGCCATACCGGCAAGCGCATCCGCGATGTGGTCAACGTCGGCATCGGCGGCTCCGATCTTGGCCCGAAAATGGTCTGTCAAGCCTTGGAGCCTTACGCCGACCCCACCTTGCGGATGCATTTCGTCTCCAACGTGGACGGCGCCCACATCAGCCATGTCCTGGCGGAGTGCGATCCGGAGAGCACCCTGTTCATCGTCGCCTCCAAGACCTTCACCACCCAGGAGACCATGACCAACGCCCACACCGCCCGCGCCTGGCTGATCAAGGAGCTGGGCGACGAATCGGCGGTGGCCAAGCACTTCGTGGCGGTGTCCACCAACGCCGAAGGCGTGAGCAAGTTCGGCATCGACACCGCCAACATGTTCGGCTTCTGGGATTGGGTGGGCGGGCGCTATTCGCTGTGGTCGGCCATCGGGTTGCCGATCATCGTCTATATCGGCATGGATCATTTCCTCGAACTGCTGGACGGCGCGCACGCGATGGACGAGCATTTCCGCGCCGCGCCGCTGGAGGAAAATCTGCCGGTGATCCTGGCGCTGCTGGGGGTTTGGTATATCGACTTCTTCGGCGCCGACAGCCAAGTCACGCTGGTCTACGACGACTATCTGCGCTCGCTGCCCGACTATCTGCAACAGTTGGACATGGAGAGCAACGGCAAGTCGATCGATCGCGACGGGCAAGCGGTCCAGGTCAACACCGGACCGATTCTCTGGGGCGGTCTGGGCAATAACGGCCAGCACGCTTTTTATCAGCTCTTGCACCAGGGAACCCATCTGGTCCCGGCGGATTTCCTCGCCCCGGCCCAGAGCCCGAATCCGATCGGAGGCCATCACCCGATCCTGTTGGCCAATTGTCTGGCGCAGGCGGAAGCGATGATGGTCGGCAAGACCGAGGCGCAAGCCCGCGCCGAGCTGGAGAAGCAGGGATTGAGCGGCGAAGCGCTGGAGAAATTGCTGCCCTACAAGATCTTCCCCGGCAATCGGCCCAGCACCAGCCTGTTCTACCGGCGGTTGACTCCGATGGTTCTGGGTTCGCTGCTGGCGCTTTACGAGCACAAGGTGTTCGTCCAGGGCGTGGTTTGGAACATCAACTCCTTCGATCAGTGGGGCGTGGAACTGGGCAAGCAGCTGGCGAACGCCATCCTGCCCGAATTGCAGGGCACCCGGCCGGCCGCCGGCCACGATGCGTCCACTCTCGGTTTGATCAACTTCTGCCGCGAAGAGGGCTAGGCGCCCGCGCTAAAAACCCCTCTCCCTTTCGGAGAGGGGTTGGGGGCGCGGGGAGCGATCCTCCTGATCGACCGGCTGAAACGGAGGGAGCGATTCGGCTGATTCAGTAGGATTTTTTCTGTTCGGCCTTGTTTTCGATGGCCTTGCCGACCGATTTGATGTCTTGCCCGGCGCCCTTGACGGTGTTGCACGCGCTCAGGCCGCCTCCCAGCAGCAGGAATGACAGGCCGAGCAGGAGAGCTGGAATGACGGAGCTGTATTTCATGGCCCTATGATCCTCCGCGAATTGATCGGCGGAAAATTGTAGCGGATGAGATGGCGGATGTCCGCGCGGTCCCCGCATCTCGGTTTCCGAATGGCGGGGCGTTCTCCGCCATGACGGTGGTTGGGGATGCTTGATATACTGAACCGTCACGAAACATCCATCTGTCCGCAATAAAACCATGATAGGAGGACAACCCGATGCTGGGAGAGAGCCACGATCTATTTCACGAATTTCCCGAATACAAGGATCGCATCGCGGAGTTGAAGGCCGCCGATCCCAAGTTCGCCGGGCTCTATGACGAGTATCACGCGGTCAACGATGAAGTGGAACGCATCGAGTTCCAGATCGAGACGCCTTCGGACATGTACACGGAGACCCTGAAGAAGAGGCGCCTGCATCTGAAGGATGAAATTTACGCGATCCTGCGCCGAGTGGCCCGAAGCGGAGCGTTGGCCTGAAGTTTCGGCGGTCCGCGAAACCCCATCCGGTGACGGCGGGAGAGGATCTCGAATGATCGGGGAGGGCCGGAATATCGCGTCGCGCCGGTCGCCCTGCTCGCGATCAAACGGCCGGCGGCGGATTGTCTCCAGTCGCGGTGTCGTCCGCCGGACGGCGCGACGGCGATTTGGCGCGACCGCGCCGCAGGTGCCCGGCCGGCGTTCCCGATTCCGCGGAGTCGGCCGGTAGCCGCCGCCGGAAGTCACCCGGCTCGCCGGCTACCGGCGTGGCGCCGTTGGCGCGAGCCCGGCGCAGCCAGCCGAGCAGCCGCCGCTCGACGGCGTCCTGGCGGGCCGGCGACAAATCGCGAAAGATCAACCCGCCGACGCCGAGCAACAGGGTCAAGCCGCCCAACAGGGATACCAGCGGTTGCATGAAGGCGATGGCCAGCGCGACCAGCACCAACAGCAGGATGTGCCTGAGTTTCAATGGGTCGGCCTCCCTCGGCCATTCAGGATCGGCCGGGCGAAGGCGCGGCCGGACCGGATTTGCGCAGCAGGATGACCGTGCAGTTGTCGTCCGGTTGGCTCCGCTGCTGCCGAATGAAATCGGCCAATTCATCGAGCAGGATGTCGAGAAGCTGTTCGAGCGAGTACTGCGGCCGGGCCAACAGCGCCGGCCAGCGCCGGATGAACGCCTGCGGCTGGGACAGATGCCAGAGGCCGTCGCTGGCGAGCAGATAAATCCAGCCGGCTTCGAGCGGCAGGATACGGCGGTCGCCCAGCCCGCGCAAGAAAAGCGGCAAGTTGCCGTCGTGCAGCTCGAACAGCTCGGGGGCGATCGATTCCACGTGCAGGCTCGGCACGCCGAGGGTGCTGCCGAGGATGAAGGCTTGGCTGATCTGGGAGTTCGGCCGGACGTGAACTTGCTGGAACCATTGGACGTTGTCCACCATTCCGAGCAACGCCAGGTGAGTGGCCGGCACATGATCGACGGTCAGGCACTCCGCCCGCTCCCGGTCGACGGCGTAAAACCGCGAGTCGCCGACGTGGAACAGCAGCGCGGGGCCGGCGGCGGGAATTTCCAGCAACACCAGCGTGCAGCCGGTTTCCAATCCCGCCGCCAGGAATTCCCGATAAAGCTCGCCGTGCAGGTCGCTCAGGGCGCTGGAGAGTTGGCCGAGATCGGTGGTGGCCGGCAAAGCGAGCAAGCCGTCGATGGCGCGCTCGGCGGCCTCCCGCCCGTGGCTGTGGCCTCCCATGCCGTCGAGCACGGCCACCCGCCAATGGCCGGACGGCCAATCCGGCAACCGCATATGGTTTTCCCGCTGGTCGCGCAGAAAACGGCCCCGTCCCTCGCCGTCCACCACGAGATAGTTGTCCTGGTTGTCGCGACGCCCGCGATCGGTCGGCGAGCGCAGCGAGCGCACCGCGACTTCCAGAATGGAACCGGAGTCGGGCGAAGCTTGCTGGGGAGTAACCACGCTATTCACGGCAAGACGATAGGCGTGAAGATGTATCGGAAAAGGGCATTATGGGGCGATAGGCTCGACATCGCAACGTTCGGCGCGAATGAACCGGCCACGGCGGAGTCGGTCGGCGCAACGGCGCACCCGGGCGGATTCATCTCTTCTGCTAGACTAGACTGATGATGCGGTTGTGGGCTGTCGTTCAAACCAATATTTTGGGACTATCTGGCAAATTCGTGACCCATGGACATCGAAACACGGCTTGAAGAGCTTGAGCGAGCGCACGCCGCCGGTCAGTTGGACGAGGCGGAGCTGGAGCGCCGTCGGCGGGAAGTGCTGCGCGATGCGCCAGCGGCCGGCAATCCGGTGGCTGCCGCAGACGATGCCGCCTCGGGAAGCGCCGCCACCGATCCCGAATCGGCGGGATCGGTGGCGGCGGTCGGTCTGGAAGGGCTGGAGGCCGGCATGGTGATCGGTCCTCCCGAATGCCGGGTCCGCCTGCTGCACGATCTCGGCGGCGATGGGCGAGTGTGGATGGCGCTGGATGTCGCCCTCGACCGCGAGCGCGGCAGGGGAATGACCGACGAGTTTCGGGCCGTCAAGCTTTTTCCGCCGCCGAGCCACGCGCCCGGCCCGCAGACCGGCCGCGAGGAGCGCTCGCAACGCGCCGACGTCATCGGGTCGCGAGCCTATCTGGCCAAGGCCAAAACCCGGGTCGAACAGGCCGCGAAAGTCGATCATCCGCATATCGCCCGCGTTTTTGGCTGGCGGCATGGCATCGATGGCTTGGCGTTCGCCGAAATGGAATACGTCGATCACCAGCGCGGCCACAGCTTGGCGCAACTGCTGCGCGAGCGCGGCCAGGGCGGATTGTCCTGGGAGGAGATGCTGAAATGGTTGCGGCCGGTCGCGGCCGCCCTGGACCACGCCCGTCAGGAACATCGCCTGAGCCATCAGCACCTCGACGCGGACAGCCTGTTCCTCACCGGCCAGGGCGCGATCAAGCTGCTGGGGTTCGGGGTGGCGACCGAGGTGCGGGAACCGCGCAGCGTCCTGTTCGGGGCCGGCGATTCCACCAAAGAAACGACTCCCGACGGTCCGGTCGATGCGGCCCCGGCCGAAACCGCGTTTCGCCGCGACGTGTTCGCCCTGGCGCTGCTGGTTTACCGGATATTGACCGGACAGAGCGCCTACGAGGCCAAAAGCCAGGTCGCCAACATGATGCCGCGCCCGGCCGGACTGACGGATGAAGCTTGGCGGATTTTGCGGCGGGGGCTGGCGTATCCGAGCGAGCTATGCCCGACCGACGCCGGCTCGTTCATCGGCGCGCTGGAGGAGGCGCAGCGCCCGGCCCAGAGAACCGGCCACGGCCGCGCCTCCGTGAGACGCAATTGGTTTTCGGTGGCGGGACTGTTTCTGCTCGTCGCGCTGGGCGTATATTGGTTTGCCGAGCGAGGCGGCCCGAAAGCCGACTCGGATCGGCCGCCTCCCGCCGAGATCCGGACCGGCGCGGGTTCCCGCCCAGTCCAGGAGCCGGAGGGCCAGCGGGACGCGGGCCTGACCGTGCTGTTGCAGGAAGCCGAGCGCGAGGCTGACGCGCGGGCTTTCGAATCCGCCAAGCGGGTGGATACGCAGGTGGCGTACCAGCTTTACTTGCAGCGCTGTCCGCGGTGCGGCTTCGGGCAGGAAGCCCGTAGCGCCATCCAGAATTTGCGGACCGAGGAAAAGATCGGCAAGCTCAAGGCCGACTTCGAAGCGTCGGCGCGAGCGCTGGAGCGGGAGAATCGCGATGATCGGGGCGACGAGGCGCTGGACCGACTGAAGGCGCTGGCGGGGCTGGTGCCCGGCGATCCGTTCATTGCCGCCGGGCGGCGGCGGATCGCGCAGGTTTGGGTGACCCGGGCACAGGCGGCCGCGAGCAAGGGCGATTTGGCCGGCGCGCGGCAGGCGCTCGGGAAAGCCGGGTCGATCCAGCCGGAATTGCCCGAGCTGGCCGGCTTGGCCGCGACGCTCAAGCAGGCCGAGGTGACGGAGCGCGCCCGGCAGAGCGACGCGGAGTCCTTCGCCGTCGCCCGGCGGGCCAATACCCGGAAGGCGTACTGGGCCTATCTCGAAAACTGTTCGGCCACCTGTCATTTTCGCGCGGAGGCCGAAGCCGCGCTGGCCCGGCTGGGGCCGGCCAATCCGGTGATGCGGGATCGTCTCGGCGATGGTTCTCAAGGCCCGGAACTGGTGGTGATTCCCGCCGGCGGTTTCCTGATGGGTTCGCCGGCGCACGAGAAGGGCCGCTACGACGACGAGCGGCAGCGTCCGGCGCGGATCGCCGACGCTTTCGCCATCGGTAAGTACGAAGTGATGTTTTTCGAGTACGACCGGTTCGCGACGGCAACCGGCCGTCCGCTGCCCGACGATCAGGGCTGGGGGCGGGGACGGCGGCCGGTCGTCAACGTCCGCTGGCGGGATGCCAAGGACTATACCGACTGGCTGTCGCAGCAGACCGGTTATCGTTACCGCCTGCCGACGGAAACGGAGTGGGAATATGCCGCGCGGGCCGGGACGACCACGAGCCGTTTCTGGGGCGACGATCCCGACCAGGGTTGCGCCTACGCCAACGCGGCCGACCTGGACGGCAAAAAATTATTCGTCGGCTGGACGGCGATGCAATGCCGCGATGGCAATATTTACACGGCGCCGGCCGGGAGTTACCGGAACAACGATTACGGTCTGCACGACATGCTGGGCAACGTCCTGGAATGGACCTGCTCGCTCTACGACCAGGACCATCAGGCGCCGAGCCAGAGCTGCGAGGAGCCGGAAGGCGAACGCCAGTTCGTGGTGCGCGGCGGTTCCTGGAACGACGAACCCCGCAGCGTTCGCTCGGCGGACCGGCATCGCAACCTTCCCGGCTTCCGGGATTACTATCTGGGGTTTCGCGTGGTGCGGGAGCTGCCCTGAGCGGGGTCGATCCGACCCGAACGGCGGTCTCATGAAAGCGGTGGCGCGGGCGTGGTTCTGGCGGGGAGCGGAAACGCTGGGCTCGATGGTCGCCAAGCCGGCGGCGCGGCTGCTCGACGAGATGGATTTTCTGGCCGTCGTGCTGGCGAGCGCCGGACTGATCGTCCGGGGGCAATGGCGGTTTCTGTTCGGGCATACCGTGCAGCAGATTTACTTCACGGCGGTGCAGCGCGCGTACCTTTTTACCGTGGTCGGCTCGATCATCGGCGCGTTGATGGCTTTTCCGTTGATCGTGTTTCGCATCCACGATCCGGCGTTGCTGGGCCGCATCATGCACATCATGATGTACCATCAGCTCAATCCCATTCTGGCGGCGCTGTTCGTGACCGGATTGTCGGGCTCCGCGATCACCGCCGAATTGGGCGAGATCAAGGCCAACCAGGCCATCGACCACCTGGCCGCGATGGGCGTCGATCCTCACGGGTTTTTCGTGCTGCCCCGCCTGCTCGGCATGATCCTTTCGTTGCCGATCCTGACCTGCTGGCTGAATGTCGGGGTGACGGTCGGCGCGGCGGCGATGCTGGATATTTACCAGAATGTCCCGCTGCCGATTTTTCTCGGCGTTTGCGCCTCGGGACTGAGTTACCCGTCATTGGCGCTGACCGGTGCAATGGTGGTCACGCAAGCGATTCATATCATTCTGGTGCAGTCTTCTCGCGCTTTTCGGGTCAGGGCTTACGTGGACATCCCGCGTGCATTGCCCGGCGCGTTCGCCCAGTCGTTCGTCGGCTGTTTGATCGTCAGCCTGCTGTTTTCCCTCATTCGCTATGGCTGACGGAGCGCCGGTGCGGCTGTGGGATTTGGTTTTGGACGTGAGACCGATTCCGGAACCGTTCGATTTCCAGGCCCTGCCCGGCGAACTGTGGGTGTTGGGGGGGGCGGTGGATTCGGGACGGCGCGAACTGATCAGGACCATCGCCGGCTTGGCCGATCCCCGAGCCGGCCGCGTCGAGTTGTTCGGTCGCGATTTGGCGCGGCTTCGGCCGCGCGCCCGGGCGAAATTGCGCGGTCAAATCGGGGTGGTGCTGGAACAGGCGGGACTGGTGCCGGCCTGGAGCGTGTTCGAAAATCTGTCGCTGCTGGTTCGCTATCATCGGCTGGTGCCGGCCGGTGACATCGAAGGTTATGTGATGGATTTCGCGGAGTCCTGTCGATTGCCGCGCTCGATTTTGCCCCGACTTGCGGGGGAGCTGTTGCCGCTGGAAAGCAGTTGGGTCGGTTTGTTGCGCGCGTTGATCATCAAGCCGAAACTGCTGCTGGTCAGTACCTACCTCCCTCAAGAAACATTGGTGGCCGGGTACGACGCGCGGATGTTCTTCGAGGAGGTGGTCCGACCGATGCGAATGACGATCCTGGTCGATGGGGGGCCGCAATCCTTGAAGGTCGAACCGGAAACGCGCCTGCTGGTGATGGACCGGGGAACGCTGTTGGCGGCGGGGCCGTCGCGCGAGCTGGCCGACCATCCGAGCGCCCTGGTCAGGCACCGCGCGCGGGCCGATCATGCTTGAGACCGCGATCACCGCTCGCGACCGGCGCTATCGGCGGGCGGTCGGCTTGCTGCTGCTCGTCACTCTGGGGGTGCTGTTCGCCGTCGCTTGGCTGGCCAATCATCGGGTCGGTTTCTTCAGCCAAACGTATCGCTTGCAGGGCTATATCGACAACGTGCGGAGCATCCAGAAAACCACGCCGGTCACGCTCGCCGGCTTGAGGGTCGGCGAGGTCGACGCGCTCGCGATCAGCGACTTCAACCGGATTCGGATCGACCTGGTTTTGGACAAAACCTATCAATCGCGAATCCGCGAGGGATCGTCGGCCCTGATCAGAACCGATTTGCTGGGGAACGCGCGGATCGAAATCGGCATGGGCGCGTCTGATCGGCCGATGCTGCCGGATGGGGCCGAGATCGCCATCACCCGCGCCCCCGATCTGGAAGCGTTGGTCCGGCAGACCCAGGAGCAATTGACCCAACTGGCCCCCGTTTTGGCCAATGTCAGGGCGATCACCGAAGAGTTGCGCAAACCCGAAGGCGCGCTGCTGGGCACGCTGACCGCCTTCGCCCGGGTGACGCAAGAGTTTTCCGGCAAGTTGACCGGTTACTTGCAGCGGGTCGATGCGGTGTTGAGCGATGCCACCGAGATCGGCGGGCTGTTGCAACCCTTGTTGCGGGATTTGGCGCGGGTCACCCGGGAAATGAGCCGGGCGGCCACGGATCTGGCGGCGGTCGGGGAGCGCGTTCGCCAGGGGGGCGGGGTGTTGGGCGGCATGACCGATAGCGACAGCCCGCTCTCGCGCGACGCGACCGCCAGCGTGCGCAAGCTGCGAGCGGCCTTGACCGGCATCGAGAAACTGACCGATCAATTGCCGCGCTACGGCCAGCAAATCGACCAGATTTTGCGGCAGACCGAACTGCTGTCGGCCAGGCTGGCCGACGCGAGCGAACAGGTGCCGGGGTTGGTCGATAAAAGCCGGCGAGTGGCCGAGGATATGGACGAGATGGTCGCCGGGATCAGGAGGAGCGCCTTGCTGCGCGTCTTGAGCCCGACGGAGCCGCCGCGCCGTCCGTTGCTGGAGGCGCCGAGGGACTTGGGGTGGCCGATACCCGCCGCGCCGCCGCGCTGACCGCCCGACGGATATCGCATCGCGACCATAGGCGGAATGCGGGCATGGCGGTGCGGAGTGGATGGCGGGGGGCGTTGCTCGCGGGCGGGGTGCTGCTGGGTTTGGCCGGGTGTGGCGGTCCCGCGCCGACCCCCTTGCAGGCGCGTTATTTGCGCGAGGAGGAACGTGCGCTGCGCTATCATGCGGCGGGTGAATTGCCGCGCGCATTGCAGGCGCTTCAAGCGAGTTTGGCAACGGCCGAGCTGATCGACGACCGGCCGGCGATCATGGCGCAATCTTTGCAAATCGGGTTCACCGCCTTAACCCTGGGGGAGGGATCGCTGGCGGAACGAAACTTTCAGCGCGCTTGGCGGACGGCGGTCGGGCTGGGGGATGCGCCGGGAATGGCGCAAGCGCGGTTGGGGCTGGCCCAAGTCGGTTTGATGCGCGGCGAGTTCGCGGCCGCGAGCGAGGCGTTTCGGCGGGCCTTGGTCGAAGCGCGCGAACGGTCGGACCGCGCCGCCGAATTGGTGGCGCTGAACGGGTTGGGGTTGGCGCAAAAAGAATTGGGGCGGCCGGAAGAGGGTCGCGAGCTTTTCCGCGAAGCCGAAGCCTTGGCGCGAGCGCATGGCGATAAACGCTTGCTGGCGGCGACGCTCGCCAATCGGGCCGATCTGGCGCTGCGAGGCGGCGAACTCGGCCAAGCCGAGCCCGCTCTGGCCGAGGCCATCGAGCTGGATCGCTCGACGGAGAATTTGCCCGGCCTAACGCACGATCTGTGGCTGAAGGCTCGGGCGAGCGAGCTGCGGGGCGATGCGCCCGGCGCGCTGGAGCTGTACCGGCAAGCCCGCACGATCGCGCGGCATACCGGTCAACAGGGTCAAGCCGAGCGCTACGAGCGGGCAGTTGATCGGTTGGAGTGCGAATCCGGTGTGCGTTTGCAACAGGGACGAGTAAAATCGATCGATTGCAAGGGCCGGTCCGAGTGAGTTCGCCGATCGATTTTCGAGCTTGCCGGAAGGATCGCGCAGCCTTTTCCGGAGGTGCCCAACAGTGCCCGCCGATACGACGATAGGACACTATGATCAAGAAAACCAATACGCTGCCCATCGGTTATCGCCTGCATCATTACCGCATTGAGTCGGTGCTGGGCGCGGGCGGATTTGGGATCACCTACATGGCCGTGCACGAGGCGCTGCGCAGCCGGGCGGCCATCAAAGAATACTTTCCGGTGGAATGGTCCTATCGGGACCGGGACGACGTCAACGTTCTGGCCAACACCCAAGGCGGCTTGCCGACCTCGGAAGCGGGCGAGGAAGCGTGTTACGCCTGGGGATTGGAACGGTTTCTCAACGAAGCCCGCGTCCTGGCCCAGGTCAACCATCCCGGCGTGGTGCGGGTGAAGGATTTTTTCGAGGCGAACGGCACCGCCTACATCGTCATGGATTACGAGGACGGCGAACCGCTCAGCCAGCTGCTGCAGCGGGAAAAGACCTTGCCCGAGGAACACATTCGCCGCTTGCTGGACGATGTGCTGCCGGCTCTGGAAGCAGTGCATGCCCTGGGGTATCTCCATCGCGACTTAAAGCCGGCCAATCTCTACTGCCGCTCCGACGGCCGCACCATTTTGATCGATTTCGGCGCCGCCCGTCAGGCGTTGAGCCAGCGCAGCAAGAATATCACCAGCGTGTTCACGGTCGGGTACTCGCCGATCGAACAGTACCTGGTCGAAAGCAAGGGTTACGGACCCTGGACCGATATCTACGCCGTGGGCGCGGTCCTTTACCAGTGCGTGACCGGCAAGCAGCCGGTCGAGGCGCCGGCCCGGGTGCTCGACGATCCGCTGAAGCCGGCCGTGGACGCGGCGGCGGGCCGGTACAGTCCGGCGTTGCTGCGGACCATCGATCAAGCCATGGCGATCCGTCCCGAAAAACGCTTTCAGACCATCGCGAAAATGCGGGCGGCGCTGGAAGCGCCTCCGCCCGGCGACGAGGAACTCACCATCAAGCTGCCGCTCCCCGTGCGGCCGGATTTGCACCCCAGCGGCGAGAAGCCGCGCCCGGCCGGGGTCGAATCGGCGCCCGTGGTGCGGCCGGAACCCGTCAAGACCAGCGCGAAAACTCGCTGGTTGGACTGGCGTTGGGCGGCCGGTCTCGTGGCGATGGTTGCGGTCGCCATTTTTGGAGCGGTGAAAATACCCTCGTGTTCGAAGGATATAACCACTTCGTCCACATCCTCTTCGAAGGGGCCTCAGACGGGGCCTCAGACGGGGCCTCAGACGGGGCCTCAGACGGTCAAAACCACTCCGAGCGGCCCACCCGCCAATCCCGTGGCCGGTCAGAGTTACCGCGATCCCCTGACCGGCATGGAACTGGTTTGGGTTCCGCCCGGTTGTTTCGCCATGGGCAGCCCGGAAGCGGAGAGGGATCGCAGCGCCAACGAGGTGCCTCATCAGGTGTGTCCCGGCGGATTCTGGGTAGGAAAATATGAGGTGACCAACGCCCAGTATCGGCGGTTCGACGCCACCCACGACAGCGGCAGCTACGAATCCTACACCTTGAACGGTGCCGAGCAGCCGGTGGTGCGCGCGAGCTGGCAGGAAGCGGTCGCTTACGCCGATTGGTTGTCGGCGCAAACCGGCTCCCGCTTCCGCTTGCCGACCGAGGCGGAGTGGGAATACGCCGCTCGCGGCGGCAAGACCAGCTCCCGCGATTGGGGCGAAAATTCGAATCAGGCGTGCCGTTACGCCAACATCTACGACGAAACCGCGCGCAAGGCCAAGCCGTTCAACTGGGCCAACTATCCTTGCGAGGATGGCCAAGTGGTCTCTGCTCCGGTCGGGAAATACGCGGCCAACGGGTTCGGGCTGTACGATCTGCTGGGCAACGTCGCGGAATGGACCTGCTCCGAATACGACAACACCTACGGCGGCGGCGAGACCCGCTGCGCGGATCGGGGCGCGACAGCGAGCGGCCGGCGGGTGCTGCGGGGCGGCTCCTGGTCCGATTATCCGGGCCTGGTGCGGTTCGCCTACCGGTTCCCGGCCGCGCCGGAGTATCGAAAATTCGACCTGGGCTTTCGCTTGGTGCTAGAGCCATGAACGAGCGTTTTCCGAGTGATGGTGGCGAGATGCGCGTGATTTTATTCAAGCCGCTGGCGCTGCTGCTGGCGCTGCTGCTGGTTTGCCTTTCGGCCGGTCGGGCTTGGGCGGCCCCCGAACCGCCCCAGGAACGGATGACGGCCACGGTGATCGAGTTCAGCGTCAGGGGCGAGCTGAACGAGCAGGCCGGCGCCATCATCGCCGATCTGATGATGTCGGCCATCGCCAATTCCGGCCGATTCACGCTCAAGGATCGCTTGCCGCTGTCGGCGGCCGCCAAAATCGCCAAGGCCCAGGAGCTGGGATCGACCGGCCTGCTCGACCCCAAGACCGCCGCCGAACTGGGCCGACTCTACGGCGTGGACGCGGTGGTGACCGGCGGGGTTTCCAAGTTGGGCGATCTGATCACGGTGACGGCGCGACTGATCGATACCAAAACCGCCTCTTTGTTGGGCAGCGGTCAGGTTCAGGACAAGAACATCGATTCTATCCAGATAAAAATCAACGATTTGGCCGCAATGGTGACGGCGCCGCCAGCCGCCCCTCAAACCCATGCCTTGACCGTGAGAACCGATCCCCCCGATGCCAGCGTTCGCCTGCTGAACCATCCAACGCCTTATCAGGCGGGAATGCGGTTGCTGCCCGGCGAGTACGAAATCGAGGTGTCCAAGCCGGGTCATGTGACCCGCAAGGAGTCGGCCCACATCGGCGACGGCGACCTGGCGTTGAACGTGGTGCTGGAAAAAGCCCGGTATGGCCTGACGGTCCGCTCCGAACCGCCCGACGCGCGGATCCGGTTGCTGGGCGCCCCGGTTCCGTATCAGCCAGGGGTGACGCTGCCGCCCGGTGACTACGAGATCGAGGTGGCTCGCGAGGGCTACGTCTCCCACAAGTTCCCGGTGCGGATCGTCGATGGCGAGGTCAGCGTGCCGGTGACCCTGGAAAAGGTCGCGCCGCCACCGCCACCGCCACCGCCACCACCCGTTCGGCAGTATCGCCTGACCGTTCAGGTCGATCCCCCCCAAGCTGCGGTACGGCTGCTGAACGCGAAGACGCCATATCGGCCCGGCATGTCGCTGCCGCCCGGCAGCTATACGGCCGAAATCAGCCAGTCCGGTTACGAGTCCGCCCAAGTGGCGATACCGATCATCGACAGCGACGTGACGGTGCCGGTCAAGCTCGCCCGCAAGCCCGAACCCGCACCGATCACGCAATATCGCTTGACGGTGCGGGCCGACCCGCCGGACGCCCGGGTGCGGCTGCTGGGAACCAGGGCCGCCTACAAGTCCGGCGTGTCGTTGCCGCCGGGGAGCTACACGGTGGAAGTTTCCCGCAGCGGCTACGAAACCCGGCAGGTGGCGGTGCGGGTTGCCGACAGCGACGTGACGGTGCCGGTGGCGCTGGTCAAGCAGCCCGAGCCGGAGCGCCCGCCGCAATACCGCTTGACGGTGCGGGCCGACCCGCCGGACGCTCGGGTGCGGCTGCTGGGAACCAGGGCCGCCTACAAGTCCGGCGTGTCGTTGCCGCCGGGGAGCTACACGGTGGAAGTTTCCCGCAGCGGCTACGAAACCCGGCAGGTGGCGGTGCGGGTTGCCGACAGCGACGTGACGGTGCCGGTGGCGCTGGTCAAGCAGCCCGAGCCGGAGCGCCCGCCGCAATACCGCTTGACGGTGCGGGCCGATCCGCCGGACGCACGAGTGCGATTGCGCGGGACTGCCACCGTCTACCGGCCCGGCATCGCGTTGTCACCGGGCGGCTACACCGTCGAAGTATCGCGGCCGGGCTACGAAACCCGGCAGCTTTCGGTGACGATAGCCGACGGCGACGTGACGGTGCCGGTGGCGCTCACCAAGCAGCCCGAACCGGCCCAGCCCGAGCAATACCGGCTCACGGTGCGCCCGAATCCGGCGAATGCCTGGGTACGGCTCGTGAACTCCTCGTATATCTACCGGCCGGGAGTGCCGTTGCCGCCGGGCGGCTATACCGTGGAGGTGGGCGGTCGCGGCTACGAGCCCAAACGGGTGACGGTGCAGATCGCCGATAGCGACGTGACGGTGCCGGTCGAATTGGAGAAAACGGCTTCCGTCACGCCGCCGCCGCCACCACCTCCACCCAGATCGCGCCCCGGCGAATGGCGTATCGGGCGAATCACGGTCGACAGCTCGCTGAGCGGCGTCGACCGTTCGGAGGTGTCCAGGGTATTGAGCGGCTACGCGGGGCGAACCGTGACGCGCGATTCCTTGCTGGACGCCGCGATGCAGGTTTATCGGTCTACGGGCATCACGCTCAGCTTTGTCGTCCGTTCCGGCGGGGCGGAACTGTACGCTCGCGCCGCGCGCCAGACCCGGCGGACCTACGAAAGCACCATTTCCATCATGAGTCGCAGCCAACTCGAAAGCTCGGGCTTTGGCGTTTCGGTGGAATAGTCCGGAAGCCGAAGGTCCGCGCCGTCGTTGGCCCGGATGATTTTGAGCCGGTGTCCGCCGCGCCGAGGTTGACGGCGCGGCCTCGGCGCGACTATTCGTCCTTGTGATAGCCGGGATGATCGATCATGGCGGTGTGATCGCCGCGCACGATCGGCAGGTAACGCGGTTTCCAGAACCGCGAACGCAGATAGGTGTCGAGGTCCTGCCCGGCCAAATCGATTTTGCCGGCGACGCCTTCTTTCAATGCCTGCTCGATCACCCGCGCGCCGACCCGGATGCTGACTTCGCGCAGCTCGCGCACGGGCGGGTAGATCCGACCGGCGCGCAGGTGGGCGGCGGCGGTGTACTCGGCCAGCGCGTAAGCCGCTTCCAGCACCATGGTGTCGGTCACCTCGCGGCACTCCGCCAGGATGGTGCCGAAACCCAGCCCCGGAAAAATGAAGGCGTTGTTGCCCTGCCCGACATGATGGACGTGGCCGTCCCGCTCCACGTCCGGGAACGGGCTGCCGGTGGCGACGATGGCCCGGCCTTCGCTCCAGTCCAGGATGTCCTCGGGCAGTGCTTCGCAGGCCGACGTGGGATTGGAGAGCGGGAAAATGATCGGCCGGGTCGAGTGGCGGGCCATGGCCTGCACCACCGGATGGTTGAAAGAGCCGGCTTGACCGCTCAACCCCAGCAGGGCGGTGGCCTTGGTGTTCTCGATCGTTTCCAGCAGGGTGGGGATCTCGTTGGCGATTTGCCAGCCGGCGGTTTTCTCGCGGGGCTGCACGAAGGGTTGTTTGTAGGGTTCGACGTTGCGTCCTTCCACCAGCAGGCCGCGGGAGTCGAGGACGCAAACCCGGTCGCGGGCTTCCTCGGGACTCAGGCCTTCCCGTATCAGTCCTCGGGTGATGGCCCAAGCCACGCCGATGCCGCCGGCGCCGGCGCCGAGAATGACGATCCGCTGGTCGCGCAGCGCCTCGCCCTTGAGCCGGCTGGCCGAGAGCAGACCGGCCAACGCCACCGCGCCGGTGCCCTGAATGTCGTCGTTGAAGGAGGGCAGTTGCTTGCGGTAGCGTTCCAGGACCGTAAACGCCACATCCTTGGACAGATCCTCCCACTGGATCACGGCGCGCGGCCAGCGCTCGTGGATGGCTTTGACAAACTTGTCCAGAAAGGCTAAATAGCGCTCTCCCCGCAACCGCCGTTGCCGGACCCCGAGATAGAACTCATCGTTGAGGAGTTCCAGCCGGTCGGTCCCCACGTCCAATTTCACCGGCATGGTGTGGAAGGGATTGACGCCGCCGCCGATGGTGTAGATCGCCAGTTTGCCGATGGCGATGGCCAGCCCGCCATATCCCTGATCGCCGATGCCGAGAATGGCCGAGGAATCGGTGGCGACGATCATCCGCACGTCGTTCCACGGGAAATTGCGGACCACACCGGTGGCGCGATCGATGTTGAGCGGCGAAAACGACAGCCCGCGCGGATTCTGGTACAGGTGGCTGAACTGTTGCACCGCCTGTCCCACCGTCGGGGTGTAGATGATCGGCATCATTTCTTCGAGATGCCGCTCCAGCAGGGCGTAAAACAGAGTTTCGGCCCGTTCCTGCAAAGCGCGCAGGTATTGGTACTTGGCGATGGGATCGGGTTCGCGCAGGAAGCCGCGATAGACCCGCTCGACCTGTTGCTCCAGGGTGTTGACTTGGGGCGGCAGCAGGCCGTCGAGCCCCAAGGCCACGCGCTCGTCCTCGGTGAACGCGGTGCCCTTGTTGCTGAGGACCAGCCGCAGCAGGGCGATGCCTTCCAAATAAACTTCCATGTATTCTTGACCTTCGGCATCGGTTTTGATGTCGAAGTAGGGGCTGATAGGATCTCGTTTCATCGGGCGGCTTTCGGTTGGGGGAAGTGGTGAGAGCAAATAAACTGAAAATTATGGCATACTGGTCGAGAACAATCAAAATTACTTGAAAAATCATTGCAGATCGATTGATGCAATCCACGCCTCCACTTTGGGTCATCGGGCCAAATTGAACCGAATCACATGATGTTTTGTCGCTAAAGCGATGGTCGTTGTCAACGTTGGTCGCAGGAGAAAGGAAAGGTTTCACGATGATTTAAATATTATACAAATTAATAATAAAGCATATAGATAATATAATAGTAAACATTAAATTCCAAGCAATGATTATTTCTGATTTTTGTATTATTTTTAATTCATCTATTTACGGTTTGTTGATAAGTGAATCCGAAAGATGAAACGGGCACGGTATAGGTGTATCGAGCAGGTTCTGAAAAATTTGGCATTAATGTTGCTTAACTGATCTCGCTTCTCAGTCAACCCCATACTTTTGTATCTACCAGGAAGTCGCTTGGATGAACATGCAACTGGGCCGCAAGCAGATTCTCATATTGGGGATAGCCATGTTGCTGGCTGTGGCGTCCTTTTGGATACCGACCCCCCCGCAATCCTCGCCGCAAAGCTCGCCGCAAAGCTCGACGCCGGAACGGTCCATGCCCGTCGGGGGCTCGGGATCGGCCGAAGTGATCGTGTTTGCCCGGGAGCCGGCCACGACACGGCGGTTCGCCGTGTCGGAGCAAATCCCAAAAACCATGCCCTCCGACTGGCGCTCCATCGCCAGGTCGGAGGATGCGCCGTCGGCGGAAATCCCACCCGACAAGCAATTTCTCGATCCGAGAGATCTGGCTAATGGCGACGCGGCGCGGCTGGGCGATGTGTTGCTCGTCCCGGTCAAAAACCCCGACCCGCCGCGAAAGCCCTAGCCGATCCGGTGAAGTCGTCATTTCAATCCCCGGTTGCATTCTTGAAACCCCCCTCGCTGGCGCGTCTGTCTAGCCCCCCGTAACTGGCGCGTCCGCGCCGTTCTTTTGTCCTCTTTTCCCGATCGATCGATCCCCATCGCGATCATCCTGAACCGGTTCATTCTGGCTTATACTGTCCACAGTGGCCGACCGACAGCGGCTGTGGTGATTTTTGCAGCCAAGCCGCGCCGCCGCCATCCTGTCAGCATCGAAATGGCCCCGCAATGCTCGGGAGGAGAATCAACGCATGAATAACTATGAGAATATCCGGGTCGAAACCCGCGGTCCGGTGGCCCTGATCACCCTCAACCGGCCCAAAGCCTTCAATGCCTTGTCCAACGAGCTGATGGACGAGCTGACCCAGGCGCTGGACGCGGTCGAGGCGGACGAGGCCGTTCGCGCCATCGTCCTCACCGGGGGTGAAAAGGTGTTCGCCGCCGGCGCCGACATCAAGGGCATGAAGGATTATTCCTACATGGACGCCTACAAGGGCAATTTCATCACCCGTAACTGGGAACGGGCGAGCCGTTGCCGCAAGCCGGTGATCGCGGCGGTGGCCGGGTATGCGCTGGGCGGCGGCTGCGAGCTGGCGATGATGTGCGATTTCATTTTGGCGGGCGACAACGCCAAATTTGGCCAGCCCGAGATCAAGCTCGGCATTTTGCCCGGCGCCGGCGGCACCCAACGCCTGACCCGGCTGGTCGGCAAGTCCAAGGCCATGGAATTGTGCCTGACCGGGCGGATGATGGACGCCGCAGAAGCGGAGCGGGCCGGCTTGGTCAGCCGGATCGTGCCGGTGGCCGAACTGATCGAAGAGGCGGTCAAGACCGCCGAACTGATCGCCGCCCAATCCCTGCCGGCGGTGATGATGACCAAAGAGTGCGTCAACCGGGCCCTCGAAACCACTTTGGCCGAAGGCTTGTTGTTCGAGCGGCGGACCTTCCATGCCGTGTTCGCGACCGAGGATCAGAAGGAAGGGATGGAGGCGTTCATCGGCAAGCGCGCACCGGAGTTCAAGCATCGTTGATCCGGCCTATCTCGGGGCCATTGATGACAACGAAGTTAAACGGACAAACGTAAATTCATTATAATATTTGGTGATTCAGGCCGGCGTGTTTTCAATGCCGGAAAACCATGTGTCACTCTCCACAATAAGGCATAGGCGATGGAAATCAAAAAAGTCGGTGTGATGGGCTGTGGTGCGATGGGTCTGGGCGTGGCGCAGGTGTGCGCGCAGGCCGGTATCCCGACCGTCGCGGTCAAGGCGACGCCGGGTTCGACCGACAAGATTCGGTCGGGTTTGGAGAAATCCCTTGCCAAGATGGTCGAGCGCGGCAAGATGACCGCCGAGAGCATGGATTCCACGCTCGGCCTGCTGCAATTGACGACCAAGGAAGAGGATGTCGCCGGCTGCGATCTGATCGTCGAGTCGATCATCGAGGATCTGGAAACCAAGAAAGCGCTGTTCCGCCGCCTGGAGGGGATCGTGGCGCCGGAAGCGCTGCTGACCACCAACACCTCCACGCTGTCGGTGACGGCGCTGATGGCGGTGTGCAAGCATCGGGCGCGGGTGGCCGGGCTGCACTTTTTCAATCCCGCCACGGTGATGAAGCTGGTCGAGATCATCCACGCGTTCGAGACCTCGGACGAAACGATCAGGACCCTGGACGAATTCTGCAAAAAGCTCAAGAAAGATCCGGTGATCGTGCAAGACACCACCGGCTTCATCGTCAACCGGCTGCTGACGCCCTACATGCTGAGCGCGATCCGCTTGCTGGAAATGGGGACCGGCACCATCGCCGACATCGATCACGCGATGAAGTCCGGCGCCGCGCATCCGATGGGGCCGTTCGAGCTGGCCGACTACATCGGGCTGGACGTGGTGGAAGCGATGACGATGAACATCTATCAGGACATGCACCAGCCGCATGTGTCTCCGCCGCACACCCTGACCCGTCTGGTCCAGCTCGGCTACTTGGGCCGCAAGACTAACAAAGGGTTCTACGACTACTCGGTCAAGCCGCCGATCGCCAACCCGCAACTGCGCCATCCGGTCGCCTGATCGTCGCAGCACCCCTCTCCCCTTGGGAGAGGGGTCGGGGGTGAGGGCGCTAGCGACGTTCACCCCTGGCCGCATTTTTGCTCCAGCCAAGCAAACACCGCTCGCATTCCCATCGCTTCGCCACCTTCCGGCCGTCCCGGCTGGGTCTTGAGGTTCCAGGCCATCAGGTCGAAGTGCGCCCACGGGATGCCGGCGGGCACGAATTCCTTTAAAAACAGCGCCGCCGTGATCGCTCCGGCATAGGATGATTCTGTGGCGTTGGCCAGATCGGCGATTTTGCTGTCGAGCATTTCCCGATAGGGCTGATGTAGCGGCAAGCGCCAGAGCGGGTCTTGCTCTCGATCCGCCGCCGCCAGCAAGCCTGCGGCCAGCGTTTCGTCATCGCAAAACAGGGCGGGAATCTCGGTGCCCAGCGCCACCCGCGCCGCGCCGGTCAGGGTGGCGAAGTCGAACAGGAAGGCCGGACGCTCGTTCCCGGCTTCCGCCAGCGCGTCGCAGAGCACCAGCCGGCCCTCGGCGTCGGTATTGTGAATCTCGATGGTCAGTCCCTGGCGCGAGCGGAGGATGTCGCCGGGCCGGAAAGCGTTCCCCGAAACCGCGTTGTCCACCGCCGCCACCAGCACCCGCAACCGCACCGGCAAAGCGGCGCTCATGACCAGTCGCGCCAGCCCCAGCGCGGTCGCCGCGCCGCCCATGTCTTTCTTCATCAAACGCATGGCGCTGGACGGCTTCAAATCCAGCCCGCCGCTGTCGAAGCAGACGCCCTTGCCCAGCAGCGTCACCTTGGGGTGGGAAGGATCGCCCCAACGCAAGTCGAGCAAGTGCGGTGGATGCGCGCTGGCCCGACCGACGGCGTGAATGACCGGATAATTGCGCGCCAGCAGATCGTCGCCGACGATCTGCTCCATCGATGCGCCGAATTGCTGGCTCAAGCTCTGGGTTGCCTCGGCCAAATGCTCCGGCATCATGTTTTCGGCGGGGGTGTTGATCAGATCGCGAACCCAGCCGAGGGCGTCGGCGTGGTCGCGAATGCGCTTGCCATCGCAGGCCGGGTCGAGCGCCAGCCGCGCCATCGCCCGCTTCGGATTTTTGTAGCGGGTGAATTGGTACGCCCCCAGCGCCCAGCCCAGCGTCAATCGTTCCAGTTGCCGAGGCTCGAACGGGGCGTCGAGGACATAGTCTCCTTCCGGCAACGCGGCGGGCAGACTCCCCAAGGCCCAAAAATCATCGATGTTTCGAATGCCGGCTACCACCGCCCGCAACCGGCCGTCCGCGCCGGATACCAGACTGAAACCGCCCGGTTTCGCTTTGAAACCGGTCGCGGTCAGCCAGCGGCGCGAGGGTTCGTCTTGCCGTTCCAACCAGGTGTCGAATTCGCTCTCGACCACGAGAGTGATAGGGATACAACCGGGCGCGCGGCCGAGCAGCAAACCATGGCTCATGAGGATCTCTCTACTGGTGATGGCACGGCACCATGGTCGCCGCGCAGTGATTTTTACCGATGATAGGCGCAAAATTCGGGCGCTTCGTTCCCAACCCGAGAGATCAGCGCCTTGTACTCCATTCTCGACCAGCGTTTGACCTGGCTGTTCAATGCCGACCCGCGCTCGTTGTTCGACGGTCGCCGGATCGGTCTGGAAAGGGAAGCGCTGCGGGTTGCCCCGGACGGCTATATTTCGCAAATATCCCCATCCGGTCAGCGCTGGGCTCGGCGCTGACCCATCCCTACATCACCACCGATTACTCCGAGTCGCTGCTGGAATTCATCACGCCGCCGTTGCCCGCCGTCGAGGAAGTCGTGAGGTTCCTGGATGATATTCATCGGTTCGTTTACGGCCGCATCGGCGACGAACTGCTATGGGCCGCCAGCATGCCCTGCATTCTCGCCGGCGAGGCCAGCATTCCCATCGCCGAATACGGCCGCTCCAATCTCGGATTCATGAAGCACGTCTATCGGCGCGGGCTGGCGTGGCGCTACGGGCGAATCATGCAGGTCATCGCCGGTATCCACTTCAACTTTTCGCTGCCGGATGCGTTCTGGGCGGCGTTTCAGGATCAGGCGGGCGATCGCCGTTCGCCGCAAGATTTTCGCTCCGAATCCTACTTCGGGCTGATTCGCAACCTGCAACGCTTCGGGTGGCTGATTTTATACTTGTTTGGCGCTTCGCCGGCCGTTTGCAAGTCTTTCCTCGACGGCAAATCGACCGCGCTGCCCGAGTTCGACGACCACACCTGTTACGGGCCTTACGCCACCTCGCTGCGGATGAGCAACATCGGCTACACCAACCGCACCGAGAAAAAGAGCGGCGTCAACGTTTGCTACAACTCTTTGGCCGAATACATCGCCAGCCTCACCCAAGCGACCGCGATGCCGTGGCCGCCTTACGAGAAGATCGGCGTCAAGGTGGATGGCGACTACCGCCAACTCAACGCCAACGTCCTGCAAATCGAGAACGAGTATTACACCTCGATGCGGCCCAAGCAGCCGCCGCACGGCAACGAAAAGCCGACTCTCGCGCTCGGTCGGCGCGGGGTGCAATACGTGGAGCTGCGTTCGGTCGATATCAATCCGCTCGATCCGCTGGGGGTCAACGAATCCCAGCTCCGTTTTCTGGAGGCTTTCTTGCTGTTTTGTCTGTTGAATGAATCGCCGCCGCTGGATGGCGAGGAGCGGCGGATGATCGACGCCAACCAGATGGCGGCGGCGCTGACCGGCCGCGATCCGGGCTTGGTCCTGCAACGCCGCCGCCCGCCATCTTCGCCGGCGTTGCGGGTTTGGGCGGGCGAAATATTGGGTCTGTTGCAGCCGGTCTGCGAGTTGCTGGACTTCGGCGAAGCGAATCGACCCTATTCGGTGGCGCTGGCCGAGCAGCGGGAGGCGCTGGCCGATCCCGACCGCACGCCATCGGCCCGGATGCTGGCCGAAATGCGCGCCAGCGGCGAGAACTTTTTCCGCTGCGCCCGACGGTTGTCGGAGCAGCACCGCCGCTTTTTCGAAGCCCGGCCGCTGGCGGAGGAGCGGGTGCGATTCTTCGCCGAAGCGGCGGAACAATCGCTGCGAGCGCAGCGGGACATCGAAGCGGCGGACGATGTGCCGTTCGACGAGTTTTTGCGGGGCTATTTCGCCCAGACCTGACGGTTGACGCCAGCGCCGTTCGCGCCGATCAAAATGAGCTTTTCCCGGCCATGGCGACCCGCTTGAACGGACCACATTGGTCCGCGACCCGCGCATTTCACGTCAGTGCGCCCCGCCCGCTGAGCAATTCGCTTGTAAAAGTGTGGCATGAATAATGCCCTATTCAAGGCGAGCGATGACTTGATCGGGGCTGATATGCCCGGCCGCCAGATTCGAGGAGGAGCCATGAACATCTATGGCACCAAAGGTAAGATGATTAGAGGCGAGGTATTGGAAAGCCTCAACTGTCCGAGTTGTGGAAATAAGACTCACCGTAGTTTTGGGGTATTGCGCTATTTTCATCTCTACGGAATTTCGGTGTTTCCCATCACGAAAAAAGTCGGCATCGAGTGTATCAACTGCCGATGGACTCTCCTGGACAGGCAGATTCCTGAAAATATCCGTCGGGAAATTAGCGAAACTATTTTCGAGAGGAAGCGCTTGCTGCCGATCTTCGCCGGCTAGAAGCCGATCGGCAAGTCGCTTGGCGGGCGATCCAACGCGGAAAGCCAGGCGAGCGACCGTTCAGTTGCCGCCCGCCCCGCCACGCAACCACCGGTCCAGGAACCCATCGAACCACCGATCCAGCGCCGCGTCGTGGCGAGCGTGGCGGTCGCGCTGTTCGGCGGCGGATTGGGCGCCGGGCGAGGTCAATTCGTCCACACCCTCCACCAGCCACGCTTCGAGAATCCGCCGATTCACTTCCGGGTGGAACTGCACGCCAAAGGCGTTGGCGCCGTAACGGTAAGCCTGATGCGGGAAGCGCTCGCCGGTCGCCAGCAATTCCGCGCCGGCCGGCAGATCGAAACCTTCGTGGTGCCAGTGGTAGACGTGCAGCGGCGCATCGAGCACCGCTTGTCCCGCCGGCGTCGGGTCGACCGCAAAATAGCCGATTTCCGCCAGTCCCGCCGGATGCGGTTTAACGGTTGCGCCCAAGGCCCGCGCCAGCAGTTGCCCGCCCAGGCAGATGCCGAGAAATGGCCGGCCGGAGGCCAGCGCTTGAGGAATCCAGTCCAGTTGCGCCCGAATGCCCGGCAACTTGCCGTCGTCGTTGGCGCTCATCGGCCCGCCGAACACCATCGCGCCGGCGTAGCCGTCCATGCCGTTCGGCAGTGGCTCGCCGGACTGCGGATAGCAATAGTCGAGCTGATAGCCGCGCTCCCGCAGCTTCCGGCGGCAGCGGCCGGCGCTGGCGTCGCGGCCCTGCATCACCAGCAGCAGGCGCGGAGGGTCGGTGGTCATGGCGTGCTGTCCTCCTCGGTCGCATCGACGGCCGCCCGCGTCGCCCGCCGGTAGTCCTTCAAGGTTTCGGCGATCAGAAACGCCAGCTCCAAACTCTGCGAGGCGTTCAAGCGCGGGTCGCATTGGGTGTGATAGCGGTCGGCCAAGCCCTGTTCGGTGATCGCTTGGGCGCCGCCCAGACATTCGGTCACGTCTTGGCCGGTCAGCTCGAAGTGCATCCCGCCCGGAGTGCTGCCCTCGGCGCGATGGACGGCGAAGAAACCCCGCACCTCGTCGAGAATGCGGGCAAAGGGGCGAGTCTTGTAGCCGGTGCTAGCTTCCTGGGTGTTGCCGTGCATGGGGTCGCACGACCACACGACCTGCCGGCCCTCGCGCTGGACCGCCCGGATCAGCGGCGGCAGGGCGGTTTCGATTTTGGCCGCGCCCATCCGGCTGATCAGGGTCAGCCGGCCCGGTTGGTCGTCGGGGTTCAGCGCATCCAGCAGCCGCAACAGGGTATCGGGGTCCATCGTCGGCCCCAGCTTGAGGCCGATGGGATTGGCGATGCCGCGAGCGAATTCGACGTGCGCGCCGTCCAGTTGCCGGGTGCGCTCGCCGATCCACAGGAAATGGGCCGAGCCGTCGTACCAGTCGCCGGTCGCCGGCTCGCGCCGGGTCAATGCCTGCTCGTAGCCCAACAGCAATGCCTCGTGCGAAGTGTAGAACTGCACCTGCCGCACCTGGGGATCGGTGGCGGCGTCCAGCCCGCAGGCGCGGATAAAATCGAGCGTTTCGCTGATCCGGTTGGCGAGATCGCGGTAGCGTGCGCCCTGAGGGCTGGCGCGCAGAAAATCGAGGTTCCACTGCTGGACGCGGTGCAAATCGGCGAAACCGCCCTGGGCCAGCGCCCGCAGCAGGTTCAAGGTCGCCGCCGATTGCGAGTAGGCGCGCAACTGCCGGCGCGGGTCGGGCCGGCGGGCTTCGGGCGTGAAATCGAGATCGTTGACGATGTCGCCCCGGTAGCTGGGCAGGGTCGCGCCCGCGCGGGTTTCGTTCGGAGAACTGCGCGGCTTGGCGAACTGCCCGGCCATTCGCCCGACCTTGACCACCGGACAGGCGGCGGCGAAGGTGAGAATCACCGCCATTTGCAGCAGCACCCGGAAGGTGTCGGTGACGGTGCGCTCGTTGAAATCGGCGAAGCTCTCGGCGCAGTCGCCGCCTTGGAGCAGGAACGCCCGGCCGGCGGCGACTTCGGCCAACTGCTGGCGCAAGGCGCGGACTTCGCCGGCGAACACCAGCGGGAGCGAGGCGGCCAGCCGCTCCTCGACTGCGGCCAGCGCCGGAAGGTCGTCGTAATCCGGCAGTTGCGCCGCCGGTCGGTCCCGCCAGCTCGCCGGCGTCCAGGGGGTTCGAGCAACTTGCATGGGTTGGGGCATCAGGGTATCCGAAAGTTGCGTATGATTCCGAATCTTGCAGGTGGTTTGCGACTAGAAGACCAGCGAGGCGGCGATGGGTTTCGCCAGCGAATCCTGACCCCCCAGCTTTTCTCTCCCTCACCCCCGGCCCACTCCCGAGGGAAGAGGGGACAAAAGGGAGAGGGGAGCTATCTGCGGCAACTTAAAATAATCGTTGCGGACACACAATGACCCCGGCCGAATTCCTCATCAAATGGCGCGATAACCCGTCGAGCGAACGGGCCGGCGCGCAGGCTTTTTTCCTCGATCTGTGCGAGTTGCTGGGCGTCGAAAAGCCGAACGACCCGGACCGCTACTGCTTCGAGCGCGGCGCGACGCGCACCGGCGCCGGCCGGGGTTGGGCGGACGTGTGGAAACGCGATTGCTTCGCTTGGGAGAACAAGGCGCCCGGCAAGGATTTGGCGGCGGCGCTCAAGCAGTTGATGACCTACGCGCTGGCGCTGGACAACCCGCCGCTGCTGGTGGTCAGCGACCGCCAGATCATCCAGATTCACACCCACTTCACCGGGATGCCGTCGGAGGTTCACACCGTCCGGTTGGAGGAAATCGGCCTGCCGGCGAATCTCGCCAAGCTGCGCTGGCTATTCGCGGAGCCGGACCGATTTCGCCCCCGCCGCACGGATCGCGATATCACGCTGGAAGCGGCCGGCCGCTTCGCCGACATCGCCCGCGCGCTGGAGGGGCGCGGCCACGATCCGCGCCGGGTCGCTCATCAGTTTTATATGGACGCCTCCCGTTTGCCAAGGACGATGTGGGTGTGTTGGAACAGATAGGCTGCAAGTTTTATATCCGGCCTGTGGTGCAGGCGGACGCCTGCTGGCCCTGATGGAATCCGCCGACCCGCGCCTCATTTCTCCGGAGGACTCGAAGTCCTACACCCGATACAGGCTTGGCGGGCCTCGGTCTGACCTGTTGGCCATCACCCCTTTATCGACCTTGCGCAACCTTTAGGCGGCCCCTCCTGTTAGCAAGGTGGTGGATAGACTTGCGAGCCCGCCTACGCGGCCCGACTCGCAAACCCTTTCTGGTACGTCCGTTCGTGGGCGAGGAGCGCCCAGATCGTGCGGGCCATCTTGTTGGCCAGCGCCACGACCGCGACGTTCAATGGCCGGCGTTGGCGCAGTGCCGCGATCCACGGGTCCGGCTCCTTGGCGTGGGTCAGCGCCGATCGGGCGCCATGAATCAGCAGCGTGCGCGGGTAGGTATCGCCCCGCTTGCTGATGCCCAGCAGGCGCACGCGGCCGCCGGTGCCGGTCTGTCGCGGCACCAACCCCAGCCAGGCCGCGAATTCCCGCCCGGACCGGAACGCCCGGGGGTCGCCCATCATCGCCACCGCCGCCGTCGCAATCAGCAGGCCCACGCCGGGAATCCGCGCAATGCGCCGACAGGCGCGGTCTTCCTGCTGCCACGCCCTCAAACGCCGCTCGATCTCGCCAATCTGCGCGTCGAGCTGGCCAACCCGGCCCCACTGGTCGCGCAGCGTGTCGATGACCATCGCCGGCAGCCGGTCGGCGAGCCGTTGGAGGGCCTCGGCAATCCCGGCCTTGATCCCTCCCTTGCCCCGGGGCATCACCTCGCCGTATTCGGCGAGCAGCCCGCGCAGACCGTTGATCTGGGCCGTGCGGAATTTCACCAACTGTTGGCGCATGCGGTGCAGGGCCAGGATCGCTTGCTGCCCTTCGGTCTTGATCGCCACCGCTCTGACGTCGGGCTGCTGGACCGCCGTCCAAATGGCCCGAGCGTCGTGAACGTCGCTCTTGTTGCCCCCCACGAAGCGGCGGACCACCTTGGCCGGCATCAGCTTCACCTCGTGACCCATCGCCACCCGTTGCCGGGCCCAGTGCTGCGCGCCCCCGCAGGCCTCCATGCCGATCAGGCAGGGCGCCCGGTCGGCAAAGTGCTCCAGGAACCGCTCGCGCTTGAGCTGCACGCTCACGGTTTTGCCCGTCTCCGCGTCGAGCCAATGCAACTGAAAAACCCGCTTGGCAACGTCAATGCCGACGAGCGTTTTGCTAGTATTCATCTCGGACCCTCCGGTTTGCCTGTGAAGATCTTCGTATCTTCCACCTTGGGCACTTCGATGCCGTAGGCCCGCGAGGGTCCACCTCTCCCTTCGCTACCCCCACCACATGAGCTATAGCCTCGCCCCCTTCACCAAGACTGACCGGTTTGGTGGGTAGCCCATGCTCAGCCCTCACGGGGTGGGAGGCGTCCATTCCATTTCTCCGCGAGAGACCCCGGCGTTCAGGCCGGGGAGGGATAGCGGGCCGTCCGCAAGGACGGCTTCTTTTGTGGCGTTAAGCCGCCACTTGACGGTGTTTACAGCGCAGACCAAAATCTGCAAATGCCTTTTCGCGCCTATCGATACCGCTTCTACCCGACGCCGGATCAGGTCGTGAACCTGAATCGGACGTTCGGCTGCGTGCGGTATATCTACAATCGCTCCTTGCGCTATCGGCAGGATGCGTGGTACGAGCGCCAAGAGAATGTCTCCTATCTGCAAAATTCGGCGCTCTTGACCGAGTGGAAAAAGGAAGTCGAGCACGCTTGGCTGAACGAGGTTTCCAGCGTCCCGTTGCAGCAGTCGCTCCGCCATTTTCAGACCGCGTATCGCAACTTCTTCCAAGGACGAGTGAAGTATCCCCACTTCAAAAAGAAGGACGGATACCAGTCGGCGGAATACACGACCTCGGCTTTCAAGTGGGACGGCGCATCGCTCAAGCTGGCAAAACAATCGGAACCTCTGGCTATCCGCTGGTCGCGGCGGTTCGAAGGAAAGCCGACGACCGTGACCGTCTCCCGCGACCCGTCCGGGCGATACTTCGTTTCGATGCTCGTCGAAGAGACGATGACGTTGTTGCCGGCCGTCGGTGCGACCGTCGGAATCGATGTCGGCATCAAGGATGTCGTGGTGACCTCGGAAGGCGCGGCCTCCGGCAATCCGCGCCATGCCGCCCAACGCGCGGCGCGACTGGCGAAATACCAGAAGCGGTTATCCCGCAAGCAAAAAGGCTCCAGCAACCGGCGCAAGGCGAAACTGAAAGTCGCCCGCGTCCACGCCAAAATCGCCGACTGCCGCAAAGACTTCACTCACAAATTGACCACCGCGCTGATCCGCGAAAACCAAGTGATCTGCGTTGAGAATTTGGCGGTCAAGAACATGGTCAAGAACCCCGCTCTGGCGAAGTCGATCAACGACGCCAACTGGGGGGAACTGGTCCGGCAGTTGGAATACAAAGCCGGCTGGTATGGGAGGACCGTGGTCGCCATCGACCGCCGGTATCCGTCCAGCAAGCGGTGTTCCGGTTGCGGGTACACGCTGGGCCAACTGGACTTGGCGACGCGGCAATGGACCTGCCCGGAATGCAAGACCACGCACGACCGCGATACCAACGCGGCGCGCAACATCAAAGCCGCCGGGCTGGCGGTGTTAGCCTGTGGAGAGACGGTAAATCCGGTTGTTGCGAAAGCGGCCATCGGTTCGACTCGGTGAAGCAGGAAACCCTGGGTCGCGAGATTCGGGAATCCCCGTCCTTCAGGGCGGGGAGGATGTCAATTCCTGATCCAGTGCCTGTTCTGCATGTTCGCCGAGGATGTCGGCCTGCTGCCGGAGCATCTGTTCGAGCGCATCGTCGAGAAGAGCGCCGGCCAGCCGGACAAGCTGTCGGCGCGGTTGACCGAACTGTTTGCGTCCATGCGCGGCGGCGGCGAGTTTTTGCTGGAGGATATTCCCTGGTTCAACGGCGGCCTGTTCGAGACGGCGGTATCGGTCCCGCTGGCCACGACGGAAATCGCGGCGTTGCTGGCGGCGGCGAAGCTGGACTGGTCGCCCATCGAGCCGTCGATCTTCGGCACCCTGTTCGAGCGCGGCCTGGACCCGGCGCTGCGCTCGCAACTGGGGGCGAATTTCACCGATCCCGACACCATCCGCAAGATCGTCGAGCCGGTGGTGGTCGAACCGCTGGCGGCGGAGTGGGGGACGGTCAAAGCCGCCATCGCCGGGCAGATGGCGGAGTATCGCGCGGGCGGGAAGGGCGCGAAAAAAGGCATATCGAGCCGCCAACGATGGGTTTCTCGGCTTTCTCGAACGGCTGAAGAGTTTCCGCGTACTCGATCCGGCTTGCGGATCGGGCAATTAATAAAATCGGCACGCTTTCACCATGCTCAAATCATCGACCGCTCGGCATCCCTCGCCCTATCTGCTGCTGGTGCTGACCACCCTGTTCTGGTCCGGCAATTTCGTGCTGGGGCGGGCCATGCACGCGGTATTCTCTCCGTTCACGCTGTCGTTTTGGCGCTGGGCGGTGGCGCTGGTGGTCCTGTTGCCGTTTGTGTGGAATTCGTTGCGCGAGCAGGGGCCGCTGCTGCGCCGGCATTGGCCGATTTTGCTGTTGCTCAGCGTGCTCGGCGTGGTCAATTTCAACACGTTCGTCTACATCGGCCTGCAATCCACCACCGCCACCAACGCCGTCATCATGCTGTCGGTGACGCCGGTGCTGATCGTCGCCCTGTCGTTCCTGCTGCTGCGCCAGACCGTGACCGGCTGGCAGGCGCTCGGTATCGGGGTTTCGCTGGTGGGGGTGCTGGTGATCGTCGGGCGGGGCGATTGGCGAAGCTTGTTGGCTCGGCAGTTCAATCCCGGCGACTTGTGGATTCTGGCGGCGGTGTTGAGTTGGGCGCTGTATTCGGTTTGCCTGCGCTGGCGGCCGGCCGAACTCCGACCGCTCAATTTTCAGGCCGCGACGATGGTGTTGGGCGTTTTGATCCTGACGCCGCTGTATGGCTGGGATCTGGCCCACGGCCGCACCTTCGCCGTCAGCGGCGCGACCGTCGCCAGCATCCTGTATCTGGCGCTGTTTCCCTCGATTTTGGCCTACATCTTCTGGAATCGGGCGGTGGCGGAATTGGGCGCCAATCGCACTGGGCAGTTTTTGCACCTGATGCCGGCTTTCGGCGCGATCCTGTCGATGGTCTTCCTGGGCGAGCGGCTGCACGCCTTTCACGGTGTCGGCGTCGTCTTGATCGCGCTGGGCATCTGGCTGGCGACGATGTACGGGCGAAGGGCCGCTTGATTCTCTGGTCGCGCTCCCCGAAAGGCGGGCGAATGAAACCGGCGATGTCTCGGCCCCGCCTCAGTCCGCCAGCAGCCAGTCGCGCACCACGGCGATCTGATCGTCGGACATCAGCGCCGGGGCGTGGCCCATGCCGGGGAACTCGATCAATTGCGCCTTGGGGCCGCGCTCGGTCATGGCGATGGCGTCGGCGTGATCGAGCACGTCGGAATACACCCCGCGCAACACCAGGGTCGGACAGCGGATGGCGTCCCACACCGGCCACAGGTCGATGTCCTTCAGCTCCATGGTCTTGAAAACGTCGGCGATGCCGGGGTCATAGGCCATCGCATAGCGTCCGTCCTCCAGTCGCCGGGCGCTGTGCACGATCATGTGCCGCCATCGCTCGTCGGTCAGCTTGCCGAACGGCGCGGCGAAAACGCGCAGCGCATCGGACATCTGTTCGATGCTGTCGAAAGCGATCACCCGCCCGACATAATCGGCGATCCGCTTCAAGCCGGCGGCGGGTATGCGCGGCCCCACGTCGTTGACCAGCAGCTTGTGGATCGGGGTGCGGGGGTAGCTGGCCAAGAATATGCCGATCAGGCCACCCATCGAGGTGCCGACCCAGTCGATCCGTTCCGCGTCGATCCGCGCCAGCAGCATCGCCAGGTCGTTGATGTAAACCGGGTAGGTGTAGTCGGTCTTGTCGTCCAGCCAGTCGCTCTCGCCGCGCCCGACCACGTCCGGGCAGATCACCCGATAGTCCCGTTCCAGCGCGGCGGCGAGAAAGTCGAAGTCGCGGCAGGTGCGGGTCATGCCGTGGGCGCAGATCAGGACCTTGGGGTTGGTCGGGTCGCCCCATTCGGTGTAATGAACCCGGTGGAAGCCGTGAGGGCCGAGCGCGCGGTAAGTGCGGGAAATCATCGCCATGGGTCATTCTCCTGATCGTTGTCGGGCCATTATCCGGCAAGCGCGGAAGGGTGGCTATAATCCCCTCACCGGCCTTCCATCCTCGGGAATCCAAGCATGACCATTCTGCACTACACCGAAAGCGGGCGGGGCGAGCCGCTGGTTCTGTTGCACAGCGGCGGCATGAGCGGCGCGGAGTGGACGCCGCAAATCCCGCTGTTCGCGCGCCATTTCCGGGTGATCGCGCCCGATCATCTCGGCCACGGCGGCAGCCCGATGGTGGCCGACAAGCTGGCGGTCAGCGACATGGGTCGCGCCGTGCTGGAACTGCTGGACGATCTGGAATTGCCGAGGGCGCATCTGGTGGGGTCTTCGCTGGGTGGGGCGGTGGCGCTGTGGCTGACCCTCCATCATCCCGAGCGGGTCAACAAGCTGGTGCTGTACCGGGTCGGCTACCGCAAGGATGAAGACACCCACGCCGGCACCCGCGACATGGCCGATCCCGCTTACTGGCGCGGCGTCGGGATGCACAAATGGCTGAGCGACATCCATCAACCGCAGGGCGGGCCGGATGCTTGGCGGGACGTGATCGGCCGGGTATCGGAGGCGCTGGAGCCGGCCACCACCGACCACGCCCACGATCTGGAAGTTCTGGACCGGATCGCGCAGCCGACCTTGATCGCGGTCGGCGACCGCGATCCGGTGGCGCCGCTGGACCAGATTTTGGAGATGTTCGGCGCGATTCCCAACTGCGGGCTCTGGGTGATGCCCTACGCCACCCACGTCACCGCGACCGGCACTTGGCGGGCGGAGTCGTTCGCGCTGGAAGTGACGCGGTTCCTGCAACGGCAACAGTAGGGTTAACGGGGGACAAGGCAATGCTCAAGACCTTGAATGCGCTGATCCTGGCCGCGTTGAGCGTGGCGGCCACCGCGTCGGCGGGCGACTATGACGCCGTGTTCGGCCACGTTCAGCGGATGCTCGCCCAGTCGGCCAAAAACGACGAGGCGGGGCTGAGCGCGACCCGGCAACAACTGGAGGGCGTGTTCCGGCCGGCCCATCAGGCCGTGAAGGAAGCGCGGGCCGCGAACCAGCAGGGCTTGGAGGCGCTGAAGCGGAGCGACTATCAGGCCGCCGCGACCGCGTTCCAGCAGGCCCAGCAACTTGATCCGGCCGATGTCGAAGTGGCCGGCAATCTCGGTTACGCCAATTTCAAGCTCGGCCAACTCAAGCGCGCGGAGCATCAACTGGTGTACGCCGTTTCGCTGGCGCCGGGGCGGTCATCGTCGTGGTACAACCTCGGGCAAGTCTACGGGGCGATGAACGATGCGGCAAAGGCGACCGGCGCGTTCGCGAACGCCTACCGATTTTCCCAGAACCGCCCCAAGACCGAGGAGTTCATCCGCCAGGCATTGCTGTTGCCCGAGAACAACGATGCCACCCGCGCCGCGTTGAGCCGCGCGCTGCAACTGTTCGGGTTGCCGCCGTAATTCGCCGCGCCATCAATGCGTTTCATCCAGAAAGGAGCGAATGAAATCGGCGACCGCGACCTTGCCCCGAAAAATGCCGTAGTGGCCCTCGCAAAGAATATCGGCTTCCAAGGCCAGCATCCGTTCCAGCGAAGCCCGATAGTCGGCCCGGTTCGAGCGCAGACGAGGGTCCAGCGGTCCGTGCACGTCTTGGGCGAACAGCACGGTCTGACCTTCCGATTCGGTCAGGAAAGCCAGCGAACCGGGAGAGTGCCCGGGAATGTGCAAGGCGGTGATCGACCGTTCGCCCAGCATCAAGGTCTGGCGGGTCCCGCTGAGCCGGCGATCCACCGGGCAGGGATAGAACTTGGTGCCGTACCAACTGGCGGCGGTGACCTCGGAGTCGCCGCGCTCCAGAAAGTCGGCGTCCAGCTCGTGGGCGATGACCGGGCAGCCGAGCTTGTCGCGCAGGCCGAGGGCGCCGCCGGTGTGATCGTAGTGGCAGTGCGTCAGCAGCAGATACTCGATTTGCTCCTTGCGAACGCCGGCTTTGTCGATATGGTCGAGCAACCGTTTGTGGCCGCGCCCGGTGCCGGCGTCCACCAGCGCCGCGCGCCCGTCGAAATTGACCAAGTAAATGGCGGCGTCCTCGGGGGCGGTCAGGCCATAGCCGCCCACCTGTAAGATTTCGCCGGTGATGGTGATGGGTCGCGACATCATGTCGTCCGTCCTCGCATGGATTTTTCTCAGAGTGTAGTGCGGGGCTGGGGCGATGGGAGGTTTTTCAAGAAGGGCCGGCAAACTCGACCGGGCGCACGGCGCGGGCCACTTTGTCGAGCACGCCGTTGACGAAGCGATGGCCCTGCTCGGCGCCGAACACCTTGGCCAGTTCGACCGCCTCGTTGATGATGATCCGGTAGGCGATATCCGGGCGCTGCATCAGCTCGTAGCCGCCGATGCGCAGGATGGCGCGCTCCACCGGATCGACCTGGACGATGGGTCGATCCAGGAACGGGGTCAACACGGCATCGATTTCCTCGGCGTGAGCCGGGACTCGAAAAACCAGTTCGCGGAAATATTCGGGATCGGCCTTGCCCAAGTCCTGATCGGCCAAAAACTGGGTCGCGATCCCGGCCGGCTCCTGGCCGGTCAACTGCCACTGATAGAGCGCCTGCGCGGCGCAGCGCCGCGCCCAAGCGCGCTTGCCGGGCGGGTTCTTGCGAGCGGGATTGCGCACGGGCTCAGGCTTCCAGCCGGCGCAGCAGGCTGACCATTTCCAGCACCGACATCGCCGCTTCGGCGCCCTTGTTGCCGGCCTTGGTCCCGGCCCGCTCCACCGCCTGATCGATGCTGTCCACGGTCAGCACGCCGAAGCCGATCGGAATGTTGTAGCGCAGCGAAACGCTGGCCAGACCTTTGGTGCATTCGCCCGCGACGTACTCGAAATGCGGGGTGCCGCCGCGGATCACCGCGCCGAGGGCGACGATGCCGTCGTAGCGTTCGCCGACGGCCAGCCGTTGCGCGGCCAGCGGCAATTCGAACGAGCCGGGCGTCCAGATCAGGTCGATGCCGGTTTCCGGGACCCCGTGCCGACGCAAGGTATCGACCGCGCCGTTGATCAAGCTCTGGACGATGAAGCTGTTGAACCGGGCCGCGACCAGGGCGAAACGGGCGTCTTGCGGCGGCGTGAAGTCGCCTTCGATGATGTTGATCTCATGCATGGGAAATTCCGTGACGATGTGGGTAGAAAACGAGACCGGAAGCTGCAAAAAAAGCCCCTCTCTCCCGGCGGGAGAGGTGCGGGGGGCGAAAGTTTATTTTCAGGAGACGTATTCCACGACTTCGAGATTGAAGCCGGACAGTCCGGTGATGCGCTTGGGGGCGCTCAGCACCCGCATCCGCCGCACGCCGATATCGAGCAAGATTTGGGCGCCGATGCCGTAGGTGCGCAGCTCGGTGGACTGGTCGGCGGCGCGCGGCGTTTCGCCGGAACCGAACTGATAGCCGCGCATCCGGCGGATCAGCGCCGCCGGATCTTCCGGGTGACTCAGAAAAACCAGCACGCCGGCCGTTTCGTTCGCCACCCGGCGCAGGGCGTCGCGCAGCGGCCAGCCGCTGTCGGGCAGCCGGAGAGTCAGCAGATCGCTCAACAGATGCTGGACGTGAACCCGTACCAGCACCGCATCGTTGGGATGGATCTCGCCCCTGACCAGGGCGAAATGCACCTGCCGGCTGACCACATCCTGATAGGTCAGCACCCGGAACGGCCCGAACTCGGTATCGAGCAGGGTATCGGCGACCCGTTCGACGGTTTTTTCGTTCTGCATCCGGTAGCGGATCAGGGCGGCGATGGTGCTGATTTTCATGTCGTGCCGGGCGGCGAACGCTTCCAGGTCGGGGCGCCGCGCCATGTTGCCGTCCTCGTTGAGGATTTCCACGATGACCGCCGTCGGTTCCAGGCCGGCCAGCCGGGTCAGGTCGCAGCCGGCTTCGGTGTGGCCGGCGCGGGTCAGCACGCCGCCGGGCTGGGCCATCAGCGGGAAGATGTGGCCGGGCTGCACCAGATCCTCGGGCCGGGCGTCGGGCCGCACGGCGGTGCGGACGGTGTGGGCGCGGTCGTAGGCGGAAATGCCGGTGGTCACGCCCTGGGCGGCTTCGATGGAAACGGTGAAGTTGGTGGAGTAGGGGGTGGCGTTGTCCTGCACCATCAGCGGCAGGCGCAATTGCTGGCAGCGTTCGCGGGTCAGGGTCAGGCAGATCAGGCCGCGCCCGTAGCGGGCCATGAAATTGATGTCCTCGGGACGGACCAGCGAGGCGGCCATCAGCAGGTCGCCTTCGTTTTCCCGGTCCTCGTCGTCCATGATGATGACCATTTTGCCTTGCCGGAGGTCGGCGAGGATTTCGTCGATGCCGTTGAGTGCCATGGCTATTTCCAGAAACCGTGTTCGCGCAGGAGCGCTTCGGTCAAAACCCCGTCGGGTTGGGCGGCGCGGTCGCCCAGCAGCAACCGCTCCAGATAGCGGGCGATCAAGTCCACTTCCAGATTGACCCGTCGGCCGGTTTTAAAATCCGCGAGCGTGGTTTCCGCCAGCGTGTGCGGGACGATGTTCAGCTCGAAGGCCGCGCCGTCCACCCGGTTGACGGTCAGGCTGACCCCGTCCACGCAGATCGAGCCTTTTGCGGCGATGTAGCGGGCCAGTTCATCGGGCGCCTGAACCCGCAACCGCCAGGAGCGGCCGTCCGGGCGCCATTCCGCGACCGTGCCGATGCCGTCCACATGACCGCTGACCAAATGGCCGCCGAGCCGGGTGGTCGGGATCAGGGCTTTTTCCAGATTGACGTTCGTGCCGGGCATCGGCCTCGCCGAGGATGGTGCGCTCCAGCGTTTCGCGGGAAGCGTCGGCCCAGAAGCCGTCGCCGGGCAGTTCGACGGCGGTCAGGCAGACGCCGCTGACGGCGATGCTGTCGCCGAGTCGCACATCGCTCAAATCGAGCTTGCCGGTGGCGACGCGCAGCCGGGTGTCGCCGCCGCGAGGCTGGAGAGCGGTGATGGTGCCGACTGCGGTAATGATGCCGGTGAACATGGCGGGGTTCTCAACAGGATTACAAGAGCTTCCGAAATTCTTCCACCGCGAGTCCCGCATCCTGGGCTATGCCGCCCATGGTGAAAGCGTTGATGGGGTTGTTGCGCGGAACCGTCACAAACCTGCCGCCATTCGACAGGACAATATGTTTTCTTCCTTGGCGAACGATGCGGAATCCCGCTTTTTCCAAGGCGCGGATAGCTTCCAGATGGTTGACTCCCGGAAGTTTTGGCATCTTTAGTTCGCTATTTCTATTTCTCGCACATCCTGGCCCTCAATGGATTCAGCGATGGCCGCCAAGTATTCATGGATTGCGTCTTTGATATTTTCAATCGCGTCCTGTTCGGTATCTCCCTGCGACCAACAACCTGGCAGGTTGGGACAGGAAACGCTATAGCCTTCCTCGGATTTGTTGAGAATGATTTTGTATTTCATCTATCGTCTCCGAAAATCCTGATGCCATCGCGAATTGGCAAACATGGCATCCGACTCGATTCATTCATTGCGAGAGTCGCAGCGTCAAACGCCAATCCCTTCCCACTGCCCGCGTTTCCACAACTTCCAACTCCGTCCGCTCGCTCATTTGTGCCAATTCCGGCAATTGGAACAGCCCGCGCGCCTTGTCGCCCAACAGCAATGGGGCCATGTAGATGACCAATTCATCCATCAGTCCAGCTTGCAACAGTGCGCCGGCCAAGGTCGGGCCGCATTCCGCGTGGATTTCGTTGCACTCGCGGCGGGCGAGTTCCGCCATGACGGCGCGCAGGTCCAAGCCGCTCGCGACCCGAGGCACGACCGCGATATCGGCGCCCGCCGCCCGCAACGGCTTCTGCGCGGCGGGGTCGGCGACGGCGGTAAAAATCAGCACCGAACCGGGTAGATGCAAGGTCTTGGCGGTCGGCGGAATCCGCAGCGCCGTGTCGAGAATCACCCGCAACGGCTGGCGCTCGGCTTCCGGCAAGCGGACATCGAGGCCGGGATCGTCGGCCAGCACCGTGCCGCTGCCGGTCAGAATCGCCGAGGAACGCGCCCGCAACCGTTGCACGTCCTGGCGGGCAGCCTCGCCGGTCAGCCAGCGACTTTCGCCCGAAGCCAGCGCCGTGCGCCCGTCCAGGCTCATCGCCAGCTTGACGCGGACGAAGGGCCGGCCTCGGGTCATGCGCTGGATGAAACCGGGATTCAGCGCCCGCGCTTCCGTCTCCAGCAAGCCGCATTCCACCGCGACGCCGGCATCCCGCAATATCGCCAACCCTTTGCCGGCGACTTGCGGATTGGGATCGGACATGGCCGCGACCAGGCGCGAAATGCCGGCATCGAGCAGGGCGTCGGTGCAGGGCGGGGTGCGGCCGTAGTGGCAGCAGGGTTCGAGCGTGACGTAGGCGGTGGCGCCGCGCGCCCGTTCGCCCGCCATCTCCAGCGCGTTGACCTCGGCGTGGGGTTCCCCGGCATGTTCGTGCCAGCCTTCGCCGACGGTTTCGCCGTCCCGGACCAGCACGCAACCCACCCTCGGGTTGGGATCGGTGCCGAACAGGCCGCGCCGCGCGAGCGTTAACGCCCGCGCCATGTGGCGGTAATCGTCGGCCAGCCATCCGTTCCCCTCGCCCCTTGAAGGAGAGGGGCAGGGGGAGAGGGGGAAATCGGAGGCCATCAATCGGAATCCGCCGTGCCGGGCGCTTGTTGCAGCCGCTCGATTTCTTCCCGAAAGGCGTTCACATCCTCGAAACTGCGGTAGACCGAGGCGAAGCGAACGTAGGCCACCTGATCGAGATTGCGCAGTTCCTCCATCACCCATTCGCCGATGCGCTGGCTGCTCAATTCCCGCTCGCCGCTGGCGCGCGCCCGGTTTTTGATGCGCAGCACGGTTTCCTCGATCCGTTCGGCGCCGACCGGCCGCTTCTCCAGCGCGCGCAGCAAGCCGGTCCGCAGCTTTTCGTCCAGAAACGGCTCGCGGCGGCCGTCGCGCTTCACCACCGGCGGCATCAGCAATTCCGCGACCTCGTAGGTGGTGAAACGGGCGTTGCAGCGCGGACACTCGCGGCGGCGGCGCACCTTGTCGCCCTCCGCCGACAGCCGCGAGTCGATCACCCGAGTGTCGGGGGTGCCGCAGAACGGACAATGCATCGCCGCCGTCTCGCGCGTCCGCCGCCGCCGATCAACCGTACACCGGGAACTTGGCGCACAGCTCGGCCACCTGGCCGCGCACCCGCTCGATGATCGCCTCGTTGGCCAGATCGTCGAGGATGTCGCACATCCAGCCGGTCAATTCGCGCGATTCGCGCTCCTTGAAGCCGCGCGTGGTGATCGCCGGCGAGCCGACCCGGATGCCGCTGGTGACGAACGGCGATTGCGGGTCGTTCGGCACCGCGTTCTTGTTGACGGTGATCCAGGCCCGGCCCAGCGCAGCGTCGGCGGCCTTGCCGGTCAGCCCCTTGTCGATCAGGCTGACCAGGAACAGGTGGTTGTCGGTGCCGCCGGAGACGACCTGATAGCCGCGTTCGAGGAAGACGCCGGCCATGGCGCGGGCGTTGGCGACCACCTGCTTCTGGTAGTCCACGAAATCGGGCTGCAAGGCTTCCAGCAGAGCGACCGCCTTGGCGGCGATGACGTGCATCAGCGGGCCGCCCTGGATGCCGGGGAAAACCAGCGAGTTCAGCTTCTTTTCGATCTCGGGGTTGGCGCGGGCCAGGATCAGCCCGCCGCGCGGGCCGCGCAGGGTCTTGTGGGTGGTGGTGGTGGTCACGTCGGCGATGGGAACCGGCGTGGGATAGACGCCCGCCGCCACCAGCCCGGCGACATGCGCCATGTCCACGACCAGGTAAGCGCCCACCCGGTCGGCGATGGCGCGGAATCGTTGCCAGTCCACGACGCGCGAGTAGGCCGAGAAGCCGGCGACGATCATCTTGGGCTTGCATTCCAGCGCCAGCCGTTCCACCTGCTCGTAGTCGATTTCCCCGGTGGCTTCGTTCAAGCCGTATTGCACCGCCCGATACAGCCGCCCGGAAAAATTGACTTTGGCGCCGTGGGTGAGATGGCCGCCGTGGGCCAAGCTCATGCCCAGGATGGTATCGCCCGGCTCGACCAGCGCCATGTAGACGGCGGCGTTGGCTTGCGAGCCGGAGTGGGGCTGGACGTTGGCGTAGTCGGCCTCGAACAGTCGCTTGGCGCGGTCGATGGCCAGTTGCTCGGCGATGTCCACGAACTCGCAGCCGCCGTAATAGCGTTTGCCCGGATAGCCTTCGGCGTACTTGTTGGTCAGCACCGATCCTTGGGCCTCCAGCACGCGCGGGCTGGCGTAGTTTTCCGAAGCGATCAATTCGATATGCGCTTCCTGGCGTTGTTTCTCGCCCTTCAAGGCGGCCCACAACTCGTCGTCAAACCCGGCGATCCGTATCTCTCGGCTGAACATTCGCGACCTCTGCAATAGCGGACACCCGCTCGTTCGGTCGAAGGAGTGGGCGCAAAAATGGAAAAAAAGAATTGTACTCTTATAGCCTTGGGGGGAGTAGAAGGGGAATCGAACAAAACCGCCGCCGCGCCCCGCCGCAGAGTCCCGACAAGGGGATCGGGGCGGCGGCGATGGCGTGATCTCATCGGGGCATCGGGGCTTCCAGGAAAGAATCGACCACGGTGGTCCACGCCTTGGCGATGTTGCGCAGGTCGTAGCCGCCGCCGCCGACCGCGACGATGCGGCCCTCGGCGAATTCCTCGGCGATTTGGCACAGGCTGTGGGCGGCGCGGCCGTGCGCGCGGGCCGTGTAGTGCAGGTGGGCCAGCGGGTCGCCGTCCAGGCCGTCGGCTCCGCAATTCATGAAGACGAACTGCGGTTTCCACTGGCGCAAAAAGTCCTCGATCTTGTCCCACATCATCATGAAATCGTCGTCGGCCGACAGCGGTAGCAGCGGGATGTTGAGCTTGCGGCCCTTGGCCGGCCCCTTGCCCACTTCGTGGGAAAAGCCGCTCTGCGGAAAGTTGTAGCGGCCGTCCTCGTGAATGTCGGCATAGATCACGGTGGGGTCGGTCTCGAACGGATAAAACAGGCCGTCGCCGTGGTGGGCGTCGATATCCACGTAGGCGATGCGCTCCAGGCCGTATTCCCGTTGCAGCAGCTTGATGGCGACGCCGACATCGTTGAACACGCAAAAGCCGGCGGCGGTGTCCGGCATGCTGTGATGCAGGCCGGCGATGGGCGCGAAGATCCGCCGCACCTCGTTGTTCATCACCTTGCGGGTCGCGTCGATGACGGTGCCGACCACCTTGGCCGCATCTTCGTACACGCCTTTGTAGGCGGGGGTATCGCCGTAATCCAGCAAGCCCTCGCCCACCTCGGAATAGATTTTGACTTTCTCGACATATTCCTGGGTGTGGAACAGTCGGATCTGGTCCTCGGTCGCCATCGTGGGATGGAGGATACGAACCTGATCGGCGAGTTGCCGGACGTGCATTTCATCCCAGAAGGCGTGGATGCGATCCTCGCTGAAAGGATGATCCTCAAATCCGTAATGGCTGACCTCGTCGCCGGTGTAAACGGCCACCGTTCTGCTGCGTGCCATGGGCTTCCCGATCCTCTCAAGGGTATTGCCGATGTTTTATAGACTATCATAGCCGGATTCGTCGTGGGCTTGGGGGGCGACCATTCCTGAGCGAGCCAAGGCTAATTGTCATTTAAAAATTACATTTTTCTCACGAGCATACCGCTGCGCCATCGTCAGGAGTTCCCATGGCTGCAATTGAACCGGAAGGGCAGGATCGGTTTCCCCGCGATCGGCAACCGACCGTTCGCATTCTGGCGATGCCGGCTCACACCAATCCCAGCGGCAAGATCTTCGGCGGCTGGATCATGGCGCAGATGGACGTCGCGGGCGGCATCGTGGCCCTGGAGTATGCCGGCGGCCCGGTGGTGACGGTGGCGGTCACGTCGATGGAGTTCCACCGGCCGGTGAGCGTGGGCGATCTGGTGAGTTGCTTCGCCCGCATTCAGAAGGTGGGTTCGACCTCGATCACGGTCAAAGTCGAAGTGTTCACCCAGCGGGCGCACGACGGCACGCTGCAATCCACCAAGGTCACGGAAGCCGTGATCGTTTATGTCGCCGTCAACAGCGATGGCACGCCGCGCACCCTGCCGGAGCGGGAGCCGGATTTCGGTCAATATTGGTAGGAACGCGCGTGAGGCTCGATGCCTCGCGCGGACCTCGCGTCCGGCGAAACGGACCCGACCGCGCCGGCGCGTCCTATACTTAAAGCTCCGAATCACCGAGACCCGCGCGTTTGGAAAATTTTCTGTTGGTCGTGATGGCGCTGCTGCTGGTGGCGCTGAACGGTTTTTTCGTGGCCGTGGAATTCGGTCTGGTCAAATTGCGGCAGACCCGCATCCGCGCCATCGTCAAGCTCTACGGCGTGCGCGGGCGAATTTTGGCCACGGTGCACTCCCATCTCGACGCCTATTTGTCCGCCTGCCAGTTGGGGATCACCCTGGCGTCGCTCGCCTTGGGTTGGATCGGTGAGCCGGCTTTTGCCCGGCTGTTGGAGCCGGTGTTCGGCTGGTTGGACATCAAGTCGCCGGAACTGATTCACGTCGTCTCCATCATCTTCGCCTTTTCGACGATCACCTTCCTGCATATCGTGGTGGGCGAACAAGCCCCCAAGTCGCTGGCCATTCGCCGGCCGGAGAAGGTTTCCCTCTGGGCCGCCCTCCCGCTTTACGCCTTCTATTGGGTCATGTACCCGGCGATTTGGCTGCTGAACGTCAGCGCCAACGGGGTGTTGCGGCTGGCCGGGCTCGACGGTGCGCAAGGCCACGAAACGAGCTATTCGGCGGAAGAGATCAAGCTGATCGTGCGCGGCAGCCACCCGACGGAAAAGCTGAACCAGGACGAATTGCAGGTCATGGCCTACACGCTGGATTTCAGCGATCTCGAAGTGTCCGAGCTGATGCGGCCGATCGGCGAAGTGACGGGCTTATACCAGGCCCGCTCCCTGGGGCAGAATCTGGAGACCATCTACCATAGCCGCTTCAGCCGCTATCCGTACTTCGGTCGGGACGGGGAGACGGTGCTGGGCATCATCCATCTGAAGGATTTGTTTCTGGCCCAGCAGCACGACAAGCCCATCGTGAATCTGCACGATTATCTGCGTCCGGCGCAGTACGTCGCGCCCAACACCCCGGCGCTGGAACTGTTTCGGCGCTTTCGCAAGGGGGCGCCGCATTTTGCCATCGTCGGCCAGAAGGGCAGCAAGGCCGATGGCTTCATCACCTTGGACGACATGCTGGGCGCCTTGGTCGGCGGTATCCGCGACGAATTCCGGCAGAACCAGAACGATTGGACCCGGCTGGACGACGACACGTTTATCGGCAAGGGCAGCTTGCCCATTTTTACCCTGGAACGGATATTGGGCATCGAGATCGAGAACGAAAACGTGGATTCGGTCGGCGGGCTGGTGATGTGGAAGTTGGGCGACGTGCCGCATGAAGGTCAAAAAGTCGAGTTCGACCAGTTCGATGTGGTGGTGAAAAAAATGAACGGCCCCCGCATCATGCTGGTTCGGGTTTATCCGAAGGAACCGGCGGGCGGTTAGGTGCGGCGGCGGAAATGTCGCCGTAACCGCCGCCGCCCGGCGTTTCGATGACGAAGGTATCACCCGCCCGCATCCTCACCTGCGCCGTGCCCGGCAGTTCCTCGATTTTGCCGTCGGCCCGCTCCACGGCATTGCGGCCGGTCTGGCCCGGTTGGCCGCCCGCCAGACCGTAGGGCGGGATGCGCCGATGGCCCGACAGGATCGCGGCGGTCATCGGTTCGAGAAAGCGGATGCGCCGGATCGCGCCATCGCCGCCGCGCCAGCGCCCCGGGCCGCCGCTGCGCTCGCGGATGCGGAATGCCTCCACCCGCACCGGAAACCGCCATTCCAGCACCTCCGGGTCGGTCAGCCGGGAATTGGTCATGTGGGTGTGCACCGCCGAGGCGCCGTCGAAGCCCGGTCCCGCGCCGGCGCCGCCGCAAATCGTTTCGTAATACTGGTGGCGCTCGTCGCCGAAGGTGAAATTGTTCATGGTGCCCTGGGCCGCCGCCATCACGCCGAGCGCGCCGTAGAGAGCATCCACGATGCATTGCGACGTTTCCACGTTGCCCGCCACCACCGCCGCCGGCGGGCGAGGATCGAGCAGGCTGCCTTCTGGGATGACGATCTCCAGCGGGCGCAGGCAGCCGGCGTTGAGCGGGATATCCTCGTCCACCAGGGTGCGGAACACGTACAGCACCGCCGCCAGACAGATCGCCCGAGGGGCGTTGAAATTGCTGGCCTGCTGAGGCGAGGTGCCGGTGAAGTCGATTTTGGCCGAGCGCCGCGTCCGGTCCAGGGTCACGGCGACCCGGATCACCGCGCCGCTGTCCATCTCGCAGGCGAACGCGCCGTCCCGCAACCGATCCAGCGCCCGGCGCACCTGTTCGGCGGCGTTGTCCTGGACGTGCCCCATGTAGGCGCTGACCGCCTCCAACCCGAAGTGCGCCACCATCCGCCGCAGCTCTTGGGCGCCCTTTTCGTTGGCGGCGATTTGGGCGTGCAGATCGGCCAAATTCTGGCGGGGATTGCGGACAGGCCAAGGGCCGGCCTCAAGCCGTTCCAGCAGTTCCCGTTCGCGAAAGCGACCTCCGGCCACCAGCTCAAAGTTGTCCAGCAACACTCCTTCCTGGTCGATGGTCACGCTGTCGGGCGGCATCGAGCCGGGCGTGATGCCGCCGATGTCGGCGTGATGGCCGCGCGAGGCGACGTAAAACAGCAAGTCCCGCCCCGCCTCGTCGAACACCGGGGTGATGACCGTGATGTCCGGCAGGTGCGTGCCCCCGTTGTAAGGCGCGTTGCTGGCGTACACGTCGCCGGGTTGGAAGCGGCCTCGATGGGCGCGAACCACGGCTTGCACCGCCTCGCCCATCGAGCCGAGATGCACCGGGATGTGGGGGGCGTTGGCGATCAGTTGACCGTTCCGGTCGAACAGCGCGCAGGAAAAATCCAGCCGCTCCTTGATGTTGACCGAATGCGCGGTGTTGGCCAGCGTCACGCCCATCTGCTCGGCGATGGCCATGAACAGATTGTTGAACACTTCCAGCAGGATCGGGTCCACGGCCGTGCCGACCGCGACCCGGCGCGGGCGGGCTTGGTGGCGGGTCAGCACCAGATCGCGGCGGGCGGTGACTTCGGCTTGCCAGCCGGGTTCGATCAGGGTGGTGGCGCCGGTTTCGCCGATGAGCGCCGGACCCGGAATCCGGTTGCCGGGCCGCAGCGCCTCGCGCCGGTAGAGCGGCGCGGCGACATCGCCGCCGGCGAGGTGCAGCCGAACTTGCGCGGCGCTGGGCGGCGATCGATCTCCGGTTTGTGGAGCTTCGACCGCCTCGTCGAGATCGAAGCCGGCCCCGATGATTTCGACCGAAGCCGCTTCCACGACCAAGCCCTTGTCGGGCATCGCGAAACCGTAGCGTTGCCGGTGGGCGGCCTCGAAGCGGGCTTGCAGTTCGGCCGCGTCACCGACGGGGACGCTCAGGGCGGTATCGCTGCCGGCGTAGCGCAAGCGGACCGTGCGCGCGGCGCGGATCCGGGCGGCGGGAATGTCCTGCGCGATCATCTCCGCTCGCCCGATCCGTTCCAGTTCGGCGAAAACCCGCTGCAGCAACGGTGTTAGCTCGGCGGTCAACGGCTCCTCGACCGCTCGCTCCTTCAGCAGTCGGGCGTCGGCCAGACCCATGCCATAGGCCGACAGGACGCCGGCGAGGGGATGAATGAAGATGGCAGCGCATTCCCAGGGCGTCCGCCACCGCGCAAGCGTGTTGGCCGCCCGCGCCGCCGAAACAGCACAGCGCGTATTCGGTCGGATCGTAGCCGCGCTGGGTCGAAATCTGCTTGATGGCGCTCGCCATGTTTTCGACGGCGATGGTCAGGAAACCTTCGGCCAGTTCCTCCAGGCTGTAGCGCTTGCCGGTCGCGGCCTGGATGTCGGCGGCCAGCGCCTCGAACCGGCTGACGACCCTTTCTCGATCCAACGGTCGATTTTGGTCGGGACCGAACACGCACGGAAAGAAGTCCGGTTGAATCCGCCCCAGCAGCACGTTGCAATCGGTCACGGTGAGCGGTCCGCCGCGCCGGTAGCAGGCCGGTCCCGGATTGGCGCCGGCCGATTCCGGCCCGACCCGCAGCCGGGTTCCGTCGAAGCGGCAGATCGAGCCGCCGCCCGCCGCCACGGTGTGAATGTGCAGCATCGGCGCCCGCAACCTTACACCGGCGACCAAGGATTCAAAGCTGCGCTCGTACTCGCCGGCATAGTGGGCGACATCGGTGGAGGTGCCGCCCATGTCGAAGGTGATGATTCGGTCGAAACCCGCCTGGGCGGCGGCGCGGGCGGCGCCGACGATACCGCCGGCCGGACCGGACAGGATGCTGTCTTTACCCTGGAAATGGCGGGCGTCGGTCAAGCCGCCGTTGGACTGCATGAACAGCAGCCGCGCGCCGCCCAACTCGTCGGCGATGCGGTCCACATAGCGGCGCAGGATCGGCGACAGGTAGGCGTCCGCCACCGTGGTATCGCCGCGCCCGACCAGCTTCATCAGCGGGCTGACCTGATGGGAGACCGAAATCTGGGTGAAGCCGATGTCCCGCGCCAGCTCCGCCGCCCGTCGCTCGTGCTCCGGGTAGCGATAGCCGTGCAGAAACACGATGGCGACGGCGCGGATGCCGGCGCGATACCCATCCTCCAACGCCGCACGGGCGCTGTCGGCGTCGAAGGGAACGACGATTTCGCCCCGCGCCGAGACCCGTTCCCGCACTTCCGCCACCCGCTCGTAGAGCAATTCCGGCAGCACGATTTGGCGGGCGAACAGCTTGGGCCGATTCTGGTAGCCGATCCGCAGCGCGTCGCGAAAGCCCCGGGTGATCAGCAGCAGGGTGCGGTCGCCCTTGCGCTCCAGCAAGGCGTTGGTGGCGACGGTGGTGCCCATTTTCACCGCCGCGATCCGCTCGGCGGGAATCGGTTGATCCGGCGCCACGCCCAGCAGCGCGCGGATGCCGTGCAAGGCGGCGTCGGCGTAATGCTCGGGATTGTCCGACAGCAGTTTGCGGGCGATCAATTGGCCGTCGGGGCGTCGGGCCACCACATCGGTGAAGGTGCCGCCCCGGTCGATCCAGAACTGCCATGAGCCAGATGTGGAGGGGGCCGAATTGGACGGAAGCGTTGATTCCATGTTTATCGAAATTTATGCCACGAAAATGTTGCTTGTGCGGTTGATTTACCGTACTTCGGGAGCTATGACTTTATTCGGGGAGTTTATCGAAGCCGGAGATAATGGTTGATCGAATCGAACAGGGAATGCGAATAGCGCGCGAGTGACCACCCAAGATTTGGAGGGGTTCCATCATGCAATACGATATTCCTGGAAAGCCTGGTTCCAAAGCCAATTTCAAATCCCGTTATCAGAATTATATCGGCGGCCGGTGGGTTTCGCCGGTAAAGGGTGAGTTTTTCGAGAACGTCAGCCCGGTCAACGGCAAGGTATTCTGCGAAATCCCGCGCTCGACCGCCGAGGACATCGACGCGGCTTTGGATGCGGCCCACGCCGCCGCCGATAGCTGGGGTCGAACTCCGGCCGCGAACCGGGCCGCCGTGCTGAACAAGATCGCCGACCGGATGGAAGCCAGCCTGGAAATGTTGGCGGTGGCGGAAACCTGGGACAACGGCAAGCCGGTGCGGGAGACTCTGGCGGCCGATTTGCCGCTGGCCATCGACCACTTTCGCTATTTCGCCGGCTGCATCCGCGCCCAGGAAGGCGCGTTGTCGGAGATCGACGACACCACCGTCGCCTATCACTTCCACGAGCCGCTGGGCGTGGTCGGGCAGATCATCCCCTGGAATTTCCCGATCCTGATGGCGGTCTGGAAACTGGCACCGGCGCTGGCGGCCGGCAACTGCGTGGTGCTGAAACCGGCCGAGCAGACGCCGGCATCCATTCTGGTGCTGCTGGAGTTGATCGAAGACCTGTTGCCCGCCGGGGTGCTCAACGTGGTGAACGGTTTCGGTTTGGAGGCGGGCAAGCCGCTGGCATCGAGCCGGCGCGTCGCCAAGATCGCCTTCACCGGCGAGACCACGACCGGGCGGCTGATCATGCAGTACGCCTCGCAAAATCTGATCCCGGTGACCCTGGAACTGGGCGGCAAGTCGCCGAACATTTTCTTCGCTGACGTGTGCGCCCAAGACGATGACTTTTTCGACAAGGCCATCGAAGGCTTTGCGATGTTCGCCTTGAATCAGGGCGAGGTGTGTACCTGTCCCTCGCGGGCGCTGATCCAGGAGTCGATTTACGACCGCTTCATGGAGCGCGCCCTGCGGCGCGTGGGCCAGATCAAGCAAGGCCATCCTCTGGATACCACGACGATGCTGGGCGCTCAGGTCTCCACCGAGCAGATGGAGAAAATTCTCAGCTACATCGACATCGGCCGGCAGGAGGGGGCGGAGTGCTTGGCCGGCGGTTGTCGCGCCGAGCTGGGCGGCGAACTCGGAGAGGGGTTCTACATCCGGCCGACAGTGTTCCTGGGTAACAACAAGATGCGGATTTTCCAAGAGGAAATCTTCGGGCCGGTCGTTTCGGTGACCACGTTCAAGGACGCCGCCGAAGCGCTGGCCATCGCCAACGAGACCCTGTACGGTCTCGGCGCCGGCGTGTGGAGCCGCGACATCAACACGGCTTATCGGCTGGGGCGCGGTATCAAGGCGGGGCGGGTCTGGACCAATTGCTATCACCTGTATCCGGCGCACGCGGCCTTCGGCGGTTACAAGCAGTCCGGCATCGGGCGGGAAACCCACAAGATGATGCTCGACCATTACCAGCAGACCAAGAATTTGCTGGTCAGCTACAGCCCCAAGGCGCTGGGGTTCTTCTGAGCGCTCGCGCCCATAATTTCCTTATCTCCCCTCATTCTCCCCCGCTCCTCTCGGGAGAGGGGCTGGGGGTGAGGGAGGGATGGGGTGAGGGTTGCTTGCAAGCACGGTGGAGGTTTCCATGACCGCCATTGCCCGCGTGTTGGCGACCGATGCCGCCCTGGCGCTGATCGCCGAGCTCAAGGCCAAGCACGGTCCGCTGATGTTTCACCAGTCCGGCGGTTGCTGCGACGGCAGTTCGCCGATGTGCTACCCCGACGGCGAACTGTTGGTGGGGGATAACGACGTGCTGTTGGGCGAAATCGGCGGATGCCCCTTTTACATGAGCGCCGCTCAGCACGAATACTGGAAACACACCCAGCTCGCCATCGATGTCGTGCCGGGTCGGGGCGGGATGTTCTCCCTGGAAGGGCCGGAAGGTCTGCGTTTTCTGACCCGTTCGCGCCTGTTCACCGACGCGGAATGGGCCGCCTTGGAGGGTGTTGGCGCGACTCGGGGATGATTGTCGAACGGAAGTTGGCCGACATGTCGGCTTTCGAGCCAGCTTTCAAACCAGCGGCGGCCGGATGTAATGTTGCAACGCGGCCAGAAACATGCCCTTGCGGATGGGCTTGGTCAAATGACCGTTGCAGCCGGCGTCCAAGCTGCGCTGCTCGTCTTCCTTCAGGGCGTTGGCGGTGAGGGCGATGATCGGCACCGGCGGATAGTCTTGCTCCTGTTCCCACCGGCGAATCAGCCCGGTGGCGGTATAACCGTCCATGATCGGCATTTGCACGTCCATCAGCACCAGGTCGTAGTTGCCCCGCTTGAACCGATCGACCGCCGCCGCGCCGTTTTCCACCACATCCAGATGGTGTGGCGTCTGTTTGAGGTAAGCCCGAATCAGCATGGCGTTATCCTTGGAGTCGTCGGCCATCAGGATGGACAGGCCGCTTTCTTCGGGATGGCCGGTCAAAAAGCCGCTGAGGCGGGTGCGGGTGCGCGGTTCGCCATCCGGAGCCCCGCCGGCATAGCCGAGAAGCTGTCTGGCGGCATCCCACAACACCCCGCGCTTGATCGGCTTCATCAGGCAGACGATGCGTCCCTTGGCCGCTTCGGCCAACTCGTAGCAGCGCCGCTCGCCGCCGCTCAGCAAAATGATCGGCAAGGTGGAGTAGGCCGGTTCCCGGTCCAGCCAATCCAGCAGATTCAAGCCCTCCCCGTCCGGCATCTGCGAGTCCAGGATCAGCATTTGGTGAGGCCGGCCCTCGGCCAGCCCGTCCCGGAGCATAGCCCAGGCCGCCTCGACGGTTTCGGCCTGTTCGACCCGCGCTCCGACCGCGCCCAGCGACTCGGCGACGATTTGGCGGTTGATGGCGATGTCGTCCACCACCAGCACCCGCCAGCCGGCCAGCGCGGGAAGCGTTGCCGGTTTGGACGCGGGATCGGCGGTCGCCACGCCCAGCTCGACCGTGAAGTAGAACGTGCTGCCCCGGCCGACCTCGCTCTCCAGCCAGATGCGACCGCCCATCAGCTCGACCAGCCGTTTGCTGATGGCCAAGCCCAGTCCGGTCCCGCCGTATTTCCGATTGATCGAGCCGTCGGCTTGGGTGAACGCGTGGAAGACCTGATCCCGCTTATGCGGAGCGATCCCGATGCCGGTATCGGTCACGCTGAAGCGCAAGTGGCCGGGCGTCGAGGAGTCGGGATCATTTTCGACCGCGAGAATGACTTGGCCGCGTTCGGTGAACTTGATGGCGTTGCCGGCCAGATTGGTGAGCACCTGCTGCAAGCGGTGCGCGTCGCCCTCGACCGCGACGGGAACCTCCGGGCCGATTCGCAGGATCAATTCCAGCCCTTTCTTGATCGCCCGCATCGCCACCAGGTCGATTTGCTTGTTCAGCAGGCTCTCCAGGTCGAAACCTTCGCGGTTGAGGACCAGCTTGTCGGCTTCGATCTTGGACAGGTCGAGAATGTCCTCGATCAACACCAGCAGGTTCTCCCCGGCGTTCTTGAACACTTCGAGATAGTTGCGCTGTTCCCGGCTCAGCTTGGTTTCCGCCAGCAGGTCGGCCATGCCGATGATCGCGTTCATCGGCGTGCGGATTTCGTGGCTCATGTTGGCCAGGAACTCGCTTTTGGCGCGGTTGGCCGCGTCGGCGGCCTCCTTGGCGTTCTTGAGTTCCTCGGTGCGGGCCTCGACCCGCTGTTCCAAGTCGTTCTGGTAAGTGGTCAACCGCGCGTTGTTCTTCTCGATGGTGTCGAGCATCTGGTTGATGACGAAGCCGAGTTGCGCGATCTCGTCGGTGTTGCCGGAAACGAATCGCGAGCCGAAGCGACCGGACTGCACTTGACGGGCGACCTCGGAAATATCCCGGAGCGGCCAGATTAGCCGGCGTGCCATGGCGTGCAGCAGGGCGCCGGACAACAGCATCATCACCAGGATAAAGAGCAGCAGCGAGCGCTGGATGTGGAGGTGAACGGTTTGACTGTCCCGGGATTCCCGTTGGTAGGCATCGATGGCCCGTGCGGAGATGTCCGACAGAGCCTCGATCAAGCGGTCCGTCAGGTCATCGAATTTCCGGTTGAGGGTGATGATGCTGTTTTCCAGTTCCAGATCCGCGCGCAGCATCGCCTGGTAGCGCTCGGTGTAGGAGCGAACGCGAGTGTCGTCGCGCAGGGGCGATTGCTCGATATTGCGCAGCAGGGAGTCGAAGGCGATGCCGAGGCTGGCGTACTTGACTTCCGAGCGCGTGAAAAAATAGCTTTCTTGGAAGTGATTGACGTTGAACAGCGGTTTGTACAGGGCGCCGGCGTTCTGCGCGAAAAAAATGGTCGAGGCCAATACCTGGTAATTGGAGTCGAAATTGGTTTTGTTCAAGCGTTGCCGGGTTTTGAACTGGATCAGTTGGCTGAAGAGATTTTCGTATTCCGCCAGCAGGGTCGAAATTTCATCGATTTTGCCTTGCGTCAGCACGTTGGAGGTGTCGGGGTCCAACTGGCGGATGCCGGCTTTCGCTGCGCTCAGCAACACCGCGAAACGCTGCTCGGCGTCCGGACGGTTCTGGGAGAGGGCGGCTTGTTCCCAGAACCGGATTTCCCAGAATTCCTGCTCCAGGCCCCGAGTTTTCCGATCGGTCAGCATGGCCAACTCGGCGCGCTGGGCGTTGGCGGATAGCCGTTCCAGAAACAGAACGACCCCGGTGTAGCCGGCGCCGAACAACACCAGAAACAAACCGGCCATCAAATAAAAATGCTGTTTTACGGTGCCGAGCATGGCGCTGTCGTCGTGGCGTGGAATCGCGGGCCGATCCGCGGGTCTTCCGGGATGGGCTCTCCGGGACCAGAGGAGCGGGATGCGGTCGCGGGCGCCATCGGGATCACGGGGACGCTTCGATCAGGTCGAGTTCGACGGGAACGAAACCGGGCGCGGGCTCGTTCCGCAGCGCCTTGAGCGAGAGATCGACCGCCAGCGCGCCCATGCGCTCGGGTTTTTGCGCGACGGTGGCGGACAAGTCGCCGTCGCGCAGCGCCTGCAAGGCTTCCGGAATCGCGTCGAACCCCACCAGGATCGGCCGCTTGGCGGAGTTCGCTCGGCGCAGGGCGTCCAGCACGCCCAGGATCATGTTGTCGTTGTGGGCGAATACCGCATCGAAAGTTTTGCCTTGCGCCAGCAGTCGCGCCATGCTGTCCCGGGCGGTTTCGCGGTTGAAGTTGGCCACTTCCCGGACTTCGATCCGCAGGCTTTTGCTCTTGGCGATGATCTCGTTGAAGCCCTTGCCCCGCTCGTAGCTGACCGAGGTGCCGGGGATGCCCTCGAACTCGGCGATGGTGCCGCCTCCCGCGAGTTTGCGGGCGATGTGCTCTCCCGCCAATCGCCCCCCCGCCATGTTGTCGGACGCGATGTGAGCGACCACTTTGCCGCCGCTGGCCTTGCGGTCGATGGTGATGACCGGTATCCGGGCGCGATTGGCGATTTCGATGCCGGGCTGCACCGCCTGCGAGTTGGTGGGATTGATGATCAGGGCGTCAACTTTGCTGGCGACGAACTGGTTGATGGCCAGCAGTTGGCGCGAGTCGTCGTTGGCGGCATCGGCGTGGATCAGTTCCACCCCGTGGAGTTCGGCTTGGGTCCGCGTCCCTTCGAGCATGGAGGCGAAGAACGGATTGGCTTGCTCCGAGACCGAAAAGCCGATGCGCTTGCCGAAGGTTTCGCGGGAAATCAGATCCAGGGGCGTTTCCTGATAGGCCGGAATTTTTTTGCCCTGCAGCGCCCGGTGGGCCAAGGCCACGCCGTGGTAGCCCATCGATTCGGGATGCTGCTCGACGGTGGCGTGCATTCGGCCGTTGCGGAGTTCGTTGCGGGCCGCCTCGATGTTGTCGTAGCCGCCGACCAGCACCTTGCCGGTCAGATTGCGCGCGCTCAGGGCTTGCAGCACGCCGAGGGCCATCTGGTCGTTGGCGCAGAAAACGGCATCCACGGCGCCGTGTTTGTCCAGCAAACCGGACATTTGAGCGAAGGCGTCCTCGGCATGCCAGTTGCCGCTGACCGAATCCACCAGCTCCAGGCCGCCGCCCGCAGTGGCGGCCTGGAGGAAGCCTTGTTTGCGCAGCTCGCCGTTTTGGGCGCCGCGAATGCCCTCGATCACGATGATCTTGCCTTTGCCGCGCAACTGGCGGCGGAGATATTCGCCGACCAGGGCGCCACCCTTGGCGTTGTCCGAACCGACGAAGGGGATGGCCAGACCCTGCTGGACCTGTACGTCCTTGTCGATCGGGTTGTCGATGTTGACGACCACGATGCCCCGATCCACCGCCTTTTTGAGAACCGGCGCCAGCTTGCGCGAATCGATCGGAGCGATGACGATAGCGCCGTAACCGCGCGAGACCAGGTTGTCGATGATGCCGGTCTGGCGCTCGATGTCCGTCTCCATCTCGGTGCCGAAAATTTCCAGCTTGATGCCGTTTTTCTGAGCGTATTCCTTGGCGCCGGCTTCCATTTTAAAAAAGAACGGGTTGGACAGCGCCTTCATCACCAAGGCGATCTTGTCCCGGTTGGCGGTCGGTTGCGCGAACGCTGCGGGTAGGGATGCCCACGCGATCGGCCAGAGCAGTAAAAGCGGCAGCAGTCGATTCAAGAGATCGTTCATGACAGGTGTATACAATAGATGCAATAATACTAAAATCAATCGGGTTATAAATTGGTGCGGAGGACCGATGAATAATATAAGCGGACAACCGTGCGACTCGCACGAGATATTCGTTCGAGTTTGAGCGGCGGCGGGCAGTGGCCCCGCGCCGATAACCGAGGATGGTCGGTGGGCGGGGTGCCCCGCGATTTCGTGCCGTGCTTCGCCGCCATTTCAAACATGCTAAGCTAATTTCATGGCGAACTTTCTCGGCGAATTCGAATGCAGGCTCGATTCCAAGATGCGAATCGCGCTGCCGGCCGCGCTGAAAAAGCAGCTTCCCGTCGAGGCGGAGGGCCGCTTCGTGATCAACCGCGGCTTCGAGCAGCACCTGGTGCTGTACCCTTTCACCGAGTGGCGCCGCGTCACCGCCGAGCTGGATCGCCTCAATCCCTACGTCAAGAAAAACCGCGATTTCGTCCGCTATTTTCACCGGGGTGCGACGGAACTGGAGCTGGACGCCAGCGGTCGCCTGCTGCTGCCGCGCCGGCTGCTGGACTACGCGGGCATCCGCGATGCGGTCATTTTGCTCGCTTACGCCCAGCGCATCGAGTGCTGGGATCCGACCCTGTACGAGCATTTGCTGTCCGGCGAGCCGGCCGATTTCGCCCGGCTGGCCGAAGACATCATGGGCGGTGCGGGGCGCGCGGACCGGGACGGGGATCGGTTTCCCGATTTTCGGGATTTGCCGCCGATGCCGCCGGGTTCGCGTCATTGAGTCGGCGCGCTCGCGCCCAGCTCGATGACCCGTCCGCCCGCATCGGCGGCGTCGGTGGGATCGTGCGTCACCAGCAGGGTGGGCAAACCTCGCTGGCGGGCGTGCTCGAACACGAAGGTCCGCATTCGCGCCTGCAGATCGGCGTCGAGCTTCGAGAACGGCTCGTCCAGCAGCAGGGCTTCCGGCTCCGCTAACAGGGTGCGCATGAGGGCGGCGCGCGAGCGCTGACCGCCGGATAAAGTGGCCGGATCGCGTTCGCCCATCCCCTCCAAGCCGGCATCCAGCAAGGCCCTTTCGACCCGTAAGCGCCGTTCGCGGCGGGTCAATCCGCTTCTCAGGGCGAAGGTCAGATTCTCGGCCACGCTGAGGTGGGGAAATAGCAGCGCGTCCTGAAACAGGATGCCGACCCGCCGCCGCTCCAGCGGCAAACCCACCAGTTCGCGTTCGCCCAGCCGCACCGAGCCCTCGGTCTGAAAAGCCGGCGGCAAGGTGCCGCAGATGTAGCCGAGCAGAGTGGTTTTGCCGCAGCCGCTCGGCCCCATCACCGTGACCACCTCACCGGCGTGGACGGTCAAGTTCAACGGCGCGAACAGAGGACGGTGGCGCAAGCTGATATGTACCCCGGACAAAGCCAGGAATGTAGAGTTATCAACAGTCATGTTGCATTTTGAGTTGCAGACCTGGGGAAACGAAGAATAAACATTGATATAATGTGGTTAATGGGTTGGGTGGAGTGCAATGCCATGAATCAAAACGTGAAGAGTGTCGTGGATGTGGCCTGTTCCTGGCAAGACCGCTATTTTTCGGAAGCGCAATACGGCGCGTCGCCGTATTGCGCCTCGTTCGTGAGATACGTGTTCCGACAGGCGTTAGGCAACAGCGGCGAGCTGCCGATTGTGTATAACCCGCCTCATTACCAGAAGCTCGGTCTGAAATATCCGGTCGGTCTATGGTTCGCCGACAGCATGGCCGGCGACGAAGTTGGACCCGCCGTCCCGACCCCGCAAATGGCTCCCGGCGATTTATTGTTTTTCCAGAATACCTATCCGGGTTGGGCGGCTGGAACGATCACCCATATCGGAGTTTGCGTGGGCGGCAAGGGGCTGATGGCGGACGCGGGCAGCGGCAGTTTGGTGCACGTCCGCAATCACGCGGCGTATTTTCCGGGATTGCTGGTCGAGGTCCGGCGGCCGAAGTGCCTCGGCTCGGCGGTCAATCGGACCAAGATCGCTTTGAATAACGGGAACATCGAGGCGTGCTTGCACAATCAAAGAGCTTGGCGGCTCGAAATCCAGGTCAACTTCGAGGGTGGCGTGCCAAAAGTTCTGGTCAACGGCCAAGCGGTCAAACCCAGCTTCGTGACGGTCGATGTGGCGGTTGGGAGCCAACGTATCAAACTGTTTTTTCACAACCAGCGGGCACTAGCGCTAGTCGATGGGGCTCAGGCGGGCAAGCTCCAAGTCGCCGCCAAAATGGATGCGATGTTGCATGTCTGGGTTAACGGGAAGGAGGTCAAACCCGCTAGCGCGCTGATCGAAACTGTCGAGTAGGTTCGAGGTGTTGCCGGTGCCCGCGTCAGGCATTTCGGCTGTCCGGGCGATCCGATCCGAACCGGCGTCGCGTGCCTGCGCGCGGGGTTTTGGTCAGCCATAGTGCCACCGCGAATCCCAGCACCGGCAGCGCCGCCTGCACCACCGCGTACACCCCGATGATCCGCCGGTTGGCGCCGGTCGCCAGGGTGACGGCCTCGGTGGTGAGAGTCGCGTAGCGGCCCGCTCCGGCGAACAGGGTCGGCAAGTATTGCGCGACGCTGACGGCAAAACCCACCGCCGCCGCCGCCGCGACCGAGCCCCGCAGCATCGGCAGCTTGATCCGCCAGAACGTCCGGGCGGGGCCGGACCCCAACGCCAGCGCCGCCTGTTCGTAGCGGCGGTCGAACGCGCGCCAAGGGTCGGCCAGCGACAGAAACACGTAGGGCAGCACGAACAGCAGATGGGTCCAGACCAGCGCCGGCCAGCCACCGTTCAAGCCGCTCCAGGCCAGCAGCACCTGGATGCCGAACAGAAATCCCACTTGCGGGACCAGCAAGGGCAAGTACAGCAGCCAAAGGCTTTGCCCGGTGAAGGACGGGCGCCGCCGGTGGGCTTCGCGCTCAAGGCAGGCGACCGACAACGCCAGAGCCAGCCCGGTCGCCGCCACGCCGATGGTCAGGGTATTCCGCGTCATGTCGAGCAGATTGGCGATCTGGCCGCTCCAGTTGTCCGAGGTCCACTCCTCGGGCCAAGCCAGCGGAAACGTCCAGCGGCGGGCAAAGGACCACGGCAGCAGGGTCAGCACGCTCAGGCAGGCCAGCGCCAGAGCCAGTCCACCGCCGCCGAGCGCGATTCGCCTGAACCCGAGGCCGGTTCCGCCCCGTCCACCGCCGATGAGCCAGGCGCGGGAACATCGAGCCAGCAGACGCGCCCCGCTTTCCCACGCCGCCAGCGACAGCAAGGTCGATGCGGTCAACAGCAGAGCCGCCGCTGCCGCCGGCAACCGCCAGCCCAGTTCGGGGTGGTTGAACCAGCGCAACGCCTGCACCGCCAAAGTCGGCGGCGTGCTGGGGCCGATGATCAGGGCGACATCCACCACCGTCAGCGCGAAAGCCAGCGCGGCGAACACCGGCAGGCGGATCAGCGGGTACAGTTGCGGCAACACCACCTTGAGAAACGTCATCGTCGGTCCGTAGCCCAGCGAACGGGCCATGGCGGACCAGGACTCGACTGGCAATTGACCGAGACCGGCGAAGCCCATGAACAGCAAATAGGGCGTTTCCTTGAGCGTCAACGCCAGAGTCAGGCTCAGGCCCCAAGGATCTTGCGGGGACCGAAGGCGGCGAAATCGGGCGGCTGTTCCCACCCGGTCGCCCACGGCGACAGCCAGCGGGCCAACCAGCCGCTCGGAGCGATCAGGAAGACCAAGCCGAAGGCCAGCGCGGCGTGGGGGATCGCCAGCAGCGGCGCCAGCGACCGGCGGATGCGGGACAGCCAGGGGGTGTGATGGCAGGTCGCCAGCAAGGCGAGCGCCAGCAGCAGAGACAGCGTCGTGGTGGCGAAGCCGGTCCACAGGCTCAGCCCCAGTGATCGCCACAAGCCCGGTTCCGCCAGCAGGATGCGCCAGGGCTCCAGCGAGAACGCGGTGGCGCCGACCACCGGCAGATAGCCGAACGCCGGCAGCAGCGTGCCGGCCAGCCCGGCGATGATCGGCGCCAGCAGCAGGAACAGCGTGAGCGCCGGGGCGAGAGCGAGCGGTCCGTGCTCCCGATTTTCCGGCATCACGCCCAGTAGCCGCTCGTCGCTAGCGGCTGTAGCGCGCCCGCCAAGCGGTTTCCAGCCGTTCCATCCAGCTCGGGTGCGGTTCGAGGAGCGGCGTGCCCAGCTCGGTCGGGCCGAGGGTGGCGATACCGGGTTTGAGCTGCGCGAACCGCTCGCGGTCGGCCGGGGGCAGCTTGTCGAGCGCCAATACCGTCCAGTCGCCCCAGACCGAGATGTCCTGTTTGCGGGCTTGGGCCTCGGGGGAAAGCAGGAAGTTGGCGATCACCGTCGCCGCTTCCTTGGCGCTGGAGTTGTAGGGGATGGCGACGAAATGAGTGTTGCCGATGGTGCCGCCGGTCAGCGTGTACGTGCGCACCGTATCGCGCAGATTCCCCCTCTCGATCTCGGCCGAAGCATCGTTGGGGTTGAGGCTGAACGCGATATCGATTTCTCCGTCCGCCAGCAGTTGGCGCAGCGCTGGCGCGCTTTGCGGATAAGCCTGCCCTTGCCGCCACAGGTGCGGACGAATTTCGTCCAGCCAGCGCCACAGCGGCGCGGTCGCTTGGCCGAAGCTGGTTTCGGTGACGGGTTCTTGCAAGGCTTCTCGCAGGTCGGTCAGTTCCATGAGAATCTGCTTGATGAAGGTCGTGCCGAGAGAGTCCGGGGGTTCCGGATAGGTGAGCCGGCCCGGATGCGCCTTGGCGTAAGCCATCAGTTCAGATGCGGATTTCGGTGGTTTTTGCAGCTTTGCCGGGTCGTAAACGAAAACGAGCTGGGCTTTGCCCCACGGCGCTTCCATGCCATCGACCGGCTCCGTAAAATCCAGCTTGGTGCTCGGAATGGTGACGGTATCGACGGGCGGATAGTAGGGTAGCCGCTCGGAGAAAGGCCCGAACAACAAGCCGTTTTGTTTCATGGTGTGGAAATTTTCACCGTTGATCCAGATCAGGTCCACCGTGCCGTTTTGATCCCGACCCGCGTATTTTTCGGCCAGAATTCGCGACACGGTTTCGGCGATGTCGGTCACCTTGACGTGCCGGAGCGTGATCCCGTAGCGGCTTTTGACCTGTTCGCCGACCCAGGCGATGTAAGCGTTGACTTTTTCGTCGCCGCCCCAGCCGTTCCAGTACACCGTTTGGCCGCGCGCCGCTTTTTCGATTGCTTCCCAGGATGGCGCGTCCGCGTTTGCGGCGCCGGCAACGGCCAGCAGCACGGGCAGCACGAGCGACCGCCCTATCCCGCACAGAATACGAAGTGTTGTTTCCCGCACGATGCGTTCTCCCAGGATTCGCCGATTCGTATGTTTCGAGCCTTCGCTCGCCAAGGGAGCGAGGAGAAAGTTTATAAATCCCTGCCTATTCCCAATCGGCGGTTTTTCGTCGTCTGATCGAGATAACGATATCATCCGGTTTTCGGCGCGACGTTTCGCAACCCGCGCCAGACCACCTTTTCCAGTTCCACCAACAGGAACGCCGCCAATCCGGCCAGCGTCACGATGCCCCAATCCACAAGGCTGATCGGCTCGGTGCCCATCAGGTGTCGCAAGGGCGGGAAATAGGTGAACGCCAGTTGCAGCAACAGCATCAGGCCGATGCTGATCAGCACCGGGCGGCTGCCCAGGAGGCCTTCGCGCGATAATACCGGATTGAAGATGTAGCGGCTGTTAAGCAGATAAAAGATTTCGGCCATCACCAGCGCGTTGACGGCCAGGGTGCGGGTTTCGGTCAAGGGCCGGTTTTGCGCGACTTCCCACAAAAACAGACCCAGCGGCGCGATCACCAGCAGCATCGATACCAACCCGATCCGCCACAGCATGAAACCGGACAGCAAGGGCTCGTCCCGGCCGCGCGGTCGCCGCCGCATGACATCCGCCTCGGTCGGCTCGAACGCCAGCGCCAGCGCCAGCGTGACGGCGGTGACCATGTTGACCCACAGAATTTGCACCGGCGTGATCGGCAAGGTCAAGCCGAACAGGATGGCGGCCACGATCACCAGCGCCTGGGCGCCGTTGGTGGGCAAAAGGAACAGCAGCGCCTTGCGCAGATTGTCGTAGACCGTGCGGCCTTCTTCCACCGCGTGGGCGATGGAGGCGAAATTGTCGTCGGCCAGCACGATGTCCGAGGCTTCCTTGGCCGCTTCGGTGCCTTTCATCCCCATCGCGACGCCCACGTCGGCGCGCTTCAAAGCCGGCGCGTCGTTGACACCGTCGCCGGTCATGGCGACGATCTGGCGGTTGGCTTGCAGGGCGGCGACCAGGCGCAGCTTGTGCTCGGGGCTGGCGCGGGCGTAAACATCGGTTTCCAGCACCACCTCGCGCAGCGTCGCGTCGTCCATCGCCTCCAGCTCCGGGCCGGTCAGCGTCGTGCGGCCGTCGCCGATGCCGATCCGGACGGCGATGGCCCGCGCCGTGACGCCGTGATCGCCGGTGATCATCTTCACCCGGATGCCGGCCTCGCGGGTCTTCCGAACCGCCCGGATCGCTTCCTCGCGCGGCGGATCGCTGATGCCCAACAGCCCCAGCAGCGTCAGCCCGAATTCGACCTCGGCGAAGGTCAGCATTCGTTGGGTTTCGGGCGCGTGCCGGAACGCCACCGCCAAAACCCGCTGGCCGTCCGCCGCCAGCTCCTCGATGCGCTGGTGCCAGTAATCCCGCCGCAAGGGCTGCAATCCGGCCGCATACCTCTCGTCGGCGCACATCGGCAACACCCGTTCCGGCGCTCCCTTGACGCAAATGACGCAGTGGCCGCGATGGTCGTGGTGCAGGGTGGCCATGAAGCGATGCTCGGATTCGAAGGGGATGCTGTCCGTGCGATGGAACCGCGCCTGCTCCACGGCCGGATCGAGGCCGGCCTTGCGGGCCAGCGTCAGCAGCGCGCCTTCGGTGGGATCGCCCTCCATCCGCCATTCACCGCCCTGGTCGCGCAGCACGGCGTCGTTGCACAGGCGCGCGGCGCGGGCGATGGCCTGCAAATCCGCCGCTTCTTCGGCCAGGATTGGCGCGTCATCGACGGTGAATCCGCCGACCGGCGCGTAGCCGACGCCGCTGACCTCGAACACCCGCTCCGCCGTCACCACGCGCTGCACGGTCATTTCGTTGCGGGTCAGCGTGCCGGTCTTGTCGGAGCAGATCACGTTGACGGCGCCGAGCGTTTCCACCGCCGGCAGCCGGCGCACGATGGCGTTGCGCCGGGCCATGCGCTGGACGCCGATGGCCAGAATGATGGTCAAGATCGCCGGCAATCCTTCGGGAATGGCCGCCACCGCCAGCGCGACCGCCGCCATGAACATATCGTCGGCCGGCTGGCCGCGCCAGAACACGCCGAGCGCGAAGGTCGCCGCCGCCGCCAGGACGATGGCCGCGCTCAACCGGCGGCCGAATTGGGCCATCTGCCGCAGCAGCGGGGTGGTCATGCCTTCCACCTGTTCCAGCAGGGCGTTGATGCGGCCGATTTCGGTTCGCTCGCCGGTCGCCACCACGATCCCGCTGCCTTGGCCGTAGCTGACCAGGGTGCCGGAATAGGCCATGTTGGTGCGGTCGCCGATGGCGGCGTCGACAGCGACCGGGGCGACGCTTTTCTCGACCGCTTCCGCCTCGCCGGTCAGCGCGGCTTCTTGGATTCGCAGGTTCTTGATCTCGATCAGACGCAGGTCGGCCGGCACCTTGTCGCCCGATTGCAGCAGCACCCGGTCGCCGGGCACCAGATCCTCGGCCGGAATTTCCCGGCGTTGGCCGTCGCGCAGCACCATCGCTTTTAGCGACAACATCTTGCGGATGGCGGCGAGCGCGGATTCCGCCTTGCCTTCCTGCACGAAGCCGACGATGGCGTTGATGACGACCACGCCCAGAATCACGCCGGTATCCACGGCGTGACCCAGCAGGGCGGTGATGGCGGCCGAGACCAGCAGCACGTAGATCAGCACGTTGTGGAACTGGAGCAGGAAGCGCAGCACCGGACCCCGCTGCTTGGGGGGGCGCAGCCGGTTCGGGCCGTGGACGGCCGAGCGCCGGCCGGCTTCGGCATCGCTTAGTCCACCGGCTGCGGTATCCAGCTCGCGGAGGACGTGCTCGGCGGGTAGCGCGTGCCAAGGCAATCGTGAAAGGAATGGTGTTTGCATGAATCACCTTATCCTGACCACCAAAATCGCATCGGATATTTTACGACAAATACATGCCATTGCCTGGGATGTTATTGTCATTCGCCGGGTTTGGAGAGCGCGAAACCAACCCTTTTTGAAATACGGAAAACCAGTCCGATATTGCGAATTCGCAATGCAGCCAGAGCTGGTTGGTGAGAAAATAATAAAAAATTAGGTGCTGAATGTTATCCGATGGAGGAGAAAGCGTGGTGCTCGGCTCGGGAACGGAGGATCATCCCTCGCCATCGGCGATGCGGCGTAGGGTTTCGCGGTCACAATCCTGAATACAGGCATCGCGATCATGCAGCAACCGCCGCCGTCGCAGTTCGGCGATGGTACGGCTGACGGTTTCGGTGGTCAGTCCCACCATCGCGGCCATGTCCTCGCGCCCGAAAAGCCGCAAGCGATTGTCGGGAGCAGGGCAAGCCAGTCGCAGCAACAATCGCGCTACCCGCTGGCGGGCGGTACCGGTGGTGAATTGGGTCAGCCAAGCATCGGCTTCGCTTAGTGCCTGCTGCCAGCGCCTCATCAACGCCTGATACAGGCGTGGCTGCTCGCGGCCCAGCCCTTCGATGACATCGACCGGGATCGCGCAGATATCGCAGTCGGTGAGAGCGATGGCGTCGTGTTGGTAAGGTTGGCGAACCAGCGTTTCCAGGCCGAGGGCGTCGCCGTCCCGCAACAGGCGCACGATGCGTTGGCTGCCGTCGGGCAGGTATTGCACCAGCTTCATCGCTCCGCTCCGCAGGGTGAACACAGTGCCGCGCTGTTCGTGCGCGCGGTACAGCAAATTCCGGGGGGCCAAAACCACCGTCTCGATGGGTTGGTGGATATGGCGGAAACCCACCTCCTCCAGCCCGGCGAACAGAGCCGAGTCGCGGACCGCGCAATGGAGGCAATTGGTTTCGCCCGACCCAATCGCCGGCGATGAAATCGATTTCATGAGGTCATCCGCGTTTGTGCGTAACGGTCTTGTGTAGAGAAACAGTAGCTTATCCGAATTCAGAGCACCGCAAGGCCGCGAAGGTTTCGCGAGAGTTTGCGAGGGGAATATCGACATGAAAATCGCTGTCACCAGCCAGAATCGGCGCACGATCACCGAACACGCCGGCAAATGCCGCAAGTTCTGGATTTACGACACCGAACGGGGCCAAATCGCGGGCAAGACCTTGCTGGAACTGCCCATCGAGCAGTCCTTTCACGAGAGTTCGCCGCACGAACCGCACCCGTTGGACGCCGTGCAAGTGCTGATCGCCGGGAGCATGGGATCCGGTTTGAGCCGCCGCCTCGCCGCCAAAGGAATCATCGCCCTGACGACTCCGGAAACCGACCTCGACCGGGCGGTCGCCGCCTACCTGGACGGATCGCTGGCGGTCGGATCGCTGAAGCCGCACGCTCGCGGGGAAGACGAGCATCCGTAACCGTTATCTTCATACCATCTTCAACCCATCCGAAAGGAGCGACCCATGAAGTTCTTTTTACAAGCGATGCTGACCCTTGCCTTGATCGTTGGCGGCGTTGTCAACCCAACTTTTGCGGGAAACGGCGACCCGCTCTTCGTAAATCTGACCACGGATGACGCCCATCGCGCCGACATGGGAATCTCGTTCGGCAAAAATCAACTGGAACGCGGCCATCCCTTGACGATATTCCTTAACGACAAGGGCGTGTTCATCGGTTCTAAGGAGAATGCTACGAAATTTGCTAATCATCAGAAGATGCTTGGCGAACTCGTGAGTAAAGGGGCCGTCGTTTTGGTTTGCCCGATGTGCATGAAGCATTACGGCGTGAAAGAGGCCGACTTGTTGCCCGGCCTTAAAATAGGGAGCCCCGAACTCACCGGCGGCGCGTTATTCAAAGACAATACCAAGACGCTGACTTGGTGAATAATACTGGTGATCTGTAAACCCCGACTCGCCTGGCAACGGTCTCGCCGCACCGAGCACCAACGATGAATTTTGACGACAAAGCCAAAACCTGGGACACCGATCCGATCAAGCGGGAGCGGGCTTTTACCGTCGCCGCCGCGATCCGGCAGCGGGTGCCTTTATCGCGCGGCTGGCATGCGCTCGAATACGGCTGCGGGACCGGGCTATTGAGTTTTGCCCTGCACGCCGAGTTGGGTCAGATCGCGCTGGCCGACAGCTCGCCGGGCATGTTGGCGGTGCTGGAAGAGAAGATCGCCGCCGCCGGACTTTCTTCCCATCTGCATCCGCTCGCGCTCGATCTGGTGACGGATTCACCTCCCGTCGGGCGCTACGATCTGATTTATACCCTGATGACCTTGCACCACGTCGCCGATGTCGATCGCTTGCTGCGGGCTTTTCGCGACCTGCTGCGGCCGGGCGGTTGGCTGTGCATCGCCGATCTGGACCAGGAGGATGGTTCGTTTCACGGCCCCGGTTTCACCGGTCACAACGGGTTCCACCGGGCCGCGTTGCGGGTGCAACTGATGCGTGCGGGATTCGGCGGAGCGGATTTTTCGACCTGCTACACGATGAAAAAGGCGACCGACCGGGGGATGCGGGAATACCCGCTGTTCTTGGCGGTCGCGGCCCGGCCATAGCGCGAACGACGGTGCGCTGGCCGGTTCCCGGCCCAGAAACGAATCCGTCCGAAGGAGGTTATCGCCATGTCAGCGACCGCTCAAGCTCTCGATATCGGCGTCCTGCGACGTCTGAAGATTCGCTGCGTTTCCGAAACCGGCTGGTTCGACACCGCCACCGTGTTCGGCGACATCAAGGACGCCGGCGGCGCCGAAACCGACCAGTACGCCATTCCCTGGCCGCCCTTCGGCGCGCTGCACGCCGACAACGCCGCCGGCTTTTCGGCGCTGCTGGAAGCCGAAACGGCCGATGGAACGGTGCGCCGGCTGTTGTTCGACACCGGCTGGAATCCGGCCTGGATGGACCGGCGCTTCGCCGAGGAAGGCATCGACGAGCTGTTGCGGCAAGGCCAGATCGAAGCGCTGGTCATCAGCCACGAGCATTTCGATCATTTCTGGGGGATCGGCTCGACCCTCAAGCACTGCCCCGACATCCCGGTTTACGTCCCCGCAGGCCTCCACCCGGCGGGCCTGGCCCACATCCGGTGGCAGGGGCATACCGGCAAAGTGGTCACCGTTCCGACCGATCAACCGCTGGTGCTGTTTCCCGGTCTGGCGCTGGTCGGTTTCCCCATGCACACTCTGTTAAAAGTCGATGGCGAAAATGTCCTGTACGCCAACCTCCAGGATCGGGGCATGACGATGGTGACCGGCTGCGGCCACGGCGGCGTGCTGAATCTGCTGGACTACGCCCGCCGGACTTTCCGAGGCGGCGAGCGCATCCACGCCATCTACGGGGGATTGCACATCTCGCCCCTGGAGGACTGGGACGAATCGCGAGAGCAGGTGATCAACACCCTGAGCGGCTACGGGATCGCCAAGGTGGCGTGCAACCACTGCACCGGGCGCACCGCCGTCGAGAAGATGCTGGAACGGGGTTTGCCCGTCGTGCGCGGGACGGCCCGGAACGGCTCGCAAACGAACCTGTTCGTGGGCAACGGCGACGTGTTGGAGCTGGGGTGAAAATACCTTTGGAATGAGAAAAGGCTCCCCGGCGCGGTGCCGGAGAGCCTTGGATTCAAGCGGATGCGATGGGATCGCTCACTTTTTCAGGGCCATGATGCTCTCGTTCAGCGCTTCGACTCGCTTGGTCAGTTCCTGGATATCTTCCTGAGTGGGCACGCCCAGCCGATTTAGCACTTGGGCGACGCGCTCCTGGAACAGCTCCTCCAAACGGTCGAACTGCTGGCTGGCCTTGCCGCGAAACTCGACCACCTTGCCCTTGGCTTCCTCGAAGCGGGCCTCGGCGATTTTTTTGGCCTGTTTCTCGACTTTCTCGCCTTCCTTGACCAGCGACTGGAACAGCTTCTCACCTTCTTCCTGGGTCTTGGCGTAGGCGCCTAGACCCGCCAGCCAGATGTGGTTGGCCGATTCGCGGATGTTGGCGATGATCGGGGTTTCTATGATGCTTTTCAGCGCTACGGTTGCCATGGTGATGCTCCTCGACTCAAGGTCTTGATCGTGATGCCGGTTTTTACTTTTTCCGGCGAGTTTTAACCTTTGTTGAGGCGTACTGTAGCAGCGAAAATTAGAGTGAACACACTACCGAACTCCCCTCGCCCTGTGGGAGAGGGGTCGGAGGCGAGAGATCAGACGCTCAATCCGCCAGCCGCCAACCCAACGTTTCCCCGGCCCGCAGGGGAACCAGCTCGTCCGCGCCGAACGGGAAGCGGTCGGGAACCGGCATCGGCTGGCGGAGCAGGGTGAGGGTTCCGGCGTTGCGCGGCAAGCCGTAGAAATCCGGGCCGTGGAAGCTGGCGAAGGCTTCCAGCCGGTCCAGTGCCCCGACCGAATCGAACGCTTCGGCGTACAGTTCCAGCGCGGCGTGCGCGGTGTAGCAGCCGGCGCAGCCGCAGGCGGTTTCCTTGCCCTGGCGCGGGTGCGGGGCGCTGTCGGTGCCGAGAAAGTATTTCGGGTTGCCGCTCGCGGCGGCCCGGATCAAGGCTTGGCGGTGGCGTTCGCGCTTGAGGATCGGCAGGCAGTAGTAATGCGGCCGGACGCCGCCCTGGAAAATCGCGTTGCGGTTGTAGAGCAGGTGATGGGCGGTGATCGTGGCCGCGACCGTGGCCGGCGCTTCGCGCACGTAGTCCGCCGCGTCCTGGGTGGTGATGTGCTCCAGCACGATTTTGAGGGCGGGGAAGTCGCGCACGACCGGGCTCAAAATCTGTTCGATAAAGGCCACCTCGCGGTCGAACACGTCCACTGTCGGGTCGGTGACTTCGCCGTGAACCAGCAACGGCAGTCCGTGCGCCTGCATCGCCTCCAACACCGGGTAGATGTCGCGAACGTCGGTCACCCCGGAATCGGAATTCGTCGTCGCGCCGGCGGGGTAGAGCTTGCAAGCGGCGACATGGCCGGACGCCTTGGCGCGGGCGATTTCGGCGGGCGAGGTGTTGTCGGTCAGATAGAGGGTCATCAGCGGCTGGAATGTCGATCCAGCCGGTATCGCGTCCAGAATCCGCGCCCGATAAAACGACGCCTGCTCGGTCGTCGTCACCGGCGGTCGCAGGTTGGGCATGATGATGGCGCGGGCGAACTGGCGGGCGCTGTGTGGCACGACCGCGCGCAGCGCCGCACCGTCGCGGACGTGCAAATGCCAGTCGTCGGGGCGGGTGAGGGTGAGGGTGTCCATGCGGGTTTCCGGTTGGCGTAAGGACGGTTCGGCGGCGGATTATACGCCCGTCGCGCCTTGACGCATGGAGGTAAAGCCGTAAGCTAGCGGCTTGCGTGGCGCGGGCCGGGCGGTGGTCCGGGCCGCTCCTGGTGATTGAGCCGCTTGGCAACATGGGGAACGTTATGTCCGACATCAAAAAAGTCGTGCTGGCCTATTCGGGCGGCCTGGATACCTCGGTGATCCTGAAATGGCTGCAAGACGTTTATCAGTGCGAAATCGTGACCTTCACCGCCGACCTGGGGCAGGACGAGGAACTGGAACCGGCGCGGCAGAAGGCACTGCTGTTCGGCATCAAGCCGGAAAATATCTTCATCGACGACCTGCGCGAAGAGTTCGTGCGCGATTTCGTGTTTCCCATGTTTCGGGCCAATGCGATCTACGAGGGTGAATATCTGCTCGGCACTTCCATCGCCCGGCCGCTGATCGCCAAGCGCCAGATCGAAATCGCCGTCCAGACCGGCGCCGACGCCGTCTCGCACGGCGCCACCGGCAAGGGCAACGATCAGGTTCGCTTCGAGCTGGGCGCCTACGCGCTCAAGCCGGATATCAAGATCATCGCGCCGTGGCGGGAATGGGATTTGCTGTCGCGCGAGAAACTGCTGGCCTACGCGGAAAAACACGGTATCCCGGTCGAGATGAAGCGCGGCACCAAATCGCCGTATTCGATGGACGCCAACCTGCTGCACATCTCCTACGAAGGCGGCGTGCTGGAAGACCCGTGGAACGAGCCGGAAGAAGCGATGTGGCGCTGGTCGGTGTCGCCGGAGAAAGCGCCCGATCAGCCGCGCCATGTCGAGTTGGACTATCGCAACGGCGACATCGTGGCCATCGACGGCGAGGCGCTGTCGCCGGCCGCCGTGCTGGCTCGGTTGAATCAGTTGGGCGGCGAGCATGGCATCGGCCGGCTCGATCTGGTGGAAAACCGCTACGTTGGCATGAAGTCGCGGGGTTGCTATGAAACGCCCGGCGGCACCATCATGCTCAAGGCGCACCGGGCGATGGAGTCGCTGACCCTGGATCGGGAAGTGGCCCATCTCAAGGATGAACTGATGCCGCGTTACGCCAGTCTGGTTTATAACGGCTATTGGTGGAGCCCCGAGCGCAAATTGTTGCAGACCCTGATCGACGCCTCGCAAGTTCCTGTGAACGGCACGGTGCGAGTGAAGCTGTACAAGGGTAACGTGATCGTGGCGGGCCGCAAGTCGGACGACAGCCTGTTCGATATGAACATCGCCACGTTCGAGGATGATGCCGGCGCCTACGATCAAAAGGATGCCGGCGGCTTCATCAAGCTGAACGCCTTGCGGATGCGCATCGCGGCGCTGAAAGGGCGGCGGTAATTACATTGGGTAAACCCCCGGCTCTGCCGAGAGCTATTTACTTGGGAAGCCGGCGCGTTTCGGGAAGAGCGCGCCGGTTTTCCCGCTAGCTATCTGTTTCGGGAGGAACGTCATGCGCATTCTGCACACCATGCTGAGAACGGGCGATCTGGATCGCTCGATCAAGTTTTATACCGAAATACTGGGAATGAAGTTGCTGCGCCGAAAAGATTACCCCGCCGGTGAATTCACTCTGGCTTTTCTGGGTTATGGCGACGAGTCCGATCATACGGTTATCGAACTGACCTACAACTGGGGTGTGGATCGCTATGAGATGGGAACCGCTTATGGGCATATCGCTATCGAAGTCGATGATGTGTATCGGGCAACAGCGGAAGTCAAGAATCGCGGCGGTAAAATTCTGCGCGAAGCGGGTCCCATGAACGCGGGAACCACGATCATCTCCTTTATCGAAGACCCCGACGGTTATCCAATTGAGTTGATTGGAAAAAGTTAGCAGATAGAACCCGAAATTGAATCCCGATTAACCTTCTTTTTGACATCACTACCCACCGAAAGGAGCTACCTTGGCCAAGCCCAACTACCAGTACGAAAAGCGCCAGAAAGATCTGGCCAAGAAAAAGAAACAAGAAGAGAAGCAGGAAGAGAAACGCCAAAGGAAATTGGATAAAGGCACCGCGCCGCCGCCGGAGACGCCAGACCCGCAATCGTGACCGAGTTGAAGCGCGGCGCGCTCGGACCAAAATCCCGCAATCTTATTGATCGCCGACCACTCTGAAGGGATTGAAGCCAATTTGCGATCGGCCGGTTTTTTCTCGACAGTTGAGGAGTTTTTATGGCAATGCTCGGAAAGGAATTCAATAAGATTCAGATTAGCACGAGCGGGGCCGCCATTTTCATGGAGCACGGCGGTTCCGGCAGCCCGCTGCTGTTTTTGCACGGCTATCCGCAAACCCATGCCATGTGGCACCAGGTCGCGCCCCGATTCACGAGCGAGTTTCGCGTGATATGCCCGGATTTGCGCGGTTACGGCGACAGTTCCAAACCGAAAAGCACCGCCGATCACGGCACCTACTCCAAGCGGGCGATGGCGCGGGACATGGTGGAGGTGATGGAGTATTTCGGCTACCGGGAATTTATCGTGGTCGGCCATGATCGCGGCGCCAGGGTCGCGCACCGCATGGCGCTCGATTATCCCGATCGGGTCAAGAAAGCGTGCGTCATGGACATCGTTCCCACCTATCACATGTTCGCGCACACCGATCAACATTTTGCCACCGGGTACTACCATTGGTTCTTTTTGATCCAGCCCGATGGGTTGCCGGAACGGCTGATCGGAGCCAGCCCCGCCTACTATCTCGCCGAAAAACTGAAACGGTGGAGCGCTCCCGAGGCCCAATTCGCGCCCGAGCTTGTCTCTGAATACATTCGCTGTTTCAGCAACCCGGAAACCATTCGGGCATCCTGCGAGGATTACCGGGCGGCGGCAAGCATCGATTTGCGGGATGATGAAACGGACTCCGGCAAGAAAATTCGGTGCCCCCTGCTCGTGTTGTGGGGCGCGAAAGGATTTGTCCAGCGGACCTACGACGTGCTGGAGATTTGGCGGAAATACGCCGACCATGTGGAAGGGAAGGCGCTGGACTGCGGGCATTTTCTCCCGGAGGAGAAACCCGAGGATGTCATCGGGGAACTCCGCGAGTTTTTTGTGGAGGATCAGGCCGGTGGATCGAGCCAAGCTGAATGAGCTGTCGCGGATGCGGAAGTGGGCGCATGGGGCGCTGATCGACAGGAAGTCCAAAGTTTACCGAGCGTTTTTGACGATGGAGAGCGCGGCATACGCGGACGGTGCGCTGCCGAAAAAAACCAAGGAGCTCATCGCGATCGGTATCTCGGTACGCATCGACCGCGAATCCTGCATGCAGTGGCACATCGAGCGGGCGGCCCAGGCGGGCGCGACCTGTGAGGAGATTCTCAAAGCGGTCGAGGTCGGCATCGAAATGGGCGGCGGTCCCGCCACGGTTTCCGCGCGATTCGCGCTTGCGGTGATGGAAGAACTCTTTGGGACCGCGCCCTGACTCAAGGTTCGGCGCCGGGGTTTAGCGTGAAGCCCGCACGCAAAAAAGCCGGCTCACGCCGGCTTTTTGATCGAACACCCTTATAAGCGAGGAGATTGAATATCCTCGCTGATCTGGGGCTTAGGCCGCATCGACCACACGCCAGACCTCGGGCGCCTTTTCGACGCGCTTCCCGAACTCCTGGCGCTGGCTTTCGAGTTCCGGCGGCAGCTTCTCGCCAAACTTCTCGAAGAAGCCCTTGATCTCCTCGATCTCGCTGGCGGCCTCGGCGCGGTTGATGTTGGTGATCGCTCCGAACTGCTCCTTGGTGAAAGCCAGACCTTCCAGGTCCAAATCTTCGTAGCGCGGCATCAAGCCGAACGAGCTTTCCACGGCGCCGACCTGACCGTTGACGCGCTCCACGATCCATTTGAGAACCCGCATGTTCTGGCCGTAGCCCGGCCACGCGAACTTGCCGTTGGCATCCTTGCGGAACCAGTTGGTGCGGAAGATCATGGGCAGCTTGAGGCCGGCTTTCTTGCCCATGTTGATCCAGTGACCCCAATACGCCGCCATGTTGTAGCCGCAGAACGGCAGCATGGCGAAGGGATCGCGCCGGATGCCGGTCACGCCGATGGCCGCCGCCGTGGCTTCCGAACCCATGGTCGCCGCCATAAACACGCCGTGGTTCCAATCGTAGGCCTGGTAGACCAGCGGGAAGGTCTTGGACAGACGCCCGCCGAAGATGAAGGCGGAAATCGGCACGCCGGCGGGATCTTCCCAGGCCGGGTCGATAGTCGGGCATTGCCCGGCGGGTGCCGTAAAGCGCGAATTGGCGTGCGCGCCAACCCGACCACAGTCCGGCGTCCAGTCGTTGCCCTGCCAGTCGATGCCGTGCGCCGGGGGCTCCACGCCCATGCCTTCCCACCACACATCGCCGTCGTCGGTCAGCACGACATTGGTGAAGATCGCGTTGGCCTTGATCGACTCCATCGCCATGGGGTTGGAATCGTAGGAGGTGCCGGGAGCGACGCCGAAGAAGCCGGCTTCCGGGTTGATGGCGCGCAGCGAGCCGTCGGCCGTGGGCTTGATCCAGGCGATGTCGTCGCCGACCGTCAGCGCCTTCCAGTTGCCGAAGCCCTTGGGCGGGACGATCATGGCCAGGTTGGTTTTGCCGCAGGCGCTGGGGAAGGCGGCCGCGACATAGGTCTTGTCGCCCTTGGGCGATTCGAGACCCAGGATCAGCATGTGCTCGGCCAGCCAGCCTTCGTCGCGCGCCATCGCCGAAGCGATGCGCAAGGCCAAGCACTTCTTGCCGAGCAGGGCGTTGCCGCCGTAACCGGAACCGTAGGACCAGATTTCGCGGGTTTCGGGGAAATGCACGATGGCTTTGCGGCCGATGTCCGGCTCGCACGGCCATGGCACATCTTTCTGACCGGGAGCCAGCGGGGCGCCAACCGAATGGACGCACGGGATAAAGAACCCGTCGCTACCCAACGTGTCGAGCACCTTCTGGCCCATGCGGGTCATGATCCGCATGTTGGTCACGACATAGGCCGAATCGGTGATCTCGATGCCGATCTGGGCGATCGGGCTGCCGATGGGACCCATGCTGAAGGGGATGACATACAGGGTGCGGCCCTTCATGCAGCCGTCCATCAGCCCTTTCAACTGCGCCCGCATTTCATCCGGTGGCGCCCAGTTGTTGGTCGGGCCGGCATCTTCTTTGTTCAGGCTGCAAATGAAGGTACGGTCTTCGACCCGCGCCACGTCGGAGGGATGCGACCGAGCGAGAAAAGAGTTGGGCCGCTTTTCCGGGTTCAGCCGGGTGAAGGTTCCAGAAGCGACCATTTCGGCGCACAACCGGTCGTATTCCTCCTGCGAGCCATCGCACCAGACGATGCGATCCGGTTGGGTCAATGCGGCTATTTCGTCTACCCAGCTTAACAACTTGGCGTTGCTGGTCCGGTTTTTGCCATCATGAGCGATTGCCATCGATTAAATCCCCTCTAGTGTTGAATGCGTTGGGGTTGGGAAGCCATCAAGCGGGCCGGTTCACCATCGTCCGCGCTGGATTTGACCGGGCGCGACCCTTCCGGAGCCGGTTACACCATGCGGCAGTAAGGTTATCATCAAGCCGGTTTGGATGCCACCCAGGCGATGTGGTCGAGCCGGCCGACAGGGGGATAGGACCGTCGGGCGGGCGATCCGCCCTCGGCGTATCCGGCCGCGCCCGGGAGCGCGGCCGACGAACGGCGGACGGTGTCGCTCGATCGGTCAGCTTCCCTTGGACGGATCGAGCCGCGCGGTCGCTTCGGCGGCGGTTTCGTAGAGGTGGGGAGCGAGGTCGCGCTCGCGCAGCGCGTCGCCCAACCGGGCGCGCAGGAAGGCGCTGGTGGTGTAGCGGGTCACCCCGACGTAATAGCGTTGCACGACATCGCTGACCATGTCCATGTAGGTTTGCAACAGTTCCGGCGTGATCGAGAAATTGTCGTAGTTGACGATGGCGAACACCTTCTTGCCCAGCGGTTCGACTTTGCCGGCGACCGCCGCCCGGATGCGCTCGATATCCTCCCGGCTGCGCACGGCCAAGCCCTCGAAATTGAGGAAGAACAGGTTTTTGGCCGGATCGTAGGACAAGCGTTCGTCGAGCGGTCGCAGCAACAGCATATCGCGCAGCCCCATCGGCCCGTCGCCGAAGATGCGGCCGTCCATCGCGCGCAACTGGGGGCTGACGCGGGGCTGGAAGGTCATGCGCGCCAGCACGTCCCGTTCCAGATCGACGCCCGGCGCGATCTCGATCAACTCCGGTCCGTCGGCGGTCAGGCGGAATACCGCTCGCTCGGTGATGTACAGCACCGGCTGATTCCGTTGGCTGGCCACCACGCCGCTGAAGGTGCGCTGCTCGACCTCCTCGACGAACTTGGGCGTCTCGCCCTCGCGCAAGATGCGCAGTTGCCCCTGTTCCACCGCGATTTCCAGCTTGCCGGCCGTGAAGGTGCCGGTAAAGACCACCTTCCGGGAATTTTGGCTGATGTTGATGAACCCCCCGGCGCCGGCGATGCGCGTCCCGAATTTGGAGACGTTCAGATTGCCCTGCCGGTCCACCTGCGCCAGCCCGAGAAACGCCAGATCCAAACCGCCGCCGTCGTAGAAATCGAACTGGTTGGGCTGGTCGATGATCGCCTGCACGTTGGTGGACGCGCCGAAATCCAGGCCCCCGGCCGGAATGCCGCCGACCACGCCCGGCTCGGCGGTCAGGGTCAGCAGGTCGATGATTTTTTCCTCGGCGGCGATGTTGGCGATGCTCTCCGGCACCCCGATCCCCAAGTTCACGATGGCGTTCGAGGTCAGTTCCATGGCCGCTCGCCGGGCGATGATTTTGCGCTCGCTCATCGGGATCGGCGGGATCGAGGCCAGCGGCACCTTGATTTCGCCGGAAAACGCCGGGTTGTATGGGGTGGCGAAAGTCTGCCAGTGGTGTTCGGGCGGCGAAACCACGATGCAGTCCACCAGAATGCCGGGCACGCGCACGTCCTTGGGCCGCAGGATGCCGCGCTCGGCCACCCGTTCCACCTGGGCGATCACGATGCCGCCGGAGTTGCGCACCGCCATGGCGATGGCCAGCGATTCCAGCGTCAGCGCCTCCTTTTCCATGGTCAGGTTGCCGTCGATGTCGGCGGTGGTGGCGCGGATGATGCCGACCTGAATCGGAAACGCCTTGTAGAGCAAATAGTCGTGGCCGCCGACGACCATCACCTCCACCCGATCTTCGCGGGTGATGGCGTTGAGCTTGCCGCCGCCGTGGCGCGGATCGACGAAGGTGCCCAGCCCGACGCGGGTCAGCGTGCCCGGCTTGCCGGCGGCGATGTCGCGGTACAGGTGGGTGATGACGCCTTGCGGCAAGTTGTAGGCTTCGATCTTGTTCGCCACCGCCAGCGCTTGCAGTTTCGGCACCAGCCCCCAGTGGCCGCCGATGACCCGTTTGACCAGGCCCTCGTGCCCCAGATGGTTGAGCCCGCGCTGTTTGCCGTCGCCCTGGCCGGCGGCGTAGACCAGCGTCAGGTCGCGCGGTCTGTCGAGTCCGGGCGCGTTCGGATCGTCTTCCGGCGCCAGATAAAGTTCCTCCAGCGCGCAGGCGATGTCCTCGGCGAAGCCGGTGCCGACGAAGCCGCTGGTGGCGACCGTGTCGCCGGCGCGGATCAGGCTCACGGCCTCGCGGGCGCTGACGACCTTGCCGCGTTCGGGGATGCGGAGTGAAGCGAGCAGGGGATGCAGCATGATGATGGCCCTCAATTATGGGATGAGAATCGCCGCTCGCGATCGCGAGCGGCGGGCCGTGATTAGAAACTGCCGAACATCGTCCCCAAGGTGATGACCACCACTAAGGCGCTCAACGGAATCACCACGGACACCATGAAGATATCGAAATAGGATTGCCGGTGCGTCAGCCGGCAGATGCCGAGCAAGGTGATCACCGCGCCGTTGTGCGGGCAGCGTGTCCATGCCGCCGGACTGGCCATCGACGGCGACCCGGTGCAGCACCTCCGAGCGGAATGCCGGCGGCGTTGGCGACCTCGATGATAGTGGTTGGCCATGGTGGCTGAGCGCGATGCTCATGCCGCCCGAGGCGGAGCCGGTGATGCCCGCCAGGGTGGTGACGGTGATCGCTTCGTTGACCAGCGGGTTGGGGATCGCCCGCAGCGCGTCGGCCACCACCAGGAAGCCCGGCAGCGAGGCGATGACGCCGCCGAAGCCGTATTCCGAGGCGGTGTTCATCGACGGCCAGCAGCGAGCCGGCCACCGCCGACTTGGCGCCTTCGGCGAATTTTTCCTTGATCGGCCCCCAAGCGGTGACCACCACGAACAGAATGCCCATCAGCAACGCCGCCTCGACCGCCCAAATCGCCGCGACCTTGGGAATTTCGAACGGCACCGGTTTCGCCCCGATTCCGGTCATGGTCAGTTCGTAGGACTTGCCGTACAGCACCGGCACCAGCTGGGTGAAGACGTAGTTCAGGATGCCGACCAGGAACAGCGGGGTAATCGACCAGGAGCGGATTGGGCAGGCTTTTCGTGGGTGAACGGCTCCGGCTCGTTGATCAGATTGGTCGCCGTAGTCTTCGCCGGCGGCCGTGCGCTCGGCGGCGGCACGATTCGAGATAGAGCATGCCCGACGATGAAGATGAACAATCGCGCCGACCACGCCAAGACCAGGGCGCGGCCCAGGTAGTTGGTGCTTGAAGAACGGCGGTGGGAATCGATGTTCTGGATCTGCCGGAGTGCCGCGGACAGCGAGTCCATGGTGAAGGTGAACGAGCCCAAGGCGATAGCGCCGGGAATGAAGCCGCTTCGGGACATGCCGATCTGCGCGGAACAGCGCCGCGCGCGATGGGATAAACGGCGAACAGCGACCACGAACAGCGACACGCCGCCGTAGGTCAGGATGCCGCAGCACACGACGATGGCGATGGACAGCATCGCTCGCTGATGACCTGAGTGACGATCCACCACCGCCGAGACGATGGCTCTTCGACGTAGCCGGATCAGCTCGATCACCTTGCCGAACACCGCCCCCAGCATGAACACCGGGAAGTACAGCTTGACGAAGTTGACCATCTTGTCCATGAAGACGCCGAGTATACATCGGCGCCACCAGGGTCGGGTCGGTCAGCAGCACCGCCAGCAAGGCGGCGACAGGTGCGAACAGCACCACGCTGTGACCCTTGATAGGCCACGATACATCAACAGGCCGAGCGCCCCGAGAACGATCAGGAATACTCATTTGAGATTACTCCTCTTGGTGGATATCGTTGTGGAGAGTGTCGAAATCTCATACCGGCTTTTTGCGATGGCCGGCCATACGGTCCCTGGAGTGGATTCCAAATTCGGAAGGATTGGGAAATCGCGAGCGACCGGTGAAACCTGACACCATCGAACTATAGTTGCGGTTTGATGGATGTGAAAATTCGCAAAAATAATAAAATACCTGTGCGGAAATGCACGGATGAAGAGAAGGCCGGGAGATGAAACGCGAAATCGACTGGAACGATCTGCGCTATTTTTTGGCGGTGGCCCGCGTGGGCCGGCTCAGCCCGGCCGCCCGACGGCTGCAAGTCGAACACAGCACGGTATCCCGTCGGATCGAGAGCCTGGAACGGGCGATGGGCACGCGGCTGTTCGACCGTCACCGCGACGGGCTGGTGTTGACCGAGGCCGGGCATGCCCTGTTGCCCATGGCCGAGCAGGTCGAAGCGACGGTTGCGGTCGTGTCGGAAAAGCTGTCGGGCCAGGATCTTTCGATCAGCGGGGAGGTCCGGCTGGGCACGCCCGAGGGTTTGGCGGTGTGTTTCCTGACGCCGAATCTCAAGCCGTTGCTCGACGAGTATCCCCGGCTGACCGTGGAGTTGCTGGCCCTGCCCCGGCTGGCGAATCTGGCCAGCCGCGAAGCGGATTTGGCCATCACGCTCGAACCGCCGCGCCGAGGTCCTTACGTGGTGGCCCGCTGGACCGATTTCACCTACTTCCTTTACGGCGCCAGGGATTATCTGGAGGCGCGCGAGCCGATCGCCGCTCGCGCCGATCTGGCCCGCCATCCGTTCATCGCCTACATCGACGATTACTTGCTGATTCCGGAGCTGCGCTTTCTCGAAAAGCTCTGCGATCGACCGGATCTGCGGTTTAGCAGCACCAGCATGTTGGCGCACAAGGAAGCGGTGCTGGCGGGCGTCGGGCTGGCGGTGCTGGTGTCCTATATCGGCGCCAGCGATCCGCGTTTGCTCAAGGTGTTGCCGGACGAAGCCTATTTCCGGCACACGTTTTGGCTGGCCGCGCACGCGGATCGCCTGCGGCTCAAGCGGGTGCGGGTGGTGTGGGATTATCTGGTCGGGTTGATCGGCGCCCACCGCAGGCTGTTTCTCGACGGCGAGCGCTGAACGGCGAAGGGTCGGTTTCGGCCGCTACTCTCCCGAATCCAGTTGCTCGACCAAGGCTTCGCGCAGCGCGGCGTATTTTTGCGGGTCTTGCAGCAGCCGGTTTTCGCGGTCGGTGACGAAGAACACGTCCTCCGCCCGAGCGCCGATGGTGGCGATCTTGGCGTTGTGCAACTGCACCCCGCACTTCATGAACGCCTGCCCGACCCGGCACAACAGGCCGGGACGGTCCCAGGACACCAGTTCCACCACCGTGCGACCGTTGGCGGCATCCTCGCGGAACGCGACCCAGGTGGGAATCTGGAAGGCTTTTTGAATTCGCGAAATGTGCCGGCTGGGCAACAGCGGGGCGATTTCGGGCCGGTTGAGGTAATGCAGGAGGGCGGTGACGATTTCCTTGATGCGCGCCCGGTCCTGGATCAGCGCGCCGGAATCTTCCAGCACCGTGAAACTGTCGAGGGTGAACCCGCTGTGGCCGGTGATAATCCGGGCGTCCAGGATCGTCAGCCCCAGTTGATCGAGAATCGAGGTGATCAGGGCGAACAGATTGTCCTGGTCGCGGGTGTAGATGAAAACTTCGGTGCCGCCCCGGCCCGGATCGTCGCGGGCCATCACCAGCGGGCGCGGGTCGTGCCCTTTCTTGATGATCGCCCGGGTGTGCCAAGTGATCTCGTCGGCGGAATGGCGCAGGAAATAATCGTCGCCGAAGCCTTCCCACACCCGGTCGATGCGTTCTCCTTCGATTTTGGTGACGCCCAGCCGCTGGCGCGCTTGACCCTGGACCTCGCGGATGCGCTCTTCCTTGTCGATGGGATTGTCCAGGCCGCGCCGCAACGCCCGGCGCGTGGCCTCGTAAAGCTGCCAGAGCAGGGAGTCCCGCCAGGTGTTCCACAGCTTGGGGTTGGTGGCGCGAATGTCGGCGACCGTCAGCAGGTACAGATAGTCCAGGTGCATTTGATCGCCCATTCGCCGGGCGAATTCGTTGATCACGTCCGGGTCGTGGATATCCTTTTTCTGGGCGGTCAGCGACAGGGTCAGGTGATGGCGCACCAGCCAGGCCACCAGCCGGGTGTCGAAGGAACTCAAGCCGTGCTGGCGGCAAAACCGCTCGGCGTCCTGGGCGCCGAGCTCGGAGTGATCGCCGCCGCGCCCCTTGGCGATGTCGTGGTAAAGGCCGGCGATATACAGCAGTTCCGGCTTGGGCAAGCCTTCCATGATCGCGGTGCAGCGCGGCAGTTCCCGGGCGAACTGGGGCAGGAAGAAACGCCGCAGGTTGCGCACCACGAACAGGATGTGCTGGTCCACCGTGTAGGCGTGGAACAGGTCGTACTGCATCCGGCCGTTGATGTGGCCGAACTCCGGCAGATAAGCCGGCAGCACCCCGAAGGCGTTCATCAGCCGCAACTGCTGGGTCACGCCGTAAGGCTGGCGCATGATTTCCATGAACAGGCTGCGCGGCCGCACGTCGTTGCGGAATTTTTCGTCGATCAGCGGCCGATGGTCGCGGATCAGGCGGATCGTGCTGGCCCGGATGCCCTTGATCTCCGGATGTTGTTGCAGGATCAGGAAGATCTCCAACAGGGCGAACGGGTAGCGCAAAAACACGTTGGGCCGCACCACTTCCAGATAGCCGCGGCGAGACTGGAAGCGGCGGTTGATCGGCTGCGGCTCGTCGGAATCCTCGGCCAGCAGAATCGCTTCCCCGAACAGTTGCAGCAGCATTTCGTTCAGCCGGCTCAAGGCGTTGACGGTGCGGTAGTAGCGCTGCATGAACTGCTCGACCCCCAGGCTGTGTTCCCGGTCCTGGTAGCCGAACTGTTGGGCGATCCGCCGCTGGTGGTCGAACAGCAGGGTATCCTCCCGCCGGCCGGTGAGGATGTGCAGGGCGAACCGCAGCTGCCAGAGAAAATCGCGGCATTCGATCAGTTCGTCGTATTCGCTCGGGCTCAGAAAACCGTGGTTGACCAGCTCGTGCAAGGTGCTGGCCCCAAAATGCCGCTTGGCCACCCAGCCGATCATCTGCAAGTCGCGCAGGCCGCCGGGGCTGTCCTTGATGTTCGGCTCCAGGTTGAAGGCGGTTTCGTGGTATTTGTGGCAGCGCTCGCAGCGTTCCTGCTGCTTGGTTTCGAAGAACGCGCTGTCCGGCCAGATCCGGTCGGGGCCGGTAACGGCCCGCATCCGCTCGAACAGGTCCGGCGAGCCGGTCAGCAGGCGGGCTTCCATCAGGCTGGTGGCCACCGTGATGTCCGCCGCGCCCTCGCGGGCGCAATCCTCGACCGTGCGCACGCTGTGCCCGACATCCAGCCCGATATCCCAAAGGAAAGTCAGAAAACTCTCCAGGCCGGAACGGCGGGCGTCGAGCGCTTCGTCGCCCAGCAGGACCATGATGTCCACGTCCGATCCGGGATGCAGTTCGCCCCGGCCGTAGCCGCCCACCGCCACCAGGGCGAGATCGAGCGCGTCCGCCCCGAAATGCCGGCGCCAGGCGTGCCGAAGCAGCTCGTCCATCAACCGGGCGCGGGCCGGCACCAGTTCGTGGGCGGGAGTTCCATCCTGAAACAACGCCTTAAGCCGGGCATCGCTTTGCTTGAGCAGGGTGCGAAACGAGATCAGCGGGTTGCTCGTCGCCGCCAGTTCGCGCTCGAAAGCCATCGGGTCGAACGCGTCGATCTCGCTCCACCGCACCTCGTCCCGCGAAAAGCTGGCGGGCAAGGGCGGGGTGGATGCGATGGGGGTCGCGATGTCGGAAGCGGCCATGCGGTTCTCCGGAGCGGGGAGTCGGCGCTAGAGCGCGGCGCCGGGGCTGAGGGTCAAAATCTCGTGGCCGGTGTCGGTGACCAGCACGGTGTGTTCCCACTGCGCGGAGATGGAATGGTCCTTGGTGACCACGGTCCAGCCGTCGGACAGGAGTTTGACGTGCCGCTTGCCGGCGTTGATCATCGGTTCGATGGTGAACGTCATGCCCGGTATCAGCTCGACGCCGGTGCCGGGGTCGCCGTAGTGCAGGACTTGCGGCTCCTCGTGAAATTCCCGGCCGATGCCGTGGCCGCAGTATTCGCGCACCACGGAGCAGTGCTGGGCTTCGGCGTGCTTCTGGATGGCGTGGCCGATGTCGCCGAGACGGATGCCGGGCCGCACCAGGCGAATGCCGACGCACATGCATTCGTGCGCGATCCTGCTGACGCGCTGGGCGGCGATCGGCGGCGTGCCGACCTGAAACATCCGGCTGGTGTCGCCGTGGTAGCCGTCCTTGATGACCGTGATGTCGATGTTGAGCACATCGCCCTTTTTGAGCTTTTTCGGTCCCGGGATGCCGTGGCAGACCACATGGTTGACCGAGGTGCAGATCGATTTGGGGAAACCGCGGTAATTGAGCGGAGCGGGAATGACGCCCTGGACCTTGACCATGAAGTCGTGGCAGATCAAATCCAGCTCTTCGGTGGCGACGCCTTCCCGCACATGGGGGCCGATCATGTCGAGCACCTCGGCGGCCAACCGGCCGGCCACCCGCATTTTTTCGATTTCCTGCGGGGTCTTGAGCGTTATGTTCGCGGGCTTTTTCGGATTTTTCTGAAACATGAATCTCGGTTCGCGGCGGCGGGGCCAGCCAATGAGGGAGCGTTGTTCGGTCGGTGCGTCGGAGGTTGGGACAGTGCCCGCCGGGAGGCGGTTCAATTGGTTTTCCCGAACGATCCATGTTATAAAGCGCGCGCCTTAATGGCAAACCTTCCCAGGTTTTTTTACTTCGCACATCTGCCGGCACGGGTGGCCGGGTGCCCCGCGAGGGGTCGCCGCCCGGGGCGGATGGAGGCTTAACCCCAATCCTGTTGGAGAATATTCGGCAATGGCGACGATTTCCATGCGCCAGATGCTGGAGGCCGGCGTGCATTTCGGCCACCAGACTCGTTACTGGAACCCCAAAATGGCCCCGTATATCTTCGGGGCGCGCAGCAAAATTCACATCATCAACCTCGAAAAGACCCTGCCGCTCTACCTCGACGCGCTGAATTATGTCGGCAAAATGGCGTCCAAGGGCGGCAAGGTGCTGCTCGTGGGGACCAAGCGTTCCGCCCGCGAAGCCACCGCCGAAGCCGCCCTTCGCGCCGGCATGCCCTTCGTCAACCACCGCTGGCTGGGCGGCATGCTGACCAACTTCAAAACGGTCCGGCAATCGATCAAGCGGCTCAAGGAGCTGGAGCTGATGGCCCAGGACGGCACCTTCGACCGGCTGGCCAAGAAGGAGGTCATCGGCCTGCGGCGGGAAATGGACAAGCTGGAGCGCAGTCTCGGGGGCATCAAGGACATGGCCAGCTTGCCCGACGCGCTGTTCGTGATCGATGTCGGCCACGAGCGGATCGCCGTGCAGGAAGCCAACAAGCTGGGGATTCCCGTGCTCGGCGTGGTGGACACCAACAACTCGCCCGACGGGGTGAACTACGTCATTCCCGGCAACGACGATGCCATCCGCGCCATCCAGCTGTACGTCGGCGGCGTCGCCGAGGCCGCCCTGGAGGGCCGCGCCCTGCTGGCGTCGGGCCGCAGCGCCCAAGAAGAGTTCGTCGAAATCCCCGAGGAGTCGCCGGCGGCGGAAGGCGGCGCCTGAAGCGCCGCCTGGCCGGATTCGCCAACGCGAAGGCTCGCGCGCTCGGACGCGCGGGCCTTTTTGGCGAATTTCGGCGTTCAGCCCGGTTTCATCAATCGCGTTTTATTCTGATTCGGTTTTGGTAGAGGTACGCAAGCATGGCGGAAATTACGGCGGCGCTGGTCAAGGAACTGCGCGAGCGCACGGGCTCGGGGATGATGGAATGCAAGAGGGCCCTGCAAGAAACCGGCGGGAATATCGAGGGGGCGGTCGAGCTGATGCGCAAGGCCGGTCAAGCCAAGGCCGACAAGAAAGCCAGTCGCGTCGCCGCCGAGGGTTTGATCGCGATCAGGCAGGCGGCCGGCGCGGCCGCCATGGTGGAAATCAACTGCGAGACCGATTTCGTCACCAAGAACGACGATTTTCGGGCGTTCGTCGATGCCGTCGCCGATGCGGCCCTGACCGGCGAATCGAGCGATTTCGCTGCCTTCCTGGCGTCGCCCATGGCCAACGGCCAAAGCGTCGAGCAGGGCCGGCGCGACTGCATCGCCAAGATCGGCGAAAACATCAACGTGCGCCGCTTCGCCCGACTGGCCAGCGCCGAGGGCGTGCTGGGCTGCTACCTGCACGGCACCCGCATCGGCGTGCTGGTGGAACTGGAAGGCGGGGACGCCGACTTGGCCAAGGACATCGCCATGCATGTGGCCGCCAGCCGCCCGCTGTGCATCGGCGAGGATCAGGTGCCGGCCGATCTGATCGCCAAGGAAAAGGAGATTTACGCCGCGCAAGCCGAGGACGAGGCCAAGGGTAAGCCGGCCCACGTCGTCGAAAAAATCATCGGCAAAATCGTCGAGGGCAAGCTGCGCAAATATCTGGAGTCGGTGACCCTGCTGGGCCAGGCCTTCGTCAAGGACCCCGACCGGACCGTGGGGGAACTGCTCGCTGCGCGCGAGGCCAAGGTCGTCCGCTTCGAGCGCTTCGAGCTCGGCGAGGGCATCGAAAAGAGAGCCGACAATTTTGCCGCCGAGGTGATGGCGCAGGTCCGGGGGGATTAGGCTGACCCGCCGGCTGCCGTCCGGCGCCGGCCTCTGCCGCCCCTGGCGCCAATACAGTACAATCCGCCCGTTTTCGACCATACAGGTTGCGCCGATGTCCATGCAGGATTCCAGACCGGTATTCAAGCGGATTCTCCTCAAGCTCAGCGGCGAGGCCCTGATGGGCGAGGGCGGTTTCGGGATCGACACCGAGGTGCTGGCCCGCATCGCCGGCGAGGTGCGGGAGCTGTGCCGGCTCGGGGTGGAAGTGGGCATGGTGATCGGGGGCGGCAACCTGTTTCGCGGCGAAGGTCTGGCCAAGGCCGGCATGGATCGGGTCACCGCCGATCACATGGGCATGCTGGCCACCGTGATGAATTCGCTGGCGATGCAGGACACTCTGGAGCGGCTGGGCGTGTTCACCCGGGTCATGTCGGCGGTTCGCGTCAACCAGGTCTGCGAGGATTACATCCGCCGCCGCGCCATTCGCCATCTGGAAAAGGGCCGGGTGGTGATTTTCGCCGCCGGCACCGGCAACCCCTTCTTCACCACCGACTCCGCCGCCAGCCTGCGCGCCATCGAGATCAACGCCGAGGTGATGCTCAAGGCCACCAAGGTGGACGGCATTTATTCCGCCGATCCGTTCAAGGATCCGACGGCGGAGCGATACGAGCGGCTCACTTACGACGAGGCTTTGGCCCGCAAGCTTCAGGTGATGGACGCCACGGCCATCGTCATGTGCCGCGAGCACGACCTGCCGCTGAAAGTCTTCAACGTCAACCGCCACGGCGATCTGGTGCGGGTCGTGTGCGGCGGGGACCTGGGTACCTCCGTGGTACGGGAATAACGACCATGATCGACGACCTCAAAAAAGAAGCGACGGCCCGGATGGCCAAAAGCGTTGACACCCTCAAGCAGGAATTGACCAAGCTGCGCACCGGTCGGGCGCACGCCAGCCTGCTGGATCATCTCACGGTCAGCTATTACGGCTCCGACGTGCCGCTCAATCAGGTGGCCTCGGTCGGCGTGGCCGACGCCCGCACCCTGCTGGTGACGCCCTGGGAAAAGAACATGGTCGGGCCGGTCGAAAAAGCGATTTTGAAGTCCGATCTGGGGCTGAATCCGGCCTCCGCCGGCACCGCCATCCGGGTGCCGCTGCCGCCGCTGACCGAGGAGCGCCGCCGCGATATGGTCAAGATCGTCCGTCAGGAGGGCGAGGGCGCCAAGGTGGCGATCCGCAACATCCGCCGCGATGCCAACAGCCAGCTCAAGACGCTGCTCAAGGACAAAAAGATCACCGAGGACGCCGAACGGCAGGCTCAGGACGAGATCCAGAAGCTCACCGACCGCCACGTTCAGGAGGTGGACAAGCTGCTGGCGACCAAGGAAGCCGAGCTGATGGAAATCTGATGCGGCGGTCGGGGCGGGCGGGCGCGATCAAGGCTCGAACGAGGATTTTCCCGGATGGTGGCTGATACGCTGGCTGCGCCGGCACCCCATGATCGGTTGCCGCGCCATGTGGCCATCGTCATGGACGGCAACGGCCGTTGGGCGCAACAGCGGTCCTTGCCCCGCACGGCGGGACATCGGGAGGGCGCCAAGACGGTGCGCCGGATCGTGCAAGCGTGCAGCGAGCGCGGTATCGCGGTGTTGACCTTGTTCGCCTTCAGCAGCGAGAACTGGCACCGGCCGCGGCCGGAAGTCGAAGTGCTGATGAACCTGTTTCTGACCACCCTGCGCGGCGAGATTCGGCGCCTGGACAACGCCAACGTCCAATTGCGGTTTATCGGCGAGCCCGCCCCGTTCTCCCCGACGCTGCAAGATTACATCGCCAAGGCCCAGCGGCGGACCGCGGGCAACACGGGGCTGACGCTGGTGATCGCCGCCAACTACGGCGGACGCTGGGATATCGCCCGGGCCGCGCGCCGGGTGTCGGAGGAAATCGTGGCGGGCCGTTTGCGGTCCGAGGACATCACGCCCGCCGTTTTGCACGGCTATACCTGCCTGTCCGATTTGCCCGAGCCGGACCTGTTCATCCGCACGGCGGGCGAGCAGCGCATCAGCAATTTTTTGCTCTGGCAGCTGGCGTATACCGAGCTGTATTTCACCGACCGGCTGTGGCCGGATTTCGGCACCGAGGATCTGGACGCGGCTTGCGCCGCGTTCGCCGGCCGGGAGCGCCGCTTCGGGTTGACCGGCGAACAAGTCGCGGCGGGCGGCCATGCTTAAGCAGCGCGTCCTCACCGCCTCCGTCTTGGCGATACTGGTGGTCTGGCTGGTGTTGAAGCTGCCGGTCGCCGGTTTTGCCCTCGCTCTGCTGGCGGTGATTCTGCCCGCCGCTTGGGAGTGGGCGCGGCTGGCGGGGTTGGGCGAAACCCGCGACCGACTGCTGTACGGCGGCGCGGTGTTGGCCTCGATCGCGGCGCTCTGGCCGCTGGCCGAAAATAGCGGGTTCGTCGTCGGCCTGCTGGTCGCCGTCGTCGCGGGCTGGTGCTGGGCGCTGGTCTGGATGTGGCGCTACGCCGGCCGCCCGGACCGCCGCGACCGTCCCCTGACGGTGGCGGCGGCGGGCTTGATCGTGCTGGTGGCGCCCTGGGTGGCGCTGGTGGCGCTGCGCGATGAATACGGTGCGAGGTATGTGCTGTTCCTGCTGCTGCTGGTTTGGGCGGCCGACATCGGCGCCTATTTCGCCGGCCGGCGCTGGGGGCGGCGCAAACTGGCGCCCGCCATCAGCCCCGGCAAGACCTGGGAGGGAGCGCTCGGCGGCGGGATCGCCACTCTCGCTCTCGCTCTCGCCGGCGCGTCGATCTTGGGCGTGGGCGACCGTTGGCTTTGGTTCGCGGTGGTTTGTCTGGTCACGATGGGTTTCTCCATCGTGGGCGATCTGTTCGAGAGCATGATGAAGCGGCAACGCGGGCTGAAGGACAGCGGCTCGCTGTTACCCGGCCACGGCGGCGTGCTGGACCGGGTGGACAGCCTGACCGCGGCCGCGCCGGTCTTTCTGCTGGGCCTTTACGGGATGTCGGGATGAGCGGGCGAGCCGGCGTCACGATTCTGGGCTCAACCGGTTCGATTGGAACCAATACCCTCGACGTGGTGCAACGCCATGCCGACCGATTCCGGGTCGTGGCGCTCACGGCCAACCAAAACGTCGAGGGTTTGTTCCGGCAGTGCGTGACCCACGAACCCGATTTTGCGGTGATGGCCGATCCCGAGGCGGCCGAGCGCTTGTCCGACCGGCTCCGGTCGGCCGGCCGGCCGGTGGAGGTTCTGGCGGGCGTAGCCGGCCTGGAGCGGGTCGCGGCCTTGCCCGAGACTGATTGCGTCATGGCGGCCATCGTCGGCGCCGCCGGTTTGCTGCCGACCCTGGCGGCGGCGCGGGCCGGCAAGCGGGTGCTGCTGGCCAACAAGGAAGCGCTGGTGATGGCCGGACCGCTGTTCGTGGCGGCGGTGCGCCAAGGGGGCGCGGAACTGTTGCCGATCGACAGCGAGCACAACGCGATTTTTCAATGCCTGCCGCCGGGATTCGCCGCCGAGGGCCTGGACGCGGCGGGGGTGCGCCGGATTTTGTTGACCGGCTCCGGGGGGCCGTTCCGCGTCACGCCGTTGGATCGCTTGCCGGACGCGACGCCGGAGCAGGCGTGCGCTCACCCGAACTGGAGCATGGGCCGCAAGATCTCGGTGGATTCCGCCACCATGATGAACAAGGGTCTGGAGGTCATCGAGGCGCATTGGCTGTTCGGCGCGGCCCCGGCGCGGATCGAAGTGGTGGTGCACCCGCAGAGCGTGGTGCACTCGATGGTGGAATACCGGGACGGCTCGGTGCTGGCGCAACTGGGCCATCCCGACATGCGCACGCCGATCGCTCACGCCTTGGCCTGGCCGCACCGGATGGCGTCCGGTGCGGCGTTTCTGGATTTCTCCCGGTTGCAGCTCGAATTTCAGGCGCCGGATTTCGCGCGGTTTCCCTGCTTGCGGCTGGCGTTTGCCGCGCTGGAGGCGGGCGGCACCGCCCCCGCGATCCTGAACGCGGCCAACGAAGTGGCGGTGCGCGCTTTCCTGGAGCGGCGCATCCGCTTCACCGAGATCGCGGTCGTGGTGGAGCGCGCGCTGGAGCGGGTCGTCCCGCGCGCCGCCGACGCGCTGGCCCCGATTCTTGAGGCCGACGCGCTGGCCCGAAGTGCGGCCGGCGAATGGGTGGCCGCGAGAGCCTTGGAGGTGTGAGATGATGGACTCGCTGATTTCGCTGTTGGCCTTTATCGTGACCTTGGGCGTGTTGATCACCGTCCACGAATTCGGTCACTTCTGGGTGGCGCGCCGGCTGGGCGTCAAGGTTCTGCGCTTTTCCATCGGGTTCGGGCGGCCGCTGTGGCAACGGCGCGGCCGGGATGGCGTCGAGTACGTGCTCGCGCTCCTGCCTTTGGGCGGTTACGTCAAGATGCTGGACGAGCGCGAAGGCGAGGTGCAGCCCGCCGACCTGCCCTTGGCGTTCAACCGCAAGCCGATCGGTTCGCGCATCGCCATCGTCATGGCCGGACCCCTGTGCAACTTTCTGTTCGCGATTCTCGCCTACACCCTGATGTTCGTGATCGGCGTGCCGGGCATCAAGCCGGTTCTGGACGAGCCGAAGCCCGGTTCGCTGGCGGCGGCGGGCGGATTTCAGAAAGGCGATCTGGTGGTCGCCATCGACGGCAAGCCCGCGCCGACCTTGAGCGCGGCGATGCTGGCCCTGGTCGATCGCGCCCTGGCGGAAGGGGTCATTCGGGTCGAGGTCGTGCCGGAATGCGACGGCGGCGGGTGCGGGATCGAGGAGCCGGGCGGGAGCCGGGCCCGCGTCCGGACCCGCACCCTGGATATCCGAGCCGCTCCGGAGTTGGCCGGCGCGGCGCAGGTTTTCGATAGCGTGGGCCTGGTGCCGTGGCGGCTGGCGTTGCCGGCGGTGATCGGTCAGGTGACCCCCGGCGGCGCGGCCGAACGGGCCGGCTTGCAAGCGGGTGATCGCATCCTGCTGGCCGACGGCGAGCCGGTCGCCGACTGGCAGCAGTGGCGCGGCGTGATCGAGCGCCACCCGGACCGGCCGTTCCGGGTTGGCATCGAGCGCCAAGGGACCGAGCAAGCGCTGGAGGTCACGCCCGATGCCAAGGAAAACGACCGAGGCAAACGGGTCGGCTTCATCGGCGCCGTCGCCGAGGTGCCCGAGGATCTCGCCCAAGGCTTGCGGGTCGTGGTACGTTATGGCCCGCTGGAGGCGGTCGGCGCGGCGGTGGGGAAAACCTGGGACATGTCGCTGCTGACGCTGCGCATGTTGGGCCGCATGCTGGTCGGCAAGGCGTCCCTGGACAATATCAGCGGGCCGTTGACCATCGCCCAGTTCGCCGGACAGGCCGCCAACGCCGGCGTCATGGCGTTTCTGTCGATGCTGGCCTTGGTCAGTCTCAGCCTGGGCGTGTTGAACCTGCTGCCGGTGCCGGTGCTGGACGGCGGTCACCTGCTGTATTACCTGATCGAGCTGGTCAAGGGCAGCCCGCTGTCGGAGACGGTGCAAAACCTGGGGCAGCAAGTCGGGATCGCCGTGCTGCTGCTGCTGATGGGGCTGGCCCTGTTCAACGATTTCAGCCGTCTTTTGGGATAGGGGCCGCCGATTTGGTCCGTGGGGAAACCGCACGCTCATGAAATTGCATCGCTGTTTGCTGTTATCCGTTTGCCTGTTGGCCGCCGCGTTCGGGGCGCGAGCCGCCGAATTCATCGTCCGGGACATCCAGGTCGAGGGCCTGCAGCGCATTTCCGCCGGCACGGTGTTCAACTACCTGCCGATCCAGGTCGGCTCCGCCGTCGCGGAGAAGGATTACCCGGAGATCATCCGCGCTCTGTTCAAGACGGGCTTCTTCGCCGACGTCAACCTGGAGCGCAAGGGCGACGTGCTGGTGGTGACCGTGACCGAGCGGCCGGCGATTTCCGAGGTTCGGATCACCGGCAACAAGGACATCAGCACCGAGGATCTCAAGAAGGCCTTGACCGGGGTCGGGCTGGCGGAGGGCCGGGTCTTCGACCGCTCCTTGCTCGACAAGGTGGAGCAGGAGCTGCTGCAGCAGTATTACAGCCGGGGTCGGTATGGAGTGCAGATCAAGAGCCAGGTGCAACCGCTGGAGCGCAACCGGGTCGCGATCGCCATCGACATCGCGGAAGGCGCCGTGGCCAGCATCAGCCGGATCAATTTTGTCGGCAACAAGGCGTTCGACGACAAGGAGTTGCTGAAGCAGTTGCAGTTGTCCACGCCCGGCTGGTTCTCGTTTTTCACCAAGGACGATCAGTATTCCAAGCAGAAGCTGGCCGCCGACCTGGAAACCCTCCGCTCCTTCTATCTGGACCGGGGCTACCTCAAGTTCAACGTCGAATCGACCCAGGTTTCGATCACCCCGAACAAAGAGGCCGTTTACATCACCATCAACGTGAGCGAGGGCGAGCTTTACACCATCGAGGACGTGCAGCTATCGGGAGAGTTCGGCGTCGTCCCGGAAGAGGATTTGCGGAAGCTGATCACCCTCAAGCAAGGCGACACCTTTTCCCGCGCCAAGATGGCCGAGAACGCCAAGAAAATGAGCGAGCGCCTGGGCGAGGAGGGCTACGCGTTCGCCAACATCAACACCGTGCCCCGGCTGGACGACGCGAACCGAAAGGTCGCGCTCGGCTTCGTGGTGGACGCGGGCCGGCGCGTTTACGTGCGCCGCATCAATTTCCAGGGCAACACCAAAACCCAGGACGAGGTGTTGCGCCGCGAGCTGCGGCAAACCGAGGGCGGGTGGATTTCGACCAAGGATCTCGACCGCTCCAAAACCCGGTTGCAGCGCCTGGATTATCTGGAGAGCGTCAACGTCGAAACGCCCGCCGTGCCGGGCACCAACGATCAGGTGGACGTCAACTACACGGTCGTCGAGCGCTCGTCGGGAAGCCTGATGTTCGGCGTCGGCTACGGGCAGGAGTCCGGCTTGCTGCTGAACGTCAGCTTGACCCAGAACAATTTCCTGGGCACGGGCAACCATTTCGGCCTGATTTTCAACAACAGCGATGTCGGCCAGAACTACAGCATCTCTTTCAACAACCCCTATTACACCTTGGACGGTGTCAGTCTGGGGTTCAGGCTGTATTATCGGGATATCGACAGCGCCGAGCTCAATACGGCCGACTATATCCAGAACGTTTTCGGCGGCCAAGTGAATTTCGGCTTCCCCCTCAACGAGACCGACACGCTGCGCCTGAGTCCCGGCTACGAGCACGTCTGGTTCGATACCACCGCGACGACGCCGATCGAGATCACCGATTACCTGCGCGAGAACGGCGATTCCTACGACCTGATCAAGCTGGATGCCGGGTGGGCGCGCGACACCCGCGACCGGGCCTTTTTTCCGACCAGCGGCAGCCTGAACCAGATCGCGGCGGAGATCGCCCTGCCGGGCAGCACCGCCGAGTTTTACAAATTGAATTTGCGAAGCGTCTTCTATTTTCCGTTCACCCGGTGGCTCACCTGGTCGCTGAGCGGCGAGGTCGGCTATGGGGACGGTTACGGCGACACCGGCGAGCTGCCGTTTTTCGAGAACTTTTACGCCGGCGGTTTGCGGACGGTGCGGGGCTACAAATCGAACACCCTGGGCCCTCGCTACAGCAACGACGAACCGAGCGGCGGGGCGTTCAAAACGGTGGCCAGCACCCAGTTGATTTTTCCGGTGCCGTTCATCGAAAAATCCGAAAGCGTGCGGGTGGCCGCGTTCTTCGATATCGGCAACGTGTATGCGACCGTGGACGAGTTTGACGTCGGCGATTTGCGCTATTCGGTCGGCCTTGCCGGGACTTGGATTTCGCCGTTTGGCCCCATCGTGTTGAGCGTTGCTGCGCCTCTCAACGAGAAGGACGGCGACGAGACGGAAAACTTCCAGTTCTCCTTCGGCGTGCCGTTAAATTGAAGCCGAGGCGGGGAGGTGGGGTTTGAACTGGTGTTGGTTTGCACTCTTTAGTCGATGGAGGTATTCAAATTGAAGCTCGTGAAAACACTGTTGATCGCAGCGGCCTTGGCGTTGCCGCTTTCGTTGGCGCAGGCGGCCGATGTCAAGATCGGTTTTGTCAGCATCGCCAAAATCCTGCAAAGCGCACCCCAGGCCGAAGCCGCCAGCAAGCGGCTGGAAAAGGAGTTCGCGCCGCGGCAAAAGGCCCTGGTCGAAGCGCAGAAGTCGCTGCGCAAACAGGAAGAAAAATTGTCCAAAGACGGGGCGGCCATGGGAGATAGCCAGCGGCGGAGCCTGGAGGGCGATATTCGCAACCAGGCCCGTGAGCTGAAGCGGACCAGCGACGAGTTTCGAGAGGATTTCAACCTGCGCCGCAACGAGGAGCTGGGCAAATTCCAGAAGCAGGTGCTGGAAGTGATCAACAGCGTCGCCAAGGAAGACGGTTTCGATCTGGTCGTCAACGACAGCGCGGCTCTGTATGCCAGCCCCCAGGTGGACGTGACCGAAAAAGTGCTCAAGCGATTGACGTCCAAGTAGCGGTCGCCATGACCACGCTGGGGGAGATCGCGGCGGTATCGAGCGCGCGCCTGCAAGGCTGCGATGCCGCGACGGTCGTCACCGGGGTGGCGCCGCTGAGCCGGGCCGAGCCCGGACAGCTCAGCTTTCTGACCCACGCGCGCTATCGCCCGTTCTTGGCGCAGACCCGGGCGGCCGCCGTCATTCTCTCCACCGAGGATGCGGTCGATTGCCCCGCGCCGGCGCTGGTGGCCGATAACCCCCAGGTCGCCTACGCGCGAGCCGCCACCTTGTTCGAACCGGTCGCCGAGGCCCGGTCGGGTATTCATCCCACCGCTTGGGTGAGCCCCACCGCCCGAATTGCCCCGGATGCCTGGATCGGTCCGCACAGCACGATCGAGGCGGGCGCGGTGATCGAATCCGGCGTCTTCGTGGGGCCCAATTGCGTCGTCGGCGAGGAGGCGGCCCTCGGCGAGCTGACCCGATTGGTGGCGCAGGTGACGGTCTGCCATCGGGTGCGGCTGGGGCGCCGGGTGCTGGTGCATCCGGGCGCGGTGATCGGTGGCGACGGCTTCGGGCTGGCCCTCGATCGCGGCGGGCGCTGGCTCAAGATTCCCCAACTGGGCCGCGTGCTGGTCGGCGACGATGTCGAAATCGGCGCCAACACAACCATCGATCGCGGCGCCCTGGAAGATACCGTGATCGAGGACGGGGTCAAGCTGGACAATCAAATTCAAGTCGCCCACAACGTGCGCATCGGCGCCCACAGCGCTCTGGCGGGCTGCGTCGGGATCGCCGGCAGCGCCCGCGTCGGCCGCCATTGCATGCTGGGCGGCGGGGTCGGCGTGGCCGGCCATCTGGAAATCGCGGATCGCGTGCAGATTACCGGCATGTCGCTGGTGACCCAATCCATCACCGAACCCGGCGTCTATTCCTCGGGGCTGGCGGTGGAACCGAACCGGACCTGGAACAAGATCAGCGCCCGCCTGCGCCGGCTGGACGAGCTGTTTCGCCGCTTGGCGGCCCTGGAAAAAACAATCAACCGAGACGGCTCCACTTGAGAGGGTTAAGCCTTGGAAGCGATGGACATCAAGGAAATACTGGAATACCTGCCCCACCGTTATCCTTTTCTGCTGATCGACCGCGTGCTGGCGGTCGAGCCGGGACAATCGCTGACCGGCCTCAAGAACGTCAGTTTCAACGAACCCTTTTTTCTGGGACATTTTCCGCAGCGGCCGATCATGCCCGGCGTGCTGATTTTGGAGGCGCTCGCCCAGGCGACCGGGATTCTCGCGTTCAAGAGCGAGGGCGAGCGGCCCGACCACCGTTCCATGTATTACCTGGTGGGCGTCGATAACGCCCGCTTCAAGCGGCCGGTCGAGCCGGGCGATCGGTTGATCCTGGAAGTCCGGCTGGATCGCATCAAGCGCGGGATCGGCAAGTTCGCCTGCGAAGCCAAGGTGGAGGGCCAGTTGGTGGCCTCCGCCGAGCTGATGTGCGCCAAGCGGGACATCGAGCCGTGATCGATCCGCGCGCCGTGGTGGACCCGTCCGCCCGACTGGCGCCGGATGTGACGGTGGGTCCGTTCTCGGTGATCGGCCCCGAGGTGGAAATCGCCGCCGGAACCTGGATCGGTCCCCATGTGGTGATCCGGGGACCGACCCGGATCGGTCGCGACAACCGGATTTTTCAGTTCGCCTCGCTGGGCGAGATGCCGCAGGACAAAAAGTATAACGGCGAGCCGACCCGGCTGGAAATCGGCGACCGCAATACCCTTCGCGAATTTGTCACCATCAATCGCGGCACGGTTCAAGACGCCGGGCTGACCCGGCTGGGCGACGACAACTGGATCATGGCTTACGTCCACATCGCCCACGACTGCGTGGTCGGCGACCGGACGATTTTCGCCAACGGGGCGTCGCTGGCCGGACACGTCCATGTCGAGGACGATGTGGTGCTGGGGGGATTCGCCCTGGTGTACCAGTTCACCCGCCTGGGCGTGCACAGCTTCTGCGGGTTCGCCTGCGGGGTGCATCGGGACGTGCCGCCCTACGTGACCGTGGCGGGCTACCGGGCCGAGCCCTACGGCATCAATTCCGAGGGTTTGCGCCGCCGCGACTTTTCCGACGAGGAAATTCAGGCCATCCGCCGCGCGTACAAGGCGATTTACCGCGCCAATTTACGCCTGGAGGAAGCGGTGGAAAAGGTCCGGGAAATGACGCGGGAATGGCCGCGCTTGCAAATTCTGGCCGATTTTCTGGCGGCGCCGTCCCGCAACGGCATCGTTCGCTAGGTCGGTTCCGGCCATGCATATCGCCCTCGTCGCCGGCGAGCTGTCGGGCGATCTGTTGGGGAGCGGTCTGATCGCGGCCTTGAAGGCGCGTTATCCCCAAGCCCGGTTCAGCGGCATCGGCGGTCCCGGCATGGTCGCCCAGGGCTTGCGGTCCCTGGTGCCGATGGAACGGCTGGCCGTTATGGGCCTGGTCGAGGTGCTGCGCCATCTTCCCGAACTGTTCCGCATCCGGCGCCAGCTTTACCGGCACCTGCTGGCCGATCCGCCCCAAGCGTTCGTCGGCATCGACGCACCCGATTTCAATCTCGGGCTGGAGCGGCGGTTGCGCGCCCGAGGGATTCCGACCGCGCACTACGTCAGCCCGTCGGTGTGGGCGTGGCGACCGTGGCGGGTCCGCAAAATCGTCCGGGCCGTGGACCTGATGCTGACGCTGTTGCCGTTCGAGGCGGCGTTCTATCGGAATCACGGCGTGGCGGTCCGTCATGTCGGCCATCCGCTGGCCGACATGATTCCCTTGCGCAGCGATGCCATGGCGGCTCGAAAATCCTTGGGTCTGGAGTGGCCGGCCGATGCGCCTGTCGTCGCCTTGCTGCCCGGCAGCCGGACGGGCGAAGTCGGCCGGATGGGGGCGCTGTTTCTGGAAACCGCCAACTGGCTGTACGCCCGCCGCCCCGATCTGCGGTTCTTGATTCCGGCGGCGACGCCCCGGTTAAACGAGGCGTTGGCGGCGCTGCGATCCACCCGCGCCCCCGCGTTGCCGCTGACGCTGATCCAGGGACAGTCCCGCGAAGCGATGGCCGCCGCCGACGTGGTGCTGCTGGCGTCGGGGACGGCGACCCTGGAGGCGATGCTGCTCAAGCGGCCGATGGTGGTGGCCTATCGCGTGGCGCCGATGACCGCCTGGATCGCCCGCCGCTTGGTGACGGTTTCCCATTTCGCCCTGCCCAATCTGCTGGCCGGGCGGGAGTTGGTCCCGGAGTTTTTTCAGGAGGCGGCGACGGTGGCCCATCTGGGTCCGGCGGTGCTGCGCTGGTTGGATGAGGCGCCGGCGCGCGCGCGATTGGTGGCGGCGTTCGACGCGCTCCATGCGGAGTTGCGCCGCGATGCCAGCCGGCAGGCCGCCGAGGCCATCGCGGAGCTGGTGAACCGGAAGCCAGGTTTCTTCCCCGAGCGCTAGCTCCTCCCTGGCCTGTCCAGTAGGGTCAGCGATACTCCTGCACTCGCCGCGGCGGGGAATTGCCCGGCCCATCCCGCTCGCCCGGCACGGGCGGCTGCGACCGGGAAACCGTCCCTTGGCTAGAGCGAGTCCAGCGGTCGCGACGTTCGACTTGGCGAGCTTGGGGGCAGCCGTTCGTTCCAGCGCAACTCCCGGTCCAGCTACCGACCGCCCGGTTGGCGCTGTCGAGACCGCGCCGGATTTCCGTTCCGACCGAAGCGCTGGTGCGGCCCATCCAGTTGCCGATGTTTTCCGCTTCGCGCCGGATGTCGTGCGCGGCTTTTCCGGCGTCCTTCTGAAAAGCGGTGATCGGGTCGGCGGGACCAGTAGGCGCTTTCGGCGTCGTCGGATTCCGGGCCGGAACCACGGCAATGGTCGTCGCCGGCGGCGTGGCGGGTCGGAGGGGAGGCGTTACCGGGGACGGATTAGAGCGGCCGACCAACTCGATGGGCGGTCGAGCGCGGGTTGAGGTGTCAGTTGTGGCCATGGCGCGACTGACCAACTCGATGGGCGGTCGAGCGGAGGAGGGTGCCGCCTTGGCGGTGTCGGGATTGCTGACCAGCTCGATGGGCGGCAACACGGGAGAATGCGCGGTCGAGCGGGTCGTTCCGGGCGCCGGACGCGAAGCGGTGAGTTTGGGCGCGGGCCGTCCGCGAACGACCGGAACCGCTGCCTTGCTGACGCGCTGCTCGGTCGCGGCTTTTTCGGAGGGAAGCGCATGGCGGGTGATCGCAGGCGGGTTTGGCGCTGGGGATCTCGGGACCGGTTTTGCGATGGCTGGCGCTTTCGGCGAGACCGGCACGACTGGACGTGGCGTATCCGCAGGTTTGGTTGCGGCGGGAGGCGGTGTCCTGACGCTTTTGTCGAGGGTTCCATCGGGGATCGGCGCCGCCTTGACGGTTTTCTCGCCGGCCGGCTTCCTGGTGGTCATGGCCGGGGATCGCTCCGCGACGGCGGGGGATGCGATGGCTTTGCGGGAAGCGGGTGCCGCCGTCGATGTGGACGGTTCGGTCGAACGCGAGGCAGCGCCGGGCGCGCTTGGAGCGACGGAGGGATTGGGATTGCCCGGCGGCGCTTCGGGCGCGGTTTCCGCGACGGCGGCGGTCGTCGGCGGGGCCGATGGTCGCATCTCGGCGGCGGGATCAGCGGGGGTTCCGTCTTTGGTCTCGGTATCGGTGGCGGGGACGGTTTCAGCGGCGGCTTCGGTGGCGGAGCCCGCCGATGCTGCAACCGAGGGCTCGTCGCTCGACGCGGGGGGAGCTTCCTCCGGCGATGTTGCTGTCGTACCCGCGACCGTATCTTCAGCGCGAGCTGGCTCGGACGGTGAGGGTTGCTCGGGCTGTGACGGCTTCGCCGAGGCATCGAGGGCTGAATTCGCCGACGCGATCGAGTCCGGCGCGGGGATTGACTTGGCCCCGGAATCGGGCTGCGACACCGGCGCGAGTACGGCGCTTGGCGATTTAAAGCGTTCCTGATGCAGCGCCGGACGGATGACGGCGGCCCAAGCTAGGGCCCCGACCAGCCCGGATATGCCGATCAGGCCGATGGCCCATCTCGACCGGGGCGACCGAGCCGAGGCGTTGGCGCGGCGGGGATGCCGGTTGGGAGGGATATCCGGCGGCGGCGCGAGCCGGTCCGACAGCATGGGTGGCAAGGTCGGCTGATCGGCGCGCACCGCGTCCAGAACCGCGCGAATGGCCGCGCTGGACGCCGGGCGAGCGGCGGGTTCGCGCGCCAGCAGTTGGCCGAGCAGATCGGTCAGCAGCAACGCCGTCCCGCGCTGCTCCTGCTCGGGCCGTGCCGGGACGGTCCAGAATTCGATGGACCGCCGCAGCAGTTCCCGCTCCTCCTCGGTCAGCCCACCCAGCTCGTCGCGATACTTGCCGGCGCCTTCCTGGCCGTGCAGGGCCAGCAACTGGCCGAGCCGGCGCTGGGCGGCGGTGGTCGACTGCTCGGTGAGCAGGGCGAACAGCAGCAATCCCAGGGCGTAATAGTCGGCGCGGAAATCGACCGCATACTCGCAACCGTTCTCGCCCTGACGGATCGGCACGATCTGTTCCGGGGCCATGGTGGCGGGGGTGCCGATGCAAGAGCGGGTGCTGTCGCCGTCCTCGCGCTTGAGCGAACCGAAATCGGCCAGCTTGAGCAGCGCGCCCCCTTCGCCGACCAGAATATTGCTGAACTTCAGATCGCGATAGACGAAACCGGCGCGGTGAATGACGTCCAGACCGTCCAGAATCTGCTCGGCCCAGTCGAGAATGCAGGCGAGATCGGGCGGGGGAGCGCCCTCCCGTCGCAGTTGCGACAGCCATTGGCCGAGATTGGCCTGCATCCTTTCCAGCACCAGCACCGGCTGGCCGTCCACCTGGTCGTGCGCGAGCAGAGTGACGACGTGACGGGATTGCTCGTCGCCGAGACCGTCGAGGAACGCGATCTCCCGCTCCAGATGCGCGCGCCAGTGGCCGTGGAGGCTGCCGTCGGCTTGGGACATGGCTTCGGCGTTGATGAATTTCAGGGCGACGGCGCGGCCGGCGGCGTCGGTGGCGGCCCAGACCTGACCGTAGCTCCCCGCGCCGGTCGATAGCACGGCGCCGAGCCGGTATTCACGGCCTTTGATGGTGATCGGTTCGCCGCTCTGCATGGTGGATTCTCCGGGCTGGCGTCCTCGGCAGGGAGTATGAATTGAGTAAACTAATCCGCGACCGCCGGGTCAAGGGATTCCGCTATTGTGTCATCATTTATCCCTCATGGAACCCATACCGAAACTGAATCGCGAGCGCCATCGCCGGAGGATTGGACCGCCGCTGCTGGCCTTTTTCGTCGCGGCGAGCGTCGGGCTGCTCTATCGGCAATTGGCGACGATTTATGCGCGGCCGGTGGTCGTATCTGCAATGCCGGCCAACCCGTCGCCACGTCGCGAGGACACCGAATTGTTCGAGCAGGCGCTGGCCGCCGGCCTGTTGCGGCTGGAAGCGGATGGACGGATCGCCGTTGCGCCCGCCGATTTGCCGCTGCGCCAAATTTATGCGCGGGCGTATCCCGCCCTTCTCGTGCCGCGCGCCGACGGCCCCGATTGGCTGGGGGGAGCCTGGAACGACGACATTCGCGGGATTCACCGCGCGCTGCATTTCAGCGCCGCCGGCCGCTACGTGCGCCAGCAGGTCCAGGCGTTCAACGCCAACCAACTGCTGGCGGCGGTCCGCTGGCGATCCGATTCGGGTTTGGCGGGCGACTGGCGGGCCGACTGGGCCGGGGCGCCGCTGACGCTGACCGCGATCATGCCGTCATCGGTCGGCCGCTTGGTTGCCGATATCCCCGGCGACTGGCGACCGTGGCGACGGGTGGCGCGTTGGCCGGCGCTGGAGGGGCGGTCGCCGGTACGGTTCCGGCTGGCCCGGCTCGGCGAACGGTTGGATCTTCTGGTGGTCGGCGGGGCTCCGACCGTGCTGGGCGCGACGGTGTTGGCCGGCGAATCCCGTTGCCTGGATGCTTCGGCCTGCTCCGAGTCGACCGCGATAGCGCACCGCTTGCGACTGGAGTGGCAGGAGGGGGCAACCGAGCTGGAGGTTCGTTTCTCGCCGCTTCCGGCAACCGTGTTGCCCGATCTTTTCCGCCGCGATGCCGTTCCCATCCGACGAGAGGGCGGGCGGTTGCTGTGGCGGGATGGACCGACGGAAACCGGCGCCGGCTCGTTTCGCCGACCGGGAGTGACACCGCGTCATTCCCGGTCGGGGGATGCTCTGGAAGGGGATTTGTCCGCCGATCACCTCGGCGCGACCGCGATGGCCGGCCAGGATGATTCGAGGTTCGGGTAGCCCACCGGGAAACGGCGCCATGATCGACTCCCCGAGCCAGTCGGGAGCTGGGACTGAAACGTGAGCGAGCAACCGAGTAGTGTCCAACGTCGGCGGGGGCCGGTTTCGCTCGCCGGCCGGCGGTGGTTGCTGGCGGTGTGGGCGTTGCCCCTGCTGGGGGTGCTGTGGACGGTTTGCCGGGCGCCGGACTGGCTGGAACCGCGACTGTTGACGGTGGCGCTAGAGCCCGGCCAGTCCGCGGTGTTGGGCGGCGAGGCGTTGTGGGCGCCGCAGGCCGACAGCGAACACATCGCGCTTCGTCGAGAGGCGAATGGCGCTTGGCGGCTAACGAACATCTCCTTGAATAAGCGAGTGTTGCGGCGGTCGGCGATGGAGGGAGACCATTTGCCGATCCGGGAGTGGCCGCTCGCCGATGGAGCCTCTTTCGCGGTCGGTGCCCAGGCGTTCGTGGTATCGAGCGCGGAGCGCAATCGGTTGATCCTGCAAAGCGGCGACCTGCGCTGGGAATACGACGGTGTCCGCCTGCGTCGGGACGGTCAGCTTTTGCCGGAATGCCTTCAGGGGTGGCGAACCCGCTTGCGCGCATGGCTCGGGGAACTGGGGTTGCCGCTCGGGTTGCTCCAGCGGCCGTTGCGGCTGGGCGGCGGCGTGTATTGCGCCGACCGGTTGGGTTTGGCGGGAGTGCCGTTGGATACGGTCGTCATCGAGCCGACTCCGACAGGTTTCGCGCTCTGTCCGGGCGGGGCGGGGCGGTGGGACGGTTTCCCGGTGACCGTGGCGGCGGGAACGCCGGACGCCGAATCGCTGTGGCAGCGCTCGGTTTCCTTGGCGGCCGGTGATCGGTTGATCGTTGGCCGCACCCAATATCGGGTGACGCGAACCGAGCCGGCGCTGGAACTGGCGGTGGTGGCCCGCGCGCAGCGTTGGCTGGCCGGTTCACCGCCTCCGGTCGTTTCGCCGATGGTGGCGGTGGAGTGGAGCGCGCCGGCTTGGTGGCGCCCGCCCGACCCGCGATCGCTCGATTGGCGCTTCGGAATCGTGTTGGCTCCTCTGGCGCTGGGCCTCATGGGGTCTGGATGGCGACGCGGCGGGCGACCGGACGCGGGCGACCGGTGGCGGATCGGTTTGGCGCTGACGCTGGCCGCCGCGTGTTTCGCAATGCATTGGAAGGCGTTGACCGTGCCGGTGCTGTGGCCGTATCTGATCGCGTGGCCGGCGCTGTGGGTCTGGTTGAAGGCCGTCCGCTCGCCGTGGAGTGTCGGGCTGCTGGCCGTCCTGACTCTGCTGCTGGGCGGCGGGTTGGTGGCCTTGCTGCAACTGGGCGTCGGCGCTGGCGACGCCGGATGGCAGCGCTATGGCGGCAGCGGCGCGGCGTTGGCCGGCGCGTTCGGCTGGCTGGCGTGGGCCGGTTGGAAGGGCCGGCGATGGCTGCGCCCGTTCCACTGGCCCGCCAATCGTCTGATGTATTACGGTTTGCCGCCGCTGATCGCCGGCTCGTTGGCCTTGCTCGCGGCGCAGGTGGTGTCCGGCGACGAGGGCGGCTGGCAAGGGTTGCAACCTTTCGAGTTGACCAAGCTGATGCTGGTGGTTGCGGCGGCTTATCCCCTCGCGCTGCGCGCGCGGTCGCCGCTCCATGGTTGGAGTTTCGACAGGTCCGCGCCATGGTTGCTCTATCTCGGACCGCTTGGCCTGTTGGTGGCGGTTTGCGGTTTTGCCCTGATGTTTCTGCGCGACTTCTCGCCGCTGGTGCTGCTGGTGTTTTGGGGCCTGACGCTGATCTGGGCCTACCTGCGCGCCCATCCGTTTCCGGTTTGGCGGCGGGCTGGCCAGTCGGCCGTGATCGCCTTGGCGGTGTTGCTGGCGGCCGGTCTGGTCGGGTTGCGCGAGCGGCCGGAAGCGCTGCCTCCGAGTTTTAAGGCGGACCGGATTCGGGTCTGGGCGGCGCCGGAGCATTATCCCCATGCCGGCTATCAGCTGCGGCGAGCGCTGGAAGCGATTCGCGCCGGTGGCTGGGCGGGAACGGTGTGGAGCGAGCCGGCCAACGGTCGGGTCATGACGGTTCCCGTGGTGGCGAACGACTTCACCCCAGCGTTTTTCCTGAACCGGTACGGCGGTCTGGCGGGATTGGTTCTGGTCGGGATTCAGGCGGTGTTTATCGGGTTGCTGATCATGATCGCCAACCGCGCTCTGGCTCGGAGCGAGCCCGACGATTCCGGTCCGGCAATGGCCGCCGGGTTCAGCTATTTTACCTTGTATGGCGGCGCGGCCTTGCTCGGCGCGCATTTTCTGGTGTCCTGGGGGACCAATCTCGGTTTCTTGCCGGTGATGGGCCAGCCGATGTCGCTCTTGTCGGCGGCCGGCAGCCATCTCGTGTTGTTCGTGCTGCCGATCGTGGCGCTGGCCGTCGCGGTCGAGGAAAAAAATCATGACCACCCACCCTGATACGCTGATCGTATCCGATTTCGTCATCTGCGCGACCTTGCGCAAGGTGCCCGATGTGTTCGATGTCGGCTTGCTGTGGGAGCGGATGCGAGGCGGCCAGGAGGGGGTTTTTCTGCTGGAAGCGCTCAAGCGTCACCCCCGCGCTCCCCAGGGGCGCCAGCGCAAGGAAACCTGCTACAGCCACGTCGCGGTCCGCATCCCCGAGCGCGATTATCTCCGGGATGACCGGCTCGACGATGGTGCCGGCCGCGAAACCCTGCTGCGGGAGTTGCATCGCTTGCACGAGCAGCACCTGAGCCGCTGTCTGGCCGAGAACGCCACCATTCGCTACCGCTTGGAAGCCGATCCGGTGTTGCGGCAGGGCGAGGTGCAATTTCTGTTCGGGCGGGCGGTTTATCTGCCGGCCGAGGAGGAGGTGCCTTTGTTTCGGATTCAGGCGACGGGGGAGGGGCAGACCGATTGGCGGGAGCTGGGGGTCATTTATCCCGGCCAGCGGCTGACCCTGTTGAACGGCGACCGCCGCGCCGGCAGTTTCGCGGTGGCGGGCTGGCCTTTTCCCAACGGGGAATCGGTGCTGCTGATGCTGCGGCCCGGCGTGCCGGCCCTGGTGGATGTCCTGGCGGAACCGCCGGGAGGTCTGATGCTGGCCGATGACGGCGAGGGGGGATATGCGGTGCGCGACCGGCGCGGCCGAGCCTTGCAATTGCGAGTCGTGGCGTGGAAGGCCGCCGAATCGGCGGGGGCTTTATCCAGACCATCGACCGCGATCCCGTCATCCCCGCTGGGGAAGCCGGCGAGCGCCGGGTTTTCCGAGCCGCTCGCGATCCCTGGCAAGGTATCGGCCGCGCCAGACATGGATTATCCCGCGACCGATATTTGGGGTCGGCGCGAGCCGGTATTGGGTTTTTCCGCCGAGATCGAGGGTTCCGTGGAGCCGCAAGCCTTGCCCGATTGGCCGACGCCGCCCCCGGCTCCGCCCGCTGCGCGGCCCGCCTCTGCGGTTCCGCCGACCGATCCGGCGGCCGGGCTCGACCAGATGACCTGGATTCCCCAGCGGCCGGCGGCGGTGGTGCGGGTCACCGGCGTGGCCTTGCAGCGATTGTCGACCTACGCCGCCGCCGGGATCAGCGATTGGCGGCTCAGCTTTAATCGCGCGGGCGGGATGGTGCCGGGCGGCCATGTCGAAGCGGTCGCCTGGCTGCGCATCGACAGCGCGGATCGGGTGTTCGGCGAAGTCGTGGGGATGTCCACCCAGATCGCCTTGCCCGGCATGTGGCGGCCGTTTCCGGAATTGGAGCTGGAGTTTCATGCCGCTCCGCCGCCGATGACGGTGCACTATCTGGGCTGGATGCGCTTGCCGACGCCGCTGGCCCTGCCGGTGCCGCACGAGCGGGCGGTGAGCTTCGGGCGCGGCTCGGAGGCGGACATCGCGCCGCGCCTGCTGGCCGATCCGCGGTCGTTGCGCTGGGATGGCCATTCGCCCAAGACGGTGGGTATCAACGCCGAGTATCTGGGCTTGTCGCGCCGCCATTTGCGCTTGCAGGCGCGGCGCGACGACTGGTGGGTGCAGTTGGAGAGCCAGAACATGCCGGTGTACCGGCTGGCGCCGTCGGGCGATCTGCTGGACGTGCTGAGTCCGGGCGCGGACACCGCCACCACCGCCAAGCCGGGCGAGTTGCTGGTGGTGGGGGGCTACGTGCTGGCGCTGGGGGCGGTGGGATAGGGCGACGGATCGTGGGTGCGTCATTCGCCGCCCAACCAAAAAGCGAAACTTAAGGCTGAGTTAGGGCGATAGCCCATAACCCGCCTTTTGGAGAATGGCTATTTCGATCATGTCGCCAGCCGGTAGGGCGGGCATGGCCCGCCACATCGGTTGGATTAGATGATGGAAAAGGTGGGCGGTGCCCACCCTTGCTGATCGGTGCAACCGCCAACGCGGTGTTGGCCGACTATCGGACGGTCGTCGAGATGGTGGAGCCGGCCATTGTGCCGCGCGTGGTGCGCGATGCCGATGACGATCAGGTCATCGCCGCCGCCCTCGCCGCTCAAGCGGATTTAATCGTCTCCGGCGATGACGATTTGCTCGCCATCGGCAGCTACCAGGGTATCCGCATCCTGACCGCCGCCGAGGCTTTGCGACGCGTCGAAGCCGGAAATGGTTAGAGGCGTTAGCGACCTGAACGGTCGGGCAACCAAACCACCAATCAGCGGCTCCGGGTCGGGCGCTTCCGCTCGGCCAATGGCTCAAACGAAAAAGGCCGCACGCGGCGGTTTTTCTTCATTGGCGGGATTCCGGTTCCGGCGGATTACGCTTCCGCTAATCCGCCCTACGAGCTACGGGCTGAATGAATTTTTACGTTTCTTATAAAAAAAAGTTAATAAAAAAATGTGTTCTAATTGAAACAAAAAAAATAAAGACTTATCGAAATCATCACTAATAATTTTTATCTTATACTTTGGGATTTTAATAAGCGGATGGAAAATGCCATGACTGTTAATCGCAGTTGAAATTAATCCATAATATTCTTGAATATCTTCAAATATCATTTTAGAAAGATACATATATTCATCTTCTGATTTAAGCCTATTCTTATTTAAGAACCCATCAAATATAATACTCTCCATATCTTTCATTAATTCATTATAGCCAATATCTACCTTCTCTACATAAGTTAATTTATTTTTTCTATTCCACTTATTAATAAATCTATTTATATCTTCATCTATTGCGCCCTTGGCTGGAAAATAATTAGCTCCAAATACGTAAGCATGTCCGCATAGACGTTGAATGGCCTTCAGATAACCATTCAATTCGTATAGATAAATCTTAAAAGCCATATATTCACCAATATTATCAATAGTGCTTGCCTTCCAGCAGGCTAGCGTTAACAACATTTTTCAAGAGCTTTTTCTAATTTTTCCTTGGCATCTTCAAGTATTTTAACTCTTCTTCGATGTCCAGCATCTCCACCACCATGATCGGCGTTATTTATCTTCCTACCACGAATTCTTTCCTTTAAGATCGTTATTGCCTCTCTAAGTAATTCACAAGACTCTTTTCCAGTTAGGTGATTTGCTAAATCCAATGCATCATCTTCATCTGCTTGGGTATACCCGCCATAAGGATCAGGGTAAGAATCGTCGTCCCACCAATTTTTAAGTGCATCCCCTATGGCTGAACAGCCACCAGATAGGCAAATAGTGGCTGCGCTGCCACCGAAAATAATCCACCCAGGTGGACCTCCTAACAGTAATGCAGGATTAGATAAGCCTTGAGGATCAGTATATCGAAGAGGATTCCCCCCCACATACGCATACGTGTCGGGTCCCGAGAGATTATGTTGACACTCGAAGCCGCCGTCTGCTGGAATCGCGGCGGTTCTTGCACGATCTGACCCTCGCGCTACGGAGACCCTGATGGACATTCGCCTGCACGCCAACGCCACCACCACGCCCAAGCAACGAGCGTATATCCAGCAAGCGTCCCGCCCGGCGGCCGAACTGGCCGTGGAGTTGGGGGTGAGCGAGACCACCGTCCGGCGCTGGCGGGGACGGGACGCGGTGCAGGACCGCCCGCACACCCCGCACCGGCTGGCCACGACGCTGACGCCGATGCAAGAGTTCGTGGTGGTGGAGTTGCGCAAGCTGCTGCTGTTGCCGCTGGACGACCTGCTGGTGGTGGCCCGCGAGTTCGTCTGTCCGGCGCTGTCGCGCTCGGCGCTGGATCGGTGTTTGCGCCGTCACGGCGTGGCCCGGCTGGCCGACCTGCTGCCGGAGGCGGAAGGCAAGCCCCCCTTGCCCAAGACCTTCAAGGACTACGAGCCCGGATTTGTGCATGTGGACATCAAATACCTGCCCCGGATGCCGGACGAGGCCGAGCACCGCTACCTGTTCGCCGCCATTGACCGGGCCAGCCGCTGGGTTTACTTCGAGATCCGACCCGACAAAACGGCCGCCACCGCCGCCGGCTTCCTGGAACGCTTGCACGCCAAAGCGCCGTTCCTCGATGCGGACCGTCCTCACCGACAACGGCAAGGAGTTCACCGACCGCTTCTGCGCCACCGGCGAGCGCGAGCCGACCGGCCGGCACGCCTTCGATCAAACCTGCACCGCGCACGGCATCCGGCACCGGCTGATCAAGCCCCGGCACCCGCAGACCAACGGCATGATCGAGCGCTTCAACGGCCGCGTCGCCGAGGTGTTGAAAACCACGACCTTCGCCTCCGCCCGTCACCTGGAAACCACCTTGCAACGCTATCTCCACCTCTATAATCAACACATCCCCCAGAAGAACCTCGGCCATGTCACGCCCGCTCGCCAAACTCAAGGAGTACTACCGGATCAAACCTAAACTCTTTCAGAAAAAGACCTATCAATCATCCGGGACCCGACACATACGTATTAACCCCGCCCCGCCAGCCCAATCGGATCGCTCTGCACATACCGCCCCGTCTGCGGATCGTAGTCCCGGAAGGTGTTGTAGTGTAAGCCCGGACTCGGCGTCGTAATACTGGCCGGGAAAGCGCAGGTTGAAAGTGAGAGGTCCGAGACCCGAAGGGTTCTGGTCGGGGGCGGTGTCGCCGAAGGGGGCGGCGTGCCAGCGCCAGCGGAGGCGCCCGAGCCGGCGTCGGTCAGAGCGCGGGGGGTGCCGAGGTGGTCGGCCTCGACGGCGTAGAGGTCGGTCTGGGCGAGGCCGTTGACGTGGCGGTAGACCCGGTAGGCGACGGGCAGATCGCCGAGCCAAGCGTATTCGGCCAGCGGCTGGCCGGCGGCGTCGTACTCGCCGAGCAGGTGGCCCGCCCCGTCGTAGGCGAAGTGGCGCAGCTCGGCGCCGACTTGCTTGAACGATCCGCTCGCCGAGGCCGTCGTACTCGTAGCGGGCGAGGGTTGCGCCGGCGGCGAGCTGGACGAGCCGCCCGGCGCTGTCGTGCACGTACTGGCGGCCGAGGTCGGCGAGCCGGTTGCCGGCGGCGTCGTGCGCGATGGCGAGGGCGTCGAGGGTCTGGAGGCGGTTGCTGTTGGCGAGGTACTGGTAGGCGGTGGTCTGGCCGTTGACGGTGCGGCTCAGGCGGTTGCCGCTGGCGTCGTAGGTGTAAGTTTCGGTGCGGGCGGGGTCTTGGTAGCTCGTCAGCCGCGCGGCGGCGTCGTAACCGAACTGTTGGCGACGGGTCGGATCGGTCGGCGTCAGCGCGGTGAGCCGCCCGGCGGCGTCGTGGGTGAGGTGGGTGGTTTCCCCCGCCAGGGTGTAGTCGGTAACTCGTCCGGCCGGGTCGTGGGCGCGCAGGTGGTCGAGGCCGTTGGCGAGCCGGACGGCGGCGAGCGCGCCGAAGGCGGTGTACCGGATCTGGTCGGCGATGGGCTGGCCGTCCCAGGTCAGACCGGAAATCCGGCCGGCGGCGTCGTATCGGTACTGGATGACGCCGCCGGAGGGATAGGTCAGGGTGTCGAGCAGCCCGGTGACCGGATCGTGGTCGGCGCGCACGGCGAGGGCGACCCCGGCCCGCGCGTAAACCCGGGCGATGACGTGGCCGGCGAGGTCGTAGTCGAACGCGAGCCGGTCGGGGCCGGCGTCGATTTGGTCCAATCGGCCGATGCCGCGCGGGGCGCGGTCCCAGGTGTAGAGGTGGGTCGCTTCCAGCGTTTGGTCGGGCCGGTAAAAGCGCCGTTCGAGGGGACGGTTCGAGGCGTCGTAGGTCGTCTCGACCCGGGCGCCGCGCGCGTCGGTGGATTGGGTCAGGTTGCCGGCGGCATCGTAGACATAGCCGGTCGCGCCGCGATCCGGGCTGGCCTCGGCGCGGGCCTGGCCGAAGCCGTCGTTGCTCCAGGTGGTGACCGCGCCGTTGGGGGCCTGCACGCGGTCGAGGGCGTCGTCGGGCCGATAGCGGTAGGCGGTGCTTTGGTTGAGCGGGTCGGTTTCTCCGCTGGGCCGGCCCAGCGGGTCCCAGGCGGTGCGGCTCGTCTGGCCGAGGCCGTCGGTGACGGCGGTGAGGTGGCCGGCGGCGTCGTACTGGTAGCGGTAGTCCAGCAGCGCTTGGGCGCGGGTCCAAGCCGGCAGGATCAGGAGCAGGCCCAGCAGGAAACCGGACACGGCGCGCGAGAGGCGGCTCACGGCTGCGCCCCCCAGCTTTCGCGTTTCATCCGCGAGAGCGCGTCGAACTCGCGGGTGATCTGCCGCGCGAGGGTGTTGCCGGGATCGTAGAGCTGTTCCTTGAGCCGGTTGCCGGCGGCGTCGAGGGTGTAGCTGGCCCGGTTGCCGAGGTTGTCCTGAATCCCGATCAGACGGTGGGCGGCGTCGTACTGGTAGTTCAGCACCGCGCCGCTCGGGAGCGTGATTCGATCGAGCAGCCCGCGCGGGTCGTAGCGGTAGGCCGTGGCGAGGCCGGCCTCGGTGCGCGCGGTCAGCCGCCCTCGGGCGTCGTAGGCGTACACCCCTTCCGCGCCGTTGGGGTCGCGCCGCCGCAGCAACTGGCCGTGGGCGTCGTATTTCAGGTACTCGGTGACGTGCCCCGCCGGGTCGGTCGCCCGCCGCAGCCGCCCCCGGCAGCCCTTGTCCATCCCCGGCCCTTCGCCCGCGCCCGGACAGCTCGCGTCCGCCGGCCAGTACTCGTAAGCCGTCACGTCGGCCACGTCCTCGCGCGGCCCGTCTTCGCTCAGCCGGTTGCCGTCGGCGTCGTAGGTGTAGCGCCAGGTGCGGGCGACGCCGGTGTCGAGGGCGGTTTCGGTGCGGGCCAGCAGGTTGCCCCGCTCGTCGTAGCTGAAGTCGGTGCGCCGCGTGGGTTCGGTGATCTTCGCCGGCAGCCGGAGGGTCGGGTGCCACTGCGTGGCGATGGTCCGCGCCTGCGGCGTGCCGGCCGCTTCCGTGCGGGAAGTTTCCAACTCCCGGATCGCGTCGTACACATAGGTGGTCGTCACGCCCCGCTCGTCGCGGATCGAGGCCGGATAAATGCCGCTATAGGTGTAGCTGCGCACCAGGCCGCTCCCGCAATCGGCGCACTGGCGGGTGATGCTGTTGACCCGGTTGGGCGGGTAGGACAGGTAGTAGTAAATGCGCCGCTGATTCAAGGCATCGGTGACCGTCGTAGTCACCGTGCCGGCGCTGCTGGAAACAACGTACTGGAGGCTGACTTTCCCGGTGCCGCCGGCGTGTTCCGACGAGGCCGCGCGTCCCGCCGCATCGTAGGTGTAAGTGCCGAATCGACCGCCGCTCTCGTCGATGATGCCCGTGAGGGCATACGGGAAACGGGCGTCTTCGTAGAGATAGCGCCGCTGGCTTCCGTCGGGGAAGTCCACCCGGGCCAGCAGGTTGCCGGTGTAGCCGAAGGTGATACGCCCGCCGGCCGGATCGGTCAGGGCGGTCAGGCGGCCGCTGGCGGGATCGTATTCGAAGGTCAAGGCGCGGCCGGCCGCGTCGCGCACCTGCTGGAGCCGGCCGGTGGCGGGGTCGCGCACGATGGAAACGCTATGGCCGTTCGGTTCTTCCCGTCGCAGCAAGCGACCTTGCAGATCGAACGTATCGCGGCCTCCATTCTCGCGGTAGAGCGCCCACCCTTCGGGAATTTTGTGGACTTCGACGGCGGGCGGCTCGCTCGACTGGTAGTGGGTCGTGCCGCCTTGTTTGGCGAGGAGAGGGACCTGATAGCCCGAGCCGAAGATCACCCCGCTCAACCCGGCGCCATTCAGCGACAGCCGGTCGCTGTAGCTGTGGCTCCAGCCGATGCCCAGCTCCCCGCTCGCGCCTTGCGCCAATGAATGATAATACCGGACAAACGATAGCGCGGGCCCTCGATAGTCGGTCTCGGTTTCGGATTTGTCGCCGTTGCGCACGTTGCAGGGATTGCCTTCCGTGCAGCCGGTCAGGAGGGGATTGCCAACGACTTGGCCTTTGATCTTGTAATAGCAGGACCAGATGTCGCTTTGGCCGGTACCGTAATTGTAATAATTGACATAATTATATTTAAAAGGCGCCTGAACTTGGCATTCAAAAGCTCGGTAACGGTGGATGCCGAAATTAAATACATTTGCCGTGTTGCCAATGATGCACTGCCCGGTAGGGGATAGACCCCAGGGTTTGACCACCAAAGATTTTCCTTCGTAATTTGTCTGCTGAGATATGGGCGGCAAGCTAAAATAACTATAGGGAAACCAGTCGGTTTCATTAGCAATATATGGTAAAGGGCAGCCAGCGGGGCCACTTTCGGCAAGCTTGTTAATCGTCGCATCTTTCGCTTCCTGTTCAGTGTTGTGATAAGTGCTCCGCACTATATGGCTGGCATACCACCAAGGATTGATTGCCGCCACAACGTCAGGAGCTGTGTAAGTAAAAAACTGCTGATTTCCAATGGCTTCGGGTCCCTGCTCGACGGTCAGAATGGCGAGAGCAGGGTCCGATGCGCGCATCGCCGCCGCCGCCGCCTCCTTGGTCGCGAAAACCCGACCGGGAACGGACGGCGTGCGCCATTCCCAAGGTTGCTGGGCGCGGGCAGTGCCGCACAGGAGCGGAAAGGCAAACAATAAAATGGCGAGGCTTGCTGTTATTCTCACGACAGGCGACTATCCCGGCGATTTCGTGTTTCGACGCTCTGCGACCGCTGTCGGGTCGAGCCGGCTCGGGCGACCCGGGATCGACGCCGAACCGGGCGGGGCCAGAACCGCGTCCGATCCGTCGTCCGGCATCGCCCGAACGGCGACCCGGGCCGGTCCTTCGGTCATCGGTATAGCCGAACCGACAGCGGCAATCAACGTCGTGAACGGCTCGGGAACTTTCGGCCGCACCGCCACCCGATAACGTACCGCTCGGTTGACGCCAAGAGTCGCGTTGGCGCCGAGCCGGAGGTCGGGCGTCCGACGCTTCCGGGAGCCGCAGTCTCGCCCCGCCGCTTGTCGATTTGATGGGATGGGCCAGGTCCGCCCCGCACGGTTGGCGCTGTCGCTCTATTGATCGCGCCCCAGCGGCCGACTCTTCATCCGCGCGGGATCGAACAGGCCGGACGCGATCACTTCGGCGGAGGCGATGGCGAAGTTGAGGTTCTGGCCCACCTTGAGGCCCATGGCGGCGATGCCGATCACCGTGCCGTCGCGCAGGATGACCGGGCCGCCGCTGTTGCCGGGGCTGATCGGCGCGGAAATCTGGATGTAGCGAACCCCGTCGATCTCGCGCAGGCCGCTGATGACCCCGGTGGAAAAGGTGCCTTCCAGGCCGTAGGGATTGCCGATCACGAACACGTCTCGGCCGATCAAGCCCTGGTTGTAGGTTTCGTTGAGCACGAAGCTCTCCCCGCGCTTGAGCGATGTGGCCAATAGCGCCAAATCCGGCTCTTTGCTCCGCTTGCGCACGCTGGCGGCGGATTCCCGCTCTCCGCAGCGAACCGCCAGATTGTCGGCTTTGTCGATGACGTGGTTGTTGGTGATGACCAGCCCATCCGCCGAGACCAGCAAGCCGCTGCCGAGATTGTCGGTCTTTCCGTTCCGAAACGTGACGATGAGGCAGGTGAGCGGAATGCTGCGCCGATAAATCCGCTGCCCCGGATCGTCCGTGCTCGGCGCCTGCGCCAAAGACGATTCGGCTGCCGGCGCGGGGACTTCGGCCGGATTGGCCAGGGTTTCCAGCCGGCGTCTGAGCGCGCCTAGAACCGAACTCGTCCCGGCGGTTTTTTCGGCCGCCGGGGTTCCGGCCGGCGCCGGGGTTCCGGCCTGGGGGGAGGGGTCCGGATCGGTTGCCGGCGCGGCGGAGACTGTCGGGGCCGGTTTCGGCGCGGCGGTCGGGGGGAGGGGAGGTTTGAGATTGGCGGCGGACGGCCCCAGTTGCAGGGCTTTCTGTGCGCCGGCCCTGAGCGCTTCCGGGCTGTTGGCCGCCGCCAATTGCCGCAACTGTTCGGCCAGTTGCGGCGGGTCCTTGGCGAAGCGATAAGCGTTGGCGAACGCGCCGCCGGCGCGCAGCGGGTCGCCCGTCTGCCCGTACACCTCGCCCAGCACCAGCCAGGTCGCCGATTGGGTGGGCGCCAGGGACAAAGCGTAAACCGACAGCCGTTCCGCCTCCTTGAAGCGGCGCAGGCGCAAGTAGGTCTGTCCGAGTTGGCCGGCGATCTCCGGGTTGGCGGGATCGGCGATGAACGCTTGGCGAAACGCCGCCAGGGCTTCCTTCGGGCTGTCGCGGGTCAGTTGTTCCAAGCCCTGCTGCTGAAAAGGCCGGGCCTTGACCGGATCGCCGGCTTCCGGTCGGGCCAGGTTTTCCAACTGCTCACGGAACGTCTCCACTCCGGCCGCATCGTTGGCATCCCCTTGGACGATCATCTGCTGGACGTAATAGTCGATGGTTTCGTACTGGCCGGCGGCGCCGGTCAGCCGGGTCGAGGCCAGCAGCATCGCCAGCGCGAGCGTTGCGTGCCGGGGTTTCATGGCGAGGGGCGATTTGCGCGGGAGCGAGCCGGACCGGGCGGGATATTCAGCGGGGCGATGCCGGGATTGGCCGGCAGCGGCGGGACGAGGACTGCTTCCGCCGGCAGCCGATAGAGGCGCAGGGTTTCCAGCGCGGCGTTGCGCAGGGTGTCGGCGGCTTCGTTTTCGGCGATGTTGCGCAAAATTTCCTCCGCCCGCATCGGGTTCTGGGCGAAACGGTAGGTGTTGGCCAGCGCGCCCAACGCGCGCCGGGCATCACGCTGCAGCCCGTAGACCTGGGCCAGTTGAAACCAGGCGACCGCGCGGGTGGGCTCCAGGGCGAGCGCTTGTTGCAAGGCGCTTTCCGCCTCCGCCAGACGGTCGAGCTTGCGATAAATCAGGCCCAGGTAACTGAAGGTTTCGATATTGCTCGGGTCGGCTTGGCCGGCTTGCTGGAAAGCGCTCAGCGCGGCTTCCAGCTCGCTCCGCTCCAGGGCCGCTTGCCCGCGCTGCAAGGCGGCGCGAGCGCGGGTGGGGTCGATCGGCGTCGGTTTGGGGCTCTGCTCCAGCACCCGCTGGGTGGAGGTCACGCCGTGACTGTCGTTGGCGGCGGCCTGCTCGATCATCTGCTGGATGTAAAACCGGTTCTGTTCGCTGGTCTGCGCGGTCGCCGGCGACGCGACCAGCCACGCCGCCAGCAGCGGCGCCAGCAGGAAACGGCGGGCGTTCACGCGATTTCCGCGCGACGCAGGCGCGATGGCCGGGAGCTAGAGGTTGTTGATGGCGTCGTACTGGCGCTCCAGGCTGAGCCGCTTGCTGTCGGCCTGGGCGGCGGTGAGCTGGCCCCGGTCGAGTTCGGTCTCGAACTGCGTGATGTCGCGCGTCAGTTGTTGCTGCTTGCGGCGCAGCTCGGCGGTCCGCTGCTCGGTGGCGGACTTGGATCGCTGTAGCTCGTTGATGCGCTGGGCCATCTGCCGGTTGCGGGCCTTGAGCGAGGCCAACTGGCGCCGCTGCGCGGCCACTTCGTCGGCTTTCATCTGGCGGGTCGCTTCCAGGGACGCGCCCTCTCGCCGCAACGCCCGCAACTCGCTCAGGGAGTCGTCCCGCTCATCTTGCAACTGCTGTTGGCGCATGTCGTAATCGCCGGAAGCCAAGCCGCGCACGCCCCCGAAAAAACCGCCCGAGTGCGGGTCGTTGGTGGGATCGGCGGCGCAGCCCGCCAAGGCGAGCAAGCCGATTAGGCTACCGGAAATAATGGACAATTTCATAATCATGGACCTCCTGCTTCCAAAAAATCGCTCGTGGCGGTTGGGATCTTGACCACGGCTGGTCGATTCAGATGGACATGCTGTCGTAAACTTTTTGCAGGCTGGCGACGTTCTCTTGGGATTGCTGGCGGGTTTCCTTCAGCTTCACCACGTTGGATTCGAGCTTCTGGGTGTACTGGTCTTGCGGGCCGCGTTTTTGCCGCGATTCCCGATAGACTTGGTCGGCGTCGGCCAGTTGCTTCTCCGTCAGCGAATTGACTTGCTTGGCCTTGGCCAACTGTTTTTCCAGGGTGGCTTTCTGGCCCGCCAAGGCATCCCGCGTCGCCTTGCCGGCCCGGTATTCGCGCGCCAGCCGCTGCGAGTCGCGGTCGAGTCGGGCGATTTCCTGATAGAGTTGGCGATTCTCGGCGTCGGCTTCCGCGATGAACTCCTCGTTGCGTTGAATTTCCGCGACCAGAAAATCTTCTTCTCTGGCGTATTGGGCCTTGCGATCGGCGACCGAGCTGCCGATGCCGGCCCCGATGATGCCTCCGATTGCCGCGCCCGCCAGCGCGCCCGATGCCTTGTTGCTGGCAGCCCCGCCGATCAAGCCGCCCAGCAGCGCGCCGACCACCGCGCCTTCGGCGACGGTCTGCTGCCGGTCGCTAATGGTGCCGTCAGGATTGGTGGCGCAGCCGGCCAGTAGCGCGCCGATGACGATGGCGATGAAAAGGCTTTTTCCTGCGTGATGAGTGGGCATGGGTGTCTCCCGGCCATGACGATAGGTGAGAATGTCAATTGGACAATGGGCTAGTGGAGGAATTCTGTAGGGTGCCAAGGCGGAAATCAATGGAATGCGGCGATGGAATGAAAGTCGTCATGATGCTCAGGGCGGGGAAGCGGAGCGGGGTTTCGCGGGCGGTTTTTCGCTGGTTGGCGACGGTTTGAGCGCGGGAGCAACGGCGGCTGGGGCCGGTTGTTGGATGACGGGCGGCGGGGTCGAGGGTTGGACCAGAACCACCGGCGCATGGGGCGCGCACTGGGTCACCAGCGTGGTGATGGCGGTGGTCAGCGAGCCGAAGGCGATGGCCAGGGTGGCATAGGTTTTCAACCTTTCGTGCCGGTCGTAGGGCGGCAGCGGCGAACTGGCGCCGTTGGTCGGGTTGGCAGGTGGCGTGGTGGTCTGGTCCGCGCGGGTCGGCGTCGTTTCCGATGAGGAAATCGGCGGGGAAACGGGCTTTGGTTGCGGCGGTTGTATAATCGATGAAGCGGGTGCTGGGGCGGCGGCCGGGCGCGGGGCTGGATTCGCAACGACGGGCGCCTCGCTGGAAGTCGGGCCGGGCGCGAGGGGCGCGCTGGCGCCGCCATTTCCGGTCGCGGCATGGTGCGCGTCGTCCATTACGCACACGCCGAAAGCTCCAGCCAACGCCGCCAAGTCGTGTTTCAATCCTTCGCCTTTGGCGCGAATCTTCCACACGTCGTTATAGCGATAAAGCTCGGCGAGGAGCAGAGAGCGGCAATCGACCGGTTCCGCCAGCCGAAACCGGGCGCTGTCGCCGGCGGCGGGCAGCGCGCTGAGGGCGATGTCGTCGATGGTTCGGAAACCGCCGCTGTCCGGGGTGGCGATGAAAATGCATTTTCGCACCGCTCCGGGCAGGGCTTCGAGATGGATCAAGAATTCGGCGCGCTGGAGATCGAGGCGAATGGCGCCGCCGGGGCTGGCGGGCTGGTTGTAAAACACGAACCAGTCGTCGGCCAGGACGTGCTCGCTCGCGTCGAGAGCGAAGCAGGTGAAGTCGAGTCCGTCGGGAGCCCCGCGCCAACTCAAACGAACCCGAATCTTGCCGGTCGCGGCCAGCGGAGCGTTGGCGCCCTTGATAAGCTCTTTCATGCCGATACGCGAAAATCCATCGCGGTGATACCAGAATTATACAATGGCGAAAGCGGGCAGGCTTAAGTTCTCTTGATCGCGCCCGCTGTCGCTAGGAGCGGCCGAGCGGGGGCAGCAACGGCAGGCGGATGCTGTCGGCGTTCCAGGCTTGGGGCGGCCACTGGCGCATCGCCCCGCGCAGCCGGTTTACGAACTGTGGCCCGGTCAGGTCAAATTCGGCGATGGGCGTCCGGGGCCGCTTGCGGTTTTTGATGTCCTGCCCGCCGAACAAATTGAGTGGCCGGTGGGTGGCGACCAGGATAAAGGTTTCGGCGCCGGCCGGATCGGGCGGCGCGTACCGGAGTTTCTTGCCGGTCCCCGGCGGGAAGAAGACCGTTTCGTTGGCGCGAACCGGATAGTTGGTCAGCAGTTGGCCGGGGTTGCCCGATGAGTCGATGAAGTAGAGATTCAGATAGCCGTCGGTCGCGGTTCGCAAGCTGAGATTGACCGGCTCGCCGACGCGCAGCGGTTCCCGCTCGGCGCGGATCGCGACCGAAAACGGGGCTCTGGGGTTGCCCAGCCGCAGGGAGTCCTCGACGGGCGCGGTGGCCGGCCGGGTCGTCGCGCAGCCGGCGATCAGCAGCGCCAGAAGGAACAGCGGGACGACGGGTAGGCTGTTGCTTGACATGGGCTTGTCCGATGGGTTTTATGGAAAACGGTCGGTTGGCGCCAACCCGAAGGGGCCGATCCCGGTCAGCCTGCGGATTTTGGTGGGCGGCCATGAGGCCGCCGGCCAACTCGTTTCACGCATCGATAAAAACTCCGACATTTAAGGATACTGCGCTATGTTCTACAAGCTGATTCGCGGGGTCGTTTGGGGCTGGCTGTCGCTCTGGGGCTGGCTCGTCGTTTGCGGCAGCGCCATCGGGCAGCAGCCGGCGCGGCCGGAGCTGCTCGTGTATTGCGGGATCACGATGGTGCGGCCGATGACCGAGATCGCCCGCACCTTCGAGCAAAAGGAGAATATCAAAATCACCATCGCGCAGGGTGGAACGGAGGATCTCTACCAAAGCGCCAAGAAAAGCGGACTTGGCGATCTGCTCCTGATGGGGGAACCCAGTTACCGCGACCGGCATATAGCCGAGGGGTTGCTCGGCGATTTCGTGACCGTGGGCTACAACCAGATAGCTATCATGGTGCGGAAAGGCAACCCCAAGCAGGTCAAAGCCGATCCCAAGGAACTGCTGCGCCCGGACGTGACGATGATCATCGGCAACGCGGAAAGCGGCAGCGTCGGTCAGGAATCCAAACGAATTCTGGAATCCGTCAACCTCTACCAACAAGTAGTCGACAAGGCCATTTCGCTAGCCTCCGACTCTCGCAGCCTCAACAACGCCATGAAAAAGGGCGAAGCCGACGTGATGTTGAACTGGCGGGCAACGGGTTTTTTCCCCGATAACGCCGAGGTGATCGATGTGATCGATCTGGCCCCGGCCTTGGCCAAACCCCAAGCATTGTTGCTGAATTTGTTGAATTCCTCGAAAAATCAGGACTTGGCCCGCCGCTTCATGGAGTACGCAGCTTCGGAGCAAGGACAGGCGGTTTTCCGCAAGCACGGCTTTCTCGACAATAAGACTGCGGTCAACTGATCCGCTCCGCTCCACCCTGTTCAGCCCATGACCACCAGTGGACGGGCAAGCCCGAAGCCGAGCGCGGAGGCACCGCCGACGTTCGAATCCGGGGCGGCATCTCCGCTGCGCTTTCTGTGGCTGATCGGCCTGTTCTTCGTCGGCTTCCTGATCATCGTCGGCCTGAACAAGCTGTTCTCCAACCTGATCGACGAACTGGGAGCGCAGAGCGCCAACGAGCGGGCGCGCTTGTTCATCGGCGAGGAAATCGTGCGCAACATTCAGGATATCGAAATGGATATTCTGCGGATGCCGATGACCGTCGGCCCGCTGCCCCAGGAGCGCATCGAGGGCGAACTGCTGAAAAAAGTGGCCAAGCTGGAACGCGATCTCGCGGTTCTGAAAGACGGGGGGACGATCCAGCAATTGATTTACCTCAACATCGAGGGCAAGGACCAGATGGTCCGCGAGGTCGCCTTCAAGCCGGTTGCGCGGGAAACCGGCTACGTGATGGAGATCATCGAGCTGGGTCCCCATCTCGATCAGGTCAAGCTCAAGGCGCGCGAGTTGAAGGCCATGCTCGAACAGCGCGATCAGTACTTCGAACAGCGCGACGGCGAAGGCCTGATCGCGATTTCCCGAGACATTCTGGCCTATTCCAAGCGCCTCCCTTCTTTCTTTTTCCGGTTCAACGAAAACGCCAGCCGGCTGCTTTTTGACAGCCACCAGCAATTGCGGAATTTGGAGACCCAGTTGTCGGCGCAGCGCGAGCGCTACAAAACCACCGAAACGACCTTGATCGTGCTGGTGATTTTCTCGGTGACGCTGATCGGCATCCTGTTCGCGCGCCAACTCCGGGAATCCAACGAAAACCTGTTCCGCGCCTGGAGCGAGATGCGGCTCGCCCGGGATGATGCGGAGCGGGCGAGCCGCGCCAAGTCGGAGTTCGTTTCGCGGATGAGCCACGAGCTGCGCACGCCCCTGAACGCCATTCTCGGTTTTGCCCAATTGCTGGACAGGGAAGCGCTGACTTCGGTGCAGCGGAACTATTCCCGGCAGATTCGCGCGGCCGGCCAGCATCTGCTGGATTTGATCGGCGAAGTGCTGGATCTGGCGAAGATCGAGGCGGGTCGCCTGGTGCTCGAACACATCGAGTTCGATCTTCGGCGGACGATGGATCAGGTGGTTGCCGTGGCGGTGAAACGCGCCCAGAACAAGGGGTTACCCGTCAAGGTCGTTCTATCATCGGAATTGCCGGGTCGAGTCAGGGGCGATCCGACCCGGTTGCGGCAGGTTCTCATCAATTTGCTGGATAACGCGGTGAAATTCACCGAGCGGGGCGAAGTCGGCCTTCGGGTCGAGCCGGAGGGAGAGGGCGGCAAGCTGTTGTTTCGGGTTTGGGATACCGGGGTCGGCATGGAGGAGCAGGCTATCCGAAGGCTGTTTCAGCCGTTCACCCAAGCGGACGAATCCACGACGCGCAAGTATGGCGGCACCGGTTTGGGGTTGGTGATTTGCAAAGATCTGGTCGAAGCCATGGGCGGGAGCTTGCAAGTGGAAAGCCACCCCGGCCAGGGCAGCCGCTTTTGGTTTTCCTTGCCGCTGGAGCGGGTCGATGATGCGCCCGGATCTTCGGCAGCGGCCGAAACGTCCGCAGCGGCGGCGGAGGGGGCCGAGGGCCGCGTCGCCGCAGGCCGGCCCATCCCGAGCCCGGCTCTACAGAGGCATGTGCTGCTGGTCGAAGACAATCCGGTCAACCAACTGGTGGCTTCCAGCATGTTGGCCGCGCTGGGCGCGAGCTGCGAGATCGCCGGCAACGGTTTGGAGGCGCTGGAGAAATTGGAACAGGGAACTTACGACCTCGTGCTGATGGACGTGGAGATGCCGCAGATGGACGGCCATGCCGCGACCCGAGAGATCCGGCTGCGCGAACGGCAGCGGGAAAGCCGGCGCGTTCCGGTCATCGCGATGACCGCCAACGCGATGGCCGAGGATCGCGAGCGCTGCATCGCCAGCGGGATGGACGATTATCTGGCCAAACCCTACGAGATGGACGCGCTCGCCGCCATCATCCGCCGCTGGTTGCCCGAAGCCGCCGACTGACGGTCTGACGGTCGCGAGGATAAAAGCGATGCTTTCCAGCGGCGAACTTTCCGTTAAGCGAGCGTTCACCGTGTATTGCGAAATCTTCTCCATATACCGCAATCCCCAAAATGATGGCCCCTACTCGCGCATGAAATCCACGATGCATCGATTTTTCCGTCTGTCCGGGCAGGGTGGACAGATCGGGTGTCGCTTGGCCCTCGGGTTCGCCGTGCTGTTGGCCGCCGCCACGGTTTGGGCCGAACCCCGCACCGCCCTGGTGATCGGCAATGGCGCCTACCGGGACGCACCCCTGAAAAACCCCGTCAACGATGCCAGGGACATGGCCGCCAAGTTGCGGGAACTCGGTTTTCAAGTCATCGAGCGCCTCGACGCCGATCGGCCGAGCATGCGCCAGGGGTTGCGGGAGTTCGAGCAGCGCTTGCGCCAACAGCGCGGCGTCGGACTGTTCTATTACGCCGGTCACGGGGTCCAGCTCAAGGGGCAAAACTACCTGATTCCCGTCGGGGTCGATATCCATCAGGAATTCGAGGTGCCGGACGAGGCGGTGGACGCGGAAGCGGTGCTGCGGGCGATGGAGTCGGCGGGCAACGAACTCAACATCGTGATTCTGGACGCCTGCCGCAACAATCCCTTCACGCGCGGCTTCGGGTCGGCGGGTCGGGGCTTGGCCCGCATGGACGGCCCGGCCGGGACGTTTATCGCCTACGCCACCGCGCCGGGCGCGATATCGCAGGACGGTCGCGACGGCCGCAACAGTCCCTACACGCGCTATCTGCTGGCCGCCATGGGCGTGCCCGGTCTCAGCCTGGAGCAGATTTTCAAGCGGGTGCTGGTGGCGGTGGAGCAGGAAACCGGCGGCGCCCAGATTCCCTGGGTGGCGTCCTCGCTGCGGGGCGAGTTTTACTTCAGCGCGGCGGGGACCGTTCCGGGGTCCTCCGCGTCGCCGGCGCATCCGGTTGGGCCGAACGCCGCGCCGGGTCCCCAAGACCCGACCTCCAGAGTGCCCGGCGAGGGACAACCGGGAGAGGCGCGGCCGGACGCCGTCGATCCGGGATCCGCCCGGCCTTCGCCCGCCGGACCGACGCCCGGCGCCACCGCTTTGGAGCCCCTTCTGATCGAAATGGCGACCGCGGGGTTTGCCATCAGCCGCGATCCTGTCGGCCCCGAAGCCTTCCGCCAGTTTGCGGAAGCGACCGGCCGGCCTGTTCCGCCGCCCGCGCCGGGCGAGAGCGGACCGGCGATGGCGACCTGGAAGGACGCGGTGGATTACGCCGCGTGGTTGTCGGCGCGAACCGGCCGCCCGTACCGGTTGCCGACCGAGTCCGAGTGGGAACACGCCTCGCGATCCGGCATCGTGCGCGCCGACACCGGCGGTCAGGAGCGGGAATGGACCTGCTCCGAATATCGGCAGGCCTACCAGGGACAGGAACAACGCTGCGCGGATCGCCCGCCGCAAGCGGTGGCGATTCGAGGCGGTTCCTGGCGGGCGGGGGCGGACCCGCTCAGCGACGATCTGGGATTCCGGCTGGTGCGGAAACCGTGAGTTCGCCTTGGTTCCCGGAGCGGCTTCAGTCCTTCCCGACCACCACCAAACCCTTGGGCTGGCTGGCGAAATAGGCGGCCAAATCGGCCATGTCCTGCTCCGACAGCGGGGCGGCGATGCCTTTCATCACCACGTTCTTGCGCGCGCCCGACTTGTAATCGTGCAGGGCTTTCAACAGATAGTCTTCGTGCTGGCCGGCCAAGCGCGGATAAAGCGGAATGTTGCCGTTACCGTCCAGGCCGTGACAGGCCGCGCACGTCGTGGTTTTGGCCTTGCCGGCGATCGGGTTGCCCCGAATCGGATTGGATTCCGATGAGGTTTTGAAGCGGGACACGTAGGCGGCGATATCTTGCATGTCCTGTTCGGTTAACCCTCCGGCGTTCGCGTGCATGGTCGGGTGCGAGCGCTCGCCGCTCTGATAAGCTTTGATCGCGGTCACCACGTAATCGGGATGCTGGCCACCCAATCGCGGTACGTGGTAGGTCGGATAGGCGTTGGTGTAGCCGGGAATGGCATGACAGCCCGCGCAGGTCTCGAACCTGGCTTTGCCTGCGACCGGATCGCCGGCGGCTTGAGCGGTCCCGGCCAAGGCGCCGCACATGACCAGGATCACGAACTGCCGTTGTGCGAATCGAAACATGGAAGCCTCGCTGGTGGTGGAGAGTGTGTTGCCAAGGTGCGTTATGGTGCGTTCGAGTGTTCGGTGATTAAGATTAAGCCATCACCGCTTTTTTACAAGCCAGGGCGCGCGAGCTCTCTCCATCGACGCAAATTGCCTTAGAATTTTGAACGGACCCGGCGGTCTTTTTTATCGTCCCGATCTCTTCTCCCGCCTTTTTGGAGCCCGACATGCCCGATTATCGTTCCCGCACCACCACCCACGGCCGCAACATGGCGGGAGCCCGCGCGCTTTGGCGGGCCACCGGCGTCAAGGACGGCGACTTCGGCAAGCCGATCATCGCCATCGCCAATTCCTTCACCCAGTTCGTGCCCGGCCACGTCCACCTCAAGGATTTGGGCCAACTGGTGGCGGGCGAAATCGAAAAGGCTGGGGGCATCGCCAAGGAATTCAACACCATCGCCGTGGACGACGGCATCGCCATGGGCCACGGCGGCATGTTGTACTCCCTGCCCTCGCGCGAGCTGATCGCCGATTCGGTCGAATACATGGTCAACGCCCACTGCGCCGATGCGCTGGTCTGCATCTCCAACTGCGACAAGATCACGCCGGGAATGCTGATGGCGGCGCTGCGGCTCGACATCCCGGCCATTTTCGTGTCCGGCGGGCCGATGGAAGCCGGCAAGACCCGGCTGGCCGGCCGGGAGGTGAAGCTGGATCTGGTGGATGCCATGGTGACCGCCGCCGACGACAAGGCCAGCGATGAGGAGGTGGCCCAGATCGAGCGCTCGGCTTGCCCGACCTGCGGCTCCTGCTCGGGCATGTTCACCGCCAATTCCATGAACTGCTTGACCGAGGCGCTGGGCTTGAGCCTGCCCGGCAACGGCTCGCTGCTGGCCACCCACGCCGACCGCCGGGAACTGTTTCTGGAAGCCGGTCGGCGCATCGTCGATCTGGCCAAGCGCTATTACGAGCGGGGCGACGCCTCGGTGCTGCCGCGTGCCATCGCCAGCTTCGAAGCCTTCGAGAACGCCATGAGCCTCGACATCGCCATGGGTGGCTCCACCAACACCGTGCTGCACTTGCTGGCGGCGGCGCGGGAGGGTGGCGTGGAGTTCACCATGAGCGACATCGACCGGCTGTCGCGCCGGGTGCCGAACCTGTGCAAAGTTGCCCCCGCCACCCAAAAATACCACATGGAGGATGTGCACCGGGCTGGTGGGGTGGTCGCGATTCTCGGCGAACTGGACCGGGCCAGCTTGCTGCATCGCCAGGTGCGCACGGTGCACGCCGAGACCTTGGCCGAGGCGCTGGATCGTTGGGACATCGCCCGCGCCAGTGCCGGGGACGAAGCCCGTCTGCGCTTTTCCGCCGGTCCGGCCGGCGTTCCCACCCAACAGGCGTTCAGCCAGAACACCCGTTGGCCCAGCCTGGATCTGGATCGGGCCAGCGGCTGCATCCGCGACCGGGCGCACGCTTATTCCCAGGACGGCGGTTTGGCGGTGCTGTACGGCAACTTGGCCGAGGACGGTTGCATCGTCAAGACCGCCGGGGTGGATGAGAGTATCCTGGTGTTCGAAGGGCCGGCGCGAATCGTGGAAAGCCAGGAAGAGGCGGTCGATGCGATCCTGAGCGGTCGCATCCAGCCCGGCGATGTGGTCTTGATCCGCTACGAGGGGCCAAAGGGCGGACCGGGAATGCAGGAGATGCTGTATCCCACCAGTTACCTGAAGTCCAAGGGGCTGGGCAAGGTCTGCGCCCTGGTCACCGACGGCCGATTTTCCGGCGGCACCTCCGGGTTGTCCATCGGCCACGTTTCCCCGGAGGCCGCCGAGGGCGGCGTCATCGCCCTGGTGGAAGAGGGCGACCGCATCCGAATCGACATCCCCAACCGTCGCATCCAGTTGGCGGTCACCGACGCCGAGTTGCAGCGGCGGCGGGGGGCGCGGGACGCCCAAACTTGGCGGCCAGCGAACCGGCGGCGGCCGGTGTCGGCGGCGTTGCGGGCCTATGCCGCCATGACGACCAGCGCGGCTCGGGGCGCGGTCCGCGACGTGAAGCAGGTCGAGCGTTAATCCGCCCCGCCAGTGGCCCCGGTCGCGCGCCCCTTCAGGGATCGGCGTGCCGGGCGCGCGAGGCGCGGCGAGCTTGCGAGCGCGGTTTCGTTTGGGTTCGGCGACATCACAATTCCAAGGAGAAGCCATGAGTCAGGCGGACGGTCAGAATAGCCAGCACCTCATGCTGGCCAACCATCTCAAGCTGATTGATGATTTGTGGCAGAAGCTGTTCTACGTCAAATGGAATATCAAGTCCTTCGCGATGCTGGCCCGGCTGGCGCAGGACATGGTCCAGTTCGCGCAGGCCCGCGACGATGAGCAACTGCTCAAACTGGTCGCGCAACTCGAACATCATGTCAAGGGCTGTTTGGCGGCGGGCGGGGTGCCGCAGGAATCGGATCGGCAACGGCTGACGGCCCTCATCGAAGCCCTGCACCATGGGTTGGCGACCGAAAAAAGCCGGGGCATGCTCGACGAGCCGCTGACTCGGCCCCGCTTGGCGCCTTTGCCGGAAATTTTCCTGATCACCCCCGAAGAAAAATCGCCTTTGCTGGCCAAGCTCGAGGATTCGGGTTACCGGGTCCGGCACTTGGCCGATCTGGTCGAAGCCGAGCAGCGATTGCAGGAGCGGATGCCGGGAGCCATCCTGCTGGACGCCGATTTCCCCGGGGGGCCAGAACAGGCGCTGGCCATGATCGCCAAGCTGCGCGCAGAAATCAACTTGCGCGCCCCGGTGCTGGTCCTCGCCGAGCGCAACGACATGACGGCGCGGCTGGACGCGGTGCGGGCGGGCGGCGCGGCGTATTTCAACAAGCCGCTCGACGGCGACGACCTGCTGAGCGTGCTGGCGGATCTCCTGTTGCCCCAAACCGCCCAAGACTATCACCGGGTCCTGATCGTCAACGATCGCCCGACCGAAGCCTGGGAGATCGCCGGGGCGCTGGAGGAGCAGGGCATCACTCCCCTGGTCGTCATTCAGCCTCTGCAAGTGCTCCAGGACATCCATCGCTTTCGGCCCGATTTGTTGCTGATCGATCTGGACATCAAGGAAATCGGCGGGTCGGATCTGGCTGAGGTCATCGCCCAGCATCGGGAGTGCGACATCCTGCCGATGGTTCTCTTGTGCTTTCAGGCGGATTTGGCCCATTACCTGACCCACTTGGACGTTGCCGGCGCCACCTTGATGATCAAGCCGGTGCCGATCAGCTACTTGTGCTGGGAAGTGAAGCAGCGGCTGCGCCGGTCGCGCTCCATGCGGGTCAAGCTCAGCATGCTGACCGACAACGATGCGGTCAGCGGTTTCTTCAACCGCCGCCGCTTCCTGATGTTGCTGGAGCAGGCGCTCGACACCCTCGGCTTGCGCGCCCAGTCGCTGGCGGTGGTGTTCGTCATGCTGGATAACCTGCGCTCGATCCGCGATACCGCCGGGGTGGCGACGGCCGACGAAGTGATCGGGCAGGCCGCCGGCCGGCTGCGCCAGGTGTTGAGCCACGATCAGCCGGCATCCCGGTTCAGCGATGCCATTTTCACGGTCATGGTCCCGAACTTGATCAACGAGCCGCTGATCAAGCTGGCCCGCCGCATCCGGGACATGCTCGAAACCGGGTTTTACAAGGTGGGCGAGCAAGCCTTGCTGCTGCGGACCAATCTGGGGATCGCGGTCGCCACCGACCGCAGCCAGGACCACCTGATGCTGCTCCAGCGCGCCGACTCCGCCTGCGGGATGGCGCGGGAGGCGAAGAGCGAGCGGATATTCGTGCATCAAAACACGATGACCATCAAGCGCGATCAGGAAGCGTCCTCCCGGACCCGGATGCTGGAGCAGGTGCAAGAGATTTTCGAGCACGAGCGGCTGTGGCTGGTGTTTCAGCCCATCGCCAGCATGCGCGGCGAAGCGGTCGACCGCTACGAAGTGTTGCTCCGACTGCGCGACAGCCAAGGCCAGGAAATCGTGCCGGGCAGCGTGTTCGGCGTGGTTCACAACCATCAACTGGGCCTGAAGCTGGATCGCTGGGTCATCGAACACGCCCTGCAAATGCTGCGGCAGCGGCGGTCGCCGATCACGGTGTTCATCAAAGTCTTGCCGGTGACCTTGCAGGACCGATCTCTGAGCGGCTGGTTGCGCGAGCGGCTGGAAGCGTCCGGCGTTGAGGCCGAGCGCATCGTGTTCGAGGTGGCCGAATCGACCGCCGAACGCAGCCTGCGCGACATGTTCGGCTTCCTCGGCGGCATCAAGCTGTTGGGCTGCGGATTCTGTCTTGACCGTTTCGGCCGAGGGTCCGATTCCCTGGGGCTGCTCAAGAACCTGGGCGCCGATTACGTCAAGCTGGATATGTATTTCGTCAACGGCTTGGCCAAGGACAGCCACAAGCAGGCCCAGCTCAAGGAATTGGTGGAGAATCTGGAGGCGCTGGGCGCGGCCACCATCGTCGGTGGGGTGGAAGATGTCAAGACCATGCCGATTTTGTGGTCGCTGGGAGTCGATTTGATCCAGGGCTTCTTCTTGCAACGCCCCTACAGCGAAATGAGCTACGATTTCGCCAGCGCGGCTTTCTAGAGATGTCCGCCGTCAGCCCGCCTCGCACAGCAGTGCCGCGTAACCTTCCCGGTAGCTGGGGTAGAGGAACTGAAAACCGCTGGCCCGCAGCCGGGCGTTGCGACAGCGCTTGCTGGCGCGGAGCCGCGAGGCGGCGTTGCCGCCCGCCTCGGCGCCCGGCTTGAGCGGGGATCGCGGCGCCAGCGGCGGTTCCGGCACGCCGAGTCGGGTCGCCAGCCAGCACAAGACCTCGTCCAACGGCGCCGGCTCGTCGTCTACGGCGATGTAAAGTCGCTCCGGTTTCGGCAGCGCGATCAGGTGTTCCAGCACCCGCGCGCAGTCGTCGCGATGGATGCGGTTGGTGAAGATCGGAGCGCCGGCCGGCCGGGTGGCGCTGCCCTCGCGCACGCTGTCGATCAGCCGGGTGCGGCCCGGACCGTAAATCCCGCCGAAGCGGACCGCGACCGCCGGCCAGCCGCTCTCCCACAGCAGTTGCTCGCCGACGCGGATGCAACGTCCGCTGAAGCCGTTGGCCTCGGCGGGCGAATCTTCGTCCACCCACTCGCCCTGGTGCTGAGCGTAGACCGAGGTGCTGGAGGTGAACAACAGCCGTCGGGGCCGTTGGCCGGCGTCGCGCAAGGCGCGCAGCAGATTGCGGACCCCGCTGGCGTAGGCGGCCTGATACTGGGCTTCGCTGAAGCCGGCGGCGGCGGCGCTGTAGACGACGACATCCAGAGCCGCCGGCAGCCGGGACAGGGTGGCGGGGTCGCCGAGATCGGCCGCCAGCGGTCGGATGGACGGCGGCAGGTCGGCGGGTCGGCGTTTCAGCCCCCAAACCTCGTGTCCGGCCGCGTGCAGATTCCGGCCCAGAGCGGTGCCGACATCGCCGCAGCCGGCGATCAGAATGCGTGCCATGGTCAAAGCCCTCGTCGAGTCGGATCGCTGTGCTGGAACGACCGAAGGTGAACGATGAATCCCGTGGAATTCGGCCGGTGCGTGCTGGAATGGTTCGACGCGCACGGCCGCAAGCAGTTGCCCTGGAAAGAGAACCCTACGCCTTATCGGGTATGGGTGTCGGAGATCATGCTCCAGCAGACCCAGGTCGCGACGGTGATCCCCTATTATCGGCGGTTTGTGGAGCGATTTCCCGATATTCGCGCGCTGGCCGACGCCTCGCCGGATGCGGTCTTGAGCCTGTGGGCGGGACTGGGTTACTACGCCCGCGCCCGTCACTTGCACCGGGCCGCGCGGATTTTGCGCGATCGGTGGGGCGCCGAGATGCCGCTGGACATCTCGGCGCTACAGGAGCTGCCCGGTATCGGCCGGTCCACGGCGGGGGCGATTCTGGCGCTCGCCGCCGGGCAGCGGCATCCGATTCTGGACGGCAACGTCAAGCGCCTGCTGGCGCGGTTCGCGGCGGTGGAGGGCTGGCCGGGTCAAGCGAGCGTGCAGGCCGTGCTGTGGGACTTGGCGGAACGCTATACCCCGACCGAGCGGGTGGCGGATTATACCCAGGCGATGATGGATCTCGGCGCGCTGATCTGCGCGCCCCGCCGGCCGCGCTGTAACGCCTGTCCGCTGGCCGAGGGTTGCGTCGCGCACACCCGAGGGCGGGAGGCGGATTTTCCGGGATCGAAACCGAGCCGGGCATTGCCGGTGCGCGCCACGCGGATGCTGCTGCTGCGTTCCGCGAATGGCGAAGTGCTGCTGGAGCGCCGGTCGCCGACGGGCGTTTGGGGCGGGCTATGGAGCTTGCCCGAATGCCCGCCGGATGCGGACATCGCGGACTGGTGTCGGGAGCGGTGGGGATTGACGGTGTCGGTCGAGGCGCCCTGGCGAGTGTTGCGCCACGGCTTCAGCCATTTTCGGCTCGATATCAGTCCGATACCGGCCACGGTGACCGAGGCGGGAGGGGTGGTCATGGATGGGGGGCGGTTTGTCTGGTATAACATCGGCCGACTCGAAAATTTGGGAATACCCGCCCCGGTGCGGTTGCTGCTGGCGGCGATGGCAAGCAAACTGTCGAACGACTAGGAATCCGCGATGGCTCGAACGGTGAAATGCATCAAGCTCGGCGTCGAGGCCGAGGGGTTGGACCGGCCGCCTTATCCGGGCGAGCTGGGCAAGCGAATTTTTGAAAATGTGTCCAAGGGCGCGTGGCAGCAATGGCTGCGGCAGCAGACGATGCTGATCAACGAATACCGGCTGACGCCGTTCGAGCCCAAGGCCCGCCAGTTCCTGGAAGAGCAAATGACGCAGTTCTTTTTCGGCGCGGGCGCGTCGCCGCCGGAGGGTTACGTTCCGCCCGAGGCGTGAGCACGCTTGACGCGAGCCGCGCGAGTTGCTTAAATGCGCAACTCTCGCGAGCGCGCGACTTGGCCAGGTAGCTCAGTTGGTAGAGCAGCGGACTGAAAATCCGCGTGTCGATGGTTCGATTCCGTCCCTGGCCACCAGATCGATCAAGGGCTTGGATGAAAATCCAGGCCCTTTCTCTTTGACGGCGCGGTTGCCGCAGGCCACTTGCTCCCCGGCCTTACCCAGCCAGATGCGCCCTGGCCCATCAATTTCGGCCGTATTCGCCGCGCCAAGCGTCGTCGTGGCGATCCCACCGCGCTTGCTCGTAGGCGCGATGCAGCTCGTATTGGTCGTGCCGGATTTCGCGATCCAGGCGATCCAACCGGGCCTGCTCGTATCGCGCCGTGGGCCAATCCCCCACCCGTCGAGCCTGATTGTAGGCCCATTCCACCCGTCGCCGTTCTGCCCGATCTCGCTCGAGTCGCGCTCGTAGATATTCAATTTTTTTGAAGTCGTGATGATGGCCATGATGCCGTCCTCCGCTTTGATAGAAGTTCCCATCATCGTAGCGATGAGCGAAAGCGGCCGGCGCTGCCAACAGCGAGCAAAGCAGAGTGGACGCGCAAAACATCAACGTCTTATTCATAGAAAAACCCTCGCAATCTTCCTGTTGTGGAATCGACGTTCAATGCCTGAACGGGCATTGATTGCCGTCTTGAACACATTTCTACGATAGCTTCGCTGAAAGATTCCTGAACGGATATTCTTTGCGTCAACCGCGCGCTGATCGACCGATGCGCGACTTGCCTGACACCGCCGAGCAGCCAGTGGCTGTGTCAGGTGATATTGACAATATCGGTGATAGGTCAATTTGGCCGGGCCATTTTGAAACGAATCGCTATTGCCCGATGAGTTTGTAAATTATTTGTATGATCTGCGATCAACACCAGTAGGCTGCGACAAAAGTGGCGGATCGTATTAACACTTAAATTTTTTATATTTATCAGTTACTTGATTGTGTTCTATGCGGTTATCTGTCGCCTTTTGTCGCATCGGATTGCCCGAAAAACGGGTGGAATAATTGACAGGTATTTGATAGAAAAGCGAATAATTCAGTTGGGTGATCGTGGCACGCTCTCTGCCATGAGAGACGACAAGAAACGCGCTTCGCGAGGAAAGAACCGCAGCCTTGTCGGTTTCGCTCGGCGCAATTGTTTGATGCCTTTGAAAATTTGCACCGGGTATCGCGACCGCGTGCGATTGGAGTACCGCAAATGCCCAAGAGTGAAGAGAATATCGCCACACGAACCCGATCCCGGACGCCCGCGCCGCCCAAGCCCGCCAGCCCGATCGGCAAACATGCCACCGGTGGCGCGGCCAATCCCTCAAAAATCAAGCTCTCTGATACGGAGAAAATCGCCCTGAAAAAAGTGAAAGATGCGAGGGACTTTAACGCCGAACCCTCGCTCACTCTGGACGGCACGAGAATCTGCCATATAAACACAGGTAGAATGGCTGACCGTAGCACGCACGAGGTTTATAATTACGCATATTTGATTAACCGCTATATAGAAAAACAGAGAGGAAAAAAAGTAAAAATTAAATCCACCAACAAAAAGCGCGAAGGTCAAGCCTTGTTTTGCGGAGCCGTGCGCAAGGATAACAGCGATTTGTTCGACAAGCTCAATCGGGGAAAAACCGCCAAACAAGGGATGTTTTCAGTCGTGGGTCATGTGCCGGATGAATGCATTTATGTTTCCAAGAACGGAGAGTCGTTCAATCAGAACACGTATTCCAGCGCCAAGGGCATCGGCCAAGCGCCGGGGTGGATGCCGATGACCGGCCAAGCGAACGGTTTGGTCGCCAAGATCGGCAACCAAACCGAACAATCATCCGGACAGCAGGATGGTCCCTACCTGTCGAAAATCCTGGTGGATGGTATGGAGCCAACCTGCCTGATACCGATTCCCGTGCTGACGGAGGCATTGGGGTATAACCCGTTTCCCGATCAGAGCCAAGGCGGCGAGGATGGAGGCGCAAATCTGAGCGGTTCGGAGGGGAAAAAAGAGGTGAATTGAACGCGCGTTCTCGCCGGCGCTGCCGATCAGCGCTTGGCCGGAATCGCGGGCAGCAGCGCCAATACCGGATCGTGATCGCTCGCCGGTTCCGGTTTGCCGGGAGTGGCGTCGCTGTTGACGTGCGGGATGCGCGCCGTCGCTCCGGGCCGCAGCGCCGGACTGATCAAAATGTGATCCAGAGCTTGCGGTTGGCCGCCGTGCCGCCGGGTGTAGCCTTGCCCGCGCGGTTGATCTTCCAGCAAATTGTGCAACCGCTCGCCCTTGAGCAGCTTGAGCGTCTTGGAGCCCGGCACATCGTTCAGATCGCCCAGCACCACGATGGCCGCCTGGGGGTCGCACGCCAGCAGATCGGCGGCGAAATCGTGGACGATCTCGGCTTGGGCGTGGCGCTGCTTCTTGGCGTAATCCTCCTCCCGGCGATTGATCGAGCGCATCGATTTGAAGTGGCAGACGATCACGAACAGCCGCCGCCCGTCCACCTCGAATTCCGCCGCCAACGCCTTCCGGCTGGGCGCCCAGTGATGGCGGCTGTCGCCCGCGAAAGCGGGATGCGCGGGCGCGATGCGGCCGGGGTTGAACGTCAGATGGGGGCCGTCGCCGCTGAAGTGGATGCCGGCGCTGTCCTCCGGTCCCGCGTTGCCCCGACCGGAAAAAGTCACCCGACCCGGATCGAACAGCAGCCCGACCCGGATGTTGGCGCCGGCCATGCCGCCGTCCCGGTCGGCCAGCGGGGGAATTTCCCGGTAGGCGTAGATCGGGCCGCCCGCGCCCGCGATGGCAGCGATCAGGGCGCGATAGGAGGCGTCGGCCGGCACCGGCTCGTTCGGCGGTGCCGCACCGTCCGCCGCGATTTCCTGCAAGGCCACAATGGCCGGTCCCTCCAAGTGCTTGGCGATGATGGCGCCGAGGCGTTCGAGGCGCGCCGGCGGGGCATCCGCGCCCAGGTTGCAGAGATTGAAGGTGGCGATGGTCAACATGGCGGTCACTCGTGACGATTTGGGCCAAGGTTACCGCGAAACCGCCCGTGCCGCCCGCGCGCCGCGATGGAGCGCGTTCGGGAGCGCCGGATTCAGCCGCCGTTGGCCTGAAACCGCAGCCGCGCCCGGAACAGCGCGCCGCCGAGCAGGCCGCGCCCGATGTCCAGCCGGCCGTAATAGACTTCTTCCACCAAATCCCGCACCACCGCCAGTCCGATACCTTGGCCGGCGACGGTGGGATCGGCCCGCTGGCCCCGGCCGAGCAGCAGCGGCGCCTGTTCGGCCGGGATACCGGGCCCGTCGTCCTCGACCTCCACCACCAGTTCGGTTCGGCCGTCGCGATCGGCGGGATAGGCGCGCATCACCACCTGCCGCCGGCACCACTTGCAGGCGTTGTCGGCCAAGTTGCCGAGAATTTCCAGCAAATCGCCTTCGTCGCCGTAAAACATCGTGGTCGCCGCCACTTCACAGCTGAGCCGGGGCGCGCGGCTGGCGTAAACCTTGGCCAGCGAATCCTGGATCTTGCGGGCGATGGGCGCGACCGGCAGCGGCGCGCTGAGCGCGATGCGGCCCGAGGCGGCGGCGCGCTGCAACTGATAGTCCACCGTGCGGTTCATCCGCTCCAGTTGCTCGCCCAGCGTTTGCCGCAGCTCCTCGGTGGGCGGGCTGTTTTCCAGGGCGCCCCGCAAGACCGCCAACGGCGTTTTCAGGCTGTGCGCCAAGTCGGCCAGGGCGTTGCGATAGCGTTCCAGATGGGCGCGACTCTGCCGGAGCAGGGCGTTCAGGTTTCCGGTCAGGGGGAGCAGCTCCTCGGGGTAGTCGCCGCCGAGTTCGGCCCGCTGCCCGGTTTCGACATCCTTGACTTCGGTGGCGACCCGGCGCAGCGGTTTCAGGCTCCAGCCCAGGATCAAGCCCTGTACCGCCAGCAGCACGCCGGTGGCGGCCATCAGCCAGCCCCACAGTCCTTGGCGGAAACTCCACAGTTGATCGAGAAACTCCCACTGGGTTTCGGCCACCCGAAAGGTGTAGATCTGGTATTGGTTGGGGCTGGTTTCCCAGTTGACGGTGAAGGCCATCACGAACAGCGGGGTATCGTCGGAGGACTCCAACAGCGCGAACTGGGTTTCGCCCGCGTTGCGAACCGCCGGAAAAAACGGGAGCGCCAGACCCAGCAGCGACGGCGAACGCCACACCAAGTTGCCCTGGCTGTCCATCACGTCCGCGTACAAGCCGGAATCCGGCGTGGAAAAGCGCGCCTCGGGAAGGGTCTGGGGCAGGGCCAGCCGGTTGAAGGAATCCAGGTCGGCCGCGCCCAGCAGCATGTAGACCTGGGCCTGCAAGCGGGTTTGCACCGAGGCCAGGGCGCTGTCGCGAAACGCGCCGTCCAGGGTCAGGCCGGTCAAGCCGAGAAAAGCGGCCAGCACCACGCTGGCGGCGACGAGCAGCCGGCCCCGGAGCGAGCGCATCGGCGGATTAGCCGGCGGAGCGTTCCAGCCGGAACCGGTAGCCCCGGCCGCGCAGGGTTTCGATGGGGTTGAGGTCGCGGTCGGGGTCCAGCTTGCGGCGCAGGCGGCCGACCAGCACTTCCAGCACGTTGCTGTCGCGGTCCTCGTCTTCCTGGTAGAGATGCTCGGTCAGCTCGGTTTTGGAAATCACCGTACCGGCGTGCAGCATCAGGTATTCCAGCAGCTTGTACTCGTAAGCGGTCAGATCGACCGGCTGGCCGAGCAGGGTGACCTGCTGCGCGCCGGTGTCCAGGGCGATGGGGCCGCAGGCCAGCACCGCCTGGGTCCAGCCGCCGGTGCGGCGGATCAAGGCCCGCAGCCGCGCCAGCAGCTCTTCCATGTAAAACGGCTTGACCAGATAATCGTCGGCGCCGGCTTCCAGCCCCTCGACCTTGTCCTGCCAGCGACCGCGAGCGGTGAGAATCAGGATCGGGAAGCGCCGTCCCGCCGCCCGCCAGCGGCGGATGACCTCGATGCCCGGCAGGTCCGGCAGGCCGAGATCCACCACCGCCGCGTCCAGCGGATACTCTTGGCCGAGATACAGGCCGTTGCGACCGTCGGCGGCGGTGTCCACCGCGTAACCCTGCTCCCGCAATTGGGCGGCCACCCGCTCCAGCAGGGGGGCTTCGTCTTCGATGATCAGGATGCGCATATTTATGGGTCGTTCCGGTGAGGGTCGGTCCGCTCAATCCCGCATTCGGCCGCTGCCGGGATCGTAGTGAAAATTGCGCACCCGCCCGTCCGGTTGCAGGATGCGGACTCGGTAGCCCGGCTGGCCGTCGCGATCCGCGCCCTGGACGCCCAGCACCCGGCCTCCGGTGGCCTCCCGCGCGGCGTTGGCGGCCCGGTCCGGGTCGTCGAACTGGCGCGGTGGCGGGCGGTAGTCCCGGCCGCGCGGTGGCGGTTCGCCGGACGGCGGTCCGTAGTCCCGGCCGCGCGGCGGCGGTCCGCCGAACTGCTGGCGATACTCTCCGCCGCGCGGCGGTGGTTCGCCGTAAGCGCCGCCGCCGCGATTGCGCCAAAACCCTTGCGCCTGCACGCCCCCGGCAAGCAGCAGACCTGCGAGCGCCGTCAGCGCCAAGCGTCGTGATCGCTGAAACCTGTCGGACATGGTAGGGAGCTTCCAAGTGAAATGGACGAATTGAATTAGCTTACAGCCTAACGGGTTAAGAATGAATCAGGACTGAATCATGGGCGGGTTTCGCCCCGGGAAAACGGGCCGCGCGAGCCCGACCGGCATTCAGTATGGATTCAGCTAGCCGTCCATAGGCTGAAGCGCGAAAACGAGCGATGTGGAAATCGAACGCGGCGGCAAACAATCGACGGGGAGCAGGTTCCATGAAGAGATGGCAAGCGGTGTTGGCAGCGTTATTGGCCGTACTGAGTCCGGCCGCCGTCTGGGCGGAGCGGTCGGGGGTGGGCGACGTGGAGGTGGAGGTCATCGGCCACGGTGGCCGGTCGCTTCCCGAGTACCCGCTGCGGCGGGAGGATCGGCCCGGGATTTACAAGGCGTATCTGGAGGCCAAGCGCGGCCAGAACTATTCCATCCGGATTCGCAATCGCAGCAACCAGCGCGTGGGCGTGGTGGTCGCGGTGGACGGTCGCAACATCATTTCCGGCGCCCGCTCCGAACTGCGTTCGGACGAACGGATGTACGTGCTCGGACCCTATCAGCAGGAAACCTACGAGGGCTGGCGCACCGGCAAAAACCGGGTCAACCGCTTTTATTTCACCGATGCCGGCGATTCCTACTCCGGCGCCTGGGGCGATTACTCCGCGATGGGCGTGATCGCGGTGGCGGCGTTTCGGGAGAATGCGCCCTATGAGCCCTGGGGCCAGGGCGGCAGCGGTTACAACAACCAGCGCGGCTTGCGGCCTCCGACGGAAGCCGCACCGTCCGCCGAAGCCTCGCGAAAATCCGAGCCGGGCACCGGCTACGGCGAGAGCGAGTGGTCGCCATCGAAACGGGTGGAGTTCGATCCCGAGCGGCGGCCGTTCGTCCAATTCTTCCTGAAGTATGCTTGGCGCGAAACGCTGTGCCGTCAGGGCGTGATCGATTGCGACGGCGGGGTCCGGCCGCCCCGCAACCGGCTCTGGGACGAGGAGAATGACCGGTTCGCGCCGCCGCCGCCTCGTCCCGAGCGTTACGATGGCGAAGATTGGCGGTGAGGGTACGTCGGCTCACCGACGATAAGGCGTTGACCCGATGATCGCCCCCCGCACCCGAGGGGGCGATTATTTTGGGGTGGCTGGAACCGCGCGCCGGGCTCGACGTTTCCTCGGTGTCGCCGTACTCTCGCGGTTTCCGTCCGGGTCCCCGGCGCTGTTCGTTGATACAATTCATGGCTAATCTCGACGGTTGGCGCCGGCTGCGCGATGCCTTGCTGAATCCGCGAATCGATCCGGCAAAGTTGGACGCGACGCTGCGCGAGGCGCGGGCGCGGCAACCGTTGCCGGTGCTGTGGCTGCTGGGCAAGGCGCAGGCCGGCAAGACCTCCATCATCCGTGCCCTGACCGGCAGCGAGGCCGCCGAGATCGGCAACGGTTTCCAGCCCTGCACCCGCACCGCCCGGTTTTACGATTTTCCCACCGAAGCGCCGCTGGTGCGCTTTCTCGACACGCGCGGCTTGGGCGAGGTGGCTTACGATCCTGCCGAGGACATTCGCTATTGCGAGTCTCAGGCGCATCTGGTGCTGGGGGCGATGAAAGCGGCCGACGTGCGCCAGGACGCCGTGTTCGAGGTGTTGCGCGCGGTGCGTCGCCGCCACCCCGAATGGCCGGTGCTGATCGCCCAGACCGGCTTGCACGAACTCTATCCGCCCGGCGGCGAGCATCTTTTGCCGTATCCCTACGATCGCGAACCGCTTCCGCCCCAAGTGCCCAATGACCTCGCGCGCGCACTGCATGAGCAGCGCGGGCGTTTGAGCGAATTGCCGGGATCGGCGCCGGTGCGCTGGACGCCGGTCGATTTGACCTTGCCGGAGGACGGTTGGACGCCGGCGAACTATGGCCTGGAGGCGTTTTGGGCCGCCGCCGAGGCAGTGTCCGCGCTGCGGTTGCGGGCGATGTTGTGGGGCGATGCCGGGGTGCGCGATGCCTACGCTCGCGCCGCGCACCCGCACATCGTCGGCCATGCGGTGGCCGCTGCCGGGATCGGCGCGCTGCCGCTGGTCGATCTGGTCGGCGTGCCGGCGATGCAGGCCAAGCTGCTGCACGCTCTCGCCACGCTATACGGCCAGATTTGGGATCGACGCTCGGTTTCCGAGTTTCTCGGTTTGCTGGGCGTGGGGATCGGCGCCGGCTATCTGGCGCGGTTGCTGGGGCGGGAAGTGGTCAAGCTCGTCCCCGGCTGGGGCCAAACGGTCGGCGCGATGTGGGGGGCGACGGCGAGCGGTGCGACGACCTACGCGCTCGGCAAGGCCGCCGGCCACTATTTCGCCGTCCGGCGCCAAGGCGGTTCCGTCGATTCCGAGGCGCTGCGCCGGGTTTATGCCGAGGCGCTGGCGACCGGCGCCAATATCTTGAAATCCGCGCCCTCACCCGCAACGCCTCTCTCCTTCACCCCCGGCCCCTCTCCCGAGGGGAGAGGGGAGAAAAAGGGCGAGGGGAGCGAACGCTCGCCGTGAAGCGACTGTTAAGCCGGATCGACCGCTGGCGCTTGGCCGCGCTCCTGTTGTGGGCGTTGCCGGTCGTCGCCCTGTTGCCGGTCGGGGCGTTCTGGCTGTGGCAGGCCGAGGTGTTGCGGTGGTGGCTGCTGGCGATGGTGGCGTGCAGCGCCGCCGGATATGGCCTGCAATACGGGTTGCGCGACCGGGATCGCCAGTTGTTGGCCGACGCGGCGACCGGCCCCGACCCGCATTGGCCGCCGCGAGCCGATGGCGCCTGGACGGCGGTCGATCGCTTGGCGGAGGAGGTGAAACCGGAGGATTGGCCGTTAAGCGAGGGTGGCCGGATCTGGACGCTCGGGCAGAAAGCGCTGGAAACCGTCGCCCGCCACTACCACCCGGAAGTGGAGCGGCCGTTGCTGGAACTCACCGTGCCGCACGCGCTGCTGATCATCGAGCGGGCCAGCCGCGATCTGCGTGCCACGGTCGCGGAGCAGATCCCGTTCAGCCATCGCTTGACCGTCGGCGATCTGCTCCGCGCTTGGCGCTGGAAGGCGTTCGCCGAGCGGTTGCTGAACGTGTATCGCGCCGGCCGGCTGGCGATCAATCCCGCCGACGCCCTGCTGAGCGAAATCTGGGGGCAGTTGCGCAATCGCGGCTACGGCGTCGCCTGGATCGAGCTGCACCGCTGGCTGTTGCGGGAATACGTGCGCAAGGTCGGTTATTACGCCATCGATCTTTACAGCGGTCGGTTGACTTTTGACCGATGTCGAATCGACCGACGAACCGACGCAAAGCCTCGCGGGCCGATTTGCGGCGGGCCGAGGTTGCCGCCACTCGAAACGGCGAACCGCTGCGAATTCTGGTGTTGGGCCGGGCGAGCGCCGGGAAATCCAGCTTGATCAACGCCCTGTTCGGGCGGTTGGTCGCCGCGACCGACGTGCTGCCGGACACCACCGCGACGCTGACCCCTTACCGTTTGGAGCGCGATGGGCTGGACGCGGCCCTGATTTTCGATGCGCCCGGCTGCGATTCGCCGCTGCTGGATGAAAAGACGCTCATAAAGGCCGCGCTGGCGGCGGATTTGATCCTGTGGGTCTGTGCCGCGCATCGCCCGGACCGGCAATGGGATCGGGAGCGGCTGGATGCGTTGCGAGATGGGTATGCTGCCCGACCGGATCGCCGGCCGCCGCCCCTGCTGGTCGCGCTCACCCACATCGACCAGCTCCGCCCGTCCCGCGAGTGGCGACCGCCCTACGATCTGTTGAATCCAGCGGGCGTCAAGGCCGCCAACATGCGCGCGGCGGTGGAAGCGGCGGCGGGGGATCTGGCGGTGCCGGTGGAAACGGTGATTCCGGTGTGCTTGGCCGAAGGGCGGACTTACAACGTGGACGACACCCTCTGGGCCGCGATTCTCGAACGGCAGGACGCGGCCAGCCGGGTCCGTTTCCTGCGCTGTCTGGAAGACCGGAAAC
>JBAOII010000012.1:0-53254 GCA_037045685.1 Candidatus Competibacter sp.
GCCGCCACGACCGCGTCCACCAGCCGGCGCGGGGTCGCCGCCCCCGCTCCCCGAACGGCGTCCAGCAACCGCTTCGAGCCATAGCACTCGCCGGCGGCGCTCATCGCTTCGGTGACGCCGTCGGTGTACAGCAGCAGCGTCTCGCCGGGCGCCAGCCGAAAGCGCATCGTCGCGTAGGCGACAGCCGGGTCCACGCCCAGCACCAGCCCCGGCGCCACGGCCAGGAACTCGCAGTCGCCGTCGGCCCGCACCCGCAGCGGGGGGTTGTGGCCGGCGTTGCCGAGCAGCAACTCGCCGTCCGCCGGCGCCAGCGCGGCGACGATCAGGGTCACGAACAGCAGCTCCTCGTCGATCGCGCACAGCTCGCGGTTGACCCGTCGCAACACCTCGGCCGGATCCGGCTCGGTCGCGGCCACCGCCTTGATCAGCGTGGTCGCGACCGCCATCATCAGCGCGGCGGGAACGCCCTTGCCGGCCACGTCGCCGACGCCCAGAAATAGCCGGCCATCCGCCCGCCAGAAGCACTGGTAGAGATCGCCCCCCACCTCGCGCGCCGGCCGGAAATGCGCGGCGACCGCCAGCCCGCCGGCGCGGGCGAGGGCGGCGGGGTCGCGCGGCAGAACGCTGGCCTGGATGGCGCGGGCGATGCGAAGCTCGCTTTCGAGCCGAGCCCCCGCCGCCCGGGTCGCGGCGAGGATTTCCATCTGCCGGCGCAGCGACCGGCGCATGTCCGCGAACGACGCGGTCAAGACCCCGACCTCGTCGGCGGCGCGCGGCGCGGGAATCGCCACGTCCAGATCGCCGGCGGCGATGGCCGCGCTCGTTTCGGTCAGCGCCCGCAGCGGCCGCACGAACCGGCGCACCAGCAGCGACAGCAGCAGCAGCAACAGCAGCAGCCCGCCGCCGCCGATCAGCGCGACCTCGCCGGCCAGCCGGTCCCAGTCGGCGAACAGCTCCGTTTCCGGGAACACCACCCCGACGGACCAACCCGTGCCCGGCAAGGGGGTGAAATAGAGGTGGGCCGGTTCGCCCCGATACGGGTCGCGCGCCGCCGCGAAGCCGGTTTCGCCTCCGATCATCCGCTGGCCGATCACCCGCAGCGCATCGTCTTCCCGGGAGCGGGCCAGATCGAAAATCGTCTGGCGCATCACCGCCGGGCGGTCGGGATAGGCCAGATAGCGCCCCGCGCCGGACAGGAGGAAAACGTAGCCGCTCCGAAACACCCGCAGTCGCTCGACCGCGGCCGCCAGATCGGCCATCGCCAGCTTGGCGCCGACCGCGCCCACGGACACCCTGCCCGCGCTCGTGTCCCGATAAACGGGCAGGGTGTACACGGCCACGAACGTGGCGCCATCGGCGGCCGCGACCGGTTCGCTCCAGAATCCCCCGTCCGCCGCCCGGGACGGGGTCGCGGGGTCGCTCGGCGGAGGGGGCTCGCTCGGGGATATCGGCTCGCAGATCACTTTGGTGGCGCGGGTGTACCGGCAATCCAGAGCCCGCTCGATCCGGCCATCGGCGGTCGGGTCGGCGCGGATTGCCAGCGTCGCGCCCTGGCAGTAGGCGCTGTCCAGGATGGCGTCCGCGGCCGCCGCCCGCCATCGCTCGCTGTCGGAACTTCGTTCGGCGACTTGCGCCAGTTCGGCCGCGACCGCCGCGACATCGGCCAGAACGCCTTGCAGGTCGCCGACGATCGCGCCGCTCAAGCCGGCGACCGTTTCCCGGACGCCGGCCAGAAGGTGCCGGCGCGATTCCCGGTAGTCGTAGTAAAACACCGTCACGAAGACCAGGCTCGCCGCCCCGAGCAAGGCCAGCGACAGCCGGGCCGCCAGGCCGAAGCGGACCCGGCTTCGCGGCGGGCGGGCCGGTCGCCCGGTCGCGTCCCCGGCAACACCCGCCCGCGCCTCGTCCGGTGCCGGCGGCTCGTTCAAAGTCGGTCTATCGGTGCGTTCGTCGTTCGGCATGAGGATCCGCTCTCAACCCATCCGTCCCGTACCGCCCGCGCCCAGCGCCCATACCGGTCGCGGGTCAAGTCCGCCGGATAGTGCCGCGACCACAGGCAATGATACAGATCGTGATCCACGAACCCGCCGACGTGGCCGGCCGGAGAACTCGACCGGCGCTCCCCAGGTCGCCGCCGTATCGGCGGTTGGCTCGGCGGATCGCGCCTCGGCGATGGCGTTCCCGGCCCGGAAACGCGCGGCGAACCGCCCCACCCCGTCTCGCCATGACCCGACCGCTCAACCCGCCTGCGCCGCGCCGCGCTCCTGCAGGGACAACTTCGGGTACGGCGGCGCCGGGATCGGCGCATTTGCGGCCGACGCTTCGACTTCCGATCCGTTCGGTTCCGACGCCCTCCCCTCCGGTGCGGCGGCGGGTTTGGCCTTTTTCTCGAAAATCTGCACGGTCGGGTGCTGGAGGGCGATTTCGCCGTCCTTGATCCGTCCCAGCGACCCGCTCAGGGCGGCCACCCACTGCGGGTAGTCCTTCGCCGCCTGTTCCAGCTTGCGCCAGACCTTCGGCGGCAGGATCGCGGTGACGGTCCACTCCCCGGTCGGGATGGCGATTGGCGGATGTCGGGGTTAATCGGCATCGCGCCGCCCGCTCATCGCGGGGTCTTCGGCGCGGCGAAACTCTCGGGAGAGAGCGAAGTTGCATCCTCGCCCTCCCGCAAACAATGCACCAGTCCCAAGGCGTTCTGAATATGGCGGGACGCCGCCGCCAGCTGCTCCTCGGGCTGGGCCGCCAGGGCTGACGAGGCCAGCACGGCGGCGACGCTCACCAGGAACGAGGGCGGGTCCAGCCCGGCCGCGCGGGCGTAGGCCAGGATGTGGGCGCCGGCTTCCTTGGCGCAGGCGGCGACCAGGGCGCCGGCGTGGCGTTCGTCTTCGGTCATGCGTCATGTCCTCGGAACCGGGATTATCGGCGGCCGATGCGGCGGGTCGGTCGGGCAGCAAGAATGTCTTCTCTATGGAATTCGTTCAACAGTCGATTATGGAGTTCCTTACGCCCTCACAGTTCGGCGATATAGCGTATCTCTTCCCGACTTCTCCATACACCCTAATCGGTTATTTAGCCATCGCGCCCAAAATAATTTCAACCCAAAACTATTCGCGCGGCAGGTCGCGGGCGAACTCGTGCAGCGCGGTGTCGATGGTGATCGCCAAGCCGAGCCCTTCGAACTGGCCCTCGGGTGCCCGGATCATCTGTTTGAGGGTGTTGATGCCGACGACCCGGCCATCGGTGAGAACCAGCGGGCCGCCGCTGTTGCCGGGGACGATTTTGGCGTCGGTGCGGATGAAGGACGACCCGTAACCAGATATCACGCCGGTGCTGATGGAGTCGGGCTGGCCAAGCGGGCTGCCGATGGCGTACACCGGTTCACCCTGGCCGACTTCAGCGGGGGCGGCGGGTTGCAGGCGAGGCGTTCGATATTGGTCCAGTTTCAGCAGGGCCAGATCGTGCTCTCGGCTGACGGCGACCAGCGTGGCGCTTAATTCGGTGCCATCCTTGAGGATGATGATGAAGGATCGCGCGGCGTCGGCGACGGCGAGTTTCCAGTCGATTTCGCGCCGCTGCGCGGTAGCCGCGGTTTCCTGCTGTTGGAATTTTTGGCGGTCGTCGGCCAATTCCTTTGCCATGGTTTGATATTGTTCCAGCTTGGCTTGGTAGTACTGCTGCTTTTCGGCTTTCTCCGGGCCGTCCGAAAGCCCGTGCAGACCAGTCTGATAGCGGGCGAGATCGGCCTTGAAGGCGTTCAGTTCCTGTTCGCGCCAAGCCAGTTGCTGGCGGAAGCGGTCGAGTTGCTGCCGGGCGTCGCCCAGGTTGCTTTGGAGCTTTTCCCGCTGGCCTTCAGGAAGTTGGATGACGTGCTTGTTGGTGAGGAGATGGCCGTCGGCGGAGACGAAAAAGCCGGAGCCAATGCCGACCGGCGTTTTGACCGTGACGGTGCCGAGCGTGGCTTCTTGGACCGGGGTCTTCGGCGGAAACTTGGCCCGCAGCATGGCGTTCAGGTCGTGGTCGGGGCGGCGCTTCGCGGCCGGGACGGGCAAGGCTTCGACCGGTTGTCGGTCAGACGGTGGTCGGTCGGCGTAGTGCCAGCGGCCTTGGTCGTCTTGATATTTGTACATTTCGGCGGCGCTGGGGTCGCCGGCGAGCAGGGCGGCGATCAAGAGCAGCAGGCCACCGACCGGCCGGAGAATTCCGGGGCGCCGGTCGCGCTGACCGACGCAACTCGACGATACGGGCGATGGTTTCGAGATCGGCATGGTGGGCCTCGGTTCGCGGGTTGAGGGTCGGGGTTGTCGATTTGGCGGTCGTCGCGGAAATTGCCCCTGCCGACCCGATGAGACCGCGTGAATTTCTCACCGGTGAGAAATTGGCGGCATCGGAATTCTCACCGGTGAGAAAATTGGCGAAAGAGCGATTTGTTTGCCAAAAATATGCAAACATAAACAAAATAGCAAACACACTATCCTGATCGTGAGGAGTGCTCCCGGATGCTCGTGAGTGGATTCGATCTGGCCCAGTTGGCGGAGAACGCCTCCCAGCGCGGCCGGCAACTGTTGAACGACCTGCAAACCTACCTGGAACGCGACTACGAGCAGCGCTGTTTGCCCGATTTCGGCATCGAAAAAGCGGCGGAAATCATCGGTTGCACCAGCCAGCACCTGCGCGACAAGGAAGGCGGCGGCGGCCTCCCGCAGCCGCGCACCGCACGGGTCGGCTCGCTGGATCGTCGGGTCTACAACTACAACGAAATTAATCAAGTGCGACGGCTGTTGAAGCGGGACGTCAGCCGTCCCACCTCGTGTGCCCGCCTCATTTTCAGCAACCTCAAGGGCGGCGTCGGCAAGACCAGTCACGCCCTGCACCTGAGTCACTACGCGGCGCGCGAGGGGTTTCGCGTCCTCGTGATCGATCTCGATCCGCAAGCCACGCTCACCACCGCGTTCGGCCTCGTGCCGGGATTGAACGTCGGCGCGGACGACGATATCGGCCCCAGTCTGACCGCCGACCCGGAATTGATCCGGCACAGTATCAAGCGGACCCGCTGGAACGAAATCGACCTGGTGCCGGCGCAACTGTCGTTGCAGTACACCGACTGGCAAATGCTGCAAGCCCGTGACGGCGACTCGCAACGCCTCGGGCCGCTGCCCCAGCGCCTGCGCCAAGCCCTGGAGCAGGTGGCGGATGGCTACGATCTAATCGTGATGGATACCCCGCCCGCGCTGGGGATGCTCAGCCTCAACGCCATCGCGGCAGCGGATATGATCCTGATGCCGATCACGCCGAACTTTTACGACATCGCCAGCAGCGTCCAATACTTCGCCATTGTGTCCCAGCTGGCCAGCACCTATGCCAACGCCCTGCGGGTCCGGCAACTCTCCCTGCTGATGACGCGCACCGACAGCGCTCCCGAGACCCGGACCAACATCACCCTGCTGAACAAGGCTTACGGCGAATTCCTCCTCACCAACCGGATGCCGCAAACGCGCGAGCTGCAACGCGCCACCGGCGATCAGATGAGCCTCTACGAGATCGAAGTCCCGCGCGGCGCCCGCGAAACCTATCTCAAGGCTATCGATGCGATGAACGCGGTCAACGCTGAAGTCATGCAACACGTATGGCAGGTTTGGCGCGCCGCCGAGATGGACCCACCCGCAGAGGCTCGACATGGCCGGTAAACGTAGAAGTATGGCGGAGTTTCTCGATCTGGCCGAACCGGGGAATTTTACCGTCACCGACGGCTTGAAACGGGATCTGCCTATCGAAAAACTGATCCCTCGGCAAAATCAACCGCGCCGGACCACCGATCCGACCGAACTGGAACAGATGGCGGCCACCATTCGCGCGCTGGGTATCATCCAGCCGATCGTGGTCCGTCCGCTGGACGATCAATCCGGCGACCGCTACCAAATCGTGGCCGGCGAGCGGCGCTGGCGAGCGGCGCAACTGGCCGGTATGAGCGCGGTACCGACCATCGTCCGCATCTTAGACGAGCGGCGCACTGCCTTATACTCGCTCGCGGAAAATGTTGCTCGAAGCGATCTCAACCCCGTGGATCTGGCCAAGGGGTATCAAAGCGTGGTGGAGGAGCACGGTTTCTCCCAAACCGAGCTCGCCGAAGCCATCGGGCAAAACGTTAAGACAGTCAATCGGGTGTTGCGGCTGTTGAAGCTACCGGATTCGATTCAGGAGCTCATCGAGCGGGGCGCACTGACTGCTAAGCACGGGGAATTACTGCTCGGGCTGTCCAAGGCACGCCAAATCGAACTGGCTCAACGTGCGGCAGAACAACAATGGAGTGTCCGCGAACTCGAACGGCAGATCTCGAAACCGGCAGAAGCGGCCCAGAGGAAATCGCCCGGTAACATCGCCGATGACGATATTGCTCGCGAACAAACGCTCTGGAGCGAGCAACTGGGTGCCGCTGTCAAACTCCGTTACTCGAAGACCGGAACGGTGCGCATCACCATCATCGCGACGTCTCTAGACGAATACCAGGGTATCAGGGAGCGATTGGGAGTGAGCTGACGGGCATCCGTGCGCACCGTTCTCCCCTTTGGTGATCACTCCCCGCTAAACCGGAGGCGAGTGGCTGCTCACCCAAACCTGGGGGACGGCAGGCAGGGCAATCGCGCTATGCGGGGGATTGACAGGAGGCGGATCGCCGGGGTAACGGGATGGGATTGATCGGATGGAGAGGACTGATGCTGCCCCAACTGCTCGACCCGCGCCCGTATTTTGCCCACCTGACCGATCCGCGCCGCGAGACGCGGAACAAGCTCCACAAGCTCCATGACGTTCTTATGATTGTTCTCTGTGCGGTGTTGAGCGGGGTGGAGGACTGGGTGGGCATGGCGGACTTCGCCGAGGAGAAGGAAGCCTGGTTGCGGGGTTTTCTGGAGTTGCCCAACGGCATTCCCTCGCACGACACCTTGAGCGACGTGCTGGGGAGGATCGATCCGGTGGCGTTCCGGGCGGCCTTCGCCGCCTGGGCCACGGCGGCCTTGCCGGGCTTGGCCGGCGAGCCGGTCTGCGTGGACGGCAAAGCGGTGCGCGGGAGCCGCGACGGTGACAACCCGGCGGTGCATCTGGTGAGCGCGTTCGCCGGACGGGCGCGCTGGGTGCTGGCCCAGCAGGCCGTCGCCGAGAAGTCCAACGAGATCGCCGCGATTCCCGACCTGCTGGCCCTGCTCGACCTGTCGGGGGCGGTGGTGTCGATCGATGCGATGGGCTGTCAGAAAGCCATCGCGCAAACGATCGTCGAGGGTGGAGCCGACGATGTGTTGGCGCTCAAAGACAACCATCCGACCTTGTGCGAGGACGCGCGACTCTGGCTGGATACCGAAGTCGCGCGCGGATACCTGCCGATCCGGGAAACCGTCGAGAAAGACCATGGCCGGATCGAGATCCGTCGTTATGCCCTCAGCAGTCAACTTGATTGGCTGGAGGCGAAACCGGGCTGGGCGGGGCTGCAAGCGGTCGGCCGGGTGGAGTCCACCCGGATCATCGGCGATCAAATCAGTACCGAATGTCGCTATTTCCTCAGCTCGTTCACGGATCAAGAACGGTTCGCGGCGACCGTGCGCGGTCACTGGGGCATCGAAAACCAACAACACTGGGTTTTGGATGTGCAGTTTGGTGAAGATGCCTGTCGAGCGCGCAGCGATCACTCGGCCGAGAACCTGGCCTTGATTCGCCGCATCGCCCTGAATGTGCTGCGTCATAACGGCCCCCCGCGCGACAGCATCCGCCGTCGGAAACTCCGGGCCGCGCTCAATGATGACTATCGGTTGCGCCTCCTCTTCGGCACCCCAACCCCGGCTACCACATAGCGCGATTGCCCTGTCCAAGCCCCGGATTCCCCATCAGGCATTGACTATGGCGCAGATGGAAGATTGGGAGTCAACGGGAGAGATGCAGATGCTCCCTATCGCCATGATCGATCCCAGCCCTTATCAGCCCCGGGAAGTGTATAGCGATCAGACGCTGGATGATCTGGCGGCAAGTATCAGGGATGTGGGGATCATTCAGCCAGTCATAGTGCGACCGAAGGGTGATCATCGCTATGAGCTGGTAGCTGGCCACCGACGTTGGTTGGCGGCAACACGCGCTGGAAAACTCACGATCCCTGCAGTGATCCGCCCTCTAAATGACCGAGATGCGGCCGTTCTTTCATTAATTGAAAATCTCCAGCGTGAAGATCTGAATCCAATGGATACAGCGCAGGGTCTCCAGCGGATGATCGACGAGTTTGAGGTGACTCAAAAAGATCTCGCCGCGCTGTTAGGCCGTTCAAAGGCAGATATCACCCTGACCTTAGGTTTGTTGAAGTTGCTTCCCGACGTACAATCTCATATCAGACAAGGGGAACTGACTGCTGGTCATGGCCGCCTGCTTTACCGATTGCCCCCTGAACAGCAGCAAGCGTTGGCAAAAATTGCTATCGCCAAGGGCTGGACGGTGCGCAGGCTTGAGGAGGCTATTACAGGACAAAAAATGAGCCGTACCCCTGATGTTCGTCAAGATCCGGATATCCATCGACTGGAAACAGTGCTCATGGAACATTTCGCCGCACCGGTAAAAATTCGCTCAAACAAGAAAGGAGCCGGTTTTATCACCTTTCGTTACCATACTCTAGCCGAATGCGAGGCTATTCTTACAGGTTTCGGGTTGGCACCAGACCAGTATCGATAACTTCTGAGCTATGCTTATGAAGTTTTTATCCCAAGTTAGTTACTTGACCATCGATACCCTTCCACGATTCAGATACAGAACCACAGTCGGTGGATCTTTGATTCCAACTTAATTCATCGAAAGACAGCAACTCATGTAAAGATTGTGGTTTTCTTGAGAAGCGACGTCCACGTTGCGGAACGCCCCAATACGTGCTGGTCCCCCCGACTCCCCAAAAAACCCCGTATCCCCAGCTCGTGCTAACCGGAACCAAACGCCATGATCGACCCGAGCCCCGTCGTCGCTGATCCCGGCCCGACCGACGCGACCGACCCCGCGCCCGCGTCGGAGCCCGCGCTGCCACCGCTGGCCGAGGCGTACCCCGCCTGCTTCGACTGGGAGCGGCCCCGGCCGCTCAAGATCGGCATCCACCTCGACTTGCGCGCCCGACATCCCGACGTGCCGCACCTCGCGCTCCGCAAGGCGCTGGCGGTCTACTGCGACCGGGCGCGCTATCTCAAGTCCCTCAAAGCCGGCTTGCTGCGGTGGGACCTGCAAGGCCAGCCGGCCGGGCTGGTGACGCTGGAGCAAGGGGCCATCGCCCGCCAGCAGCTCAAGGCCGGCAAGCCGGCCGCGACCGGCAAGCCCGATCTACCCCCCGACGCCACCCCCCTCCCGAAGGAAAACCTCGTGCCCGGCCGCCTCGAACTCACCGTGAAATTCTCGGAACTGCCGCGACCCCTCCAAGTCCAAGGCGGCATCAAGATCGGCATCCAGACCGAGGAAGGGCACCGTCACCGCGATCCTGCCGCCGAAGGTCTGGCGCAAGCTGGAGCAGGCGGCGAAGGACTATCCCGCAGTGGGTGGCCGCGCTGAGCGGGTCGCTGGAACGGTTCGCGGACGGCGAGATCGCCTTGAAGCATCCGGCGTTGCAGATTTTTGAGAAGAAGGCCCGACCCGAGACGGCGGCCGAGGCGAAGGCGCCGGAACCGGACGCGCCGCCGGCCGAGGCGCCGGACGAAAAGGCATCGGACCCGAAGGCGCCGGAGCCGAAGACGCGGGACGCCCCGGCGCCGGCGCCGGTCTATCCCAAGCTGTCCTTGAAGGAACGCGGCGCGTCCGAAGGCGGGTTGAGTCCACCGGTTACGAGTGTGAAACTCCCGTTAGTGCGATTCGGCTATCGCTTCGGTCACAATGGCGCGCATTCTGCTCGAACGATGATGTTCGACGAAATCGTCGCGCTTCTGGACCGCCTGCCCGAAACGGCGAGCCGGGCGGATTACCGCCGGGAAGTCATCGAACGGAATGCGCTGGGCAAACCGACGCAAAAATCCCGCGAACTCACCCTGCGCCACCTGGTCGGGCTCTATGGATTGGAGCCGGCATTACCGCTATTTCGGGTTTTCCGGAAGTTTTGGGGGCAGGATAAAGCCGCTCAGCCTGTCCTCGCGCTGAGCCTGGCCCTGGCTCGCGACCCTCTGTTGCGGACCAGCCAGGATTTCATCTTGGACAAGCAACCGGGGGAACGGGTTACCCGCGAGGAGCTGGAACGATTTCTGGCGGCGAATCATCCCGATCGCTTCAGCCCCGCGTCGCTAAAGTCTTTCGCCCAGAACATCAACGGCTCCTGGACCCGGGCGGGTTATCTGACCGGTCGCGTTCGAAAGATTCGCGCGGTTCCGGCTATCGGCCCGGCCAATGTTGCCTTCTGTCTGTTTTTGGGCTATCTCGAAGGGCGATCCGGGCAGCGGTTGTTCGCCTCTCCGTGGCTGCGGCTGCTGTCGGATTCGCCCGTCGAACTGGAACGGTTGGCTACCTTGGCCGCCCAGCGGGAGTCGATCGTTTTTCTGAGCGCCGGCGGGATTCAGGAAATCCGTTTCCCCGGCTATCTGACCGCCGAGGAGGAATCGTGGCGCCATGAGCAGGATCACCCAACTGGTTAATGCCTACCGCGACCATCTTGCCGTACCCTGGCAGGTCGGGCTGGCCGCCATTCAGCGAGTCATCTTCGCGGTGTACGACAAAACCGACGAGTTGCGGCTGCGCGCCCACGTCGCCGAGTTCGAGCAGGTCACCCAGCAAGCGGGGCGTCGCTGGCTACCGATGGATCTCGCCGATGCCTTCCCGGAGTGGATGGCGGCCCAGGAATATCGGGAGGCCTACTTCGCGTGCCCGGAGGATTTGGAGGGTTACGGAGCGGGTCAACTGACCGAGTTCGTGAAGGCGCTGATGGTGTGCTTGCGGCAGCGGATCGAGCGGGAGGCGGATGACCGCACGGTGGTCGCGTTGCTGGGAGTGGGTACCCTGTTCGGCGTGGCTCGGGTTTCGACGGTGGTGGAAGGGATCAAGGATACCGTCCAGGGTCGATTGCTGGTGCTCTTTCCCGGCGAATACCACGCGGAGAACCACGTCTACCGCCTGCTCGATGCCCGGGATGGCTGGAATTACCTGGCCGTACCTCTGTTGGCCCAGGAATAAAGACCCTCACCCCCAACCCTTGTCCCTCCGGGACAGGGGGGCAAATCATTGCGATCCAAGAATAACAATGCATGATTCATCAGGAAGTTACCCATGCTGAATCGGGAGATCTACCTCAAGGCGCCGGAGCAAAACCGGCTGCTGAACAACGGCGTAGCCGAGTTATCGGAAGATCGCTCCGAGGCCGCCCTCCGGGTGTTGCGCTACGAACTGGAGACTTTCGTGTGCGATGGCCAGTACGCGAAAGGGATGGAAACCATTCTCGACACGTTCCTGCGCAACCTGGGCAGCCGCACCGAGCAGCCGGGCATCTGGATTTCCGGCTTCTACGGCAGCGGCAAATCGCATCTCGCCAAGATGCTCCGCGTTCTCTGGACGGATTTTACCTTTGCCGACGGCGCCACCGCGCGGGGATTGGCGCGATTGCCGACGCGCGCGAGCGATGCCCTGAAGGAACTCACCACCGCCGGCAAGCGCCACGGCGGCCTCCATGCGGCGGCGGGCAAGCTGGGTGCAGGGGCGGGTGACAACGTGCGGCTCGCGCTGCTCGGCATCGTCCTCAAATCGCGGGGGCTCCCCGAACAGTACGCCCAGGCGCAGTTCGTGATGTGGCTGCGTCGTGAGGGATTGCTGGACACCGTCGAAGCCCAACTCCAGGCGGCGGGTCGCCGCTTGGCTCAGGAACTCCCGCATCTGTATGTCTCGCCCCATTTAGCCAAGGCCCTGCTCCAAGCCTACCCGGCGTTTGCCGAATCCGAATCAGCCGCCCGGGCGTTGCTCAAGGCACAGTATCCACAGGTCACGGATATCACGAGCGATCAGTTGATTGCCGCCCTCACCGATGCCTTGTCGGAAGAGGATCGGTTCCCGCCCACCCTCGTCGTTCTGGACGAGGTGCAACAATACATCGGCAACGACACCCAGAAAGCGCACCTGGTCCAGGAAGTCACCGAGACCCTGTGCAAGCACTTCACCGGCCGGTTGCTGTTCGTCGGCACCGGGCAATCGGCGCTCTCGGGCACCCCCAACCTGCAACGCCTGATGGCCCGTTTTCCGGTGCCCGTCATGCTGGGGGACTGGGATGTGGAGAACGTCACCCGGCAGATTATTCTCGCCAAGAAACCCAGCGCCCAGCCGGAAATCGAGCGGGTCTGGCGCGCCAACCTGGGCGAGATCTCCCGCCACCTGCACGGCACCAAGCTGGAACACGTCACCGATGACGAGGCGGTGCTGACCGCCGATTACCCCCTCCTGCCGGTGCGCCGGCGCTTCTGGGAGCGGGTGCTGCGCACCATCGACACCACCGGAACCGTGTCGCAACTGCGCAGCCAGTTGCGGGTGGTGCATGAAGCCGTGCTGGCCACCGCCGACCAGCCGCTCGGCCAAGCGGTCTCCGGCGATTTCCTCTACGATCAGATCGCCGCCAACCTGGTTTCCACCGCGCAATTGCCCCGGGAAGTCTACGAGCACGCGCAAAAGTTCGCGGCGGGGAACGACCGGGCGCAACTCAAGGGCCGCTTGCTCAAGCTGATCTATCTGATCAACAAGCTGCCGGCGGACACCGCGCTGGACCTGGGTCTCCGGGCCACCGAGGACACGCTGGCCGATTTGCTGGTCACCGATCTCAAAACCGGTTCCGGCGAGCTGCGCAAGGCGCTGCCGTCCTGCCTGGATGAATTGCAGCATCAGGACCGCATCATCATGGCGCTCGACGGCGGCAGCGGCACGGAATACCGTCTGCAAACCCGCGAGAGCAGCGCCTGGTACGAAGAATTCCGCGCCCAGGAGGCGGAACTCAAGGCGGCTCCGCAACGGATCGAAGTGCAACGCGCCACCCTCTTCAAGACCCGTTGTCAGAAGATGCTCGATCCGGTTCAGGTGACCCAGGGCAAGACCCGCGAACCGCGCAAGCTGGTCGCCTGTTTCGATGAAACCCTGCCGAAAGACCACGACCAGGCGCTGTATCTATGGATGCAAACCGGCTGGCAGACCGAGGAAAAGTCGGTCATCGCCGACGCCAGAGCCAAAGGCGCCGATCATCCTACCTTGTTCCTGTTCCTGCCCAGGGAGCACAGCGATGCCTTGGCGAATGCGCTGGTCACTCAGGAAGCCGCCCGAAACACCCTGACGCGCAAGGGTGCGCCCAACACCGAGGAAGGCCGCGACGCCCAGCGCTCGATGGAAAGCCGGCAGCGCACCGCCGACCAAACGATCGCCCAGATCCTCGACCACCTCTTCGCCGGAGCGCGCCTGTTCCAGGCCGGCGGCCAGGAAATCACCGAGGGCAACGCCCTGGTGGACAAGGTGACCCGCGCCGCCCAGGCGTCGGTGATCCGCCTGTACCGGGAGTTCGATACCGCCGACCAGGACGGTTGGGGCAAGGTGGTGGAAGAAGCCCGCAAAGGGAATAACGAGGCGCTCAAAGCGGTGGGGCACGCCCAGGATGCCCCCCAGCACCCGGTCTGCCAAAAGAGTCATGGCCTACATCGGTCCCGGCAAGAAAGGCGCGGAGATTCGCGACCGTTTCAGCCATCCTCCCTACGGTTGGCCCCGCGACGCCATCGACGGCGCCCTGTTCACCCTGCTGGCGACCGGCCATCTCGCGCGCTACGGATGCCGCCGGACGGGCGGTGGATGCCAAGAGCCTCGACCGCAACAAGCTGACTCAGGCCAGTTTCCGCCTGGAGTCGGTCACCATCTCCCCCGTGCAGAAGATCAAGATTCGGGGGCTGTTCACCGCGTTGGGCATCCCTTGTCCGCCCCACGAGGAACTGGCCAAGGCGCCGGCGCTGATCGCGGCGCTGAAAGCGCTGGCGCAGGCCGCCGGCGGGCCGGCGCCCCAGCCGGCATCGCCTAAACTGGACGCCATCGAAGCGCTGGAAAGCCTGTCGGGGAATGGCTTGCTGTTGGAGTTATTCACTCGCTGCGGGGAACTGACGACCCTGGCCGGGCATTGGCGAGCGCTCGCCGAGGCGATTCGGGATCGGCTGCCGGCGTGGACGCAATTCACGGCGCTGATCCGACACGCCGAGGAACTGGAGCCTTACGCCGCGCTTCGGGCGGAAAGGCAGGCCATCCTGGATCAGCGCGGCTTGTTGGCGGAGCCAGACCCGGTGCGTCCCCTGCTGGACCGGACCGTGGACCTGCTGCGCCGGGCGCTGAATGCCAAGCTGGCGGCTTTTGCTCGGGAATACGAGGCGCAAATGGCCGGACTTGGCCGCCGATGCCCACTGGCAGGCCCTCGACGCGGAACAACGGGACCGGCTGATCGGCGATCAGCACATCGAACCGCCGCCGACCCTCGATCTCTCGACGGCCGAGAATCTGAGCGATGCTTTGGACGATTGCGACCTGCGCCGCTGGAGCGAACGCACCCATGCCTTGCGGAATCGCTTCGATGCGGTGCGCTTGGAAGCCGCCCGGCTGCTCCGGCCGGACGTGGTGCGCGTCCATTTGCCCAAGCGCACCCTGAACACGACCGAGGAAGTTAAAATCTGGCTGGCCGAGGTGGAGGCGCTCCTGCTGGATCGGGTCCAGAAAGGACCCATCGCGTTGTAGACCGCGCCCGGCTGCCCCAAATCGTCTCTGGAATACTGATGCCTACCCCGAATCTCCCGCTTGCCAGGAATCTGCGCAACGCCCTCGAAAACACGGTCAAGGCCGCCCGCGAGGTGGCCGAAACTGCGGCCCGTGCCGCGCTCGGTCATTTGGGTGTGGGCGACCGGGAGGCGCCGAGTCATTTGTCCGACGAACAGAAGGCGCTTCGCCGCCGTTTGCGCACGCATGGCCGGCAGTTGGGGGATGGCTGGCTCGCCTCGCCCTCGGGGAGAGCGGGAGGGGAGGGTCGGGAGCAATCCCTTCAGCGGCTGGTTTGGGAAGTGGCCTACGAACACTGGCACCGCATGTTGTTCGCTCGCTTTCTGGCCGAAAATCACCTGCTCATGTGGGAACCGGGCGCGCCGGTGACGCTGGCGGAATGCGCGGAACTGGCGACCGACCCGGCGACCGCGTGGGGCGCCAAGAGCGGTTGGGAACTGGCCGGCATTCTCGCCGCGCGGATGCTGCCGCACATTTTCAAACCGCTGTCGCCGACGCTGGCGCTCACCTTCGCGCCGGAACATCAGCGGGCGCTGGAAAAGCTACTGGCCGGGTTGCCGGGCGAGGTTTTCACCGCCAGCGACAGCCTGGGTTGGGTCTATCAGTTCTGGCAGGCGAAACGGAAGGATGAGGTCAACGCTTCGGAGGTGAAAATCGGCGTGGACGAACTGCCGGCGGTGACCCAGTTGTTCACCGAGCCGTATATGGTGGAGTTCCTGCTGCACAACTCGTTGGGGGCGTGGTGGGTAACCCGGCATCCCGAGCAGCCGTGTCCGGTGCCATTGACCTATTTGCGGCGATTGGAGGATGGGACGCCGGCGGCAGGTTCTTTCGCTGGCTGGCCCGATTCCCCGCGCTCTTTCAAGCTGCTCGATCCCTGTTGTGGTTCGGGGCATTTCCTGGTCGCCGCTTTCCTGATGCTGACGCCGATGCGGATGGCGACGGAAGGGCTGTCGGCGCGGGAGGCGGTGGATGCGGTGCTGCGCGATAACCTGCACGGGCTGGAACTGGACCCGCGCTGCGTGGAAATCGCCGCGTTCGCGCTGGCGCTGGCGGCCTGGATATATCCCGATGCGGGCGGTTATCGCCCCTTGCCGCCGCTCAATGTCGCGTGCTGCGGATTGAAGGTCAGCGCCAAAGTGGACGACTGGGCGGCCCTGGTGCCGAACGACGCACCCCATGCGGTGCTGCTCCGGCAGGAGTTCAAGCTGCTGCACGCGGCCATGCAGGACGCGCCGCTGCTGGGGAGCCTGCTCGATCCGTGGCGTCACCTGAAAAACGACCTCGCCATGAGCGACTTCGGCGGCTTACAGCAACTACTGAGCAAGGCGCTGACCGCCGAACGCCCGCAACTGTGGAACGAGGCCGAGGAGCAGTGGGACGCCGCTGTTAGCGCCCAGGGTTTGCTGGCCGCTGCCCGGCTGCTGGCGCAGCGTTACCACCTGGTCATTACCAACGTGCCCTATCTGGCGCGGGGCAAGCAGTCGGACAAGCTCAAGACGTTCTGCGAGACCCACTATGGCCGCGCCAAGAACGATCTCGCCAATGTGTTTCTGGAGCGATGCTTGGAACTCGCTTTACCCCCCTCTCCCGCCGGGAGAGGGGTTGGGGGTGAGGGAACAGTCCAAATCGTCATGCCGCAGAATTGGCTGTTCCTGACCAGCTATAAAAAGCAGCGGGAACATCTGCTGAAAACGGAAACCTGGAATCTGCTGGCGCGGTTGGGGATGGCGGCATTCGACATCATGGATTGGTGGGCTTTTAACATCATCCTCATCACTTTGACCCATGCCAAACCTGCTGATGGCCATATATTGCGTGGCCTGGATGCCAGTGCGCCGCGCATGGTGGAGGAAAAAGCGGCGTTATTGCGGGAAGCAGACGTGGTGGCGGTGGAACAAGCGGGGCAGTTGGGGAATCCAGGTAGTAGGGTTCTTTTATCTAAATTGGAAAGTATCGTATTTTTGTCCGAATTTGCATCCTCTCAACAAGGCATCACTACTGGAGATTTAAAGCGTTTTGGCATTTATTTTTGGGAGGTGCCTAAAATATATGATAATTATTTAAAAAAATGGCAGAGCACATCGCCTACAACGGGATTATATCTTGGTCGCGAGATGTTAGTTAAATGGAATACTTCTGGTTTTCATTTAGAGCAGGTTAGTGGAGCTACCTTAAGAGGAAGTAGTACATGGGGAAAACATGGGGTAGTTATCGGACTTATGCGTGAATTGCCAGTAACCATTAGCACTGGCGAAATTAGTGACGACAATACAACACGAATCATTCCAAATGATCTTAGTTTTCTTCCTGCAATTTGGTGTTTTTGCTCTTCAAAAGAATATAACTAAGTCGTGTCCGTGAAGTCGATCAGTCTCTCAAAGTAATGCCAACACTACACGCGCTACAGGTTCCCTTCGACCTCGCCCACTGGCAACAAATCGCCGCCGAACGCTACCCCAACGGCCTGCCTCAACCGTACTCCGACGACCCGACCCAGTGGATTTTCCACGGTCATCCGCTGCCTTGCGCCCTCACCCCTAACCCCTCTCCCGATGGGAGAGGGGAACAGGATTGCTTGCAAGTCGCTGTCGCCCGCCTGCTCGGCTATCGCTGGCCTGCTGAAAGCGCCCTCACCCCCAACCCCTCTCCCGGTGGGAGAGGGGAGCAGGAAATGGAGCTTTCCGACGAAGCCCGCACCTGGATCGCCCGGTGCGAAGCGCTCGCCCACCACGTTGACGACGACGGCATCGCCTGCCTGCCCCCGGTGCGCGGCGAAAAATCTGCCGATCAACGCCTGCTGGCGCTGCTGATCGACGCTTGGGAAACCGTCCAGCCCAACAGTTGGAAACCCTCCATCCTCGACAAGCTGTTGGCCGACGCCGACTGCGCCGGCAAATCCCTGGAAACCTGGCTGCGCGACAAATTCTTCGAGCAGCATTGCAAGCGATTCCACCATCGGCCGTTCATCTGGCACGTTTGGGACGGCCTCAAGGACGGCTTCGCGGCGCTGGTCAATTACCATCGACTCGATACCAAAAACCTGGAGCGGCTCATCCACACCTACCTCGGCGACTGGATTCGCGTTCAGGAAGCGGGCGTCGCCAACGGCATAGACGGCGCGCAAATCCGCCTCGCCGCCGCTCGCGACCTCAAATCACGGCTCGAACGCATCCTCGAAGGCGAGGCCCCCTACGACCTCTTCGTGCGCTGGAAACCGCTCGACCAGCAACCCATCGGCTGGAATCCCGACCTCAACGACGGGGTGCGCCTCAACATCCGCCCGTTCGCGACCGCCGAAGTCCTGCGCCACAACAAACCGCCCAAGCTCAACGTCAAATGGGACAAGGATCGGGGCAAGGACGTGGAATCCGCGCCCTGGTTCCACCGGTCTTCAAAGGCGAGCGGATCAACGATCATCATCTGACGCTCGCTGAAAAACAGCGCGCAAGGAATACTCCATGACCGCCTTAACCCTGACCGTTCCCGATTCCGCCCTGTCCGCCCTGCGGCGCTCGCCTGCCGAGTTTGCGCATGAAATGAAACTGGCTGCCGCGATCCACTGGTACCAGCGCGGCATGATGTCCCAAGAGCGGGCCGCCGAACTGGCCGGGGTGAACCGGCGCGACTTTATCCGCGCGCTGGCCCGCGAGGGGATAGACGTGTTCGTCCTGGACGATGCCAGCCTCGATCGGGAGCTGGGAATGGACAGTGGTCCAGCATGAATCCGCCCGATGCCCGCCTGGTGGTGAACACCTCTCCATTGATCCACTTGGCCGAAGCCAACCTTCTCCACCTGTTGCGCGACGCCGCGCCGGTCGTCTGGGTTCCCGAGCCGGTCGCACGGGAGATCCGTGCCTACGGTCAAAGCGACCCCACCGCCCGCGCCCTGGCGGCGCAAGCGTGGCTGGAGGTGCGGCCGGTCGCGGCGGTCCCGGCGGACATTCTGGCCTGGAACCTGGGCGCGGGCGAATCGGCCGTCCTGGCTTTGGCGCGAGCGTTTCCCGATAGCACCGTGGTCATCGACGATCTGGCGGGACGACGTTGCGCCGAGGCGCTGAACTTGTCCCTGCGCGGCACCGTGGGGCTGGTGCTGGCGGCGAAGCAAGCGGGACGGATCACGGCGGCTCGCCCGGTCTTGGAACGATTGCGCGACAGTGGAATGTACCTTTCAGACGCCGTGTTGAATCGAGCGCTAAGCCGGGTGGGGGAATGACGCTGCTAGCCAGTCTAGTGGCGACGCTCCGCCGCGCCGCCGCCATCAATCGGACCGTGCAGGCGACGCCGGCGGCGATCCTCTGGACCGACAAGGACCACCAGTGGGCATCCGCCATGCCCGTACTGCGGACCACGCTCCCGGAATTATTCACCCTGGGCAGCTACGCACCCGAACACCGCACCGGCCCGGCGATCTGGCTCAAATGCGCGCTCGCCCGGACGTTACCCGAGATCGCCTTCGACCCGAACGCCATTCCCATTCTTTACCTGCCCGGCGTCAGCCGCACCGACCTCCGCGCCATCGAAAGCTGCCCGCGCGACCTGCAACCCCTCGCCGAACTGCAATACCGGGGCGTGTTCTGGAGCCAAACCAACGGCAAGGACTGGACGGTCAACGCCTTTCTGACCGCCAAGCAGGGCGGGCTGGCGCTGAATGTCGCCCAGGATCAAGCCACCCAGCAGGCATTGCGGCGAGCCTTCGCCGCCGGCGAACTGCTGTCCCGGCCGCTGGCCGACTTCCAGGATCGCAGGATCGACGCCACCTGGCTGGATCGCCTGCTCGCTCCGAATCCGACCCGCGATGTTCTGGCTTGGCTCGACCAACCGACCGCCATGCAAACCGCGTGGGCCGGCGCCCGCTGGGACGTGTTCGTCAACCGGTGCCGCAAGGAGTTTGGCTTTCATCCGCAGCAGGATGGCGAGCTGGCGGCGGCCGAAAATCTGGCGGTAAAAAAAGGTGCTTGGGCGGCGGTCTGGGAGCTGTACGAGGATGCCTGGAACCGTTTTCCCGGCGTGGCCGCTCTCCTGGAACGGGTGACGCCGCCGCCGCCCACCGGTCTCTTTGACGACCGGTCCGGCTATCCGAAAGTCAATCTTGACCGGGAAAACCAACTGCGGGCACGCCTCCTGGACATCGGCCAGTTCGCCCCCGCCGCCGCGCGCGACGCCATTTTGGAGGCCGACCGCCAGCACGGTTCCCGCCGCGCCACCCTTTGGGCGCGGATGGACCGGGCGCCCCTGGCGCGGGCGTTGGGCCATCTGGCGATCATTGCCGAGTGTTCCCGCCATCTTCCCACCGGCGCGTCTTCCGCCGAAATCGCCACCCGTTATGAGGACGGCTTGTGGCGCATCGACGCCGAAGCGCTCGATGCCTGGGCGGTCGTCCGAACCCCGGCCGACCTGGAAGCCGTCAACGCCGCGCTCCAAGCGATTTATGTGCCCTGGCTGGAAGAATCGGCCACCCACTTCCAACACGTCGTCCGCACCGCCGGTGGATTGAACGCGCCCCTGCCGCGTACTCCGAATCCGGCGTCGCCGGGGAGTTGTTGGATGTTTGTGGACGGGCTGCGTTACGACGTGGCGCGAAGGCTCGTCGCGCGGCTGGCCGACCTCGGGTCGGCTACCCTATCCGCGACCTGGGCCGCGATCCCTTCGGTCACCGCCTCCGGCAAGCCCTGGGTCTCGCCGGTTGCCGATCAAATAGCCGGTCAGCCGGACAATCTGGATTTTGAACCGCTCGTCGCCAAGAGTGGCAAGCCGCTCAACAGCCACCACTTTCGCAAACTCCTGGAGGCTGCGGGCTGGCAAGTGCTGGCGCCGCTCGACACCGGCGACCCGCAGGGGCGGGCCTGGGTCGAATGCGGCGATCTGGATCACGACGGTCACCAGCACGGCCTGCGTCTCGCTCGCGACCTCGACTACTCCCTGACGAACATCGTCGAACGCCTCCGCGAACTGATGGCAGCCGGCTGGACTCGGTTTCGGATCGTGACCGACCACGGCTGGCTGCTGGTTCCCGGCGGTCTGCCCAAGGCCGAACTGGCCGCGTTCGCCGCCGAAACCCGCTGGGGGCGCTGCGCTGTCCTCAAGGAAACCCTGGCGGGGACCCCGCTCACCTTGGGATGGGACTGGCGCCCCGAGGTCCAGATCGCGATGGCGCCGGGGATTGCCAGCTTCATCGCTGGACGCGAGTACGCCCACGGCGGATTGAGCCTGCAAGAGTGCCGGATTCCGGTCATCACCCTGGAACAGAAGGCGGCTACCGCACCCGTCCAAGTCGCGATTCGCCAGATCACCTGGCGTGGCTTGCGCTGTCAGATCGACATCGAACCGCCCTTGACCGGATTGCGCGCCGACCTTCGCACCAAACCCGCTCTGGCGGAATCCAGCGTCGCCGCCAGCCCCAAGACTCTGGATGGGGGCAAAACCTCGTTGGTCGTGCCGGATGATGCGCTCGAAGGGAGCGCCGCCGTGGTGGTGATCCTCGACGAACAGGGCCACGTCATCCAGAAAACCGCTACCACGATCGGGGGGGAATGAGCGATGGAACTGGACGCCCTCGACCGCATCGCCGCCCAAGCCTTCGAGGGCTACGTGGTGCGCAAGGATCTGGTGCGGCGCTTCAAGGGCCAGTACCCGGTGCCGACCTACGTCGCCGAGTTCCTGCTCGGCCGCTACTGCGCCAGCACCGACGCGGCGGAAATTCAGGAAGGTCTGGAGATCGTCCAGCGGCAGTTGGAAAGCCGCACGGTGCGCGCCGGCGAGGAAGAACTGTTCAAGGCCCGCGCCAAGGGCCAGGGACGGGTCAAGCTGATCGACGTGGTCCGCGCCCGGCTCGACGCCAAAAACGACTGCTTCCTGGCGGAACTGCCCAGTCTGCGGCTGACCGACGCCCGCATCGACGAGGCCCTGGTCCACCGGCACGAGCGGATGCTGACCGGCGGCTTCTACGCCGAAATCGATCTGAGCTACGACCCCAGCATCGCCGAGGAACGCAACGGCCGGCCGTTCGGCATCGAGTCCCTGCGGGAAATCCAGCTCTCCAAACGCGACGTGCTGGACACGCTGGCGCGGGGCCGGGCTCTGTTCGGCTTCGACGAGTGGCGGGACTTCCTGATCCGCGGCATCGGTCTGGAACCCGCCGCGCTCTCCCCACGGACGCGCGACGTGCTGTTGCTGCGCATGGTCCCGTTCGTCGAGAACAACTACAACGCGGTGGAACTGGGGCCGCGCGGGACGGGTAAGAGCCACCTGTTCCAGCAGATTTCGCCCTATGCCCACCTGGTCTCCGGCGGTAAGGCCACGGTCGCCCGCATGTTCGTCAACAACAACACCGGCCAACGCGGCCTGGTCTGCCAGTACGACGTGGTGTGTTTCGACGAAGTGGCCGGCGTGTCCTTCGATCAGAAGGACGGCGTCAACATCCTGAAGGGCTACATGGAATCCGGCGAGTTCAGCCGGGGTAAGGAGAGCATTCGCGGCTTCGGCGGCATCGTCATGGTGGGCAACTTCGACGTGGATGTCGCCCATCAGCAGCGCATCGGCCACCTGCTCGGCCCGCTACCGCCGGAAATGCGCGACGATACCGCGTTCATGGATCGGATTCATGCCTACCTGCCCGGTTGGGACGTGCCCAAGGTCAGCCGCGAGCAACTCACCGACCACTTCGGCCTGGTCAGCGACTTCCTGTCGGCCTGCTGGAATCATCTGCGGCTGCAATCGCGGTTGCAAAAGCTCCAGGGGCGCCTCCAGTTCGGCGGCGCCCTCAGCGGGCGTGATACGAACGCCGCGCAGAAGACCATGAATGGGCTGCTGAAGTTGATGTTCCCGGACGCCAATTCGGAGATCCCGGACATCGCCATCGAGTGGGCGGTCCGGTTGGCGCTGGAATGCCGTCGCCGAGTCAAGGAACAGCAGAAACGCATCGGTTCCGCTGAATATCGCAACACCCATTTCAGCTACCAACTGGGCGCCGATGGCGTGGAACAGTTCGTGGCCACCCCGGAACTGCACAGCGAGGACAGCATCGGCGACGATCCGCTACCGCCCGGCCAGGCCTGGGTGCTGTCCCCCGGCGGGATGGACGAGAATCCGGGCCTGTTCCGGATCGACGCCACCACCGGGCCGGGATCGGGGGTGCGCATTCTCAACCAGCCGCCGCCCGCCCCGCTCAAGGAAAGCGTGCGCTGCGCCGAGCAGAATCTGTACGTCCGCGCCAAGGCCCTGGTCGGCGACCGCGACCCCAGGGCACACGAATTTTCGATCCAGGTCCGGGCCTTCGATGCCAGCAAGAGCGGGGCTGGCACCGGCCTGGGGGTGCTGCTGGCACTTTGTTCGGCGCTGCTGGAGAAGAGTCTGAAAGGCGGGCTGGTGGTCGTCGGGGGCCTGAATCTCGGTGGTTCCATCGAACCGATTTACAACGCCGTCAGCCTCGTCGAAACCGCTGCCGACAAGGGCGCGAAGATGATCCTGTTGCCGGTCGCCGCCCGCAAGCCGCTCATCGACCTGCCGGACGAGGTCGCCACCCGAGTGACGGTGATCTTCTACGCCGACGCCCGGGATGCCCTGCTGAAGGCGTTGAACGAATAATAGATATCCCGGGAGCACACTGTTCGCGGATGAAAAAATCGTCCCCGACCGGCCCCATGGCGTCTCGCTCTTTCCGCCACGCCTTGATGAGCCGGCGTTCGTCCCCCCGCAGCGGCTGATGCGGAATCGATAAGCTCTGCTCGAAGCAAGCGACGTGGATGACATCGACCTATACCTGCCCGATGGGGCGACCGTAGCGGTCGGTGTCCTGCACCACCACCCGCGCCGGTTTGCCGAATGCCAGATCGGAGAGGGTCTGCTTGGCGCGCTCGCCGTAGGGCTGCCGCGATTCGGGCGTGTCGATTTCACCCAGCCGGACCTTGACCTGTCGGTAACTCGCACCGTCTGGCACGAGCAGGGCGAGGGTGTCGCCGTCGGATATGCTTGTGACTCTGCCCGCGTATTCGGCGGCCGGCAGCGGCCCGGTCAGCAGCAGGAGGACGAGGAGGGCGAAAGCGTGCGGGGTGGGGCAGGGGATCATGGAAGGTTCTTTAAACGAATTAGGACTTTCGCTCGTAATTAATTCAATAACTTACTTTAGATTAAACTGGCTTTCTGATATAGTCAGCGAATAAAAATGACCAGACAAACTTATGTTGAGTACATAATCGGCACGCCGATCAATTACACTTGTACCCACTTTGCCGATCATTTGACTGACGGCATCAGCCATGATGCGGTCAATGATTATTTGCGGCGGGAAAGGCATTCGGCACATACCTTGGACCGCTCCCACCGAAATCGCCGACCTGATCGAACCCGGCCCCGTCGGTCTGCAACCCTACCACCCGCGCCTGCGCTACCTGCTGATCGACGAAAGCGCCTACCGCGACTCGGAACTGGCCGTCATGCGCAACCTCGCCGCCGCCTTGTTCCGCCTGGAAAACAGCCGCGACCCGCAGACCGTCCAAGCCGTATTGACGGCGCTGGTAGACTGGCTGGCCGCCCCCGAACACGCCGAACTGCGCCGCGCCTTTGTCATCTGGCTCCGACAAATCTTTCTCAAACACCGCCTGCCGGGCGTAGAGTTACCGCAACTGAACGAACTGGAGGAGATGCGCGCCATGCTATCCGAACGAATCGTCGAATGGACCGAACAATGGAAACAGGATGGTTTGCAGCAAGGTCTGCAACAAGGTCTGCAACAAGGTCTGCAACAAGGTCTGAACTCGGAACGGCGAATGCTGCTGCGGCTCGTCCGCCGCCGCTTCGGCGAGGCGGTGGCCGCTCAAAGCACCCCGGCCTTGGAACGGATCGAGCAACCGGCGGTCTTCGAGGACTTGGGCGAGAACCTGTTCGACTGCCCGGATGAAACCGCCTGGCTGGCGCGACTGAACGCGGCGGCTGGGGAAGATACAGGAATGATGGATTTACCAAATGGATGAAAAAATTAAAATACTCGCTGAGGGCGCTAGATTTCATGAATCGCTAGCGAGTAACTGGAGCGCTTGCTATGAATCTGGCGGATTTAGATGCAGGATCACATTTTTTGAATCTTTACTAAAAAAATTTGCTCAGCCGGATGATCTTTGGCTGGATGCGGGGTGTGGCTCAGGAAGGCTTTCCCGATTGATAGGACTGCTTGGCGCTCAGGTTGTTGCGGTTGATGGTTCACCGAGAATGATCGAGAATGCCCAGAAAGAATCTATTGACTTATGTGAAAGCGGAAGAATTACTTACAAGCTAGTGGACACTATAGAAATTCTGGATTTTGAATCGTGTAGTTTTGACAAGATATTATGTTCCAGTGTAATCGAATATGTCGAAAACCCAGAAAAAGCTATTGGTGAATTGTTTCGTGTTATCCGACCCGATGGAATTCTTGTCGTCTCCGTTCCTAATCGGTTATCACTGATTCGTCTAGCTCAACAAATTATACGGGGTGTTTCTCAAATATTTGGTAAAGATTATTACCAATATCTGTCAGTTTCCAAAAATGTTTATTGCTTGCTTAATATACGAAAACTACTGAAGAAAAACGGGTTTGTGGTGGAAGCAGTAGAACGATTTGATCCAATTTTACCCGTTTTTATGGGTCGTCTTTCCCTTGGATCACTTTTTATTATTATTGCTCGCAGGCCGCACTCTATCGGCCCAACCGCAATCTCAAACGACACCGACCAGATGAGCATGGCGGTGGGCGTGGAAGCCCGAGTGCCGCTGCTGGATTGGGCGGTGCTGACAATGGAGTTGTGGGCCAGACGATTTATCGATCAGCCAGCATCCTATCACCCAGTGGTATAGAGTCTTTCATTTTTCATTTATGGAGACATACCGCATGACCGCCCTCGTCGAAAAACTCGACCGCGCCCTTTATCCCACCTACGCCCGCAACTGGGACGACCAGTTATTCCGCGAGCGCATTCTCCAGCATCTCACCCCCACCACCGTCATTCTCGACCTTGGAGCCGGAGCCGGCATCGTCCAGCAAATGAACTTTCGGGGCCATGCCGCGCGGGTCTGCGGCGTCGATCTCGATCCCCGCGCGGGTTCCACCAGCGCAATGGAACCGCCACCACGGCTCACGCATCTTAAGGGAGGACGGCCCTACTCTTGCGAAACAGCACCGCCCCTTGATGGCTGCCCCGCCTCGAACTGCCGCCCGCTCGGTCTTCCGCGAAGTGGCCCGCGTGCTCAAGCGGGGCGGCGTCTTCCTGTTCAAGACCCCCAACAAAACCCACTACATGCCCACCATCGCCCGGCTCACCCCGCACCGCTTCCACCAGTTCGTCAACCGGATAAGTTTTAAGTTTTAAGTTTTAAGTTTTAAGTTTTAAGTTGGAAAACAAAAGGCTGGCGTTGAATTTTGTCCAGTTCCTGTCTGGAAAGACACGATTTGCTCGGCGCCGCCTACGAACGGCTGGTCAATTCGTGGGACCGGCTGGCGCTGTTTCGGGTGTTGTTGGTGGGGGAGTTGCGGAAGGGGTGAGGCGAAAAGCTCAAGACTTGGGTGAAAACCAAGCAGAATATCGCGTGTAATCCCAACATGTTGAGCGCCATAGATGAATGCGCTTGCAAACACAGGTTAGAGTTGCTTAAATAGTGCATAATTGATGCGTAAAAGGAGATTAATCATGGCCAGCCTGACAGCCCCCCCCCTTTCCCCTGGCGCCATTGGCCAAAGTTTCGATGCGCTCATGGAGTTTCTGCGGGCACCGGATATCGGTCCTGCTGCGCTCTCCCCCAACCGCTTCACCCGCATCATCGGGATCGACCTGCAGACCTTGGCCGCCCAAGCCCATGTCCATCGCAACACCCTCGCCCGGTCACCGGCCTCCGAAGGGATCCAGCGCTTTCTGCGCGAAGCGATTCGGGTCATTCGCGCCGCGACCGACATCTCGGGCGATGTCAGTCGCGCTACGTTCTGGTATCGCAACGAGCCTTTAGCAGCGTTTGGCTACCAGACCGCCGAGACCTTGGTATCCGAAGGACGGACGGAAGATGTTTTGCGCTATGTCATGTCGCTTGAAGCCGGCGCAGCCGGATGATCTTTACCCCACTCAAGGGCATCACCGCCTACCGGATGCACAAACCGGTTTGGGCCACGATGCCGATCAGTGGTGTTGGGGCGGGAAAACACGGAGGCCGAGTCAACCGGCCTGGAGTCAATGCCCTATATTTGTCGCTGGATTCACAGACAGCGATTGCTGAGTATCAGCAAGTCTCCAGCTTGCTGCCTCCCGGCACCCTGGTAGCCTATACCCTGTCGGTTGCGAAGTTGATAGATTTTACCGGTGGCTATGACCGGTCTTGGCCTCCCTTGTGGCAGGAATTTTATTGTGACTGGCGCAGGCTATGGTTCGACCGACGGGTTGAACCGCCCAGTTGGATACTGGGTGACGAAGCTATTAAAGCTGGCGCAAAGGGCATTCTGTTCATGTCGACCGTGAATCCGGGCGGTCGTAATCTGGTTTTGTTTATTGATCACTTGGATGTCAGCGATCGGATCGAAGTCTTTGATCCGGGTGGCTTGTTACCCAAGAATCGAGACTCCTGGAAGTAGGACGGAATAGGGCGAAGCGGGTACGGTCGGCATCCCCTAACCCGACACCACCTTCGATCTAGTCTTCGCCGACAACGTCCTCGAACACCTTCCCCACCCGCTACTAGGCCAACACAGTTACCGCTATCCAACGCCTCGCCGCCGCCAGCGGCTTCACTCACCGTTGAACAGCTCGACCGCATCGAAGGCCGCCCCGAAGTCCTGCGGATGACCTGGCCCACCTACCTGCTCGGCGCCGCCTACGAACGACGGGTCAACGCCTGGGACGGACTGGCGATGTTTCGGGTGTTGTTGGTGGGGGAATTGCGGAAGGGGTGACCACCGCAAGAATTCGGCAGGTCGGAGCGCTGGACATCAGCAAATGAGGATTCGCCCGTTGATACCATATTGGTATCATGCTAGAGTGATTGATGAAGATCATCGCTATCAAAACCTTACGCGAGTTCTGGGAACGACACCCGCAAGCGGAAACGCCCTTGCGCGGCTGGTATGCCGAGGCGAGTCGGGCCGAGTGGAAGACCCCGGCGGACATCAAGTCTGCCCACCGCAATGCCAGCTTCTTGAGCAATAACCGCGTGGTGTTCAACCTCAAAGGCCATGATGACCGGCTCGTGGTCGCGGTTCGCTACACCCAGCGGTTGATGTTCATTCGCTTCATCGGTACCCATGCCGACTATGACCGCATTGATGCCGAAACGATTTAGGAGTCCCCCATGGAACTGAAACCGATTCGCGATGAAGCTGGCCACCGCGCGGCCCTGGCGGAAATAGCAATGCTGTGGGATGCCCAGGACGGCAGCCCCGAGGCTGATCGGCTGGAGCTGCTGGCCCTACTGGTGGAAGCCTACGAGAAGGCCCATTACCCCATTGCCGCCCCCGACCCCATCGCATTCCTGGAGTACGTGATGGAATCCCGTGGCTGGTCTCGCAAGGATCTGGAGCCGTATATCGGCCCTCGGGGGCGCGTGTCCGACATCATGAACCGGGTGCGTCCACTCTCGCTGGAGATGATCAGACGATTATCGGCTGGACTTAATCTCCCGGCAGAGGTACTGATCCAAAATTATCCATTGAAAAAAGCAGCCTAGGCGAAAGGCGAAAGGCATGGCGCTGTCCGGCTAAACCGAACGACCGTTGCCGAAGTTCGTTCATTTCGGGCGATGTCAACCGCGCGCTGTTTTGGTATCGCAACGAGCCGTTGGCGCCCTTTGGCTACTAGACCCGCCGAAACGATACCGTCTCATGACCCCCCTCGTCGAAAAACTCGACCGCGCTCTTTATCCCACCTACGCCCGCAACTGGGATGACCAGTTATTCCGCGAGCGCATCCTCCAACGCCTCGCCGCCGCCAGCGGCTTCACCGTCGAACGGCTCGACCGCCTCGAAGGCCGCCCCGAAGTCCTGCGCATGACCTGGCCGACCTACCTGCTCGGCGCCGCCTGCGAACGGCGGGTGAACGCCTGGGACGGACCGGCGCTGTTCCGGGTGCTGCGGGTCGGGGAATTGCGGAAAGGGTGAGGAAAGGGAAAGGCGAAAGGCGAAAGGCGAAAGGCATAACGCTGTTCGGTTAAACCGAACGACCGTTGCCGGAGATCGTCGAAGCCTTGATAGAGCATTTGGTATCTCTGACAATACCAAGCATGACCCAACCCCTCATCGTTCTCGATACCAATGTGCTCGTTGCCGCGCTTCGCTCCCGGTGTGGAGCTTCTTACCGCGTGCTCTCCCAAGTCGGGCAAAGCCGTTTTACCATGGCAATTTCGGTGCCGCTGGTCATGGAATACGAGGATGTCCTGACGCGCCCTGGCATGGTGCCGATATCCAGATCAGCGGTTGACGCCGTACTCGACTACCTATGCGCCGTGGGCCAGCGCCAGCGAATTTTCTATCTCTGGCGTCCCAAGTTGCGCGACCCGAAAGACGACATGGTGCTCGAACTGGCGATGAACGCTGGGGCTGACGCTATCGTCACACATAACGTGCACGATTACGTTGCGGCACAAGGGATGGGGCCAGCGATTGTCACCCCCGCTACTTGGCTGGAAAGTCTACCGGAGCTGAAATTATGAGTACCTTGAGCATCCGACTGCCGGACTCCCTTCATGTCCATGTTCGGGAATGGGCGCGGAAAGAGGGAATTTCCATCAATCAGTTTGTCAGCGCCGCCGTCGCCGAAAAATTGGCGGCGCTCGCCACTGAGGATTACCTTTCGATCCGCGCCGCCCGATCAAGCCAAGCCCGCTTTGAAGCGGCGCTCGCGGAAGTTCCCGATGTCCCCGATGAATATGACGGTCGGGACGGGATCTAGCGAAAAAATAACGGATCGACCGCATCGAGGGCTGGCCCGAATACCTGCGCCTGGCCTGGCCCACCGACCTGCTCGGCGCTGCCTACGAACGGCGGGTCAACTCGTGGGGCGGGTTGGCGCTGTTTCGGGCGCTGCGGGTCGGGGAATTGCGGAAGGGGTGAGGGGAAAGGGGGAAGGGGAAAGGCTGAATCGAATTGACCGATACGTGATCCTGTGAAACACTTAGTTATGTGTTAAAAGATCGAGGATCAGGTATGGCCAACGTCAATTTCACGGGCGCGGTTGATCGTGACTTGCTCAAGCGAGCGAAGGTGCTCGCCGCCAAGACCGAGACTTCGGTCAATGCCCTGTTCAACGCCGAGCTGCGCTATCTGGTGGAGACCTTCGAAACCGCCGAGGCCGCCAGCAATCAGAATTTTCGCATCCTGCTCGATTTTTCTCTGGGTCGCCGCGATGATCGAACGACCATGACGGCGCTGGGCATCGATAGCGAGGAAGACCTGTTTTTATTGATGGTCCAGGCGCGTCTGCCTCTGCCCCGCCTGCCCGAGACGACGACGCAGCGCATGGTCGATGAACTGAATGCGCTGACGGGCTGAACGGTGTTACTCGCCTCGCCAACCCCGGTCGTGTTGCCCGACGCCGGGCCGTTGATCACCCTGGCCTATGCGGATGCGCTGGATCTGCTGCGCAAACCCGGCTGGCCCGTCCGGTTAGTGGATATGGTGTTGCATGAAGTCACCCGCAATGCCACGCCGACCAGCGCAAAAATCGCGGACTGGGTCAATCAACACGCGATTGAAGTGCAGGCTACGCGAACTTTTGCCCATTACCAGGCCCTGCTGACGAGCGATCCGGCCAGATCGCGCAAATCCAATCTGGGTGAAATCGCCGTGCAGGAGGCGATGAACGTGCTGGCGTTGTCCACCCCTGGCGTGACCGGGGTCTTTTTGTTCGAAGATCACCAGATCGCCCGCGCCAGCTTTTTGTTGCCGGACAACTGCCGCAAGGTCAGCACCCGGGCCTGGCTGCTGTTTTTGGAGGGCAAGGGCTGGATTGATTCGGCCGCCGAAATCGAACGGGCGGCGATCACCAACGGACGGAATTTTTCACGCCTGCGCTTTCCGCTCTGAGAGGCTGTCTAAAAACGCCTCTTAGCCTCTGACAGTACCCAGCATGACCCAACCCCTCATCGTTCTCGATGCCCATGTGCTCGTTGCCGCGCTTCGCTCCCGGTGTGGAGTACCTTGAGCTTGCGTTGGCCGGCGAGAAGTGCTCATCGCGCTCGCCTTGTTCAAAGCCGCGCGCGTGACCTTGTCCAAAGCCGCCGAACTGGCGGGTATGAATAGTTATGACTTCATCAGAACGTGTAAGGAAAACCAGATCCCGGTGATCGATATCACCCGGGAATAACTGTTGCAGGAGCTTGAATTCCTGGGGCCGCCATGATCTTGGTCGCGGACGGCTCGCCGTTGATTGCGCTGGCATCCTGCGATGGCCTGCATTGATTGGATGCGTTATTTGATACCGTCATCGTGCCTGAAGCCGTCTATCGCGAGGCGGTGGCGAGCGATAAACCGGAAGCCCAATCGCTCAAAGAATACCTGAAGGGTGATTGAACAGGGTGGCGGCTGGCCGGGAGCGTTTTCAACCCATACGCAGGAGTTCTCCCAATGACTGTTTTATCTTTAGAGACCATCGTTAAACCCGGTCAGCGTTTACAATTGACACTTCCGCCCGATTTCCCGCAAGGGCCAGTGCGGATCACCATAGAAACATTATCGCCCTGTCAAAGAGATTGACCTTAAACCCCAAACCGAATTTGGGAAACGTTTATTGGAGATTCGACAGCAGGCGATTGCCAAAGGAATGCGACTCAAAACGACCGACGAGATTTTGGCTGAAATCCGTGAAGATCGCGGTTGAAAAATTCGTGACCCTGGAGAAACCCTCCAAACCCATGTTTCGTGTGCCCGGATTACGAGTGGTATCCTTACATCCTGAAATGCCCATCGGTTTCTGAATAACAAAAATCACAGAGCCTCGCCGCCGCCAGCGGCCTGACGGTCGACCGCAGCGAAGGCCGGCCCGAATACCTGCGCATGGCCTGGCCCACCTACCTGCTCGGCGCCGCCCACGAACGGCGGGTCAACTCGTGGGACGGGCTGGCGATGTTCCGGGTGTTGCGGGTGGGGGAATTGCAGAAAGGTTGAAGGCAAAGGCGCAAGGCGCTGTAAGACGGTTACCGGTTGCGTGATGGAGGGCATTGACGCTATCATTATCCATGGATTTATTTTATTTTATAATAAGTTATGATTAACTGGATTCCCGGCAACCGCGAGCGGCTCATGCGGATGGGCGTAGATGGCTACCCTGCGCCGGGTATCCGGGTGTGCGCCGGCGAGCGCGGCATTTGTCGCCGATTGCCGGCATGGGGTTGCGACCATCATACTGCGTGCGATGGCCGGGGCGAGAGCGAACCGTTCGGGGTCCGCGTCGAGCCGACGATTGATCCCGTGTCCCAGCACATGGAGACTCTATGCTAGACGATGTGCTGCGCGGCATTCGCGGCCATTACTTTTCGATGCCCGAGTGGGCGAGGGCCATCGTCGGCGGTGTCTACGGGTTGCTGCCGTTCCGCGTCCGCATGGGATCGACGTTTACGGAGTTCGTCCAGCTGCTGGAAAAGTCCCGCCATTGGTCTCTGGACCAGATTCGAGCCTATCAATACCGGGAGCTGAAAAGAACTATCGAACTGGCCTACGGCCACATCCCTTTCTACCGGCGGCATTTCGCCCGTGCCGGGGTGACGCCCGCCGATTTGACCTGTTTGGAGGATATCGCCCGCTTTCCTTTTCTGACCAAAACCGATATCCAGGAACACTTGGGCGAGATGACGGCCGACCACATCCCCGCCTGGCGGCGCTTGACGACCGCCACCGGTGGCAGCACCACCGAACCCATGCGCTTTTGGCACATGAAGGGCGTGACCCGCAGCAAGGAAAAGGCATTTATCTGGAACCAGTGGGAGCGGTTCGGCTATCGGCCCCGCGCTCGAACCGTTCTGTTGAAGGGTCGCGAAGCCGGCGATCCCCGCCGTGGGATTTTCTGGGAACGCGAGCCGATCGACAATTTTTTGGCGATGAACAGCAGCCATTTGACCGAAGCGCATTTGCCCGCCTATCTCGACGCCATGGAGCGGTTTCGTCCGGAATTCATGATCGGCTACGTTTCCTCGATACACCTGCTCGCGCGATACTTGAAGCGGCACCCGGAACGTGCGGCGCCCAAATTTCGCGCCATCTTTCTGGCATCGGAAACCGTGTATCACCGGCAACGGGCCGAGCTGGAAGGCGTTTTTCGATGCCCCGTTTCCAGCCACTACGGCCACTCGGAAATGGTGTTACTGGGAACCGAATGCCCGCGAGATCGGCAACTGCACTTTTGTCCGCAATACGGTTTGCTCGAACTCCTCGATGAAAACGGCAAGCCCGTCTCCGAACCCGGAGCGGTGGGGGAATTGGTGGGAACCAGCTTTCACAACCCCGTCATGCCGTTCGTGCGCTATCGCACCCAGGATTATGGAACGCTCGGCGAATCGCGCTGCGCGTGCCATCCCCATCACCCGACCCTGCAAGCTGTCGAGGGGCGGTTGCAGGAATTTATCGTGACGCGAGATCGACGCTTGATCCCGATCTCCGTCATGTGTTCGGCGAACATCGATGCCTTGGATAAGGTATATCAGACCCAATATTACCAAGACACTCCCGGAACACTGGTTTTCAAGATCACACCGCGCCCCGGCTTTCGCGAGGAAGACCGCCAGCAGATCCGGCGGGCGATTGCCGAAAAAGTCGGCATGGAAGTGGACGTCCGGTTGGTGGCGAACATACCGAGAACGAAAAGCGGCAAGCATTTGATGATCGAACAACGGATTCCACTGAATGTTTTCAGGAACTCGCATGACCCCGATTCGAGGCGCTGAACTCCTGAGCCGCGCCGCCCTCCCGCAGCGCGAACCCCGAACCCATGCCGTGGAATTCCCGGCGAAGGCTTCCGGCACATGGCGCTACCCGAGCTGTAAACCCGGTTGGAAATCACCCGCGATCCACGCCGATTCCGGTGACGGTAGCCGGCGCGACGATAACCTTATTACCCGCTCTGGCCGAGCAACGACCATATGAAACAAATCCTCCAATCCCTCAAGACCGGCGCCACCGAAATCGCCGAGGTGCCCTGTCCCGCCGTCCAGCGCGGCCAGCTCCTGATCCGCTCCTCCCACACCCTGGTCTCCGCCGGCACCGAGCGGATGCTGGTCGAGTTCGGCAAGGCCGGCTGGATCGACAAGGCCCGCCAGCAGCCCGACAAGGTGCGGATGGTGCTGGACAAGATCAAAACCGACGGGCTGTTGCCCACGGTCGAGGCGGTGTTCAACAAGCTCGACCAGCCGCTGCCGCTGGGCTACTGCAACGTCGGCGCGGTGCTGGAAGCCGGTCCGGGCGTCACCGGGTTCGCCACCGGCGATCGCGTCGTCAGCAACGGCAAGCACGCCGAAGCGGTCAGCGTGCCGGTCAACCTGTGCGCCAAGGTGCCCGACGCCGTGCCGGACGAGGCGGCCGCGTTCACCGTGCTCGGCGCGATCGCCCTGCAAGGCATCCGCCTGATCGATCCGACCTTGGGCGAAACCGTGGTGGTCACCGGCCTGGGCTTGATCGGCCTGCTGGCGGTGCAACTGCTGCGCGCCCAGGGTTGCCGGGTGCTGGGGCTGGATTTCGATGCCGAGAAGCTGGCGCTGGCGCGGCGCTTCGGAGCGGAAACGGTCGATCTGGCCGCCGGCCAGGACCCGCTGGCGGCGGCGCGGACGCTCGCGCGCGGGCGCGGGGTGGACGCGGTCCTGATCACCGCCTCGACCCGGAGCAACGAGCCCGTCCATCAGGCCGCGCGAATGTGCCGCCAGCGCGGGCGCATCGTGCTGGTGGGCGTGACCGGGCTGGAACTGTCGCGCGCCGATTTCTACGAGAAGGAACTGACCTTCCAGGTGTCCTGCTCCTACGGGCCGGGGCGCTACGATCCCAATTACGAAGAGAAAGGCCAAGACTATCCGGTGGGCTTCGTGCGCTGGACCGAACAGCGCAACTTCGAGGCCGTGCTGGACCTGATGGCCGAGGGCCGGCTCGATGTGCGACCGTTAATCTCGCACCGGTTCGCGATGGTCGAGGCGGAGCGGGCTTACGCGCTGGTGGGCGGCGCGGGACCGTCGCTGGGGATTTTGCTGCGCTACCCGGTCGCCACGGAACAGCCGGAAACGGCGCTGCGGCGGCGGACGGTGGCGCTGTCGCCTCCAGACCCTCATCCCCAACCCCTCTCCCAAGGGGAGAGGGGAAGCGTGTCGGTCAGCTTCATCGGCGCCGGCAATTACGCCACGGCGGTGCTGATTCCCGCCTTCAAGGCGGCGGGCGCGAGGCTGAACACCGTAGCGTGCCGCGGCGGCGTGAGCGGGGTCCACGCGGGCCGCAAGTTTGGCTTCGCTGCCACCACGACCGATACCGCATCGATCCTGGCCGATGCCGACACCCGGGCGGTGGTCGTCACCACCCGCCACGACAGCCACGCCGGACTGGTCTTGCGGGCGCTGACGGCGGGCAAGCACGTCTTCGTCGAAAAGCCGCTGTGCCTGACGCTGGCGGAACTGGCGGAAATCGAGGCGGCACTGGCTCCCTCACCCCCAGCCCCTCTCCAGACGGGAGAGGGAAGTCCTATGCCCTCGCGCCCCGCGCCGCGCGCCGCGCCGCTCCTGATGGTGGGCTTCAACCGCCGCTTCGCGCCGCAGGCGCAAAAAATCAAGGCGCTGCTGGCCGGGATCGGCGAACCCAAAAGCTTTATCATGACCGTCAACGCCGGCGCGATTCCCCCCGAACACTGGACCCAGGATCGGACCGTCGGCGGTGGCCGGATCGTCGGCGAGGCCTGCCACTTCATCGACCTGCTGCGCTTTCTGGCCGGCGCGCCGATTGCGGGCTGGCGGCGCCTGGACTTGGATTCCGCCACCGGCGATACCGTGTCCATCAGCCTGCGGTTTGCCGATGGCTCCATCGGGACCGTGCATTACTTCGCCAACGGCGCCAAGGCGTTTCCCAAGGAACGATTGGAGGTGTTCGCCGCCGGCCGGGTGTTGCAGCTCGACAACTTTCGCAAGCTGGCCGGTTACGGCTGGTCGGGGTTCAAGAAAATGGATCTGTGGCGGCAAGATAAAGGACAACGAGCCTGTGCGGCGGCTTTCGTGCGAACCATCGAGCGGGGCGGCCCGGCGCCGATTCCGCTGGAAGAGATTTTGGAAGTCAGCCGGGTCACGGTCGAACTGGCTGGCTCCGCCAGAGAACTTGAATGCTGATCGACCTCATCGCCGGGGCGCGTCCCAACTTCATGAAGATCGCGCCGATCATCCGAGCGCTGGAGGCGCGTCGTGCGGCGGGCGGCCCGTTGCGCTATCGCCTGGTGCATACCGGCCAGCACTACGACGCCCGCTTGTCGGGCGACTTTTTTACCCAGCTCGGCATTCCCGAACCCGACATCAACTTGGAGGCCGGTTCCGGCGCCCAGGCCGAGCAGACCGCCGCGATCATGGTCCGCTACGAGCGCCTGCTGCTGGAAGCGCGGGCCGATCTGTGCCTGGTGGTCGGGGATGTCACCTCGACCATGGCCTGCGCCATCGCCGCGCAAAAGCTGTGCGTGCCGGTCGCGCACGTCGAAGGTGGCATCCGCTCGGGCGACTGGACCATGCCGGAAGAGATCAACCGGCTGGTGACCGACGCCATCACCGACTGGTTCTTCACCACCAGCGAAGCCGCCAACGCCAACCTGCGCCGCGCCGGGGTCGGCAACGAGCGGATCTTTTTCGTCGGCAATACCATGATCGACACCCTGCTGGCCAACCTGGAGCGGCTGCGCCCGCCGCCGTTCTGGAAAGAACTGCGCCTGCGGCCGGGCGGCTATTTCGTGGTGACCCTGCACCGGCCGGCCAACGTGGATCGGAGCGAAACCTTCGCGCGGATGTTGGACGCGATCGCCGCCGGCACCGGCGGCTGGCCGGTGATTTTTCCGGTGCATCCGCGCACCGCCAAGACGCTGCGCGAACTGGCCGATTTACCGGCCAGCCTGCATCTGGTGGAGCCGCAACCCTATCTGGAATTCAACTATTTGGTGCGCCACGCCAAGGCGGTGATCACCGATTCCGGCGGCATCACCGAGGAAACCACCGTGCTGGGCGTCCCCTGCCTGACCTTGCGCGACACCACCGAACGGCCCGAGACCGTGACCGTCGGCACCAACGAACTCGTCGGCACCGATCCCGCCAACTTGGCGCCCGCGTTGGCCCGAGTCCTGGCGGGACGGTGGAAACAGGGCGCAATTCCGGATCGGTGGGACGGCAAGGCGGCCGAGCGCATCGTCGCGGCACTGGAGAAACTGCTCTGCGCCTGACCCTCCTTTGCCGTTATTTCCACACCCTGCGCCATCTGCGCCCGGTGCAGGTTTATGGCCGGCTATGGTTCCGGCTGTACCGGCCACGCCCCGATTTGCGGCCCGCGCCCCCTTTGCGCGCCGGCGCGGGTTCCTGGGTCGGCCCGTTGTCCGGCGAACCGTGCTTGCTCGGCCCTACCACCTTTCGCTTCCTCGACCAGACCCGCACCCTCGTCGATGCCGCCGACTGGAACCGGCCGGACTGGGACAAACTCTGGTTGTACAACCTGCACTACTTCGACGACCTCAACGCCGAACGCGCGAAAGAACGCCAGGATTGGCATCGCGCCCTGATCGCCCGCTGGATCGCCGACAATCCGCCCGGCCACGGCAACGGCTGGGAGCCGTACCCGCTGTCGCTGCGCATCGTCAACTGGATTCAATGGATATTGGCCGGCCATCCGCCGCAATCGGACTGGCTTGACAGTTTGGCCATACAGGCCCGCTATTTGGCCCGGCGGTTGGAATGGCATTTGTTGGGCAACCACCTGTTCGCCAACGCCAAAGCCTTGGTCCACGCCGGTCTGTTCTTCGCCGGCCCCGAAGCGGAACGCTGGCTGATCGCCGGCCTGCGCGTTCTCGACCGGCAGTTGCCGGAGCAAATCCTTCCCGATGGCGGCCATTTCGAACGCAGTCCGATGTACCACGCCATCATCCTGAAGGACGTGCTGGATTTGCTGAATCTGGCGGAGGTTTATTCGGGGCGGGTCGGGACATCTCGAACCGGGTGGTGGCGCGACGCCGCCTCGCGGATGCTGGACTGGCTGCGGGCGATGACACCCCCCGATGGCGGCATCGCGTTTTTCAACGATGCGGCCTTCGGCATCGCCTCAAGCTTGGCAGAACTGGCCGATTACGCCGGGCGTTTGGGCATATCCGTCCCCTCCACCACCTTGGCCGAGAGCGAGGAGAACGCCGATCTTTCGCCCGTTATCCTGTTGTCCGACAGCGGCTATGCGCGGCTCCAGGCGGGACCGGCGGTGTTGCTGGTCGATGTCGGCGCAATCGGCCCGGATTATTTGCCCGGCCACGCTCACGCCGACACGCTCAGCTTCGAGCTTTCGCTGTTCGGCCAGCGGATCGTGGTGAACTCCGGCACATCTTGCTACGGAACCGGCCCGGAACGCCAGCGCCAGCGCGGCACGGCGGCACACAGCACCTTGGAGGTCGACGGCCAAAACTCGTCCGAAGTTTGGGGCGGCTTCCGAGTCGCTCGCCGCGCCCGGCCACTGAGCCTGCACTGGGGCAAAACGGTCGATGGCGGCTGGGTCGAATGCGCGCACGACGGCTACCGGCGGTTGCCGGGCCGGGTCACCCACTGGCGGCGCTGGACCCTGAGCCCGACGAGCCTGCGCATCGAAGACCGGCTACATGGTCGCTACCGGCGAGCCATTGCCCGATTGCACCTGCATCCGACGATTCGCGCCGGTTTGGGCGGCGTGGCGAACGGCTGGCTTGAGTTACCCGACGGCCGGCACCCGTGCTGGAACGTCGAAAACAGTGGCGGTGTCCGACTCGCGTCCTCGACCTGGCATCCCCGCTTCGGTGTCAGCGCAGCGAATGTCCGCCTGGAGATTCTCTGCAACAGCCCCGAAACACAGCTATTGATTCAATGGTAAAGCCTTTAACCTTTAGCCTTTGGCCTTTCTGACATGCGCATCCTCTTTCTGACCGACAACTTTCCCCCCGAAGTCAACGCCCCCGCCTCGCGCACCTTCGAGCACTGCCGCGAGTGGGTGCGGGCCGACCATCAGGTCACGGTGATCACCGGCGCGCCCAACTTCCCCAAGGGACGGCTTTTTCCGGGATACCGCAACCGGCTGTGGCAGCGCGAGACGCTGGACGGGATCGACGTGGTCCGGGTGTGGACCTACATCGCGGCCAACCAGGGCGTCGTCAAACGCACCCTTGATTATCTGTCGTTCATGGTGACTGGGTTCCTCGCCGGCCTGTTCCAGCGCCGGCCCGACGTCATCGTCGGTACTTCGCCGCAATTCTTGACCAACTGCGCCGCCTGGATGTTGTCGGTATTTCGCTGGCGACCGTTCGTGTTTGAACTGCGCGATCTGTGGCCGGAGTCGATCAAGACGGTAGGGCGCGATGAGCGACTCGGTGGCGATCTGCGGCTGCTGGAGCGCCTGGAGCTGTTTCTGTACCGCCGGGCGGCGGTCGTCGTCGCGGTGACGGAATCGTTTCGCCGCAACCTGGTCGCGCGCGGCATCGATCCGGAACAAGATCGCCGTGGTCACTCAACGGGGTTGATCTCAGCCGCTTCCAACCCGCTGGCGCGCGATCCGGAACTGGCGGAACGCTTCGGGCTGGCGGGAAAATTCGTCGCCGGCTACATCGGCACCCACGGCATGGCCCATGCCCTGGAGACGGTGCTGGACGCTGCGGCGCGCATCCGGGCGCTCCCGGAGGGCGCGGACGTGCGGTTTGTGTTGCTCGGGGACGGCGCGAGCAAGGAGTCGTTGAAAAAGACCGCTGAAACGATGGGGCTGGACACCGTGCTGTTTCTGGACACCGTGCCCAAGGAGGACGTGCCGCGCTACTGGTCGCTGCTGGATGTGTCGATCATTCATTTGCGCAAGGCGGATAACTTCACTCAGGTCATTCCATCCAAGCTGTTCGAAGGCATGGGCATGGGCATTCCGGTGCTACACGGCGTGGCCGGCGAGTCGGCCGGGATCGTGGAGCGCGAGGGCGTGGGGCTGGCGTTCGAGCCGGAGAACGTCGGGGCGCTGTGCGAAGGAGTGCTCCGGCTGGCGCGGGATCGGACGCTGTACGAGCGCCTGCGGACCCGGTGCCTTGAAGCCGCCCCCCGGTACGACCGGACCGCGCGGGCGCGGGAGCTGCTAGCGATCCTGGAGCAAGTGGCGACGCCCGCCCCCCGGTCCGCTTGATCGCCCGTCGGGGAAGAGGAAAGGGAAAGGGGTTGCCCCCGACGGACGGGGCATCGCACCGCTCGTTTCCCCCACGGGCCACGACCGTCCCGTCAGCGGTTTCGACGCAGCCACTTGCCGAGGCCGCGCGCGAATCGCACGCCATAGAACCACGGCAACCGCAGCGCATGGCGAACGTCGTAGCGGCTGCGGATAGAATCAGCGGTCGGAAAGAGCGGCTGGCCGAGCCAGCGCAGGCGCACGGCGGCGGAGGGCAGACCCCAAAAAGCCCGCCATTCATAGCGCCACCGCGAGCGAACCTGGCGTGGATCGAATCCCTCCCGGTCGGCGCCAGCTCGCAGCCGGCTCAACGCCGCATCGGGCAGGTTCATCCCAAGCCTCACGACAACTTCGACCTGAAAACCTCCCACGTCCTGCCGGCCCTGATGCGCAAGTTCCATTTGGCCAAGCTGGCCCGGGCCCAGGACTGGGCCGCCATCGCCCGCGACGCCGCCCGCTTCGGCCCCATCCTCGAGGACATCCAGAGCGCCTTGGGCATCCCGCCCCACCCGCCGGTCCCGCCGCGCGTCGTGCTGTGGGGCACCGGCACCCCGCGCCGCGAGTTCATGCGCGTCGATGACATGGCCGCCGCCTGCGTCCACGTCGGCCTACACACCGACTCCACCGCCCTGGTCAACATCGGCACCGGCGCGGACGCGACCATCCGCGAGCTGGCCGAACAAATCGCCGCCATCGTCGGCTACGACGGCGAGATCGCGTTCGACCCGACCAAACCCGATGGCACGCCGCAAAAGCTGCTGGATGTTTCCCGCCTGGCTGACCTGGACTGGCGCGCGAGCATCGATTTGGCGACCGGACTCAAAGCCACCTATGCGTGGTATGTGGAGCAATCCCAATGACCGGCGATCTACTGAACTGCGCTCTCGGCGCTTTCAAAACCCACGGCCCGGTGAAGCCTTCATCACGTTATATACGCCCCAACCCACCCCCGCCCTGCACGAACTGGTCCGAGCTATGGAAAGCGAATTCGACGAACTCGGGCGCACCGTGCATATCCAGGTGCGGCGTCCGGCTTGGAGTCTGCGGGGCTGGCTGGCGCGCTGGGGCCGCCATCTGCTGGGCTTCCGTTGAGCGAAATCCCCCGTCGCGCGGAACGTTTCAAACCCCCCGCATGGAACGGCTTTGCACTTCCCAAGTCGCGCTCCTGACGATCGCGTCGATGAGCCGGTCGCCGCCGCCTCGCCGGGCCGGGTCTGGGCTTTTTCCGCCAGCCGCCAGATCCGCCAAAGCAGGCTCAGCGGCATTTCCCGGTGGTTCCTGGTCAGCTCATCCTCTAACGCCGCCAGCGCCGCCAGATCGTAGGGCGGCGTGCGCAGCGCCCTGATCGAGGGCCGCAGGTGCGCCCAAGGCCGGTCAACGGCGAACCAGGACTGCAAAGATTTAATCAAGTTGAACATGGGCACAGCACTTTTCCCCCTGCGATTTACTTCAATCCAAAACCGTTTTGTTGCTCGCTCTTCTCCAGTTCGCAGAGCGCTACCAAAAACCCGAAGATTCCCAGGCCGCCAAACCGCCTACCAAACCCAGGTACAGACTGATCACCCAATGGAAATCGAGATAAGCCCAACAGCCTCACCACCTATCAGTTTCTCATGGCCGTGCAGGCGTGATAGAAGGGCGGTCTCACCACCTATCAGTTTCTCATGGCCGTGCAGGCGTGATAGAAGGGCGGTAAGGGTTGTTGCATTTGCAGCCGTCTCAGGGGCAACCGCAAACCGCGCTTGAACCAGGACAAGGCACTTCGGGCAAGTTTTTTAAAGGCCCAATGATCTGGATCGGTTTGCTCTTGAGTTTTTTTTCCAGCGGGGTCGGGTGAGCGCGGGCGTCTTCTTGCCCGGCACGGACGCACCAGTAGAGGGCGAGCGCCATGATCAAGAGCAGGCGATCGAGGCGATCCGGGGCGCGGAGTGGGGTGGCGGCCAAGTGGAAACCGCGACTTTTGTAGTCCGAGAATAGCGGCTCGATACCCCAGCGGCTGCCGTAATCGCGCACCGTGGCCCGGCTCGGCGGGTCATTCATCGCGATGATCCAGGGCTCGGGATGCCCCGCCTCGTGCAGAATCCCCAGGTTGGTCGGGATGCCGTGGTTGAACAATCGCACATCGGGCAGATAGCGCTCGGTGTGGCCCGCCGCCAGTTCTCCGGTGGTGGTGATCTCGCCAACGCCCGGATCGACGGTCAAACTTCCTTTCAAGCGCAACCGATAACGCCAACCCTGTGCGTGCAGCCAGGCGAACAACTCCACCGAGGGATAGAACCGATCGGCCAACACCAGGGCCTCGGCGTCTTCCGGTAGCCAGTCCCGGACCCGTTCCAGCAGGGTGTGCCGGTGGTCAAACCCCAGATTAGCCGGGCCGGCTTCCGCCGCCCACGCCAGCGGTAACGCCCGATCTCCCATCACCAGACCGAGCATCAGCACCGCGAACCGATCCCCCAGATCGGTTTGATCCAGACTCAGCACCACCGTTTGCCCGTTCCGGCTGGCCTCGGCCAGAGCTTGGCGGGCCCAAGGCTCTAGCAGCACCGCACTGGACAGCAACGGATTCTTCAACAACCGGCGCAGCCACTGCTCGCGCATGTCTCGCCGTCCGGTGTCGAGCGGCAGGAGATTGGCCAGCTCCGCCGTGTTCGGGGTTCGCCCCTCGATCATCGCCCCGACCGCCAAGGCCACCTTGCCCACCACCGTCTTGCGCAGTTTCGGGAGCGCCGCGTTCAACCCCCGGCCCACTTCCTCCGCCAACCGCCGCACCGTTCCCATCCTCGCCACCTCGTGCCTCAGTTCACCCAACCCATAAAGCTAGCTCAAACTGATGGGTGGTAAGGCCCAACAGCCAGGGCAATCGCGCTATGTGGTAGCCGGGGTTGGGATGCCCAAGAGGAGGCGCAACCGATAGTCATCATTGAGCGCGGCCCGGAGTTTCCGACGGCGGATGCTGTCGCGCGGGGGGCCGTTATGACGCAGCACATTCAGGGCGATGCGGCGAATCAAGGCCAGGTTCTCGGCCGAGTGATCGCTGCGCGCTCGACAGGCATCTTCACCAAACTGCACATCCAAAACCCAGTGTTGTTGGTTTTCGATGCCCCAGTGACCGCGCACGGTCGCCGCGAACCGTTCTTGATCCGTGAACGAGCTGAGGAAATAGCGACATTCGGTACTGATTTGATCGCCGATGATCCGGGTGGACTCCACCCGGCCGACCGCTTGCAGCCCCGCCCAGCCCGGTTTCGCCTCCAGCCAATCAAGTTGACTGCTGAGGGCATAACGACGGATCTCGATCCGGCCATGGTCTTTCTCGACGGTTTCCCGGATCGGCAGGTATCCGCGCGCGACTTCGGTATCCAGCCAGAGTCGCGCGTCCTCGCACAAGGTCGGATGGTTGTCTTTGAGCGCCAACACATCGTCGGCTCCACCCTCGACGATCGTTTGCGCGATGGCTTTCTGACAGCCCATCGCATCGATCGACACCACCGCCCCCGACAGGTCGAGCAGGGCCAGCAGGTCGGGAATCGCGGCGATCTCGTTGGACTTCTCGGCGACGGCCTGCTGGGCCAGCACCCAGCGCGCCCGTCCGGCGAACGCGCTCACCAGATGCACCGCCGGGTTGTCACCGTCGCGGCTCCCGCGCACCGCTTTGCCGTCCACGCAGACCGGCTCGCCGGCCAAGCCCGGCAAGGCCGCCGTGGCCCAGGCGGCGAAGGCCGCCCGGAACGCCACCGGATCGATCCTCCCCAGCACGTCGCTCAAGGTGTCGTGCGAGGGAATGCCGTTGGGCAACTCCAGAAAACCCCGCAACCAGGCTTCCTTCTCCTCGGCGAAGTCCGCCATGCCCACCCAGTCCTCCACCCCGCTCAACACCGCACAGAGAACAATCATAAGAACGTCATGGAGCTTGTGGAGCTTGTTCCGCGTCTCGCGGCGCGGATCGGTCAGGTGGGCAAAATACGGGCGCGGGTCGAGCAGTTGGGGCAGCATCAGTCCTCTCCATCCGATCAATCCCATCCCGTTACCCCGGCGATCCGCCTCCTGTCAATCCCCCGCATAGCGCGATTGCCCTGGTCCTGGTCCCGGCCAACTCGGCTTATCCGGTGCTGCGCCCCGGCGACCGTCTGCAGGTCTTCGGCGTGGTGGTCGGTCTGGTCCGCTCTTATCGGAGGTAGTCCCCGTGTCCGCAGCCATCACCGAACTGTCCGCCGCGCGGGCCGCGCGCCCGGCGCCCGACCCGCTCTTTTGGCCCGCCGGGGAACCCGCCGCCGGCCGGCCGCTGCTGGCGACGCCGGTGCCGGCCGGGGCTCCCGCCCCGGCCGACGATCGCGTCGAGCGCCGCCTGCAGCCTGGACGAGCACCTGGTCCGCGCGCCCGAGCGCACGTTTTTCGCGCGGGTCCAAGGCGACGCCTGGGCGGCGCTGGGCGTGCGCGACGGCGACCTGCTGGTGGTGGACCGGGCCGCCCCGCCGACCGCCGGCAGCCTGGCGGTGGTGGCGGTCGGCGGGCGTTTCGCCCTGCGCCGCCTGGGCCGGGACGCCGGCGGCCGGCCGAGGCTGGAGTCCGCCGACGGCTCGCCCGGCGAGCGGGCGGCGGGCGACGATCCGCCCGACGGCGCGACCTTCGAGCTGTGGGGCGTGGTCCGCTGGGCGGTCCACCGCCTCTGGCCGGCGCGGGAAGCGCGACCGTGACCGGCGGCGACCGGCGGTCGGACGCCCCGGCCACCGCGACGCGCTCCGGCGCCCGATCTTTCCGCGCCCGACCCCTTTCCACCCCTTTCCACCCCTTTCCACAACCGCGAGGAGCGACGACGATGCACGAGAGCCTGATGAAGCACGGCGCGTTCGGCTGGACCGAGCTGATGACCGCCGATATCGAAGCCGCCAAACGGTTTTACGGCGCGCTGTTCGGCTGGGAGACCGAGGACTATCCGGGTGGCGGCGGCTACGTCCTGGTCAAGGTCGGCGGCGAGGCGGTCGGCGGGATGATGGCCGCGCCGCCGGAGTGCGCCGGGATGCCGCCGGCCTGGGGGGTCTACGTCACGGTGGACGACGCGGACGCCGTCGCCCGCCGGGTGGAAACCCTCGGCGGGAAACTCCTGCGCCCGCCGCAAGACATCCCCGATGTCGGCCGCTTCTGCGTCCTGCAGGACCCGCAGGGCGCCACCCTCTGCGCGATGCAGTACCTGAAGCGGGCCTGACCCCGCCGCGCCGGCGCCGGCGATCCCGCCGCATCGAGAGCGGCGGTTCGCCGCGCCGTCCGCGCCATCCGCGTTGCGGATCACCGCCATCGACGGGCCAACAGGACGCCGTACACCGCGCCGTTGAGGATCAGGACGCCCGCGCCCAGCGCCCACTGTCCTTCGCGGGTCAAGCCGGCCGGATAGAGCAGTGGCCAGAGGTAGTGGTCGATGAAGCCCCCGGCGTAACCGGCCTCGCCCACGGCGCGGCGCAAGGCGTTTTCCAGCGGAGTGGGCGGGCAAATCTAGCCGGTGAACTCGATCAGCGCCCCCCACCCCACCGCCGGCAGGTGGAGCCAAACCAGCCGGGGCCAGCGCGCCACCAGCAGACCGCCGAACGCCACGAACAGGACGAAGGCCAGGTGGAGCAGCGCCACCGTGTCGGCGGCCAGCCGGAGCGGGAGCGTCATCGGGGATGGCGCTTCCGGGCCGGGAACGCGCGGCGAACCGCCCCACCCCGTCTCGCCATGACCCGACCGCTCAACCCGCCTTCGCCGCGCCGCGCGCCTTCAGGCTCAGCTTGGGATAGACCGGGGCCGGGGCCGGGGCCGGGGCCGGGGCCGGGGCGTCCCGCGTCTTCGGCTCCGGCGCCTCGGCCGGCGGCGCGTCCGGGTCCGGCGTCTTCGCCTCGACCGCCGTCTCGGGTCGGGCCTTTCTCTCGAAAATTTGGAGCGCCGGGTGCTTCAGGGCGATCTCGCCGTCGGCGAAGCGCGCCAGCGACCCGCTCAGCGCGGCCACCCACTGCGGGTAGTTCTTCGCCGCCTGCTCCAGTTTCCGCCAGACCTTGACCGGCAAAATCGCGGTGACGGTGCCCTCGCCCGTTTCGATGCCGATCTTGATGCCGCCCGGGACCGGGAGCGGTCGGGGCAGTTCCGAGAATTTCGCCGCGAGTTCGAGGCGACCGGGCACGAGGCGCTCCTTCGGGAGGGGGGTGGCGTCGGGGGGAAGGGTGTCTTGGTCTTGAGAGGAGGAGGTGGCGCGCCGGGGCCGGGGCGGCACGGGAAGACCCGCCTTCCTGGCCTTCCAGGCGGCGAAGTCGGCGCGGGCGGCTTCGGCTTCTTCCGCCGTGACCGCGCCGGCCGGCCGGCCGTCCAGGTCCACCCGGTCCGCCCCCGCCCGCAGCGTTTTCCGGTAGCGCGCCCGGTTGCAGTAGCGCCCCAGCGCCCGCTTGATCTCGGCCGGCTTGACCCCGGCGCCCCCGAAGCCGGCGGCCAGCAGGTCCTTGGTGTCCTTCCGGCAGCCCTGCGTGATGCGCTAGGGTTGTCTTGAGTAAGGTTTCTCCTCGATCAGGTTGATCTGACGGGGAGGAACCGATGGCCGATGAACCGCTCCAGCAAGCCGAAGCCGCGCTCGCCGCCGTGGCGGAGCAATTTGAACGCTGGCGCCAGACTCGCGCCACGGGGCAGGATCGCATTCCGCCGAGTTTGTGGGATCAAGCCGTGGCGTTAGCGACCGTGCTGCCCTGCTCTCGGGTGGCGCGACGCCTGCGCCTGCGCTCGACCGATCTGCGGAAACGGGCGCGGGTGGAGCCGGTCTCGGTCGCGACCGAAGGAACCGCACCGACTCCGGCGTTCGTCGAAGTGCCCGTGCCTTGGCCGGAGCCGGCGCCGCCCGGCATCACCCTGATCGAGGTCGAGCGCCCGGACGGGGCACGGCTGCGGGTGCGGTATCGGGACGCGCCACCGCTCACCGCGCTGCTGCGCGCCTTTCTGGACCCGGCGCGATGCTGCAACTGACGCCGCAGAGCCGGATTCTACTGGCCCTGGCCCCGGCGGATTTTCGCAACGGGATCGACGGGCTGGCCGCCGTCTGCCGGCGACACTTCGCGCGCAATCCGCTGGATGGGGCGATCTACGTGTTCCGCAATCGCGCCGGCACCACCCTCAAACTGCTGTGTTACGACGGCCAGGGGTTCTGGCTCTGCACCAAGCGCTGTTCGAGCGCGCCGTGTCCTTCCGGTAAGCCTGCTTGACGGGCAAAAAATTTGGGTTGAACCGAATCCCACCCCATCGGTAGCATCACGGTATCTGTAATTCTGGATGGGATCCTGACTGCCACCGCGATGCAAGCGCCGCCAGATGACGTCAAGCTCAGCCGCGAAGAGGGCGAGGCCTTGATGGAACGCATTCGGGCCAGCTCGCTAGCGAGCGACGATCAACGGTTGTTGGTGAAGCTGGTCCAGCTCTATTTCTGGTTCGCGTTCGCGCTGCGCGAAACCACGATCAGCCTGGGCCGGCTGAAGCGCGCCCTGTTTGGCGAGGGTCGGCGCCCGCCGCCGCCGACCGGTGGAAGCGAGGCCGTGACGGGGATGGACGCGGGCTCGATGCCGGCGGCCGGTGGCGCCACCCCGGCGACGGGTCTGGAGTCTCCGGCCCGCCGATCTCGCCCGCCGACGTGACGCGCCTGGATCGAAAAGAGCCAGGGTTTATGCCGCCGCTGGAATCGGGCGTAGAGAAGGTGGTGCGGGTGATAGCCGACATCCGCGTCCGTCGTTTCGTCCGCGCTGTCCTGATAGCTGTAAGCCGCGTAAAGCTGGGTGTGTCGGTCGATGTCGTACCGCGCCTCCAGCTCCACGCCCCGGCCGATTTGCCGGCCGACGTTCGCGGGCACCGCGGGCGGGCCGCGATCGCTGACGATGAAAATTTGATCGTCGGTTTCCTGATAAAACAGATTCATGCGCGCCAGAAGGTCCGGGCGAACGCGGTAATCGAATGCCAGCTCGACGCTTTCGATCGTCTCCGGTTTCAGGTTCGGATCGCCTTTCAGCGCGGGCGATTGTCGGCTGCGGGTGTCCACCAGGGTCGGGCCTCGAAAGCCGCGCCCGTAAATCAGCTTGGTCGTCAGGTAGGGCGAGGTGTCCCACACCAGCGCGACTCTGGGGTTGATCTGATCGCCGTAATCGGAATAGCGGTCGTAGCGCACGCCCCACGTCAGCGTCCAGTTCCAGTCGAGAGCCCACTCGTCTTGCACGTAGGCGTATTGCAGGTCGTGAGAGAACGATCGGGCGCCAAACAGCATGAGACCGGGGTCCTCTATCCGCTGGACGGCACCGATCGGCACGATGGCGCCATCGATCAGGGTGTAGTTGCGGCTTTCGGAGTGCTGGCGCGTCTCGCCGGTTTCGGCTCCCGCGCCCACGCTGACGCGATGCGAGGGCAACCCGGTGTACTCCACCACGCTTTGGAGCCGGGCGTTGCGCTGTCGCACGTCGCTGCTCGCGACCACCCCCTCCGGGAAAAAGCCGAAGGCGCCGGGCGGAAAGAGGTGGGCATTTTCCAGGTTGGACCGGTAGAACAACCCGTCCAAAACGAGTTTGGCGCCCCAGTCGCGCCCGCCGCGCTTCCACGTAAAATTGCCCTCGACGGTCGCGATGTCGGCTCGGCCGAACGGGTCGAGCGCGTTGGCCAGGCCGACGTTCATCCCGATATCGCGCCCGAGCGAGGTTCGCAGCATCAGCGCGACGCTCTCGCCGGTCGCGTTCAGTTGGGCGCCGAACAGGCGAAGGCGAGTGTTGGCCTCGCCCGGCGCCAGGGAGGCGCGCGTGCCGAACAGCGCGTCGAGGTTCGTCTGCAAATCGGCGGCGATGAAAGGCCGATCGCCGTCGGTCTCCCGATATTCCACGGCGCCCACCACGTCGAAATCGCCGGCCCGACCCCCGCCCAGCAGTCGAGCGTCGCGGGTCTGTCGCGAGCCGCCGCCGACGGTGACCCGGGTTTTGTCGGGCGGGATGCGGCGGGTGATGACGTCGATCACGGCCGAGTAAGCGTCGGCGCCGTACAGGGCGGAACCGGGGCCGCGCATGATCTCCACCCGCTCGATGATGTCCAGCGGGACGTTTCCCAACACCGCCAGCCGGTCTCCGGTCACTCGTTCGGTCTGCGGAATCCCGTCGTGGAGAACCAGGATATTCTGGTTGAAAGTGGATTTGAACCCGCGAACGGAGAGGATGGGCTCCACTTGAACCGTGTTTCTGCCCAAGAAAAAGCCGGGCACCGTCCGCAGCACGTCGTATAAGTCGCGCGCGCCCATATCCTCGATCTGTCGCGCCGTGATGACCGTGGTGACGGCCGGGGCGCTCCGCATGGGCTGGTCGTGGCCGGACGCCACGGACACGATGTTGTCGGCGACATCCTCGCTTTTCGTGGCGCGAGGGCCGAAGTGATCGTCCCCGTCTTCCGCCATGGCGACCGAAAAGCTCGCGACCAGACAGAACCGGGAAAGCTTGAGCGGCAAAAGCGAGCGGGCCATGGTTCCTCCTCGGGTGTTCGAGCGCGAGGAGCGGATTCAATTCCGCCCGGCTCTCGCCAGTCGCTCGGCCAGCCGCCGGCGCAGCAAGCGATGGTTGGACTGGACGGATATCACGTAATTCCGGGTCTCCCGGTAGGGCGGGACGCCACCGTGGCGATCCACCGCGCCCCCGCCGGCATTATAGCCCGCCAGCGCCAGCGTCACGTCGCCGCCGAATCGGTCCAGCAGCCAGCGCAGATAGCGCGTCCCGCCGGCGACGTTCTGCGCGGGGTCGAAGGGGTCGGCGACGCCGAAGCGGCGGGCGGTGGCGGGCAGGAGCTGCATCAGGCCCATCGCCCCCTTGGGGCTGGTGGCCCACTGGCGGCCGGCGGATTCGGCCAGGATCACCGCTTTCACCAGCAGCGGATCGACGCCGTGCCGTCGGGCGCTGGCGAGGAGGGTTTCCGCGCCGCCGGCGAAGCGGTTTGGCCTTGCTGCGCCGCCCAGCGCGCCTCTTGCGCCCGCACCTCGGCGTCCAGCCACGCGGTCTCGGCCCGACCGGCGGCGGGGAGCGCCAACAGCAGTATCCAACCGCAACGGCTCAAGGTTCGACGCATCGGTTTGGCTCCATCGTCAGCGCGCGAACCGCCGCTTGGGCCTTCTCGGCTCGCGCGGCCAGCCGCGCCCGGCGGCTTTGATCCGGCGCCAGGCCATCGCCGGCGGCAGGGCGACGTGCGCCAGCAACGCGTTCAGGGCGCAGGCGAGCAGCGCCAGCGCGAAGGTCCAGCGCGACAGGTGGGCCAGCCACAGCAGCAGCGGCCAGGCCAGCCGGGCGTCCAGCAGCCAGAAGGCCAGGGGATAGCGGGCGGTGAAGCGCCAGCCGGTGTCGGGTCGCCCGCTCACGCCGCGTAGCTCCTCAGAAACTCCTCGTGCACGGCCGGGGCGATCCGGCCCTCGCGCAAGAGCCGGTCGGCGTCGGTCTTGAACGACTGGCCGGCGGTGTGGACGAAGGTGCGCAGCGCGTTGCCGGTCTTGGCCGGCGGCAAGTCCTGCAGGGCGGTTTTCAGGTTCACGTCCAGGGCCAGCCACTCGCGCACCGCCACCCGGCGGCCGTCGGCGGCCGTCGGCGGCCGTCGGCGGCCGGCAGCAGCCGCTGCGACACCACCAGTTGCAGCGCCTCGACCAGGTCGGCGTAGGCGGTCTCGCGGCCGGCCTCGGGGAACATCCGCACCATGCGCGACACGGTGGCCGGGACGCCGGTGGTGTGCAGGGTGGTGAAGGTCAGGTGGCCGGTCAGGCACGCCTCCAGCGTCGCCGCCATGGTCTCGGCGTCGCGCGACTCGCCGATCAAGAGGGTGGTCGGCCCGCGCCGCAGCCCGTTGCGCACCGCGCGCGGCCAGGAGGGCAGGTGGCGGCCGATCTGGCTCTGGGCGATCACGCTGTTGCGGATCGCCACGTCGTCGTACAGGAACTCGATGGGGCTCTCCACCGTGAGCACCACGTCGTGCCGCTCCGGGTCCTCCAGGATGCACCGCACCGTGGCGGCCAAGAGGGTGGTCTTGCCCGATCCGGTGGGACCGGTCACCAGCCCCAGCCCCTTGCGCACGCCCAGCAGCACCTTTTCCAGCGCGGCCGGAATGCCCAGCGCCTCCAGTTCGGGCGGGACGTCGGGGTGGACGCGGAACACCAGGTGGGTGCCGGTCCGGTCGTCGATCCGGATGGCGGTGGCGTTGACCCGGAAGCGGTGGCGGCGGCCGTCCACCACCATCGAGTAGTCGCCGTCGGCGTCCTCGCCCCGGCCCAGGGTGGCCGGGACGTGCGCGCCCAGCGCGGCGGCGGCCAGATCCAGCGCCTCGCCGGGCTCCAGTCGGCGGGCGGACACCGGGTACAGCCGGCCGTGGAGATTGGCCAGCAGCGGCCGCGCGCTCTGGACGTGCAGGTCGGTGACGCCGCACCGGGCCGCGTGCAGCAAGCAGGCGTCCAGCTCCTTTTGCCCCATGCGCGGCGGGAGCGGCGGCCAGCCCTCCGGCCCCGCCGCCGCCCGCGCCGGCGGCGGTCCGGGCAGGCGGCTATCGGACGGAAGCGCCGTCGTCATAGGGGGTCAGCACCTCGGGCAAGGCTGTCCAGGGGAGCTTCCCGCGCCGGTCCGGTCCCCGAAACCGCGGGACGCGCGCCAGCGCGACCTCGGTGCGGCCGATCAGCAGCTCGTCGCGGTCCAGCTTCACGCCGCGCCGGACCACCCGCACGGCGGGGGCGGTCACCAGGCCGCGCTCCCGCAGCACGAGATAGCGCACGCGCCCCAAAAAGGCGCGGTGCAGCTCGCCGACCCGCGCCCTGAAGGCCAGCTCCGCCTGCAGCGCGCCCTGCGCCCAGCCCCGGTCCACCGCGTCCGCCCACAGCCGCTCCTCCTCGGCGTTCTGCGACAGCAGCGCGCCGGCGGGCGGCGCGGGCGGCGCCGCCAGCAGCGCGGCGGCGAGGAGGGTTCGACTAATCGACATGGTGGAACCTCACCCGCAAGGTCCGCCGGGCTCCGTCGATCTCCAGCGCCGCCCGATCCCGCACCTGCCAGCTCGCGTCCCGCAAGACGACGATGGCCGGGATTTGCTCGGCGTTCACCCGCACGATCGGCGCGTTGACCGGCGGCTGCCCGATCGGCTCGTAGCCGTAGCCGGTCTGCCGGGCCACGGTGGCGACCAGCTCGTGATAGGGGCCGACCCAGCCGACGGAGACCGGCGCGTCCAGGCCGGTCGGCGTGGTCCAGACCCCGCCGGTTTCGGACAGGCCGGTCCCGGTCCGGGCCTGTCGGATCGCCGCCAGTTGCCACAGGGCCGCCCGGGCGTCCAGGGCCGCCCGCCGCAGCTCCGAAGCGACCGGGGTGCGCTCGGCTGCGGGTTCGGGCGGGGTCGCGCAACCGCAGCCGAGCAGGAGCGGGACCAGCGGCATCGACAGACGGTCACCCATCGCGGCACTCTCCGAAAATCTGAAATTTCAAAAGCTTCAAAACGGCGGCGGCCACCACGTTTCCGGCCGCCGGATCCACTCGCCGAACGGGCCGAGCCGGCGCGCGCGGATCTGCCACGCCCGCAGCGCGTGGCCGGCGGCGCCGGCCAGAAACAGCAGGGCGAGCAGCAGCGCCAGCCCGGCCAGCGCCGGGCCGAAGGCGACGAGGGCGGCGGTCGCGCCGAACGACGCGGCGAACAGGGCGCCGCCGAACAGAAGGTAGCACCGCGCGGCGTGGCGGCGGTGCAGGGTCCGCAAGCCGGCGTCGGTCAGCCCGAAGCGCCGGACCCAGCCGGCGAAATCGGCCGGCTCGGCGGGATCGGCCGGGGAATCGCGCCGCTCTCCGGCCCACGGAAAGCGCGTCCCGCCGCCCGGCAACCGCCAGCCCCACCCGAGCATCGATTCAGTCCTCCACCTTGGCGCGCATCGCCGCCTCGGTCAGCCGGGCGATCTGCTCCTCGGCCTGCTGGTCGGCCATCACGTCCAGCAGGGTCGCCAGCACCACCTGGGTGTCCTGGGCCTGGCGGTACTGGCGCATCGCCATCTGCATGTTCCAGGTCTCCACCATCAGCTTCTCGCGCTCCAGCGCGCCCGGCGGGGCCTTGAGCACCTGATCCGCCCACTCCGGGCTGCCGAAGCGGCGCTCGTAGTCGTCGAAGATGATTTCCTGGGCG
>JBAOII010000013.1:0-230837 GCA_037045685.1 Candidatus Competibacter sp.
TACGCCACTCCAGCCAGAGCCGATCACCGGTTTTTTATCGGCCAGCATGACGGACCGGCAAGATAACAAATAATATTATAAAAAACTTTATAAATCAATTTATTACTTATTAAGTTTACGCTATTTGACCAATTTGTGTATTAACATAATTAGTAACGTAGACGCTTGCATAACGCGATACGTAACGATATTATAGGGATTCTCAATATGCCTGCACGGAGTATGCCCCATGAAATCACCTAAAGAACGCCAACGCGCCTACCGCGAGCGGCGGAAAGAGCACAAGAACGCTGGCTTGACCAAGCTGAAAATCCTGACGAGCGCAACCGCAGGCAAAAAGTTGGAGATGCTGAGCGAGATCGACAAAACCGACATCGGTAAAGTGCTAGATCAGGCGGTTGAACAGCTCTGGATTCAGCGCTTTGGCGCAACAGAGACCTCAGCCGAGAGAGTGGCGGAACCCAAAGCTGAAAAACCACTCAAGCCCGGAAAGGAAAAGGCTTCAAAACCAGAAAAGGATAACACCTCCAACTCCGATAAGCAGAAAGTAGCCAAGACCCAAAAAAAGAAAGCGGCTAAAGCTGAAAAGGAGCGGACGGTGAAACCGGAGAAAATCAAGACAAAGGCTGCCAAGGTCAAGGCTAATGTCGAGCCTGAAAACCCGATCATCGCCGGGATATTATAAGATTCGACCCTCCGGCAGACACGAGACAGTTTGGCTGCGTGCGTGTCGCAGTCCATACATTCGCTGGCATCATCACGGGAAACGTAGCCGGCCGTCACGCGGCGGGTTAATCGATGTTCCAGAAAAGCCAGGAAAGTCGCTGCTTCGGTTTGCCGGATGCCAATCGTTCTCACTTTTCGGGTTGACTTCGCTTCGGGTATTCGGCGTGGTCGAAACATAATCCGGACCCCACTAAAACACCTTACCCGCTGGCCCACACTTACTTTGGGAAATCTAGGATTATGAGTGAATTGACCACGCCTTATTACCTGATCGACGAAAATAAGTTAGAAAAAAACCTCAAAATAATTCAGCAGGTTCGCGAGACTTCTGGAGCGAAGTCCGTGCTCGCGCTGAAATGTTTTTCAACCTGGAGCGTGTTTGATCTGATGCGGCAATATCTGGATGGAACCACGAGCAGTTCCTTGTTTGAAGCCCGCCTCGGCCACGAAAAATTTGGCAAGGAAGTTCACGCCTACAGCGTGGGTTTTTCGGAAAAAGACGTTAAGGCTGTCAGAAAATTCGCCGACAAAGTGATATTTAATTCGGTGTCGCAATTAAATCTTTATCGCGGCCACGTCAGCGAAATGAAACTGGGATTGCGGGTCAATCCGGGCATCAGCTATTCGCATTTTGATCTGGCAGACCCGGCGAGGAAATATTCGAGACTGGGCGTTTCCGATAAGGATGAAATCATGAAATTAGCACCCCTGTTGAGTGGGGCCATGTTTCATTTCAATTGCGAAAATGATAATTTTAAAAATATTTCCACCGCTATCGACTATATCGGCGACAATTATGGAGTCCTGCTTGAAAAGATGGAATGGGTCAGCCTCGGTGGTGGACTTTATTTCACTAAGGACGGATATCCCGTGGATCGGTTCTGCGAGAAATTGAAAACCTTCGGTGAGAAATTTGGCGTTCAAGTCTACTTGGAGCCCGGAGAAGCGACGATCACGAATTGCGCGGAGCTGGTCACCACGGTGCTGGATGTGGTCCACAATGAAATCGATGTCGCCATCGTCGATGCCTCGGTCGAGGCGCACATGCTGGACCATCTGATTTATCGGACAACAGCCAAGTTATCGTACCCCGAACCGGGACGCTACAAAGTCATGGTCGCGGGCCGAACCTGCTTGGCCGGCGATGTGTTCGGCGAGTACAAGTTGAGAAGCAAATTGAAGGTCGGCAGCGAGATCCGCATCGCTGACGCCGCCGGATACACGATGGTCAAAAAAAACTGGTTCAATGGGCTATCCATGCCGTCCATCGTGGTGCGCAGGCTGGATGGGACCGTGGATGTGGTCCGAAAATTCCGATACAAAGATTTCAAACGCAGTCTTTCCTGAGTCGGGAGAACCATCGAGATGAAGAAAAACGTGCTGATCGTCGGTGCCGGCGGTGTTGCCCATGTGGCGGCTCACAAGGCCGCGATGAACAACGAGCTGCTGGGCGACATCTGCATCGCATCGCGAACCTTGTCGAAATGCGACGAGATCATCGAGAGCGTCAAGCGCAAAGGGCATGTCCAGAATTCGGCCAACAAGCTGTATTCGCGGCAAATCGATGCGCTCGACATTCCGGAGATGGTCAAGCTGATCAAGATAAGCAACTCGATGATCGTGATCAATCTCGGTCAGGCGTTTCTGAATATGTCGATCCTGGAGGCCTGCTTGGAAACCGGGGCGGTCTACATCGATACCGCGATCCACGAGGAGCCGGACAAGGTTTGCGAAACGCCGCCCTGGTACGCGAACTACGAGTGGAAGCGCAAGGATCGCTGCGCGGAAAGGGGATTGACCGCGATTCTGGGCGCGGGATTCGATCCGGGCGTGGTCAACGCCTACTGCGCGCTGGCGGCGAAGCGGTATTTCGACGCCGATCGACACCATCGACATTCATGGATGTCAACGCGGGAAGCCACGGCAAGTATTTCGCCACCAATTTCGATCCCGAGATCAATTTCCGGGAATTCGTCAAGGTCTGGACCTGGATAGACCGCCAGTGGAAAGAATATCCCACGCATTCGGTCAAGCGGATTTACGATTTTCCGGTGGTCGGCCCATGCCCCATTTACCTGAACGGGCACGATGAACTGCACTCGCTTTCCAAAAACATCGACGCCAACAGCATCCGGTTCTGGATGGGTTTTGGCGACCACTACATCAACGTGTTCACCGTGCTCCGCACCCTCGGTTTCCTGTCGCATTTGCCGGTGAAGCTGGCCACCGGCCAGGAAGTCGTGCCGCTCAAGGTCGTCAAGGCGCTGCTGCCCGACCCGCAAACCCTCGCGCCGGGCTATACCGGCAAAACCTGCATCGGCAACTTCGTCAAGGGCTGGAAGGACGGGAAGGCGAGAGAGGTGCTGATCTACCAGGTCTCCGACCACAAGCGGTGCTACGAGGAAGTCGAGTCGCAAGGCATCAGCTACACCGCCGGCGTCCCGCCGGTCGCGGCGGCCATGCTGGTCGCGCAAGGCGTCTGGGACCCGAAGACGATGGTGAACGTCGAGGAACTCGATCCGGAGCCGTTCATCGCCCTGCTGGATCGGATCGGCCTGCCGACCGACATCAAGGAAATCGAGCCGGGCGGCAAGGGCACCTTCGACGGCGCGGTCAGGGATCTGGAAACCGAGTTGGCGGAATCGACCGCGACGGTCACGGTCTCGGCGGCCAACCCGATGATCGCTTTGAAGCCCAGGCGGTAGGCGGCAGTTCGGTGGCAGGGTGGGCGTTGCCCACCCTGCGACTTTACAGATAATAAGTCTTCAACGGCGGAAAGCCGTTGAATTCGATGGCGCTGTAGGAAGTGGTGTACGCGCCGGTGGAAAGCCAGTAGAGCCGGTCGCCGCTTTCCAGCGACAGCGGAAGCTGATATTTGAAATGCTCGTACATGATATCCAGGCTGTCGCAGGTCGGTCCCGCCAGAATCACATCCCCGGTTTCCCCGTTTTTCTCGGTATAAACCGGGTATTTGATCGATTCGCCCAAGGTTTCCATCAAGCCGTTGAAGATACCGACGTCGGTATAAATCCAGCGCTTTAGGTCGGTTTTCGATTTCTTGGCGATGGTCACGATTTCGCTGACCAGAACGCCCGCTTCGCCCACCAGTCCGCGCCCCGGCTCCAGATAGATTTGCGGGACCGATTTGCCGAAATACTGGCCCAAATAGCGGTAAATTTCCTCCGCGTACACGGAAAGCGGGTTGGTCTTGACCAGGTAATCGGCGGGAAATCCGCCGCCCATGTTGATGGCTTTCAGGCGAAAATGCTCTTTTTCCATCCAGTCGAACAGGGCATGCACCTGACCGATCGCCGCGTCCCAAGCGGGGATTTCGCGCTGCTGCGATCCGACGTGAAACGAAACGCCATAAGGTTCCAGGCCCAGATCGGCGGCCAGCAGCATGAGGTCCGTGGACATGCGCGGCTGGCAGCCGAATTTCCGCGACAGCGGCCAGTCGGAATCCGAGCTTACGGCGTCCATCAACAGCCGGAAAAACACCCGCGACCCGGGCGCTTCCCTGGCCAGATTGCGGACATCCATCTCGCAGTCGCTGGTGAACAGCCTGACCCCTTTTTCGTGGGCTTCGCGGATGTGCCGGGCTTTTTTTATGGTGTTGCCGAAGCTCATGCGGTCGGCCGACACGCCCAAGTCGAGCACTCTGTCGAGCTCGTAAATCGAAGCGATATCGAAATGGGAGCCAAGATCCCGCAACGAAGCCAGCACTTCTATGCCGGGATTGGCCTTGACCGCGTAATAAATTTTCGCGGAGGGAAAATTCGCGCGGAATTCCTCGTATTTCCGCCGAATCCTGTCCAGGAGCACGACCAGGAAAGGCGTCTCTCTATCCTGGGAAAACGCCATGATCTTTTCCCAATCGGCAGAAGGATAATAATTGCTATACATGATTTTTCCTGGCTAGGATCTTCGAGAACGGGCGAGTGGCACGCTTTATCGCAATCGCACGCCGAACGCTTTCAGGCTGGATCGGGTTTGGTGTCGCCGACGATATAAGCCGGGTATTGGGGGTCCGACCACGATAACCGGGCCAAGCAATCCCGAAAAATTCGCTTGATGTCGGATGACCGGCCCGGACCGAACTGCCGTGCGCGCCAATGGGCGTTCGATCCGATCCGCGCATCGACCTCGCTCAACACCCGCTCCACCCAACCCGAATCCCCCGGCGCGACCACCAGGACCGGAAATCGGTGCTCCGCGCCTTCCATGGCGACGCCAAGCGAATCGTCCACATGAAGGTCGATGCCGAAAGCGGGCGGAAATTTCGATGGTCCCCGCAAACCGACCGTCCGCTCGTGCCGGTCCAGGTTGACGACGCCCTCGACCGGAACCCCGAAACTGGCGAACCAGGATTTCAGGTAACGCGGACAGCGGCCGGACGAGGTGTAAATCCAGATTTTGCAGCGTCTCCGGATCAGGGCGGTCATGAGCGAGCGCGTGCCACGGCGGAGCCGTTCGGGGTAGCGCCAGCGACGCCACCAGGAGACGTGTTGTTCGGTGGGCACGGAAGCGTCACAAATCAGGGTATCGTCGATATCGAAGGAGATTCGCACGCATCCACCATGTTCGTTGACAGCGTTTGCAGGCCGGCCACCGGAAGACGGCCGGCACGTCGTTCGCTCAAACCGTCGGCGCCCGGCGGCGCGTCAGGTCCATCAGCCAAGCGTGGGTGCCCGCCGCAGCCGGTCCGGTCGCATCCTCCGCCGGCTGGCTCCGAACGTAACTGCCGTCGGGCTGCATCAGCCACGCCTGGCGCTGGTCGCGCAGGCCGATGTCCAGAATTTCCCACAGCCGCTCGCGCGCGGTCCGGTCTTCCACCGGCGTCGCCGCCTCGACTCGGCCGGACAGGTTGCGGTGCATCCAGTCGGCAGAGCCGATGAAAAACTCGCCCTCCAGCGGATCGTCCTGGCCGTTCGCGAAGTGGAAAATCCGCGAGTGTTCCAGGAAGCGGCCGATGATCGAGCGCACCCGCACGTTTTCGGTCCAGCCGGGCACGCCGGGCGCCAGACAGCAGAAGCCGCGCACGATCAGATCGACCGGGACACCGGCCTGGGACGCCGCCGACAGGGCCCGCGCCATCTCCAAGTCCTCGACCTGGTTCATCTTGGCGACGATGCGGGCCGGTCGGCCGGCGCGATGATACTCGATTTCCCGCTCGATGCTCGCCAAAAACCGCTGGCGCATGTTGATCGGAGCCACCAGCAGTTTCTCGAACCGGGGCGCGCGCGAGCAGCCGGTCAGATAGTGAAACAGGTTGACCACGTCGGCGGTGATGGCGGGATCGCGGGTCAGCAGGCCGACATCGGTGTAGAGCCGGGCGGTTTTGACGTGGTAGTTACCGGTGCCGATGTGGGCGTAGCAGCGCAAATCGTGCCCTTCCTTGCGCACCACCAGGGCTACCTTGGTGTGCGTCTTCAGCCCCATCACGCCGTAGGTGACGTGGGCGCCGACCTTTTGCAGCTCCTGCGCCCAGAGCAGGTTGCGGGCTTCGTCGAACCGGGCCTTCAACTCGATCACGCAGGCGACCTGCTTGCCGGCTTCGGCGGCGCGGATCAGCGAGCGCACGAACGGGGTGTCGTCCCCGACGCGATAGACGGTCATCTTGATCGCCACCGTTTGCGGATCGATGGCGGCGTCGCTGATGAAATCCTCGACGCTCATGTCGAAGCTTTCGTAGGGATGATGGAGCAGCAAATCGCCGGCCTGAATGGCCGCGAAGATATCGACATCCTCGGTGGGGAGGCGGGGCGGGGGCAGCGGCGCCCAATGGGGATCGCGCAAGGCCGGTACGTCCAGCCCGGCGATTTGGAACAGGCCGGTGTAATCGAGCAGGCCGGGCAACTCGTACACATCGCTCTCGCTCAGCTCGAATCGCTCGATCAGGCCCTGGCGCAGGGCGGGATTGGCGTCCGGCGCGAGGTCCAGGCGGACCACCGGCTCAAAGCGGCGTTGCTGGAGCGCCTCGCTCACCGCTTCCCGCAGGCTTTCCTCTTCCTCGTCCAGCTCGATCTCGGCGTTGCGCAGGATGCGAAACAGGGTGGCGTCCATCAATTCCATGCCGGGAAACAGCTTGTCGGCGCTGTGCCGGATCAGATCGTCCAGGCGCAGGAACCGGCGCTCGCCGGATCCGGTGTCGGCCTTCAGCGGAATCCAGGCCGGCAGCATGGTCGGGATCTTCACTCGCACCGGAACGTACTCGTCGGTGTCCGGGTTGCGGAGGATGAAGCCCCAGTTGGTGGACAGGTTCGACATGAAAGGGAAGGGATGCGCCGGGTCCATGCCGAGCGGGGTCAGCGCCGGGGAGACGTTGCGGTCGAAAAAGCGCGACGCTTCATTTCGTTGCGCCTCGCTCAACTCGCTCCAAGCGGCGAGAATAACGCCGTGGCCGGCCAGGACCGGCACCAGCTCGCGGTAACAGCGCGCCTGTTCCGCCAACTGATCGAGCACCGTCTGGCGGATTAGGGCGAGCCGGTCGCGGGCGCCGCCGCGCGCCGCCGGGTCGTCTTCTCCCTGGACCTGGGCGACGCCGCGCAGCAAGCCGACGCGCTTCATGTAGAACTCGTCGAGGTTCGAGGTGAAAATCGCCAGAAACTTGAGCCGTTCGAGCAGCGGCGTGCGCTCGTCCAGCGCCTCGTGCAGCACGCGCCGGTTGAAGTCGAGCCAGCTCAGATCCCGGTCGATCCAGGCGTGGGCCAGCAGACCCATTTTGGGGGCCAGCGCTTGGTCGTTGGCGGCCGAGTTCGGATCGTGCCGGACCTTGCCGCGCTTGGGTTTGACTCGCGTCAGGCTGAGGCCGGTTTCGGTTTCGGGGGTCTTGGCGGACATGCGGATTTTCCTTGTAGAGAGCGGTGCCCAAAACGGCGCGGCGGCGCTTTATCGCGGTTCGGGACCCGGCTGGAAACGGGTTGGGCGCAGGGAGGTTGACGGATTTTGCGGACGCGCAACGGTTCGTTCGTCCGGGGCGAGCAAGTAGCGGGGATCGGCCTGATCCTCCAGAAAGCGCGCAAATCGCTTGTTGATGCCCGGCAACCGGAACAGGGCTATCGGCCCGAGTTTGCGGGTGTCGCGGATCACCGTCGATGGATCGAAGTAGGCTACGGCGTTTTCTGCGGTCAGCACGAAGGGCGGCTTGCCGGCCTGCATGAGAGCATAGCTCGCGAGCAAGGCGCCGGTGCGGTGGTTGCCTTCGATGAACAGTTGCGGTTTGCCCAGCGCCCGCACGTAGAGGCCAGCGGCCAATCGCCAAACCGATTCGCGCAAATGGCGGGCACGCCATTCCACGATATCCTCGATGCCACCCTCCGGCTCTGTGTAGAAGCGATTTTCGGTGGCTTTGAGGTGTTGGGCGAATTCGGCGCGCAAGGTTTGATCGGGACCGCACAGCACGATGTTGTTCAATTCGAGCAGATACTTGTGTTTGCCCATGGCGAAAACGTCGATGCCCCAATCGAGCAGGACATCGACGTAGGTATAGCCCGCGAGCAAATTTTCGACCACCATGTCGCTCATCGGGTCTCGCTGCCAGCTCAAACGCGGGTTGATGGACTCGAACTCGCGTTGCACGCGGCGCAGGGAGGACTCGATCGCGGACAGGTTCAGCAAGCCCATGGCTTACCGGACGCGGTCCACCGCCGCGCGGGCCAGCGTCGCCACGCCATCGGGCAAGGGAATGTAGCCCTCGTCGCCGCTGTAGCGCTGCCCGTCGGCCAAGGCCCAGCCAACGAACCCCTTGAGCGCGGCGCTTTTCCGGGGATCGGGGTATTGGTCGCGCAGCAGCAGCCAGGTGAAAGTGACGATGGGATACGAATCCTGCCCTTCGGGATCGGGCAGGAACACCCGCAGGTTGCCCGGTATCTGGCCGACATTGGCGGCCAGCGCGGCCTGACCGCTGCTCGGGTTGGGTCCGACGAAAGCGCCCGCCTTGTTTTGCAGGTGGACCATCGGTAAACCGAGCCGCTTGGCGAAACCGTATTCGACGTAGCCCAGCGACCCCCAACTCCGCTTGATGCGGCCGGCCACGCCTTCGTTGCCGCGAGCGGTCGTGGAAACGCCGGGCCAATCCACGGTCTTGCCGGTGCCCGGCCCTTTGCGCCACGCTTCGCTGATCGCGCTCAGGTGGTTGGTCAGCGCGTAGGTGGTGCCGCTGCTGTCCTGGCGGGCGACCAAAATAATCGTCTGTTTCGGCAGCTTGAGATCGGGGTTGAGCGCCTGGATGCGCGGATCGTTCCACTCGCGGATCTTGCCGAGGAAGATGTCGGCGTAAACCTCCCGGCTGAGCTTTAGCGTCCCTTCCACGTCCGGCAGGTTGTAGGCGAGCACGAGGGCGCCGGCGGTGGCGGGAACCAGGGTGGCGCCCGCTTTCGCCTGCCGGATCTGTTCGTCGGTCAACGCCGCGTCGCTGGCGCCGAAATCGACGGCGTTATCCAGGAACAGCTTGGTGCCCTCGCCGCTACCCACGTCCTGGTACTCGATGGCGACGTTGGGATTGGCTTTGCCGTAAACCTCGATCCATTTGCGGTAGAGCGGGGCGGGGAAGGTGGCCCCGGCACCCCGCAACGCGACCCGTTCGTTCGCGGCGGTGTTTGGCGCCGGGGCCGGATTTTGGCCGAAGGCCAGAGAAACCAGGCCGACCAGCCCAAGAGCGGCGGTCAGTAGCAATCGCATTGCCATGATGTGCCCTCTCGGCTTCAACTGAATTCGCCCCGGACGTATTGCCGGGTCAATTCCTGCTCGGGTTCCTCGAAAATCTTCTTCGTCGGCCCCATCTCCACCAGATAGCCGGTGCGGCTGCCCTGGGAGATATCGACGCCGAAGAAAGCCGTCGTGTCGGCCACCCGCATGGCTTGCTGCATGTTGTGAGTGACCAGCGCGATGGTGTATTTCTCCTTGAGTTCGATCATCAGCTCCTCGACCCGGCGAGTGGCGATGGGGTCCAGCGCCGAGCAAGGCTCGTCCATCAGCAGCACGTCCGGTTCGGTGGCGATGGCGCGGGCGATGCAGAGCCGCTGCTGTTGGCCGCCGGACAGGGACAGACCGCTGTTTTTCAGCTTGTCCTTCACTTCATTCCAGCACGCTGCACCTTGGAGCGCCTTCTCGACCCGCTCGTCCAGGTTGCCCTTGAAGCCGTTCAGGCGCAGGCCGAAGGCGACGTTGTCGTAGATGCTCATCGCGAACGGGTTCGGCTGTTGGAACACCATGCCGATGTAGCGGCGCACCACCACCGGATCGACCTTCTTGTCGTAAATGTCCTGACCGTGGTAACTGACTTTCCCCTGAAAGCGGAAAATCGGGATCAGGTCGTTCATCCGGTTGAGGCTGCGCAGCACGGTGCTCTTGCCGCAGCCCGAGGGGCCGATGAAGCCGGTGATCTTGTTCTTTTCGATGGGCACCTTGCTGTCGCGCACCGCGAGAAAGTCGCCATAGAAGACTTTTTCGAGCTGGCAATCCATCACGATGCCGTTGCGGGTTGGCGCCGTCCCGGCCGCCATCATTTCCGGGTCTGCATGCATGTCGATGACCTCAATACTTTTGGCGCCCGACGATCCGGGCGAGAACGTTGAACACCAGGACGATCAGCACCAGCACCAGGGACGCGGCCCAGGCCAACTGGATCTGGTTTTCGTAGGGCATGCCCGAGAAGTTGAAAATCAAAATGGCCAGCGAGGCGGTCGGCTCGGTCAGGCTCCTCAGGTAGTAATCGCTGAACAGCGCGGTGAACAGCAGCGGCGCGGAGTTGCCGGCGGCGCCGGCGATAGCCAGCATCACGCCGGTCAGAATGCCCGACGCTCCCGTGGGCAGCACCACCTTCAAAATCACCTGGGTTCGGGTGCAGCCCATGCCGAAGGCGGCGTCCTTCATTTTTTTGGGCACCATCGCCATGGCTTGCTCCGCCGCCAGCACCACGGTCGGTAGCATCAGCACGGCCAGCGCGACCCCGCCGGCGAGCGCGGAGTAGGTTTTCATGGTCACCACCATGACGGCGTAGACGAACACGCCGGCCAGGATGGACGGAAAACCGGTCAGCACCTTGGCCAGAAAGCGCACGGTGTGCGCCAGCTTGCTGTCGGGGTCGAGGATCGCCAGGTAGACGGCGGCCAGGATGCCGATGGGCACGCTGATCAGCGTGGCGATACCGACCATGACCCCCGTGCCGATGATGGCGTTGCCGAAACCGCCGCCCAGATCGAAGGCGGAGGGCGGCAGGGCGGTCAGCGTTTCCCAGTTCAGGCGGGAGCCGCCCGCGACCACCAATTCGTAAATGACGGAGAACAGCGGCACGCTGGCGAGAAGGGCCGCGATCCAGGTCAGCCCGGTCAAGATGCCGCTTTTCAGCGCCCGCAGTTCCAGCGGAGCGCGGTGCAGGCTGGGCTTGGGCGCCGGGGTCGTTTCGAGATCGCGGATGGCGGATTCGACCGCCAGATCGGTAGCACTCATCGTTCGGCCTCGAATTTGCGGGTGGCGAATTTCATGACCGCCAGGCCGACGGCGTTGACGATCAGGGTGATGGCCAACAGACGCCAGGGCGGCGTACATCAGGGCGCGGATCTCGACGGGTCCGGCTTCGGGGAAGCTGGAGGCCAGCAGCGCGGCCAGCGTGTTGGCGGGGGCGAACAGCGACAGGCTGATCTGGTTGGAGTTACCGATCAGCATGGCCAAGGCCATGGTTTCGCCGAGGGCGCGGCCGAAGCCGAGCACCAGCGCGGCCAAAATGCCCGATGAGGCGGTCGGCAGCATGACCTTGAGGATGGCCTCCCAGCGCGTGGTGCCCATGCCGTAGGCGGCTTCCTTGACCTTGTAGGGAATCTGGCGCAGCGCGTCCACCGAGATGGACGCCACCGTGGGCAGGATCATGATGGCCAGCACCAGCGCGGCGGGCGCGAGCCCCGGACCGCTCAGCGAGGTGCCGAAAAAGGGCACGCCGCCGAGATTCGCGTGCAGCCAGTTCGCCACCGGCCGCAACAGCGGGATCAGCACGTAGATGCCCCACAGGCCGAAAACGACCGAGGGAATCGCGGCCAGCAGCTCGATGATGGTGCGAAAAACCGCCGCCAGCCGGCTGGGCAGGAAGTCCTGGGTCAGAAAGATGGCGATGGCGATGCCGAAGACGCCGCCGAGCATCAGGGCCAGCAGCGAGCTGTAGAGCGTGCCCCAGATTTGCGGGAGGATGCCGAACTGGCCGGTCTGGACGTTCCAGGATGTCGATGTCAGGAAGCCGAGGCCGTATTCGGAAATGGCCGGCATCGCCTTGCCGCCGATTTCGATGACGATGTAGACCACCAGCGCCAGAATCAGCGCGGCGCTGAACCAGGCGATGCCGCGAAAACCCCGGTCGAGCGCGTAATCGCCCCCGGAGGGCGGCCCGGACACGGAGCCGGACCGATCAGCGTTGTCGAATTGATGCGATGCCATAAGTCACCAGGCGAGGTTTGGGTTGAGAGCCCGCGCGAAAAATCCCCTCTCCCTCCGGGAGAGAGGGGTAGGGGCGAGGGCAGGAGAACGACGAAGGACCGCGGTTCGAGCCGGTGCTACTGGATCAGCGCGATCGCTTTTCTGACTTTTCCGACGACGCTTTCGGGCAAGGGGATGTATCCCATCTTCGGGGCCATCGCCTGGCCTTTGGTCAGGCCGTATTCGACCAGATCGCGCAGCACCTTGGCCTTGGCGTCATCCTGATCCTGGTAGAGCAGCATCCAGGTGAAGGTGGTGATGGGGTAGGACTGCTCGCCGGCAGGATCGAACAGCCAGACGCGCATGTCGGGCACGCTCGAACCGGGCAGGGTTTTGGCGGGAAACTCGGCGGCCGCCAGCGCGGCCTTGCCGGCCTCGTCGCCAGCCGCGACGAATTTGCCGGCCTTGTTTTGCAGGGAGGCCATCGGTTGCTTGGTGGCCATGGCGTAGGTGTACTCGATGTAGCCGATGGCGCCGGGCGTCTGCTTGATGGTGGCGGTGACGCCGTCGTTTTTCGGCGCTTTCACGAAGCTGGTCGGCCATTGCACGGTGGTGCCGTGGCCGACGGTTTTCTTGAACTCTTCGCTGACCGCGCTCAGATGGCCGGTGAAGACGTAGGTGGTGCCGCTGGAATCGGAGCGGGCCACGACCGTGATGTTCTGGTCGGGGAGCTTGACGCCGGGATTGGCGGCGGCGATTTTCGGGTCGGTCCACTTGGCGATCTTGCCCGAGAAGATGCCCACGTACACGTCGCGCGGCAGCTTCAGCTCCTTGACGCCTTCGAGGTTGTAGGACAGCACGATCTCGCCGGCGGTCATCGGCAGCAGCACGACGCCCTGCTTGACCTTGGCGATTTCCTCGTCGGTCATGGCCGCGTCGCTGGCGGCGAAATCGACGGTGTTGTTGATGAAGTCCTGAATGCCGGCGCCGCTGCCCTTGGCCTGGTAGTCCACGGTGATCCCTTGCGACTGCTTGCTGAAATCCTTGAACCAGGAGGAATAGAGCGGGAACGGAAAGCTGGCGCCAGAACCGGTCAGCCTCGTGTCTTGCGCCGAGGCGGGAACCAGGGTGGCGGCACCGATGGAAAATGCGATGAGCGCGGTCGGGAGGGATGGGAATCGCACAATTGTCTCCTGGCAGTGAAAGATCATTAAAAATAAACGGTTATGATTAAGTATGCTTTTCGATTGTTACCGTTCGATGACAGAACATGAAATATTTCGTATTACTGTCGTTAAATTGAGGAGTCATTTGGAGGTCGTAGCTATGAAAAATGACCTCTTTTCTTAAATATCAAAACGTTGTGCTGAAACGACCATATGGGATTCGAGATCAATTGTCATAATAAAGCAGTAATGGCTTGCTAACCTGTTGCTCTAAAAGGCAACGTTATGTTCGGTATAACCCACGAGAGGAGAGGCATCATGAGCGCTGAATTCAATCCGGTAGGCTGGTTTGAGATCCCGGTGCTGGATCTGCCACGGGCGACGGCTTTTTACGAACAGGTTCTCGGCCTCCAACTGGAACCGCATGAAATGGGTGCTTTCCAGATGGCTTGGTTTCCGATGAAGGAGGGCGCGTATGGGGCGATGGGTTGCCTCGTCCTGGGAGAGTCCTACGTGCCGTCACATGCCGGTTCGGTGGTGTATTTCAGCGTTCAGGATATCGAGAGCGTGCTCGCCCGAGCGACCGAACAAGGCGGCAAAGTGCTTCTGCCCAAGACCAGTATCGGGGAGTACGGGTTTATCGCGCACCTTGAAGATTCCGAGGGGAACCGGGTCGCGATTCACAGCAATGTGGGGTAGTTCCGCTTCCCGGCCAAGCGGCGGACGATAGTAGGAACTGGCTTGCCCGCGATAACGCGGGCTTACCGCTGGCAAGGGATTTGCGGGTGCCGGGGTTCGGGTGGGCCGGCGGTTCGGCAGGTGAAATCAGCGCGCCACGACGTGGTATACGCCTTCGGTATAGGCCGCCACGTTATCCCAGTTGAATTTTTCCTCCACCGCCTTGCGGCCGTTGGCGCCGAGCGCCCGGCAGTGGTCGTGATCGGCCAGCAGCGAGCCGATGCCGTGCGCCATGCCGCTGGCGGTGGCGTCCACCAGGAAGCCGTTGACATCGTGCCAGACGAATTCGCGCGGTCCGCCGGCGGTGGTGGCCACGACGGGTTTGCCGGCCGCCCACGCCTCCAACACCACGATGCCGAACGGCTCGTTGCGGCTCGGTACCGCCACGATGTCGCAAGACCGCATCAGATCGACATACTGCCAGCGGGGCATGTGGCCGAGGAAAACGATCGCGCCGGCGGCGCCGACTTCGTGGGCGCGCCGCACCACCGCGTCTTTTTCCGGCCCTTCGCCGGAGATGATGAAACGGGCTTCCGGGTAGGACGCCCGAATCATCGGCACGGCCTCGACCAGCAGGTCCATGCCCTTCTGCACGGTCATCCGGCCCGGCGAGAAGACGGTCGGCGCCAGCGGCGCGATGCCGTAGCGGCCCTTGATCTCGGCGGGATCGATGAAGCCGTCGAAGGCGCGATAGTTGACCCCGTTGGGGATGACGTGAATCTTCTCGCCGGGAACGTGATAGATCCGGTGCAGTTCGTCGGCCAGGAAACCGCTGACCGCGATCACCAGATTGGCGTTGTGACAGCCCGCCGCTTCGGCGTCGCGGACCCATCGGGCGAAGCCTTCGAAGAAAACGTTGCCGTCGCGACCGTACTCGGTGGAATGCATGGTCAGGATGCCCGGCGTGCCGAAGCCGTCCATCGCGTACTTCATGGCGTTGGCGGTCAGCCAGTCGTGGGCGTGCACGATCTCGAACTTGCCGACCATGGAGGTGATTTCGTGAAAGCGATGGGCCATGGCTTTGCACATGTAGTCCATGCATTCGACATCGTTTTCGCTCGCGCCGTGATCGACGCGGTGGTAGTGAACCCCGTCGATGCAGTCATAGTGGTTTTGGTCTTCCTTGCGCCGGGTGATGACGTGCGGGTCATGCCCGCGCCGTTGCAGGCCGGCGGCGAGTTCCGTGACGTGCACGCCGAGGCCGCCGGAGGTAATGGAGTGCAGGGACTCCGAGGAGAACAGGGCGATACGCATGGGTTTGATTCCCTCAATGACCCGCCGAGCGGGTTTGTTGTCGTTGAAGGGCCGGCGCGCGTGCTCGTCTGAAGCGGTGGAGAGCGTCGGCCCGAAGCAGCATCGCTCATCGTGTCCAAGCACGATTTAACGCTTTTGCTGCATCGCAATATGGGGATTATGCGCTTCGGCGACGACAAGTAACAGCCTTGTATAAAAAACCGTGGCGCTGCCCCCGCAGTCGTGTCTGAGACTGCGACGGCCAGGATGGGCGAGGTCCCGAGTTTGGAAGGGAAGCGAGAGATGCGCTAAAGCCCCCCTCTCCCAGCGGGAGAGGGGTTGGGGGTGAGGGTTTCTTTTCGACCGGCGATCATCGGTTTTCGCCCACCGTTCGCGGCTCGTCCAGTCCCCGCTCCGCCAGCGCCGCCGCCCGGAACAGGGCGCGGCCCTTGTTCATGGTTTCCTCCCATTCCTTTTCCGGGATGGAATCGGCGACGACGCCGCCGCCGGCTTGGATGTGCAGCATCCCGTCCTTGAGCACGGCGGTACGGATGGCGATGGCGGTGTCCATGTTGCCGGACCACGACAGATAGCCGACCGCACCCGCGTAGATGCCGCGCTTGACCGGCTCCAGCTCGTCGATGATTTCCATGGCCCGAATCTTGGGCGCGCCGCTGACCGTGCCGGCCGGGAAGGTGGCCCGCAGCGCGTCGATGGCCGTGAGGCCGGGGCGCAAGCGGCCGGTGACGTTCGAGACGATGTGCATGACGTGCGAGTAGCGCTCGACCACCATCTTCTCGGTCAGCCGCACGCTGCCGATCTCGCTGACCCGGCCCACGTCGTTGCGGCCCAGATCGATCAGCATCAGATGTTCCGCCAGCTCCTTGGGGTCGGCCAGCAGTTCCGCTTCCAGCGCCTGATCCTCCTCCTCGGTGGCGCCGCGCCAGCGCGTGCCGGCGATGGGCCGCACCGTCAGCAGCCCGTCCTCCAGCCGGGTGAGGATTTCCGGCGAGGAACCGACGATGTGCAGCTCGCCCAGATTGAAGAAGTACATGTAGGGCGAGGGATTCAGGCCGCGCAGCGCCCGGTACAAGTCCAGCGGCGCGGCCCGAAACAGCGCCGACAAGCGTTGCGAGGGCACCACCTGCATGCAGTCGCCGGCCAGGATGTACGCCTTGATCCGCTCGACCGCCGCCTCGTAACCCTGCTGGGTGAAGCCGGAGACGAATTCGATCTCCCGCGCGGCCGGATGGGGGCGGTACGGCGCATAGAGCGAGCGCGGGGCGCGCAGCAGTTCGCTCCACTCGTCGAGACGCTGTTGGGCGCGAGAGTAGGCGCGCTCCACCGCCGGGTCCACCAGGGTGATCAGATAAAGCCGCCCGGCCAGATTGTCGAACACCACCACATCTTCCGACACCAGCAGCAGGATGTCCGGGTTGTCCAGCGGGTCGGGGTTGGGGCAGCGGGTCAACTTGGGTTCGATGTAGCGGATGGTGTCGTAGCCGAAATAGCCGACCAGGCCGCCGATGAAGCGGGGCAGCCCTTCCCCCGTGGCCGGCACCCGGTAACGGTTCTGGAACTCCTGAATCCAGGCCAGCGGATCGGGGCAATCCAGCGATTCGACGATTTCACCGGCGTGTTCGACGGTCACCCGCTGGCCGCGCACCCGGACGATCTTGCGGCAGGGCAGGCCGATGATGGAGTAGCGGCCCCATTTTTCGCCGCCCTGCACCGATTCCAGCAGATAGCTGTACGGCGCGTCGGCCAGCTTGAGATAGGTGCTGAGCGGCGTGTCGAGGTCGGCCAGCACTTCGCGGGCGACGGGAATGCGGTTGAAGCCTTGTTCGACCAGGCGTTGAAAGTGGTTCTGGTTCATAAACTCACGGACGGTCCTGAGCGGCGGAAACGGAAGGATGGCGCGAATCGGGAGGCTGCGGTTCTAGTCGCGCCATCGGAAATCCGGGGCAGGCTTCACGCGGTCGAAGCGGGGGGTGGCAGGAGCGGCCATCAGACCGGTTTGCGCAACAGGGGGGGCAGTGCCGTGATCGAGTCGATCACCGCGTCCGGCTCGGCTTCGCGGATATCGCGACCGTGGTTGTAGCCGTAAGGCACGCACACCACCGGGCAGCCGGCGTTGCGGGCCGCGCCCACGTCGTTGAGCGAATCGCCGACCATCAAGCCCCGGTCGATGGGCACGTCCAGGCGTTCGGCGCAGAGCAGCAGGGCATCCGGCGCGGGTTTGGGGTGGGGGATGCACTCGCCGCCGACCACGGCGGCGAAGAAGTGGCCGATCCCCAGCCGGTCCAGCAAGGGCAGCGCGAATTCGGCCGGCTTGTTGGTGACGCACGCCATCGGCCAGCCGGCGGCCCGCAGCTCGGCCAGACCGGCGCGGGCGCCGGGATAGAGGCTGCTGTGAACGCTGAGATTTTCGGCGTAAGCCGCCCGGTACAGCGCCTTGGCGCGGGCGAACAGCTCGGGGCCGGCCCGGCCGGCCATGTCGTTGGTCAGGGCGCGGTGGATCAGGTTGTTCATGCCGTTGCCGACCCAGGTGCGCACCTGGGCCTCCTCGCGCGCCGGCAAGTCCAGTTGGCGCAGCATGACGTTCACCGCTGCGGTCAGGTCCGGCACGCTGTCCACCAGCGTGCCATCGAGATCGAAGAAAATCGCGGCGATGTTTTCAAACATGAGGTCGGCGGTCGGCCTTGGCGAGTTCGGCGCGCATGGCGGCGAGGGTGGTTCGGTAATCGGGCGTGTTGAAGATGGCGGAACCGGCGACGAAGGTGTCGGCGCCGGCCTCGGCGATGGCGCGAATGTTGTCGATCTTGACCCCGCCATCGACTTCCAGCCGGATCGGGTAACCGCTGTCGTCGATCATTCGCCGGACCTCGCGCAGCTTTTTCAGCGTGCCGTTGATGAAGCTCTGACCGCCGAAGCCGGGATTGACCGCCATCAGCAGCACCATGTCCACCTTGTCCATGACGTATTTGAGATATTCCAGCGGCGTGGCGGGGTTGAACACCAGACCGGACCGGCAACCGCAATCGCGGATGATTTGCAGGCTGCGGTCGATGTGTTCGCTGGCTTCGGGGTGGAAGGTGATGTAGCTGGCGCCGGCGGCGGCGAAGTCGGGAATGATCCGGTCCACCGGCTTGACCATCAGGTGGGCGTCGATGGGGGCGGCGACGCCGTGCTTGCGCAGCGCCTCGCAGACGATGGGGCCGACCGTCAGATTGGGGACGTAATGGTTGTCCATCACGTCGAAATGGACGAGATCGGCCCCCGCCGCCAGAACGGCGTCCACCTCCGCGCCGAGCCGGGCGAAGTCGGCGGAAAGAATCGAAGGGGCAATCCAATAATCCGGCATGGTCGATCTCGGAGCGGTCCCGGCGGGTAGCGGATATGAGGCTGGAGCGAGACTTTACCCGAATCGCCGGGATTTGGACAACGCCGCCAACGGTCGGACTCGCCGCGCCCCGAGGTGCTGACGGTCAGCTCAATCGCTGTCGCACGCGCTCCCGAAACTGGGTTGCCGCTCCCGGATTGGGGATTTCGTCGGCCAAGGCATCGATGGCCGTAGCCAAGTTGGTGACGACGCGAAAATGATCGGCGCAAATCATGTTGGCGATGGGGCCGATAAACTCCTTGAGCGTCAGTTCGAGGACGGCTTTGGAGATAGTCGTCAACGGAAGCTGCGAAGGCGCTTGACCGAGCGAGGGCGGCGCGGCCGTGGGGCTGGCGCCTTCGAGAATGGCCAAAATGTCAGCGGTGGGCGGCAGGCTCATCCGGGCGGGCGGCGCCGCGCTCTCGGCGAAGGCGATGCTGCCGTTTCCCACTCCGAGCAGGATCGGAACCGCGTCCATCCCCTGCTTTTTTTGAGCCATCAGGGATGTGATCTCGCCCGCTTGCAGGCCAATTTGGCCCAATAGATGGCCGTTGTCGATGACGTACAGGGTACCGGTGTGTTTTTCCTGGCACAGCTTGCGCAACTGGGCGGCGATGTCCGGGAAGGGCATGGACTGTTGGTACATGGCGGTATCTCGTGATGCGGGGGGGCGCGGGATGGTTCGCCGCCCCCGCCTGGCGCGTATTACGACAGGGTTTTTTGAAGCCGCCGCATGGCGACCACCACGCTGTTGCGCAGCAGGTCGATCGCGTGCCGCACATGATCCACTTCGTCGTGACTGCCCGGGTTGTCTTGCAGCGGCAGATCCAGTTCGCCCTGGGCGATCCGCTCGGTGATCAGTGCCAAGCTTTTCAGTCGCTTGATGATCGCCGTTTGGGTAAAGAGAAAGTTCAGCAGGAACGCCAGCACGATCAAACCGACGGTGAAAGGGTTGAGGAAGGTCAGAAACACTTCGGCCAAGGTCACATCCGGCAGTTTGACGCTGATGATGCCGCGCACGTCGCCGAGCTTGTAGCCGAAAGCGCGCTTGTCACCGTATTTGGCGATGACGTCGGCCGGCGCGTCCTTGGGGTCGCCGTGGCATTTCAGGCAGGATTCCTGGACGAAAATCGGCTGGCTGTAACGGTAGAAGCTTCCCTCAAAAGTATCATTGTGCTTGAGATTTTTATCGGCCTTGAATGCTTGGATGGAGGCGCTTTCAAAGCCGTCCGGCGCGTTGGCCGGGTTGCGGTACTCATCGCTGGTCACGCGGAAAGTGGCCCGGGTCGCGGTCTTGCTGACCATTTCCGACAATTCGCGCGTGGCCAGCGCCGGATTTTTTGAGTAAAACTCCAAGGTATTGTCGCTGCTGGCCCGTTTGCCGAGAAAATCCTGGAACTCGGGCGCCAGATGATCGACCCACACTACCCCGGTTTTCGCCACCCACGCCCGGAAGGCGATCACCTGTTCGGCCGACGCTATCGCTTCGTTGCGCAACTGGTTGGTCTTGAGCGTGTAAATGCCGATGAAAAGCCCGCCGACGATCAGGGCCAGCGTCGTGGCAAAAATCAGGGAAAATTTGAATTGAATACTCCACTTGGAAAACATGCTAGCGATTCCTCGGAAATTTAAATTATTTTTGAAAATCAATCGTATTCTTGCCTGATCGGTCGCCCGGTCAGCCAATGGTCGGAACAATAACAAGAAATTTTAAGCATATTATGTACCGGTAATGGTTTTATCGTCTTTATATGTTTATGGCGATACCGATGATGGGGGCAGCGGCGATATGCCGGTGGTAGGCGCTATGGCGCGCGATCCGCCGAGAAAAATGGCGCCAAAACGCTGGCGCAGGGTTCGGGATCTTCCAGGTGGGGATGGTGTCCGCCGGGCAGGACGCGCACCGTCAGATCGGCGATGCGGGCGTAGCGTTCCCGCATGTAGGCCCGCTTGACCAGATAGCCGTCCGCGCCGCAGATCAGCAGCGCGGGCGCTTGGATGCGCTCCATGTAGGCGAGGGTTTGCGGCTCGCTCAGATACGAGGGCGACACGAACCGCAGCCGGGGATCGGTGCGCCAGCCGAAGCCCGCGCCGACCGGCCGGATGCTGCGGCCGACCAGAATCGAGGCCGCCGTCCAGGACAGGCCGCCGGCCTCGCAGCGCGCCTGGATCGCGGCTTCGATATTCGGGTAGATCGGCGAGCCGTCGCGGGTTCTGCGGGAGAGAGCGCCCATCTTGGCGATGGCTTTGCGCAGGTTGGTCGGGCCGTCGGCGGGATCGCTGGTCGGCGGTCCCAAGCCTTCGATCATGGCGACCCGAGTGATCCGCTCCGGCAGGATCGCGGCCGTGAAGCTGACGATGCCGCCGCCCAGGGAATGGCCGAGCAGGGCGAAGCGCTCCCAGCCCAGCGCGTCGGCGGCGGCCACCACGTCGGGAATGTAATCGACGAAATGGTAGTGAATCCCCGGAGGCCGGGAGTCGGAGTGGCCGTGACCCGGCAGATCGAGGGCCACCAGCCGCGCCTCGGGCAGCAGCGGCGCCAGGGCGTCGAAGCTGGCGGCGTTGTCGAGCCAGCCGTGCAGGGCCAGGACCGGAACGCCGTCCGGCGGCCCCCAGACCCGCGCCGCCAGCCGCAGATAGGGCGTCCGCAGCTCCAGTTCCGCCGGCATCGGCGCCGCGTCTCAAGCGCCCGGCGGATAATCCCAGCCCGCGTCGGCCGGGAACCGGTTGGCGTATTTCACGCTGCTGCGCGGCTCGGCCATCATCTCGGCCACCGCATCGCGCCAGCGGGCGTAATGGGCGGTTTCCTTGTGCTGGGCGGTGGCTTCGACCGTGCGGTAGACCTCGACCAGCACGAAGCGGGTCGGGTCGTCGGCCTGCTGGATGACATCGAAGCGGGCGATGCCGGGTTCCAGGATGCTGTTGCGAGCGTTTTCCAGCGAGGCGGCTTCGAACGCCGCGACGCATTCCGGTTTGACGTGAACGAAGACGTGGACGATCAGCATGAGGTTTCCTCCCTTGGCGAAAACGTCCTCTCCCTTTTCCTGCCCGCTCTCTCCTGGGGAGAGGGGCCGGGGGCGAGGGAAAGAGGGGTTGGACCGAGAACGTTCAGGGCGGGCTACCGGGCAGATAATCCAGCAGCAGGCCGCAGAAAACGATCAGCCCGAAGCCGTTGTTGCTGAGAAACGCCTTGAAGCACTCGGCCGGTTCGCGGTCGCGGATCAGATATTGCTGGTACAGCGCGAACCACGCCGCCGCGAACACGGCGAGATAATAAATCCAGCCGCGGTCGGCGAGTAGCCCGACCAGGGCGAGCACGGCCAGCAGCAGCAGTTGCAGGGAGCCGATGATGCGTTTATCCCGCTCGCCGAACAGGATGGCGGTGGATTTGACCCCGATCTTGAGGTCGTCTTCCCGGTCCACCATGGCGTACTGCGTGTCGTAAACCGCCGACCAGAGCACGTTGGCGAAGAACAGCAACCAAGCGATGGGCGGCAGCGTGTCGGTCACCGCCGCGTAAGCCATCGGGATGCCCCAGCCGAACGCGGCGCCGAGATGGAATTGCGGAAAGTGATGGAGCCGTTTCATCAGCGGGTAAGTGATCGCCAGCGCCAGACCGACGAACGAGAGTTGCACGGTCAGCGCGTTCTGGGTGAGCACCAGGGCGAAGGCCAGCAGACACAGCACCAGCGCGAGGCCGACCGCTTCGCCCAGACGGACCCGGCCCGCCGCCAGCGGCCGGTCGCGGGTGCGGGCGACGTGCGGATCGAAGTCGCGGTCGGCGATGTCGTTCATGACGCACCCGGCCGAGCGCATCAGCGCCACGCCCAGCACGAAAACGAGGACGGCGCCGCGCGGCGGGTGGCCGTTTCCGGCGAGCCAAAGCGCCCACAAGGTCGGCCACAACAGCAGATAGATGCCGATGGGGCGGTGCAGGCGCATCAGCAGGGCGTATTCGCGCAGGCGATTTTCAAAGCGTTCGATGTTCATGGCGAAGGCAAATCCGTTCGGCGACCGGCGGGGGATACCGGCAGTTCGGGTAGAAAAATCTCGGATACCAGCAACGGGTTATCGTCTATAAGAAAGATCGAGCGCCGGCCCCAGATCGTATCCGGCGGCTCGGCGAAACCGGCGAACGCCCGCCGGTGCAGGCGCTGGCCGGCCACGATGCGGGCGATTTCGACCGGGCCGCGCCGCACGCGGGGATCGGCGAACAGCACCGCTCCCAAGGGTTTCGCGCCCAGTTGGGTCAACCGGCGGCCCCGCCCGCGCAAGGTCCGCGCCGGAATCAGGGTGCGGGCGAACACCCAGGGCCGCTCGTCGCACAGCAGATGGACCTCGCGGGTCCAAGCCCAGGCATCCGGGCGCAGCTTGAGAGCGCGCGCCTCGTCGCGGTCGGGGCGAGCCCAACCCTGGCCCAGGACCCGAACGCGGAATCGGCCCGCGCAGGCGAGGCGCAAGCGCCGGGTCAACGATCCGGCGTCGAACAGCCAGAGGGACAGGCCGGCGGGCGCGTCGCTCGGGAACAGCCGCGAGGGGGGGTGCCAGCGAGGAGACGGGACGGATGAATGGCGGCGGTCGGCGTGCAAGAGGGTTATTTTTAGTTGCGTTATCGGAGTTCGCGAAAACGCTAATTATGGCACGATTGCCGGGCCTCGGGGGAATCGAGCGAGCGTCGGCGGCGACCGTGGCCGCGATCGGGTGCGCGGTTTTTTCGGGTCAGCGGCCGGGCGGCCACCGCTCGTATCAAACTTGTTCATACTGGATTCAGGCCGCGTTTGCTTCAATTCGGGCAAGCTCTGGGTGATCGGTTCCTCACGGGCGATTCAAACGCTTACAACGGATTTTCAGACGCGGCGCGGCGCCCCGCAGCGGTCGGAAACGATGCGCGGCACTGCGGGCGTTATCTGCGAGGTGTCGCATGAAAGCGAAGATAGGGCTGGCGCTGGCCGTCGCCGCGCTGTTGATGAACGCCGGATTCGATCCGGCCGGCTCGCCGCGCCTGAGCGTGTTGGGCGGAGCGGTGGCGCATGCCGGGGTCCGCGTCGATTTCGGCTTTTTCTACGACGAGCTGGCGCCTTACGGCGACTGGCGGCGGGTCGAACCCCATGGCTGGGTCTGGTATCCCGACGTGGAGGGGGATTGGCGGCCCTATACCGTGGGCTACTGGGTGTTCACCGACGATTACGGTTGGACCTGGATAGCCGAGGACCCTTGGGGCTCGATTCCTTTTCACTACGGCCGCTGGTTTTACGACGATGACTACGGCCGCTGGGCCTGGGTCCCCGGCACGGAGTGGGGGCCGGCGTGGGTCGGCTGGCGCGGCGGCGGCGGCTATATCGGTTGGGCGCCGCTACCGCCGGAAGCGCGGTTCGAGCCGAGCGTCGGCTTCGCGCCGTCCGATCCCGATTTCGGCGGCGGTTGGAATTCCTGGTGTTTCGTGCCGACCGCGCGCTTTCTCAGCCCGCGCATCGAACGGGTCATCGTGCCGCGCCCCCGCAACGTCACCCTGATCAGAAACACCGTCAACATCACGCGCTACACCGTGATCGACCGGCGAGTGGTGAATCGCAGCATCGATCTCGGGCGCTTCGAGGGCGAAACCCGGACCCGCGTGGCGCGTTATCGGGTGGATGAAATCGACCGGCCGGTGCGGCGAGGGACGCCGGTGCGAAACGGGCGAGTGGTCCTGTTTCGGCCTCAAGTCGTTGGGACGGCGGTAGCTCCGCCGCCCACGGTCCGGCCACCCCGCCCGGGCGCTCCACGCGACCACCGCCCCGAGCGTCAAATTCCGGGTACGGCTCCGTGGGAACACCGGACCGGTGATCGGGATCAGGACCGGCGAGATCGCGGGGAATGGCCGGAAGCGGATCGGCACTCCCCGAACGGTCCTCGCGCTGTCGAGTTCGAAGGGCGGGACGGCCAGCGCCCGCCGGTGGAACAGGAGCGCCACAGGCAGCGACCGGGGGCGGAGCAACGGACCTCGGAAGAGCAACGCCAAGAGGCTGAGAAAGAACGAGCCAGGCGATGGGCCGAACGGGAGCAACGACAGCAAACCGAGCAGGACCAAGCCCGGCAACGAACCGACCAGGAACGCGCCCAGCAGCAGACCGAACGCGAGCAAGCCCGCCAGCGAGCCGTTCAACAGCAGCAGCAAACGGAGCAGCAGGAACAAGCTCGACAGCGGGAACAGGAGAAGGTCCAGCGCCAAGCCGAACGCGAACAGGCCCGCCAGCAGCAGAGGGAGCAAGAGCGCGCCCAGCGCCAAGCAGAGCGGGAACAGGCCCGGCAACAGCAGCAACAGACGGAGCAGAACCAAACCCGGCAACGAACCGAACAGGAGCGCGCCCAGCAGCCAGGCCGAACGCGACCAAGCCCGCCAGCAACAGCAGCGAGCGGAGCAAGAACGCGCTCAGAAGCAGGCCGAACAGGCCCGGCAGCAACAGCAGGTGGAGCAGGAACAAGCTCGGCGGCAGGAACAGGCCCGGCAGCGAGCGGAGCAGGAACGCGCTCAGAAGCAGGCCGAACAGGCTCGCCAACAACAGCAACAGCAGCAGGTGGAGCAGGAACAAACTCGGCAGCGAGCGGAGCAGGAGCGCGCCCAACGGCAGGCCGAACGAGAGGCCCAACGGCAGGCCGAGCGGGAATCTCAACGGCAGGCGGAACAAGCGCGGCGGCAAGCTGAGCGGCAGGCGGAACGGGAAGCGCAGCGCCAAGCCGAGCAGGCCCAGCGCCAAGCCGAGCGGGAGCAGGCCCGACAGCAGGCCGTCCAGCAACAGCAGCAGCAACGACAGCAACAGGCCGAGCAAGAGCGCCAGAGACGGCGGAATCTGCCGGAGTGCAAGAGCTTGCCGCCAGGGCAACAGCAGGAGTGTCGCTGATCGATCAGCGGGCCGGGCGGCTTCGGCGAGCCGCCCGGCTCAATCTGCCCTAAGCCAACAGTTTCGGTCTGATAACCGCCCTGAATCGGATCGGATAGCGTCTGGGCGCGGATTTCGGCATCATTGTTCGCTATTCGACCGAAATCAGGCTCTTTCGCCGCAGGCTCCGAGAATGCCTCTCACCCCCCAGGAACTGCGCCAGCGTCGGCTCGCTCTTCTTGCCACCCCGACGAAAACAGCGCCCGACGCCAAGGCGCTGCTGGACGCGGCCAATAGCGCCTCCCAGACGGTCGCCGTCCTGCACGTCGCGTTCATGGCGGTGTGCGCTTACGTGCTGGTGATCGTGTTCGGCACCACCGATCTGGATCTGCTCATGGGCGGCAACAACGTCAAGCTGCCGGTGATCGACGTGGCGGTGCCCATCGTCGGCTTCTACGCCTGTGGCGCCTTATCTGGTGGTGCTGATGCACCTCAACCTGTTGCTGCAACTGCAACTGCTGTCGCGCAAGCTCTTCGCTTTCGATGCTGCGACGCCCGCCGAGGAAGGCGTCGGGGGGTTGCGCGACCGGCTGCACATTTTTCCCTACACCTACTATCTGGTGGGTCGCCCCGGCGTGGTGGTCGGCGGTCTGCTCGGGTTGGTGGTGTCCGTCACCTTGATTGTGCTGCCGCTCGCCACCCTGCTCGCGTTGCAACTCAAGTTTCTCGCTTATCAGGCGGAAGGCATCACTTGGGCGCAGCGCGTCGCGGTGTTCCTGGATGTGGGGTTGCTGGTCGCGCTGTGGCCGGTGATCCTGCACCCGCGCGACGACTGGCAAGCGTGGTGGCGCGAGACGCTCGCCGCGTATCTGCCCAAAAAACGGGCTTGGCTGGCGGTGGTCGTGCTGGTCGCCAGCGTGATGCTCATCCTGTTCGGGGCCACGCCGGATATTTTCACTGTCGGGCTGATCCTCGGCGCGGTTGCGCCCCTGCTGCTGATCGTGCTCGCTGGTGCACTTCTCGGACGAGCGGATGCGCCGCGCCATCATCTCGTTTGCGGTGCTGTTGGGGTTGCTCGCCGTGCTTTGGGCGCTGATATGGCGTTCCATGGATTCGCTGCCTGTAGGCCCTGCAACCCCGGTCGCGCTGTTTCTGGCCGCGCTGCCGCTGGCCCTCTTTTGGCATCCGAAAGCGCCGCGTGGCAGTCTGGCATTGCTTTGGGCGCTGGCGCTGACGCCGTTGCTGACGCTGGGGCTGATGGTGGATGGCGAGGTTTGGGAAGCGGCGACGGCCGAGGTGCAAAGACCGTTGCTTGATTGGCAGATGCTCGGCAGACAAGAAAAAACGCTTGCCGAGCAATTCGAAAACGACGGATGCAGATCCATTGGCCAAACCTTATTGTCCTGCGTCATCCTCGCCGAACAGCGGCGTCTCGACCTCAATGAACGGGCGCTGTTCGCCAAGCCGCCCAACCCCGAACTCCTTGCCGCGCTGCGGGCGGGCAAGGGGCTGGAGAATAAGGATAAGCTGGAGCGCATTTCCCTCGCGGGTCGCAGTCTGCGCCGCGCACAAATGCAGTCTGCGTTGCTGGTCGGGGCCGATTTGCGAAGCGCACAGCTTCAGGGCGCGGCCCTGTCGGGGGCGCAGCTTCAGGGCGCGGACCTGTCGGGGGCGCAGCTTCAGGGCGCGGACCTGTGGGGGGCGCAGCTTCAGGGCGCGGTCTTGTGGGAGGCGCAGCTTCAGGGCGCGGACTTGGGTGGGGCGCAGCTTCAGGGCGCGGACTTGGGGTGGGCGCAGCTTCAGGGCGCGGACTTGCGGACGGGCGCAGCTTCAGGGCGCGGACTTGATGGCGGCGCGAGCTTCAGGGCGCGGACTTGTAGATGGGCGTAGCTTCAGGGCGCGAACTTGTACGGGGCGCAGCTTCAGGGCGCATGTCTTGTGATGGGGCAGCGGCTTCAGGGCGCGGACTTGTCGGCGCGGCAGGGCTTCAGGGCGCGGACTTGCGAGGGGCGTCAGCTTCAGGGCGCGGACTTGTCGGAGGCGCAGCTTCAGGGCGCGAACCTGCGGAGATTCAACGCTTTATCGAAATGGCGATCCTGCACTATCTGATCTCTTGGATATGCGTGGAACGGTTGTCAAACCGCTCTCACCAGAGGAGTTCTCGGAAATCCAGACGGTGCTTGAATCCATTTCTTTCGAGGGTAAGCAGGATAGCTTGCAACGTCTGAAGCGGGCAACCAAGCCCGGCGCTGCCGTGCCGACATTCGATTCCTGCATTGCTGATCGAGAAAGCCAGCCGAAGTGTCAGCAGGCATATGATGCAACCAACCTCGACCAGCGACGCGAATTTAAGAGGCAGTCTGCACGAGGTGCTGGTAGCGATGGCTTGCGAGGATGCCGACACCGCACGCGGTATTCTTAGGCAGATACCGAGCTATCTAGTATGATAGAATCCGATTCAACCCGCGCTGGCTTGGCAACGGCGTTTCTGGAGCGAATGAAGGCAAACCCGCCCTGCGCTGGTCTAACCGATTTGTCCGCCAAAGATAAGGCGAAATTGGAACAATTGGCCAAGAGACGAAGCCGAACGAGAGCGAGCGGCAAAGACGACCGGCGCGGATCGGCGGTGAATTCAGCTTGCGGCGGCGTTTAGGGGTTTAACCGAGCATCCCGAATCTCTGGCACTTCGACAATCCTTACCCCTTCGGCGGGATTCTCGACCGCCCGCACCAGCGCGGCCACCATCTGATCCAGCGTCACCAGCCCCAGCCGGCGCGCACGTTCCCGCGTCGCCGGCAACGCTTCCATAACGCGGTAGACAGGAACCAACAGATACGGCCACCGATGGCCCGGACCCAGCACGTACCAGGGCCGCAGAATCGTCGCCGCCAAGCCGCTGGCCCGCACCAGCGCCTCTCCCTCCATTCGCGCCGCGATGTACGCTTTCATCACCGGTGCGGGATGCGCCACGCTCAGGTAGACGAAATGACGCACCGTGGAATGTTCCACCGCCGCCACGGCAGCGCGAATCGAAGCCAGATCGACCTCCCGAAACTGCTGGGCCTTGAGCGGACTCGGATGCGGCGTTCCCACCAGATGCACCAAAGTATCGGCCGGCGAAATCGAGGCCGCGAAACTGGCCGCGTCCAGCGCATCCCCGACGACCTCCACCGCGCCCGCCGGCAATTTGCCCGTCGAGCCGGAACGGACCAAGGCGCGCACGGAATGCCCGCGCGCCAGCAACTCTCGAATCAAGGGCCGGCCGATGTAGCCGGTCCCTCCGGTGACGAAAACGTGACGCGCGCTCATGGCGGGAATCCATCGGTTAACCGAGCTGTAGACATCCAAATCCTCGACCGTTCGAGTATAGGCGGCAAGTCGCCGCGCAGGGTGTGGAGCGGTCCGTGGCGTGGCCGAATGCGTTATAGTTGCGGCCTGTCGGCGATGGATCGGTCGGATGCCGGCGACGCGTGGCGGATAAGCGACAACAATGCACGAAGCCGAAAACCCCATCATCTTTTCCCTCTTCCTGATTTTCACCGGCGCGGCCGTGTTCGCCACGCTGGCCCTGTACGCGCACCAAGCGCTGCCGATAGCCTACATCGTGCTGGGGACTCTCATCGGACCCTACGGATTCAAGCTGATCGCCAACGCCTCGGCCATCGAGGAAATGGCCCAGATCGGCATCATGTTCCTGCTGTTCCTGCTGGGGCTGGATCTGTCGCCGCAGCGGCTGTTGCAGATGCTGCGCAAGGCCACCCTGATCACGCTGGGAACCTCGCTGGTGTTCGCGGCGCTGGGCTTGGGCGTCGCCCTCTCGTTCGGCTACAGCCCGGGCGAGAGCCTGCTGGTCGGCGCGGCGATGACCTTTTCCAGCACCATCATCGGCCTCAAGCTGCTGCCGACCCGCACCCTGCACCACCAGCACACCGGCGAGGTCATCATCAGCATCCTGCTGCTCCAGGATTTGCTGGCCATCGCGGTGCTGCTGTTGATCGATGGCTTGGGCGGGCGCGGCTCGTCGCTGCAAGGATTGGGCTTGCTGATCGTCACCTTGCCGCTGTTGCTCGGATTCGCCTACCTGTCTTCGCGCTACGTGCTGGTTCCGCTGATCCATAAATTCGACAAGATCCGCGAGTACATCTTTCTGACCGCCATCGGCTGGTGTCTGTGCATCTCGCAGATCGCCGCATTGTTGGGCCTTTCCTACGCCATCGGCGCCTTCATCGGCGGGGTGGCGCTGGCCACCAGCCCCATCGCGCTGTACATCGCCGACAGCCTCAAGCCGCTGCGCGATTTTTTTCTGGTGCTGTTCTTCTTCTCGCTGGGCGCGGGCTTCGATCTGGGGATGCTGGGGGCGGTGTTTTTGCCCACCTTGCTGCTGGGCACCCTGTTGATGGTCGCCAAACCCTGGGTGTTTCGCGGCTTTCTGCAATGGGCCGGCGAACGGCCGCGCATCGCCATGGAAGTGGGCGTGCGCCTCGGGCAGGTCAGCGAGTTCGCCCTGTTGATCGCGGTGCTGGCCGAGCAGAACCGGTTGATCGGCAAGGAGGCATCTTATCTGGTCCAGGCGACGACGCTGCTGACGTTCATCGCCTCCACTTACTATCTGGTGCTCAGGTATCCGACGCCGGTCGCCATCTCCGACAGCCTGCGCCGCGATTGAACGCGCCCCGTTTTCCGGGTGTCGGCGCGGGGACGCGGCGTCTTCGCGCGATTTCCGGTTGATGGCAAAGATAAATGATTTGGCGAGCACGGCAATTTTTCCTATAATCGCGGCCATTTTTCGGCCGAACCGAATCCCGAAGGGGGGTTTGGCGCGACCGGACATCCCTGGTGATCTCTCCGGTGAACGTCCCAGCAAGAGCGACGCGCGCGGTCGGGGCACAAGGCGCTCGATGAGCGGCGCCTGTTGTTCCCGCTATTTTTCCCCTTATTTTGTGCTGATGCAGGAGAGAGTTAATGCCCTCGCGTAGCGAATTGGCCGCCCGTTGCCTGGTGGACAACATGATTGACGAACCAGACACGATCACCGCCGGCCTCTCCGGCCAAGAAACCCCGATCCCCTCCCGCCGCGAGCTGGCCAACGCCATCCGCGCCCTGAGCATGGACGCCGTCCAGCGGGCCGAATCCGGCCATCCGGGCGCCCCGATGGGAATGGCCGATTTCGGCATGACGCTGTGGAACGATTTTCTGCGGCACAATCCGGCCAATCCCAAGTGGTTCAACCGCGACCGGCTAATTCTGTCCAACGGCCACGGCTCGATGCTGCTGTATTCCCTGCTGCACCTGAGCGGCTACGATCTGACCATCGAGGATCTGCGCAACTTCCGCCAGTTGGGCTCTCGCACGCCGGGCCATCCCGAATACGGCCTCACGCCGGGCGTGGAAACCACCACGGGCCCGCTGGGGCAGGGCTTGGCGAACGGGGTCGGCATGGCCTTGGCCGAGCGGGCGCTGGCGACCCGCTTCAACCGTCCCCGCTTCCCCATCGTCGATCATTACACCTACGTCATCTTGGGCGACGGCTGCCTGATGGAAGGGGTTTCCTACGAAGCCTGTTCCCTGGCCGGGCTCTGGGGGCTGGGCAAGCTGATCTGCCTGTACGACGACAACGGCATTTCCATCGACGGGAAAGTGCGGGGCTGGTTCAGCGAGGACATGGTGCAGCGCTTCCAATCCTGCGGCTGGCATGTGATTCCGAACGTGGACGGCCACGACCCCGCCGCCATCCACGAGGCCATCGCCCAGGCGCGGGCCTACTCGCAAAGCCCGACCCTGATTTGCTGCAAGACCACCATCGCCCGGGGTTCGCCGAACAAGGGCGGCAGCGAGAAATCGCACGGTGCCCCGCTCGGCGCCGCCGAGGTCGCCGCGACCCGCGAGAACCTCGGCTGGCGGCACGAGCCTTTCGTCATCCCGCCCGAGCACTATCGCGCCTTCGACGCCCGCGCCAAGGGTGCGGCGTGGGAAGCCGAATGGAACGCTTTGTTCGCCCGCTATCGGGCCGAATACCCGGGGCCGGCGGCCGAGTTCGAGCGGCGGTTGGCCTGCGGCTTTCCCCCCGACTGGGAGGAACTGGCCTGGAACTTCATCCAAGCCATGCAGGAGCGGCATGAAGATCTCGCCACCCGGTCGGCCTCCCAGCGCGCGCTCGAAACCTACGGCCCCTATTTCCCCAGCCTGGTCGGCGGTTCGGCGGACCTCACCGAATCGACCGGCATCCCCTGGGTCGGCTGCCGGCCGGTCGATTTCGAAAATCCCGACGGCAATCTGATCTACTATGGCGCCCGCGAGTTCGCGATGAACGCCATCATGAACGGCTTGGCCCTGCACGGCGGCTACGTGCCGTTCGGCGGCACCTTCCTGATGTTCGCCGACTATTGCCGCAGCGCCATCCGCATGTCCTCGCTGATGAAGCTGCGTTGCGTGTTCATTTTGACCCACGACTCGATCGGCGTCGGGGGGGACGGCCCGACCCACCAGCCGATCGAGCATGTCGCCGGCCTGCGCATCATCCCCGAGCTGTCGGTTTGGCGGACCTGCGACACCACGGAAACGGCGGTGGCCTGGAAAGCGGCGCTGGAGCGGATCAACGGCCCGACCTGCCTGATTTTCACCCGCCAGAAGCTGCCGCACCAGGACCGGACGCCCGAGCAGGTCCGCGCCATCGCCCGGGGCGGCTACGTGCTGCTCGACTGCGGGGACGACCCCGAAGCGATCATCATCGCCACCGGCTCCGAGGTGCAACTGGCGGTGGCGGCCGCCCGGCAACTGAACGCGCAGGGCCGGCGGGTGCGGGTGGTGTCCATGCCGTCGGTGGACGTGTTCGACGCGCAGGACGCCGACTACCGCGAATCGGTGCTGCCGGCGGCCGTGACCCGGCGGGTGGTGGTCGAAGCCGGGGTGACCGCGCCGTGGTATAAGTACGCGGGCCCGAAGGGCGCGGTGATCGGCATCGACTGTTTCGGCGTGTCGGGTCCGCCGGAAATCATCTTCCAGCATTTCGGCTTCACCGCCGAACGGGTGGCCGCCACCGTGGCGGCGCTGTTTTAACATTGACCCGCGATGGCGTGATTTTTTGTCGCTAGGGACTAAAGTTTATAATGTGATTCCGGGCGGATGACCGCATCCGCTCTTCTTTCCATAACCACACGTTTCGCTCACCACACTGTTGGAGGAAAGCATGGCTATCAAAGTGGGTATCAACGGGTTTGGCCGCATCGGCCGCATGGTGTTTCGCGCCGCTGTCAAGAACTTCGCGGACATCGAAATCGTCGGTATCAATGACCTGCTCGAACCCGATTATCTGGCCTACATGCTGCAATACGATTCCGTGCACGGCCGCTTCAAGGGCGACGTGTCGGTGGACGGCAACACCCTGGTCGTCAACGGCAAGAAGATCCGCCTGACCGCCGTCAAGGACCCGGCCGAACTGAAGTGGAACGAAGTGGGCGCCGATATCGTCGTCGAGTCCACCGGCCTGTTCCTGACCAAGGAAACCTGCCAGAAGCACATCGCCGCCGGCGCCAAGAAGGTCATCCAGAGCGCGCCCAGCAAGGACGACACCCCGATGTTCGTCTACGGCGTGAACGACAAGACCTACGCCGGCCAGACCATCATTTCCAACGCCTCCTGCACCACCAACTGTCTGGCCCCGGTCGCCAAGGTGCTGAACGACACTTGGGGCATCAAGCGCGGCCTGATGACCACCGTCCACGCCGCCACCGCCACCCAGAAGACCGTGGACGGCCCCTCCAACAAGGATTGGCGCGGCGGGCGCGGCATCCTGGAAAACATCATCCCGTCTTCCACCGGCGCCGCCAAGGCGGTGGGCGTGGTCATCCCCGAGCTGAACAAGAAGCTCACCGGCATGGCCTTCCGCGTTCCCACTTCCGACGTGTCGGTCGTCGACCTGACCGTCGAGCTGAACAAGCCCGCGTCCTACAAGGACATCTGCGCCGCCATGAAGGCCGCGTCCGAGGGCGCCATGAAGGGCGTGCTGGGCTACACCGAGGACAAAGTGGTCGCCACCGACTTCCGCGGCGAGAGCTGCACCTCCACCTTCGACGCCGACGCCGGCATCGCCCTGGACGACACCTTCGTCAAGGTCGTGGCCTGGTACGACAACGAGTGGGGCTATTCCTGCAAAGTGCTGGAGATGGTCCGGGTGATGGCCAAGTAAGCGGTCGCCACGCGGTGGCGGTTCCTTGCTGAATTGAAATCACATGCCCCCGCCGCCTTGCGCTCCAAGCCAGGGCGGACGGGGGTTTTGCTTGTGGAGGATAAGGTAATGAATGTCAAGCGCATGACCGATCTGGATCTGGCCGGCAAGCGGGTGTTCATCCGCGCCGACCTGAACGTCCCCGTCAAGGATGGCAAAGTCACGTCCGACGCCCGCATCACCGCTTCGATGCCGACCATCGAGCACGCCATGAAGGCCGGCGCCAAGGTGATGGTCACCTCCCACCTGGGCCGCCCGACCGAAGGCGAGTTCAAGGAGGAAGACTCGCTCAATCCGGTGGCCGAAGTGATGTCCGCCAAGCTGGGCAAGCCGGTGCGGGTGATCCGCGACTGGGTCAACGGCGGCTTTGAAGTCGCCGACGGCGAGGTGGTGCTGCTGGAAAACTGCCGCACCAACAAGGGCGAAAAGAAGAACAACGAGGAAACCGCGAAGAAGTACGCCGCGCTGTGCGATATCTTCGTCATGGACGCTTTCGGCACCGCCCATCGCGCCGAGGCCTCCACCCACGGCGTCGCCAAATTCGCTCCGGTGGCCTGCGCCGGCATCCTGCTGACCGAGGAGCTGGACGCGCTGACCAAGGCGCTGGCCAAGCCGGCCCGGCCGCTGGTCGCCATCGTCGGCGGCTCCAAGGTCTCGACCAAACTGACCGTGCTGGAGAGCTTGTCCGAGAAAGTCGATCAACTGGTGGTCGGCGGCGGTATCGCCAACACCTTCCTGGAGGCGGTCGGCAAGAACGTCGGCAAATCCCTGAGCGAGCACGATCTGGTGCCGACCGCGCAGGCGCTCATCAAGAAGATGACCGCCCGTGGTGCGACCATTCCGATCGCGGTCGATGTGGTGACCGGCAAGAAGTTCGATGCCGCCGAGCCGGCGGTGCAAAAAGATGCCGGCGCGGTCGCCGACGACGACATGATCTTCGACATCGGCCCCAAGAGCGCCCAGGAACTGGCCGACATCATCATGAAGGCCGGCACCGTGGTGTGGAACGGCCCGGTCGGCGTCTTCGAGTTCGATCAGTTCGGCGAGGGCACCAAGACCGTCGCCATGGCGATCGCGAACACCAAGGCGTTCACCTTGGCCGGCGGCGGCGACACCATCGCGGCGATCCAAAAGTACAACATCTACGACAAGGTGTCCTACATCTCCACCGCCGGTGGCGCGTTCTTGGAGTTTCTCGAAGGCAAGGTATTGCCTGCCGTCGAAATTCTGGAGACGCGGGCGAAAGATTAATGCCGTAATTTTCAAATGAAGGAAAACGAAACGGGCGACCCTGTGGTCGCCCGTTTTTTGTTATTGCGGAATTGCTACCCTCTTCCAAAGAGAGAGGGTAGCATCATGGCTCGATCCTGTTTGCGTGAAGGTATTTCATTCAACGAGATTGTTTTATACAAGCTCTCAGGAAGCCAACTGGCAAATGGTTAAAGCGCCAGCGCGTTTGTCGAGTGCGTGCTAGATGCGATTATCCGCGTGAGGAGGTTTCCAGTCGTTGAACGGTTGAATGTATTGACAGGTGCGTTTCAGTAGCGGCGCCCGCCGCCTCCACCACCGCCGTAGCCGCCGCCGCCACCACCGTAGCCGCCGCCGCGCTTCCCGCCGCCGCCGCCGCCGCCGTAGCCGCCGCCGCCACCACCGCCGCCGGGACCCTGCTGGGGACGGGCCTCGTTGACCGTCAAGCTCCGGCCTTCCACTTCCTTACCGTTCAGGGCGGCGATGGCTGCCTGGGCTTCCTGGTCGCTGCTCATCTCGACGAAGCCAAACCCTTTGGATCGTCCTGTGTCCCGATCCGTGATGACCTGAGCGGAACGTACCGCGCCATGCGCCGTGAACATGCGTTCCAGATCGCTGTTGCTGATGCCGTAGCTCAAGTTACCAACATAAAGTTTCTTACCCAATTCACAAGCTCCTCAGTAGGATTATCGCAAAACTGCATACCAGACACGCCAAGCGCAAGTCCGATTAATTAGTTTCACATGAGCCTCTTGCCGAGTCAATGGCTTGCTCGCGAGCCCCGGCCCGCCCTGCTCGGGCGTTTCGCGTGACGGTATTGCCTGAAATGACTATTGCTCGCGATGCTTGGTCGGTCAGTGGTGTGGGCCTCGAACGATAGGGCTTTTTCGAGCGGGGCCATCAATTGTTGTGAGGCAAGCAGGAAATTGGTCGAACTCTATCCGTCTGTGCCCCAGCTTCCACTCCGCCCGATCATGTGATGTCGATGATGAAGATAGCAAAAGGTTCGAGATAAAAAACGGCCATCAATTGCTACTTCGCCCATTCGTTTGGGCGAAAATTGAAGTGCGGATATTTTGGCGTCTTCGGTTAAAGAGCGAGGCTTGGCTGCCAAGCAAACAAGCGGTGAGCTATTTCGCCCGCCGCCCCTCGGGCGCGCGCTCTCGGGCGAAAACCTTCAGGGTATCCCGGGGTCCGCAGGTGATGCTTGAGCGGAGGGCTGCCATTCTCGAAACCGGTTTTTACCGGCGTTTTTGGCGGCGTACATCGCCAAGTCGGCGCATTTGACCAGCGCTTCGGGAAATTCGGCGTGCAGGGGGTACAGCGCCACGCCGATGCTGGCGGAGATCAGACCAGTCCCGCTTTTGAGCGGAAAGGGCTCGGCCAAGCGCGCGGTCAGATCATCGGCCACCCGCGCCGCCGCGTCCCGGTCCGCGATGGCGGGCAGGATGACGGCAAATTCGTCGCCGCCCATGCGGGCCACGGTGTCGCTGTCGCGCATCCGGCCGTTCAGTCGCGCGGCGACCTGTTGCAGCAGCTCGTCGCCGGCGGCGTGCCCCAGGCGGTCGTTGACGGCCTTGAAACCGTCGAGATCGATCCACAGCAACGCCACCGACTGATCGCGGCGTTTGGCTTGGCGCAGGGCTTGATCGAGCCGTTCCCGGAACAGGTTGCGGTTGGGCAAGTCGGTCAGGGCGTCGTAGTGGGCCTGGGTCCAGATTTGTTGGTCCTTGCGCCGCTGTTCGGTGATGTCGGTCAGGATGACGATGGAGCCCGACAGCGCGGCGGCGGGTTCCGTTTGGGTGATCCAGTGGGCGGATACCCAGGCGCCGGTGTTTTTCAGGCGGAATTCGAGTCGGGTGGGCTTGGCGTCGGCAATGTGGGTCTGCCACATGAAGTCGGTGTAGTCGCGGTCGTCGGGATGGATGAATTCGAGGAAGTGGCGGTCGCGCGCCGCGTCCTCGCCGCAACCCACCAGGGCGCGGCTGGCCGCGTTCAGGTAGCGGCACTGTCCCCGCCCGTCGAATTGGGCGATGCCGACCGGCGCGGCGCCGATCAGGGCGCGCAGGTAGTTCTCCTTGATCGCCAGTTCCTGATTGGCCGACCGCAAATCCTGAGTTTTGGCGGCGATCTCCTGTTCCAAGCGCTGCGGCGTGCGTCTGCAACGCCATCCGCGCTTGGTTGCGCGCTTCCGCCGTGCTGCCCAACAACAGCCCCATCACCGCGATGGCGATCATGACCAGTTGGTATTCGGCGGCGAGGGAGCGCTGTCCCGGTTGCGCCACCAACAGCAGCACCAAACCGACGGATAGCACAAAAATGGCGAGGCTGGCTTGGCGGATACCGCCGCCGACGCTGATCCAAGCCAGCGGCAACAACAGCAGCAGCATCGACGAGGGGGCGTTCGAGGATTTCCAGGCCGGGCGGCGGATGGCCCAGAGCCAACAAAAGCAAGCCCATGGCCGTGACGCCTAACAGGATCCGGCGGACTCTGGCGTCCGATTCTTCGACCGGCGGCCGGGGCGCCGGGTCCGGGCCGTCGTCGCGCAGACAGCGCCGCAGCCAAGGCAACAGCGCCGCCAACAGGATCGGCGCGAGCGTGACGATGCCGATGAAATCGCCCACCACCCGCGTCGCGGCCAACGACCAGAAATGGCCGGCGTCGATCTGCCCCAACCAACGCAGCCGAAGCAGGCCGGCGCCCGACGCCAGCGCCGCGCCCAATCCGGCGGCGGCCAGAAACCAGCCGGCCTGAGCGGGCTGGGCCAGGAAGGCGGGCTGGCCGATCAAGCGCCGCAACGGCAGGATGACGGCGGCATAAGACGCCGCGTGGAGCACCATTCTGGAAAGCAGCTCGCTCCCGGACAAGGGCGCTCCCTGCCACGCCGCTGCGTACAGCACGGCCACGGCGCTGCCCGCCGCGTCGAGGGCGACCCCCGCCCAGCCGAAAGCCAGCATCGCGAACGCGGTCAAGCCGGCGGGCGGATACCAGAGGCTGGCGATGAACCCGCCTTGGTCCAACAGGCTGGCGAAATGAAAGGCGCCGACATAGAGCAGCAGATAGCCGATCACCAGCGCCAGGACGCGATGCGATCTTGACGGGGCGAAGCGCATGGCCGATTCCATCGGAGCGGTGATCATTGCGGCGGTTCCGTTCGACTTCCATGAAGCAAGGATCGTTTCACAAAATAGTAGCACGTCGTGGCGGTGACGCGAGTTCGCTGTCGGCAGCGCGGTTGCCAAGCCATTGTTCGCGAATCGGTGGCGGGCTCGGTCGGACCCGGTCCCGCGCCGGGGAAAACGCGCGTTCATCCGGTCCGATCGGATGACGGCTCGCCGCGATAGCCGCCGAAAAAGCATCGTCGGCCGCTCTGGGTTACACTACGCTCGATTACGGTTCCCGGTGCAACCGGTTGGGTTTTTGCCAGCAATGCCGATTCGCGACCACGTCTTTGCCGATTCGATCATCCGGCGCCCGATCGAGGTGCCGCCAAGCTGTCCGTTGGGGGAGTCCGCCGCGCTCATGGCGCGCGAGGGCGTTTCGGCGGTCCTGGTCTCGGAGCGGGGCCGGCCGGTGGGTTTGATCACCGAGCGCATCGTGGTCGGCGCGGTGGGCGCCGGCTTGCCCGCAGATACGCCGGTGTCGGCGCTGATGGCTCCGCCGGGGCCGGCCATCGCCGCCGGCGCCTCGTCCGAGGAGGCCGCCGCCCGCCTGCTGGCCAGCGACGCGGGTTGGCTGGGGGTGACGGACCGAGCCGGACGCTATATCGGTTTGCTCGACGCTCGGGATTTGTTGCGGGCCAACGCGCCCGCCGCCCGCCGCCGGGCCGACCAGCGATCTCATCCGATGCCGGATGTCGATCGCGAACAAGTGGCGGAGCGGCTGCGCCAGAGCGAGGCCCGCTATCGCCAAGTCGTCGATAGCATCGGAGAAGTCATCTTCGAGACCGACGCCCAGGGACGCTGGTTGTCCCTCAACCGGGCTTGGGAGGCCATCACCGGGTTTCCGGTGGCGGACACTCTGGGGCAGCGCTGGTTCGATTACGTTCATCCGGAAGACCGGCAATCGGCCCTGGAGCTGTTCGCCGCGCTGATCGCGCGCCGGCGCGACCCGTCGCGGAGCGAGGTCCGCCACCTGCACGGGGATGGCGGGTTTCGCTGGTTCGAGGTATTCATCCGGCCCACCTTGGGGGAGAGCGATGCCGTTCTCGGCGCGACGGGCATCTTGGCCGACATCACCGCTCGCAAAGTGGCGGAGACCGCCACCGAGCGCGCGCTGGCCGAGACGCGGCGGCTGGTGCAGGTTCGGAACGATTTCCTGGCCAACATGAGCCACGAGATCCGCACCCCGCTCAACGTGATTCTGGGGCTGGCGCAGGCCGCGCGCCAGCGCCGGTGCGAGCCGTTGGCGCGGCGCTATTTCGAGCAGATCGAGGATGCCGGTCGGCTGCTGCTCGCGGTGGTCAACGACATCCTCGATTTCTCGAAGATCGAGGCCGGCAGGCTGGCCCTGGCGCGAGCGCCTTTCGATCTCGGCCGGGTGATCGACCAGGTGTTGACGCTGGTCGCGCCCCAAGCCTACGGCAAGGGGCTGGCCTTGGTCCTGGACGAGCCGGCCGATCTGCCGCCGATCTGGTCGGGCGATGGCTTTCGGCTGTCTCAGGTGCTGTTGAATTTGCTCGGCAACGCGGTGAAATTCACCGAGCGGGGCGAAGTGACGCTGGCGGTGCGGCGCGCTCGCGAGCCGAACGAGTCCGCCGGAATCGTGTTTCGCGTCGAGGATACCGGCGTCGGGATGACGGCCGAGCAACTGGAGCGGCTGTTTCAACCGTTCCAGCAGGCCGACAGCTCCACCACCCGGCAGTTCGGGGGCACCGGCTTGGGTTTGGCCATCTGCAAGCGGCTGGTGGACATGATGGCGGGCCGGCTCGACGCGGACAGCCGGCCGGGCCGGGGTTCGGCGTTCGATCTGCGGATTCCCCTGTCGCCGGCCGCCGAGACCGTCAAACCGACCGCGGCGTGGCGTTCGGTCGCCCTGGTCGGGTTGACGGCGACGGAAGCTCGGAGCTTGAGCGTCGCGTTGCGAGAGCGGGGGTTGGACGCGAGCGAGTTGCCGGCGGCGGAAATCGGCGCGGCCGATGGATTCGATCTGATCCTGCTGGACAGCGCTCTGCTGGCCGAGCGCGCGGCGGTCGTCGCCATCGGCGCGGCGCTGGATCGCGGCCGGCGCGCGGCGGTCGTGCTGACGCCCGGCTTGGACCCGAACGTGCCGGGGATTCTGGACGGGCGGGTGAGCTTGGTGGAGCGACCGCTGAGCGCGCGCCGCCTGTTGGCGGCGGAGTCACTCCGACCCAACGCCGCGCCTTCGAGCGCGGAAGCGCGGCGGCTGAAGGGCCTGCGCATACTGGCGGCCGAAGACAATCCGGTCAATCAGATGGTGCTGGAGCAACTGCTGACCCGAGAAGGCGCCGAAGTGATCCTGGCCGATCACGGCGTCCAGGCCTTGGAGCGGTTATGCGAGCGGGGGGCTGGTTATTTCGATCTGGTGCTGACCGACATTCAGATGCCGGAGATGGACGGCTACGAGACCGCGCGCCGGATCCGCGCCCTGGCGCCGGGATTGCCGGTGATCGGGCTGACCGCCCACGCCATGCCCGAGGAGCGGAAGCGCTGCTTGGCGGCCGGCATGTGCGATCACCTCGCCAAGCCGATCGACCTTGAAGTGCTGGTCGCGGCCATTGGCCGTCACGCCGCGACCGCTCCGGACCCGGCGATGGCGACCGGGGTCGAGCCCGCCGCCCGCCCGCCGTCCGATCCCGGTCCTGTCGCCGGCATCGACGCCGATCCGATCATCGACTGGGTCGCCGTGGATCGCTATTTCGAGGGCAATCGGGAGCTGATCGACGAGCTGATCGTCTTGACCCTGCAAACCCAGTCGGAAGTGGCCGATCAACTTCGACAGGCCGCCGCCGAACCGGATTGGGAGGGGATCGCCCGACTGGCGCACGGCTTGAAAAGCCTGTGCGGCTATTTTCAGGCCCGGCCGATGCTCGACTTGGCGAAGCGGGCCGAGCAAAGCGCCCGCCAGCAACAGCCGGACGCGCCGCAACTGGCCCGCGCGTTGGCGGCGGCGATGGACGAGCTGTTGGCGGCGCTGGCGGAGCGGCGGCGAGAGACTGCGCCGGCAAAGCCGCCCGAATCGATCACCGATGCCGAGTTTGCCGCGCGGCTGCGCGAGTTTGCCGAGGCGCTGCGGTCGCGGCGCATGGACGCCTGCCGCTTGGCCGAGAGCCTGCAAGGCGGTCTGCCGGACGACCTCCGCCGGCCCGCGCTGGAGGCCGCTATCCGCGAGGCGCGGCGCCTGGAATTTGGCGCCGCCCTGGTCCATCTTGAGCCGGTGCTGGCGTCCGGTGGAGACGGAGGCCCCTGATGGGACCGAAATATCATATCCTCGCGGTCGACGACCGACCGGACAATCTGTTCGTGCTCGACAAGCTGCTGCGCGACCAATACATCCTGCACGTCGCCACGGGCGGCCTCCAGGCTTTGGACTACTTGAGCGCCGGCGGCAGCGCCGATTTGATCCTGTTGGACGTGATGATGCCGGATCTGGACGGTTTCGAGGTGTGCCGCCAGATCAAGCTCGCGCCGGATCATCGCGAGATCCCGGTGATTTTTCTGACCGGCCTCGACAGCCACGCCGACGAGGAGCGCGGCCTTTCCCTGGGCGCCGTGGATTTCATCCACAAACCCTTTTCGGCGGCGGTGGTGCTGGCCCGAGTGCGCAATCATTTGGAGCTGAGCGTGGCCACCCGCGCCCTGCGCGCCTACAGCGAGGATCTGGAGCGGTTGGTGGCCGAGCGCACCCGCGAAATCGTGCGGCAGGCTCAGGAACTCACCCGGCGCGATCACCAGTTGATCGCCGCCCAAGGCGCCATCATCGGCGCCCTCTGCACCCTCGCCGAAATGCGCGACAACGAAACCGGCAATCACATCCGGCGGACGCAGTCCTACGTGCGCGCCTTGGCGGAGCGCTTGCGCCCCCACCCCCGCTTCAAAAACGAGCTGAACGATGATTCGATCCGCTCCCTCTACATCTCGGCGCCGCTGCACGATATCGGCAAGGTCGGCATCCCCGACGCGATACTGCGCAAGCCGGGCCGGCTGACGCCGAGAGAGTGGGAAGTGATGCAGCGTCACGCCGAATACGGGCGCGATGCCATCGAGCGCGCGGCGCTCGAACTGGGCGAGGAGGGGGTGTTCCTGCGCTACGCCCGCGAAATCGCCCACGGCCATCACGAGCGCTGGGACGGCACCGGCTATCCTCTCGGGCTGGCCGGCGACGCGATTCCGGTTTCGGCACGGTTGATGGCGGTCGCGGATGTTTACGACGCCCTGATTTCGCGGCGGGTCTACAAACCCCCCTTTTTCCACGACCAGGCGGTCGCGATGATCCGCGCCGAGCGCGGCAAGCATTTCGACCCGGATATCGTGGATGCCATGCTGGAGATCGTCGATGATTTTCACGCCATCGCCCGGCGCTTCCGGGACGACGAAGACGCGATCGATTGATCCGGTGTTGCGTTCGCTCCCCCGCTTGGCGCGGAACGCGCCGGCGCCGCTTCGGAGCGAGCCGCGCTTTCGTCCGGCCAAACACCGATTCCTTAATGATCGATACCGAGCATGAACGCCACCAGCTACGACGCCTCCGCAATCGAAGTCCTCAGCGGCCTGGACCCGGTCCGCAAGCGGCCGGGGATGTACACCGACACCACCCGGCCCAACCACCTGGCGCAGGAAGTCATCGACAACAGCGTGGACGAGGCCATCGCCGGCCACGCCAGCGCGGTGAAGGTGATCCTGCACGCCGACGGCTCGCTCTCGGTCGAGGACGACGGCCGGGGAATGCCGGTGGACGTGCATCCCGAGGAGGGCATCCCCGGCGTCGAGCTGATCCTGACCCGCCTGCACGCCGGCGGCAAATTCTCGGACCGCAACTACCGCTTTTCGGGCGGCCTGCACGGGGTGGGCGTGTCGGTGGTCAACGCCCTGTCCGGCCATCTCGAAGTCTGGGTCAAGCGCAACGGCAAGGAATACAACATGGCCTTTGCCGGCGGCGACAAGGTGTCGGAGCTGGAGGAGGTCGGCACGGTTCCGCGCCGGGTGACCGGCACCACCCTGCGGTTCTGGCCGGACCCGCGCTATTTCGACTCGCCCAAATTCTCGGTGCCGCGCCTCAAGCACGTCCTGCGCGCCAAGGCGGTGCTGTGTCCGGGGCTGAAGGTCGCCTTCACCGACGAGGCGTCCGGCGAACACATCGTCTGGCATTACGAGGACGGCTTTACCGACTACCTGAAAGAAGCCTTGGGCCGAACGGCGCTGCTGCCCGATCCGCCCTTCGTCGGCCACGTCAGCGGCGAGCGCGAGGCCGCCGACTGGGCGCTGGCCTGGTTGCCGGAGGGCGGCGAGCCGGTGACCGAGAGCTACGTCAACCTGATTCCCACGCCGCAGGGCGGCACCCACGTCAACGGCTTGCGCGGCGGACTGACCGACGCGGTGCGCGAGTTTTGCGAGTTCCGCAACCTGGTGCCGCGCGGGCTGCGCATCGCGCCGGAGGATGTCTGGGAAGGCTGCTGCTACGTGCTGTCGGTCAAGATGCAGGACCCGCAATTCTCCGGCCAGACCAAGGAGCGGCTGTCCTCGCGCGAGTGCGCGGTGTTCGTGGCCGGGGTGGTCAAGGACACCCTGAGCCTGTGGCTGAACCAGCATCCCGAAACCGGCGAGCGCATCGCCCAACTGGCGCTGGCCAACGCGCAAAAGCGGTTGCGGGCCAGCCGCAAGGTGGTGCGCAAGCAGGTCACCAGCGGCCCGGCGCTGCCCGGCAAGCTGACCGACTGCACGGCGCAGGATCTGGCGCGCACCGAGCTGTTTCTGGTGGAGGGCGATTCCGCCGGCGGTTCGGCCAAACAGGCCCGCAACCGCGAGTTTCAGGCGGTGATGCCGTTGCGCGGCAAAATTCTCAACACCTGGGAGGTGGATTCCGCCGAGGTGATGGCCTCGCAGGAAGTGCACGACATCGCCGTCGCCATCGGGGTCGATCCCGGTTCCAGCGAATTGAGCGGGTTGCGCTACGGCAAGATTTGCATTCTCGCCGACGCCGATTCCGACGGCCTGCACATCGCCACGCTGCTGTGCGCGCTGTTCGTGCGCCATTTTCGCCCGCTGGTGGAAGCCGGCCACGTCCACGTCGCCATGCCCCCGCTGTTCCGGGTCGATGTCGGCAAGGAGGTGTTCTACGCGCTGGACGAGGCGGAGAAGCAGGGCATCCTCGACCGCATCGCCGCCGAAAAGAAAAAGGGCAAGGTCAACGTCACCCGCTTCAAGGGCCTGGGCGAGATGAACCCGCTGCAACTGCGGGAGACGACCATGGACCCCGCCACCCGCCGATTGGTGCAACTGACGCTGGAAGCCGGCGACGATACCTTGGCCTTGATGGACATGCTGCTGGCGAAAAAGCGCGCCGGGGATCGCAAGAACTGGCTGGAGGAGAAGGGCAATCTGGCCGAGGTTTGAGCGACCGCATGGAACGCCTCTCTCGGCGGGAGAGGGGTCGGGGGCGAGGTTTTCTTCGATCGGTCAGCGGGCTGGATGCCACGCGAAAAGCCGCTTACGCGGGGCCTTCCTGACGATAGCGAATCCAGTCGGCCAGCGCGTTGGCGCTCATCGGATTGGCGAGATGGTAGCCTTGCACGATCCCGCAATCGTGTTCGCTCAAGATCGCCAACTGCTCGGCGGTCTCCACGCCTTCCGCCACCACCCGCAGGCCAAAGGTGTTGCCGATCGCGATGACGCTCGCGGCGATGGCGCGGCTGCCCGGGTCGGTGGTCAGTTCGGCGATGAATCGCTGGTCGATTTTCAGCTCGTCGATCGGGTAGGACCGCAGGTGGGACAGCGAGGAATAGCCGGCCCCGAAATCGTCGATGCTGATGCTCAAGCCGATCCGCTTGATTTCTTCCAGGATGGTCCGCGCGTGGGCGGCGTCGTCCAAGAGCGCATCTTCGGTCAGTTCGATGCACAGCCGGGCCGGATCGATGGCGTAGCGGCCGACCGATTCGTGCAGGGTGGCCAGGATTTGCGCGTGGCGGAAATGCCGGGCCGCGACGTTGAACGCGACCCGTAGCGGCGGTAGCTTGATGTGGTCCCAAATCAGGATCTGCCGGCAGATCTGATTGATGAGCCACTGGCTCAGGGTGATGATCAGGGTGGACTGTTCGGCGATCGGGATGAATTCGCCGGGCGCGATGTAGGACCCGTTCGCGCGCCGCCAGCGGAGCAGGGCCTCGACCCCGACGATCTGGCGGCCGCGCAGGTCGAGCTGCGGCTGGTAGTGCAGGAACAGCTCGTCTTTCTCCAGGGCGTGCCGCAGGGCGCTTTCCAGCTCCAGGCGCTGCGAGGCGGCACCGGCCATGTCGGTCGTGAAAAACTGGAAGGCGTTCTTGCCGCTTTCTTTGGCGCGGTACATCGCGGTATCGGCGTTGCGCAGCAGGGTCGCGGTGTCGGGACCGTCGTCGGGGTAGATGGCGATGCCGATGCTGCAACCGACGAACACATCCCGGTTGGCGATGCGGAAGGGTTTGGCGAAGGCTTCGAGCACCCGCGAAGCGGCCAGCGAGGCTTCGTGTTTTTCGATGTCTTCCAGCAGGAAAGTGAATTCGTCGCCGCCCAGCCGGGCCACCGTGTCCGCGACTCGGACGCAGGACTTCAGCCGCTCGGCCGCTTCGATCAGAAGCTGGTCGCCATAGTGGTGGCCCAGCGTATCGTTGACGGTCTTGAAGTTGTCGAGGTCGATGAACAGGATCGCCAGCAACCGGTCGCTGCGCTCCAGCCGGGCCAGCGCGTGCCGCAGGCGGTCGATGTACAAACTGCGGTTCGGCAGGCCGGTCAGCTCGTCGTGCGTGGCCAGGAACTCCATCCGCTCGTGCGACTCGCGGATCAGCGTGATGTCGCTGAACGTGGCCACGTAGTTCAACGGGCTGCCGTCGGAAGCGCGGATGGTGTTGATGTTGAGCCAAGCGAGGTATTCCTCGCCGTCCTTGCGCCGATCCCAGATTTCGCCCTGCCACCACCCCTGGTTTTGCAAATGGCCCCACATCGCCTGGTAGAACGCGGCATCGTGGCGCCCGGATTGCAGCAAGCGGGGCGTCTGGCCGATGGCTTCCTCGCGGGTGTAGCCGGTGATCGCCTGGAAAGCGCCGTTGACCGTGAGAATCCGCAGATCCCGGTCGGTCACCATCACCCCTTCGGCGGTGCGGTCGAACATGCGCGCGGCCAGCCGCAGTTGCTCCTCGATCCGCTTGCGCTCGGTGATGTCGAGCGCCTGGGTGCAGACCGCCACCACGGCGCCGTCTTCCGACAGCAACGGAAACCGGATCGCCAGCAGCGACCGCTGGTTGCCGCCCAGAACCAGCACATCCTCGGACTGCATCGCGCCCCGGCGACGCATGACCTCCAGGTCCTTGTTGCGGAACGATTCGGCGATATCGTGGGGGAAAATCTGATAGTCGGTCCGGCCGAGCACGAATTCGGCCCGCAGATCGAACAGGCGCTCGAACTGGGTGTTGACGAACTCGTAGCGGCCGACGGCGTCCTTGATCATGAACACGGCGACCGAATTGTTCATGACCGCCAGCAGCTTTTCCTGATCGGCGCGCAAGCGGCGCTGGGCTTCGACCAGCACGGTGTTGTCGAGCAGAGTGACGATGGCGCCGCGCAGCTCCTGATCGTTGCCGAGGTGGGGGGTGACGCGCAGGACGAAATGGCGGCTGTCTCCGGCGATTTCCCGCACCGCACCCTTCTGGCTTGACAGGACCTCCTCGATGGTCCGGCTGAAATCGGACAAGCCGGCCGGCCAAGTGATTTCCCGCAGGCTGGTGCCGATGGCGGTGGGGCCGAGCCGGAACAGTTGGGCCGCCGGTTGGTTGAAGCGCGTGAGATGGAGCTGGGGATCGACGGCGAGCAGCGGGAAATCCAGGCTGTTTTGAATGCCTTGCAGCTCGGCGTTGGTTTCCTCCAACTCGGTGGTTTTGACCTGCAATTCCTCGTTGAGGGTGGTCAGCTCCTCGTTGGTGGATTGCAGTTCCTCGTTGGACGCTTCCAGCTCCTCGTTGGAGGACTGCAGCTCCTCGTTGGCCGCCTGCACTTCCTCGTTGAGGGCCTGCATTTCCTCGTTGGAGGTTTCCAGTTCCTCGACCAGGGTTTGCAGGTGCTCGCGGGTGGCGGTGAGTTCGTCCTCCAGCTCCTTTTGGCTGGCGCCGGCCGATGCGCCGGCCTTGCGGCGGCTGGCCGGGGCCGGCGGTGGGGCCGGCTCGAAACAGACCAGAAACAGCTTCTCCGAATTTTCGCCCGCCAGCGGATGGACCGAAATGCGCGCCGATCCGGCCGGCGGTTCGCCCTTGAGGGCGTGGGGCCGGCCCTGCGTCGAGGCGCGCTTGCGGTTGCACTGGAAGACGAGAGTTTGGATGTCGGTGCGCAGTTCCGGGCGGATCAGGCTGAGCAAATCGAAGCTGGGCTTGCCGGAGGGGATGGTCAGATAGCGGCTGACATCGCCGTGAATGTGCTTGATCTGCAACTGACCGTCGACCAGCAGGCTGGCCGGGACGAACAGGCGGGCGGCGGTTTCCAGCAGCCGTTCGCTCAAGTCCTTGGGAGGGCGGTGGGCCGGTTTGCGCGGTTCGCTCGCGGGCTGGAGCTGCGGTTCGGTCTGGAACAGCGGCTTTTGCACGCCGCCGCGGCGCCGATAAATTCGGGCCTCTTTGTCCACCGCCTCGAACAGCGACTCCTGGTGGAGCACGCTTTCGGATCGGCCCAGGAACAGGTGGCCGCCGGGCCGCAGGCCGTACTGAAACACCGTGAGAATGCGCGCCTGCAATTCCCCGCGAAAGTAGATCAGCACGTTGCGGCAACTGATCAGATCCAGCCGCAGGAACGGCGGGTCTTGCGCCAGATCCTGCCGGGCGAAAATCACCAGTTCCCGCAGCGATTTGACCAGCTCGTAGCGGTCGCCGTGGGCCACGAAATACTTGCGCACCTGTCGGGGGTCCAGATCGGCGAGGCTGGAGGCCGGAAACAGCGCTCGCCGCGCCGTCGCCATGGCGTCGAGATCGATGTCGGTGGCGAAAATCTGCAGCCGGTACTGGTCGAGATGGGCGCCCAGATGCTCGGCGAACAGGATGGCGATGGAGTAGGCTTCCTCGCCCGTGGCGCAGCCCGGCACCCAGACCCGGATTTCCTCGCCGGGTTTTTTGTCGGCGACGATGCGGCCCACCGCGGCGGCCAAGCCGGCGAACGCGTCCCGGTCGCGAAAAAAGGCGGTGACCGAAATCAGGATATCTTTGGCCAGCTTGTCCAGCTCGTCGGGCTTTTCCGCGATCAGGCTCAGATATTCGTCCAGGTTGACGACGTGGTTGGTGGCCAGCCGCCGGCCGATGCGCCGCCACAGCGTCGCTTCCTTGTAGCCGGTGAAATCGATCCGGGTGCGCTGGCGCACCTTGGCCAGCAGCTTCTTGAGGGTGGCCGGTTCGGCTTCCGGCTGCTGTTCCAGCGGGATCACGCCCTGGGTGCGGGCGATCAGGGCGATTTCCTGGCCGATCCGTTCCGGCGGCAAGATCCAATCGACGCTGCCGGTGTCGATCGCGGCTTGCGGCATGCCGCTGTACTTGGCGGTGGCCGGTTCCTGGGCGAAAGTGAAACCGCCCGCCGCCTTGATGGCGTGGACGCCGGAAGCGCCGTCCGAGCCGGTGCCGGACAGGATGACCCCGATGGCCGCATCGTTCATCTGGGCGGCCAGCGAGGCGAAGAACAGATTGATCGAGGGCTTCGGCAGCGCTTCCCTGGCCGGCTCCACCAGCCGGAACCGGCCTTCCCGGATCGTCAGGTTGCGGTTGGCGGGGGTGATGTAAACGGTGTTGGGGGCCGGTTGGCCGCCGTCCTCCACATCCTTGACGGTCATCGCGGTTTCGCGGGCCAGCAGTTGCGCGAGCATGCTGCGGTACGTCGGCGACAGGTGCTGGACCACCACGTAACTGAGGCCCAGGTCGCGGGGCAGGTTCGGCAGCAGCGCGCTCAGGGCCTCCAGGCCGCCGGCCGACGCGCCGATTCCCACCATGAACCGCCGGGCGGACGCGAGATCGGGTGGGGGAGAAGCGGAGGTCGAATCGAGCGATTGATCTGGAATCTTGGCGATATCGCGATTGCTTGCGGCCATGTAGGTTCTTGTTCCTGCTTTTGGAACCGTGCGCGCCTCGGACAAGGTTGTAGCAAACTGTGGACGTGCCGAACAGGTGAAGTATAAACGGCGACCGCCGATAGGGAATAACGGTCGGCAAATCATTTTCCGGTGGCGCGCGCCATTCCCGATGCCGGCCCGGGTTTGGGATCTCGCCCAGCGCGCCGGCTATCGATCGGGCGTGCCGGATGCGGTTTGCAGCCAAAAGGTCACCGGGCCGTCGTTGGTCAGGCTGACCTGCATGTGCGCGCCGAAGCGGCCGGTGGCGACCGGCGCGTGGTGTCGGCCGGCCCGCGTCGCCAGATAGTCGAACAGCCGTTCGCCCTCGGCGGGCGGCGCCGCCGGAGCGAAGCTGGGCCGCGCGCCCTTGCCGGTATCCGCCGCCAGGGTGAATTGCGGCACCAGCAGCAAACCGCCGCCGATGTCGCGCAGGCTCCGGTTCATTTTGCCCTCGGGGTCGGCGAACACCCGGTAGCCCAACAGCCGCTCCAGCAGCCGGTCGGCCTGCGCTTCGCCGTCGCCGCGCTCGATCCCGACCAGCACCAGCAGGCCGGCCGCGATGGCGCCGACGGTTTCGCCGTCGATTTCGACGCGGGCCGCGCTGACCCGTTGCAGCAGGCCGATCATTTCAGGCGGTCGGCGAAGGTCTGGGTGGCGGTGATCAGCGCGTCCACGATGCCCGGCTCGCCGGCGGCGTGACCGGCCGGCGTGACGATCCGCAGCTCCGCCTCCGGCCACGCCTGGTGCAGCGCCCAGGCGTTGTCCGGCGGACAGACCACATCGTAGCGGCCGTGGACGATGACGCCGGGAATGCCGCGCAAGCGGCCGGCGTCGCGCAACAGTTGATCGGGTTCCATGAAGCAGTGGTTGACGAAATAGTGGCATTCGATCCGGGCCAAGCCGAGCGCCCGGCGCGCTTCCGCGAAGTGCTCGATGACGGCCGGATTGCTTTCCAGGGTCAGGGTGGAGCCTTCCCACACCGACCAGGCTTTCGCGACCCGCAACCGCTCCAGCTCGTTGGTTCCGGTCAGGCGGCGGTGGTAGGCGTGCAACAGATCGGCCCGTTCCGCCGCCGGAATCGGGGCCAGAAAATGCTCCCACAGATCGGGAAACAGCCGGTTGGCGCCGGCCTGATAAAACCAGTGGATGTCCTGATCGCGGCACAGAAAGACGCCGCGCAGGATCAGGCCCAGCACCCGTTCGGGATGGGTTTCGGCGTAGGCCAGCGCCAGGGTGGAGCCCCAGGACCCGCCGAACACCAGCCAGCGGTCGATGCCGAGCCGCTCGCGCAGCGTCTCGATATCGGCCACCAGATGCCAGGTGGTGTTGTCGCGCAATTCCGCGTGGGGGGTGGACTGACCGCAGCCGCGCTGGTCGAACAGCACGATGCGATAGCGTTCCGGGTCGAAGAACCGCCGGTGCATCGGCTCGCAGCCGGCTCCCGGCCCGCCGTGCAGGAACAGCGCGGGCAAGCCTTGCGGGTTGCCGCATTCCTCGACGTGGAGGGTATGCACCTCGTCCACGGCGAGGCGCTGGGTGGTGTACGGCTTGATGTCGGGGAATAGCACGCGCATGGGAACTCCGGGAGCGGCACGGAACAGGAGAGGAAAGCTCGGACGAGCGCGGATTTTACCCGCAATTCGCCCCCGGCCGACAGCTCGGCCGGGGGCGGTCAGAGGATGTAATCCACCACCGCGTCGAGATCGTCGAACACCCGCCCACCCCGAGGCTCGACTTTGGCTTCGTCGCCGGGGCGATATTTGCCGGTCCGGACCAGCGCGGCGCGCAAGCCGGCGGCCAGCGCGCCGCACACGTCCATTTCGGCGTCGTCGCCGACCATCACCACGTCCTGCGGCGGCAGGTCGAGGCTGTTGACTGCGGCCAGAAAAAAAACGGCGGCCGGCTTGCCCAGGGTGACCGCCTCCAGTTCGGCGGCGTACTCCAGCGCCGCGACGAACGGCCCGATATCCAGGCTCAGTTCGCCGTCGTCGCGAAAATAGCGGTTGGAGCCCATCGCCAGCAGCGGCAAACCGTCCACCAGCAGCCGGAAGCATCGATTGAGCGCCGCGTAGTCGAAGGCGGGGCCGGCATCGCCGATCAGCACCGCGTCCGGCGGGGGGCCGAGCAAGTCGGCGAACTCGCCCAAAATGTTGGGATGCACCAGCAGATGCGGGGTCAGCTTGCGGGCGATCAGATAGTTGCGGGCGGCGACCACGGGCGTGAACAGGTGTTCCGGCGCGACCTCCAGGCCCATGCCCGCCAAGCGGTTGACGATGGCGGCACGGGTGGTCCGGGTGGTGTTGGTGATGAATCGCATCGGGATGCCGGCGGCGCGCAAGCTGAGCAGCGCCTCCCGCGCGCCCGGCAGGGGGTAGCCGCCGACATACAGCACGCCTTCCAAATCGATCAGAACACCGTGGATCATCTTTTCCTCGCCGGATCGGGTTGGAACCGCGTTGAGGCAGGCTAATGGCGACCGGAGTGGTGGACCACCTTCGTTCCAGTGAGTATAGAAGGCGATTTTGTAAAGAAAGCCGAAATTCACCGGGTTCCGGGTTGCTCGAACGCCCCCTGCAACCTTCACGCTGGCGGGTCGCGCGCCCAAATCGGCCGATGGCCGGATCGAGCCGTCAAGCCGCCGCCCCCTTGGCCAAGGCGCGGGCGCGGCGGTTCGCGCGCTCGGCGGCGACGGCGTTCGCGTCGCGAGCGGCGTCCAATTCGGGCCAACCGGCCGCATGGCGGTCGATCAGGTCGGCCAGCGCGTCGATGTGGGCCGGGGCGTCGTTCAGGGCCGGAATATAGCGGTAGCGCTCGCCGCCGGCGTCCAGAAAAGCCTGCCGGTTTTCGATGGCGATTTCCTCCAGCGTTTCCAGACAGTCGGCGGCGAAGCCGGGACAGATCACGTCCACGCTTTTGACGCCGGCCTTCGCCCACTCGGCCAGCAGGGCGCCGGTGTAGGGTTGCAGCCATTCGGCGCGACCGAAGCGCGACTGGAAGGCGACCGCCCACTGCTCGGCTTGGAGTTCGAGCCGCTCGGCGACCCGCCGCGCGGTTTTCAGGCACTGGCAATGGTAGGGATCGCCGGCCAGCAAATTGCGTTTGGGCAAGCCGTGGAAAGAGAACAGCAACCGCTCGCCGGGCCGCTCGGCGCGGGCGGTGCGGATGCTGGCCGCCAGCGCGTCCAGATAGCCGGGATCGTCGTGGTAATGGGTGATGACGCGCAGTTCCGGCAGCCAGCGCCAGGTCCGCAGTTCGGCGGCGACGGCGTCGAAGGTGGAGGCGACCGTGGTGGCCGAGTATTGCGGATACAGCGGGAGCACCAGCAACCGCTGCGCCCCGGCGGCGCGCAGCTCGGCCAGCGCCGCCGCGAGGGAAGGATGGCCGTAGCGCATCCCCAGCGCCACCCGGATCGGACCGGGGTGGCGGTCCGCCAGCGCCGCCGCGACCGCCGCCGCTTGGCGCCGGCTGATCGCCAGCAGCGGCGAGCCTTCCGGCGTCCAGATGAGTTCGTACTTGCGCGCCGACCGGGCCGGGCGCAGCCGCAGGATGATGCCGTGCAAGATCAGCCACCACGGCAGGCGGGGGATCTCCACGACCCGCGAATCCCAGAGGAATTCGGCCAGATAGCGGCGCAGGGCGGCGGGCGGTCGGCGCGTCGGGCGTGCCGAGGTTGGTCAACAGCACACCGGTGCAGGCGGGCTGATCGTGCGTGAAAAGTGGCGGCGCGGTCGGTTTCATGGCGCGATGGGTTTCCTGGCGAAGGGGTCCGGGGTATCCGCCGATCGGGTTGAAGTCCCGACGATGGCGCGGTTACGCCTATAATGAGGCGAATCTTTGCTCGGAGGTTCCCTCGTCATGCTGGGCGTGTTTCTCGACCGGGATTCCCTGGATTGCGGCGATCTGGATTTCGGCGACCTCGACCGGATTTTGCCCGATCTGGACTATTACGCCGCCACCCGGCCCGAGCAGGTCGGCGCGCGCATCGCCGAGGCCGAGGTGGTGATCAGCAACAAGGTGGTGCTGGACGCCGCCGCCCTCCGGCACGCCCCTCGGCTGCAACTGATCTGCGTCGCCGCCACCGGCATCAACAACGTGGACTTGGAAGCGACGGCGCGGGCGGGTGTCACCGTTTGCAACTGTCGGGGCTACGGCACGCCGGCGGTGGTCCAGCACGTCTTCGCGCTGCTGCTGGCGCTATGCGCCCGTCTGCCGGAGTATCGCCAGGCGGTGCGCGATGGCCGCTGGCAGCGGGCCGGCCAGTTTTGCCTGCTGGATTTCCCGATTCGCGAGCTGGCCGACAAGACGCTGGGCATCGTCGGTTACGGCGAATTGGGCCGGGGCGTGGCGCGGGTGGCGGAAGCGTTCGGGATGCGGGTCTTGCCGGCGCAGCGGCCGGGCGTGGTGGAGCCGCAGGAAGGGCGGGTGCCGCTGCCGATCCTGTTGCCGCGGGTGGACGTGCTCAGCCTGCATTGCCCGCTGACGCCGGAAACCCGGGGGCTGATCGGGCCGTGGGAGCTGGCGCTGATGCGCCGCGACGCCGTTTTGATCAACACCGCTCGGGGCGGGCTGGTCGATGAGGCGATGCTGGCCGACGCGCTGCGCAAGGGCGCGCTGGGCGGGGCGGGCGTGGACGTGCTCAGCCTGGAGCCGCCGGTGGCCGGAAACCCGCTGTTGGCGCCCGATATCCCCAACCTGATCGTCACCCCGCATTGCGCCTGGGGCAGCCGCGAATCCCGCCAGCGCTTGGTCGGGCAACTGGCGGAGAACGTTCGGGGATTTTTCGATGGCGAGCCGGTGCGGGTGGTCGGGTGAGGGCTACGGCAAATGCGGCCGCTCCAGATACTCGTGCGACTGCATTTCCTGCAAGCGGCTGACGGTGCGCTGAAACTCGAATTTCAGCTTCTCGCCGGCGTAGAGTTCCAGCACCGGCGCGGCGGCGGACAGGATCAGCTTGACGCCGCGATCGTAGAACTCGTCCACCAGGTTGACGAAGCGCCGCGCCTGATTCTCCATCTGCCAGTCCAGCACCGGCACGTTGGAGATGAGGACGGTGTGAAAGCAGCGGGCGATTTCGATGTAGTCGGCGGTGCCGCGCGGCCCGTCGCAGATCGCCCGGAAGCTGAACCAGACGATGCCGTCGGCCTCGCGCAGGGTGGGGATGAAGCGGCCCTCGATCTCCAGATCGCCGCCGCGATGGCCCGGCTCGGGCGCGATGTGGTCGAAGACGTCGTTCAGGATTTGCTCGGCGCGTTCATCGAGCGGCGAGTGATAGATTTCCGCCTTTTCCAGATAGCGCAGCCGATAGTCGATGCCGCCGTCCACGTTCAGCACGTCCAGGTGCCGCTTGATCAGCTCGATGGCCGGCAGGAAGCGGGCGCGTTGCAGGCCGTCCTTGTAAAGGTCGTCCGGCGGCAGGTTGGAGGTGGTGATCAGGGTGACGCCGCTGGCGAACAGCTCCCGGAGCAGGCCATCAAGCAGCATGGCGTCGGTGATGTCGGCGACGAAGAATTCGTCCAGGCAGATCACCCGGGCCTGTTCGGCGAAGCGGCGGGCGACGATCCGCAACGGTTCCGACTGGTTTTTCAGCGCCTTCAGTTCGGCGTGCACCGCCCGCATGAAGCTGTGAAAGTGGATGCGCTGCTTGCGCTCCAGCGGCAGGGCATCGACGAAGGTGTCCACCAGGTAGGTTTTGCCCCGGCCCACGCCGCCCCACAGATACAGCCCGCGCACCGCCGGAGCGCCGGCGGCGGCCGGTTTGTCGCGGCCGACCAAGCGGCCGAGCAGCCCGGCTTTCTTGCTCGGGGCCGGTTCTTCCGGCCGCGCCATCAGTTGGTCGTAGATTCGTTGCAGGTATTGGACGGCCCGCTCTTGAGCGGGGTCGTGCTGAAAGCCTTCCCGTTGTAAATCCTGGCGGTAGCGTTGGTATGGCATGACGGGACTCGAAATCTTGTCGTTCTTGGGGCTGGACGGGTTAAGCCGGCCACCCGTGAGGGTGGCGCTGCGGCAGGTATTGGGACCAGTCGCGGGTGACATCACCGAACGCGAGGAAATCCGGGTTGATTAGCACCGGCCGGGCGTTGTAGCGCAGCGGCCGCAACTGCATGTCGGTCATGTAGCCCCCCGCTTGCTCCAGGATCACCTGGGTGGCTGCGGTGTCCCATTCGCCGGTCGGGCCGAACCGGGGGTACAAGTCGGCCTCGCCCTCGGCGACCAGACAGGACTTCAGGGCGCCGCCCATCCCGAGGTGTCGGTGCGGGCCGAGGTGGCCGAGATAGTCTTGCAGGCGGCGGGTGCGGTAGGATTCCAGGCTGCTGATGACCCGGACCGGATAGTGGCAGACCCGCGCGGCCTGGATGCGGCGGGGGGGTTGGCCGGCGGGTTGCTTGTGGGCGCCGCCGCCGCGCCAAGCGTGATAGCACAGCCCGCCGACCGGCCTCAACACCAGCCCGAGCACCGCTTCGTGGCGGTGCACCAGCGCGATGTTTACCGTGAACTGATCGTTGCGCTTGATGAACTCGCGGGTGCCGTCGAGCGGGTCCACCAGCCACAGCCATTCCCAGCGGCTGCGCTCGGCGAAGCTGACGTCGGGCGCTTCCTCGGACAGCACCGGAATGTCGGGCGTCAGCTCGGCCAAGCCGTGCAGGATGCAGTCGTGGGCGGCGAGGTCGGCGGCGGTCACCGGGCTCTGGTCGGCTTTCTCGACGACGCTGAAGGATCCCGCGTACACGTCCAGGATGCGACACCCCGCCTCCCGGGCGATGGCCTCGACGGGCTTCACCAGGGCGGACAAATCGACGTTGGGGGCGTCGGTCATGACGCGGTCAACCTCTCGGCTTGGGTGATGGTGCGCGAAGGCGTCGCGGTCGGAATCCCGGTCGTTCGCCGGTTCCGCGCGAATTGGACCGACCGCGAGGCGCCGTTTCGCGGGAGCGGTGGATCGGATCCTGCGCGAACTCCGACAATCTGCTTTAATTCTACAATTCTACACGAGTTTGCTCGCGCAAACCCTTTGCCGGTGGAGCCAAACCATGGCCGTGCGGTTGCCTTGGCCGCGAATTCGGACCGTCCTGCTCGACATGGACGGCACCCTCTTGGATTTGCGGTTCGACAACCAGTTCTGGCGGGAGCTGGTCCCGGAGCGCTACGCCCGTCGTCACGGCCTGTCCTTGGCAGGGGCTCGCGCCGAGGTGGCGACCCGCACGCGGGCGGTGGAAGGGACGCTGGCCTGGTATTGTCTGGATTATTGGACCCGGGAGCTGGCGCTGGACATCGTGGCCCTCAAGCGCGAAATCGAGCATTTGATCGCCGTGCATCCGCACGCCCTGGAATTTTTGGATGCCCTGCGCGCCGCCGGCAAGCGGGTGGTGCTGGTGACCAACGCCCACCCGCACAGCTTGGCGCTGAAGATGGAAAAGACCCGGCTGGCCGGGCATTTCGATGGCATCGTCTGCGCGCACGCGCTGGGTTCGGTCAAGGAACAGCCGGAGTTTTGGCCGCGTCTGCGCGAGCGGGAACCGTTCGATCCGGCCGCGACGCTGCTGGTGGACGATCATCTGGCGATCCTGCGCGCGGCGGGCGCTTTCGGAATCGCGCATCTGGTGTCGGTGCTGCGGCCCGATTCCACCCATCCGCCCAAGCCGCCGGCGGAATTTCCGGCGATTCACGATTTTTCCGAGCTGTTGCCGGTCGGTTGAGCCGACGGGCGGGGAGCGATCACGCGGTCATGCAAGAACTTCTACCGGGACAAAATCACCCGATCGGCGGCGGCCGGGTCGCGGTCGGGGTGAGCGGTGAACCCGACGACGAGTTCGTCGCGCGCTTGCAATCCGGCGTTGTCCTGTTGGGCGCCGACGGGCGGATCGGCGATCCCGGCGATCTGGTGAGCGCCGAGCAACCGCGCTCCCGCGACGGGTCGGTGGTGTTCGCCGGACCGCCGGGCGAGTTCCGGGTCGATCTGGAGGCGGTGCCGGCGACGGTGGCCCGGATCGCGGTCGTGCTGGCGGTCAAGCCCGGTCTGCCGCGCGGTACCACCTTCGGGGTGTTCGCCGCCATCCGCGCCTGGCTGGCCGACGCGGCGGGCCAACCGGTGTCGCTGTTTCCGCTGCCGCTGGCCAGTCGCGGCGAAACCGCCATGATTTTGACCGAGCTGTACCGCCATCGGGGACAGTGGAAATTCCGGGCGGTGGGCCAGGGGTTCGCGGCGGGCTTACCGGCCTTGGCCGCGCATTTCGGCTTGCGCTTGCCGGAGCCCGAGCGTCCCGCCGCTGGCGGCTCGGACGAACGGCGACAGTCGGGACCGGGCGGCGGGTCGTTCAGCGGAACTGGTTTCTGTGTCCATCCCGACGGTTACGTGCTGACCAATCACCATGTGATCGAAGATGCCCGCGAAATTCTGGCCCGTTCGCCCCGGCACCGCTGCGCGTTGGAACTGGTGTTCGCCGATCCCACCAACGATCTGGCGCTATTGCGGGCTGATGCGCCGCCGCCCGGCGTGGCGATGTTTCGCGAAGGGCCGCAGGCGCGGCTGGGCGAGATGGTGATGGTGGTCGGCTATCCGCTGGGGGGCTTGCTCGGCTCGGGGCCGCAGGTGACCACGGGCAATGTCAGCTCGCTGATCGGTCCCGGCGACGATACCCGCTCCTTGCAGTTCACCGCCCCGACCCAGGTCGGCAACAGCGGCGGACCGCTGCTGGATGGCGATGGCGCGGTGGTGGCAGTGGTCAGCGCCAAGCTGAACGCCGTCCGCGTCCACGAAATGACGGGGGACGTACCGCAGAACGTGAACTTCGCCATCAAGGCCGCATTGGCGCGGGGTTTTCTGGAAGCGGCCGGGGTAGATTACCGGAGTCGCGCGCCCGGTGCGCTGCGCCCCGCTATTGATATTGCCGCCGAGGCTCGCGATTTCGTGATGAAAATCGAGTGTCGGGGGTAGGAGCGAATCGATGTTTGATCTCATAAATTCGATAGAAGGGGATATTCTTTGGATACGCAATGCAACCTTATTGATTTATTCAATCATTATTTTGAAATAATTCATGCGAATACACCAGAAAAATTGCAAGAATGCTTTCGGTTGCGTTATGAGGTATATTGTAAGGAAGCGATCATTCCTGGATTTGACGCGATTGATTATCCAGAAGAAAAAGAGCAGGATGAATACGACGAGCGGTCCATCCATTGCTTGCTTGTACACAAGCCATCAAAAGTAAACGCGGGAACGGTCAGAATAATATTACCTGACAATTCTAATCCACATGAAAAATTTCCAGTGGAAAAAGTTGCAGGAGATTTCTTCTTTCGAGATTTTCTGAGCGAAATTAAAATACCACGATCTCGAGTTGGCGAGATTTCCCGCTTGATTCTCGCGCCGCAGTTTAGGGCCAGAAAAGGTGAAAACCAAAAGCCTACCGGGTTATCGGAGGGCTCGGACCTTTTATCGCAGCAGAGCGAGAGGCGTCGGCCAACTATTTCCCAGCAAGCTGAGGATCGACGCGGTAGTGTTCCACGACGAATTTTTCCTCATGCGGTTCTCGGTTTATTCGTGGCCATTGTCCGAATGAGTTTGGAAAACAATTTGACATATTGGTATGGAGGGATGGAACCGGTTTGCGCACGATTTTTGAAGTCATTTGGAATTAATTTTACGCCAATTAGCCCAGTGGTTGATTATTTCGGTCCCTGTGTAACTTATATGGGATATATCCCCGATATTTTGGATAATATTTATCGAACTAAGCAAGAAATTTGGAATTTGCTAACAGATAACGGTGTTTTGCTCTCGCGGCCGAAATAGCTCAAAATTGCATCAAGTGCCTTCAATAGCACAGGTAACGATTGATTAAATTCTAATTATTTCGGGGGATTGGTTACGCTTCACCTAAGATGTTTGCTGGGTATCATATTTGTTTTTTTTGCTAGTATGGCACCAGCAGAAAATATCCCCATTGTTGTCGTCAATGCGGCAACCGGTTCGCCTCCTTTGCTTTCAAGAAATGCACTTGGTGCAATATTTGGAATGCGGCTAAGAAAATGGAATGATGGTTCACCAATTAGGGTTTTTGTGCTTCCAGATGAAAATCCATTGCATATAGCGTTTTCAAAATACGTGCTTAAGGTTTTTCCTTATCAGTTGCGCTCAGCTTGGGATCGTCTGGTTTTTTCTGGAACAGGGGAAGAACCTATCATATTAAAGTCCGAACAACAGATGCGTTCGGTTGTTGGTTCTACGCCCGGCGCAATAGGTTATTTAAGCAGGTCAATGATTGATGAATCTGTTAAAGAAATACCTGAAAATTAGAAATAATTTTAACTATTTCTTTCAATTATATCTTGAAGGATGCGCTTTTTATTTTAACAAAATCGACTTAAATAAAAACAAATTACTATCTCGATTTTTACCAAATTTTGGCCTGAATCTATTAAAGCTATCAATTTTTAAGTCAAATTTTTTATTGGTGGGATATTTTTTTATTTGCTTATATTGGATTGTTCCTGAGCGATTACAGGCTTTGGAACTAATTGATGACTTTCAGTTTCATGGTTTTATTACACAGGGATATTTTTTGACATCCGATAATAGGATTTTTGGTGAAAGCGATTCCGGAGGGAGTTTCGATTTTACTGAAGCCGGATTAAATGCATCATGGGCATTTTCTGCCGATCTTCGCGTGGCGGGACAAGTTTTGTTCCGGCGTGCTGGATCTGGTCACGACTATGATGTAGAAGCGGATTTTGGTTTACTCGATTATACTATCCTATCAAATTCCGATGCCCTCTTGGGAGTACGTCTCGGGCGTTTCAAAAATCCCCTTGGGTTATATAATGACACTCGTGATGTGCTGTTTACCCGACCGACAATATTGTTACCCCAGTCAATTTATTTAGAGCGTACCCGCGACTTATCTCTGTCCGCAGATGGCGGTCTTTTGTATGGAGAATATCGTACTGATTTGGGAAATGTGTCATTTGAATTTGGCGCGGGAATTCCGAGAGGTAATAACCTGGATACAGAACTAGCCTATTTTGGTAGCGACTATCCTGGGAATACCGATTCTAAGCTCTCTTATATTGGACGTTTGAATTATGAGCATGAAGGTGGAAAATATCGCGCCGCTATTAGTTCGGCAAGAGTGGATGTCCGGTATGATCCGAAACTTCTCCCGCCTGAAGATTTGCCCTCATTAAAAGATATATTCATACCTGTGATTTTTTCGGCCCAATATAATGGCGATAAATTGAGCTTAACTTCAGAGTATGCAATTCGAAGAATTCAGGAAAATAGTTTAGATAAGGATTATCAGGTTGACTCGGATGTCACTGGTAATAGTTACTACCTCCAAGCATTATATCGATTCAACGAGGATTGGCAAGCTATTGTGCGTTATGATGTTCTTTACAATAATAGGGAAGATAAAGATGGTAAAAAATATCAAGCCTTGACTGGAAAGCCAGCGTTCACGCAATTTGCTAAGGATTGGACATTTGGGTTACGCTACTATTTGAACTCATCTTTTTTGGTCGCCGCCGAATATCATTTTGTTGATGGTACGGCTTGGCTGCCCCGCCAAGATAATCCCGATACCGATGATTTACGACAGCGATGGCGCCTGTTTTCCTTGGCAGCAAGTTATCGGTTTTAAGCTAGATTAATTCTGGATTACAGCGAATGCACCCGCCTATCCGCCCTGGCGTCTTCCTGAGCCTCAAGTGGAAGGCCATGCTGCTCAGCAGCATGGCCTTGATTTTGGTGACCGGAACGCTGGTGACGATCAACTATATCGAGTTGCGCAACCAGTTCGAGCAGCGCCGGGCGGAATTGCAGGACCAGTATGTCCGTCAGGTACAGGGCTTGCTGAATCAATCGGACATGCGGTTGCGACAATGGAGTACGCTGGTCGCGTCCCTGTTGGGCGCCCAATCCCCTGCGGAAAACTCACCGAATCGGATGATCGCCGAATTCGAGCGGCTGGCGGGGATTCTGGAACTGGATATGGGGGTGGAGAGCGTCGTGCTGGTCGCCGCCGACGGTCGGCGCTTGGCCGCGCACGGCCGGGACGCGCACTCCGACGGTCGGATTGCCCTGGCCGAAGCGGTCCAGCGAGTCTTGGCTTCCGAAAATCCGGCCAGCCTGATCGACTGCTTCGACACCTGCTTGCAGTACGCCGTCGCTCCCGTGCTGGGCACCGGCGACGCCCTGGTCTTAGGCGTGTCCCTGGCGGATGTCGTGCTCGATTTTCAGCGGGTTTCGGGCACGGATCTCGGGCTGATCGTCGGGCAGGCTGGAACGGCCCCCAAGAACGGCGATGGCGAACGCTGGCTCCAGCCATGGGGAGCCAAGGTGGCGGCGCTGAGCAGCGCGCGGACTAACATGTTGATTCTGCGCGCTGTTGCTCGGGAGAGAACGCTGTCCGAGAGCGCCAAAAAGTCGATTCATAGCAGCGTCAACGGCCGCGAGTATGAGGTTCGATTGTTTCCGCTGGCCGGTTTCGACGAGCGGGAAGAGGCCCATCTGGTGGTCGTCGCCGATATCAGCGACGCGATGGCGAAAATTCGGGCGGCGCTCCGGCACAATCTCGCCTTGGGAACCGTCGGTTTGGTGCTGTCGGAACTCTTGTTGCTGGCGATATTGTGGGCGCCTCTGTCGCGGTTGCGGTATGCCGCCGCCAAGCTGCCTTGGCTCGCCGAGGGCGAGTTCGCCAAAATTCGCGCGATGATATCGGAAACGGGGTTCACGCATTTTTTTCGGGACGAAGTGGATGTCCTCAACGAGACCGCGATCGCCGTGTCCCACCAGCTCGAAGCGCTGAGCAGCGAAGTCGCCCAACAGACGCGGGATCTCTCCGAGCAGATGAACGAGATCGTCCAGCAGCGAAATTTTGTCACGCATGTGCTGGAAACCGCCCAAGCCATCATTTTGACCCAGGACCGAAACAACCGCATCCTGATGATCAACCCTTATGGTCAATCGTTGACCGGCTACTCGCTCTCGGATCTGGCGGGCAAGCCTTTCGTCGATCTGCTGGCGCGGAAGGAAAGCGCCGATACCGTTCAGAATCACTTGTCGGACCTCGTGGCCGGGGTGCGGGAGCATATCGAGGAAGAGTGCAACATTCGTTGCAAGGATCAGTCTGCGCTCAATATCGTTTGGCAGCATTCCCGGCTCCGGGAGCAAACGGACGACGCGCCCCTGATCCTGTCGGTGGGCATGGACATCACCGCCCGGAAAAAGGCCGAGATGCGGCTGGCGTGGTTGGCGGACCACGACTCGCTGACCGGGCTGTACAACCGGCGCCGGTTCACCCGGGAGCTGAACGATGCGGTGGCGGCGGCAAGACGCTATCGCCGCACCGGGGCGTTGCTGTTTCTCGATCTGGATCAATTCAAATACATCAACGACACCAGCGGCCATCACGCGGGAGACCGGCTGCTCCAGCGCCTGGGTGAACTGCTCCCTTCCATCCTGCGCGAAGTCGATGTGATCGGCCGCTTGGGCGGCGACGAGTTCGCGGTGATCCTCAACCAGGCGACGGCCGACGAAGCGGTCCAGGTGACCAAGAAAATTCTGGCCCACATCTGCGAAATCGAATTTCCGGTGGGCGAGCAAATCCACAAGTTGTCGGCCAGCATCGGCATCGCCCTGTTTCCCGAACACGGGATCAACATCGAGGATTTGCTGGCCCGGGCCGATCTCGCCATGTATCAGGTCAAGGACAGCGGGCGCGGCGGCTGGTATCTGCTGTCGGGCCAGGATCAAAGCCAGCGGCTGATGCGCGAGCGCGTGTTTTGGAAACAGCGCGTGGAGCACGCGCTGAAGGACAAGCTGTTTTTGCTGTACGCGCAGCCGATCCTGAACGTTCGGGACCGGACCATCTCGCATTACGAGGTTTTGCTCCGGATGCAGGGCGACGATGGAGAAGTCATCGGCCCCACCCAGTTTATCGAGGTGGCGGAACGCACCGGGCTGATCCATTCCATCGACCGCATGGTGATGTCCGAAGCCATCCGCCACCAGGCCCAGGCCATGGCGCGGGGTTTGCGGATCACCCTGACGGTCAATTTGTCCGCCCACGCGTTCAACAACCCCGATCTGCTGAACCGGCTCAAGCAGCTCTTGCAGGAAACCGGACTCGATCCCCAGCAACTGATTTTTGAAATGACCGAAACGGCGGCGCTGGCCGACTTGGTGGCGGCCCGCCACCTGATGGAGGCGATCAACGATATCGGCTGCCAGTTCGCGCTCGACGATTTCGGGACCGGGTTTTCCTCCTTCTACTATTTGAAAACGCTGCCTTTCGAGTTCGTCAAAATCGACGGGTCGTTCATCAACAGGCTCGCGGATCGCAAGGATGATCAGGTGTTGGTCAAGGCGATGGGCGAGATCGCCAGGGCGTTCGGCAAAAAGACCATCGCCGAGCAGGTGGAGGACCCGGAAGCCCTGGCCTTGCTCTCCATCTACGGGATCGATTACGCGCAGGGCTATCACATAGGGCGGCCCGTTCCCCTCGCTGACGTGCTGGAGGCCAGGGTCGCCCACCACCTCGATGCGGTCGCGATCCGATGATTTCGTGGCCGATCAGCGGGCTGGATCCGGCGCTCCGGGGCCATGGACGGATGGTGGGGGTCTGGCTTTCCGAAACGGGGATGCTATCTTAACGCAACGCTGGCAGGGTATGAGGGTAACGTCAGACGGCTATCCCGGCTTTCGCATCGCGCCCGGCCGCTCGCCCTGTTTTCAACATGTCTTCCGCAACGCATTCAACCAGTTTGAGAATTCTAGCCATGAACAGTCCAGCGATCGTTGCCCGCCCGGCATCGCGCACCCAGCCCCAACCGCCCCAGACCTCGCCTTGGTCCGTCGAAGCCGTGCTGGCTTTGCTCGAATTGCCCTTCACCGATTTGCTGTTCCGGGCGCAGGAAGCCTTGCGCGTCCACTTCGATCCCAACGCGGTGCAGCGCTCCACGCTGCTGTCGATCAAAACCGGCAACTGCTCGGAGGATTGCGGCTACTGTTCCCAATCCAAGCGCTATCAGTCCGGGTTGGAACCCCAGCGCCTGCTGTCGACCGACGAGGTGCTGGCGGCGGCCAGGGCCGCCAAGGAGCAGGGCGCCGGCCGGTTCTGCATGGGCGCGGCCTGGCGCGGCCCCAAGGAGAAGGATATGGCCGCCGTGACGGAGATGGTGCGCGCCGTCAAGGCGCTCGGGTTGGAAACCTGCGTCACGCTGGGCATTCTGCGGGACGGTCAAGCCGAACAGTTGCGAGCGGCCGGGCTGGACTACTACAACCACAATCTCGACACCGCCCCGGAGTATTACGGCGATGTGGTCACCACCCACACCTACCAGGATCGGCTCGACACCTTGCAAAGCGTGCGCGCCGCCGGGCTCAAGGTGTGCAGCGGCGGCATCGTCGGCATGGGCGAAACCCGCCGGCATCGCGCCGGGCTGATCGCGAAGCTGGCCAACCTCGACCCGCCGCCGGAATCGGTGCCCATCAACAACCTGGTGCCGATCCCCGGCACGCCGCTGGCGGGCAGCGATCCGGTGGACATCTTCGAGTTCGCCCGCACCATCGCCGCCGCCCGCATCACCATGCCGCGCAGCTATGTGCGCCTGTCCGCCGGCCGCGAACAGATGAGCGAGGCCGAGCAGGCGCTGTGTTTTCTGGCCGGCGCGAACTCGATTTTCTACGGCGATCATTTGCTGACCACCACCAATCCCCGCATGGACGGCGATAACGCGCTGTTCGAGAAGCTGGGCCTGCACGGCGTTTGAAACGGCCGCCGGTCATGTCCAACCTCGACTGGCTCGACCGCAGTCGCGCCGCCGTCTGGCATCCCTGCACCCAGATGAAATACCACGACACCGGCGCGCTGCCGCTGGTGCCGGTCGCTCGCGGCGAGGGCGCGTGGCTGTACGATTTCGACGGCGGGCGCTATCTGGACGCCATCGGTTCATGGTGGGTGAACCTGTTCGGCCACGCCAACCCGCGCATCAACGCCGCGCTCAAGGACCAGCTCGACCGGCTGGAGCACGTCATTCTGGCCGGCTTCACCCACGCCCCGGCGGTGGAGCTGTCGGAGCGGCTGGCCGCGCTGACCCGAGGCGTCTTGGGCCATTGTTTCTACGCCTCGGACGGCTCGTCGGCGGTGGAAATCGCCCTCAAGATGTCGTTTCACTGCTGGCGCAACGAGGGGCGGGCGGGGAAAAATCGGTTTCTCTGTGTGGCGGGCAGCTATCACGGCGAAACCTTGGGCACCTTGGGCGTGGGCGATGTCGCGCTGTACAAGGACGCCTACGCCCCTCTGCTGCGGCAGGCTGTCCCCGTCCCTTCGCCGGACGCCCGCGCGGCGGAACCGGGGGAGACGGCGACCGATGTGGCCGGTCGGGCAGCGGCGGCCCTGGAAGCGCATCTGGCCGAGCACCACGAATCCATCGCCGCGTTCATCGTCGAGCCGCTGGTGCAGGGCGCCGGCGGGATGGTGATGTACGATTCGCACTATCTGCGGCTGGCCCGCGAGTTGTGCGACCGGTACGCGGTCCATCTGATCTGCGACGAAATCATGGTCGGCTTCGGTCGCACCGGCACCTTTTTCGCCCACGAACAGGCCGGCATCCGGCCCGACTTTCTCTGTCTGTCCAAGGGGCTCACCGGCGGTTATCTGCCGCTGTCGGTGGTGATGACCACCGACGAGGTGTACGCCGCCTTCTACGACGACGCCCTGACGCGCGGTTTTCTCCACTCCCATTCCTACACCGGCAATCCGCTGGCGTGCCGCGCCGCGCTGGCCACCCTGGATATCTTTGCCGAGGACGACGTGCTGGCGCGCAACCGGCGTTTCGCCAAGCGCTTCACCGCGCTGCTGGCGCCCTTGGCCAAGCATCCGCTGGTGCGGAATTTCCGCCACTGCGGGATGATCTGGGCGGTCGATATCGACACCGATGACCCCGATTTCCGCCTGCGGTTCTACCGCAACGCTCTGCGCCACGAGGTGCTGTTGCGACCGCTCGGCACCACGGTTTATTTCATGCCGCCCTACATTCTCGACGACCAGGAGGCCGTCCTGCTGGCCGAACGCGCCGTGGCGACGCTCGACGCGACGCTGCCATGATTTGGGAGGAGCTGGAGGCTGGCCTCGCCCGACTGGCGGCCGAGGGTTTGCGGCGCCGGCGCCGCACCCTGGACGCACCGTGCGGTCCCGAAGCCGTGGTCGATGGCCGGCGCGTGGTCGCGTTTTGCAGCAACGACTACCTCGGTTTGGCCAACCATCCCGCCCTCGTGGCGGCGACCCAGGACGCGGCGGGCCGTTGGGGCGTCGGCAGCGGGGCCTCGCATGTGGTGAGCGGTCATCTGCGACCGCACGAGGAACTGGAGGAACGGCTGGCCGTCTTGGTCGGACGGGAGCGGGCGCTGTATTTCACCACCGGCTACATGGCGAATCTGGCCATCGTGCCGACGCTGGTGGAGCGCCGCGACGCCATTTTCGCCGACCGGCTGAACCACGCCTCGCTGATCGACGCCGCCCTGTTGGCGCGCGCCGAACACGTCCGCTATCCGCACGGCGATATGGACGCGCTCGCCGAGCGCCTGGAACAGAGTTCCGCCCGCCGCAAGCTGATTCTCACCGACGCGGTGTTCAGCATGGATGGCGATCTGGCGCCGCTGCCGGACTTGTTCGCGTTGGCCGAACGCTTCGACGCCTGGCTGGTGGTGGACGACGCCCACGGCTTCGGCGTGCTCGGTCCCGGCGGCCGGGGCAGCATCGCCCATTTCGATCTGCCGCCGTCGCCGCGCCTGATTCTGATGGGAACACTGGGTAAGGCCGCCGGCGTGTCCGGCGCCTTCGTCGCGGGCGACCGGCGGGTGATCGACTGGCTGACCCAACGGGCGCGGCCCTATATCTTCACCACGGCTTCCAGCCCGCTGCTGGCCGCCGCGCTGCTCGCCAGTCTGGATCTGATCGCGGCCGGCGACGAGCGGCGGGCCCATCTGCGACGCCTCATCGACCGGCTGCGGTCGGGGCTGGACGGTTTGCCGTGGCGCCTGTTGCCGTCGCCGACGGCTATCCAACCGCTGCTGATCGGCGGCAACGACGCCGCCGTGCGGCTGTCCGAACGGCTGTTCGCGCGGGGTCTGTGGGTGCCGGCCATTCGACCGCCCACGGTGCCGGCCGGCACCGCCCGCTTGCGGATTTCCCTCTCGGCGGCGCACGACGAAGCCCAAATCGATGCGCTGATCTCGGCGCTCCACGACTGCGCCGACGATGATCGGACCTAATTCACCCGTCGCCGCGCCGGCCAAGCAGCGTATCCGCCAAGCTTTCGATCAAGCCGCACCGACTTACGATTCCGCCGCCGATGTCCAACGTGAGGTCTGCGACCGCTTGGGCTCGCACTTGCTCGAAAGCGGTGTTGATCTCGCTCCCACCGCCATTCTGGATGCCGGCTGTGGCACCGGTTACGGGGCGCGCTGGCTGGCGGAACGCTGGCCGTGCGCCCAACTGTCCTTGATCGATTTCGCGCCCGGCATGTTGGCTGCGGCCCGCGCCCGATGCGCTCGGGCGGAACTGGTTTGCGCCGACATCGAAGCGTTGCCGATCTCTGAACGTCGTTTCGATCTGTATTGGTCCAGTCTGGCTTGGCAGTGGAACGATCCCCGGCGCTGTCTGGCGGAAGCCGGACGGGTGCTCGAACCGGGCGGGGTATTGGCCGTCGCGACCTTGGGGACAGATAACTTTCCCGAGTTGCGCCAAGCTTTCGCGGCGGTCGATGAGTACAGCCATGTCCTGACCATTCCATCCCCAGAACGGTTGCTGGCGGATTGTCGGGCCAAGGGGTGGCGGGTGCGGATTTGGGAGCGGCAGCCGGTGCGCCGCCACTATCCCGACGTGCGGACCTTGCTCCACAGCGTTAAGGAGGTCGGGGCGCGCGAAGTCGAGCAACGTCGCCCGGCGCCTTTTACCCGTTCCCTTTGGTGGACGATCACCGAGCGCTACGAGCGGTTGCGGGAACCGGCGGGGTTGCCGCTGACCTACGACGCGGTTTGGCTGATCGCCACCCGGTAGCCGCATCGGCGGAGGACCGAACCGTGCGACAGGCGTTTTTTGTGACCGGCACCGACACTGGGGTCGGCAAAACTCATGTCGTTTGCGCCTTGCTGCACGCCACGCGCCAGCGAGGTTTCACGGCCGTCGGCATGAAGCCGGTCGCGGCCGGCGTCGAAGCCGATGGCCGCAACGAGGATGTCGTGCGGCTACTCGCCGCCAGTTCCGTGACTCCGCCGCCGGAATGGGCGAATCCGTTCCTGTACGCGCCGGCCATCGCGCCCCATATCGCCGCCCGCGAAGCCGGCCGGCCCATCGATATCGCGGCGATTCGACGGGCGTTCGAGCGGCTGCGAACGCTGGCGGACATGGTGTGGGTGGAAGGTGTCGGCGGATTCCGGGTGCCGCTGGACGAGAAGCGCGATACGGCCGATCTCGCGCGAGCGCTGGCGTTGCCGGTCATTTTGGTGGTGGGAATGCGCCTGGGCTGCCTCAACCATGCCCTGCTCACCGCCGAAGCGATCGCGGCGCGCGGCTTGTTCCTGGCCGGCTGGGTCGCCAATCGCATCGACCCGGTCATGGCTCGTTTCGAGGAAAATCTGGAAACCCTGCGAGCGCGCCTGACAACTCCCTTGTTGGGCGTGATCCCTTACGGCGCAACGCCCGATCAGGCCGCGCGGGCTCTTCGATTGGCGGGCTTGCCGGGATTTGACGCCGACCGCCCCACCGCCCGAACCGGCACCGAACAACCGTGATGATCTCCGCTGGCGCGAGCGGCTTTCTTCTGCGGGACAGGGGTGATCGGAAATGCAAAAGCCCGGCAGAACCGGGCTTTTGGGAAGAGAAATCTGGCTGAGATTTAACTTTGATCTAACGGCCGGATATTGGTCGCTTGCTTGCCTTTGGGGCCGGTCGTGACGTCGAAGGAAACTTTTTGGTTTTCCCTGAGCGTCTTGAAGCCGCGAGCCTGAATGGCGGAAAAGTGCGCGAACAGATCATCGCCGCCGTTATCGGGGGTGATGAAACCGAAGCCTTTCGATTCGTTAAACCATTTGACGGTACCAGTGACCATAAATTTACGTGTTTCCTGAAAACAAAAAACGTTGGAACAGTTGGGTTTTAAACCCAGGTAAGCCGCACGAGAACCAAGAAAGGGGAAAATGACGAGCTGAATGACCGACTTTGAGAGGGTGTTACAGATGACGAGCAAATTCACCAACTTGAGCATCATACGCACCCTCACTATAGGCCAAGTGCTCGGGCAGGGCAAGCACAATCGTTCGGTCGGCCTCGGCGCGCGATGCCGCGCGGCTCATAGCTCCTTGGCCAGCACCAGCCCGTCCTCTCGTCCCTTGGCGGCGGGGTAATAGCCGCGCCGAACACCCACCTCGCAAAACCCGGCATTGGCGTAGAGCCGGAGGGCGCGCCGGTTCGAGGGACGCACTTCCAGGAATACGGTCCGCGCCTCCAGGTCGTTGGCCAAATCCAGCAAGTGAGCCAGCAGTTGCCGCGACAGTCCGCGCCCTTGCAGCTCCGGGCGCACGCAGAGGTTGAGAATGTGCGCCTCTCCCACCGCCGCCGACATCACGCCGTAAGCTTGGATGAAGCCGTGCGGGGTGTCCAGCACCCGGCACAGGTAACCGACCCGGATGCAATCGCGGAAAATGCCTTCGGTCCAAGCGAATTCGTAGGCCCGCCTTTCGATCGAGAGGATTTCTTTCAAGTCGGCGTGGATCATCCGCCGAAATCGACCGATGCCGGGTTCCCGCAGGGCGCTCACGGGCGAGCCGCCTCAGGCCGAGGGGGGCGATACCGGCGCCAAGGCCCGCCGCGCCAGCCGCAGGTCGTCCCAGGATTTGCGTTTTTCGCGCGGCGAGCGCAGCAGGTAGGCCGGGTGATAGGTGACGACCAGGGGGATGCGCGCCAGCCCAAAGCGGTGGACCCGGCCGCGCAGCTTGCCGATTTGCGCGTCGGTATCCAGCAAGTTCTGGGCGGCGATGCGGCCGACCGCGAGGATGATGCGGGGCCGGATCAACGCGATCTGCCGTTCCAGAAACGGCCGGCAACTCGCCGCCTCGACGGGCGCCGGATCGCGGTTTTCCGGAGGGCGGCACTTTAAAATATTCGCGATGTAGACCTGCTCGCGCTGCAAGCCGATGGCTTGCAGCATCGGGTTCAACAGCTTGCCGGCCCGGCCGACGAACGGTTCGCCCTGCCGGTCTTCGTCGGCGCCCGGCGCTTCGCCGACGATCAGCCAATCGGTTTGACGGTCGCCGACGCCGAACACGGTCTGGGTGCGGGATGCGCACAAGCCGCAGGCGGCACATTGCCGGACTTCCTCCTCCAGTTCGGCCCAGCCCAGCCCGGCGATGCGAGCCCCCCGGCTGTCGGCGGTGGGCGGAGCGGCCGGCGTGTCCTCGGTGCCGGTGTCGGCCACCAGCTCCCAATCGTCGCCCATCGGTGGCGTCCAGTCGTCGTCGGCCGGCGGCTCGACGCTCGCTTGCTCGGTCTCGGCGTTCACTGCCGCCTCGTTTTGGGTGGGGAAAGGGGAACCCGGCATGGCGGGAGCCGGTCGCGGCTGTATCGCCAGCGGCCGGCGCGGCAACCAAAGGGAAATGCCCAGCGCGTCCAGATAGTGCCGCCGAAGACCGCTGTTCATGCGAGGCGGCTAGAGCAGTTGCGGGTGCGCCCGTTCGGTCGGTTGCAGCACCTTGTTGAGCGCGTTGATGTACGCCTTGGCCGAGGCGATCACGATGTCGGTGTCGGCGCCCTGGCCGTTGAAAATGCGTCCGCCTTGGGCGACCCGCACCGTGACTTCGCCCTGCGCGTCGGTGCCGCTGGTGATGTTGTTGACCGAGTACAGCAGCAAATCCGTGCCGGTTTGCAGAATGGTCTCGATGGCTTTGAACGAGGCGTCCACCGGACCGCCGCCGTCGGCGGTCGCGCTGCGTTCCTCGCCGTCCACCGCCAGCGTGACTTGGGCGCGCGGCGTTTCGCCGGTTTCCGAGCAGACCCGCAGATAGCGCAGTTTCGCCCGTTCGTTGACCGCCGCCAGATTGGCGTCGGTGACCAGCGCCTGCAAATCCTCGTCGTAGATCTCGTGCTTCTTGTCGGCCAGTTCCTTGAAGCGGGCGAAGGCGGCGTTGAGTTCCTCCTCGGAACCGAAGCTGACGCCCAGCTCCTCCAGCCGGGTGCGGAAGGCGTTGCGGCCGGAGTGTTTGCCCAGCACCATGCGGTTGGTGCTCCAGCCCACGTCTTCGGCGCGCATGATCTCATACGTTTCGCGGTGCTTGAGCACGCCGTCCTGGTGGATGCCGGACTCGTGGGCGAAGGCGTTGGCGCCGACGATGGCCTTGTTGGGCTGTACCGGAAAGCCGGTGATGTTGGACACCAGCCGCGAGGCCGGCACGATCTGGGTGGTGTCGATGCCGGTGTCGAGCTGGAACACGTCGCGGCGGGTGCGCACCGTCATCACCACCTCTTCCAGCGAGGCGTTGCCGGCCCGCTCGCCGAGACCGTTGACGGTGCATTCCACCTGCCGCGCCCCGGCCAGCACCGCCGCCAGCGAGTTGGCGACCGCCAATCCGAGATCGTTGTGGCAATGCACCGAAAAAATGGCTTTATCGGCGTTCGGCACCCGCTCGATCAGGCTGCGGATGGTGTGGGCGAACTGGTCGGGGACGTTGTAGCCGACCGTGTCGGGGATGTTGATGGTGCGCGCGCCGGCCTCGATGGCGGCCTCGACGATCCGGCACAGGAAATCCAGCTCGGAGCGGCCGGCGTCCTCGGCGGAAAATTCCACGTCGTCGGTCCAGCGGCGGGCGCGGCGCACGGCCTCGACCGCCCGTTCCACCACCTGGTCCGGTTCCATCCGCAGCTTCATCTTCATGTGGATCGGTGAAGTGGCGATGAAGGTGTGGATGCGGCTGGCCGCCGCGTCTTTCAGCGCCTCGCCGGCCCGGTCGATGTCGGCGTCGGCGGCGCGCGCCAGCCCGCACACCACGCTGTCCTTGACCGCTCGCGCCACCGCCCGCACCGCCTCGAAATCACCGGGGCTGGCGATGGGAAAGCCGGCCTCGATGACATCGACCCGCATCCGTTCCAGCATCTTGGCGATGCGAACCTTCTCGTCCTTGGTCATGGACGCGCCGGGGCTTTGCTCGCCGTCGCGCAAAGTGGTATCGAAGATAACGAGTTTGTTCATCGCGGCACGCTCCAGTGGGGTTCGCCCGTCGCGCCGGCGGCCGGGAGAGCCGGCGGATCGCAGCGATTCATTATGGGGATTTTAAGAGATTTGTCACCGCTCCGCTTTCGAGCCGGAGCGGGGTCGGTCGCTCAGGGAGACGGGGGCGGCGCATCGCGGTCGCGGGCCGATTTGGTTTCGGAGAGCTCTCCGCCGCCTTGGGTGCGACGACGGGCGCGCTGGCGCAACCGCGCCAGAAACAGCACCGGGCCGGACAGGCCGTACAGCGAGAAGCCGAGGAACAGCACCTTGGGCGGGTCGATGGAGATGATCACCAGGGTGAGCACCACCAGCAGCGCGGAAACGAACGGTACGCGGCCGTGCAAATCGACCTGCTTGAAACTGAAGTAGAGAATGTTGCTGAACATCAGGGCGCCGGCGCCGACGGTGACGACCAGCGCCGGCCACAGCAACTGCGTGCCGGTCAGCCCCAAATCGGCCCCGAACCAGACGAATCCGGTGACGATAGCGGCGGCCGAAGGGCTGGGCAGACCGATAAAGTACCGCTTGTCGGTGCTGCCGAGCTGGACGTTGAAACGGGCCAGTCGCAAGGCCGCCATCACCGTGTAGAAAAACGCCGCCAGCCAGCCGAGCTTGGACAGGAACGGCCCCATGCCGGCCATGGCACCCAGCGCCCATTCGTACATGATCAGGGCCGGCGCCAAGCCGAACGACACCAGATCCGCCATGCTGTCGTACTGGGCGCCGAACTCGCTTTCGGTGTGGGTCAAGCGGGCGACCCGGCCGTCCAGCCCGTCCAGCACCATCGCCACGAACACCGCCACGGCGGCCGGCTCGAAGCGGCTGTGCAGGGCACCGATGATGGCGTAGAAACCGCAGAACAGCGCGGCGGTGGTGAACAGGTTGGGGAGAAGGTAGAGACCGCGCGAGCGGCGGGGTTCGAGTGAATCTGGCGTCATGGAAAAATGTCAAGCCGCTATTGTTTCAGTGTATTCGGCGATGGAGGTCGCCGCCGGGACGACAAGGTTATCTTCGAGCGCGTCCCTCGATGGGCAATTCAAGAGCCGAGTTGATTCCAGGCTCGATTTCGACGAAGGTGTTGCTCTCAGAGGCCACTTCCAGCGGGCAAATCTCGGAGCGTGCGGTGGAGCATTCCGTTTCCGCTCGGATCGTTTTGAATCGGTCACTCGACGGCCATATTTACATCGAGCAGCCTTGGCGCTTTTATCCGGCCCGACGGCGCGTTTGGTCGGCAACTTCTTCGCTCGCCTCGCATACCGTTGGCAGGAGCGAGGCCGCGATTTTACGGGTCAAGAGCGGAGTTTTGTTTTTTACGCTTGTCGCGGATGTTAAAATTTACCTTTTGCTCGATCTGCTCGACCGTGAAAGGGCGGTTCTTCGGATATCGAAAAGTCCGCAGATGGCGAGCACCAGTTCGCTAGGCAGCGCCTGTCCCGTTATCCGTAGTTCGCGCCGGGATCAAGAACTCCGGGTCGACTGCTGGTGCGATATGACTCCGACGCCGACATTCATGCCAAAGAGCATAAAATGGCTTATATCTTGGCCCAGCCGCCGTCGTCCGATACCGCCTCGATGGCGCCGCGGATAAGGCCCACGAGCTTGGTGTTCGCTTTGAGTTGATTCGTTTCCTGTTTTCGATTGATCGACTCCGCCTCTTCCTGAGGGAGCAGCACTTTGGTGAAAATGAATTTATCGCAGGCCGACACGAATGCTTTGGGCGTTTTTTCCTCGCCGAAGCCGTACACCAGCAGACCTTCTTCCCGGATGCGCGATGCCAGTCGCGTGAAGTCGCTATCGCTGGAAACCAGGCAGAAGCCCTCGAAGCGACGGGTGTACAGCAAATCCATCGCATCGATGATCATGGCGCTATCGGTCGCGTTTTTCCCGACCGTGTAGCGGAATTGCTGAATGGGCTGGATGGAGTGGTCTAGTAGAACCGATTTCCATCCCGCCAGGTTCGGCGTGGTCCAGTCGCCGTAAATGCGCTTGACGCTGGGGATACCGTATTTGACGATCTCCCTGACGAGCCATTTCTTCAGTATACGACATGAACGTTATAATCATCCGCTAGTATTTAACGATAAAGGGGTAAAGCTAGGCTAATGCTTATTGGATAAAGGTAGGACGTAACCGGAAAATAGCGGAAGTAATACGTCCTACCTATTACAGCTTATCACCTCAATTCTTGCTGGTGTCCACCAGCCGATTAGCCTTGATCCACGGCATCATGCCGCGCAGCTTCTCGCCGACCCGCTCGACCGGATGCTCGCGGCTGATGCGGCGGTTGGCCCGCAGCACCGGCGCGCCGGCCTGGTTCTCCAGGATGAACTCGCGGGCGAACTGGCCGGTCTGGATTTCCTTGAGAATCTTGCGCATCTCGGCCTTGGTCTGCTCGGTGATGATGCGTGGACCGCGAGTGAAATCGCCGTATTCGGCGGTGTTGGAAATCGAGTAGCGCATGTTGGCGATCCCGCCCTCGTAGATCAGATCCACGATCAGCTTCACTTCGTGCAGGCACTCGAAATAGGCCATCTCCGGCGCGTAGCCCGCCTCGACCAGCGTCTCGAACCCGGCCTGGATCAGCGACGTCAGCCCGCCGCACAGCACCACCTGCTCGCCGAACAGATCGGTTTCGCACTCCTCGCGGAAGCTGGTCTCGATCACGCCGGCCCGACCGCCGCCGTTGGCGGAGGCGTAGGACAGCGCGAGTTCCTTGGCTTGGCCTGAAGCATCTTGCGCCACCGCGATTAGTGAGGGCACGCCGCCGCCCTGGGTGTAGGTCGAGCGGACCAGATGGCCCGGCCCTTTCGGGGCGATCATGATCACGTCGAGATCGGCGCGCGGCACGATGCCGCCGAAATGGATGTTGAAGCCGTGGGCGAAGGCCAGCGCCGCGCCCTTTTTGAGCTTAGATTCGATTTGCCGGTAAATCTGGCTCTGATGCTCGTCGGGGGCGAGGATCATCACCACGTCCGCCGCCCCGGCTGCATCCTCGACTGGCCTGACCGTCAGGCCGGCTGTTTCGGCCTTGACCGCCGAGGCGGAACCGGGCCGCAAGCCGACGATCACCTTGACGCCGGAATCGCGCAGGTTGAGGGCGTGGGCGTGGCCTTGGGAGCCGTAGCCGATGATGGCGACGGTTTTGCTTTTGATCAGGGACAGATCGGCGTCTTTGTCGTAATAGATGTTCATGGGGATTTCCCGAAAGAGATGAAAAACCGACCGTCCCCGCTCGGAACGCGCGGCGGGGACGGCGGGGATTGAGGGCGAGCGGTCAGGCGTGCAGCGCCTTCTGCCCGAGGGCGATGCCGGTGGCGCCGGAGCGGACCACTTCGAGAATGGCTTCCTTGTCGATGGCGCGCAGGAAGTTGTCCAGCTTGCTGCCGGTGCCGGTCAGCTCGATGGTGTAGGTCGCGTCGGTGACATCGAGGACATGCCCGCCGAAAATGTCGGCCAGCCGCTTCATCTCGGCCCGCAGCTCGCCGCTGGCCTTGGTCTTGACCAGCATCAGCTCGCGCTCGATGGCCTCGGTCTCGCTCAGGTCGATCAGCTTGACCACGTCGATCAGCTTGTTGAGCTGCTTGACGATTTGCTCGATGATCTGCTCGCTGCCGTAGGTGACCAGGGTCAACCGCGACAAGGTCGGATCGTCGGTGGGCGCCACCGTCAGGCTCTCGATGTTGTAGCCGCGCGCCGAGAACAGATTGGCCACCCGCGACAGGGCGCCGGCCTCGTTTTCCATCAGGATCGAAATCAAATGACGGTTGTTATTGTTGTTCACAGCAGCACCATGCCTTCGTCGTGAGTCGAGACCATCTCGTCGCGTTCGGCCAGCAGCATTTCGTTCTGGCCGCCGCCGGAGGGAATCATCGGGAACACGTTTTCGGTGTCATCGGTGAGAAAGTCGAGGAACACGGTGCGGTCTTTCAGGGCGAACGCCTCGCGCAGCGCGCCTTCCACATCGCCCGGCTTTTCGATCCGCAGACCGATATGGCCGTAAGCCTCGGCCAGCATCACGAAGTTTGGCAGCGCCTCGAAGTAGGTCATGGAGTAGCGCTTCTGATAGAAAAACTCCTGCCACTGCCGCACCATGCCGAGATAGCCGTTATTCAGGTTCACGATCTTGACCGGCGTGCGGTACTGCTTCATGGTCGCCAGCTCTTGCAGCATCATCTGGATGCTGCCATCGCCGGTGACGCAGGCCACGTCCTGATCGGGGAAGGCCAGCTTGGCGCCCATCGCCGCCGGCAGGCCAAAGCCCATGGTGCCCAGGCCGCCGGAATTGATCCACTGGCGCGGCCGGTCGAAGTGATAATACTGGGCCGCCCACATCTGATGCTGGCCGACGTCGGAGGTGATGATGGCCTTGCCCTCGGTCACCTGGTACAGCTTCTGGATCACGAACTGCGGCTTGATCACCTCGTCGCTCGGGCGATAGCTCAGGGATTTCATGGCCCGCCACTCGTCGATTTGCCGCCACCACCGCGCCAGGGCCTCGGTGTCGGGGCGCAGCTTCTCGTCGCGGATCACGTTGATCATCGCCCGCAGCACGTTCGGCACCGAGCCGACGATGGGGATATCGACCCGGACGTTCTTGGAGATCGAGGACGGGTCGATATCGACATGGACGATCCGGGCCTCCGGGCAAAATTTGTCGATCTTGCCGGTGACGCGATCATCGAAGCGGGCGCCGATGGCGATCAGCACATCGCAATGGTGCATCGCCAGATTGGCTTCGTAGGTGCCATGCATGCCCAGCATCCCGACGAACTGTTTGTCGGTGGCCGGATAGGCGCCCAGGCCCATCAGGGTGTTGGTGATCGGATAGCCGAGCAGTTGGGTGAGTTCGATCAGTTCCGGCGAGCCTTCGCTCAGAATCACCCCGCCGCCGGTGTACAGCATCGGGCGCTTGGCGGACAGGATCAGGTCCACCGCCTTGCGAATCTGACCGGCGTGGCCCTTGACCGTCGGGTTGTAAGAGCGCAGCTTGATCTTCTTGGGATAATGAAACTCGGCCTTGCCGATGGTGATGTCCTTCGGCAGGTCGATCAGCACCGGGCCGGGCCGGCCGGTGCTGGCGATATAGAAGGCTTTCTTGATGGTTTCAGCCAGATTGTTGATGTCCCTGACCAGAAAATTGTGTTTGACGCAAGGGCGGGTGATGCCGACCGCGTCGACTTCCTGAAAAGCGTCGTTGCCGATCAGCGCCGTGGGCACCTGACCGGAGAACACCACCAGCGGAATGGAATCCATGTAGGCGTCGGCGATGCCGGTGACGGCGTTGGTGACGCCGGGGCCGGAGGTCACCAGGACCACGCCGGTTTTGCCGCTGGCGCGGGCGTAGCCCTCGGCGGCGTGGACGGCGGCCTGTTCGTGACGGACCAGCACATGCTGGACGTCATCTTGAGCGTACAGAGCGTCATAGATATGGAGCACGGCGCCGCCGGGATAGCCGAACATGTGTTTGACGCCTTCTTCCTTCAGGCAGCGGACCAGGATTTCGGCGCCAGTAATGAGTTCCATGATGTTGATTCCTCATGGTAAATTGGGTTGTGGATCGCGGATTGGCAAGACGGGTCGGCGCAAACGATCAACGCATCATCGACGGGCTGATGGGTGGCCTGGCCGGGGCCGCGCTCGGGCGGGGTGACCGCCGCGCGGCGGGGGTGAGTCCCGGTGGGCGCTACTCGTCGCGAAAGCCGCCGATACGTGCTGGGCGCGGGTCTTGCGGGCTGGTTATACTACACGACATCCATAGCGAGCAAAATCCCGTTGCAATCGCGGGGGCGGTCGGCGCGAGGCGTCTCCAGGAATCCGAATACCGAGGCTTAATGAGAGGACTCAACATGTTGAAACCAACGCTGTGCTTCATGCTGGTCGCGAGTTGTTGGGCGAGCGTGGCAGCGGCCCAAACTCAAACCCAAGCTCAAGCTCAAGCTCCCCAGCAGCAGTTCATCTACAAGTGGACCGATGCGCAAGGACAGATCCAGTATTCCGAGCTGGCGCCGCCCCCGGGCGTGCAATACGAAACGGTGCGCAGGCCGGCGGGGGCGGAGCAAAACCCCGAAGCCGCCGCCCGCAATCTGAGCAAAGAGCAGGCGGATCTGGCCAAGCAGGTGGCCGAGCAGGAGCAGAAGGAAAAGCAGCAGGCCGAGCAGGCGCAGAAGGAGGCCGAAGACGTGCGGGCCAAAAACTGCGAGGTCGCCAAGAAGAATCTCAAAGTGCTGCAGGGCGACAGCCCGGTGGTGAAGACCGACGCCAAGGGCAACAAGGTCGCGCTCGATCCCCAGCAGCGCGAGGCGGAACTGAAAAAAGCCCAAAAAGACCAAGAATATTTCTGCAACCCCTGACCGAGGAAGGCCGCCCGAGGCCGATTCATGCACGTATCCCGCTTTCCGCTGTTCACCGTCAAGGAAATCCCGGCCGACGCCGAGATCGTCAGCCATCAGCTCATGCTGCGGGCGGGCTTGATCCGCAAGCTCGCCGCCGGCATTTACACCTGGCTGCCGCTGGGCCTGCGCGTGCTGCGCAAGGTCGAGACGGTGGTCCGGGAAGAAATGGATCGCGCCGGCGCCCTGGAGCTGTTCATGCCCGCCGTGCAGCCGGCCGAACTGTGGCAGGAATCCGGCCGCTGGCAACAGTACGGCCCGGAGCTGCTGCGGATCGCGGACCGGCACAAGCGCGATTTCTGCTTCGGCCCGACCCACGAGGAAGTGATCACCGAGCTGTTCCGGCGCGAGATCAAGAGCTACAAGCAGTTGCCGGTCAACTTCTACCAGATCCAGACCAAGTTCCGCGACGAGATCCGGCCCCGCTTCGGCGTGATGCGGGCGCGGGAATTTCTGATGAAGGACGCCTATTCTTTCCATCTCGATCAGGTCTCGCTTCAAGACGGCTACCGGGCGATGTACGACGCCTACACCCGCATCTTCACCCGGCTGGGCCTCAAGTTCCGCGCGGTGTTGGCGGATTCCGGCAGCATCGGCGGCAGCCGCTCGCAAGAGTTCCACGTCCTGGCCGATTCCGGCGAGGACGCCATCGCCTTCTCCACCGAAAGCGACTATGCCGCCAACGTGGAGCTGGCCGAGGCGCTGGCGCCGCCCGGCGACCGGCCGGCGCCGGGCGAGACGTTGACGCGGGTGTATACTCCCGGCGTCAAGACCATCGCCGAGCTGTGCGATTTTCTGAAGCTGCCGGCCGAGCGGACGGTGAAGGCCATCGTGGTCGAGGGCGCGGACGAGCGGCCGGTCCTCTTGCTGGTGCGCGGCGATCACGAGTTGAACGCGATCAAGGCCGAGAAGCTGCCGCAAGTGAAAGCGCCCCTGACCTTCGCCGGCCCCGACGCCATCCGCGCCGCGTTCGGCGCCGGCCCCGGCTCGCTCGGCCCGGTCGGCTTCGCCGGCGCGGTCGTCGCCGACCGTACCGTGGCCAAAATGGCCGACATGGCGGTGGGAGCGAATGCCGACGACTGGCATCTGACCGGCGTCAACTTTGGCCGCGATTGCCCGGAACCCGAGGTCGCCGACCTCCGCAACGTGGTTGAAGGCGATCCCAGCCCGGACGGGGGCGGCGCGCTGGCGGTCGCTCGCGGCATCGAGGTCGGCCATGTCTTCCAGCTGGGCCGCAAATACAGCGCCGCCATGAACGCGGCGGTGCTGGGCGAGGACGGCCAGCCGGCGACGGTGTTGATGGGGTGTTACGGCATCGGCGTGTCGCGGGTGGTGGCCGCCGCCATCGAGCAGAATCACGACGAGCGCGGCATCGTTTGGCCCGGCGCGATGGCCCCGTTCCAGGTGGCGCTGCTTCCCATCGGAGCCAATCGTTCCGCCGCCGTGCGCGAGACCGCCGAATCGCTCCATCGCCAGTTGCTCGACGCCGGGATCGAGGTGTTGCTGGATGATCGCGATGCCCGGCCCGGCGTCATGTTCGCCGATATGGAGCTGATCGGCATTCCGCACCGAGTGGTGATCGGTGACCGCAATCTGGCCGCCGGCCAACTGGAATACCGCGCTCGCCGCGATTCGGAGAGCGCGCTGGTGGCGCGGGACCGGCTGCTGGAGTGGTTGTCGGAACGGCTGGCGACCGAGCGAGGCTGATGCCCCCCATGCTGGGCGACGCTACCGGATTCTCCAATGCCTGTGGATAACTCTGTGGATAACTTTTGTCGGCGAGCGGTAACCGCCCGTCGCCACTCGCGAAATGACGGTTCGATGACGGTTGGGCCGGTTAAAATTTTATATCATTATCAATTGGTTGTATGTAAGTGCTGGATTTTTGCCCAGATTTTGGACCCATCCGGCCATAAAAGTATCATTTCAGATACAGCGCACAAGCCTGTGGATAATTCAAGAGCTTTTCGAGAATTTTTATATGCCGCCTTCACACGATCCGGAAATCGCGGAAATCCTGGTGGGGCAGCGTATCGTGGCGAACGTCGCTCACTCGGGCCAATTGCGGTCCTTGCCACAACCAGTCGCGCAGGGCGGTAACCGCTTTTTCCTCGCCGCAAGCCAGGACTTCCACCCGGCGGTCGGGCAGGTTGCGAACATAGCCGGTAATGCCGAGCGCTTCGGCTTTTTCGGCGGTGGCGTAGCGGAAGCCGACGCCCTGAACGCGGCCGGTCACAAGACAGCGCAGGCAGAGAGTTTTCTTCACGATACCTCCTCGGAATGGGCGCGGGCGGCAGCCGGATCGATACTGCGGCGGCCGGTCAACGAGCCGAATCGCCGGCTTTTTCCAGTTCGGCGAGCCGCTCCGCCAGCATGGTGGCGTTGACGGTGCCCAAGCGGGTATCGGCCAGTTTGCCGGCGGGCGAGATCAGAAAGGTGGTGGGCAGCCCTTTCAGCTCGAAGCCGGGGATCGGGTTACCTCCGCTCAGCGCGATGGGAAAAGTGACGCCGAGCCGCGAGGCGAACGCGCGGACTTCGCTGGCGGGGCGATCCTCGAAGTTGACGCCGACCACCGCGACGCGGTCGCGACGCGCTTCGTGGAAGGCTTGCAGCTCGGGCATTTCGAGCAGGCAGGGCGAGCACCAGGAGGCCCAGAAATTGACGATCACCCATCGGCCGCGAAAATCGGCCAGCCGCACCGGCCGGTCGCCCAAACCCGGCAGGGCGAAATCCAGACTCTGGGCGTAGGCGGGCTGATCGGTCGCCAAAAGTAGCGTCGATAGGAGCGCCGCGCGGAAAGCCGGCCAAGGCGAGAAACAGGAAGTGGCGGGGAGCATGTCGGGTGTATCGGCCCTGCGAGTGGTCGGGGAGTGGCCGCTGGCCTAAGGGGGCGCCGCCGGGCCGGGGGTGTCCCGCGCGGCTTGCTCCCGAGCTTTGACGGCTTGGTCGCGGGCATCCAGGGCGAGCCGCCGGGCGTTGGCGTAGGCGCCGGCTTCCAGATTCGCTTGGGCTTCCCGCAGCAGACGCAGGGCCGTCGAGAAAGTGCCGGACGAGCGCCGCGCCGCGCCGGCTTCCTCGGCGGAGCGGATAGCCTGCCGGGCGTCGCTCATCTCTTGCACGGGAGCGGTCGCGCAGGCCGCCAGCAACAGCATCGCGACGACAAGTAGCGGGAGTTTGGTGGTCAAGGCTCTGAAAAAGCAGCGATACCGCTGCATGGGGCAAGTAGTCCTCGGTTCCACGTTCAAGCTAGCATTGGCTGCGAGGGCCGTCAAGCCAGCGTGGAAGGGATTATTCCGGCCGGCCGTAACGGCTGGCCGGTCCGGGTCGAAAAGCGGATGATTTGCGGAGAAGGCGGTAATCGCGATGGCGGAAATACTGGTTTTGTACTACAGCCGCGCCGGGAGCACTGCCGGGATGGCGCGTCAGGTGGCCCGAGGCGTGGAGGAGGTGGAGGGGATGACGGCGCGGTTGCGGACCGTGCCGCCGGTGTCGGCCGTCTGCGAGGCGATCGAAGAGGACATTCCGGTCGCCGGCCCACCCTACGCCAGTTTGGACGATCTGCGGGAATGCGCCGGCTTGGCGCTCGGCAGCCCCACCCGCTTCGGCAACATGGCCGCGCCGCTCAAGTATTTTTTGGATTCCACCGGCGGTCTCTGGCTGGCGGGAGCGCTCTCCGGCAAACCGGCGGCGGTTTTCACCTCGGCCTCGACCCCGCACGGCGGCCACGAATCGACGCTGTTGAGCATGATGTTGCCCTTGCTGCATCACGGCATGGTGCTGGTGGGCATTCCCTATACCGAACCGGCGTTGCGCGATACCCGAGGTGGCGGCACGCCCTACGGTCCGAGTCATTGGTCGGGACCGGAGTCGAAAAAGGCGCTCGGCGCCGAGGAGAAACAGTTGTGTCAGGCGCTGGGCCGTCGGCTGGCGAAGATCGCCCGGCGCTTGATGGCGGGCGCATGAGCCGCTTCTGGCACGCGGTCGCCCTGACCGGCTATTTCGGTTTGTTCGGCGTGCTGTTGCTCTGGTTCGCTTGGTTGGAACCCCCGACCCGAGCGCCGGTCTCCTTGGTGTTGCTCCTGCTGGCGGGACCGCTGTTGTTCCCCTTGCGCGGGTTGCTGCACGGCCGACCCTACACCCACGCCTGGACCAGCTTTCTCGCGTTGTTCTACTTCGCGGCGGCGGTTTTCAGCTTGGCTGGACCCATGGAGCGGCCTTGGCTGGCGTGGCTGGAAATGGGGTTCAGCCTGCTGCTGTTTCTGGGCGCGATTCTGTATGTGCGCGCCCATGCCCGCGAGCGCCGCGCGCTGCTCGAGCGGGCGCGGGATGGCGGGGTTGTCGCCGATTCCCGGGTCGCCGGCCGAGGCTGATCGGGGACGGATAACACCGAATCGCGCTGTTTGCTATGCGGCTTGCAAGGATTTCGCAAAAACGTTATTATGTCGGTCTCAGATGCGGGGTGGAGCAGTCCGGTAGCTCGTCGGGCTCATAACCCGAAGGTCGTAGGTTCAAATCCTGCCCCCGCTACCATTTTTTCAAGGAAGCCCGTCAAGGGCTTTTTTTGTGCGGTTGGTTCCCGTGTCTTTCCCGCCCGCGAGGCGAGGGAGCGCCCTGGCTTGGGAAAGCGGCGCCGCTGGTCGGCGGGCGAACGACCGGCCGCGAGCGGCATCTAAAGCGGGCTGGGTACGGTGATGCCGTGGTGGGGTTCAACCAGTGTTTGGCGAACGAGTGGGCCGCGGGCCCATTTTTTGTTTCCGGTGGTCAAATGCGCCAAGACCTGCAAAAGCTCAGACGGGTGTTAGCGGCCGTGGTGGAAACCATGGGCTACGAACTGGTCGGGGTGGAGTTTCACGCCCGCCGCGACAGCGCCTTGCTGCGGGTCTATATCGACGGCGAAACCGGCATCACGCTGGACGACTGCCAGCGCGTCAGCCACCAGCTCGGCGGCGTGTTGGATGTCGAGGACCCGATCGCGGGGCGATACACCTTGGAAGTGTCCTCGCCGGGGTTGGATCGCCCCCTGTTCGAGCCCCGGCACTTCGTCCGTTTCGCCGGCTCGGAGGTGCGGATTCAATTGCGAGAACTGTTGGACGGGCGGCGGAAACTGATCGGACGGCTGCTCGGGATGCGCGACGACGAGGTGGTGATCGTCGACGCCGAGGGCCGGGAATGGCGGGTGCCGCTGGAGCGAATCGAGAAGGCTCGCCTGGTCCCCGAACTTTAAATGCGGGATGGCAGGCGTGCGGATCCGGCTGGGAGGCAGAACGACATGCGCGTAAAAGACAGCAAAGAAGGCAACAAAGAGATTCTGCTGGTGGTGGATGCCGTCTCCAACGAGAAAGGGGTCGGCAAGGAGATCATTTTCGGCGCCCTGGAAGTGGCGTTGGCCTCGGCGGCGAAAAAACGCTACGAGGGCGATCCCGACGTGCGGGTGGCGATCAACCGGCGCACCGGCAACTACGAAACGTTCCGGCGCTGGCAGGTCGTGGCCGACGCCGATCAGATCGAGGCGTCGGATCGGCAGATGGCGCTGGCCGAGGCGCGCGGGATCCAGGCGGATGCGCAGGTCGGCGGTCACGTCGAAACCCCGCTGGAAAACGCCGACTTCGGCGGCCGCATCGCCGCCCAGACCGCCAAGCAGGTGATCGTCCAGAAAGTCCGGGACGCCGAGCGCGCCCAGATCGTGGACGCTTACCTGCACCGCAAGGGCGAGCTGATCGGCGGCGCGGTCAAGCGGCTGGAGCGCGGCGACGTGATCGTCGATGTCGGCGGCAACGTCGAGGCCAAAATCGCCCGCGAGGATCTCCATCCCCGCGAGTCGTTTCGGATCGGCGAGCGGGTGCGGGGCTATCTCAAGGACGTGCGCATCGAGAGCCGCGGCCCGCAACTGTTCGTCAGCCGGGTGGCGCCGGAGTTTTTGATCGCCCTGTTCACCCTGGAAGTGCCCGAAATCAACCAGGGCATCATCGAGATCAAGGGCGCCGCCCGCGATCCCGGCTCGCGGGCCAAGATCGCGGTCAAGAGCAAGGACACCCGCATCGATCCGGTGGGGGCGTGCGTGGGCATGCGCGGCGCGCGGGTGCAGAGCGTCACCAACGAGCTGGCCGGCGAGCGGATCGACATCGTCCAGTGGGACGACGATCCGATCCGCTTCGTCATGAATGCGATGTCGCCGGCGGAGGTCGAATCCATCATCGTCGACGAGGATACCCACAGCATGGACATCATCGTCGCCGATGAAAAGCAACTGGCCCAAGCCATCGGCAAGGGGGGCCAGAACGTGCAGTTGGCCAGCCGGCTGACCGGCTGGACCCTGAACGTGATGACCAGATCCCAGTCCCAGGCCAAGCGCGGCCAGGAAGACGAAGCGCTGTTGCGGATGTTCGTGGAGCAGTTGGGCGTGGACGAGGAGATCGCGGCGATTTTGGTGCGCGAGGGCTTCGCGGGCCTGGAAGAGGTGGCCTACGTGCCGGTTCACGAGATGCTGGAGATCGCGGAGTTCGACGAGGAGATCGTCGAGGAACTGCGCGGCCGGGCGCGCGACATGCTGCTGACTCGGGCGATCGCCGCCGAGGAGCGGCTCAACGATAACCGTCCGGCCGCGGATTTGCTGGGGATGGAAGGGATGGACGAGGATCTGGCTTTTTTGCTGGCCAGTCGCGGGATTGTGACGATGGACGATCTGGCCGAACTGTCTGTGGACGATCTCAACGAGATTGCGGGACTGGATGACGAGCGGGCCGCCAAGCTGATCATGACGGCGCGGGCGCCTTGGTTTTCGAAGAATGAGCGGTAGGTCCAGCTCGTCCTGGGGGTGGTAGATGACGGATGTAACGGTCAAGCAATTCGCGACGGTTGTCGGCATACCGCTGGATCGTCTGTTGGAACAGTTCGCCGAGGCCGGCATCGCGGGCATCGGGGCGGACGCCACGATCACGGAAAAACAGAAGGTGGATTTGTTGGCGCACCTGCGTAAAAGTCACGGCGGCCGGTTGGCTCCGGGGGTGGCCGAGCCCAAGAAGATCACGCTCAAGCGCAAGACTCACAGCGAGATCAAAATGACCGGCGGCATGGCCGGGCAGGTCAAGACAGTCAGCATCGAGGTGCGCAAGAAACGCACGTATGTCAAGCGGACTTTGGTGGAGGAGGAAGCGCCTCGTCTCCGCCAGATCGAAGCGCAACCCGCTCCGGTGGCGCCGGTCGCCGCAGTCGATGAGGGGATGGATGCCCGCCGCCGGGCAGAGATCGAATCGCCCCTTCGCGAGTCGGAGGAGGCCCGCCGTCGGGCGGAGGCGGAAGAGGAAGCGCGCCGTCGGGCGGAAGCGGAAGAGGAAGCGCGCCGTCGGGCGGAGGCGGAGGAGGAAGCGCGCCGTCGGGCGGAGGCGGAAGAGGAAGCGCGCCGTCGGGCGGAAGAGGAGGCCCGCCGTCGGGCGGAGCAGGACAACCGTCGCAAGACCGCCGAACGGCCCAGCGTCGCGCAGCCGTTTGAAGCGGTTTCGCGCCGGCCCGCCGACGCGGGATCGGCGAGTGTCCAGCCGACCCAGCGCCGCATCGAGGCGGGCGGGGTCGCTCCGGATGCCAAGGCCAGGAAACATCCCGGCCCGGCGCCGGATGCCAAGGCCGGAAAAAAGCGCGTCGAACCGCCGGCGCGAGCGCCCGGCAAGCCGCGCGGCGATACCGGCGCCGTGGATATAGCCAGCCCGCGGCGGGAGGAGACGCAGGAAGAGGAGCGGTTTCCACCGCAACGGCGCGGCGATCTGCAACAGATCTTGGATAAGGCGGACCGCCGCAAACCGAAAAAGGGCAAGGGAACCAAATCCCCGGCGCCGACGCCGCAGCAGCGGCACGGCTTCGCCAAACCCACCGCCCCGATGGTGCGTGAAGTCATCCTTCCCGAAACGATCAGCGTCGCCGATCTGGCCCAAAAGATGTCGGTCAAGGCGACCGAGGTCATCAAGGCCTTTCTGAAGATGGGATTGATGGTCACCATCAACCAGATGATCGACCAGGATACCGCCGCCTTGGCCGTCGCCGAAATGGGCCACTCCTACAAGATGCTGAAGGAAAACGCGCTGGAGGAGGAGCTGACCGCCGAAACCGGGCGCGGCGAAGCGCTGCCACGCCCGCCGGTGGTGACCATCATGGGCCATGTGGACCACGGCAAGACTTCGCTGCTCGACTATATCCGCCGCACCCGGGTCGCGGCCGGCGAGGCCGGCGGCATCACCCAGCACATCGGCGCCTACCACGTCCGCACGCAGAAGGGCGTGATCACCTTTCTCGACACGCCGGGCCACGCCGCCTTCACCGCCATGCGCGCCCGCGGCGCCAAGGCCACCGATGTGGTCGTGCTGGTGGTGGCTGCCGACGACGGCGTGATGCCGCAGACCCTGGAAGCGATCCAGCACGCCCGCGCCGCCGGCGTGCCGCTGGTGGTGGCGGTCAACAAGATGGACAAGTCCAGCGCCGATCCCGAACGGGTCAAGAGCGAGCTGTCGGTGCAGGGCGTCATCTCCGAGGAATGGGGTGGCGATACGCTGTTCGCCTACGTGTCGGCCAAATCCGGCGCGGGCGTGGACGATCTGCTCGATCAGATTCTGGTGCAAGCCGAAGTGTTGGAGCTGAAATCGCCGGTGGACGGACCCGCCAAGGGCGTGGTGATCGAATCGCGGCTGGACAAGGGCCGCGGCCCGGTGGCGACCGTGCTGGTGCAGACCGGCACCCTCCGCAAGGGCGACATGATCCTGAGCGGGCTCGAATACGGCCGGGTGCGGGCCATGCTCAACGAGGCTGGACAGAGCGCCGGCGAAGCCGGACCTTCGATCCCGGTCGAGGTGCTCGGCTTGTCCAGCGCCCCGCGGGCCGGCGACGAGGTGATCGTGGTCGCCGACGAGCGCAAGGCTCGCGAAATCGCTCTGTTCCGGCAAAACAAGCATCGCGAGGAGCAGGCCCGCAAGCCGGCGATCAGCCTGGACGACATCTCCAGGCAGTTCGAGGCCGGCCAGATCAACATCCTCAACGCGGTGCTCAAGGCCGACGTGCAGGGGTCCGCCGAGGCCATCGTCGATGCGCTGGCCCGCTTGTCCACCAGCGAAGTGCAGGTCAAGATCATCGCCAGCGGGGTCGGCGGCATCACCGAATCGGACGTGAACCTGGCCCGCAACGCGAAAGCCATCATCATCGGTTTCAACGTGCGCGCCGACAGCGTCGCCAAGAAACTGGCGGAAGAGGAAGGGCTGAAGCTGCACTATTACAGCGTCATCTACGAGCTGATCGACGACGTGAAGCGGGCGATGGTGGGGATGCTCAAGCCCGAGTTCAAGGAGGAGATCGTCGGCTTGGCCGAGGTGCGCGGGGTGTTCCGTTCGCCCAAGTTCGGGGTGGTGGCCGGCTGCATGGTGGTGGATGGCGTGGTGCGCCGCAACAACCCGATCCGGGTGCTCCGCAGCAACGTGGTGATCTTCGAGGGCGCGCTGGATTCCCTGCGGCGCTTCAAGGACGACGTGAGCGAAGTGCGCGCCGGCATGGAGTGCGGCATGGGCGTGCGCAACTACAACGACATCCGCGAAGGCGACCACATCGAGGTGTTCGAGCGGGTGCAGGTGGAGCGCACCCTGTAGCGCCCGCCATGGCACGAGTCGAACGACGATGAAGGCATTCCCGCGCACGCGCCGGGTCGGCGAGCAGATCCGCCGCGAGCTGGCGGAATTGATCCGCGACGAGCTGCGCGATCCGCGGCTGGCCCTGATCTCGATGACCAGCGTCGAGGTCAGCCGCGATCTGGCTTACGCCCGAATATTCGTGACCTTGGTGGGCGATCCGGCCGATCGGGCCGAGCGGGTGGCCGAACTCAACCACGCCGCGCCGCTGCTGCGGCGGGAACTGGGGCGGCGGATGCGGATTCGCACCGTGCCCAAGCTGGAGTTTCGCTACGACGAGGTGGTGGAGCGCGCCGCGCGGCTGTCGGCCCTGATCGACGCGGCGGTGGCCGCCGACGCCGGCAAGCATCGCGACGACCCCGGCGACGCGGGAGACGGCGCCGGTCCGGAGGGTGCGGAGTGATCGGGCGCGACCGCCGCCCGGTCGATGGCCTGGTGCTGCTGGACAAGCCGGTCGGCTGGACTTCCAACGCCGCCCTCCAGGCGGTCAAACGGCTGTATCGGGCCAAGAAAGCCGGCCACACCGGCAGCCTCGACCCGCTGGCCAGCGGTTTGCTGCCGCTCTGTCTGGGCGAGGCCACCAAGCTGTCCGGCTTGCTGTTGAACGCCGACAAGTCTTATCGGTTCACCTGCCGGCTGGGCGTCATCACCGCCACCGGCGACGCCGAGGGCGAGGTGCTCGCCACCCGGCCGGTCGGCCCGTTGAGCCGCGAGCAGATCGAAGCCGCGCTGCGCCGGTTCACCGGCCCGATCCAGCAGATACCGCCCATGTATTCGGCGGTGAAACGCGACGGCCAACCGCTGTACAAGCTGGCGCGTCAGGGGATCGAAGTCGAACGCGCGCCGCGCGAGGTCACCGTTCACGAATTGCGGTTGCTGCGCCAGGACGCGGAGGAACTGGAGTGCGAGCTGCGCTGCTCCAAGGGAACCTACGTGCGAACGCTGGCCGCCGATCTCGGCGAGGCCCTGGGCTGCGGCGCGCACGTTTCGGCCTTGCGCCGCACGGCGGTCGAGCCCTACGACGCCGCGCGCATGGTGACGCTGGACGCGCTGCGCGAGCGGGCCGAACGGGGGCTGGCGGCGCTGGACGAATGGCTGTTGCCGCCCGACAGCGCCGTGGCGAACTGGCCGGCGGTGAGCGTGTCGGGCGATTCCGCCTTTTATTTGCGGCAAGGCCAGCCGGTACTGGTGCCGCGCGCGCCCAGTCAAGGTTGGTTGCGCTTGTACCAGGAGGGGCGGCAATTTCTGGGCATCGGCGAAATTCTCGACGATGGCCGGGTCGCGCCGCGCCGGCTGCTGGGAAATTGACCCGGCAAGAGGCGGGTTCGCTTGTTGATCGGCCCCGCTGGGGTTAACATTCACCATTTGACTTAACTGATTGATCGAAACCGAATTGGAGTTTTGCCCGATGCCGCTCAATACCGAACAAAAGACCCAGGTCGTGCGGGATTATCAGCGCGGCCCCGCCGACACTGGCTCGCCGGAGGTCCAGGTCGCGCTGTTGACCAGCCGAATCAACGGTCTGCAATCGCATTTCGGCGACCACAAGAAGGACCACCACTCCCGGCGCGGCCTGCTGAAGATGGTCAACCAGCGCCGCAAGCTGCTGGATTACCTGAAGAGCAAGGATCTGCGCCGCTATCAGGATCTGATTGGCCGCCTCGGCCTGCGCCGCTGAGGTTTTTTCCGACCGTTTTTCGCCGCACAGGACGCTTTCGTGACGCCCATCAAGAAGACATTTCAGTACGGTCAGCATCTGGTCACCCTGGAAACCGGCGAAATCGCCCGGCAGACCAGCGGGGCGGTGCTGGTGAACATGGCCGATACCGTGGTGCTGGTCACCGTGGTCGCCGCCCGGGAAACCCAGGAAGGCCGGGATTTCCTGCCGCTGCGGGTGGACTATCAGGAACGCAGCTACGCGGCGGGCCGTATTCCCGGAGGCTTCTTCCGCCGCGAGGGCCGCCCTTCCGAGAGCGAAACCCTGGTCGCCCGGTTGATGGATCGGCCGCTGCGCCCGCTGTTCCCCGACGGGTTCACCCACGAGGTGCAGATCATCGCCACGGTGTTGTCCCTGAACAACCAGGTCGATCCCGACATCCCGGCGCTGATCGGCGCCTCGGCGGCGGTGGCCTTGTCCGGCGTGCCGTTCGACGGCCCGATCGGCGCGGCCCGGGTCGGCTACCGCGACGGCCAGTACCTGCTCAATCCCTCGCGCGCCGAGATCAAGACCTCGCAGCTGGACCTGGTGGTGGCCGGCACCGAGCGCGCGGTGCTGATGGTGGAGTCCGAAGCCGAGGAGCTGCCCGAGGAGGTCATGCTCGGCGCGGTGGTGTTCGGCCACGAGCAGATGCAGGTGGCGATCCGCGCCATCCTCGACCTGGTGGCGGAAGCGGGCGCACCGCGCTGGAACTGGCAGCCGCCGGCCAGCGACGAGATGCTGGCCAACGCGACTCGCGCCGCCGCCGGAACCGCGCTGGCCGAGGCCTACCAGATCCCCGAGAAGCTGGCTCGCCAGCAGCGGGTACGCGAGATCCGCGATCAACTGATAGTCCAGCTGACCGCCCAGGAACCGGAACGCTGGACTTCACAGGCGATCGAAAGCGCCTTTTCGACCTTGGAAAAGCAAGTGGTGCGCGGGCGCATCCTGTCCGGCCAGCCGCGCATCGACGGTCGCGACACCCGCACGGTGCGGCCGATCTCCGTTCGGGTCGGCGTGCTGCCGCGCACCCACGGTTCGGCGCTGTTCACCCGCGGCGAGACCCAGGCGCTGGTGGTGACCACGCTCGGCACCGAGCGGGACGCCCAGATCATCGACGCCATCGAGGGCGAGTATCGCCAGCCGTTTTTGCTGCACTACAATTTTCCGCCCTACTCGGTCGGTGAGATCGGCATGGTCGGCAGCCCCAAGCGCCGGGAGGTCGGCCACGGCCGGCTGGCCAAGCGCGGCGTGCAGGCGGTCATGCCCAATCCCGAGAAATTCCCGTACACGGTGCGGGTCGTGTCGGAGATCACCGAATCCAACGGTTCCAGTTCCATGGCTTCGGTCTGCGGCGCCAGCCTGTCGCTGATGGACGCCGGGGTGCCGATCAAGGCGCCGGTGGCGGGCATCGCGATGGGCCTGATCAAGGATGCCGACCGCTTCGCGGTGCTGACCGACATCATCGGCGACGAGGACCATCTGGGCGACATGGACTTCAAGGTGGCGGGCACCGGCGACGGCGTCACCGCCCTGCAGATGGATATCAAGATCGACGGCATCACCCGCGAAATCATGGAGCAGGCGCTGGCCCAAGCCCGCGAGGGGCGGCTGCACATTCTGGGCAAGATGGGCCAGGTCATCACCCGCCCGAGCCAGGAACTGTCCGAGTTCGCGCCGCGCTACACCACCCTGCGCATCAATCCCGAGAAGATCCGCGACGTGATCGGCAAGGGGGGCGTGACCATCCGCGCCATCACCGAAGAGACCGGCGCCACCATCGACATCAACGATGACGGCACGATCAAAATCGCTTCGGTGGATAAGGCCGCCGGCGACGAGGCCCGCCGCCGCATCGAGCAGATCACCGCCGATGTGGAAGTGGGCCAGATCTACGAGGGCAAGGTAGTGCGGATCATGGATTTCGGGGCTTTCGTGGCCATCTTGCCCGGCCGCGACGGGATGGTGCACATCTCGCAAATTTGCGAGGAGCGGGTGCAGAACGTCAGCGACAAGCTGGCGGTCGGCGACGTGGTCAAGGTCAAGGTCCTGGAGATCGATAAACAGGGCCGCGTCCGCTTGAGCATGAAGGGCTTGGGCTGAGACGGGAAACGGCGGGCCGGGTCGCTTGCCCCGGCGTGTCCGCTTCGAGTATATTCCCCCGTCTTGCCGCAGAGAAACATCGTGGCGTACCGGAGAGATGGCCGAGCGGTCGAAGGCGCAGCACTGGAAATGCTGTTTAGGGGTGACTCTAACGAGGGTTCGAATCCCTCTCTCTCCGCCAATTCTTCCGCGAGGCGTCCGCCGCCGATAGCCGCTCGGCCGCTGCCGCTGCCGCGTCCGGTTACAATGGTGGCCCCTATCGGTCCCCCCGCGACGACAAGCTGTGAACCCCGTCAGGCCCGGAAGGGAGCAGCGGCAGCAGTGGCCTCGGGCGCCGGGGTGTGGCCGGTAGGGGCCGCCGCCTTTTTGCGGGTCCGAGACGGAAGGCGCGAGGCGACAAGCCGGCCGATTGTTCGCCCCGTCCGCGTCGCGGCATCCCGGTTGGCGGCTGCCGGGAGCGTCGTCCCTTCAACCCGCCGGGTCGCCGCATGAGCTATCAGGTTTTGGCCCGCAAGTGGCGGCCGCGCACCTTTCATGAGCTGGTCGGCCAGGAGCATGTGGTCCGCGCCCTGACCAACGCCCTCGACCGCCAGCGGCTGCATCACGCTTTTCTGTTCACCGGCACGCGCGGCGTCGGCAAGACCACCATCGCCCGGATTTTCGCCAAGTCGCTGAACTGCGAGACCGGAGTCTCTTCCACGCCCTGCGGCGAGTGCGCCGCGTGCCGGGAAATCGACGCCGGCCGGTTCGTGGACTTGATCGAAGTGGACGCCGCTTCCCGCACCAAGGTCGAGGACACGCGCGAGCTGCTCGAAAACGTGCAGTACGCCCCCAACCGGGGCCGCTTCAAGGTGTACCTGATCGACGAGGTGCACATGCTCTCGACCCACAGCTTCAACGCCCTGCTGAAGACCCTGGAGGAGCCCCCGCCGCACGTCAAGTTCCTGCTGGCGACCACCGATCCCCAGAAGTTGCCGGTCACCGTCCTGTCGCGCTGCTTGCAGTTCGGCCTCAAGCGGCTGCCGGCGGGCACGATCGCCGCTTATCTGGACAAGGTGCTGGCGGCGGAGGGCGTTCCGCGCGAGGAAGGGGCGCTGCGGTTGCTGGCCCGCGCCGGCGACGGCAGCATGCGCGATGCCTTGAGCCTGCTGGATCAGGCCATCGCCTTCGGCGCCGGCCGGGTCGAGCAGGCGGCGGTCGCCGCCATGCTCGGCAGCATCGACCGGCGGGTGGTGTTGGATTTGCTGGAGGCGCTGGCGGCCAACGACGCCCCGGCATTGCTGCGGCGAGTGGCGGAACTGGACGAAGCGACACCCGATTACGCGGCGGTGCTGGCCGAGTTGCTGGCGCTGCTGCAACAGGTGGCGCTGGTCCAGGCCGTGCCCGAAGCCGCGCCGGCCGACGGCGTGGCCGAACCGGAGGAGCTGTTGCGGCTGGCCGGTGCGCTGGCGCCGGAAGACGTGCAGTTGTTTTACCAAATTGCCCTGCTGGGCCGGCGCGATTTGCCGCTGGCGCCCGATCCGCGCGGCGGTTTCGAGATGGCGTTATTGCGGATGCTGTGCTTTCGGCCGGCGGATCTGGAGGGTGGGGCGAGGATGCTGCAATCCGTGCCGCGCGAGCCCGCTCCGGCTCCGGCGCCATCTCCGGCGCCGTCCGTCCCGCTGGCCCGCCCGTCCGCCCCCCCGCTCCCCGTGTCGCCGCCGGCGCGACCGGTTTCGGAGTGGAGCGGTTTGGTCGAGCGGTTGGAGCTGGGCGGCATGGCCAAACAGTTGGCCTTGAATTGCGCCCTGGTCGCCCGCGAAGGCAACAGTTTTCATCTGGCGCTCGAAGCGACTCACGCCCAAATGCGGAACAAGACGAGCGAGGAGCGGCTGAAGATGGCTCTGGAGCAGCATCTCGGCGCCCCGGTCAGCCTGCGCTTTCAGGTGGGCAAGCTGATGGCGGCGACGCCCGCCGACCAGCGACAGCAGCAGCGGGCGGAACGGCAACAGGCCGCCGTCGAGCGCGTGAACCAAGACCCGAACGTGCGGGATATGCGGGAGACGTTCGATGCGCGGATCGTCGCGATTCACCCGCTCGACGCTACCGACGGTTAACGATTCGCGCCCTTTGGCCCGTCGGCGGGAGAGGTGGCGGAGATGAAGGTTGTGCTGATGGAGGAGAGACGATGAAAGGTGGTTTGGGCAATATCATGAAGCAGGCGCAGAAGATGCAGGAAAATCTGCAAAAGGCGCAGGCGGAAATCGCGGCGATGGAAATCACCGGCGAGGCGGGCGGCGGTCTGGTCAGCGCGACCATCACCGGCCGCTACGAGGTCAAGCGGCTGCGGATCGACCCCAGTCTGGTGGGCGACGACAAGGACATGCTGGAAGATTTGGTGGCGGCCGCCTTCAACGACGCGGTCCACAAGGTCGAGCGGACCGTGCAGGAAAAGATGTCCGGCCTGACCTCGGGCATGGGGTTGCCACCGGGCATGCTGGGCGATCTCAAGCTGCCGTTCTGACGCCGCGCCGTGGCCGGCTCGCCGCTGCTGAACCGGCTGATGACGGCCTTGCGCTGCCTGCCGGGGGTGGGGCCGAAATCCGCCCAGCGGATGGCGCTGCACCTGCTGGAGCGGGACCGCGACGGCGCTCGGCGGCTGGTCGATTCTTTGCAAGCGGCGCTGGAAGGTATCGGCCGCTGTCGGCGCTGCCGCGATTTGAGCGAAACCGAACTCTGCGCGGTGTGCGCCAATCCCCGCCGCAATCGCGCGCTGTTGTGCGTGATCGAAACCCCCGCCGACGTGCTGGCGGTGGAGCAGGCGACCGGCTTTCAGGGCTTGTATTTCGTGCTGATGGGCCATTTGTCGCCCCTGGACGGCATCGGTCCAGCGGAACTGGGTCTGGAAGCGCTGGAAGCCCGGCTGAGCGAGGGCGAGGTCCACGAGATCATTCTCGCCACCAACCCGACCGTGGAAGGCGAGGCCACCGCTTACTACATCGCCGAACTGGCCCGCGAGCGCGGCATCCGCGCCACCCGCATCGCCCACGGCGTGCCGCTGGGCGGGGAACTGGAATACGTGGACGGCGGCACGCTGGCGCACGCTTTCGCCGGCCGGCGGGAGCTGTGAGCGTTACCGGAGCAAACGTCATGACCGACTGCATTTTTTGCAAGATCGCCGCCGGCGAGATTCCCGCCGCCAAGCTTTACGACGACGGCGAGGTGCTGGCCTTTCGGGACATCAACCCCGAGGCGCCGGTGCATCTGCTGGTCATTCCCCGGCGCCATATCGCCACCCTCAATGACTTGACCGAGGCGGATGCGGCGCTGATCGGGCGGCTGTATTTGGCCGCCAAGCGGGTGGCGGCCGAGTCGGGGGTGGCGGACAGCGGCTACCGGACCGTCATCAACTGCAACCGCGCCGCCGGCCAGATCGTCTTTCACGTCCACCTGCACCTGCTGGCGGGTCGGGAGCTGGGCTGGCCGCCGGGTTGATGTCAAGATACCCGATAAGGCGCCGCCGAAACGTGGAATTCCCTCTCCCGGAGGGAGAGGGTTAGGGTGAGGGAGTTAACCTGTTGAAAATAAACCCTCACCCCTGGCCCCTCTCCCAAAGGGAGAGGGGGCGAATAGGAGAGGAGGGGGTTCGTGTCGGCTCAGGCATCCTTGAGGAACTGGCGAACCATCCCAAGATGGCGCCGGCTCACTTCCAGTCGGTCCGGGATGTTGTCGAAGATCAGATGGACGCCGCCGTCGGCGGATTTTTCCAAACCGGCGACATGCAATGCCATCGCCAGCGCATTGCGGTGGACCCGCATCACCCGCGCCCCCAACTCGGTTTCCAACGCCTTTAACGATTCCTCGATCAGCGCTTCTCCGTGGCGGTGGCGAACCGTGACGTATTTCTGGTCGGCCAGGAAGTAGCAAACGTCGGCCAGCGGGATCAATTCCAGCCGTTGGCCGAGGCGGGCGCGGATGTGCGTGCGGCCGGCTTCGGCGCGGTCGGCGGTCAGGCTGGCCAGTTGGGCGCGATTGAGGCGGCTGGCGTTGGTCAAGGCCCGCTCCAGCCGCTCCAGCCGAACCGGCTTGAGCAGGTAGGCTACCGCTTGGGCGTCGAGGGCTTCCAGGGCGTGCTCGCCGTAGGCCGTGACGAAAATCACGGCGGGAGGCCGGGCCAGCGCCGCCAGCCGCCGCGCGGTTTCCAGCCCGTCCAAGCCCGGCATCTGGATGTCCAGCAGCACGATGTCCGGCGGCGCGCTTTCCGCCAGCCGCAGGGCTTCCGCGCCGTTGCTGGCTTCACCGCAGCAGTGGTAGTCGGGAAGTTGATCGAGCAAATTGTGCAACCGATCCCGGGCGGGCGGTTCGTCGTCAACGATTAACACGTTCATCGTTCGAGCCAAAACGGGAGCATCTCCCACAAGCGTAGCAATAATTGACGAGATTGCGGGCGCTTGCTAGGAAAGGCTCGCCGATCCGCCTTCTTCCAGCGGGATGGCGAAAGCGACCTGGTAACGTTCTGGCGTTTCGGTGATTTCCAGGGGGTTGGGCGCGTGGTAGGCCAGTTGCAGGCGCTGGCGGATGTTGTGCTGCGCGATGCCTTGGCCGGGTCGCGCCGCCGCGCCGTCGGCGGAACGGGGATTGGCGACGGTGACCCGCAAGGCTTGCGATTGCCGCTCGATGCGGATGGTCAAAGTCCCACCTTCCGGCAACCGCTGGATGCCGTGGTGGATGGCGTTCTCGACCAGCGGTTGCAGCAGCAGGGCGGGCGTCGGCAGATCGAGCGGCAAATCCTCGTCCAGTTGCCAGTCCACCCGCAGCCGTTCGCCGAGGCGCAGGCTCTCGATGGCGAGATAGCGGCGGGTGAGTTCGAGTTCGGCCTCTAGAGTGATCCGCTCTCGGTAGGCCAGCGCCGAGCGCAGCATGTCGGCCAGGTCGAGGACCGCCTGTTCGGCTTGGTCCGGCCGGCCGTGAATCAGGCTGGCGATGGTGTTGAGGGCGTTGAACAGAAAATGCGGGTGGATACGGGCTTGCAAGGCTTGCAGGCGGGCGCGGGCTTCGGCCTCGACGTTCCGTTTCCAGTGGTGTTGGACGTAGAAGTAGCGCAGCGCGATCAGGGTGACGATGGCGGCGATGGCGAGGTTGCGGACCAGCAGGGGGACTAACGGCGCCGGATTTTCCAGCAAGTCGAGACTCGGCTCCAAAATCCACCAGCCGGCCAGCGAAAACAGCGCGGTGATCAGGAGCGTCAAGCCCAGCACGGCGAGCGCGGCGGCGGTCGAACCGAGCCGGTTGAACCGACGCTTGGCGAGGCATAGGGCGGCGGCCGATCCCAGCGTCACCCATTGCACGAACAGCGAGATGATCGCCAGACGATTCCAGAATTCGCCGGGTCGGTCGATTTCCCACAGTGCCAGGACCAGGGCGAACAGCTCAGCCAACAGGACCATGACGAAGATAATGTGGTTGGCGCAGAAATCGGGGAGGAAGCATGAGGCAGGGTCCGGTTCGGGCGCTGGTTTCGGCCGGGGAGAGGTCATTGCAGTTTTTTCCATCCCGCTATCTCTTTGAGTTCAAGTTCTTGCTGGTCCATGCTCGTGATCGGTGTTGATTGTAATTTTATTGATACTAAAAGTCGAAAGTTAATCAACATAATCGGCACAAAATTGCCGTATCGCTATACAGACATAAAAAGTAATACGTGACCTGACCGTTTGTCGGTATTATGAAACCATTTATCGCTTATCGCTTGTTTGTGTGCGCCCGTGTGGTTTGATTAGCTTGAGCTGCACCGACAGTGCTCGGGCAATACAGCACTGATTGTCAAAAATTTATACGCATGCCGAAGATGATCATGTCGAACCAAGCAACGCTACGAGTGTGATTGCCAATGAAACGTCGAAACCTTGGCTTTACCCTGATCGAGCTGATCATCACCATGGTCATCGCGGCAATCGTTGTCACCATTGGCGTGCCATCCTTTCGGAATACCATCCTGAACAACACTCGCGTAGCTCAGGTGAACGAGTTTGTCGGAGCTTTGAATTTGGCGCGATCAGAGGCGGCAAAAAGCGGGTTGCGGGCCACGATCTGTCGCAGCGCGGATGGCGCTACCTGCGCGACCGACACAACGGGTGTCTGGGAAAATGGCTGGATAGTGTACGTCGATAGAAATCAAGACAGCGCGCTGAGTAGCGGAGAAACCATCAAGGTACAAGGCTCGATCCCGCAAAGTTTTACATTGCAGACCTCTGGAGCATTAACTCAATCGGTGACATATCTCGCGAACGGCACTCTTTTTTCTCCAGGCAGTATCGATGCGGCCACTTGTCAGGGTGTTTTTAAACTCTGTGATTAGCCGAGGAGTTGATCAAGCTCGTTTCATTGAAATTTCCGTTACCGGCCGTGTTGCTTACCGAGAGAAAAAAACGTCTGGAGAACCCTGCTCATGCCCATAAAAAAACAGCTATCTCTCTGGCACACACGCTATTGCTCTCGCGGTTTTACTCTGCTTGAGGTTTTGGTAGCTTTAATTGTGATGTCGGTCGGCCTGCTGAGCCTTGCCGGAATGCAGGTGATCGGTTTGCGCACCAACCATAGCGCCTACATGCGCACGCAGGCAACGATTCAATCCTACGATATTATTGATCGAATGCGTGCGAATATTGCCGGAGTTAAGGGAGGTCGATACGACAAGCCTACCGTGGCCGATTCGGCGGGTGTCCAACACACAGCTTGCAAGACAACTTCTGGTTGCAGTGTACAACAGATGGCCGAGCACGACTTGTTCGAGTGGAATCAGGCTATTGCGGATGTGTTGCCTAATGGGGTTGGATTGGTTTGCGTCGATAACACCCCTGAAGATGGGACACCAGGTACACCAACATGTAGTGGTCCCGCATTTGCTAAACCCGAGATGGAGATGTATGCGATCAAAATCTGGTGGACCGATGACCAGTCCGCAACTCCCCAGCTATTCGCCACGAGCTTTCGCCCATGAATAGCCTAACTCGAATTGATCGCCAGCGTGGACTGACATTGGTCGAAATTATGGTGGCGCTGGTAATCAGCCTGTTTTTGCTGGCTGGCCTGCTGCAAATGTTTATCGGCACCCGGCAGTCTTCCAGGGTGCAGGAAAATTTATCCAGAGTTCAAGAAAACGGCCGATTTGCGATTGATTTTCTCAGCCGTAATATACGATTGGCGGGCTATCGGTCCCGCGCTACCATCGAAGAGGGGAGAAGTTTTGAGGATAAATTTTCAGGCGTGCGTGCGATTCAGGGAACGAACGATGATGGCACAAATGGCAGCGATACTCTTACTGTCGTTTTTGAAGGTGAGGGCGCAGGTCAAGGCGATATCAGGAATTGTTTGAACGCGCAGATCATCAGTTCGGCGGTTGCTCCAGTAACTTCCAGTAATGTTTTCACTGTTAGCTATGACAGCGCTTCAGACAAATACGCGTTGCGTTGCCAGTCGGGTGCGGGAGTTGCGGCCCAGGCTATTCTAGAAGATATTGAGAACATGCAAATTCTTTATGGTGAAAATACGGATGGTGATGTTTTTGGAGGGGCTGACCGCTACGTGCCGGCCAACAATGTCGGCAGTTGGGACCGGGTTGTCAGTCTGCGTATCAGCGTGTTGATTCGCACCCAAGAAAACAATTTGGTCGGGGCGCCTCAACCTTATAGCTTTAATGGAGCTACAACAACCCCAACTGATCGCCGTCTTCGCCGTGTGTTTACAACCACTATTACCCTACGCAACCGGGCTTGAAGGATTGTGAGTATGAGCACTAATCGTTCGATTCCCAACAAATATCAGACGGGTAGCGCCCTGGTTATCGGTCTGATTATTTTATTGCTGATGTTCATTCTCGGCACGGCTGGCATGAGAACCACGATCCTTGAAGAAAGAATGGCCGGCAACTCACGCGATCAAAATAATGCATTTCAAGCAGCAGAATTGGGCTTGCAGGATGGCGAGCAGGATATAAACAACAAGGATCCAATCACCTCTCGCAGGATACGTAATAATGATTATAAAAAAATTCATTTCTCAGCGACTTGTATTAATACCACTATCCCGAGCCTGAAAGGCTTGTGCTTGGCTAAAGATTCCAATCCTCCTCAGTGGTATGGCATTGACTGGAACGCTCCTTTTCCTCCCACATCCTATTCTACCACCCCCTTGCCATATCGCTTGTATGCCAATCACACAACCCTAAATACCCCAGCCAGTGTTCCGATTGGAGGCACAGGTGAAATACGTCCACCCGATTTGGCTGGCGTCTCACGTCAGCCTCGCTACATCCTCGAATATTTACGTGAATTTGGCTCGCTCGTGGTTGGAAGAGCCCCGCAGCCTGTAACCATTTACTATCGTGTCACCACGCAAGGATACGGGATCGGGGTGGCCGATACCACCAATCAACCCTTGGCTCAAGTTATGCTGCAAAGCGTCTACGGAAGGTGAGTCCCGAAAGGGATGCCCCTCACGTTATCGGAGAATGGCAATGAACGAATGCCGTAAAGTTAATAGACAATTCCTGCTCGGTAGCATGCTGTTAGGGTTCGCGTTCGCGTTGCCCTTATCGCCCGCTCAAGCGGTTGTCGATATTTCCAATTTACCCCTCTTCCTGGGTGGAAACGGAGTTCCGCTGTCGATGCTGGTCATGGGGCGCGATCATAAACTCTATTACGAAGCTTACAACGACGCTTCCGATGTCAACCAGGACGGCGAGATTGATGCCGGATACAAACCGAATCTCACCCAAAATGGGAAAGCATTAGACTACTACGGCTATTTCGATTCATATAAGTGTTACAGTTACGGCGGCGGGATATTCGAACCCATCGCGATGACGCAAGAAGCGATCAAGAACAGAAGGGAAACGAGAATCAAAACCTGCGCGACCGGATGGAGTGGCGATTTTCTCAATTATTTGACCACATCCCGCATCGATGCCATCCGGCGGGTGCTCTATGGCGGCTACCGTTATACGGATAGCACCACGGAAACCGTCTTGCAACGTTCCTATATTTCCCAAGACGCGCATAGCTGGGGCAAGGAATACACCAGCACCGCGCATGATGGTTACGACATCAGCCAGTACGCTCCGCTCTCGCAGCCTGCGACGGGCACGCGGCACTTGTTCGCCAATACGACGCTGCAAAACGACGTATTGCAACTCCCCCTTTTGCGCGTGCTCACCAACAGTAATTTCCGGGTTTGGAACTGGCTGTCAATCGAAAGACCGGTTGCGGGAGATCAATGTGTTTCGGGAATCAATGCAGGAGGTAGCGAGATTCGCGTCAATTGCGCGGTGACAGGGAGCACGGTTTGGGAAAAGGTGCCCAGTCAAAACTTTGCCAATCTGACGCAAACCACCTACGATTTAAGGCAAGGCGGAGCGACGGATGTCAATGTCCCCCATCCCGCCAATCATACCGAATACAATCAGATGGTGACCACCTACGCCACCACGGTCAATCGGTTCGGCTCTGGCCCAGCCAGCAAGATTGACGGTAGCGGCAATCCTTTCGGTTTGAGCGAAGATTATCTCACCATCTTTACCGGGCAAATTCTGGTTCCCTCGGCGGGAACCTATACCTTTGCCGTCGATGGCGATGACGCGGTTGAAGTCATCATCGACGGTACCTTGGTCGCCAGTTGGTACGATGGGCATGGAGATTGTGGCTGCCAGACCCACAGTGGCACCATCACCCTGACCGCTGGTGCGCACACCATCGAGTTTCGCCACGAAGAAAACTATGGCGGAGATAATTATTATTTGTGGTGGCAGCGCACCATACCCACTTCCGCGCTGACCGATTACACGGTTCGGGTCAAAGCTTGCGTGAGCGGGCTATTGGAGCCGGAATGCAAAGGTTATCCGGAAGCTAGCCCGACCGTTTACAAGCCCACCGGACTGCTGCACGAATACGGTGAAACCGACCGCATGGCGTTCGGCTTGCTGACAGGTTCTTACAAAAAGCATTTGTCGGGAGGCCTGCTGCGCAAGAATGTTTCCTCCTTCACCAACGAAGTTAATCCGACCACCGGCCAATTCCTGGCGCCTGGGAGCGCCGGGAGCATCGTGAAAACGATCGATAATATTCGGATCGTCGGGTTCCGAAGCGGGAACTATTCCTACAATGATGGAGGTTGTAATGTTCCCATGGTCACCGCCATGCAGGAAGGCCGATGTGCGATGTGGGGCAATCCCATCGCCGAGATGATGTACGAGGGGCTCCGCTATTTTGCTGGCAAAACCGGGCCGACCACAGATTACGCTGTTACGGCGGGCGAGTTCGACGGATTTGATGCGGCCGATAATCTCAATCTGCCCAAGCCGACTTGGTCCGATCCCTTTAGACCGGAAAATCTGGGCGGTTACCCTTATTGCTCCAAGCCTTTTGAAGTGGTGATTGCCGACATTCCCTCTTTTGATACCAATCAGTTGCCGGGGATCGCCTCGGATTTTGGCACGGGGATCACCAGCGACATCGGCAGCCTCGGTGTCGCCAGTATCGGTGAAACGATTTGGGATAACGAGCAAGGCGGCGCAAAAAATATCTTCATTGGCCAGTCGGGGAATGTTTACGATACCGCCCCAACGCCCAAGAGCGCCGACAGTTTCGGTAACATTCGCGGCATTTCACCCGAGGAACCCACCCGGCAAGGCGGTTATTATGCGGCCAGCGTCGCTTATTTCGGCAAGACTGACGGGGGTGAGGCAAATTACTGTCGCGTCGGGTAGCCCGCATACCGTCATGACCGATACTTTTGGTATCGCGTTATCTTCTCCCCTGCCGTCCATCGAAATCCCCATCCCCAGCTACAATGATGCAAGCAAGAAGATCATCACGGTGGTGCCGTTCGCCAAATCGGTTGGCGGTAGCGGTATCAATTCGGCGGCCGGACAGTTTCAACCGACCAACACCATCGTCGATTTTTACGTCGAAACCATCGCCAATACCGGGGCAGGCAATTTGGACGCCACGGTTAACGGCGGTCGCCCTTTCATCAAATTCCGACTCAATTACGAAGACTCGGAATACGGTTCCGATCACGATATGGATGCGATCGTGACGTATACCTTCTCAGTCAATGCCTCTGGTCAATTGGTCGTGAATCTATCTTCCGATTATGCCGCTGGCGGTATCATTCAACATATGGGTTATGTGATTTCGGGTACCACGGCGGATGGTGTTTATTTGGAAGTTCGGGACACCGATACCGGCACCGGCAGCGATCCGGACTACTTCCTGGATACGCCGCCCACCTTCGTCGGGGTTCCGCCCGCGCCGAATACGACCGCTGGCTGGGACGATGACGTGGCGTTACCGCTGAACGCCACCCGCACGTTCACCGCCGGTGTGAACGCCAGCACGGCTTCGCTGATCCCGCACGATCCGCTTTGGTACGCGGCCAAGTGGGGCGGCTTTGTCGAGAATCCCCCCGGCGCTCCCGTCAATCCGCCCAACGATCTTCCCGATCAGCCGGGCGAATGGGACAAAGACGGCGACGGCAAGCCCGATAACTATTTCCTGGTGACCAATGCGGGCAAGCTGAAAGAGCAACTGCGCGACACCTTCGAGCAAATCATCAGCCGCACCGGTGCGGCGGCGTCGGTGGCCGTCAACTCCGGCTCGCTGTTCGCCGGCAGCAAGGTTTATCAGGCCCGCTTCAAGAGCGGAGTGTGGAACGGCGAGATGCGGGCGCTCCTGGTCGATCCGGCCACCGGAAAAATCCAGGTCGACGCCGCCGGAAAACCGCTCAGTGTTTGGAAGACGCACGATGCAGCGATTCAACTTCTGCCGAACGACCGCCAGATCCTGACTTTTAAGCCCACCAACGGCAACGGAATCCCCTTCCGCTGGCCGAGCAGCGTCCCGACCAGCAGCCCCACCGCGCTCGATCCGGACCAGATCAGCGCCCTGGAAGGCAGCGATAACCAGGGCTCCCTGCGTCTCGCCTATCTGCGCGGCGACGCCACCGAAGAGGACCAGTTCCGCAAGCGGATCGATGTCGATGAAGAGACCAATTTGACCATTCGCAACACGCTGGGCGACATCGTCAACTCCAATCCGTTCTACGTCGGTCCCCCCGACGCGGCCTATCCCTTTGGCAACTACACCGCTTTCGCCGATGCGCGCGCCAACCGCCGGCCCATGGTATACGTCGGCGCCAACGACGGCATGATGCACGGTTTCGATGCCAATACCGGCAAGGAGGTATTCGCCTATGTCCCGAGCGAGCTCTATCCGAAACTGAACGCGCTCTCCCAATTGAGCTATGCCCAGCAGCACCAGTTCTACGTGGATGCCTCGCCGACCGCGCTCGACGTACAGTTCAGCGATGGCAGTTGGCATACGGTGTTGGTCGGCGGATTGCGGGCGGGTGGGTTGAGCTATTTCGCCCTGGATGTGACCGAGGCCGGCACCGCCGATAGCAGCGGCACCGTGACCGCGCCCGGCTCGCTGAACGAAACCAACGCCGATAACGTCTCCCTGTGGGAACTGAAGGACCCCGATCTGGGATTGACCTTCAGCCAGCCCTCGCTGGTTCGGCGGAGCGACGGCGACGCGAATCAGGACAACAATCCTTGGGTGGCGATATTCGGTAACGGCTACAACAGCAACAATCCGAACAAGCCGGCCACGATTCCCGTGACGCCCGTCACCAGCGCCGTGCTGTTTGTGGTCAATGTCCAGACCGGCGCCCTCATCAGGAAAATCGATTTGCGCGAAGGCCAGGGACTTTCCACGCCCAGCGTGATCGACGGCGACGGGGACGCGATTGCCGATTTCATTTATGCCGGGGATTTGACGGGGAACTTGTGGCGATTCGATATCCGGGACCCCAATCCCAACAACTGGACCTACGCCAAGCTGTTCACCGCCAAGGACGCCGCCAACAATCCGCAGCCGATCACCGCCGCGCCACAGGTGACGCGGCATCCGAAACGGAACACGAGCACCGATCCGAACACGCAATTGGATGAACAGACCTACATGGTGCTGTTCGGCACGGGCAAGTATCTGGGCGCCACCGATGTGTCCAGCACCAGCCAACAGACGTTCTACGGGGTGTGGGACGACATGGACGCCAATTCCTGTATCGGTGTCTCCACCGGCGTCATCACGACCGCCTGTTTCAGCCGCACCGACCTGCAAGCGCAGATTTTCTGCCCGGGCAGCCCGGTCGAGCCGACTTGCCAAGCCGCCGGTCCCTCGGGACCCGTTAGCTCGGCAGGAAGCTTTACAGCCGACGGCAAAGTTTTCCGGGTCACCAGCAAGAGGGAAGTGAACTATGAAGGCAGTCCGCCCCATCGCGGCTGGTATCTCGATCTGAAGGAGCCTGGCGAGCGGGTGCCCGGCGATCCCTTGATCGTGGGTAGTCGGGTTATTTTCACCAGCATTCTGCCTGACCCGGACCCTTGCAAATTTGGCGGCACCAGTTGGGTGAACGTTCTCGACGCCGTAACGGGCAAGCGATTGGCGGCGAGCTTCCTGGGTGGAGCCGTTCCCGAGGTGCCCGTCACCGAAACAACAACGGGGTTTGCGGCGAGCAGCGTGACGATCAACAGCATCGCGTCGGCGCCCACCGCGATGAAAGCCCCGGAGCAACAGAAAACCATGGTCTACGTGAGCACGTCGGAGGGCGGGGTGGTGGATATTCCCATCGTCGATACCGAGATTGGCCGGCAGTCCTGGCGGCAAGTGGAGATGCAATAAATGAATGCTGGGATGAGTCGAATGATGGGAAGAGCAATGCGTCGGCAAAGCGCGCGGCTTCACCCTGATGGAACTGATGATCGTGGTGGCGATTATCGGTATCTTAGCCGGGATCGCCTACCCGACCTATCAGGACAGCGTGCGCAAATCGCGGCGGGCGGACGCCGAGGCCGTGCTGTTGGAGCTGGCGCAGTGGATGGAGCGGTTCTACACCGAAAACAACCGCTACGACCAAACGCGGGCGGGCGTGGCGGTGGCGCTGCCGTTCGCGCAGTCCCCCAAGGAGGGGGGGCCGGCGGGGGGTTACTACACCATCGCGGTGGCGGCGCCCCAGCCGAACACCTTCACCCTGACCGCCACGCGGGCGGGTCCGCAGGTCAGCGACACGGTTTGCGGCAATCTGACGCTGAGCAATACCGGAGTGAAATGCGCGCTGGGCGGGGCCAAATGCACCAACAGCGCCGCCGCCGCCGACCGGGAAGCGGCATCGCGGTGCTGGTAGGATCGGCGGGAATCAGCGCAACTCTCTCGGCAGCGCGAACACCGCGTTTTCTTCCCGCCCGGCGCTTTCCGCGACTGCGGTAACCCGAATTATCGCCAACAGTCGATGTCCGCCGGCCCGTCGATCCAGATGGGCCGGCGTTTCTGTTCTCCCCCGCCAGTTTCCGCAGCCGGTTCAAGGCGATACCGCTGCGCGCACCGATCACCAGCAGATTGCGGTACTCGGGCTTTATCTTTGACCGCATCTTTTCGGGCAGAACTCGCTTTTCCCCGATCCCCGGATCGCCAGAAACGTTAGCGCAATTTTCGCGGTTGCTTTGGCGGCTGCGAGCAGCCGCTTTCGAGCGAGAAAAAACGCTTCAACCACACAGCTTGCCTTAATGGTGAGGCGATGAAATCGAATATCGAAGCGAAGAGGCTGTACAACAACTAACTCGTTGTTTGTGCGAGTAGACGCCTGTCAGTTAAGGTTGGCTCGCCGAGTTGGTGGTTTTCTTGACATCCTCATATTCGTCGGTTTCGACGGAGTGCCCAATGCCCAGGAATTCGGGTTTTACCTTGTTCGAGCTGATCGTGGTCATGGCGTTGGCCGCGATTTTTTTGACGATGGGAGTTCCGGTTTTTCGAGATTTTATTCGGGAACAGCGAATCATCGCCCAGACCAATGGCTTGGTCGGTGCGCTGAATTTGGCGCGATCCGAGGCGACCAAGCGGGGCGTGCGGGTGCTGATTTGTCGGGCGGCGGGCGCCGACTGCGCGACCGATGCCACCGGCATCTGGGAGGAAGGTTGGCTGATCTATGCGGATAACAATGGAAACGGCGTGCACGATGCGGAGGAACCCATCCTCCGGGCGGGGCAGCGCGCCGTTGGCGAGATCACGATCCGAGCCGGCGGCGCCTTTACCCGATGGATCGCGTATCAGCCCAGCGGCTTCAGTGTCGGGAACACCAATTTGGCGAACGGGACGTTCCGGATTTGCGATAGTCGCGGCGCAGACCGCGCCCGTTTCGTCGCGATCAACGTTACTGGCCGTGCCAGAGTTCGGGAAAAGCGAGCCGGCGATACCTGCCCGTGAGCGAATTCATGGCGGCTTGCAAGGATCGTTGTGGTCGCGCACCGACCGCTCGTCGAGAAATTGTCACCGTTAAACCTTGATCGTGATGAGGGAGCTTGGGGGATTTTATAAGGTGCCGGCCATGAACGGGAAACGGGGTTTTACTCTCATCGAGCTGATGGTCGCGTTGGCCGTGGCGGCGATCCTGCTGGCGGTCGGCGTGCCGGCGTTTCAGCAAATGCTGCGCAACAACCAGGCCGCCACGCACGCCAACGAGTTTATGGGCGGGCTCAATTTCGCCCGCAGCGAGGCGACCAAACGAGGGCGGCGCGTGGTGTTGTGCAAGAGCGGCGATAGCGCATCTTGCGCGACGACGGGAGCGTGGGACCAAGGGTGGATCGTGTTCGTCGATTCCGATAGCGACGCTACCGTGGATGCCGGCGAGACCATTCTTCGTGTGCACGGTGTATTAGGTGGCGGCGATACCCTACAGGGCTCAACCGACGTGGCCGATTACATTTCCTATTCGCCGGACGGATTTACCCGGGTCGCCAATAGCGGGACCTTTCAATCGGGCACATTGACCTTCGGTTTATGCAACGGCAACAACCAAAAAAATACCATTTTGATCAGCAATACCGGACGGGCGCGGGTGGAGAAAGCAACATGCCCTTAGCAAGTTACAAATCATCGATGACGCAAACGCAATCCGGCTTCACTCTGGTCGAGGTTTTGGTTGCGGTCGTGGTGCTGGCGGTCGGGCTGTTGGGTTTGGCCGGTTTGCAGGTCACCTCGGTGCGGTTTAACAACAGCGCCTACCTGCGCTCGCAAGCCACCAATCTCGCTTACGATATTGCCGACCGAATACGAGCCAACCGGAGTGTGGCGCTGGCCAGTCCTGGGGCTTACGACAGCGTGGCGATTCAAAGCCCGCCGCCGGCCTGCGCGGTGGTTGCGCTCTCGGGAACCATCGCCAACCAGGATATTCAAGCGTGGCGGAACGCGCTAGCTTGCGCCTTGCCTTCGGGAACCGGCGTCATTTGTAAAGGCACTCTCGATGCGGCCGACAATTGCACGGTCATTCCCGGCAGCGTATTCAGCATCTCGGTGATCTGGGATGACAGTCGCGGACAATCACCGGTGCAAAGATTCAGGATGATGACCCAGCTATGAACGACGGTCGGGGTAGCAAGTTCGAGACAGTCCTCCACCAGCGCGGTTTCTCGCTGGTGGAGATCATGGTGGCGCTGGTCCTCAGCTTGTTCTTGGTGGCGGGCGTCATTCAGCTTTTCCTCGGCACCAGACAAACCTATCGGTTCCACGAAGCCCTCTCCCGCATTCAGGAAAACGGGCGTTTCGCTACGGAGATATTATCCCGCGATATCCGGATGACGGGTTTTACCGGCTGCCCTCCCACCAATCCGGTCGTCAACGTATTGAACAATCCGGCCGACTGGTGGAAAGACTTCGGCGCCGGCGCCTTGGTGGGCTATGACGGCGCTCAGGTTTTTCCCGGAAGAGCTGTCGGGACCAATGCCGGGGATCGGGTGGCCGGGACCGATGCCGCGATCTTTCTGGGGGGAAGCGGGGGGTATTTCATCACGGCTTCCGCCCCGACTGCGCTGCCCCCCACGTTTACCCTCAGCGGTTTGAGCAAACCCGATGGCTCGACGTTGTCCCGTGGCGACATCGCCATCGTTTGCGACGTTCAACGGACCTCCATTTTTCAAGTGACCACCGTCACCGCCGGTCCGCCGAGCGTGATCGCCCACGCTTCGGGCGCGGGCACGGCAGTTCCCGGCAATTGCACGGCCAACTTGTTTCCCTCGGGCACGCCGCCCGCACCTTGCGCTTCGGGCGGAACGGTTGATGCTTACGTGCCCGCGCAGTCCACCTTGGTCGATTTCTCGCCCAGCGCTTACTACGTCGGGGTGGGCGCGAGCGGTGCCGGTCGATCCCTGTATCGGTTGCAGCTTCAAGTCGCCGCTGCAGCGGCTCCTCCAACCGCCAGCATGGTGTCGCAAGAACTGATCGAGGGCGTCCAAGACATGCAGATCTTTTATGGAGAAGACACGAACGGCGACCGGATCGTCGATCAGTATGTCGATGCGAACGCCGTCGCCGACTGGGCCAACGTGCTCAGCGTGCGCGTCAATCTGCTGCTGGTCAGCCTGGAGAACAACCTCGCCAACGCCGCGCAAACGATATTGTTTCCCGCCGATACCGGCGGCGCGGGCACGGTTGGCAACAGTTTCGCGGCCGGCGACCGGCGCATCTATCAGACGTTTACCACCACCATCGGTATCCGCAACCGCTTGCCGTAGAGAGCGATCATGTTCGAGTCAGCCCGTACCACCCGATTTGTTCGAGACGCGACTTGGCAGCGGGGTTCCGCCCTGATTGTCGCCCTGGTGTTCTTGCTGGCGATGACCTTGATCGGGGTGACCGCCATGCAAGGCACCACCCAACAGGAGAGCATGGCCGGCAATGCTCGCCAGCGGAACTTGGCGTTCCAAGCCGCCGAAGCGGCCCTGCGGGCGGGCGAGGCCGTTTTGCAAGGGGCCACGTTACCCGCGTTCGACAACGCCGGGTCGAATCTGGGCTTTCGCCAGCCCGTCACGCCCACGACCGATGTCGGGACATACTGGCTGGACACGTACTGTTGGGCGGTCAAAACCGGGTGTACCAACGCCGAATCCCAAGCTTATTCCGGCACCTTGAGCGAAATCGGCGACCCGCCCCGCTTTGTCGTCGAAGAATTGCCTCGGGTTACCTTGCCGGGTGGCAGCCTCAAGTTTGGTGCGTTGCCCGATACAGGGTTTTACCGGGTGACCGCCCGCAGCCTTGGGGGTACGGCCGATGCGGTCGCGATTCTACAGACGACTTATCGGCGCTAGGAGATCGGTCATGATGGAGCCGGGATCTGCGGAAACGTCTCACCTCCCGTCGCGGTCTCGTCCTTCCCGCGACTGTTTTATCAACTATTATCAGCTCGGTGCGCTATGTTAACACTCGATAAACTCGGAAAAACAGCGCTTTCTTGTTCGGTTCTTTTGAATAAAATCGCGCTGATTTGTTGTTGCTTGTCGGTGGTGATGCTCATCTCATTTTATCCGACTAATACTACGGCGGCGATTTCCAATGTTCCGCTGTTCGTGACTTACGCTGCGAGAGCCAATATCCTCGTGGTCTTGGACAACTCTAACAGCATGGACGAGGCCGCAAATGGTTCGGCGGTGGGCAGTTTCAGCGCCAACAGCAAATCGGAGATTGCCCGCAACATCATTCGACAGTTGACGAGTGATTACCAACAGAAAATCAATATGGGGCTGATGAGCTATCGGCTCAATAATACCTCGGCTTGGCAAATACATAATTCCCCTTATGATGTCAGCTACGATCCGGCCAATTACAATTCCGCTTTCACCGGCAACAGAAGCTCTACGACAAAAAAATTCATGCAGACTATCAGCGGGACCGATGTTTATTACAATGTCGCCCTGCCTTTCTACAGTTCAGGCAACGAAGGGACCGGCTTTTGTTACTCTGCCACCGCCGATGCGTCAGCCAATGTGAACTATCCGGACGGTTTTCATAACAATGAAACTCTTGCTGGACCCTGGGATACTTACCAGTGTTTTTCTACCAAGACAGGCACCTCGGATGCCGCTCCTCCAGGAAATGGCTATGACGGTCCCTTTTTTAACGGGCAACTCAGTCCGACGGATAGCGATTTTGCCCAAGGTCTGTTTGATTTTGGCAAACGGCTTGTCTGGTACCATGTTGGCCCGACTTGGTATGTGAATTCTTCACCGGGGCGGGGATTTCTGCATACTCCGATAAACTTGCTGGACGCGACGCAAGCGACCGCGCTCGACGAGAGATTGAAATGCAATGTTCCCAACCCCGGAACGGGGCTTGGCGTGAATTGCGCTAACACGGGAATCAGAAATGCCGGATTAACTCCGATAGAAGGAACTTTGTTGACGGCTAAAGATTATTATAAGGGCACTTGGACAAATGCCGCAGAAGGCTATTCCGCCTCGGTTTATCCTTTGCCTGAATCTTGCGGCAAGAACTTTGTCATTCTCGTGACGGATGGGTTGCCGTCTACGGACAAGGACGGTAATGTCGTTACCAATCCGGCTACCGCCATCGCACAAGCGGCCTCCGCTGCGGCAGCGCTGAAGGCCGATAATGTGGAGACCTACGTGGTCGGCTTTGCGCTGCCCTATGGAACCGATCCCTCTACGCTCAACACGATTGCGGCCAGCGGTGGGACCAACACCGCTTACTTTGCTAACGACAGCGCCACATTGAAAGCCGCGCTGGACACCATTTTTCTGGATATCGAATTCAAGACTGGGACGGCCGCCGCCATTGCGACCAACTCGACTCAGTTAAATACCGGCACTTTGATTTACCAGGCAAAATTTGATAGCTCGGACTGGAGCGGCCAGCTTGTTGCCTACAAGGTCAATGCCGATGGCACCGTCGATACCGTCAATCCGGCCAGCAAAGTGTGGGACACGGACGATTCCGGCAAAATTCCCGCCCACGGAAGCCGGAAGATTTTTACGTGGAACGGTACCGGCAGTCCGGTGGTGAAGGGCGTGGAATTCAAGGTCAGCGAATGGTCTAATCTGGATGCCGGGCAGCAAGCCGCGCTACAGGCCGGTGGTACCGCGACGGACGGCCAAAACCGCATCGACTGGCTGAGAGGCGATCAGAGCAACGAAGTGGCGCCGCCACCGGCAACGCCGGACCCGACCAAGTTTCGCAGACGCACCAAGATATTGGGCGATATTGTCAACTCCGATCCACATTTTGTCGCCGATCCCAATTTCGGCTATGAGGAACTGCCTACCGGAACACCGGGCAAAACCACCTACTTCGCGTTCCGCAACGCCAATAAAACGCGAACGAAAACGCTTTATGTCGGCGCCAACGATGGCATGCTGCACGCTTTCGATGCCTTGACTGGGGTAGAAAAGTTCGCCTACGTCCCCAAAGCCGTATTCCCGAATCTCGCCAGTCTGACGGCAGTCAATTACGCCCACAAATATTTTGTCGATGGCTCGCCCTACGCCGGCGATGCCTATTTCGGCGGTGCTTGGCATACGGTTTTATTGGGTTCGACCGGCGCCGGCGGTCGCGCGATCTTTGCGTTGGATATAACCGATCCGGATAGCTTCGATCAGGCCAAGGTGCTTTGGGAATTCACGGATCCCGATCTCGGTTACACTATCGGGCAACCGGTTATCGGGCGCATGAAGGATGGCACTTGGGCGGCCATTTTTGGCAACGGCTATGAAAGCGACAACCGGCGGGCGTTTCTCTTTGCGGTTAACCTGGAAACCGGCGCGCTGATTCGCAAGATTGATACTGGAGCGGGTAGCGCGGGAAGTCCAAACGGTTTGGCGGCGCCGGCGTTGCTGGCCGATAACACCAGAACCATCGAATATGCTTATGGCGGTGATCTGTTAGGCAATATATGGAAGTTCGATCTCACCAGCGCCACCGCCAGCAACTGGGCGGTCGCCTACAACGACGGAGTGTCGCCCACGCCCAATCCAGCCCCATTGTTCAAGGCACGATATGTGTCGGGTTCGCCATCCACCGAAACAATCCAGCCGATCACCGCGCCGCTCGAAATAGGCGCGCACCCCAACGGCGGCTATATTATCGCCTTTGGTACGGGCAAATACTTTGAAGTGGGGGATAACGGCAGTACCGCTGTTCAAAGTCTTTACGGGATTTGGGACAACGGCACGCGGATAGCGCAAACGGATCGTAGCACCCTCGTGCAACAGGCGATTTTGTCCGAGCAGACGGTCAATACGCTGAAATGGCGGGTTGTCGCCGCCAATTCGGTTGCTTGGGCGAGCAAGCGCGGCTGGTACATCGATCTGATTCCGCCGGGTTCCAGCGCGGCGGGCGAGCGGGTGGTCAGCACGCCCATTTTGCGCGGTGGCCGGGCGATTTTCACCACGCTTATTCCATCGTCCAACCCCTGCGATGCCGGTGGCACCAGTTGGATCATGGAGCAAGACTTGTTGAACGGGGGGCGCCTCGCTTACTCGGTATTCGACGTGAATAAGGACACTCGCTTTACCACCGCCGACAATGTCACCATAACCGTTGCGGGGGTGGATGTTTCCGTGCCGGTCAGCGGAATCCAGTCCACCGTTGGCATTATCAAAACCCCCGCCGTGATTTCTGCGGGCGAAGTCGAGTACAAGTTTGCGGGTGGATCCACCGGCGGGATTATGAATGTGCCTGAAAAGGGCGCCAGCGGCGGCGGCCGTCAATCCTGGCGCCAGTTGCGATAAGAGGGAGTGATGGCCATGCGTCGCGGGGATAGGATGAGCGGCTTCACCCTGATGGAACTGATGATCGTGGTGGCGATTATCGGTATCTTAGCCGGGATCGCCTACCCGACCTATCAGGACAGCGTGCGCAAATCGCGGCGGGCGGACGCCGAGGCCGTGCTGTTGGAGCTGGCGCAGTGGATGGAGCGGTTCTACACCGAAAACAACCGCTACGACCAGACGCGGGCGGGCGTGGCGGTGGCGCTGCCGTTCGCGCAGTCCCCCAAGGAAGGGGGGCCGGCTGGCGGCTACTACACCATCGCTCCTGTCACGACCCAAAACACATTTACCTTGACGGCCACGCGGGCGGGTCAGCAGGTCAGCGACACGGTTTGCGGCAATCTGACGCTGAGCAATACCGGAGTGAAATGCGCGCTGGGCGGGGCCAAATGCACCAACAGCGCCGCCGCCGCCGACCGGGAAGCGGCGTCGCGGTGCTGGTAGGATCGGCGGGAATCAGCGCAGCTCCCTCGGCAGCGCGAACACCACGTTTTCTTCCCGCCCGGCGCTTTCCGCGACCGTGGCGGCGCCCAGTTCCCGCAAGCGGTCGATGACCTGCCGCACCAGCACTTCGGGCGCGGAAGCGCCGGCGGTGACGCCGATGGCGGTTTTGCCCGCCAGCCAAGCCGGGTCGATGTCCGCCGGCCCGTCGATCAGATAGGCCGGCGTCCCTTCTTTTTCCGCCAGTTCCCGCAGCCGGTTGGAGTTGGAGCTGCTGCGCGAGCCCACCACCAGCAACAGCTCGCAGTGGCCCGACAGCTCCTTGACCGCGTCCTGCCGGTTCTGGGTGGCGTAGCAAATGTCGTCCTTGCGCGGTCCCTGAATGGCCGGGAAACGCTCGCGCAGGGCGGCGACGATCCGCGCCGTGTCGTCCACCGACAGGGTGGTTTGCGTGACGTAGGCCAGCTCGGCGGGATTGCGCACCGCCAGCGCCCAAACGTCCTCGGTCTTCTCCACCAAGTACATCCGCCCACCCTGGTCCTCGTCGTACTGGCCCATGGTGCCTTCGACTTCGGGATGGCCGGCGTGGCCGATCAGGACCACCTCGCGGCCGGCGCGGGCGTGGCGGCTGACCTCCATGTGCACTTTGGTCACCAGCGGACAGGTGGCGTCGAACACCTTGAGCCCGCGCCGCGCCGCCTGTTCCCGCACCGTCCGCGCCACGCCGTGGGCGCTGAAAATCACCGTCGCCTCGTCCGGCACTTCGTCCAGTTCCTCGACGAACACCGCGCCGCGCTCGCGCAAGTTTTCGACCACGAACCGGTTGTGCACCACCTCGTGGCGCACGTAGATCGGCGCGCCGAACAGATCCAGCGCCCGTTCGACGATGCCGATGGCCCGATCCACCCCGGCGCAAAAGCCGCGGGGATTGGCGAGATGGATGTGTGCGCTCATGCGGGGATTTTCTCGGAAGACTGGAGGGCGCGGCTCAGGAGCCGCCCGACGGATTCTCTGATCGATCGGCGTTCTTGGTCCGCAAGCTGTCCACCACCAACAGCGCCGCGCCGATATTGATGGCGATATCCGCGAGGTTGAACACCGGAAAATACCAGCGATCATAATAAACTTGGATGAAATCGATCACCTGTCCGAGCCAGACCCGGTCGATCAAATTGCCCACCGCGCCAGCCAGAATCAGCGCCAGCGCCGCCGCCAGCCATTTTTCCTCCGGCTTGAGTCGGTGCAGCCAGACGATCAGGCCGATGCTGACCAGCAGTCCCAATCCCAGAAAGAACCAGCGTTGCCAGCCGCCGGCCCCGGCCAGAAAGTTGAACGCCGCGCCGGTGTTATAGGTCAGCGTCAGGTTGAACGAAGGCAGTACCGGCACCGGCTGGTGCATTGCCAGTAGCATTTCGGCGAGATGCTTGGTGGCTTGATCGAGCGCGATCACCAAGACGCTGAGCCATCCCCATTGTTTGAGCATGCGCGAGTTTATCCGGGCCGGACGTTCCCGAGGTCGGTCAATCGAACACTGCCTCCAAATGGGTAGCGTCGAGCGCGTGGTCGGCCCAGCTTTCCAACTGTTCCGGTGTCGCCTCGCGCAAGCGGATCTCGACCCATTCGGGCAAGTCGCCAAAGCGCCGCCGCAGAATGCGCGCTAACAGTTCGGCCCGGCCTTCGGCCAAACCTTTGGCTTTGCCTTCGGCCAAACCTTTGGCTTTGCCTTCGGCCAAACCTTTGGCTTTGCCTTCGTCGAGGCCCTTTTGAAATCCCCGATCGATAGCCATTCGTTCGATAGTGGACAAGTAACGCATTTTTTGCACCTCCTCGCTGGTTTGCACCTCATCCCATAACCGCTGCTCCAACGCGCCCGGCAATTCCAGCACCCAATCGATGAATCGGAACAGCTCCTGCACATCCTGGCGCTGCCAGCCGCGCCGGTACAGGCTTTTGACCAGATGCAGCTTGGCTTGATAGCGGCCAGTCACATCAGTCCGTGTCTCTCGCGCCTTGAGATGGGCTTGCACGGCCACCGCGAACGGATTGGCGGATTGCTCCAGTTCGTCCCAGCGATCCCGGTAGTCGCCGAGGCAGACCACCGGGAATTCCAGGCTCACCGCGCAACCCCAGCGCCGGTAACCGAACCGTCCTAGCGTTTCCCCGACCGAATCGCCCAGCACCGCCAAACTGACCACCGGCCGGTCGTAGCGGTCGAACAGTCGGTAGTTGTAAACATACATCCGTTTGGCGAAGTCGCTTTCCGGCTGGCCTTGCACCTCAATGTGGACCAGTACCCGGTCGTCTTGGCCATCCCGACCTCGCACGCGCACCAGTTTGTCCGCCAGCCGCCGGCCCAGTTCCGCGTCCCGCACCACCTTTTGCAACTCCTTGTCGAGAAAGGTGTGGCCCTGGCTCCAGTCGATCCCGGCGTGCGCTTCGGGAAAGAAAAAGGCCATGAATTGCGGGAAATACCGCTCCAGCGCGGTTTTCCAGGGGCTGTCGTAGTCGGTCACGATCAGGCGAACCGCCGCGTTTCCCCTGCCCCGAACGCATTGTCCACGCACCGCCCGCACAGTTCCGGGTGTTCGGCGGTTTGGCCGACATCCTCGCGGTGATGCCAGCAGCGCACGCATTTGGCGCGGGCGCTGGGCGAAACCCGAATCGCCAATGGTTGACCGTTGAACTGGACCTCGACCGAGTCCGCCGGCCGCGCCGCCAGCGGGTGAACACGGGCATAAGAGGTGATGAAGAAAAACCGCAATTCATCCTCCAGCTTACCCAAATCGGCCGCCAGCGCGCCATCGCAATACAAATCCACCTCGGCGTCCAGCCCCGAGCCGATGCCGCCCGCTACCCGCAGTTTCTCCAATTCCTTGCTGACCGCCTCGCGGACGCCGAGCAGCCGCTCCCAATAAGCCGCGTCGAACGGATCGTCCTCGCCGACGGCGGACAGTCCGCTATACCAGGTGGTCAGGAACACCGACGGGCCGCGCTCGCCGGGCATGTTCCGCCAGATTTCCTCGGCGGTGAAGCTCAAAATCGGCGCCAGCCAGCGGGTCATCGCTTCCAGGATGTGATACATCGCGGTCTGGGCCGAGCGCCGGGCGACGCTATCGCGCCCGGTGGTGTATTGGCGATCCTTGATGATGTCCAGATACAGGCTGCCCATGTCCACCGAGCAGAAGTTGTGGATCTTCTGGTAGATCAGGTGGAACAGGTATTGGTCGTAAGCCTCCAGAATCTCCTCCTGCAAGCGGCGGGCGCGGTCCACCGCCCAGCGGTCCAGCGCCAGCATCCGTTCCGGCGGCACCGAATGATGCGCGGGATCGAAGCCGTTGAGGTTGGCCAGCAGGAAGCGGGCGGTGTTGCGCATCCGCCGGTAGGAGTCGGCCATGCGCTTGAGGATTTCGTCGGAGACGCCCATCTCGCCGCGATAGTCGGTCGCCGCCACCCACAAGCCGCAGCACGTCGGCGCCCAGCGAGTTGACCACCTTCTGCGGCGCGACCACGTTGCCCAACGATTTGGACATCTTGCGGCCATGGGCGTCCACGGTGAAGCCGTGGGTCAACAGGCCCTTGTAGGGCGCGACCCCGCGCATCGCCACCGACGCCAGCAGCGAGGACTGGAACCAGCCGCGATGCTGGTCGGAACCTTCCAGATACAGTTCGGCGGGGAAATGCAGTTCGGGACGGCGCTCCAACACCGAAAGGTGGGTGGTGCCGGAATCGAACCAAACGTCTAAGGTGTCCTTGGCCTTGTCGTAATCCGCCGCGTCTGCGCCCAGCAATTCTGCCGGTTCCAGCTCGAACCAGGCGTCGATGCCGCCTCGCTCGATGCGCAGCGCCGCTCGTTCCATTAGCTCCAAGGTGTTCGGGTGCAGTTCCCCGGTCTTCTTGTGGGTGAACAGGGTGATCGGCACGCCCCAGTACCGCTGCCGGGAAACGCACCAGTCGGGGCGGTTTTCCACCATGCCCTGCAGCCGCGCCTCGCCCCAGTCCGGGGTGAAGCGCAGTTTCTTGATTTCGCTCAGGGCGCGGGCGCGCAAGCCGTGGTGGTCCATGCCGATGAACCATTGCGGGGTGGCGCGGAAGATGATCGGGGTTTTGTGGCGCCAGCAGTGCGGGTAGCTGTGTTTGAGGCGGGCGACCCGCAGCAACATGCCGTGGGCCTTGAGCGCGTCGATCACCCGGTCGTTGGCGGCGAAGACGTGCAAGCCGGCGAACAGCGGGGTGTCGGGGAGAAACTTGCCGTCCGGCCCCACCGGATTGTCCACCGGCAGGCCGTAGCGCGAGCCGACCACGTAGTCTTCCTGGCCGTGAGCGGGCGCGGTGTGCACCAAGCCGGTACCGGCCTCGGTGGTGACGTGATCGCCCAGAATGATCGGCACCTCGCGGCCGTAGAACGGATGGCGCAGCGTCAAGCCTTCCAAATCCGCGCCCGGCCCGTAGGCGATCACCCGATAATCGTCGACCTGCCAGCGCGCCAGCGAGTCCTTGAGCAGCGGTTCGGCGACCAGCAGCCGCTCCTGTCCCCGGTCGGTCGCCACCTGAACCACCACGTATTCGAATCCCGGATTGACCGCCACCCCCCGATTGGCCGGCAGGGTCCACGGCGTGGTGGTCCAGATGACCACGGACAGCGGCCCCTTGCCTTCGTGACCCTCGACATGGCGGCAGCGGGCCAGCAGCGCTTCGGGGTTCGCCACCGGAAAGCGCACGTCGATGGCCGGGGAATCGCGATCTTCGTATTCGACTTCGGCCTCGGCCAGCGCCGAACCGCAATCGATGCACCAGTACACCGGCTTGGAGCCGCGATAGAGATGGCCGTTGGCGACGATCCGCGCCAGCGCGCGCACGATGTCGGCCTCGGCGCGGAAATCCATGGTCAGATAGGGCCGCTCCCAGTCGCCCAGCACGCCGAGGCGCTGGAAATCGGCGCTCTGGCTGGCGACCTGCTCGGCGGCGAAGGCGCGGCAGGCGGCGCGAAACTCGCGGGCGTCCACCTTGACGCCGACCTTGCCCAGCTTCTTTTCCACCACCTGCTCGATGGGCAGGCCGTGGCAGTCCCAGCCCGGCACGTAGGGCGCGTCGAAACCGCTCAACGCGCGGGCTTTGACGATGATGTCCTTGAGCACCTTGTTGACGGCGTGGCCGATGTGAATCGCCCCGTTGGCGTAGGGCGGGCCGTCGTGCAGCACGAATTGCGGGCGGCCGGCGAACTCGGCGCGCTGGCGGTTGTACAGATCCAGTTCCCGCCAATGGCGCAGCATGTCCGGCTCGCGCTTGGCGAGGTCGGCCTTCATGGGGAAGGCGGTCTGGGGAAGGTTGAGGGTGTCTTTGTAATCGGCCACGGTGAAACCTCTTGGTGCATCGGACGCGGGCAAAATGTTCCTCTACCCTAACTCTCTCTTGCGCTGGAGGAGAGAGCGTGGATGATGCCTCGCGCGGAGAAATAGGCCCGAGCGGCTCGCTCGTCCCGCTGGATTTGCCGCCGCAGGGCGTCCAGGGACTCGAAGCGCTGTTCCGGGCGGAGATAGTGCAGGAAATCGACCTTGACGTGCCGGCCGTACAAGTCGCCCCGATAATCGAGCAAATGAACTTCCAGTTGCTCGCGGGTGCCTTGCACGGTGGGGCGGCGACCGACGTTGGCGATGCCGGGCCAGGGCCGCAGTTCGGGGTCGCTCAGCAGCACGGCGTAGACGCCATAGACCGGGGTGACGCGGCGGTGCAGGTGAATGTTGGCGGTGGGAAAGCCGATGGTGCGCCCGCGCCGGTCGCCGTGCGCCACCCGCCCGCACATGTCGTAGGGCCGGCCCAGCAGCCGCGCCGCCAGCTCCAGATCGCCCTGGCCGAGCGCCCGCCGAATGCGGGTGCTGCTGACCCGCTCACCGTCCAGGATGTGGCTGTGGTTGTCCGCGACCTCGAAACCGTGTCGTTGCCCGGCTTCGACCAGCATGGCGAAATCGCCGGCGCGACGGTGGCCGAAGCGGAAGTCGTCGCCGACCACCAGATAGCGGATGCCCAACCCGTGCACCAGCAATTCGTCCACGAAGGTTGGCGCCGGCATGGCCGCCAGCCGCTGGTCGAACTCCAGGCACAGCACCCGCTCGATGCCGAGGCCATCCAGCGCTTGCAGCTTTTCCCGCAAGCGCATCAAGCGGGCCGGTGGCGCGCTGGGGCCGGCGAAGAATTCCTGCGGTTGCGGCTCGAAGGTGATGACCAGTCGCGGCAGGCGCAAGCGCGCGGCTTGCTCGGCCAGTTGGGCGAGGATGGTTTGATGGCCGAGATGCACCCCGTCGAAATTGCCGATGGTGGCGACACAACCCCGGTGGTGGGGCCGCAGGTTGTGCTGACCGCGAATCAATTCCATGCTGGTCGTCGGATCGTGGGGTCGGGTTGCGGGCGAAAACCGGCATTATAGGGACAATCGCCGGGTTCTTAACACACCGCGCCGACCTTTTCCGGCCCGCGCCCTCGATCGCGCCGTCCACCGATCCGTCAGGCAGACAGCGCGGCGCGGTTACCCGGCCAGTCCCACAGTTCGCGCGGAAAGTCGCGGTACAGCTCCCGGAACGCCTGATCGTAGCGCCGTTCGGCGGTGATCGCCCGCGCCAGCTCCCAAGGGCGGATGGGATGGCGCTCGACCCGCAGCGGGTTGCGGCGGGACGCTTCGCGCACTTGGCGGGCGAACAGTTCGCTGAATTCGCGCAATGGCAGCGTCGTCGGCGTCAGCGGGTGCATGCAGTCGTGCAGATCGTAGGCGTCGCCGGCCCAGAACGAGGGTCGGGCGGCTTCGTAGTCGGCGGTGCCGGGCGAGGGGGTGCAGACCGTGAAGCTGCACTGCACCGGGGGCATCGCGTTGACATAGTCGCGCAGGCGCTGGAATTCGGGGTAGCCGTATTCCGGGCGGACCATGAACGCGGCGTGGCAGGCGATGCCCAGCCGGCGCAGGGTTTCGTGGGCGCGCTCGTTGTGCGAAACGGTGCCGCCCTTGTGCACCGCTTTCAATTCCTGGTTGGTGGTGAACTCGAAGCCGACGAACACGCCGTCCAGGCCGATTTCTTTCCAGCGGCGCATCAGGTCCGGGTAGCGCAAGATAGTGGTGGCGCGCGCCCAGGCGAAATAGCGTTTCTTGATCCCCCGCTTCTCTATGGCGTCGGCCAGCTCGAAACCGAATTGCTCGTCGATGAAATTCTCGTCGTCGGCGAAGTAGACGTGATCGACGCCGATGCGCGAGATGTCCTCGGCCACCACATCGGCCAGTCTCGGCATGTGGGTGGTGCCGCTCAAAAATGGCACGATGCAGAACGAGCAGGTCATCTTGCAGCCGTAGGAGGTGCGCGCCATCGCCACGCTGGGAAAGAGCACCTGCCAGTCGCGCGGATTCTCGCAGACCCAGACGCAGTAGTAGGATCGGCTGTCCCACAAATCGCGGCGCGGGATCGGGATGGTGCGCGGGTCGGGATAGCGGGGCCATATTTTGGATGCCGCTTCGTCGAAGCGGTCGCCGGCGAACAGCAAGTTGGCGACGCCTTCGGGTTCGTCGCCTTTAGCCAGCGCCGCCACCAGGGCGCCGAACGGCGCGCAGCCTTCGCCGCGCACGATGTAGTCGATGTCCGGGATGTTGCAGTCGGCCGGCGCGACGGTGGCGTGATGGCCGCCGACCACGATCCGCGTTTTCGGCAGCGAGCGGCGCACCGTGCCGGCCAGCCGCTTCATGCGGCCCGATTCGTGGCTGTAGGCGGTGAAACCCACCAGATCGGGGCGGAACCGGGCCAGCTCGCGCTCGAACGCCGACTCGGCGAAGCGGTACAGCCGGAGGTCGAGCACCCTTATTTCGTGCTCGGCCGGAACTGCGGCGGCCAGATAGCCGAACTCCAGCGGCTCCAGACATTGGAAGCGTTGAAGGCCGAGCACGGTCTTGAGGTGGGCTTGGGGTTTGACGAGCAGAATCCGCATCGGTCGTCCTCAAGATGGGAAGTACAGCCGTCAAATATAACCGAATCCCGAGCGATTCTCTCGGAATATCCGCGCGAATGGGCGCGGCGTTTACCGGGCTCGCAACAGCAAATGGCGCGGCCGGATGCCCACCGCCAGCACCGCCAGCAGATAGCTCGCCCCGCCGGCGGCGACCAGCCAAAGGAGATGCCACAGTCGCGCTTTGGCGCTGGCGTCAATCCAGCTTTCGAGATCGCCCACGCCGTACCAGAGCACCAAGCCCATCGCCAGATTAGCGACGAGGAGTTGCGTCAGGAATTTCGGCCAACCGGAACGTGGCCGATAGATGTCGCGTCGCTTGAGGTTGAAAAACAGCAGCCCGGCGTTGAGGAAGGCGGCGAGCGAGGTGGCCAGCGCCAGCCCGGCATGGGCCAGCGGCCAGATCAGGATCAACACCAGCGCGGTGTTGGCGCCCATCGCGATCAGTCCGTACTTGACCGGACTGCGGGTGTCCTTGCGAGCGTAGAAACCGGGGGCCAGCACCTTGATCAGCATGAACGCGACCAGGCCGAGGGCGAAAGCCATCAAGCTCCGGGTGGACATGGCGACATCGCGAGCGTCGAACTCGCCGTACTGGAATAGCGCCGATAGGATGGGACCGGAGAGCAGAATCAGCGCGATGGTGGCTGGAACGCCGATCAGCAGCGCCCAGCGCAGCGCCCAATCCAGCGTCTGGGAAAAACCGTCCGTCTCAGCGCTGGCGTGCTGGCGCGACAGCTTGGGCAGGATCACCGTGCCCAGCGCGACGCCGAAAATGCCGAGCGGGAATTCCACCAGCCGGTCGGAGTAATACAGCCAACTGACGCTACCCGAAACCAGGAACGAGGCCAGCAGAGTGTCGATCAGCAGATTGACCTGCGCCACCGAGGAACCAAAGATTGCCGGCAGCATCAGTTTCAACACCTGCTGAACACCTCGGGACGCCCAACCCCAGCGCGGGCGCGGCAGCAGTTTGACCTGTCGCAAGAAGGGAATCTGGAAACCCAACTGGATGATGCCGGCGATGAACACCCCCCAGGCCAGTCCCACCACCGGCCGCTCCATCCGGGGGGCCAGCCACAAGGCGGCGGCGATCATGGTCAGGTTCAGCAGCACCGGAGTGACGGCGGGAATCGCGAACTTGCCGCAACTGTTCAGCACCCCGCCAGCGAAGGCGGTCAGGGAGATGAACAGCAGATAGGGAAAGGTGATCCGCAGCATCTCCACCGTCAGTTCGTACTTGCCGGCGTCGGCGGTGAAACCGGGCGCGAACAGCAGGATCAGCACCGGCGCGGCCAGTACCCCGATGGCCGAAATGAGCACCAGAATCGCCCCCAGCGTGCCGGCGACCTGATCCACCAATTCCTGGAGTTCGGCCCGCGACCGCTGGGTCTGGTATTCCGAAAACACCGGCACGAAGGCTTGCGAGAACGCGCCCTCGGCAAACAGTCGGCGCAGGAAGTTGGGGATGCGGAAAGCCACGAAGAAGGCGTCGGTGCCGGCCCCGGCCCCGAACATCTGGGCGTACACCATGTCCCGGACGAAGCCGGTGACCCGGGACAGCGAGGTCATGGCGCTGACGATGCCGGTGGATTTCAGAAGAGCCTTGCTCATGGGGGGTGCGGTCTCGCGCCGTGCGATTGGGAAGGCGCGGATGATAGCGGGATTGGCCGAGGCTGTCAGCGATAGCGCGGGGCGGGGATTGACAGAACGGTGGGAACTGTCATTATTATCACCCTTTTTTGAACCCGAATATTGCTACGTTTATCCTGTTGTGTGGTAAGGAGTATCGATTTTGGCCAACACCGCTCAAGCGAAGAAGCGCGCCCGTCAGGCGGAGAAGCACCGCCAGCACAATGCCAGCATGCGTTCCATGTTGCGCACCTATATCAAACGGGTGATCAAAGCCATTCAGACCGGCGACAAGATCAAGGCCGAGTCCGAATACCAGACCGCCGTGCCGGTGATCGACCGCATGGCCCGCAAGGGCTTGATCCACGCCAACAAGGCCGCCCGCCACAAAAGCAGGCTGACCCATCACATCCGCGATATGCAGTCCTGAACCGCCCGCGCCACCGTTTCCCTCGCGATGGGCTTCGCGGCTGATCGCGCAACACTCGCCTTCAAACGGGATTCGCCTTAACCGCCCCGCCAGCCTCCATGCGCGCAGCGGTCCTGGTTCCAAACGCCCCGCCAGGAGAGAGTCATTCCTCGCGGGGGCTTCGCTCTAACCCGGCCGCAACCCAAACTCTGCTCTATCTGGCTAAATTTAGCAGCGCGCGCTCGGCGTCGTTGTCGGTCGAACGGCGCATTCCTGTTACCCCCACGGCGCAGGCGCCGTCCGCCGGAGCGCTGAGGCCCATCAGCGCGTAGTAAGACGCATCGTCGCTGCCGTTATGCAGGCTGATCGTCCCAAGCGAGGGGCTGTTCGCCACCAGCCAACCCAGCGCGAAGCCATCTTGCACCTCCCGATGCAGCGTCATGGCCGCTTCGGGCGTCAGCAACAGGCCGGCCTCGCCCCGCAGCGCGCGCAAGTGTAGCTGGAGGTAGCGGCCGAGACCGAGCGGCGCGATTTTGAGCAAACTCGCCGGATTCAACGCTTCGGGAAACTGCGCGGCGGATTCGGCGGGCGCGAGCGGTTGCCAGTGCCGGCCCACGCGCCGGTGGCCCCGAGGTTCGGTGCCTCCGGCGCTGCCCGGTGCACCGAATTCGGCGTCCATGCCGAGCGGATCGAACAGCCGCGAGTCGTCGCGGTCGCCGACGACGTGGATTTTCGCGCCGTGGTAGTACAGCTTCTTGGCGGGACAATAACCGCCGTTCGCCAATTCCTGGCGGGCCGCCTTGGCTTTGAACCGTCGGCTCTGCCGGGCGAGGATCGTCGGTCGGGAATCGGTCAGGCCGATGTCGGTCGAGGGCGGCCCCTGCGGGACAAAGCCTCTCCAAGAGTATACCCACACAGTTAGCTCGAAATTCGCATAAAATATACACACGATAGACCGCGCTTAGGCTACAACTCCCCCTTCCACGGCCGATACCGTTCCGCGATCAGCGCCATCAGTTGTTGCCCGAGCAGCGTCTTGTCGGCCAGCGGCAGCACCCGTTCCCCGCCTTCCCAGAGGACGTGCAACTCGTTCTGTTCGCTCTCGAAACCGCTGCCGGCCACGCCGACCTGATTGGCGGCTATCATGTCCAGATTCTTGCGGCGGCGCTTGTCCTCGGCGTAGCGCAACACGTCGTGGGTTTCGGCGGCGAAGCCCACCGTGAACGGCCGGTGCGAGCGCAATGCGGCCACTTCCGCCAGAATGTCGGGATTGCGCACCAGCTCCAAAGTCAGCGCGTCGCGGGTTTTCTTGATCTTCTGTTCGGCGGGATTGGCGGCGCGATAATCGGCGACGGCGGCGGTGGCGATGAAAATGTCGGCTTGATGGGCTCGCTCCATGACCGCCTCGCGCATTTCGACCGCACTTTCCACGTCGATCCGCTCCACGCCGGCCGGCGTTTTCAGCGTGACCGGACCGCTGATCAGCACCACCCGCGCGCCCGCCGCCGCCGCCGCTTCGGCGACGGCAAAACCCATCCGGCCGGTGCTGCGGTTGCTGATGAACCGCACCGGGTCGAGCGCCTCGCGGGTGGGGCCGGCGGTGAGCAGCACGGTCAATCCTTGCAGGTCGTGGGGTGTGAGCGGCGAAGTCGGGGACCGCTCCACGATAGGTAATTCAGCCTGAAGCTCCGCCGCATCGTCCCGCGCGCCGATCTGCGCGACGACGTGGTTGCACAACTCGACGGGTTCCAGCATCCGCCCGGCGCCGATTTCGCCGCAGGCTTGCTCGCCGACGCCCGGACCCCAGATTTTCACTCCGCGCCGCGCCAGCAGCCGGCAATTGTCCTGGGTCGCGATGTTTTGCCACATCAGCCGATTCATCGCGGGCGCGACGGCGATGGGCTGATCGGTGGCCAAGCACAAGGTACTGAGCAGATCGTTGGCCATGCCGTGCGCCAACCGGGCGAGGAAATCGGCGGTGGCGGGGGCGATGAGGATCAAATCGGCCCAGCGGGCCAGCTCGATATGGCCCATGCCGGCTTCGGCGTTCGCGTCCAACAGCTCGGTATGCACCGGCCGGCCGGATACCGCCTGAAAGGTCAGCGGCGCGACGAAGGCGGTCGCTGCCGGGGTCATCGCCACCTGTATCTCGGCGCCGATCTCGCGCAACCGGCGAACCAGATCGGCGCTTTTGTAAGCGGCGATACCGCCGGTAACGCCCAATAGAATGCGTTTCTTGGTCAGGGGTTGCGGCATGGCGAAACTCCGCGCGAGAAGGGGATTTCGCGGCAAGCTTAGCGCAGGTTGGATAGAGGCAACAGCAGGGAGTTTGAGGGGAGTGACGGGAGATTTTCGGAGAGCGGAATAAAAAGGGCGTCCGAAAACGCATCAGGGCGATGCGTGATCGGACGCCATTGTCCGCGACGGCGGCCCCCGTTAGCCGCCGGGAATTCGCCCTCTCGGCGGGCTAACTTGAGCCGGCGAGCGCGAATCCTTGCTCCCGATAAAGCAATTGGCTTGCCAATCGGTATAAGGCGATGTTTGTTAAAATATAACTAATTATGAGTGGCGGAAGACCGGGATTCGATGTCGGAATTCGGCCGGTTTCGCGCCTCATGGTAGTGCTTCGGACAGTGAGATTGCCACATAACGGGGCGCGGAAATCGGCTATGGTTGAAGCGTCGGGCGAGCCGAGTCGGCTGAATTCCTGGGTTGCTGGCTCGCGCCCACCGCTCTCGAACACGCTTTATGTGGCTATCCAGGCAGGGGAGATACCGATGTCCATTCGCGACTGGCCCAACGACGAACGCCCTCGGGAAAAATTGCTGCAACGCGGGGCGTTCGCGCTGTCGGATGCCGAATTGTTGGCGATCTTTCTGCGGGTGGGCGTGCCGGGCCGCAGCGCCGTCGATCTGGCTCGCGACATGCTCAAGGAACACGGTGGGCTGCGAGCTTTGCTGGAACTGGATCAAGCCGCGTTCTGCGCGACGCCGGGCTTGGGTCCGGCCAAGTACGTCCAGTTGCAGGCCGTGCTGGAATTGGCCCGCCGCTACTTGGAGGAAACCCTGCAGCGCGGCGACGCGATTCAAAGCGCGGTCGAAACCCGCCGCTATTTGACGGCCAAAATGCGCCATCACCCGCACGAGGTGTTCGCTGCTCTGTTCCTGGATAACAAGCATCGCGTAATCCAGTACGAGGAACTGTTTTACGGCACCATCGACAGCGCTTCGGTGCATCCTCGGCAGGTGGTGAAGCGCGCGCTCTACCATAACGCCGCCGCCGTCATCGTGGCGCATAACCATCCTTCCGGCATCGCCGAGCCCAGCCGCGCCGACGAAACGATCACCCTGCGGCTGAAAGAGGCGCTGGCCTTGATCGACGTTCGCTTGCTCGATCACATCGTGATCGGCGACGGCCAGACCGTGTCCTTGGCCGAGCGGGGTGTGTTGTAGCGATGCGGCGAGCGGCTCGCGATAGGGCGGCGCTCAAAACCCGCGCGCTTCCCGGATGCGCTCGTAGGCGGCGGTGATTTCCCGGGTCTTGTCGGTGGCCCGCTTCAAGTCTGCCGCCGAGGCGTTGCTGGCCGCCAGTTTGTCCGGGTGATGCCGCTTGAGCAGGCGGCGGTAAGCCAGTTTGATTTCGGCCGGGCTGGCGTCTTTCTGCAACCCGAGCACTTGATAGGCTTGTCCGAGCGAGTTGACGGCGGTGGCGGGCCGGTAACCGTGCGCTCCCGGATCGTGGTATTGCCCGTCGTCGCTTCCCTTGTCGCCATTTTGGCGGCGTTGTTGCGCCCAGTGCTGAGCGCGAAACAGATTGTGCAGGGCGTCGAACTGCAAGCGGGGGATGCCCAGCCGCTCGGCGATGAAAACCAGCCGGGCTTGGGTTTTTGGATGGGGGTTGCCGTCGGCATAGGCGACGTTCAGCAGCATCTCCAGGGTTTGTTGCAGCGGCGCGAAACGGCCGGAGCAGTGCCGTTGGAGCGTTTCGAGCGAGGCGTCCACGGCGAAATCCGGCTGCTTGCCCGCAGTGAAGCTCTCGATGGCGCCGCGCCGCTGCTCGGCGTTCAGCCGCAGGTGATCCATGACGGCGCGAGCGGTGGCGATTTCCTTTTCCGATACCCGGCCGTCGGCTTTGGCGACATGGCCCATCAACCGGAAGGCGGCGTGGAGAAATTGGTCTTGATCGGGGTCGCGACCGTCCTTGGCGCTCGTCTCCGCGCCTATTTTCCAAAGCCCTTGGTCGAAGTTATGGCCGACCGCCGCGCCCAACAGCGCGCCCAAGGGTCCGCCGACCATGAAACCGAACGCTCCGCCGAACAGTTTGCCCAACACGTATGACTTGAAACCTCGTCCGAACAATCCTGGGTGCCCATTTTGAACCAGATTTGGGTATTTCAAAACCGGATTCCGGCTCGCTCGCGAATCAGCGCGCTAAATAGTCTTCATCATCGTAGGTCGTCAGCCAATCGGGTTGCAGGACGATCAGAACCGTGGTCACCATGCCGTTCAACATGCCCTCCGGAAACAGGTAGAGCGGCACGAAAGGCAGATACTCGCCACTGATGCGGGCGAAGGAGTAGATTTCGGTCAGGACCAGCATCGCCACCAGCGCCAGGACGACCGCGCCAGCGGCCAGCATGGCGTTGAAGAAAGCGCACAGAAAGATGTAGATAAACAGGTGGTGGGGCAGATGGCGATGCACGAGATAGTAAACGCCGTAACTGGTCGATACCGGCAGCACGCCCAACAGCAAGGCATTCATGCCCAGCGCCGCCCAGTCGCCGCCGGTCAGCGTCACCCCCACCGCGACGACGCTGACGCCGATCGCGCTCAGCGACCAGCCGAACATCAGCGTATACGTGGTCACGCCCAAAAAGTGGAACCCCAGCGCCGGCCGGATGCCCGCCTCGAAAATCCACATCAGGTAGAGCGCCAGCGAGGCGCCCAGGAAGACGTGCTGCAATCGGGAACGGGCCAGCAACGGCCGCCAGGGCGCTCCCCGCAACGCCTGCAGCAGCACCAGCAGCCAGACGAAATCGGCGATGAGCAGCAGATCGGCGGGAAGGAGGGCGTCGGTGAGATTCATGCCGCGAGAATACCGTATCGGTGCGATGGGCAACACCCGAAGGTCGCTCGAACCGCAGGGCGGGCAACCGCGTTCTCCGCCGCCGGTCGGGAGGCTACAATGCGCGACACCGATCCCGTTCCATTTCAGGAGTTGCCCCCTCATGCCCATGCTCGCCGCCGCCCCATCGCCCGAGATCAAGAGCTTGCCGCCGGTTTATCGCGGCAAGGTGCGCGATTTGTACGCGGTGGACGACCGGCATCTGCTGATGGTGGCCAGCGACCGGCTCTCGGCTTTTGACGTTATTTTGCCGACCGCAATTCCCGGCAAGGGCGCGGTATTGACGGCCGTGTCCAACTTTTGGTTCGAGCGCACCCGCCCGATCATTCCCAATCACCTGCAACTCGCCGAAAAGACGCTGGAGGAAGCGTTGCCCGATCCCGCCGAACGCGCCAGCGTCGCGGATCGGGCGGTGGTGGCGCGGCGGTTGAAGGGTTTGCCGGTCGAAGCCATCGTGCGCGGTTACCTGATCGGCTCGGGCTGGAAGGATTACCGGCGCGACGGCGCGGTGTGCGGCGTTCCCCTGCCGGCGGGCTTGCGGCTGGCGGATCGGTTGCCGGAGCCGATTTTTACCCCTTCCACCAAGGCGGCGCTGGGCGCGCACGACGAAAACGTCAGCTTCGATCGCATCGCCGACGCCATCGGGCGGGAACTGGCGGAGCGGCTGCGGACGGTCAGCCTGGAAATTTATCGGGAGGCCGCCGAGTACGCCCTGCGACGGGGCATCATCATCGCCGACACCAAATTCGAGTTCGGGCTGGACGAGCAAGATCGGCTGGTGCTGATGGATGAGGTGCTGACCCCCGATTCCTCGCGGTTCTGGCCGGCGGCCGAGTATCGGCCCGGCGCCAGTCCGCCCAGCTTCGACAAGCAGTTCGTGCGCGATTATCTGGAAACGCTGGATTGGGACAAACGGCCGCCGGGACCGGAATTGCCGCCCGAAATCATCGCCCGGACCGTCGCCAAATACCGCGAGGCGCTGGAGCGGCTGACGGGCGCGGCGTGATCGCTTCGATCGCTCCCGCGCAGAGCGTTACCCTCGCACGGAAAGCATTTTGTTCACGGCTTCTCGCGAGTCAAGCGGCGGCGCCGGCCAACGCGGTTCCCAGATCGCCGATGATGGCGGTCGCCCGCTCCAGCGGCAGCCGGGCCGCATCGAAATTGACGTGAAGGGTCATCCGGTCGTGGAAGGTGCCGACGGCGGTGAACAGCACATGGCTGAACATCGGACACAGGGCGAAGGACAGCGCTTCGACCTGAAACGGGGTGGCGGCCGACAAGGGCGCCAACCGCCCGACATTGCTGACCATGGACACTTGCGGCGCGTTCGCCATCATCTGCCCGAAAGCGGCGATGCCTTCCGGCGTGGCCGGAAATTCCTCCGGCGGTGGAAACAGGGAGAAGAACAGATGGCCGTCGCCGCGCTGCAACTGGCGTTTGAGGTCGCCGGACACCGCGCGGGCCAGTGCCCAGAAATCCCCGTCCGCTTCAAGCCGGTAGACGCTGGTGACCAGGGTCGCGCACAGCAGCGGCGACTCGTCGTCCAGCGGCTCCCGCAGATGCGCCCGCAGATCGGCGGGCGTGGTCAGGCCCAGAGTGCGGGGTTCGGCGTCGCCGAACGCCCGATGCAGGGCCAGCAGTTGCGCGGCGCCGATCGCGCCGTGGATCGTCGCTCCCGCGTTGCGGCAGTGCTCCGTCAAGCGCTTGGTCTGCTCCGGCTCCAACCGCAGGGTCTGAAAGCGCGGCCGCGTCGTCGGCGCATGGCGGTCGAAGCCGGGAAATTCGTCGAACTTGCCGTAGCGTTGCAGTTCGTCCTTGCGCCGCGCCTTGAAAGTCTGGGTAGCCTCCGCGCCGGCCGTGCCGGTGTAGGCCGGAGGATAGAGCGTATGGAGAGGCGGATAGCCGGGATGCGGCGCGGCCGGGCGGTCCGGCGTCGCGGCGCTGACCAATATTTCCGACAACAGACGACAACCGGAACGCCCGTCGCCCGCGCTGTGGTGGAAAACGAGCGCCACCACCCAGCGGCCGCCCTCCCGGTTGAGGCGCAACGCCCGGACCAGCGGCGCGCTACCCAGCGGGAACGGTTGCACCATCGCTTCGGCCAGCGGCGTTTGCCACTCCGGTCCGGCGTCCGTGACCGTGTAGGCAATCGGGGCATCGGAAGCGGGAACCCAGAGCAGGCGGTGTTCCGCGTTGGCGGCGATTCTCGCCCGCAGCAGCGGATGTTCCCGTTGGGCGCGGGCCAGCGCCGCCCGCAGCGCGTCATCGTCGAGTTTTCCCGCACCTTCGGCGATCACCGCGAAGTTCATCGAGGAGAGGTGGTCCAGAAACCAGAAAAACGCTTCGGCCGGATCGAGCCGGCGGGGCAGGGTGGCGGAGTGGAAATGGGGAGAGTGCGGTTCGCTCATGGCGGTGCGGTCCTGCTGGCGGAGAAAGTTCGGCGGCTTTGCAGGGTAAGCCTCGAACGATCCGATTGCTTGTGCGTTTCAGCCTTCCGCCTTCCGGTTTCCTTCACCGCCACCGCCACAGCGAAGCCGCCATGCTGATACCGCCGCCGCTGGCGCAGAACAGCGCCAGCGATCCCGGTGCCGGGCCTTGGCCTCGGGCGATGGCGTCATCCAGCGCCATCGGGATGCAGGCCGAGCCGGTGTAGCCCCACTTGTCCATGATCCAGTGGGTTTTTTCGAGCGGTTGCCCCAGCGCCGCCATGGTGGCTTCGATGCCGCGCAGGTTGACCTGCGTGAAATAGTAACGGTCCACGTCGTCCGGCTGTAGTCGGGTTCCGGCGGCGGGACCGGCCTTGGCCAGCAGGCGCTCGATCAGCGGCGGCCACTGCTCGGTGTTGAAGGTGGCCGGAAACTTGCGCACGAACTGCACGCGGGGCGGGCCGTGTTCGGCGACGTTGGCGGCGGTAGCCGGTCGATACGTCCCGCCGGTGTAGATGCCCAGCGCGTCGTGATACTCCCCGGCTGCGGCGGTGACGGTCGCTAGCCAGCCCGGTTGCGGACCCGCGCCGACGATCACCGCGCCCGCGCCGTCGGCGAACAGGGTGACCGTTTTCTTGTCCGTCCAGTCCAGAAAGCGGCTCATGCCGTAGGCGCCGATCACCAGCACGAAGCGTTCTTCCGGTTCGGTGAGGATTATTTTGGCGGCCACGTCCAAGGCGGTGACCCAGCCGGCGCAGGCGCTGTTCACGTCGAACACCCCGGCCCGGCTGGCGCCCAGCTTGGCCTGCACCACCGCCGCCGTGGCCGGACTGAGATAGTCCGGCGTGTCGGTGGCGACGATGATCCGGTCGAGATCGCTCGGTCGCAGCCCGGCCCGTTCCAGGGCGCGGCGTCCCGCCGCCACCGCCAGATCCGAGGTGACCTGATCCTCGGCCATGAAATGGCGCTCGCGGATGCCGACGTTTTCCACCAGCCAATCCCCGACCGGCTCGCCCAGCAAGCGGTCGAAGTCGGCGTTGGTCATCACCCGTTCGGGGATGTAGCTGCCGGTGCTGAGGATTTGGGCGTGGCGCATGGTGGCCTCTGGGATGATGGAGGTGTCGTGTCAAGCGGCCTTATCCGACAGACGATCCGGCGCCGGCGCCCGGCGATACAGCTCGTCCAGCGGGACCGAGCGGCCGGGACCGACCACGATCCGGCAATGTTCGCGCCGCAGTTGCCGGGGTTCGGCCGCGCCGCAGGCATGGGCGATGGTCTCCACTTCGTGGCGCATGTTCTCCACGTAATGCCGCACCCGCTCGGCCTTGTCCGCCATGTCCAGGCCCCGTTGCAGGCGGGGATTGTGGGTGGTGATGCCGGCCGGACAGGTGTTCTTGTCGCACTGCATGGACTGAATGCAGCCCAGCGCGAACAGGAAACCCCGCGCCGAGTTGACGAAATCGGCGCCCACGCACAGCGCCCACGCCACTTCGCCGGCCGTGATCAGCTTGCCGGAGGCGATGATCCGGACGCGCTCGCGCAAGCCGTGCTCGCTCAGCGCGTCCACCACGCGCGGCAGGCTTTCCTGGATCGGCAGGCCCATGTAGTCGAGCAGGCTCATCGGCGCCGCGCCGGTGCCGCCATCGGCGCTGTCCACCGTGATGAAGTCGGGCGCGCTGGCCAGCCCTCGGCGGTCGATTTCCCGACACAGTTCGTCGAGCCAGCTCGGATCGCCGACCACCAGCTTGAAGCCGGTCGGTTTGCCGGTGATGGAACGGACCCGGCCGACGAAATCCAGCAGCGCCGCCGCGTCGGCGATTTCGGGATGGCGGTTGGGGCTGCGCGAATCCTGGCCGACCGGAATCCCACGAATGGCGGCGATTTCCGGCGTGACCTTGGCCGCCGGCAGGATGCCGCCCTTGCCGGGCTTCGCCCCCTGACTCAGCTTGACCTCGAACAGCCGCACCTGGGGATGCGCGGCCACTTGGCGCAACTTGGCTTCATCCAGGCCGCCTCGCCCGTCGCATACCCCGTACTTCGCCGTGCCGATCTGGAAAATCAGGTCGGCGCCGCCTTCCAGGTGATAGGGCGACAAACCGCCCTCGCCGGTGTTCATCCAGCAGCCGGCCAGCCGCGCGCCGTTGGACAGGGCCAGCACGGCGGGTTTGGAAATGGCGCCGTAGCTCATGGCCGAGATGTTGAAGAAGCTGGGCGCGGGATACGGCTGCGGGCAATCCGGGCCGATGATCGGCGGCTTGGCGGACCGCGGTTCGGTGTCGAGCGTCGGGAAAGTCGCGTTGGCGAACAAGACCGTGCCGACCGGCCGCAAATCCCGGGTCGAGCCGAACGGTTGGGTGTTGGACAGATTCTTCGCCGCCCGGTAGACCCAGGCGCGCTGCGCCCGGTTGAACGGCATCTCCTCCCGGTCCATGGCGGAGAAATATTGGCGGAAGAAGACGCCCAGATGCTCCAGCCGGTAGCGCAAGCGCCCGATGACCGGGAAATTGCGGCGGATGGCGTGCTGGGTCTGGGTGATGTCGATGAGGTAGAGAACGGCGATCAGCAGGACGCCGACGCCGACCGCGAACACGAACAGCGCCGCCATGACGGCGAGGAAGGTCGTGATAAAGCCGGGCAGATCGAGAGTGACCATGACAAGCCTCCAGGAAGGCAACCGCGCGCCTCGATCACCATTCTAGCGCGGCGTCCGCCCGGTGGCTGGTAGGAATCCGTCGGATTGACGGCGAAGGGCCGATGCCGGTCGTGGGGGTCGGCATCGGCCCTCGGATTCGAGAGGAACCGGCTAGCGGCGGCGGCCGCCGGCGCGCTCCTTGGGCCGCTCTTCGTTCACCTTGATCCGCTGGCCGCGCAGTTCCCAGCCGTTGAGCGCGCTGATGGCGGCTCGCGCTTCGTGTCCTTCCATTTCCACGAAGCCAAAGCCGCGACAGTTTCCGCTGAACACGTCTCGTACCAGTCGAATCGAACGCACGCGCCCGTGCGTCGAAAACAGTCCGCTTATTTCATCTTCCGTGGCGTCTGGGGGCAGGTTGCCGACGAAAATCATCTTCATGTGGTGCGTCCTCCTGATTTCGCCAAGTGGTGAGCCTGCTGATGGCCCCGCGACCGTTGCGGGCTTCGCGGGGCGATATCGGCGGGCATCCGGGTGGATCGGGTCGGCCGGCTGTCCGGTCGACCGGTTTGAGCGACGGCATGGGGCCGCGCTCCCGAGCTTCGAGCGGCGCGGGCTGGCCCCGCCGCGACGGCGGGAGCGGACCGGGGCATCCGGGTCGGCGCGAAGCCGTCCACGACCGCCGAGGGCAGGGTGCGGCCCAGCAGCCGCTGGATGGTGTGCAGGCGCGACGCTTCATCCTCGCAAACCAGCGAGAGCGCCACGCCATCGCGGCCGGCCCGCCCGGTGCGGCCGATGCGGTGCACGTAGTCTTCCGGGACGTGCGGCAACTCGAAATTCACCACCAGCGGCAGTTGGGCGATGTCCAGCCCCCGCGCGGCGATGTCGGTCGCCACCAGCACCCGCACCTGTCCCTGCTTGAAGTCCGCCAAGGCACGGGTGCGGGCCGACTGGCTCTTGTTGCCGTGCAGGGCGGCGGTGCGCAGGCCCGCGCGTTCGAGGTGGCGGGCGAGACGGTCGGCGCCGTGCTTGGTGCGGGTGAACACCAGGGTTTGACCGCCGTCGCCGGCGTGCAGCAGGTGCGCCAGGAGATCGGATTTGCGATCCTGATCCACGGGGTGGACGTGCTGGTGCACTTGGGTGGCGGTGGCGTTGCGCGGCGCGACGTCGATGGTGACCGGGTCGTTCAGCAATTCGCCGGCGAGCTGGCGGATCGTTTCGGGCAGCGTGGCCGAAAACAACAGGTTTTGCCGCCGCTTGGGCAGCAGGGCCAGGATGCGCCGGATCGCCGGGATGAAGCCCATGTCCAGCATCCGGTCGGCTTCGTCCAAGACCAGAATTTCGACTCTGGACAGATCGACGGTGCGTTGGCTGACATGGTCCAACAGCCGTCCGGGAGTCGCGACCAGCAGGTCCACCCCGCGCCGCAGGGCGTCGTACTGGGGTTTCAGGCTGACGCCGCCGACCAGAACCGTGGTGCGGATCGGGGCATGACGACCGTAAACTCGGGCGCTTTCGGCCACTTGTGCGGCCAGTTCGCGGGTCGGCGTCAGCACCAGGGCGCGCACCGGTTGCAGGCGCAGCGAGGGGCGGGCTTCGGCGCCGGTCTGCAAGCGTTGCAGCAGGGGCAGGGTGAACGCGGCGGTTTTGCCGGTGCCGGTCTGAGCGGAGGCGAGCAAATCGCGTTCCGCCAGAATCATCGGAATGGACCGGGACTGAATCGGGGTGGGCACGGTATAACCTTGGGCGGCGACAGCGCGCACCAAGTTATCCGCAAGACCCAGGGAGGCAAAAGGCATGCAATATTCCTGAATCCGCCTGCTCTCGCGCAAGGCGCGGAGCCGGTCCAGGCAGACTGACGTTGATTATTAATGGGAAATCGGGGAATCCCCGGCAGGGGACGGGCCACGACGGGTTTGCAGGAGAAACAGGGGTCGGATGACCCGCTTGCGACGATTCCAGGAGGAATCGACCGGGAAACTCAGAGTGCAGACCGGGCTGCACGGCGACAAACTTGCGAAGTACTGTAGCACGATCCGCGTGATTTGCCTAATGAGCGTTCGCGTAAGTTGTGGCGCGGAGCGTGGCAATTCGTCGGTTGGCGAGTCGGTCTGCCGGTCTGCTGGGGGTTTGATGCTTGTTTATGCAGCAGTTTTAGATGCCAATCCCAGAAGCGGCGAACCGCGTCGGCGGAGCTTGACAGGGTACTGGGCATGGACTAGCTTTCGCGTATCAGATTTGGGATATAACAATCGGGATAATTCGTGTTATGCAGAAGTTCAGCGTAAGTTATTACATTGATTCTGTCTAGTTCCCTAATTGGCCCATTCTGTCTAATCAACTGTTAGGTTTCAAAACATGGGATCTCAAGCACAAGACAAAAAACAAATCGCACTGGGGTTGTTCCTTGCAGCCATACTTTTGTTTGGGATATATCTAATAATTGCAAAGGTCTGGGGTATCTTTTCATCAGTAGATCCAAGACTTGGGGCTGGTCTTGTTGCCGCATCTGCAACTATCCTAGTCTCATTAATATCAGTTCTTGTATCGAAACATCTTGAAAGAAGGGCTGTGATATTAGCCCACCTTAGAGAGAAGAAAATCCCAACTTATGAAAAAATAATAAATTTCATCTTTAGTCTCACATTCGCAGATAAATTAGAAAAGGAACGGCCCACTGAAAACGAAATGATCAAATTCATGGCTGAAATAACGCAAGAACTGGTGATTTGGGGCTCTGATGAGATGCTCAATGCTTTTTATAAATTCAGAATGACCAGCATAGAAAATACTGGTGGTGATTCCAGTAATCCATTCGGTGTTTTGATTATGGTGGAAGATTTATTGCTGGCTATCAGGAAAGACCTTGGCCATAAGAACAAGAATGTATCAAGGGGAAAAATACTCGGATTGTTCGTAAATGATCTTCCGAGTGAATTCAAACAAACCTAACAATCACATGCACTCGGACAACAAAAAGCACCGCTCCTTCGTCGCTCTGCTTTTTGCTGCCGGTGATGTGAGGCGTTAGGCCTGAAACAAGCGCAGCCATGCGCGTTGCAAGTATATGCGATTGCATATTCGTCCGAGCCGGGCTTCGTGCACGTCGATGTGAAATACCTGCCCCGGATGCCGGACGAGGCCGAGCACCGCTATCTGATCGCCGCCATCGACCGGGCCAGCCGCTGGGTTTACTTCGAGATCCGACCCGACAAAACGGCCGCCACCGCCGCCGGCTTCCTGGAACGCCTGCACGCCAAAGCGCCGTTCCTCGTGCGGACCGTCCTCACCGACAACGGCAAGGAGTTCACCGACCGCTTCTGCGCCACCGGCGAGCGCGAGCCGACCGGCCGGCACGCCTTCGATCAAATCTGCGCCGCGCACGGCATCCGGCACCGGCTGATCAAGCCCCGGCACCCGCAGACCAACGGCATGATCGAGCGCTTCAACGGCCGCGTCGCCGAGGTGTTGAAAACCACGACCTTCGCCTCCGCCCGTCACCTGGAAACCACCTTGCAACGCTATCTCCACCTCTATAATCAACACATCCCCCAGAAGAACCTCGGCCATGTCACCCCGCTCGCCAAACTGAAGGAATACTACCGGACCAAACCCGCTCTCTTTCAAAAAAGACCTATCAATCATCCGGGACCCGACATATACGCTATAGAGCATGATCACCTGGGACGAAACCAAGCGGCAGATCAATCTCGACATTCACGGCGTTGACTTTGCTGACCTGGAATTCTTCTTTGACAGTGACCTTCTGACCCGCGAAGACGTCAGAGAAGCATATGGAGAACCCCGATTCCAAAGTGTCGGAGTAATCAAGGGTGTCTTTCTGTTCGTCGTATGGACCCCACGCGGCGAGACAGGAGACGAGCCTCATGTCATTTCAGCCCGCAAGGCATTAGGTCATGAACAAAAAACATGGTCACAGCGCTACAACAAAGGACGCCAAAGGAAAAACTGATTGGGCAAAGCTTCGGGCCATGCCTGATTCTGAGGTTGTCTTTTCAGAAGATGCCCCTTCCACCTCTCCAGAGGACTGGGCCAGCGCTGTTGCCCATCGTGGTTTGCCGGTTCCATCGCGCAAGACTCAGATCGCTCTTCGCGTTGATGATGACGTTCTCGAATGGTTCAAAGCACAAGGCGCCGGGTATCAAGCTCGCATCAACGCAGTCTTGAGGGCATATCGTGATGCTCACAGATCGTAACGCAATAGCCCAACAATCGCATGTAGCCGACCCACCTACCTTCGCTTCGCTACGGCAAATAGGCGGCTGATGCTAAGCGTTATCGAATATACCAATTGGAGGAATAGGTAATCGAATTAACGAAAGAACCCACTGCTCGGTCGCGTGTGATTTGAGCCGTTGCCCTTGATGGCATTGAGCGTTGCAAGGTGGTTTCCAGGTGACGGGCGGAGGCGAAGGTGGTGGTTTTCAACACCTTGGCGACGCGGCCGTTGAAGCGCTCGATCATGCCGTTGGTTTGCGGGTGCCGGGGTTTGATCAAGCGGTGGTCGATGCCGTGCGCGGCGCAGGTTTGATCGAAGACGTGTTGGCCGGTGGGCTGGCGCTCGCCGGTGGCGCAGAAGCGGTCGGTGAACTCTTTGCCGTTGTCGGTCAGCACGGTGCGAAGGACGAACGGCGCTTTGGCGTGCAAGCGTTCCAGGAAGCCGGCGGCGGTGTCCGCCGTTTTGTCGGGTCGGATCTCGAAGTAAACCCAGCGGCTGGCCCGGTCGATGGCGGCGATCAGATAGCGGTGTTCGGCCTCGTCCGGCATCCGGGGCAGGTATTTCACATCGACGTGCACGAAGCCCGGCTCGTAATCCTTGAAGGTCTTGGGCAGCGGGGGGTTGCCTTCTGCCTCCGGCAGCAGGTCGGCCAGCCGGGCCACGCCGTGGCGGCGCAGACAGCGATCCAACGCCGAGCGCGACAGCGCCGGACAGACGAACTCGCGGGCCACCACCAGCAGGTCGTCCAGCGGCAACAGCAGCAGCTTGCGCAACTCCACCACCACGAACTCTTGCATCGGCGTCAGCGTCGTGGCCAGCCGGTGCGGGGTGTGCGGGCGGTCCTGCACCGCGTCCCGTCCCCGCCAGCGCCGGACGGTGGTCTCGCTCACCCCCAATTCCACCGCCAGTTCGGCCGCCGGGCGGGACGAGTGCTGGATGTAGGCCCGCTGCTTGGGCCAGTTATCGTTAACCGCGCTTTACTCGCTTCCAATCCGATTTTCATCGGATACGGAACTCGATATCCGGCGAAATTCAAGCAACCAAAACAGCCGCCTGCCATTTCCGAACCGAGTTGATCAGGGCGATACGCCGGGCGGCGCGCAAATCGGCGGGAGTCAGGATGCGCTCCCGGATTTGGCCGGCGGCGAGCAGCCAGTTCCGAAACGTGCCAGCCAGTAAACCGCTCGTCACCGGCGGCGTGACCCATTCGCCGTCCACGTCCAGCACCACGTTCGCCGTGATGGCCTCGGTCAACTCGCCGCGCTCGTTCCACAGGATGACCTCGTCGCAATCCGGACGAGAAGCGCGGGCGGCCTCGTACAGTTCGCGACGGGTGGTTTTGTGGTACAGCCAGATCGCGCTCGAATCGACCGGCGTCTTAGCCAGACCGACCCGCGCCGGTCGCGGCGCCGCTCCCTGAGCCAAAGGCGCTGCTGCCACGGTGAACGCGCCATCCAGCTCGACCAGCAGCCGGATTTTGCTGGCTTCGTTCAAGCTCGATGCCAGTTCGCTCAAGCGGGCCTCGATGGCGGATCGGTCGATTGGCACGCCGAAATAAACCGCCGTATCCGCCAACCGCGCCAGATGAGCGGCCAGCAAAAAATAGCCGCCATCCGGTTCCCACAGCATCGTTTCCAGCAGTCGAAACGAGGGTCGCCGCTCGGTCAGGACGCGCGCTTTGAGCAGACATTCCGCATATTCGCCGCTCGCATCCGAATCCCAAACCAAGCCGCCGCCCACGCCATACGTCGCCCGTCCCCGCTCGCGGTCGATCAGCACCGTGCGAATCGCCACGTTGAACCGCGCCTGTCGCTCCGGGCCGATGAAACCGATGGCGCCGGTATAGACGCCGCGCGGTTGCGGCTCCAGTTCCCGGATGATCTCCATACTGCGGATCTTGGGAGCGCCGGTGATCGAAGCGCAGGGAAACAGGCTCGCCAATATCTCCGCCACGGAGGCGTCGGTTCGAGCCGCGACGGTGGAGGTCATTTGTAGCAGGGTCGGATAGCGCTCCACCTCGAACAGGCGAGGCACGGCCACGCTGCCCACGCGCGCCATCCGGCCCAGGTCGTTGCGCAGCATGTCCACGATCATCAGGTTTTCGGCCCTGTTCTTTTCGGATTGCCGCAACTCGGCGATGCGAGCTTCGTCCTCCGCCAAAGTGCGCCCGCGCGCCGCCGTCCCCTTCATCGGTTTAGCGGTCAGCCGCTCGCCGTCCAACTGGAAAAACAGTTCGGGCGATGACCGAGCAGAGGGCAAACCGGCCGGTGTCGATAAAAGCGGCGTATTCCGTCGCTTGCGCCGCCGTCAGATCGGCGAAGAATGCCAGCGGCTCGCCCGCAAAGTCGGCGTGCAGGGGAAAAGTGTAGTTGATCTGATAGGTGTGGCCGCGAGCGAGATAATCCTTGACGCGACCGACGACCATTTCATGGTCGGCTTGATCGACGGCGGGTTGCCAACGACCGACCGAGTACGAATCGGACGATGGCGAAGGGGCGAACTCGAAGGCTTGGTTATTGCTGGTTTCTGCTTTCTCGTACAGGCCGAACCAGAGCAGCGGCAGATCCGGCAGGGGGGCGTGTACGGCCAAGCCATACGCGGCGGCGGCCTCGTAAGCGATGAAGCCGACGGCGTAATAGCGGTCTCGATTGACGGCGGTTTCAATCGCCTGCAACGCCGGAGCCACCTCGTCCGGTCGCGTGGCCGTCACCGCCCGGAGCGGCGCGGCGAAGCGAAGCCAGCGTCCGCCCGCCCGAAGGATCGCGCTGGCCGACATGGCGCAGGAAGAACCGCGTTATCCGGTTTGTTCGGATTTGAATATCCCGTATTGCCCGTTGAAGATCATCGCCAGTTCGCCATCGGCATGGATGACGACCTCGACCGTCCAGCGCGCCTTGCCGCGTTGGCGGTAATTGCCGATGAACCGCTCGACCGTGGCGGCGTCCGGCCGCGCGCACTCGGTCACGATCTCCCCGCGCACCGGGCGCAGATATTTCAAGGTGCTGTCGGTGATCACGATCTCGGCGGTTTCGCCGTGCTCGCGCAGGGTGACGCGGGTCAGCGCCCAGCCGGTCAGCGAGGCGATGGCCGCCATCGAGCCGCCGAAGGCGATGCCCTTGTCGTTGATGTTCGGCGCCAGCGGCGCCTGCATGGTCAGCCCGGCATCGTCGCAGCGTTCCAGCCGCGCTTGCATGGCCTGAAACAGCGGGACATGGCGGTTGAGGTAGTCGTTGATTTCCTGCTGGTAAGGCATTCAGGGTTCCCCGTGTGCGGATGGATTGGGAAATTCCGAAGAAAACGCGCGTGCATTTTCGCTTTTTTCGGGTTTGGTGTGGTCTTTAATAGAATCGCGAAAAACCGACAACCAGGAGAGGCCCCATCATGCTCGAAAAACCCGCCATCACCCAAGCCCCCGTCGCCGAGCTGATCGCCCGCCGCTGGAGCCCGCGCGCCATCGACCCGGACCAGCCGGTCGGCCGCGAACACCTGCTAGCATTGCTGGAGGCCGCCCGCTGGGCGCCGTCCTGCTTCGGCGACCAGCCGTGGCGCTATCTGGTTTGGGACCGGTTCCACGACGCCGCCGGTTGGCGACAGGCGTTCGAGTGCCTGGCCGAAGGCAATCAAATCTGGGTCAAAAATGCGCCCGTTCTGTTGCTGTCGGTGGCGGCCCCGAACTTCGGCCACAACGACCAGCCGAACCGCTGGGCGCAGCACGATACCGGCGCCGCCAGCGAGAATCTGTGCCTGCAAGCCGCCGCGCTGGGTTTGGTGGCGCACCAGATGGGCGGATTCGATCCCGACCAAGCCAAGGCCCGCTTCAACATTCCCGCCGATCACGCCTGCATGGCGATGATCGCGGTCGGCCATCCCGCCCCGGCCGAGGTTTTGCCGGACGGCCTGCGCGAAAAAGAGTTGGCGCCGCGCGAGCGCAAGCCGCTGGACCGCATCGCCTTCGCGGGCCGTTGGGGACAAGGGTTTCACGCCTAGCAACCGTCGCCGCGTTCGGCGGTCGTACCCATCGTTTGCCCGATTCCTGTAAAGTGCGCTCCCTGTGTTCGGGAGACGATGGATAGACCATGCCCACGACTATTTCCGACCGGCGCTCCAACCGGGGCGCCACTCGCTATTTGCTTCGTTCCCTGTTGTTTCTGGCGGCGCTGGCGGCGCTGGGCGCGTTTTTTCAGCGTCCGCTGCTCGCCGCCTTTTTGACCAATCCCTATCTGAACGGCACCATCGCCGCCGCTTTTCTGTTCGGCGTGTCTTACACCCTCAAGGCGCTGCTGGGCACGCTGTTCGATGTCCGCGCGGCCGATCAGGCCGCCGGCGTGGCGCTCAAGGCCCGTCGTCGGGAATTGTCGCTCAAGCAGGCCGACGACACCTTGCTGGGGAACACGTCGCGGCGAACGGTGAGCGATTTCCTGCACAAAGTCCACCGGGTCATCGGCCACGGCGACGCCACCGCGACCTTGCCGTATCTGCTGGACTCGCTGGCCACGCGCGGCGACGACCAGCGGGCGCTGGTGCGCTATCTGGTCGGGGCGCTGGTGCTGCTGGGCCTGATCGGGACTTTCTACGGTCTGTTGCTGACCATCGCCGGGGTGCGCGACGTGATCGGCGGGCTGTCCACCGAGAAAGCGGCGGACACCATGACCCTGATCGCCAACTTCAAGGATCGGCTGGCCGCGCCGCTGGGCGGGATGGGGACTTCGTTCTCGGCTTCGCTGTTCGGTCTGCTGGGGGCGCTGGCGCTGGGCTTTCTGGAACTGCAACTGTTCCACGCCCAAAACGATCATCACGCCCAGTTGGAAGCGCTGGTGGTCAGCGATCTGGTGCCGCTGTGGCAGCCGGTGGTGACGGTCACCGCTCAGACCGAAACCATTTCACCCCGGCATCTCGCCGCGCTGCTGCAAGCCACCACCGACCGCCTGGAGCGGGTGGCGGCCACCACCGAGTATCTGGCCAATCGCGGGGAAGGCATTACGCGAGTGGCGGAACAGGTGGCGAATCTGGGCGAGCGGATCGAATCGCTGCGGACGACCCTGCAAAACATCGAGAACGACCGCACCGCCGATTTGCGGCACGAACTGCGGACCATCGCCCGCTTGTTGGAGCGGCAAGCAGGCCACTCTCGGGATGCGGACGACCATGCGCCGCCGGCGTGATTCGATCAGCGAATTCAACATCTGGCCCGCGTTCACCGACGCGCTGAGCGGGCTGGTGATGGTGCTGATCTTTTTGATCACGGTCTTCGTCATCACCGAGGTGTTGATCGGCCGCGAAATCATGGGCAAAGACAGCGCCATCGGCCAGTTGCAGCGGATCGTCGAGCATCTGGAGGGGTTGGCCGGCGACGCCGAGAAGGAAGCGGCGCGGCTGCGCGGCCGGATGCAGGGCTTGGAATCCTCGGTCGGCGAGCGGGACAAATTGCTGGCGCAGTTGCGCGATGAGCTGGCGGCGGTGCAAGCGGCGCGGGCGGCGTTGAGCGCCGACAAAAACAAGGCGGAACAGACCGCCACCAGCGCGCAGGAACAGGCGGCGCTGCTCAGCGCCCGCGCCGAGCGGCTGGCGACGGAACTGGAGCGGCTCAATCGCGCCCTGGCCGCGAACCAAAAGGATCTGGCACAGCGCGATGCGGTCATCGTCGAGCAGAAAGGGCGGATCGAAGCGCTGGACAGCGCCTTGAAAAAGAAGCTGCTGGAGCGGGTCGAGGAGCTGGAGAAGTACGCCAGCGATTTCTTCGGCCGCTTGCGCGAGGTGTTCGCCAACAATCCCGACATCAAGGTGGTGGGCGACCGCTTCGTGTTCCAGTCCGAAGTGCTGTTCGCCTCTGGCGAGGCGACCCTCTCGGTTTCCGGGAGCGGCGACCTGGACAAGTTCGCCATGGTTTACCAGCAGCTCGCCGCGCGGCTGCCGCCGGATTTGCCGGTCATCATCGAAGTGCAGGGCCACACCGACCGGGCGCCGATCCGCGGCGGCCGGTTCCCGTCCAACTGGGAGCTGTCCACCGCGCGAGCGCAGCAAGTGGTGAATTATCTGATCCAGCAGGGCATTCCCCCGCAGCGCTTGGCGGCGGTCGGCATGGGGGAATATCACCCGCTCGATCCGGCCGACAACCCGGAGGCGTACCGGCGCAACCGTCGCATCGAACTGAAGATCACCAGCCGCTGAGGCGCTGGACGGGTGTGATAAACTGCTCCGACCCCTGTTCCCCATCCGCGAGAGTAGCCCCCATGGACTTCAAGACGACCGACCTGTGCGACGAATTTTCCGACCGCCTGCAAATCGCCGAACCCGTTTTCGGCGACTACGGCGGCGAGGTGATGTTTTCCGGCCCCATCGTCACCCTCAAGGTGTTCGAGGACAACTCCCTGGTGCGCACCGCGCTCGAAGAGCCGGGCAAGGGCCGGGTGCTGGTGGTGGACGGCGGCGGCTCGATGCGCTGCGCGCTGCTGGGCGACCAGCTCGCCGAACTGGCCGAGGAAAACGGCTGGTCCGGCGTGGTGGTGAACGGCTGCATCCGCGATTCCGCCGCTATCGGCGAACTCGGCGTCGGCGTGAAAGCGGTGGGCGTGCATCCGCTCAAAAGCGTCAAGCGCGGCGTCGGCGAACGGGATATCCCGGTGCGCTTCGCCGGCGTGAATTTTGTTCCCGGACATTATCTTTACGCCGATGAGGACGGTTTGATCGTGTCGGAAAAGCCGCTGCTCTGATCGCTTGCGGCGGGTTATTTGTAGAAGGGGAGGACCTTGTCGGTCTTCCCTTTCGATTTTCGGTTGCGCGTATTTTCGGAAAGGTCGCCCCTCATGCCCATCGTTCAGACCCTCGCCCGCGAACTCGCCGTTCAGGAACGCCAGATCGAAGTCGCCGTCGCTCTGCTGGACGAAGGCGCCACCGTGCCGTTCATCGCCCGCTATCGCAAGGAAGCCACCGGCGGATTGGACGACACCCAATTGCGTCTGCTGGAGGAACGACTCGGTTATTTGCGCGAACTGGATGAGCGGCGCGGCGTCATCCTCGCCAGCATCCGCGAACAGGGTCAACTGAGCCCCGAACTGGAAACGTCCATCCTCGCCGCCGACACCAAAACCCGGCTCGAAGATCTCTATCTGCCCTACAAGCCCAAGCGCCGCACCAAGGCGCAAATCGCCCGCGAAGCCGGGTTGGCGCCGCTCGCCCACGGTTTGTTGAACGATCCAACCCAAGTTCCCGAACAAGCCGCCAGCGCGTTCATCGACCTGGAGCGCGGCCTGCCCGACGCGAAAGCGGCGCTGGACGGCGCACGGCAGATCCTGATGGAAGAATTCGCCGAAAACGCCGAACTGCTGGCGCGGTTGCGGGAATACCTTTGGGATAACGCCGTCCTGCATTCCCAACTGGTCGAGGGCAAGGCGGAGGAAGGCGCCAAGTTCCGCGACTATTTCGATTACCGGGAAGCGATCCGCCAGATTCCCTCGCACCGTGCGTTGGCGCTGTTTCGGGGTCGCAACGAGGGAATGTTGCAACTGAATCTGGAGATCGGCGATTCCGCCGTGCCCGACGCCGATCCCGGCGAGCGCTTGGTCGTCGCCCACTTCCAGCTTCGCGACGCGGGCCGGCCCGCCGATGGCTGGCTGCTGGAAACCGCGCGCTGGGCCTGGAAAATCAAGCTGCTGCCGCATCTGGACACCGAACTGAAACAGCGGCTGCGCGAGGCCGCCGAGGAAGAGGCGATCCGGGTGTTCGCCCGCAACCTGCGCGATCTGCTGCTGGCCGCGCCCGCCGGCGCCCGGCCCACGCTGGGTCTGGACCCCGGTTTGCGCACCGGCGTCAAGGTGGCAATCGTGGACGCCACCGGCAAGCTGGTTGAAACCGGGACGATTTATCCCCACGTTCCGCGCAACCAGTGGGACGAAAGCCTGCATGTATTGGCCGAACTGTGCCGCCGCCATCGGGTGGAGCTGGTCAGCATCGGCAACGGCACCGCGTCGCGCGAAACCGACCGGCTGGCCGCCGAACTGATGAAGCGCCATCCCGAACTCGGTCTGCACAAGCTGGTGGTGTCCGAAGCGGGCGCGTCGGTCTACTCCGCCTCGGCCTTGGCGGCGCGGGAATTTCCCGACGTGGACGTGTCGCTGCGCGGGGCGGTGTCCATCGCCCGCCGCCTGCAAGACCCGCTGGCGGAACTGGTCAAGATCGAGCCGAAAGCCATCGGGGTCGGCCAGTACCAGCACGATGTCGGCCAAACCCGCTTGGCGCGGATGCTGGATGCGGTGGTCGAGGACTGCGTGAACGCGGTCGGGGTGGACGCCAACACCGCCTCGGCGCCGCTGTTGGCGCGGGTGGCCGGCTTGAACGTCACGCTGGCGCGCAATATCGTCGACTTTCGCGACGCCAACGGCCCGTTCCGGCGGCGCGAGCAGCTATTGAAGGTGGCGCGGCTGGGCGACAAGACCTTCGAGCAGGCCGCCGGTTTTTTGCGCATCGCCGACGGCGACAATCCCCTCGACCGCTCCGCCGTTCATCCCGAAGCCTACCCGGTGGTCGAGCGCATCCTCGCCGCCAGCGGGCGCGGCCTGCACGAGGTGCTGGGCAATGCGGCGTTTTTGAAAACGCTCGAACCGGCTCGCTTCACGGACGACCGTTTCGGCCTGCCGACCGTGCGCGACATTCTGGCGGAACTGGAAAAGCCGGGCCGCGATCCCCGGCCGGAGTTCAAAACCGCTGCGTTCAAGGAAGGCGTCGAGAAACTGGCGGATTTACAGCCGGGCATGGTGCTGGAGGGCGTGGTCACCAACGTCGCCAATTTCGGCGCGTTCGTGGACATCGGCGTGCATCAGGATGGGCTGGTCCACGTCTCGGCGCTGGCGGATCGGTTCGTCAAAGACCCCCGCGAGGTGGTGAAAGTGGGTCAGGTGGTGAAGGTCAAGGTGCTGGAAGTGGACCTGAAACGGCAGCGCGTGGCCCTGACCCTGCGGCTGAGCGAACCGGCGGCCGATGCCGCGACCCGGCCATCGACCTCGGCACAACGGCCGCCGGCCGGGAAGGGGCGGCGGGAGCGGCAACCCAGCCTGCCCGCCCGGCAGGAGAGCCGGGAGCCGCCGGAAAATCGCCCGAGCGCCCTGGCGGAAGCTTTCGCCAGGGCGCGACGGGAACGATGAGCGGGCGAAGGCGGCCCCCGATGTGTCGATTCGGCGTTGGCGCCGATCCGGCGGCGCTCACTTTTTCTTGATGGTACCTTGGTAGCCGACGGCGCATTTGATCGACTGCGGGCAACTGCCGACCGTTTCGATGGAAGTGTTGATCGCGATGGTCTGTCCGATCAGGTTGCCGGTGCCGTTGCTGTTTTGCTCCAGCTTGCAGGGGGGCATGTCGATCTGGGTTTCGGTGGTGAAGGAGAAATTGCTCTGCGCGTCGATCGTGCCGGTCAGCGGCGCTTTGGTGTAACCGTCGGTCCCGGTCAGTTGGGTTCCGCTCTGGTTGAAGGTCAGGGTGTTCACGATATTGGGTTCCAGCTGGGTGGGGCAGGTGTTGCTCACCAGGGAAAGGTTGTACTCGTAAGTCCCCGAAAAATCGCCGGTCGGGGGCGGGCTGCCGGTCGGCACGATCTGGGTGATCGCGTAACCTTGCGCCGCAGTCCGCCAGTCCAGCCGAACATCGTAGGTCTTGCCATCCGCGCTCAAGTTGTTGATGACGATGGCTTGGCCGTCGAGGCTGACGGTCGCGCCGTCGAGGCTGACCTTGGCCGCATCATCGATAAAGGGGTTGTCGAACCGCGCGACGCTGAACGTGGCCGATGCGTCCTCGACCGCGCCGGACTTATCGACGGCCCGGACGCTCACGGTATGCTGGCCGGCGGCCAAATTCGAGTAATTGAAAGCCATCGAAAAGCCGGATTTGGACGAGTCCGGGTAGCTGGGATACGCCGCGCCGATGTCGGGCCGCAGTCCGCCGGAGGGCACATTGGTCGCGAGCGCGCCGTCCACGTACAGCTCGACCCGCTCGATGCCCGCCGACCCGACCACCCAACCGCGAATGTTCGCCACGCCGCTGTAGGTGCTATTGACGGTGGGCTCTTCCAGCGATAGCACGATATCGCCGGCTAAAACCTGCGAACCCGCGATGGTGCCGGCAATGCAAAAAATGGCTGAAGCAATTGATTTGTAACTATAATAGATCATTTATTACTCCGACAATAATAGTTAGGGCCCCGGATCGGGGCGAGAGCGTCAAGGATGTAGCGGCAGAGCCGATCCCCGCCACCCCTCGGCCCCATGGCGTTAACAGGGCAAGGTTGGCATGGAAGGTTAGCGAGGAAAATACGATACTATCGTAACAATATTATCCAATAAATGGCAATACAAAATATATTTTGTGTTTAATCTTGACTGGTTTTTTGTCTATAAAAATCGTTATATTATATTTGTATTGATATAATTAGTCCGAATAACACAAAAAGTCTCCGGTCGAGTTCTCGGTTGAACTCGACCGGAGACAGTAGAGCGAGGCTGGGAGAAGGATCGACCGGTCAGGAGGAGGCGCCGCCGGTCCGGTGTCAGCAACGACGCTCAATCCTCGTCGCGGTCGGCGAGCAGATCGTCTTCGTCGCTGAGTTCTTCTTCGTCGTAACCCAGATCGTCCGCTTCCAGCTCATCGAAGGGGCCAGACCAGTCTTCCGGGGTTTCGATCGCTTCGAGCGGCAGTTCGTACCAGGCATCCAGATCCAGTTCCTCCAATTCGCCGTCGAAGTACTGGATTTCGACGGTCTGGGCATCCTCGTCGAGCGCGACAACCTCGAAATCGTTGCCGGTTTCCTCGTTGCGGTACCAATTGCCGATGATGGGATCGACGTCGCTCATGGCCGGTCTCCTGCTGAAAGCGGGGTGGGGAATGGTCGATTTTAAAACTATTGTTTTGTCCTTTTTAGAATTTTGAACAATGATCCTCGCGGAATTCAACCACGAAATAGCGGAAATTCGCGACGACCGGGTTCGGGGAGCCAGCGAGTTGGCCCGCCGCTGTCTGGCGGTTTTGGCTCGCGCGGCCCGCGCGCTACCCGCCGAACATGCCGTGGAGTTGCGGGAACGGCTGTTGAGCCTATCCGCTCAATTGGCGGAGACTCGGCCCAGCATGACGCCCATCGGGAATTTGCTGCGCCGTTGGGGGGATTGCCTGACCATCGATGCCGCCACCGATTTGGCCGCCGCCCGCGAGCGGGCGGCCGAGGGGGCCGAAGCTTTGATCGTCGCTTCGCGGCGGGCCGTCGCCGACTGCGCCGCCCATGCCGCCCGCCTGCTCGGTTCCGGTCGGACGGTGATGACGCACAGCGTCAGCTCGACCGTGCTGGAAACCTGCCGCTTGCTGAAGGATCGGGGTTTGCGGATGATCGTCACCGAATCGCGGCCGCTGGAGGAGGGGCGCCGTTTGGCGGAACGGCTATCGGCGTGGAAGGTGCCGACCCTTTACATCACCGACGCGCAGATGGGTTTGTCGGTCGCCTGGGCGGATGCCGTGCTGGTCGGGGCCGATAGCGTGCTGGCGGATGGCTCGGTGGTCAACAAGGCGGGAACCTATCCGCTGGCGCTGGCGGCGCGGGATCGGGGCATCCCGTTTTACGTTTGTTGCGAGCGCTGCAAACGGCGCGACGCCGACGATCCGCCGCCGGAGCTGGAGGAAATGAGTCCGGCCGAACTGAACGCGCCGAACTGGCCGGGGGTGACGGTCAGGAACGTGTATTTCGACATCACGCCGGCGCGGCTGGTGACGGCGTGGATCGATGAAGCCGGCGCGAGCGAACCGAACGCGGCCCGAAAATAAAAACCCGGCCTTTTCGGGGGAAAGGCCGGGTTGAGCGTTGAGTCATCGTTCGTTATTGTTGTTGTGGCTCGATCCTTACTTGACCGCGCGATTATCGACCAGGTCGGTGACCACGTTGGGATCGGCCAGGGTCGAAGTGTCGCCCAGTTGATCCACTTCGTTGGCGGCGATCTTGCGCAGGATGCGGCGCATGATCTTGCCGGAGCGGGTCTTGGGCAGGCCGGGCGCCCATTGCAGCGCGTCCGGCGAGGCGATGGGACCGATTTCCTTGCGGACGTGGGCGATCAGTTCCTTGCGCAGTTCCTCGGTCGGTTCGACGCCGACCTTGAGGGTGACGTAGGCGTAGATGCCCTGGCCCTTGATGTCGTGCGGGAAGCCGACCACCGCCGCTTCGGCGACCGCCGGGTGCAGGACCAGCGCCGATTCGACCTCGGCCGTGCCCATGCGGTGGCCGGAGACGTTGATGACGTCGTCCACGCGGCCGGTGATCCAGTAATAGCCGTCCTCGTCGCGCCGGGCGCCGTCGCCGGTGAAGTACAGCCCCTTGTACATCGAGAAATAGGTCTCGATGAAGCGCTGGTGATCGCCGTACACGGTGCGCATCATGCCCGGCCACGGCCGGGTGATGACCAGGTTGCCGTCGGTGGGGCCTTCCAGGAACTGGCCTTCGGCGTCCACCATCGCCGGGCACACGCCGAAGAACGGCCGGGTGGCGGAGCCGGGCTTCAGTGCCGTCGCGCCGGGCAGCGGGGTGATCAGGATGCCGCCGGTCTCGGTCTGCCACCAGGTGTCCACGATGGGGCAGCGCCCGTCGCCGACGTTGTGGTAGTACCACTCCCAGGCTTCGGGGTTGATCGGCTCGCCCACCGAACCCAGCAGGCGCAGGCTCTTGCGGGAGGTCCGCTTGACCGGTTCCTCGCCCTCGCGCATCAGCGAGCGGATCGCGGTGGGCGCGGTGTAGAAGGTGTTGACCTGGTGCTTGTCCACCACTTCCCAGAATCGGCTGACGTTGGGGTAGGTCGGGATGCCTTCGAACATGACGGATGTGGCGCCGTTGGCCAGCGGGCCGTACACGATGTAGGAATGCCCGGTCACCCAGCCCACGTCGGCGGTGCACCAGTAAATGTCGCCGTCGTGATAGTCGAAGATGTACTTGTGGGTGATCGCCGTGTGCAGCAGATAGCCGCCGGTGGTGTGCAGCACGCCCTTGGGCTTGCCGGTGGAGCCGGAGGTGTAGAGGATGAACAGCGGGATCCTCGGCGTCCATGTGTTCCGGCGGGCAGTCGGCCGAGGCTTTGGCCATCAGCTCGTGATACCACACGTCGCGGCCTTCTTCCCAGGCGACGTTGCCGCCGGTGCGCTTGACCACGACGGTCTTTTGCACGCTCGGCGTACTGAGCAGGGCTTTGTCGATATTGGCCTTCATCGGCACTTTGCGCCCGCCGCGCATCCCCTCGTCGGAGGTGATGACCAGGTTGCAGGTGGCGTCGAGGATGCGATCCTTCAGCGAGTCCGGCGAGAAGCCGCCGAACACGATCGAATGGATGGCGCCGATGCGGGTGCAGGCCAGCATGGCGACCGCGGTTTCGGGGATCATCGGCATATAAATGCAGATGCGATCCCCTTTCTTGGCGCCCAGGCCCTTCAGCACGTTAGCGAACTTGCAGACATCCTCGTGCAGTTGCCGGTAAGTCACCTTCTTGTCTTCGTTCGGGTTGTCGCCTTCCCAAATGATGGCGACCTGATCGCCGCGGGTTTCCAGGTGGCGATCCAGGCAGTTGTAGCTGACGTTGAGCTTGGCGCCCTCGAACCAGCGGATATGCCCTTTGGTGAAGTCCCAGTCCAGAACCTTGTCCCAACGCTTGAACCAAGAAATAAACTGATCGGCTTGGTCGGCCCAGAAGCCCTCGGGATCGTCGACCGAGCGTTGGTACATCGCTAAGTATTGGTCGTTGTTGATCCAGGCGCGAGCGGCGACTTCAGCGGGTACGGGATAGACCTTTGCATCGGACATTACCGTGGTTCTCCTTCGGTGGTGGTGTAGTGCGTGATTCGTTCTGAAGCGGACGGCGGCGAGGATCGCGTCCGCGTCCGGTTTCGGCTTGTTATTTTCTAGTCCAAGGTCTTGGCCTTGTCTACGGCTCGGCGTGCCGATTCGATCCGTTCGGCGAAGTTGGCGCGGCCGGAACCGGATTATCCCACCGGCGAGACAGCGTCGTCGGCACGCTCGCCAGCCGCCAGCGGCCGAGGGCCCAGGCCAGGATCGTCGCCGGCGGCTCTCGCCGCAAGGCGGGCGGCGGGGACTGTCCCAGGAAATCCAGGGCAGCCCACAGCGCGGGCGCCCGGTTTTCGAGGTCGAGCGGCGCGGCGCCGGTCTGTTTGCTCAACTTGTGGTCGGATCGATCGACCGCCACCGGCAGGTGGGCGTATTCCGGCGCGGGATAGCCCAGCAGCCGTTGCAGGTACAGTTGCCGGGGCGTCGAATCCAGCAGGTCGGCGCCGCGCACCACCCGGGTGATGCCCTGGTCGGCATCGTCCACCACGACGGCCAACTGATAGGCGAACAGGCCGTCGGCGCGGCGTATCACGAAATCGCCGACCACGCTCGCCAAGCACTGGCGATAGTCGCCTTGCACGGCGTCCCGAAAAGCCACCGGCGCGTCGGTGACGCGCAGCCGGATGGCCGCCGTTCGTTCGGGATGGCGGACGCCGGCACGGCAATAACCGGGATAGATCGGACCGCCGTCGTCGCCGCGCGGGCAAGCGGCCAGTTCCCGCCGGCTGCAGGTGCAGGGATAGGCCAGCCCGGCGTTCAGCAGCCGCTCCAGGGCCGCGCGATAAACCTCCGTCCGCCGGCTCTGGTACAGGACTGGACCATCCCAGTGCAACTCGTAGCGTTCCAGGGTTCGCAGAATGGCGTCGGCCGCGCCCGGCCGCGCGCGGGGCGCGTCCACGTCCTCGATGCGGACCCGCCATTCGCCGCCTCGCCGGCGCGCGTCCAGGAAACTGCCCAGCGCGGCGATCAGCGATCCGAAATGCAGGGGTCCGGTCGGCGAGGGCGCGAACCGGCCGCGCGGTACTGCGGTGGAGTCTGCGGGACCCTCCGCCACCGAGGCGCGACCGGACCGGACGACGAGAACCCCGTTCGGGCCGGCGGTTAGTGGTTGCCCTGCTTTTCGCGGATTTCTTCCAGCATTTTGCAGTCGATGCACAGGGTGGCGGTCGGGCGGGCCAACATGCGCGGCAGTCCGATCTCCACCCCGCACGCCTCGCAATAGCCGTAGTCGCCGCTTTCGATCAGGGTCATGGCCTCGTTGATTTTCTTGATCAGCTTGCGCTCCCGATCGCGGGTGCGCAGCTCCAGGCTGAACTCCTCCTCCTGGGTGGCGCGGTCGTTCGGGTCGGGGAACGTGGCGGACTCGTCCTGCATGTGGTTGACCGTCCGGTCCACCTCGTGGAGCAGGCTCTCCTTCCAGTCCAACAGGATCTTGCGGAAGTGAGCCAACTGAGCGTCGCTCATGTAGGGCTCGCCTTCGACGGCTTGATAAGATGCGGGCATTCCCTGCGCGAGGGGGTTGGTGGCAGCCATTGCGATTCCCTCCTGAATGAAAAATCCGTGCGGCGGAATCGGTTGGAAATCCATCCGCCACGATGCTGGCATCGACGCCCCGCGATGCCATCGCGGAAAATGTACAGCAGACGATTTCTCATGGCAAAAAATTAGCTCGCTTCCGCGCCGGCGCCGGGAACCGGCCGGCGCGCTGGGGCGGCTGTCCGGTTCGCTCGTCCCTGCCCGCAAGGCGTGAATTAAAATGGGCAATGGCAGGTTTATCCCCGGCCGGGCCGTGGGTATAATCACACTCCACCTTGAACCACCGAACCCCAATCTTTGGACAAGCACCGCCACGATTCCGCGCCGGCGCAGCTCGCCAGCCACGTCCGGCGGGGACGGACGGAGGCCGCTTTCCGGCCGGATTTTCGCGATCGGGTGGCCGCGACCGAACGCCGATGGTTGGCGTGACCGGCGCGGCGCCAGCACCGGGCGTTCTTCCCCCCGCCCCAGCCCGGCCGAAGCGCCGCCGTCGCGCCCACGGGAGGCGGGTGCAGGCGCACGCCGCCACGCTTTTGCACGTCCCCGGAGCGACCCTCCCCGCGGGGAGCGTTCCCGAGGATCCATCAACACCGGGAGTCGAGAATCGCCAATGAGCACACTCATCGAGCAATTTCGCCAAAGTTCGCCCCTGTTCGGCGGCAACGCCGCTTTCGTCGAAGACCTGTACGAAAGCTTTCTGAGCGATCCCGAATCGGTCGGCGAAAACTGGCGGTACTATTTCCGCGGCATGCAGGCCCAGACCCTGGGGGCTCGGGATGTCGCGCACGGCCCGATTCGCGACTCCTTCGCCCGGCTCGCGCTGCAACCGCAGGCCGGCGCGGGACGCGCCCAAGCGCTCAGCCCCGAGGCGGCCGAGAAACAGGCATCGGTGTTGCGCATCATCAACGCCTACCGCAACCGGGGCCACAAGGCCGCCGACCTCGATCCGCTGCGCCTGCGCGAGCGGCCGCCGGTGCCCGAACTCGATCCGGGCTATCACGGGCTGAGCGAGGCCGACATGGGCGCTTCGTTCAACACCGGCTCGCTGGTGGCGCCCTCGCAGTGGACCTTGCGCGAGATCATGAGCCTGATCCGCGAGGTCTATGTCGGCACCATCGGTTCCGAGTACATGCACATCAACGAGACCGCCGAGAAACGCTGGATCCAGAAGCGGCTGGAAGGCCAGCGCGCCCGGCTCGACCCGAGCGCCGAGCAGCGCCGGCAACTGCTGCGCTGGCTGGTGGCCGCCGAAGGGCTGGAGCGCTATCTGCACACCCGCTACGTCGGCCAGAAGCGCTTCTCGCTGGAGGGCGGCGAGAGCCTGATTCCGATGCTGGACGAAGTGATCCAGCAGGCCGGCGCCCAGGGCGTGCAGGAAATCGTCGTCGGCATGGCCCATCGCGGCCGGCTGAACGTGCTGGTCAACATCATCGGCAAGTCCCCCGGCGAGCTGTTCCAGGAGTTCGAGGGCAAGCGCCGGGTCGGCAGCGCCGGCGACGTGAAGTATCACATGGGTTTCTCCTCCGACGTGGCGACGCCGGGAGGGCGGGTGCATCTGGCCCTGGCGTTCAACCCCTCCCACCTGGAAATCGTCAATCCGGTGGTCGAGGGCTCCGTGCGCGCCCGCATGGAGCGGCGGCGGCAGCCCGGCGCGGAAACCCCGCCCTTCGACACGGTGATGCCGGTGCTGATCCACGGCGACGCCGCCTTCGCCGGGCAGGGCGTGAACATGGAAACCTTCCAGTTTTCGCAGGTGCGCGGCTACCGCACCGGCGGCACCGTGCACATCGTCATCAACAACCAGATCGGCTTCACCACCAGCAACCCGCTGGACACCCGCTCGGCGCTGTATTGCACCGACGTGGCCAAGATGGTGCAGGCGCCGATTTTTCATGTGAACGGCGACGACCCGGAAGCGGTGCTGTTCGTCACCCGGCTGGCGGTCGAGTACCGGATGACCTTCAACAAGGACGTGGTGATCGACATGATCTGCTACCGCCGGCTGGGCCACAACGAGGCCGACGAGCCGGCCGCCACCCAGCCGATGATGTACAAGAAAATCCGGGCGCGCAAAACCACGGCCGCGCTGTACGCCGAGAAGCTGATCGACGAAGGGGTGGTCGCCGAGCCGGATTTCCAGGAGATGCAGGCGGGCTATCGCGCCGACCTCGACGCCGGCCGCCAGGTGTCGCGGCCGACCTTGCCGCCCGCCAAGGGTCCGTACTCGATCGACTGGACCTTGTATTTGAACGAAGACTGGAGCGCTCCGGCCCCCACCGCCGTGCCGCTGGCCACCGTCCGCGATCTGTCCGAGCGCCTGCTGCGGATACCCGAAGGCTTCGAGATGCACCCCCGCGTCGCCAAGATCATGGACGACCGGCGCAAGATGGCGGCGGGCGCGCTGCCGCTGGACTGGGGCTTCGCCGAGAATCTGGCTTACGCGACCGTGCTGGAGGATGGCTATCAGGTGCGCATTTCCGGCCAGGACTGCGGGCGCGGCACCTTCTTCCACCGCCACGCCGTGCTCCACAACCAGAAGGACGGGACCAGCCACGTTCCGCTGATGCACCTGCGCCCCGGCCAGCCGAACTTCATCGTCATCGACTCGATCCTGTCGGAAGAAGCGGTGCTGGGCTTCGAGTACGGCTACGCCACCGCCGAGCCCGATGGCCTGATCGTCTGGGAAGGGCAGTTCGGCGACTTCGCCAACGGCGCTCAGGTGGTGATCGACCAGTTCATCACGTCCGGCCAGACCAAGTGGGACCGGCGCTGCGGGCTGGTCATGCTGCTGCCCCACGGCTTCGAGGGCCAGGGGCCCGAGCATTCCTCGGCCCGGCTGGAGCGCTACCTGCAACTGTGCGCCGAACAAAATATCCAGGTCGTGGTGCCCTCGACCCCGGCCCAGTGCTTCCACATGCTGCGCCGGCAGATCAAGCGCCGCTTCCGCAAGCCGCTGGTGGTGATGAGCCCCAAGAGCCTGCTGCGCCATCGGCTGGCGGTGAACAGTTTGGAAGACCTGACCGAGGGCCATTTCCAGGAGATCATCCCGGAGATCGACCCGCACGATCCGGCCGGGATCACGCGCCTGGTGTTCTGCAGCGGCAAGGTCTTTTACGATCTGCTGGAGGCCCGGCGCGAGCGCAAGCTGGACCATGTCGCCATCGTCCGCATCGAGCAGCTCTATCCGTTCCCGCAGGCGCTTTACAACGCCCAGGTGGCGCGCTATCCCCGGCTCGCCGACATCGCCTGGTGCCAGGAAGAACCCATGAACCAGGGCGCCTGGTTCGAGAGCTTCCACCACCTGAGCCGGGATTTGCCGCCGCAGCTCAAAATCCGCTACGCCGGCCGGCCGCACTCGGCCTCGCCGGGCACCGGCTATCACAGCGTCCACGTCGAACAGCAGCAAAAACTCGTCAACGAGGCCCTGGGCGAGTAAACCACCGCGACCCAGACCGAACAACGACCCGGAACCAGAAGGGAACAATAACATGACCATCGAAGTGAAAGTCCCGACCCTGCCCGAATCCGTCGCCGACGGCACCCTCGTCAACTGGAAGAAGCGACCGGGGGAGGCGGTGAAGCGGGGCGAGAATCTCGTGGATCTGGAGACCGACAAGGTGGTGCTGGACATTCCAGCACCCGCCGATGGCGTGCTCGGCGCGATTCTGCGCCAGGAAGGCGAGACCGTCGCCACCGGCGACGTGATCGCCACCCTGGAGGAAAGCGCCGGCGCCGAGGTGGCCGCCCCGACGGCGGTTGCCGCGCCGCCGGCGCCCACCTCCGCCGCCTCGTCCGAAGCCGATCTCGAAGGTTTGAGTCCGGCGGTGCGCCGGCTGGCCGCCGAGCACGGCCTGGACATCGCCAAGATTCCGGGGTCCGGCCGGAGCGGCCGGGTGACCAAGGCCGACGTGCTGGCCTTCCTGGAAGGGCGGCAACCGGCCCGGCCGGCTCCGGCGCCGACCGCCCCCAAGCCGGTGGCCGCGCCGATCGCTCCGGCGCCGCTCGCCGCTCCCGCCGCCACCGCGCTGCCCGCCGACGCGCTCGGCCGGCTGGAGCAGCGCGTGCCGATGACCCGGCTGCGCGCCCGCATCGCCGAGCGGCTGCTGCTGGCCAAGAACAACACCGCGATGTTGACCACCTTCAACGAGATCAACATGAAGCCGGTGATGGACCTGCGCAACCGCTACAAGGACGAGTTCGAGAAGACGCACGGTGTCCGGCTGGGCTTCATGGGCTTCTTCGTCAAGGCGGTGATCGAGGCGCTCAAGCGCTATCCGGCGGTCAACGGCTCCATCGACGGCAACGACATCATCTATCACGGCTACTACGACATCGGCATCGCGGTGGCCTCGCCGCGCGGCCTGGTGGTGCCGATCCTGCGCGACGCCGACCGGATGAGCTTGGCCGACATCGAAAAAGCCATCGGCGAGTTCGGCAAGAAGGCGAAGGAGGGCACCCTGACGGTCGAGGACATGACCGGCGGCACCTTCACCATCACCAACGGCGGCGTGTTCGGCTCGCTGATGTCCACGCCGATCCTCAACCCGCCGCAAAGCGGCATCCTCGGGATGCACGCCACCAAGGACCGGCCGGTGGCGGAAAACGGCCAGGTGGTGATCCGGCCGATGATGTACGTGGCGCACTCCTACGATCATCGCATCATCGACGGGCGGGAGGCGGTCACCTTCCTGGTCACCGTGAAGGAATGCATCGAGGACCCGGCCCGCCTGGTGCTGCAAGTCTAGGCGCGTCCGGCGCGTCGCTCGCGCACCCGGTTGACGCGGTGGTCGAATCCCCTCTCCGCCGGACGCGGGGGAGAGGGCCAGGGCAGGAGAGGGCCGGCTTTGCGGCGACGGCCCTCGTTCCCGGCTGTTCTCCCGCTCGCGGGCGAGGGGAACCCACGGTTACTCACGAACGATTCAAGAGGCAAGCATGGCCAAGACTTACGATGTGGTCGTCATCGGCGGCGGCCCCGCCGGCTACGTGGCGGCGATCCGCTGCGCGCAGCTCGGGCTGGAAACCGCCTGCGTGGAGAAGTGGATCAACTTCAAGGGCGAACCGGCCTTGGGCGGCACCTGCCTGAACGTGGGCTGCATCCCGTCCAAGACCCTGCTCGAATCCTCCGAGCATTACCACCGCTTGCGGGAAGGCTTGGACGCGCACGGCATCCGGGTCGAGGGCGTCCGGCTGGATTTGGACCAGATGATGGCGCGCAAGGAAGACATCGTGCTGCAGCTCACCAACGGTATCAGCGCGCTGTTCAAGGCCAACGGCGTCGAATGGTTGCAGGGTCACGGCAAGCTGCTGGCCGGCCGGCAGGTGGAAATCACCCGCCGCGACGGCTCGGTGGACGCGGTCAACGCCGATAGCGTGATCATCGCCACCGGGTCCAAACCGATCGACATCGGCGCCGCGCCGGTGGACAACGCCGAGGGGCTGATCGTCGATTCGACCGGCGCCCTGGATTTCCGCAAGGTGCCCGAGACGCTGGGCGTGATCGGCGCCGGGGTGATCGGCCTGGAGCTGGGCAGCGTGTGGAATCGGATGGGCGCCAAGGTCGTCATGCTGGAAGCGGTCGAGGATTTTTTGGCCTTGGCGGACCAGCAAATCGCCCGCGACGCGCTGCGCCAGTTCAAGAAATTGGGCCTGGATATCCGGCTCGGCACCCGCGTGACCGCCACCCGTAAGGTCGGGAACGGGGTCGAGGTGTCGTTCAAGGACCAGAGCGGCGAGCACCAGATCACGGTCGAGAAACTGCTGGTGTCGGTCGGGCGGCGGCCCAACACCGACAACGTCGCCGCGCCCGAATCCGGGCTGCTGTTCGACGAGCGCGGCTACATCCACGTCGATGACAAGTGCGAGGCCAACCTGCCGGGCGTGTACGCCATCGGCGACGTGGTGCGCGGGCCGATGCTGGCGCACAAGGGGTCGGAGGAAGGCATCATGGTGGCGGAGAACATCGCCGGCCAGCACGGCCACCTGAACTACGACGCCATCCCGTGGGTGATCTACACCAACCCCGAAATCGCCTGGGTCGGCAGGACCGAGCAGGCGCTGAAGGCGGGCGGCATCCCCTACAAGGTCGGCAGCTTCCCGTTCAGCGCCAACGGCCGCGCCAAGGCCATGGACGCGGCCACGGGCATGGTCAAGATTCTGGCCCACGCCGAGACCGATGCGCTGCTGGGCTGCCACATCATCGGCCCGTTCGCGTCCGAGCTGGTCCAGGAGGCGGTGCTGGCGATGGAGTTCCACGCCAGCAGCGAGGACTTGGCCCGGACCATCCACGGCCATCCGACGCTGTACGAGGCCATGCACGAGGCGGCGCTGGCCGTCCACGGCCGCGCCTTGCACAAAATCAACACCTGAAGCCGACACCGGTCGGAAAATCGGAAAGGGCGCGAAAGCGCCCTTTTTTTATCGGCTTTCCGGGCGATCCTCTCCGTCTTGCGGACTCAGCCAGCGCCTGATCTGGCGATAGACTCGCGGCTCGTTCAGCAAGGCCATGTGGCTCAGGCCGCCCAGCCGCACCGTCGCCACGTCGCCCGACAGATCGGGCGGGGTGGCGCTGCCGAGCGTGACCAGCCCGTCGCCCAGGACATGGCCGAGCGGGTGATCGGCGTTCCGGGCCAAGTTGGCGCCGATAAAGCGATAGGCCACGCCGGGCGGCGGGGCCGTGGCCCGGCGGGCGTGTCGGTCGTGGGCGTGCAGGCCGTGGCGCAAGTCCTTGACGCCGGCGCTGCGGGCAGCGGCGATTTTGCCCAGCGGCGCGGTCACGGCGGAGAGATGCAGCGCCGCCGTGGTCAGGCGACCCAGTTTTTCCAGCGGCGCCCCCCGATGGGGCGAGCCCAGACAGATGACCGTGCGGGTGCGTTTCAGCCACGGCAGGCCATCGGCGGCGGCGTGCTGGCAGGCGCCGCGCGCCACCAGCCCGCCCATGCTGTGGCCGATCAGCACCAGCTCGCGCACCGGCTGCGGATAGGCCGCCAGCAGCAGTTGGATCTGTCGCGCCAGTTCGTTGCCGTTGTCGGCGATCGGCAATCCGGTGTTGTAGCGCAGATAGAGCGGGGTGTAGCCCAGCTCCGCTCGTAGGAGCGGACCGTAGTGCTGGCCCGGCGGGTCCCAGGCCGTTTCGGAGTAAAGCTGCCAGCAATGCTCGTCGCAGCCCAGACCGTGGATGAACAGGCAGAGGCGGTCGGTCGGGTCGGGCAGATGGGCGCGCAGGCCGTCGGTCGTGAGCGGGACGGGTTGACCGGCGGCGCGGAAACCCATGGCGATGGCGAGCGGGTTGGCGCTGGCGGCCAAGTGATCGCCGACCGCGGCGTTGAGCGCGCTGCGCAGGCCGGTGGCCAGACGGCCGGGGGGTGCGGTCTCGGCGGGCGCGTTCGCGGCCGCGCGCCGTTCGAGCAGGGCGGCGACCGCGAGCAAACCGCCGCCGGTCTCGCGGATCGCGGCGTAGATCCCGTCGGCGATCAGGTCGTGCGCGTCCCGCGTCAGCCGCGCGGGTCCGGCCATGCCGGGAATCCAGCGCAAGGCCCGAAAAGACAGGTCGGCGATGGCGCGATGCATGTCCTGTACCCGCCGGGTGGTTTCCTGAAAGCCGGTTTTCAACGCGAGGCCATAACCGCTGACGGGAGTTTCGGTGCCGGCGTGGTCTGGCGAAGCGGGCTGCGTCATGGAGTGTCCTGTTCGGTTAGCGGGAATGTATTGCAAAACAACAGCGTTAACAAAGATTCCGATAAGTCCAACAATTCTTGCCGTCGTCGCGCTGTCGTGGTTTTTCGAGGCGGCATCATCCCTTTGGGTGGCGGTCCTCGGTTTCCTCGCCCGGTTTACCGATGATGGAAACCGGCGGGCGCCCTCAACGGAAGTCGCTGATTCCGTCATTAGAGGACAGCGTGGATTGGGAACCGTTGCGTTGCCCGGATATTCGGCGCGAACACCAGGGGAGATCCATGTTGATCGGGACGGCCAGCACGGAGTCGCGGTAACCGGGGCGAACCCCGAGCGCGTTGCCGGGCCTGGGAGAACGCGGCGGTATCGCATCATCGAGTTGTCTCATTTTTATCGCAAAAATCGGGAAGAATCTGATAAAATATACGAGCTTTTATTTGATGAAAACCGATGGCAACAAGCCATTTATTGTTTGATTATTAATACGTTTGTTTTTTGATGGAAAAATCAAAAGCAGATGTCGATGTTCGCCGGGCAACGGGACGAGATGCTGGCGGCCGGCATGGATGACATCTTGCACAAACCGTTTCAACCGCGGGAGATTTTTGAGTGCCTGGCCCGGCATCTGGGCGCGCGCTACGTCTACCGGGAGCGCGTGGCGCCGGCCTCCCCGGCGCCGCCAGAGACGCCCCCGGACCTGTCGGCCCCGGCCGGATTGCCGGACGGCCTGCGGCGAGAGCTGCTGGACGCCCTGGTGGCGTTGGACACCGCGCGCATCGCCGCCCTGATCGGGCGGGTGGCGGAGCAAAATCCGGCGCTGGGTCAAGCTCTGGCGCCGGCACGCCGATAACTTCGATTACATGCCATCGAGTAGGCGTTGCAGCGCGGCGCTAGAAATCCGTTCGATGACAACTGACCATTTTCTGGAGGCTATCACCATGATGGCAGGAGTGAACCTTAACAAGAACGAACCTTCTTTGGCGGATGTTCGGGAGTCCTTGGTCGCCCTGATCAAACAAGCTGATCGGGCCGGAGCCAACGTGCTGCTGGATGGCTGGGCGGCGCGATACGGTTACGAGGAGGTGTTCAAGGCGGTCCTGGAGCCCGCCCTGGTTATCATCGGCGAAAGCCTCACCGCCGAATTGTCGACGCTGGCGCAAGCTTATGTGGCGGCCAAGGTTGCTGAGGACATGCTGACCAAGATCACGGCGCTGTCCCAAGCGAAATTCGGTGATCGATCCCCAAAAGGCCCGGTGGTGCTCGGCAATGCCGAGGAGGATTTCCATGCGATGGGCCGGCGCATGGTGGCGACCATGCTGCGATCCGAGGGCTGGATCGTCCACGATCTCGGCAATGACGTGACGGCCGCCGAGTTTTTGGATAAAGCCGCCGAAGTCGATGCCCGAGTGATCGGCGTATCGGCGATGACGATGACCACGGCGCACAACATCCAAGACGTGCGCCGAGAAATCGATGGGCGCGGATTGACGGGTCGAATTCAACTGGCGGTCGGCGGCGCCGTGTTTCTGGTGACCCCGCGCCTGTTTGCAGAGGTGGGTGGCGATGGCACGTCATCCACCATGTTCGACGCTCCGCGCTTGTTCGAGCGGCTCTGGCAAAAATCGCTGCAATGGGAGGCCAAACAATGAACAGCATGGAGCGTTTTCGGAACGTCCTGGCGGGGAAAGCGGTCGACCGGCGCCCTTTCTCGCTGATATTGAGCCTTTACGGCGCTCGCTTCGCGAATTGCCCCATAGAGCAGTATTACGGCGATCCGCTGGCCTTCGCTCGCGGGCAAGCGGCCATTCGCGAAATCTTCAAGCCCGATGTCTTGTATGCGCCGTTCTTTTTCGCCGCTATAGGCGCGGCGTTCGGCGGCAAGTTGCGCTATCTTGACCACGGAGTACCGACCGTCACCTCCTTCGCCCTCAACTCGGCGCAGGAATTGGACAACCTGCGAATTCCCGACCCCGACCAGGAACCGCACTTGCTGTTCGTGCGAGAAGCATTGCGACGCATGGTGGCCGATCATCGAGGCGAGGTTCCGATTGGCATCGGCAGCTTGGCGCCTTTCGATATTCCGTCGATGATCATGGGGCCGGATACCTGGATGGAAACGGTTCTTTTCGACCGCCCGGCAGCGGAACGGGTTATGAGAAGGGTCATCCCCTTTTTCGTTGAGTTGGCCAATCGCTATTTTGAGGACGGCGCGGCTTTTCTGGTTTCGCCGTGCGTCATGCTGGCGACGAAAGTGGTGACTCGCGACATCGTGGCAGAATTTTCTCGCCCCGCTCTGGTGGAGGCTTTGTCACAACTGCGCGGGCCGATGATATTGCACCACCTCGATTATGCGTTTATCCCGCACCTGGACCTGTTGACCGATCTTCCGCCGGCCGCGAGCGCTTTGATCCTCGGCCCGAACGATGATCTGAACCGAGCGCGCGAGTTGGTCGGGCCGGGGCCTGTTCTGATGAACGGACCCGACGTGCAAGCTTTGCTGACATGGACCCCTGAGGCAGTTGAAGCATTTTGCCGCACCAAACTGGAGGATCGTCGCGGCGACGCTCGATTCGTGCTGGCTAATTCCGGGGGGGACTTGACCTTGGAGACGCCGCCGGAAAACCTGTACGCCATGCGTAGGGCGGTTGAATCATTCGGGAAGGATCGCCCATGAACATTCCGACTACCAGTCAGATCGTGATGGTCTGTTGTTCGGTGTTTCGGGCCGAGGTGACGCTTTTGTGGAAAACCCATTGGCCGCATCTGAGAGTGCCGTTTCAAAACTCCATGTTGCACATGAACCCGACGAAGCTCGGTTGCCGGCTCCAATCGGTTGTCGATGAAGAGCTTCGGAAAGGGAATCGAGTCGTTCTGGTCTATGGCGAATGCTATCCGGGAATGGGGGTGTTGGAGTCGCGACCGGGGGTGGCGCGCACCAGAGGGGGCAACTGCGCCGAAATGGTGTTAGGCCGCAACCAATACCGTCGATTGTTGCGCGAAGGCGCATTTTTTCTCTTGCCGGAGTGGGCGGCGCAGGGGGAGAAATATTTCAAGCGCGAAATGGGACTGAGCCGCGAGAACGCCACCAGCCTCATGCAGGAGTCGCATCAACGGTTGCTCTACCTCGACACGGGGGTAATGCCGATCCCGGAAAGCGGGCTAGAGGCGGTCTCCCATTACTGTGGGCTGCCTTGGGAGGTGTTGCCCGTATCGCTCGATGGGTTGCGGGCCGTCATCGAGGACGCGCTACATCGGCTCGGTGCTTTTGAAGCGCCGTAGTGATGGACAAAGTCGTGCGCGATCCCGCGCTGCCCGTCATGACCATGGACATCCTGAGCAACGTGCTCGGGCGCGCGGATCATCCCGGCGATGTCGGGGCCTATCTGGCCGAAGAGATTCGCGCGCTGACGGGCGTTCGCTGCGTGTTCTTCGTCCAATACCACGACGCGCCGTTAAACTGCGGGTACCGAGTGGTCAGCGTCAACCCGGAGCGTCGGCGCCAGTGGGCCGAGTCGGCGGGATTTCATCGCTTGTGCGAGATCACCCGCAGCCTCGACGCGATGCAAACCTGGTTTCCGGACGACCCTTCGGAAGTGGCGGCGATTTTGCGGCAGGAGAGATTGGGGCTGTCGATGGCGATGCCCTTGACCGTGGGCGTCTATCGCGTGGGGGTGATGCTCCTGCTGGGCTTGCCCGACGAAGCGCAACTGGTGTCCACCGGCAAGCTGATCAGCACGCTGTCCACCGTGCTGGCGCTGGTTCTGCGCAACGCGTTTCTTTACGAGCAACAAGAGCAAATCATCGGGGAGCGCACCGCCGAACTTTGCCGGACCAACGAGCAATTGCGCGACGAACTCGCCGAACGCAAACGGCTGGAACAGGAGTTGCGCCAGAGCGAAGAGCGTCTCAAGCTCGCCACGGAATCGGGTCGGTTGGGCGTATGGGATTGGAATATTCGAGATAAAGCGATGGTCTGGGATGAGCGCATGCTCGAGCTGTACGGCATCTCGAAGGACTCTTTCTCGAAGAGTGTCAATGCTTGGGAAAACAGCCTGCACCCCGATGATCGCGAGCGGGCCGTCGAGGAGTGCCGCGCGGCGCTGCGCGGCGATAAGGATTTTAATACGGAGTTTCGGTTGTTGCGTTCGGATAAAGCGGTAACGTGGATCAAGGCCAATGCGCTGGTGATCAGGGACACGGAGGGGAACGCGCTGCGCATGACCGGCTTGAATCAGGACGTCACGGAACGCAAGCGAACAGAGGCCGAATTGCAAACCTACCGTGATCATTTGGAGGATCTGGTCTCGGTTCGCACGACGGAGTTGGCGCAAGCCAAAGACGCCGCCGAGGCGGCGAACCGGGCGAAGAGCGCGTTTCTGGCCAACATGAGCCACGAGCTGCGCACGCCGCTGAACGCCATTCTGGGCTTTTCGGGGCTGCTGCGGCGGGACGCCGGCATCGTCGGCCGCGACCGGGAGCACCTGGACATCATCAACCGCAGCGGCGAGCACCTGCTGGGGCTGATCAACGACATTCTCGACATGGCCAAGATCGAGGCCGGGCGGGTGGAGTTGCAGATCGCGCCGCTCGACCTGCACGCCCTGGTGCGCGACCTCGTGGGGATGATGGGGCAGCGCGCTCTGGAAAAGAGCCTGGAGCTGCGCCTGGAGCAATCCTCGCGGGTGGTGCGCTACCTCCGGGGCGACGAGATCCGGCTGCGGCAAACGCTGGTCAACCTGCTGGGCAACGCCATCAAGTTCACGCGCGAGGGCGCCGTCACCCTGCGGCTGGACGCCGGGCCGGACCCGAGCGAGCCCCGGCTGCGGATCGAGGTGGAAGACACGGGACCGGGCATCGCCCCGGAGGATCAGGCGCGGGTGTTCGAGCCGTTCGTGCAGGCGGGCCAGACCTCGGCCCAGAAAGGCACCGGGCTGGGGCTGGCGATCACCCGCCAGTTCGTCGAGCTGATGGGCGGGCGGATCGGGGTGAGCAGCCGGCTCGGGCGAGGCAGCCGCTTCTGGATCGAGCTGCCGGTCGAGCCCGCGTCCGCCTCCGAGGTGGCCGGCGCGGTGGAAGAAAGCGGCGAGGTGCTCGGGCTGGAACCGGGCCAGCCGGACTGGCGGATTCTGATCGTCGAGGACCAGCCCGAAAACTCGCTGTTGCTGGGCCGGTTGCTGGAAGACGCCGGGTTCCGGGTGCAAACCGCCGAAAACGGCGTCCGAGGGGTCGAGCGGTTCCAGGAGTGGCGGCCCCACTTCATCTGGATGGACCGGCGGATGCCGGAGATGGACGGGCTGGAGGCGACCCGGCGCATCCGGGCGCTACCGGGCGGCCAAGAGGTCAAGATCGTCGCCCTGACCGCCTCGGTGTTCGCCGAGCAGCGCGGCGAGATGCTGGCGGCGGGGATGGACGACATCCTGCACAAGCCGTTTCGGCCCAAAGAGATCTTCGGTTGCCTGAGCCGGCACTTGGACCTGCGCTACCTCCGTCGGGAGCGCGCGGCGCCGTCCGATGCGGGCCTCTCGGAAACGCCGATGGACCCGGCGGCGCTGGCCGCCTTGCCGGCAGACCTGCGGCGGGAGCTGGCGGACGCCTTGGCGATCCTGGACACCGCGCGCATCGGCGCGCTGATCGGGCGCGTGGCCGAACGGGACGCGGCGCTGGGCCAATTCTTTCGCCGGTACGCCGACAACTTCGATTTTGGGCTGATCGAGGAAGTATTGCGGGGCATCGATTGAGGGTTTGCAACTCTATTTCCCGAAGGAGGGAGGGGGTTGGACGCGAGAGCTTCGGGAATTTTAGGTTGGCTCGCTCGGCTGAGCGCGTCTATTTTTTGAAGCTATACGGGCATAAAATCCCATTTTTTTCAGGAAAGATTTGTGTCTATTATTCGGAAAATTATCGGACAATTATAATGTTTGGATTACACTAATGGCATCCTTGAAAATGTATCTCGGCAATGGCTGCATGTCATCGCGCTCGGCTTGAATTTGGTCGCGCCTGCTTCCCTGGCAGCCCGGAGCGGTGACAGCCCTGTCCCTTCTATCGCGGCGGCAGTCGTATCGCCAGTTCGAGCATCTCGCCGCTGGCGATGGTCTGCCGAAAGACGGCCATTGAAGCCGCCCGGCAGGATCGGCGGGGCTCTATCTGATTTGGCGCTGCTGCCGAACGGGTCCGGGCGACGCGGCGCTTGGCGGGGGGCGAGCCCTGACATGGGAGCCGCAAAGCATAATTCGCCGGCGGAAAGCCAAGAGCTTCGGCCCAACCCCTCTCCGGCGAGCGAGCCGAGGCAGGCGAACGGCGACCCGTCCCGCTCGGCCGGAGCCGCCCTGATTCGCGCGACCATCGATCCCGGCTTGGCGCGGGCGGCGTCCGCCGCGCTTGAACCGACAGGTGAAACGACATGAACCCAGCATGGGCAGAGCCACCGGCCAGCATCCTGGCGGTGGATGACAACCGCGACGGCCTGCGGCTGTTGGCCCGGTTGCTGTCGGATCAGGGTTTTCGGGTCCGCCCGGTCATCGACGGCGCATCCGCTCTGGCCACCGCCGAAGCCGAGCCGCCCGATCTGGTCCTGCTCGACGTGCACATGCCGGGCATCGACGGCTACGAAGTCTGCCGCCGCCTCAAAGCCAGCGAGCGCACGGCCGGAGTCCCCGTGATTTTTCTCAGCGCCGCCGACGAGGCGATCAACAAGGTCCAGGCGTTCGCCGTGGGCGGCGCGGATTTCGTCACCAAACCCTACAAGACCGAGGAGGTGCTCGCCCGTATCGACGCCCAGCTCCGGCTGTATCGCCTTCAGGCGCGCATCGAGGCCCAGAACCGGGCGTTGCAGGCGGAGAACGCCGAGCGCCAGCGCGCCGAGGCCGCCCTGCTGGAACTCAACCAGCGGCTCGAAGAGCTGATCGCCGAGCGCACCGCCGACCTGTCCCGCGCCAACGCCGAACTCAAAGTCGAAATCGCCGAGCGGTTGAGCGCGGAGGCGGCGCTCCGGGAAAGCGAGCAAAAATATCGGTCGATCGTGTGGAACGCCCCGGTGGGGATCTTCCGCTCGACCCCAGAGGGCCGGTTTCTCGAAGTCAACTCCGTCATGGCGACCCTGTTCGGCTACGAGTCTCCGGAGGCCATGGCGGGGGAAATCCACGATTTCGCCGCCGATCTGCTGGTCCACTCGGAAGAGCATCGGCTCATCGTCGGGGAGTTGCTGCGGACCGGCGGCGTGACCCAGCACACCAATCGCTACCGGCGCCGCGACGGTTCGGAGTTCATCGCCAATCTTTACCTGGCGACGCTCCAGGACGAGGCGGGCGCGCCGCAGTTCCTGGAAGGCATCGTCGAGGACATCGCCGAGCGCGAGCGGGCGGAGGAAACGCTACGGGAGAGCGAGGCCAAATTCCGCCGTTTGATCGAGGCCTCGCCGATGGCGATGGCGATCACCGACGAGGAAGGCCACATCGAATACTTCAACGCCCGGTTTTTCGAGCGCTTCGGCTATCGGCGCGACGACATCCCGCGTGTCGAGGACTGGTTCGAGCGCGCTTATCCCAATCCGAGCTATCGACAGGACGTGATGGCGCGCTGGAACGCGGGCATGGAGATCGCCAAGCTGAACGGAACCGACTTCGCGGTCAACGATGTCAAAATTGTCTGCCGCGACGGCTCGGTGTGCGCGGCGGACGTGATGGGCGCCCTGATCGGGGACAAAGCCCTGGCGATTTTCAACGACATCACCGAGCGCAAGCGGGCGGAAGCGGAACTGCTGGCCTACCGGGATCACCTGGAAGATCTGGTCGGGCAGCGCACGGCGGAACTGGCGCAAGCCAAGGACGCGGCCGAGGCCGCCAGCCGGGCCAAAAGCGATGTTCCTGGCCAACATGAGCCACGAGCTGCGCACCCCGCTGAACGCCATCCTGGGCTTCGCGGCCCTGCTGCGGCGGGACGCCGCCGCGACCGACTTCCAACAGAAGAGCCTGGACATCATCAACCGCAGCGGGGCGCACCTGTTGAGCCTGATCAACGACATTCTCGACATGGTCAAGATCGACAGCGGTCGCGTCCAAGTCCGGCTGGCGCCGTTCGACTTGGCGGGTCTGATCGGCGGCGTCGCCGACAGCTTTCGGGAGCAGGCGGCCGCCAAGGGCGTGCGGCTGCGGGTCGAAGCCTCGTTGGTGCCGCGCTACATCCGCAGCGACGAGGCCAAGCTGCGGCAGGCGCTGGTCAATCTGGCGGACAACGCCTTCAAGTTCACCGACGCGGGCGAGGTGGTGTTGCGGGTGGAAATGCTGTCCGGTTCGACCACGCCCTGGCTGTCGTTCGAGGTCCAAGACAGCGGGATCGGCATTTCGGCCGATGATCGGCGGCGGATCTTCGATCCGTTCGTGCAGGTGAGCGGGTTGGATGCCCAGGAAGGCACCGGCCTCGGCCTGTCGATCACCCGGCGGTTCGCGGAGTTGCTGGGCGGCCGGATCGAGGTGACCAGCCAGCTCGGGCGAGGCAGTTGTTTCCGGCTCGAACTGCCGGTCGAGGAGGTCGAGGAGGTCGAGGCGCGACAGGCCGGCGACGAAGCGCGCGAGGTGATCGGCCTGGAGCCGGGCCAGCCCGACCACCGGATCCTGATCGTCGATGATCAGCCCGAAAATGCCTTGTTGTTGAAGCGGCTGTTGGAGACCGTGGGTTTCCCGGTACAGATCGCGAACAACGGCGTGCGGGGCGTGGAGCTGTTCGCGGATTGGCGTCCGGATTTTATCTGGATGGACTGGCGGATGCCGGTGCTGGATGGCGTGGAGGCGACCCGGCGCATTCGGGCGGCCGAAGGCGGGAGCGCGGTCAAGATCGCGGCGATCACCGCTTCGGTGTTGCCCGAACAGCAGGAGGCCATCCTGGCGGTGGGCGTGGACGATATCGTCCGGAAGCCCTATGCATTTCGGACCATTTTCGACTGTCTGGCCCGCCATCTGGGCGTGCGCTACGTCTACCGGGAGCGCGCGGCGGCGCCCGATCCGGCGGAAGGGAGGGCGCTGGCCCCGGCGGCGCTGAGCGAATTGCCGGAGGATGTGCGGCGGGAGCTGGCGGATGCCCTGGTCGCCCTGGACTGCGCGCGCATCGACGAGCTGATCGGGCGCGTGGCCGAGCGCGATGCCGAGCTGGCCAGGGCGTTGCGCCGGCACGCCGATGCCTTCGATTACGATCCGATCATGAAGGCGCTGGCGCCGGCCGGAACGACCAACGAAGCCGCTTGACGGTCGCCGCCGCCGGATCAGGCGACTTCAAACGCCCGTCTGGCCTCGGCGATCGCGGCCAAGCGTTCCTGTTGCAGCGCGTCCGCCAAGGCCAACCCGGCCAGGCCCCGCGCCACCAGCGGACGGGCCTCGACCCGGGCGGCGGCCCGACGGATCGTCGCCAGCAAGGCCGCTTGGGGATACTCCCGGTGTTCCAGGTTCAAACGACCCCGCGCGTCGGCCTCGCAAGCCAGCAGGAACTGCTCGAACCGCTGCGGCTTGCGCAGGGCATCCAGCCCTTGCAAGGTCTTGAGCAGGGTTTTGGGGCGCAGCTCTCGGGCGCGATGGCAGTGGGTGTGGTAGCGGGCGGTCAGCACGCCCAGCTCCCGGAACATGTTGGGAATTCGCAGGCGCTGGCAGAGCGCGCGAATCCGCTCGGCGCCGCGCTGCTCGTGGCCGAGATGGCGGGGCCATTCCTCCGGCGGGGTTTCGCCCTTGCCCAAGTCGTGGACCAGCACGGCGAACCGGGTCACCACGTCCGCATCCATGCGCACCGCTTGCGCCAGCGCCATCAGGGTATGGGCTCCGGTATCGATCTCGGGATGGTGCGCGGCGGGCTGCGGCACGCCGAACAGGCGGTCGATTTCCGGGAAAATCCGGGCCAGGGCGCCGCAGTCGCGCAGCGTTGCGATGAACCGTTCCGGCCGGGTTTCGCCGAGGGCGCGCACGGTTTCCGCCCAGACCCGTTCCGGCACCAGGCTGTCCACCTCGCCGCCGGTGACCATGGCGCGCATCAGCTCCAGCGTCTCCGGCGCCACCCGAAAGCCGAGCGCCGCATAGCGGGCGCTGAACCGGGCCAGCCGCAAAATCCGCACCGGGTCCTCGGCGAAGGCGGGCGAGACGTGCCGCAGCCAGCGGTCTTCGAGATCGCGGCGGCCCTGGTAGGGGTCGATCAGCCGGCCCTCGCCATCGCGGGCCATGGCGTTGATGGTCAGATCGCGGCGCCGCAGGTCGTCTTCCAGCGTCACGGTGGGTTCGGCGTGGACGTGGAACCCGCGATAGCCCGGCGCGGTCTTGCGTTCGGTGCGGGCCAGCGCGTACTCCTCGCGGGTCTGCGGGTGCAGGAACACCGGGAAATCCTTGCCGACCGGCTTGAAATGGCGGGCCAGCAGATCGCCGGGCGTCGCGCCGACCACCACCCAGTCCCGCTCCTTGACCGGCAGGCCCAGAAGCGCGTCGCGCACGGCGCCGCCGACCAGATAAATTTCCATCGTGTTCGCGTTCATCGGTAATGTTCGGTGATTAAGAATAATCGGCGGTTCCCGGTTTGCCGTTTTTTTCGGCGCCGGTGGAAACCTTAGACGGTTTGACGAGCGATGCGGCGACATTTTTGGAAACTTTTTGCCTTGACCGGTCTCTGGCCGGTGCTGTCGGGCTGCGCCGAACTGGCCTATTATCGGCAGGCGGCGGCGGGGCAGTGGGAGTTGCTGCGCGCCCGTCGGCCGGTGGCGGACCTGCTGGCCGATCCGGCGACCGCGCCGGATTTGCGCCGACGGCTGGAAACCGCGCGAGCCTTGCGCGCGTTCGCCAGCGCCGAACTGGCCTTGCCGGACAACGGCAGCTACCGGGATTACGCCGATCTCGGGCGGCCCCATGCGGTCCAAAACGTGTTCGCCGCTCCGGAACTGGCGCTGGAGCCGCGCCGCTGGTGCTATCTGGCGGTGGGTTGTCTGAGCTACCGCGGCTATTTCGACGCCGGGGCGGCGCGGCGACTGGCCGAAGAGTTGCGGGCGGCCGGCGACGATGTGTACGTCGCCGACATCCCGGCTTATTCGACCTTGGGCTGGTTCGACGATCCGCTGTTGAACACCTTCATCGACTGGCCCACGGCCCGGCTGGCGGAGCTGATGTTTCACGAATTGGCGCACCAGCGCCTCTACATCGCCGACGATACCGCGTTCGACGAAGCGTTCGCGACCGCCGTCGGCCGCTTGGGGGCGGAACGCTGGTTGCGGCAACGGGGCGAGGCGCGCGAGCGGGAGGCGTATGCGATGGATCGCCGCCGGCGCGAGGATTTTCTGCGGCTGGTGGGGACAACCCGTGACCGGCTCGCGGCGCTGTATGGCTCGTCCCGCGACGATGCCGAAAAACGGGCGGAGAAGCGGCGCATCTTGACGGAAATGCGCGACCATTATGGGGAACTGAAGCGGGGCTGGGGCGGTTATTCCGGTTACGACCGCTGGTTCGACCGAGACCTCAACAACGCCAAGCTGGCCGGCAACAGCACTTACCATCGCTGGGTTCCGGCGTTTCTGGCGCTGTACGAGCGGGAAGGGCGCGATTTCGCGGCGTTTTACCGGGCGGCGGCGGTCCTCGGACAATTGCCGCCGGCCGAGCGAGCCGCGCGACTGGAAGCCTTGTCGTCCGAATCGGCGAGCCGGGACGGGGCGAGAGGCGAATAAAAACCGATGTCGATGCGAACACGATGATGAAAACCGAGGTCAACGCGACTGTTCCGCTTCTCGAAATCCGCGACTTGTCGGTTTCCTTCGGCGAATTGCCGGCGGTCAAACGGGTCGCGTTCGCCCTCAATCGCGGCGAGACGCTGGCGCTGGTGGGGGAGAGCGGCTCCGGCAAATCGGTGTCGGCGCTGTCGATCCTGCAACTGCTGCCCTATCCCCACGCGCGGCACCCCGGCGGCAGCATCCGCCTGCGCGGCGAGGAACTGCTGGGCGCGGCGCCGGCCCGGCTGCGGGAGGTGCGCGGCAACCAGATCGCCATGGTGTTCCAGGAGCCGATGACCTCGCTCAACCCGCTGCATTCCATCGACAAGCAGATCGGCGAGACGCTGCTGCTGCACAAGGGTTTGAGCGGCGCGCGGCTGCGGGCGCGGATTCTGGAACTGCTGGATTTGGTCGGTCTGCCCGACGCCGCCCGGCGGTTGAACGCCCTGCCGCACGAGCTGTCCGGCGGCCAGCGCCAGCGGGTGATGATCGCCATGGCCTTGGCCAACGAACCCGACATCCTCATCGCCGACGAGCCGACCACCGCGCTGGACGTCACCATTCAGGCACAGATTCTGAAACTGCTCAAGGACTTGCAAGCCAAGTTGGGCATGGCGATCCTGTTCATCACCCACGATCTCGGCATCGTCCGCAAGCTGGCGGACCGGGTCTGCGTGATGCGCGCCGGCGAAGTGGTGGAAACCGGCGCGGTCGCCGAGCTGTTCGCCGATCCCCGCCATCCCTACACCCGCCAATTGCTGGCCGCCGAACCCGGAGGCGAACCGCCGCCGGAGGTGGCCGATGCGCCGGAGGTGATGGCCGGCGAAGCGCTGAAAGTCTGGTTTCCCCTCAAGCGCGGTGCGTTCGGGCGGGTGGCGGATCACGTCAAGGCGGTGGATGGCGTCACCGCCAGCGTGCGGGAAGGCCAGACCCTCGGCGTGGTGGGCGAGAGCGGTTCCGGCAAGACCACGCTCGGGCTGGCGCTGCTGCGGCTGCTGTCGAGCGAAGGCGCGATCCGGTTCGGCGGACAGCGCATCGACGGGCTGCCGAACAAGGCGCTGCGCCCGCTGCGCAAGGGCATGCAAATCGTGTTTCAGGACCCGTTCGGTTCGCTCAGCCCCCGCTTGTCGGTGGGCGAAATCGTGGAGGAGGGCTTGCTGGTGCACGGTCTGGCCGGCGATCGCGCCGCCCGGCGTGCCCGCGTCGCCCAGGCGCTGGAGGAAGTCGGGCTGGACCCCGCCACGCAGGACCGTTATCCCCACGAGTTTTCCGGCGGCCAGCGCCAGCGCATCGCCATCGCCCGCGCGCTCGCCTTGCAGCCGCGCCTGCTCGTGCTGGACGAGCCGACCAGCGCGCTCGACGTGTCGGTGCAGGCGCAAATCGTCGATCTGCTGCGCGAGTTGCAGCGCCGTCACCGCTTGGCCTACGTGTTCATCAGCCACGACTTGCGGGTGGTGCGCGCCTTGGCCAACCATCTGCTGGTGATGAAGGGCGGCCGGGTGGTCGAAGCCGGCCCGGCCCGACGGGTGTTCGACCGTCCCCAGCATCCCTATACCCGAGCCTTGCTGGCCGCCGCGCTGAACCTGGAAGCGGTCGATGGCGGCGTGGTGGCGACCTGACATGAACGGCGCGGACAACTGGGTCCAGCTATTTACCGACGGCGCCTGTTCCGGCAATCCCGGCCCCGGTGGCTGGGGCGCGCTGCTGCGCTATCGAGGGCACGAAAAGGAACTGTCCGGCGGCGAGCCGGATACCACCAACAACCGGATGGAACTGCTGGCGGTCATCAACGGACTCGAATCGCTGAAACGGTCGGCGCGGGTGCGGATTTGCACCGACAGCCAATACGTGATGAGGGGCATCACCGAATGGATAGCCGGGTGGAAGCGGCGCGGCTGGAAAACCGCCGACCGTCAACCCGTCAAGAACGTCGATCTCTGGCGACGGCTGGAAGCGGCTCTGGCCCCCCATCAGGTCGAATGGGAATGGGTGCGCGGCCACAGCGGCCACCCCGAAAACGAGCGAGTGGACCGGCTTGCAAGGCAGGCCGCCCCTCGGCCGAATTCGACAGAAACCTGAACGGATCATCGAAATGCGCGAACGGCAAATCGTCCTCGACACCGAAACCACCGGCCTCGATCCCGCCCAAGGGCATCGGGTGATCGAAATCGGCTGCATCGAACTGGTGAATCGCCGGCCAACCGAGCGGCGGTTCCACACCTATTTACAGCCCGACCGCGCCATCGACGCGGAAGCGGTTCGGGTGCACGGCATCACCAACGATTTTCTGGCCGACAAGCCGCGTTTTCCCGACATCGCCGACCCGTTTTTGGACTTTGTCCGAGACGCCGAGCTGATCATCCACAACGCCCCGTTCGACCTGGGCTTTCTCAACCACGAACTGCGGCTGTGCGGGCGCGGCCAGATCGCGCTCGAACGACTGTGCGCGGTCGAAGATACCCTGCAACTGGCCCGCCAGCGCCATCCGGGCCAACGCAACAGCCTGGATGCGCTCTGCAAGCGCTACAATATCGACAACTCCCAGCGCGCCCTGCACGGCGCGCTGCTGGACGCGGAAATCCTGGCCGATGTCTATCTGGCGATGACCCGCCAGCAGAGTTCGATGTTCGAAGGAGAATCCAGCAGCCCGGCGGCATCGGCGCGAAGTGGCGAGGTTCGGGAAACGAGACTGGCCCGAAATCGCGCGCCGCTGCCGGTGATTCGCGCCGACGAAGAGGAAGCGGCGGCGCACGCCCGCTATCTGGACCTGTTGGATAAAAGCAGCGGCGGGCAATGTGTCTGGAAGCGGCTGGGGGCGGCGTGAGTCGCCCTCGCCCTCGGTTCCTCCGCCGGAGAGAAAGCCGCCCTCATCTCCGGCCCTTCTCCCGCCGGAAGAGGGGCTTTAGGTCCGATAATACTCCCGATACCAGGCCACGAAGCGGGCCACGCCGTCCTCGATGGAGGTGGCAGGCCGATAGCCGACATCGCGCGCCAGCGCATCGATGTCGGCATAGGTGTCCGGCACGTCGCCGGCCTGCATGGGCAGCAGATTCTTGATGGCCTCGCGCCCGAGGCAGCCTTCCAGCACCTCGATATAGCGCATCAGCTCGATGGGGCGGTGGCTGCCGATGTTGTACAGCCGGTAAGGGGCGCGGCTGGTGGCGGGGTCTGGCGCGTCGCTCGACCAATCGGGGCTCGGCGTCGCCACCCGGTCTAATACTCGCGTCACGCCTTCGACGATGTCGTCCACGTAAGTGAAATCCCGCCGGTGATGGCCGTAGTTGAACACGTCGATCGGTTTGCCGGCCAGGATGTTGCGGGTGAACAGAAACAGCGCCATGTCCGGCCGACCCCAGGGACCGTAGACGGTGAAGAAGCGCAATCCCGTGGTCGGCAAGCCGTACAGATGGCTGTAGGTGTGCGCCATCAGCTCGTTGGCTTTCTTGGTCGCCGCGTACAGGCTGACCGGATGGTCCACGTTGTCGTGCACCGAGAACGGCATCTTGGTGTTGGCCCCGTACACCGAACTGGTCGAAGCGTACACCAGATGCTCCACCCCGTGATGGCGGCAGGCTTCGAGCAGGTTGACGAAGCCGACCAGGTTGGAGTCCACATAGGCGTGGGGATTCTGGATCGAATAGCGGACTCCGGCCTGCGCGGCCAGATTCACCACCCGCTTCGGCCGGTGTTTTGCGAAGGTTTCGGTCAGGGCTGCCCGGTCCTCCAGGCTGGCGCGAACCTCGGTAAAGCCCGAGTAAGGCTGCAAGCGAGCCAGCCGCGCCAGCTTGAGGTTTACATCGTAATAGTCGTTCAGGTTGTCGAGGCCGATGACTTCGTCCCCGCGCTCCAGCAACCGCAGCGTCAGCGCCGAACCGATGAACCCCGCGCTGCCCGTGACCAGAATTTTCATGGCGTCTCCCGTTCTCTGATTACAATCGGCCGTCAACGGTGTCGGCCGGCAGGATATATTTCACGTCGAACAGCACCGAGTTCGGCTTGCCCAGTTGGCGAATGCGCTCTACGCCCAGATCCCGGAATTGCCGGTGGGCGACCGCCAGAATAATGGCGTCGTAATGACCCGCCTTAAGCTCCTGAACCGGCTCGATACCGTATTCGTGCGCCGCTTCGCGGGAATCGACCCAAGGGTCGTAAACATCGACCCGGGCGTTGTAGTCGCGAAATTCCTGAACGATGTCCACCACCCGGGTGTTGCGCAGATCGGGGCAGTTTTCCTTGAAGGTCAGGCCCATCACCAGCACGTTGGCGTCCATCACCCCGATCCGCCGCTGGTTCATCAGCTTGACCACCCGCTGGACCACGTAGGCGCCCATGCCGTCGTTGATGCGCCGGCCGGCCAGGATCATTTCCGGGTGGTAGCCGATCTCCTGGGCTTTGTGGGTCAGGTAGTAGGGGTCCACGCCGATGCAGTGGCCCCCGACCAGACCCGGCCGGAACGGCAGGAAGTTCCATTTGGAGCCGGCGGCCAGCAGCACTTCCTCGGTATCGATGCCCAGCCGGTCGAACAACAGCGCCAGCTCGTTGATCAGGGCGATGTTGACGTCGCGCTGGGTGTTTTCGATCACCTTGGCCGCTTCCGCGACGCGGATGCTGGAGGCTTTGTGGGTGCCGGCGGTGATGATGCGCCGGTACAGGTTGTCAACGAATTCAGCGACTTCTGGAATGGATCCGGAAGTGATCTTGCGGATCGTGGTGACTCGATGCTCTTTGTCGCCGGGATTGATGCGTTCGGGGCTGTAGCCGGCGAAGAAATCCCGGTTGAAACGCAGCCCGGACTCTCGCTCCAGTATCGGCACGCAAACCTCTTCGGTGGCTCCCGGATAGACCGTCGATTCGTAGATGGCGATATCGCCCGGTTTCAACAGGCGGCCGACAGTGGTGCTGGCGCCGATTAGCGGGCCGAAGTCCGGGCGCTTATAATCGTCCACCGGGGTGGGAACCGTGACGATAAAGACGTTGCAGCCCGCCAGATCCTCGGCGCGACTGGTGTAACCCAATTGCCGGGCCTGCCGCAGTTCTTCGGGCGCGACTTCCAGCGTGCTGTCGGTGCCGTCCAGGAGTTCCCGGATGCGGTTTTCGTTGATGTCCAGGCCGAGCGTTGGAAAATGCTTGCCGAATTCGACCGCCAGGGGAAGTCCCACGTAGCCGAGACCGACGATGCCGATGCGAGTGGTGGCGAGATCAAACATGGGTGAGGCTCCATTCACGTTGTTGATGCTTGGATGTGCGCGATAGAGGTGATCGATCAATGGTGATGCATTTGTTTGTCAATACGCTAAGGTACTGTGTTTAATATTTAAAATTATTTTATTAAATTTCCAATAAAAAATGACTACTTTTATTTGCGAGCCTCCCGCTTCCGATTACGGGCGTCCGATCTCATGATGCGATTCTTCAGGCACTATATCTCCCGCGCGCTGTTGACCTTGCTGATAGCCGAGTCGATCCATCTGTTCCTGTCGATTTACATGGGCCGGATGCTGCACGAGACGCTGTTTCGTGAAGTCGTATCGTTCCCCCTGGGCGAGCTGGCCCCGAGCGCGTCGGTGTTCGTGCTGGTGATGTGCGCGATCATGACCGCGATGGGCTTGTACGAGCGCAATTTCTGGAACGGCAAGAGCGATATGCTGCTGCGGGTCGCCGTGAGCTTCATGATCGGCTTGTTCGTGATGACCGATATTTATTATCTGGTTCCCGACCTTTATCTGTCGCGCGGCGCTTTCAGTTTCGCGTTCGGCATCGCTTTTGTCGGCGTGGTGGCTCTGCGGTTCATATTTTTTCAAGCATCGGATCATGCCCAGATCAAGCGTCGGCTTTTGGTGCTGGGCGTGGGCCAGCACGCGGCGCGGCTCGAAGCCTTGCAGCAGAAAAAAACCTTGGGGTTTTCGATCGTGGGTTATGTCCAAGTTCACGAGGATGAGACGCAGCGCGTGCCGGAGGCGCGCTTGCTCCAAGTGACCAGCAATCTCTCCGATCTGGCGGAAGAGCGGTCCATCGACGAGATCGTGGTGGCCATGGACGACCGGCGCAAGGGATTTCCCCTCGATGAGGTGCTGGAATGCAAGCTCGATGGAATCCATGTCAGCAATTTCCTGAATTTCTTCGAAAAGCAATCCGGAAAAATCCAGCTTGACGCCTTGCGGCCGAGCAATTTCATCTTTGCCGACCGATTCCAGTTGGCGCTGTTCAACCGGATCAGCAAGCGTTTGTTCGATCTCTTTACCAGTTTGCTGTTGCTGCTGCTGGCCTCCCCGCTCATGCTGCTCGCCGTGTTGGCGATCTGGCTCGAATCCGGTTGCCGGGGACCGATTCTATACCGGCAAACCCGGGTCGGATTCAACGGAAATCCGTTCGAGGTCGTCAAGTTTCGGAGCATGCGGGTGGATGCCGAGAAAGGCGGCAAGGCGGTTTGGGCGGTCAAGGGAGACCCGCGGATCACCCGGGTCGGCGCGGTCATCCGCGAAACCCGCATCGACGAGTTGCCGCAATTATTCAACGTGCTGCGCGGCGACATGAGTTTCGTCGGCCCTCGCCCCGAGCGGCCGCAATTCGTGGCCGATCTGGCAAAAAAGATTCCGTTCTACGCCCTGCGCCACATGGTCAAGCCGGGCATCACCGGCTGGGCCCAGATCTGTTTTCCCTACGGCGCTTCCGAGGAGGATGCGCGCGAAAAACTGGAATACGATCTGTATTACATCAAGAATTACAGTCTGTTTTTCGATTTCGTGATCCTGCTGCAAACGGTTCATACCGTTTTTTGGAGCAAGAACGCACATTAGGCTATCGCCGCCGAATCCCACGGTTCTCACTTGACCCGCATTCCCGGCTCTGCCCCGCTGTCCGGGGCGAGCAGATAAATCCCGTCCCCACCGCTGCTCGCCGCCAGCACCATGCCCTCCGAGACGCCGAAGCGCATTTTGCGGGGCGCGAGGTTGGCGACCGTGATCGTCAGCCGGCCTTGCAAGTCCTCGGGCGCGTAAGCCGACTTGATGCCGGCGAACACCTGTCGGGTTGCGCCGCCGAGGTCGAGTTCCAGCCGCACCAGCTTGTCGGCGCCGGCCACCGCCTCGGCCTTGGCGATGCGCGCGACCCGCAAATCGACCTTGGCGAAGTCTTCGATCGTGATGGTCGGACCGATCGGGTCGTCCGCCAGCGGTCCGCCGCCGGCCGTGTCGGCGAGCGGGCTTTCCTTGGAAGCTTCGATGATGGCCGCGATCTGGCTCGTTTCCACCCGCTGCATCAGGGGTTTGAATTCGGCGATGACGTGCCCGCCGAGCATCGGTTTGGCGAGATCGGCCCAGCGCAGCGGCGGGATTTGCAGAAATTGTTCGACTTGGGCGGCGACGCCGGGCAGGACCGGTTTCAGATACAGCACCAGCAACCGGAACAGGTTGAGCCCCATGCTGCACACGCTCTGCACATCCGCCACCGCCCCGGTTTGCTTCGCCAGCGCCCACGGTTTTTTCTCGTCGATGTACTGGTTGGCGCGGTCGGCCAACGCCATGATCTCGCGCATCGCCCGCCCGAATTCGCGCCCTTCATAGGCTTGCGCGATCGAGTCGCTGGCGACCACGAATTCCGCGTACAGCGCCGGCTCCGCCAAGCTGTCCGCCAGCCGGCCGTCGAAGCGGCGGGTGATGAAGCCCGCGCTGCGGCTGGCGATGTTGACCACCTTGCCCACCAGGTCGCTGTTGACCCGCTGCACGAAGTCGTCGAAATTCAAATCGAGATCGTCGATGCCGTCGCTCAGCTTGCTGGCGAAGTAATAGCGCAGATATTCCGGGCGCAGATGGTCGAGGTACGTGCGGGCCTTGATGAAGGTGCCGCGCGATTTCGACATTTTCTGGCCGTCCACGGTCAGGAAGCCGTGGCAATGCACGGCGGTCGGCTTGCGAAAGCCGGCGCCGGTCAGCTCCGCCGGCCAGAACAGGATGTGGAAGTAAGCGATATCCTTGCCGATGAAGTGGTAGACCTCGGCGCTGCTGTCCGGGCTCCAGAAATCGTCGAAGGCGAGGCCGGCGCGGTCGCAGTAGTTCTGAAAGCTGGCCATGTAGCCGATGGGCGCGTCCAGCCAGACGTAGAAATACTTGCCGGGCGCGTCGGGGATTTCGAAGCCCCAGTAGGGCGCGTCGCGGGAAATATCCCATTCTTGCAAGCCGGCGGCGAACCATTCGTTCAATTTATTGACCATTTGCGGCTGGATCGGTCCGCTGGCGATCCAGTCTTTCAGCATCGCTCTCGAAATCGGCCAGCTCGAAGAAGAAGTGCAGCGATTCCTTGGTGATCGGGGTGGCGCCGGAGACCACCGAGCGCGGATTTTTCAGATCGGTGGGCGAGTAGGTCGCGCCGCAGTTCTCGCAACTGTCGCCGTACTGGTCGGGGGCGCCGCAGCGCGGGCATTCGCCCTTGATGAAGCGATCCGGCAAGAACATCTGCTTTTCGGGGTCATAGGCTTGGGTGATGACCCGGCGGCTGACGTGGCCGGCCTCGTTCAGCCGGCGATAGATCAATTCGGCGTAATGGCGGCATTCCGGGGAATGCGTGGAATAATAGTTGTCGAATTCGATCAGGAAATCGGCGAAATCGGCGCGGTGCTCGTGCCAGACCCGCTCGATGAGCTGTTCCGGGGTGACGCCGTCCTGTTCGGCCCGCAACATGATCGGGGTGCCGTGGGCGTCATCGGCGCAGACGTAGTGGCACTCGTGGCCGCGCAGTTTCTGAAAGCGGACCCAAATGTCGGTCTGGATGTATTCGACCAGGTGGCCGATGTGGATCGGGCCGTTGGCGTAGGGCAGGGCGCTGGTGACGAGGATGCGGCGGGTATCGGTGTCGCTCATGGCACGGACGGTTGCGGTCGGTCGGAAAGGCCGCTACGTTAGCAGCAATCCGGCGCCGCTGTCATCCGTCGAAGGGTTCGCCCGCGCGCGAGTTTTCTGAACGAGACAGGCGTTTTTCGGCCAACGTGGAGAGTTTCGATGCGAGTCCGAGCGGTTTTCGGTTGGGTGGCGGCGGTCGCGGGGCTAGCGGTCGCGGGTTCCGCGCACGCCCAAGGGGCGCTGGCGGAAGAAATCTGGAGCGAGAATTTTTGCGAGCAGGCGGTGTCCTTGGCGAGACAGCGGGGCGAGCCGCCGGAAGCGCTGGATCGGATTTATTGTCGGGCGCTGAAAGATTACCAGCCGTCCTACTGGCAATGCGCGATCGCGGCCATGAAAGCGGATGCCCGCACGACGCTGGCCGTGGCCCGGCAACGGTGCCTCGCCGGCTATTGAAAAACTCAGCGGTGATCCGCCGGCCGCAAATCCGTCGGCCGGATCCCGATAACGAACGTTTGATCGAGAGGAAAACCTGATGATGACCGCGGTAACGCGCGCCGATGTTGAAACCGCCCTCAAGGGCTACGTGGACCCCTATCTGGAACAGGATTTGATCGCCGCCAAGTGCGTCCGGCGAGTTCAAACCGAGAACGGTCGGGTCGAGGTGGATGTGGAGTTGGGATTTCCGGCGGCGGGCCATCGGGACGCGCTGGTCGCCGCCGTCCGCGACCGGCTGATCTCGTTGCCGGGCGGCGCCGAAGTCGCGGTTCGGGTCGAGAGCAAGATCGTTTCCCACGAGGTCCAAAAGGGTTTGAAGCCCCTGCCCGGCGTCAAGAACGTCATTGCTGTCGCCTCCGGCAAGGGCGGCGTCGGCAAGTCCACCACGGCGGTCAATCTGGCGCTGGCGCTGAGCGTCGAGGGCGCGCGGGTCGGCTTGCTGGACGCCGACATCTACGGTCCCAGCCAACCCCGGATGCTGGGGTCGAGCGAGCGGCCCGTGTCGCCGGACGGCAAGTCGTTGAATCCGGTGGTCAGCCACGGCATTCAGTCGATGTCGATCGGCTATCTGATCGAAGAGGAAACGCCGATGGTCTGGCGCGGACCGATGGTGACCCAGGCGCTGGAACAGTTGCTGCGCGACACCCGCTGGCAAGACCTGGACTATCTGGTCATCGACTTGCCGCCCGGCACCGGCGACACCCAGTTGACCCTGTCGCAAAAAGTGCCGGTCAGCGGAGCGATCATCGTCACCACGCCGCAGGACATCGCCCTGCTCGACGCCCGCCGGGGCTTGAAAATGTTCGAGAAGGTGGAAGTTCCGGTGCTCGGTATCATCGAGAACATGAGCATTCACATCTGCACGAACTGCGGCCACGAAGAGCATATTTTCGGCGAGGGTGGGGGGCGACGCATGGCCGCGCAGTACAGCGTGCCGTTTCTGGGATCGTTGCCCTTGGACATCCGCATCCGCGAGGAAACCGACAACGGTCAACCGACGGTGATCGCGGAGCCGGACAGCCGGATCGCCGGCTTGTACCGGGACATCGCCCGTCGCGCCTCCGCTCGGTTGTCGCTCCAGGCCAAAAACTACAGCCACAAATTCCCGAGTATCGTCATTCAGAGTACATAAAGTTTTTTCGTTCTATCATTAAATCGGTCTTGTTGGACCTTCGCGATTTCACAACCTTTAATTCTGAGAGGATAACCAATGAAAACAATGATTAAAGCGGGTTTGCTGGCGTTTATGGTCGGCGGTGCGGTCGCCTTGCCGGTCCAGGACGCCGAGGCGTACACGAGCTGCCGCACCGTCTACAAGCACGGGGTGGCCAAGCGGGTTTGCACCACAGGACACGCGCGCCATTATCGGACCGTGTGCAACACCTATTGGCGTCACGGTGTCAAGTACCGTAGTTGCCGCCGGGTGTATTGATAGGTGATCCAAAGGGCGCGGCTTCGGCCGCGCTTTCATTTTCAGCGAGGGGAAAACAGCCGTGCGCCTGTGCGACCGCGATATCGAGCGATGTCTGGATGAGGGTAAGATCCGCATCGAGCCGCGTCCAGCATCCGGCCGGATCAACGGGGTGAGCGTGGATTTGCATCTGGGCAGTCGCTTCCGGGTGTTCAACGACCACGCCGCGTCCCACATCGATCTGAGCGGCCCGCGCGAGGAGGTGGATCACGCGGTCAACCGGATCATGAGCAAGGAGATTCGGATCGCCGCCGAGGATGCGTTTTTCATCCATCCCGGCGAACTGGCTTTGGCGGCCACCGCCGAAACGATCACCGTGCCGGACGACTTGGTCGGTTGGCTGGACGGCCGTTCCAGCCTGGCTCGGCTGGGGCTGATGGTCCACGTCACCGCGCACCGCATCGACCCCGGCTGGAGCGGCGCCATCGTGCTGGAGTGCTACAACAGCGGCAAGCTGCCGCTGGCCTTGCGTCCCGGCATGGCGATTTGCGCGATCAGCTTCGAGACCATGACCGGTCCGGCCATCCGCCCCTACTACAAACGGCAAGACGCGAAGTACAAGCACCAGAGCGGGCCGACGCCGAGCCGGATCGGCGGCGACGAGCCCATCGACAAGGGGCATTAGTCCGGCGGCGCGACATCCTCCAGCCGCAGCGGTTCCACCATCGGCTTTCCGTCGAACCGTACCCGTTCCCCGTCCAGCTCTATCCGCCCCTCCGCGAACCAGCGAATCGCCAGCGGATACAGGCGGTGTTCCCGTTCCAGCACCCGCGCCGCCAGCGTGTCGGGATCGTCGCCCGGCAACACCGGCACCCGCGCCTGCGCGACGACCGGGCCGCCGTCCAGTTCGGCGGTGACGAAATGGATGCTGGCGCCGTGTTCGATTTCCCCTGCCGCGATGGCCCGTTCGTGGGTGTGCAACCCGCGAAACTTGGGCAGCAGCGAGGGATGGATGTTGAGCAAGCGACCTCGATAATGTTCGGTGAATCCTGCGGTCAGCACCCGCATGAATCCCGCCAGAATAACCAGATCCGGTCGTTGGTGGTCGATTAGTTCGATCAACGCGGCTTCGAAATCCGACCGGTCGGCGAAGTTTTTATGATCCAATTCCAGCGCGGGAACGCCCGCTTTCCGGGCGCGTTCCAGACCGGCGACGCCCGGCCGGTTGCTGATGACGGCGGCGATCTGGGCCGGCAACTCGCCGCTGGCCGCTTGATCCAGGATCGCTTGCAAGTTGCTGCCCCGCCCGGAGATCAGCACCGCCAGCCGGATTTTTCGGACCCCGCTCATGCCTGGAACTCCACGGACGGCTCGCCCTCGCCCGCGGCGACATGGCCCAGCCGCCAGGCGGTTTCGCCCGCGTCCCGCAGCGCGGCCAGCGCGGTATCGGCCTTGTCCGCCGCGACGCAGACCACCAGCCCGACCCCGCAGTTGAAGGTGCGCCACATCTCCGCGTCGGCGACGCCGCCCTGTTGTTGCAGCCATTGAAAAATGGCCGGTCGCATCCAGCTCGCAGTGTCGATGACGGCTTTCGTATTCGCTGGCAGCACCCGCGGCAGATTCTCGGTCAGGCCGCCGCCGGTGATGTGAGCGATGGCATGAACTTCGATGTGCTCCAGCAATTTTAGAATCGGCTTGACGTAGATCCGGGTCGGCGCCAGCAACGCCGCGCCGAGCGTGGAACCGGCGAGCGGTTGGTCCAGATTCGCGCCGCTGACCGCCAAAATCTTGCGGATCAGCGAATAACCGTTGGAGTGCGGCCCGGATGAGGCCAGTCCGAGCAGCGCATCGCCGATCTGGACCCGGCTCGGGTCGATGATGCGGGATTTCTCGACCACCCCGACGCAGAAGCCGGCCAGATCGTAATCGCCGGTTTGGTACATCCCCGGCATTTCGGCGGTTTCCCCGCCCACCAGCGCCGCGCCGGCTTGCTCGCAACCGTCGGCGATGCCCTTGATCACGTCCGCCGCCACCTCGACATCCAGCTTGCCGGTCGCGTAATAATCGAGGAAGAACAAGGGCTCGGCGCCGACCACCAGCACGTCGTTGACGCACATCGCCACCAGGTCGATACCGATGGTGTCGTGCCGGTTCAATTCCAGCGCCAGCTTGAGCTTGGTGCCGACCCCGTCGGTGCCGGAGACCAGCACCGGCTGGCGATACCGGTCCAGCGGCAGTTCGAACAGGGCGCCGAAACCGCCCAGACCGCCCAACACGCCGGGCCGGAGCGTGCGGCGGGCGTGCGGCTTGATGCGGTCCACCAGCCGGTTACCGGCGTCGATGTCCACCCCGGCGTCGCGGTAGCTGAGCGAGGCGGTTTGCGGGAGGGGAGGGCTTGAAGCGATTGATTTGGGCATTTCTAACGCACTCCTTGAAATTGAATTCGTGTCTTTTTAGAAGCTTCTCGCGAGCCGGCCGACCTGACCGACCGAAAAAACCGGGTGGTCGGACGGAAAATCCCGATCCCGCCCGCCGGAGCGGACCCGCTCACCCCTCGGCGCGGACCCGCACGGCGGCGCCCTCGCGCAAGGCGTCGTCGGGATGGGTGACGACCCGTTCGCCCTCGGCCAAGCCGGAGCGGATTTCCACGGTCAACCCGCCGCGCTGCCCGATCTCCACGGCGCGGCGGCGGACCTGGCCGTCGTCGATCACGAACGCGGCCCAGCCCTCGCCCTGGCGGAACAGCGCGCTGGCGGGAATTTGCAGCACTCGCTCGCCCTGCCAGACGACGAAGCTCGCTTCCACCCGATAGCCGTCGCCCAAGCGCGACCATGCCTCGACCGGCGAGCGCAGGTCGGCGACCACCCAGACTCGCTGCTCCTCCACGCCCAGCGCCGACAGCTTGGTGAACCCCACCGGCTCCACGCTCCGGGTCACCCCCTCCAGCGCCTGCTCCCCGCCCCAGCGATCTAAAATCACCGGCGTGCCCGGCCGGATGCGCACCGCGTCGGCGGACAGCACGTCCACCGCCACCTCCAGCGCGCGGGGATCGCCCACCTCCAGCAGCGCCGCGCCCGGCTCGACGATGCCCTCGCTCTGGCGCGGGCGGGCGAGGATTTGCCCCTCCACCGGGGCGCGGACGATCACGGTTTCCCGCGCCGCGCCGCCCGGTTGGGCCGCCGAGTGGCGCAGCGCGGTTTTGGCGGATTCCACCTCGTGCCGCGCCACCTCCACGGCGAACTGGGCGGATCGCAGTTGGGCCTGAGTCTGGCGGGCGCGAGATTCGGTTCGGTCGCGCTCGGCTTCGGTCACCACGCACCGCTGCCGGCACAGCGCCGCGATCCGCTCGAACTCCAGCTTGGCGTAATCGGCTTCCGCCCGCGCGGCGGTCGCGGTTTCCTGGGCGGCTTGCAGGGACGCTTCGCTGGCCGCCACCCGCGCCTCGGCCTGAGCGCGGCGGCGCGGATCGAGCACCTCCGAGGGCAGGGGGTCGATTCGCGCCAGCGGCTGGCCCTGCCGGACGCCGTCGCCGATTTTCCAATCAATGCGATGGAGATAGCCGGCCACCGGCGCCGACAGCACGTAGCGGTCGATGAGCCGGGTTTTGCCTTCCGCCTCCACCGTCACCCGCAGCGGCCGGCGGGCGACGGTCGCCGCCTCCACCCACAGCGGCTGGGGCCAAAAGCCGTAGCCCAGCGCGACCACGATCACCGCGGTCAGCAGCATCAGCCCGAAACGTCGGCGCGCGGTCATGGTTCAATCTCGCGTCTTGAGCACGGCGATCAGATCCAGCCGATCCAGCTTGCGCCGCACCAGCCAGCCTGACACGAGGGCGGAAACCAGCACCACCGTGGCCGCGAAGGCGTAGGTGGACGGCTGGACGATCAGCGGGATGCGGTACAGCTCCGACCGGGCGCCGTCCACGAACAGGGCGCAAATGGCCCGGCCGACGCCGAAGCCGAGCGGGATGGCGACCAGCGTCAGCAGGCCCAGTTCGCCCAGCAGGATATAGCCGATTTCCGCGCGGGTGAATCCCAGCACCCGCAGGCTGGCCAGCTCCCGGCCGCGCTCGGTCAGGGCGATGCGGGCGCTGTTGTAGATGACCCCGAAGGCGATGACGACCGCGAACACGGTGGCGATGAAGGTGAAAAACAGCATGGTCTGTTCCATGGTCCGGTGAAAGTTGCGGATTTCCTGCTCGCGGATGGCGGTGCCGGCGATGCGGGGAATGTCGCCCAAACGGCGGTAAAGCTCCGGCCGGTCGCGGTCATCGACCGCCAGATAAGCGCCGGAGATGGCCGGTCCCTCGCGCAATAGCCGGTTGAGGCCGGCGAGGTCCATATAACCGGCCACGCCGAGATATTCCTTGACCAATCCCGCCACCGGCACCTCCCGCACCGGCCGGTCGCCTTCCAGAACTTCGACGATCAGCCGATCACCGGCCTGGACCCCCAGCGATTCGCCCAGATAATCGGTCAGCAACACCCCGTCCGACGGCGGCGCGAGCGGGCGCAGATCGGCGTCCAGCAGGCGCTGCAAGTCGCCGCCGGGAGGAACGCCCCAGAGCGTGGTGCGGCGGGAATGCTGCCGGAAGCGCAACCGCACGGGAACGGCCCGGTAGACCTCGACCCGCTCCACGCCCGGCAGGCTGTGCAGAGAAGCGATGGCCCGCCAAGAGGTCGGTTCGGTAAAAGTCACGGCGAGGTCTTCCCGCTGCGAGAGCTTGTAATGAACGTCCACCATGTGGGTGATGGTGGCCTCCTGGAACCGGCCCGCCATGGTGATGCCGCAGGCCAGCGCGATGCCCAGCACCGCGAGCAGGGATTTCAGCGGCCGGCGCTCGATGTGGCGCAAGATCATCCGGTTGGGCTGCGACAGCAGCCGCTGCAAGCCGAGCCGCTCCACCACGGTGGCCCGGTAGCGGGCGGGCGGCTCGGGCCGCATCGCTTCGGCGGGCCGCAGGGCGAAGGCGGCGCGCAGGGCGAAGGCGGTCCCGGCCACGGCGCCGCCGAGATTGAGCAGCGTCGCGCCGAGGACGAGCGCGGGCGTCAGCCGGTAGTCCAAAAACGGGAAGCGGAAAAACGTCGTGTACAGTTCGGCCAAGCGCCGGCCGAGCCCGGCGCCGATCAATATCCCGACCGCCACGCCGGCGAGGACGACGATCAGCACCAGCTTCAAATAGTGCAGGGCGATCGCGCCGTTGCCGTAGCCGAACGCCTTGAGGGTGCCGATCTGCTCGCGCTGCATCCCGATCAGCCGGCTCACCACCACGTTCAGCAAGAATACCGCCACGCCCAGGAACAGCGCCGGGAACAGCGTCGCCGACAGGGTGATGTTGCGGAATTCCTCGGACAGAAAGCGGTGCGACGGCTGCTCCTCCCGGCCGTGGGCGCCCAGCCCGCCGTAAGGGGCCAGCAGCCGGTCCAGCGCGTCGATCACCTCCGGCGCGGCGCGGGCGTCGGTCAGGCCCACGACCACATCGTTGAACGCGCCTTCCATGCCGTAGGCGATGCCCAGCGCCCGCCGCCCCATCCACAGCACGCCGTAGCGCCGGTAGTCGGGGAACATCGAGCCGGGCCGCAACTGGTGGATGTACTCCGGCGACAGCGCCGTGCCGACGACGGTCAAGGTCTGGCGGCGACCGTTGATGACGGCCCGCAATTTCGCGCCGAGCGCCAGCCGGTGAGCTTCGGCGAACGCCTCGCTGACGACCGCTTCATCGTCGCGATCCCCCGCCGGCAGGCGTCCCTGCCGCAGGTAGAGGCGGTTCAGCCGGGATTCGCGGTGGTCGGGAACGGCGACCAACCGGCCGGTGATCGGCTCCGCGAAGCCGGCTACCTCCAGGTGGATGCCGGCGACCACCCGGGTCTCGACCTCGGCGACGCCGGGCAGGGCCGCGATGCGCTCCCGCAGCGCTTCCGGCGCGCGCTTCAAGGCCGCGAACACGTCGGCGAACCGGTGCTCCCGGTAGTAGCGGGCGCGGGTCTGGCCCAAGGCGTCCAGGGTCGCGCCGAACATGACGTGGATGGCGACGCCGCACACGATCACCAGCGCGATGGCGGCGGCTTGGCCCTTCAGTTGCCAGAGTTCGCGCCAGAGTTTGCGGTCCAGGGCTTTCATGGGGGTTGCCGGTCTACCAGACCATCCGGTCGGGCGCTTGCCGCTCGGCGTTGTGGTCGATGCGGGCGATCAGGCCGTTGCTGAGATGGATGACCCGGTCGGCCATGGCGGCGATGGCGGCGTTGTGGGTGATGACGACGGTGGTGGTTCCCAGCTCCCGGTTCACGCGGTCGATCACCGCCAGCACCCGGACCCCGGTTTGCACGTCGAGCGCCCCGGTGGGTTCGTCGCAGAGCAGCACCTCGGGCCGCTTGGCCACCGCCCGGGCGATGGCCACCCGCTGCTGCTCGCCGCCGGAGAGCTGGGCGGGGAAGTGGTCCAGGCGGTCGGCCAGCCCGACCAGGGTCAGCGCCTCCTCCGGCGCTAGCGGGTTGCGGGCGATTTCGGTGACCAGGGCGACGTTCTCCCGCGCCGTCAGGCTGGGAATGAGGTTGTAGAACTGGAACACGAAGCCGACGTGCTCGCGCCGGTAGCGGGTCAGCTCGGCGTCGTCGTACACGCCCAGATCGCGCTCGCCGTATCGCATGGCGCCGCCGCTGGGCGAATCCAGCCCGCCCAGGATGTTGAGCAGCGTGGACTTGCCGCTGCCCGAGGGTCCCAGCAGCACCACGAACTCGCCGGCGAACAGTTCCAGATCGACCCCGCGCAACGCCTGGACCTGAACGTCGCCCATCGGGTAGATCTTGGTCAAGCCCCGGGCGAGAAAAACCCGGTCGCTTCGGTCGGTCATGGGCGCTATCCCTCTTGGAGGCGCGGCGTGGCGTTCCCTTTATCTTGCCATCAAGAGACCGGAAAAAACGACTACCGACCATCGAAGTCCGCTCGCGGGCGGATGGCCGTCCGCGAACCGGGGCGACACGCGAATGCGGCCGGAAAGGGAACCATCGCCGCGCGAGCAGGTTCCACAGGAGTACCGCACCCGTCCACCGCCCTATCGCCGCCCCGGCCAGGAGCCCGCCCATGAGCCATCCCACTCTCTCGCTGCGTCCCGAGATCACCCTCGAACGGCTCAACGAACTCGGGACCGAGTATCTGCCCGGTTTTCTGGGCATCGAGATGCTGGAGCTGGCGCCGGGCCAACTGCGCAGCCGGATGACGCTGGCGCGACAGCACTTCGCGCCCAACCAGTTCCTCCACGCCGCCAGCATCGTCGCCCTGGCCGACACCACCTGCGGCTACGCCACCATCGCCCATCTGCCCGACGGCGCCGAATCGTTCACGACGCTGGAGCTGAAGAGCAACCATCTCGGCACGGTCCGGGAGGGGAGCATCGCCTGCGTGGCGCGGGCCCAACATCTGGGCCGCACCACCCAGGTGTGGGACGCGGTGGTCGCCGACGAGGCCAACGGGCGCACGCTGGCGCTGTTTCGGTGCACGCAGTTGATCCTCTGGCCGAAGGCCGGCGCCTGAGCGCGGGTTGGAAAGCGGCGCGGCGGCCTCGAATACCTTTTGCCGCTAGGAAGGAAACAGGCGCATCGCTTCGACGATGCGATGGCGCTGGTCCGGCGTCAGACCGGTGACCACATAAAATCCGTTGCGCCAAAGCGGATCGAGCGTTTGTGCGCGGGCCTGCATGGCGGCTTGGCGTTGCGCGGTGTCGCCGCCGGTGGCGCCGACCCGCTCGTAGTGGCACGCCGTGAAGAACACCTGGCCGGTCTTGCGCCGAACGACCAGGCGCCGCATGGCGCGGTTGGGCGCGCCGGGGGTCGGCACGGTGAATTCCAGATAGTCGCCGCGCGGCAGATCGCCGAAGCGGTTACCGAATTCGCCGCCATCGTGGTGCGGATAGGGAAACGGTCCGCCCCGGATGATTTGGGCGAGCGTCTGTTGGGCCTCGAAGGGGAGTTGATCGTGGCTGATCGCCACCATCGCGTGCTGGTTGATGCCACGTCCCAGCAACCCGTGCTCGCGCAAGGCAGCATCGTCTAACGGGTCGGTTTTGATGTGGGTGTTGACGGGTCCAGGCATTGCGGTACGCTCCCGATGGGTTGCGACAATGGGTGAGTGCGAGTGTTCTGGCAAACGCAGTGCCAATTTTAATTCATTATTTTTTAATGCAAAAAAGATGAAAACTATCGGCTGATGGCCAAAATGAGCGGCCCGTTTTGATCGGGTGTTGTTCGCGGGGCGCGTCGTTCGCCGGAACCGGGCAAGCTCGGTCGAACCCCGATGGCTTTTCTCGATCGACCCCGCTTTCTGGCCGCATCCCATCCCAACCGCGTGATTCCCGAGTTGTGTTATCTTACCGCACCTCGTTTTGAAGCCAGGGAATCGCCGTGATCGCCGAGTCTTACAACCCGCAAGTCATTGAAGCGGAAGCGCAACGCCATTGGGACGAGCAACGGGCCTTCGCCGTGCGCGAGGAGCCGGGCCGCGAGAAATATTACTGCCTGTGCATGTTTCCCTATCCCAGCGGGCGGCTGCACATGGGCCATGTCCGCAACTACACCATCGGCGATGTGATCGCCCGCTATCAGCGGATGCTGGGCAAGAATGTTTTGCAGCCGATGGGTTGGGACGCCTTCGGCCTGCCCGCCGAGAACGCGGCGATGGCGGGCGGCGTCGCGCCGGCGCAATGGACCTACGACAACATCGCCTACATGAAAAAACAGCTCCAGTCGCTCGGTTTCGGGCTGGACTGGGACCGCGAGCTGGCGACCTGTCAGCCGGAGTATTACCGCTGGAACCAATGGCTGTTCCTGCGGATGCTGGAAAAAGGCATCGTCTACCTCAAGACCGGCGCGGTGAACTGGGACCCGGTCGATCAGACCGTGCTCGCCAACGAGCAGGTGATCGACGGGCGCGGCTGGCGCACCGGGGCGGTGGTGGAAAAGCGCGAAATTCCCATGTATTACATGGCGATCACGCGATATGCCGAGGAATTGCTGGCGGAATTGGATCAACTGCCCGGCTGGCCGGAACAGGTCAAGCTGATGCAGAAAAACTGGATCGGCAAAAGCCACGGCGTGCGGATCGGCTTTCCCTACCGATTGCCGCCCTCGCCCTCCGGGAGAGGGGTCGGGAGTGAGGGCGTCGATGGCGCCGGCATCCTCTGGGTGTTCACCACCCGCGCCGACACCTTGCTGGGCGCCACTTACGTCGCCGTGGCCGCCGAGCATCCGCTGGCGCTGCACGCCGCCAAGGGCAATCCCGAACTGGCCGCTTTCATCGACGAGTGCCGGCACGGCGGCGTCACCGAGGCCGAGTTGGCGACCCAGGAAAAAAAGGGAATGCCCACCGGCCTGACCGTCACCCATCCCGCTCACCGGCGAACCGTTGCCGCTGTGGGTGGCGAACTACGTGCTGATGGGCTACGGCGAAGGCGCGGTGATGGCCGTACCCGCCCACGACGAGCGCGATTTTGCCTTCGCCCATCAGTACGGCTTGCCGATCAAGCCGGTGATCCGCACCGGCGCCGGCGACGAAACCCCCGCGCCTTGGAAAGACGCCTACGCCGATTACGGCGTCTGTATCAACTCCGGCGAGTACGATGGCCTCGATTTCGAGCGAGCGGTGGACGCTATCGCCGCCGATCTGAACGCCAAGGGGTTGGGCGAGAAGAAAGTCACTTGGCGGCTGCGCGACTGGGGCATTTCCCGGCAACGCTACTGGGGGACGCCGATCCCGATCATCCATTGCGAATCCTGCGGCGCGGTGCCGGTCCCGGATGATCGGTTGCCGGTCGTGTTGCCGGAGCATCTGGTGCCGGACGGCTCCGGCAATCCGCTCAACAAATACCCGGAATTCCTGAACTGCGCCTGTCCGAAATGCGGCGGACCCGCGCGCCGGGAGACCGACACCATGGACACCTTCGTGGATTCGTCCTGGTACTTTTTCCGCTACTGCACGCCGGGCGCGAGCGCGATGGCGGACGGGCGGGCCGATTACTGGATGCCGGTGGATCAATACATCGGCGGCATCGAGCACGCCATCCTGCACCTGCTGTATTCCCGGTTCTGGACCAAGGTGATGCGCGACTTGGGCCTGACCGCAGTAGCCGAGCCTTTCGCCAACTTGCTCACCCAGGGCATGGTGCTGAACCACATTTTTTACCGCAAGGGCGAAAAGGGCGGAATCGTCTACTATCCGCCCGCCGACGTGGAAATGGTCCGCGACGAGCAGGGTCGGGTGGCGAGCGCTGTTTCCAGTCTGGACGGCCAGCCGGTCGAATACGGCGGGATCGGCACCATGTCCAAATCCCGCAAGAACGGTGTGGACCCGCAAACCCTGATCGAGCAGTACGGCGCCGATACCGCCCGGCTGTTCATGATGTTCGCCGCGCCGCCCGAACAGGCGCTGGAATGGTCGGACGCCGGCGTCGGCGGCGCTTACCGTTTTCTGCGGCGGCTGTGGACGTATGCCGCCGAGCAGCAGGAGGCCATCCGCGCCGCCGCCGAGGTGGATGCGGCGACGCTGCCCGAACCGCTGCGGGCGCTGCGCCGCGAGATTCACGATGCTTTGCGCCAAGCCCTGTTCGATTTCGGCCGCCACCAGTTCAACACCGTGGTCTCCGGCGGCATGAAAATGTTGAACGCGCTGGCGCGGATCGAAGCCGGCGAACGGGGTGCGGCGGATGCCGTGCGCCGCGAGGGGTTGAGCCTGCTACTGCGGCTGTTGTCGCCCATCGTGCCGCACATCGCCCATGCGCTGTGGCGCGATCTGGGCTACGGCGACGATGTGCTCGACGCCGCTTGGCCGGCGCCCGACGAGACCGCCTTAGCGCGGTCGATGGTGACGCTGGTGGTGCAGGTCAACGGCAAGCTGCGCGGCCAGATCGACGTGCCGGTGGACGCCGAGCGGAGCGTTATCGAGCAGGCCGCCGAAGCCGAGCCCAACGTGCGGCGTTTTGTCGAGGGCAAGCCGATCCGCAAGATCGTGGTGGTTCCCGGCAAGCTGGTCAACTTGGTCTGCTGAATCGCCCCTCTCCGTTTGGGAGAGGGAATGGGGTGAGGGTGCTTTATGCGCTGGATCGTTCGCTGCGGAGTGGGATTGACGCTAATGCTGCTACTGGCCGGTTGCGGCTTCCAGTTGCGCGGCCAAGCGCAATTGCCGCCCGAACTGCGCGTGACTTACGTCCAGAGCCAGCAGGCCATCGGGATGCCGCCGGGTATAGTGAGTCGCAAGCTCCGATCGATGCTCGCGAGCAACGGCGTGACCGTCGCTCCCGATCCGACCCAGGCGACGGCGATCCTCACGATCTTGAGCGAAGGTAGCGGCCGGCGCACGGTGGCCGCCGACCGTTTCGACATCAAGCGGGAATACTTCGTGGTTTACAGCGCGACTTATGAGGTCAAGCTCCCCGACGGTAAGACTCTGATCGCCGCTGAAAATATCAGCGCCAACCGCACCTTGCTGTTCGACGAAAATCGGGTGCTGGGCTTCGAGGCCGCCCAGGAATCGCTGGTGGAGAGCATGGCCGAGGATTTGGCCGGACAGATCCTCCGCCGCTTGCAGGCCATCAAGTCTTGAGGTTGCGTCCCGACCAGCTCGCCGCGCACCTGCGCAAAACCCTGGCGCTGCTGTATCTGGTCTTCGGCGAGGAGCCGTTGCAGGCGCTGGAAGCGGCCGACGCCATCCGCGCCGCTGCCCGCGAACGGGGCCACGAGCGGGACTGTCTGACGGTGGAAACCGGGTTTGACTGGAACAGCTTGCGCCAGCAGGCTTGCAGCCCCTCGCTGTTCGCCCCGCTGCGACTGTTGGAACTGCGGATGGGCAACGCCAAACCGGGCGATGCCGGCGCCCAAGCGCTCAGCGCCTATGCCGCCCGCCCGCCCGAGGATGTCGCGTTGCTGATCACCGCCGGCAAGCTGGACTGGAACACCCAGAAGAGCCGCTGGTTCGCGGCGCTGGACGAGGCCGGCGTGGTGGTGGCCGCCGCGCCGGTGGAACCGCAGCAATTGCCGGGTTGGATCGAGCGCCGGTTGCGATCGCGCGGTCTCGATCCCGTGCCCGAGGCGGTGACGCTGCTGGCCGAACGGGTGGAAGGCAATCTGCTGGCCGCCGCCCAGGAAATCGAGAAGCTGGCGCTGTTGGCCGATGACCGGGAGCTGACGGCCCAGGCCGTATTGGCGGCGGTGGGCGACAGCGCCCGCTACAGTATCTATGATTTCGTGGACGCCGCCTTGCTCGGACAGCCGGAACGGGTGGCGCGGATTCTGGACGGGTTGCGCGACGAGGGCATCGAGCCGGTGCTGGTCAACTGGGCGCTGCACCAGGAAAGCCGTCGGCTGGCGATGCTGGCCTTCGCCCGCAGCCGGGGGCAATCGCTGGAGGCGGCGCTGGCCGAGCAGAAAGTCTGGGAAAAGCGCAAGCCGCTGCTCCGGCAAGCGTCGCAGCGATTGGCTTTGACCGGCTGCCGGCGGCTGCTGCGCGCCTGCGCCCGCACCGACCGGACGATCAAGGGCGCGGAAACCGGCTCGCCGTGGAATGCCCTGCTGGCGAACGGATTGCGGCTGGCCGGCCTGGAACTGCTGCCCGAAGAAGTTTGAAACCATTGCCCGGCGTGCAGCTTGCGTCGGCTATCAGGTAGTCTCAGATGAACACGAACGCGGATACTGCCAACGCTATCACTCGCTACATGACCGATGTCGGCCAGCGCGCCCGCGCGGCGTCCCGCATCGTTGGCCGCGCCGAAACCCGGTCCAAGGATGCCGCCCTGCTGGCCATCGCCGACGCTTTGGAAGCGGCCGAGGACACTTTGCGCGCCGCCAATCACTTGGATATGGAGGCCGGTCGAGCCTCCGGGCTAGAACCGGCGCTGCTGGATCGCCTGGAACTCACTCCCAAGGGTATTCGGAGCATGGCGCAAGGTTTGCGGGAAATCGCGGCCCAAACCGATCCGGTGGGCGAGATCACCGATCTCAAATACCGCCCGTCGGGCATTCAGGTCGGGCGGATGCGGGTGCCGCTGGGCGTCGTCGGCATCATTTACGAATCGCGCCCGAACGTCACCGCCGATGCCGCCGCCCTGTGCCTGAAGTCCGGCAACGCCGCCATCCTGCGCGGCGGCTCCGAAGCCTTGAACTCCAACCGCGCCATCGCCGCTTGCATCCAGCAAGGGCTGGCTGCCGCCGGTCTGCCGGCCGACTCGGTGCAGGTCATCGACACCGCCGACCGCGCCGCCGTCGGCGAGCTGATCCGCATGGCCGAATACGTGGACGTGATCGTGCCGCGCGGCGGCAAGGGCCTGATCGAGCGGATCAGCCGCGAAGCGCGGGTGCCGGTGATCAAGCATCTGGACGGCGTCTGCCACGTCTACATCGACGACCGCGCCGATCTCGACAAGGCGGTCGCGGTCGCCTACAACGCCAAGACCCAGCGCTACGGCACCTGCAACACCATGGAAACCCTGCTGGTGGCCGGGGGCATCGCCGAGCGGGTGCTGCCGGTGCTCGGTCGGATGTACCGGGAGGCCGGCGTGGAACTGCGCGGCTGCGCCCGAACCCGCGACATGCTGCCCGACGTCAAGACCGCCACCGAGGACGATTGGCGCGCCGAATATCTGGCCCCGATTCTGGCGGTGCGCGTGGTGAGGGATATGGACGAGGCCATGAACCACATCGCCACCTACGGTTCCGCCCACACCGATGCCATCGTCACCGAGGATTACAGCCGGGCGCGGCGCTTTCTGCGCGAGGTGGACTCCAGCTCGGTGATGGTGAACGCTTCCACCCGCTTCGCCGACGGCGGGGAGTACGGGCTGGGCGCGGAAGTCGGCATCAGCACCGACAAGCTGCACGCGCGGGGGCCGGTCGGCGTGGAGGGTTTGACCACCTTGAAATTCGTGGTGCTGGGCGACGGTCACGTTCGCCGCTGAGGCCGCCGCTTTGAAGACGATCCGGGTTCGGCGCGAACGGGGGCGCGGTTGATGTCGCCAGAGTCCCGGCCGGTCGGCGTGCTGGGCGGTACGTTCGATCCCATCCATCACGGCCATCTGCGGCCCGCGCTGGAACTGCTCGAAACCCTGGAACTGGGCGAGATTCGCTTCGTGCCCTGCCGGACTCCGGTCCATCGCGCCGCGCCGTCGATCACCGCCGAACAGCGGTTTGATCTGGTCCGGCTGGCCACGGCCGAGCAGCCGGGTTTCGTGGCGGACGACCGGGAACTGCGACGGGCCGGCCCGTCCTACATGGTCGATACGCTGGCCTCGTTGCGCGAGGAGGTCGGTGGAGTCCCGCTGTGCCTGATCGTCGGCACCGATGCGTTCCGGGAGCTGCACACTTGGCGGCGCTGGCAGGAGTTGACCGACCTCGCCCATATCGTGATCATGCAGCGGCCCGGCCCTTCGCAGCCGTTGCCGCCGCCGTTGGACGCCTTCGTCGCGCCGCGCGTGGTCCACGACCCGCTGGCGTTGCGCCAGCGACCGGCCGGCGGCATTCTGTTTCGAGCCATCACCCAGTTGGATATCTCCGCCACCCGAATTCGCGCCCTGCTGGCGCGCGGCCAGTCGCCCCGCTATCTGCTGCCGGAAGCGGTGCTGGCCCGCATTCTGGACCGGGGGCTGTACCGGCTCCCGCCTTCGCCACCCCCTCCCGCCACATGAGGAACCATCGGATTCCATGCAACTCGAAGCCTTGCGGAAAATCGTGATCGACGCCCTGGAAGAACTGAAAGCGCAGGACATCGCAATCCTGGACGTGCGCGGCGTGGCCACTTTCACCGATCTGATGGTGATCGCCAGCGGCACGTCCACTCGCCAAGTCAAGGCGCTGGCCGACAAAGTGGTCGAAAAAGCCGCCTTGGCCGGCGTTCGTCCGCTGGGGGTCGAGGGGCAGCGCGAAGCCGAGTGGGTGCTGGTGGATCTGAACGACATCGTGGTGCATGTCATGCTGCCCCAGACCCGCGATTTCTATAATCTGGAAAAGCTGTGGGCGATGCACGGCCGGGCCGGCGCCAACCGCACGGCGGGCGGTTGAAGAGTCTGGCCGGTCTCATGAAGATTCATCTGCTCGCCGTCGGCGCTCGGATGCCCGCCTGGATCAAGGCCGGCTACGCCGAATACGCCGAGCGCTTGCCGCGCGAATGCGCGCTGAATCTGGTCGAAATTCCCGCCGGCAAGCGCGGGCCAAACGCGGATGTGGCGCGCGCCGTCCGCGCCGAGGGCGAGCGCTTGCTGGCGGCGGTTCCGCCCGGCTCCCGCCCGATCGCCCTGGACGAGCGCGGCCAGGAATGGAGCACCGCAGAACTGGCCGAGCAGTTGACCGGCTGGCTGCGCGACGGCCGCGACCTGAGCTTGCTGGTCGGCGGTCCCGACGGACTGGACGCTCCGTGTCGCGCCCGCGCCGACCTGCTGTGGTCGCTGTCGCGGTTGACCTTGCCGCATCCCCTGGTGCGGGTGCTGGTCGCCGAACAGCTTTACCGGGCGTGGAGTCTGTTGCACAACCATCCTTACCACCGCGCCTGACATCATGCCAGCCGCCCAAATTTATCTGGCTTCCGCCTCGCCTCGCCGCCGCGAATTGCTGCGCCAAATCGGTGTCGCCTACCGTCTGTTGCCGGTCGCGGTGGACGAAACCCCCTTGCCCGACGAGTCCCCGCCCGGATACGTCGCCCGGTTGGCGCAGGCCAAGGCGCGGGCCGGCGTGGCGGCGATCCCGGTTCGGCGCCAGGCCCGCCCGGTGCTGGGAGCGGATACCGCGGTGGTGGTGGATGGCGCGATTCTCGGCAAGCCCGGTCGACCGCGCCGAGGGGCTGGCGATGCTGGCCCGCTTGTCCGGGCGCGAGCATCGCGTGTTCAGCGCGGTGGCGCTGGCGACCGCGACGCGGGACGCGGTCCTGGTTCAAGAGAGCCAAGTCCGGTTTCGCGAGTTGAGCCGGGCGGAATGCGCGGCGTATTGGGACAGCGGCGAACCGCTGGACAAGGCCGGCGGCTACGGCATCCAGGGACGGGCGGCGGCGTTCGTCGCCGAATTGCGCGGCAGTTACTCCGGCGTGATGGGACTGCCGCTGTACGAAACCGCCGAGTTGCTGCGCGAGTTCGGCATTTCCCTCTGGCGATCAGCCACTTCCTGACGGGGATCGCACCTTATGGCCAAACGCCCCGAAGGCGGTACCGGCGACGAAATCCTGATCAACGCCACGCCTCGGGAAACCCGGGTCGCCGTGGTCGAGAACGGCGTCTTGCAGGAAATCCTGATCGAGCGGGCCGGCCGGCGCGGCTTGGTCGGCAACATCTACAAGGGCCGGGTTTGCCGGGTGTTGCCCGGCATGGAAGCGGCGTTCGTGGACATCGGCCTGGAGCGGGCCGCCTTCCTCCACGTCTCCGATATTCGGCCCGAGACCTCGCCCGAGAGCGGGGCCGCCGCCAACGGCGAGCGGATCCCCGCCATCACCGACCTGGTGCGCGAAGGCCAAGAGCTGGCGGTGCAGGTCATCAAGGACCCCATCGGCACCAAGGGCGCGCGGCTGACCACTCACATCACCCTGCCGTCCCGGTTTCTGGTGTTCCTCGCCGACTCGGAGGTGGCGGGGGTGTCGGTCAAGATCGACGGGGAGCGCGAGCGGCAGCGCCTGAAGGAAGTGGTCAACGCCTTCCGCGCCGAATTCGGCGGCGGCTACATCGTGCGCACCGCCGCCGAGGGCGCGGAGACCTGGGCGCTGCGCGCCGACATGCAATTCCTGCAACGGGTGTGGGATTCCATCCGGGAACGGATCAAGGAAACCGGCGGCGTCGTGGCCCTGTACGAGGATCTGCCGCTGGTGCTGCGGGTGCTGCGCGATTTCATCGGCGACAGCGTGGAAAAAGTCCGCATCGACTCGCGCGAGACCTGCCAGCGGATGCTGGAGTTCGCCGATAAATTCGTGCCGGAGATGGTGCCGCGCCTCGAACACTATCCCGGCGAGCGGCCGATTTTCGAGCTGTACGGGATCGAGGAGGAGATCCAGCGGGCGCTGGGCAAGAAAGTCCCCCTCAAGTCCGGCGGCTACCTCATCATCGATCAGACCGAGGCGATGACCACCATCGATGTCAACACCGGCGCCTACGTGGGCCATCGCAACCTGGAAGAGACCATCTTCAAGACCAACCTGGAAGCGGCGGCGGCCATCGCCCGGCAACTGCGGCTGCGCAATCTGGGCGGCATCATCATTCTCGATTTCATCGACATGGTCAGCGAGGAGCACCGGCAGGCCGTGCTGAAGGCGCTGGAGAAGCACCTGGAGAAGGATCGCGCCAAAAGCCACATCTCGCAGGTGTCGCCGCTCGGCTTGGTCGAAATGACCCGCAAGCGCACCCGCGAGAGCCTGGAACAGATTCTGTGCGAGCCCTGCCCGCTGTGCGACGGGCGCGGCTCGATCAAAACCGCCGAAACCGTGTGCTACGAAATTTTTCGCGAGCTGTTGCGCGAAGCCCGCCAGTATTCGCCCCGCCAGTTCGTGGTGTTGGCCGCGCCGGACGTGGTGGACGCGATGCTGGATCAGGAGTCCCACAGCGTGGCGCAACTGGAGGCGTTCATCGGCATCCCCATCAAGTTCCAGGCGGAGACGCTGTACACCCGCGAGCAGTACGATGTGGTATTGATGTGAAGTGGCATCCCCAAAGCGCGCCGCGCCGGGTCTTGCGCTGGACGCGCCGGCTGGTGTTGGCTTTCTTGTTGCCGGTCGTGCTAGTGGTCGCGCTCGGTCAGTGGTGGTTGCTCCCGCGCTCGAACGAATACCGCGATGTTCTGGCGAGCGCCATGGGGGATTATCTGCATCTGCCGGTGCGCATCGAAGAAGTGACGGCGGCTCGGGACGGCTGGCGGCTCGGCCTGCGGCTGCGGGGCGTCAAGCTGCTCGATCCCGGCCGCGACGCTGCCCTGGCCAGTTTCGCGCAAGCCGTAGTCACCCTGAATTTGTGGCGCTCGCTACGAGAATGGCGACCGGTGCTGAGTCGCGTTCGCTTGGAGGGCGCCAACCTGACGCTGGAACAGGGGCCGGATGGCGTGCCGCGCCTGCTGGGCGAGACCGAAGGCGCCGATGCCGCCTCGTCACTTCCGGAAGTGGCTCGCTGGCTGTTTGCCCTGCCTCGACTGGAAATCGTCGGCGAACGATTGGCCGTGCGCCGGTCGGACGGTTTTGCCGCGCAACTGCTGCATCCCTATCTCCAGCTTCAGGAAACCGCGAACGGCCAACGCTTGGCTTTTACCGCCGAATTGCCGGCGGGCTCGGGCGATCGGGTTCAGTTGGTGGTGGAACGTCACCATCGGGAAGGCGTCGATCCTGAGCGGGGGCAAGGCACTTTCGAATTTCGTATCGACCGGCTGAATCTGGCGGAATGGCCGTCGCCTCTGCCGTTCGCTGCGGGTCAAGCGGCGGTGGAAATCGGCGGCGACTGGCGCGATTGGCGGCCGTTTCAACTGCAAGGCCGCTTGCGGTTGGAGCGGGTGGCGCTGGGAGCGGAGCCGCGTTCCGCCGCGCTGAAAGCGTGGCTGGCCCGCTGGCCGGAGATCGAAGCGCGATTCGGTTGGGGGCTGCGGGAAGGCGGTTGGGAATTTCGCGGCGAGACCCGCCTCGGCGACGGTAAGGGGCGGATCGCCGCCCAGCCGACGTTCGAACTGACCCGGACCGACGCGGGGTGGCAAGGCGATATCCGCCAGTTGCGCGCCGAGGATGTGTTGGTTTGGGCGACGCCTTGGCTGGACGAGCCGGCGCGCGGCTGGCTGGTTCCGCTCGATCTGCGCGGCGAACTGCCGGAAATCGGGTTTCGAGCCGGTCCAGACGGTGCGGATTATGCCGCGACCCTGCAATTGCGCGGCGTGGCGTTCCGGCCGATCCGCGGCCTGCCGGGATTCGACGACCTGACCGGAACCCTGGAGTTCGGGCCGGATCGCGGCCGAATCGAGCTGGACAGCCACCGGGTTCGAGTGGATACCGGCGGCCTGCTGCGCGCGCCCATCACGCTCGATACTTTGAGCGGTGCGGTGGACTGGCGGCGTTCGGCTACCGGCCTGGAGTTGACAAGTTCCGATCTGGCACTCGCCAACGCCGATCTCAACGGCCGGTTTCAGGCTCGGGTGACCGTGCCCGACGCCGGCGAACCGCTGCTGGACGTGCAGGGCCACTATTGGGATGTCCGCGGCGACCATGCCCGGCGCTATCTGCCGGTGGCCGTGATCCCCCCCGAAGCGGTGGCTTGGCTGGATCGGGCGCTGGTCGGCGGCCGGGTGGTGGCGGGGGACGTGGTGTTTCGGGGACCCCCGGCCCGCTTTCCGTTCGACGGCGGCGAGGGGTTGTTCGAAACCCGGTTTCGGGTCGAGAACGCGGTGGTGGATTACATGCCCGGTTGGCCGCGGCTGGAGCAGGGGCGGGCGACGGTGACCTTCCGCAATCGCGGCTTGCGGGTGGAGGCCGAGTCGGGACGCTTGCTCGACGGCGAGCTGGAAAGCCTCTCGGCCCGGATCGACGATTTGGAAAAGGTGGTCGTCCAGGTCAAGGGCCGCGCCAAGGGGGCCGGCGCCAGCATGTGGCGAGCCCTGGAAGACAGTCCGGCGGGCCGGGAGTTAGGAGAGGACTTGCCGAACTTGCGGATCGAAGGCGCCAGCAGCCTCGATCTGGAACTGACCCTGCCCATGGACCCGCCCGCTCTCCAGGTGCGCGGACGGGTGGGTTTGTTGGGGAATAAGGTCGGTTTGCCGGCCTGGAAGATCGATCTCGACCGCATGCGCGGCGAAGTGCGCTTCACCGAGGCCGATTTGGAGGCGGCGAACGTGCAGGCGCTGCTGCGGGGTGAAGCGATCCGGCTCGACCTGGATTTGGCCGGCCGCGAGGGCCGCCGCGAACTGCGAGCGCAAGTGCGAGGCCGCCTGGGGTTGCCAGCCTTGCTGGGCGAACCCGCCGCAGCCCTGGAGCCGTATCTCGGCGGCAAGAGCGCCTGGGAAGCGGTGCTGACCATCCCGACCCGTCGTCGCGAGCGACGAAACGCGCCGCCGTTCGCGCTGGACCTCAACTCGGATTTGCGCGGGATCGCCATCCGCCTGCCGGCCCCGCTGGGCAAGACCGCCGACGAAATCCGCCCGCTCAAGATCGGCTTGCACCCTCTCGCCGAAGGAGCGAGCTTGCATGTGGCGCTGGACTACGGCCCGTCGGTGCGAGCCGCGCTGGAACTGAGCGATTTTTCGCGGCGGCCCCGGTTCGAGCGCGGCGAGTTGCGGATCGACGCCGGCGCGGCAAAGTTGCCGGACGCGCCCGGACTGGCGGTCGTCGCCAATCTGCCGCGCTGGAACCCGCAGATTCCCGGCGGTCCGCCGGGCGCCAGCGAGATCGGCGGGGCGCCGGCCAAACGCCGGGCCGCATCGGCCAATAACGGCGAACCGAAAACCGCTAGCGCCTGGAGTTTCCTGCGCAGCGTCGATGCCCGGATCGGCGAGCTGGTGATCGGTGGACGGTCTTTCGCCGGGGTAAAGCTGCAAGCCAGCCGGCAGGAAGACGGGATGCGGATCGAGTGCGAAGGAGAATCCCTGTCCGGTCGGGTGACCGTGCCGGACGAACCCACGCCGCAGCGGCCGGTGAACGCCGCCTTGCAGCGCTTGCATGTCGGTCGCGCGGTCGAACGGACGCCCGGGCGCGCGCCATTCGCCGGAGTGGACCCGCGCCGCTTGCCGCCGCTGGTGCTGACCGTGGCCGATTTGCGCGTCGAGGAGGCGACCCTGGGCCGGCTGCGCCTGATCGCCGTGCCGCGTCCCGGCGGTATCCATTTGACGGGCATCAGCCTGGATTCCGCCCGGCAGCGGATCGCCGCCAGCGGCGAGTGGTGGACGACCGAGGCCGGCCAAGCCTCCAAACTCAAAGCCACGCTGCACAGCGAAGCGCTCGGTGAAACCCTCGCGACCTTCGGTTATCCGGGAAGCGGTGTCGATCGCGGGGAAACCGAGGCGGATTTGGCGGTCCAATGGGGCGCGGCCTTGCCCGATTTCGCTCTGGAGCGGCTGGAGGGCACCTTGAAGTTTCAGGTCGGGCCGGGCCAGTTGCGCGACATCAATCCGGGTTTGGGGCGGATGATCGGGATGCTGAATGTCCAGAACCTGACCCGCCGCCTCAGCTTCGATTTCAGCGATCTGTTCCAGCCCGGCATGGGCTTCGACCGGATTTCCGGCGAGTTGGCTTTCAAGCGCGGCAACGCCTACACCGACAACCTGTTGATCGAGGCGCCGGCGGCCCGGATCCAGATCGAAGGCCGGACCGGATTGCAAGCGCGCGATTACGATCAGACCATCACGGTCGTCCCGCATTTCGGCGGGACGCTGCCGGTCGCGGGGGCCATCGCCGGCGGGCCGATGGTCGGCGCGGCGGTGTTCGTCGCCGAACGGCTGCTGCAAAAGGGCATCGAACACGCCACCCGTTACCGTTACACTTTGAAAGGTTCCTGGGACCGTCCGGTCATGGAATCCCTGCAAGAGCCACCGGCTCCAGCCCAGGCGAAAGGCTTCGCGAGCGACAATTGAACGAGGTGAACCCCATGCCGATTTTGGCCGCCATCCAAATGGTTTCCGGCCCCAGCGTCGCCGAGAATCTGGCCGCCGCCGCCGACCTGCTCGCCCGCGCCGCCGCCGATGGGGCGCGATTGGCCGTCCTGCCGGAAAATTTCGCCTTGATGGGACGCGGGGAGGGCGACAAAGTGGCGGTGCGCGAAGCGGAGGGCGAGGGACCGATCCAGGCGTTTCTCGCCGAGCAGGCCGCCCGGCACCGCCTGTGGCTGGTCGGCGGCACGATTCCGCTGCGGACCGCTGGCGACGAGGGTCGGGTGCGCGCCGCCTGTTTGCTGTTCGATGATCGGGGCCGGCGAGTCGCCCGCTACGACAAGGTGCATTTGTTCGACGTGGAGGTGGTGGGCAGCGCGGAGCGTTACGCCGAGTCGGCGACCATCGAGCCGGGCGACCGTTACGTCGTCGCCGATACGCCCGTCGGGCGGCTCGGATTGGCGGTGTGCTACGACTTGCGCTTCCCGGAGCAGTTTCGCGCCCTGGTGGACCAGGGCATGGACCTTCTGGCCCTGCCCGCCGCTTTCACCGCCGCCACCGGCAAGGCGCACTGGGAAACGCTGCTCCGGGCGCGGGCCATCGAGAATCAGTGCTACGTCGTCGCCTCGGCGCAGGGCGGAACCCACGCCAACGGCCGGGAAACCCACGGCGATAGCTCGATCATCGATCCTTGGGGCGAGATTCTCGGCCGGCTGCCGCAGGGACCGGGGGTGGTGTTGGCCGAATTCGACCCGGAGCGGCTGGCGACGGTTCGGCGGCAATTTCCGGTCCTGGCACATCGCGTGTCCTTGGCGGTTTGAGATCGACATGTCCACCGATACCCTTGCCCTTGCCCGCCAACACCTGCTCGCTCCCGCCGGTCTCGGCGAAGACGATCTGCACCGGACCTTGGACTGCGTGCTGGGTCATGCCGTGGACGGCGGCGACCTGTATTTTCAACTGCGCCGCGCCGAATCGTGGTCGCTGGAAGACGGTCAGGTCAAGCAGGCCAGCCACGCGATCCAGCAGGGCGTCGGCGTTCGCGCGGTGAGCGGCGAGAAGACCGGCTTCGCCTATTCGGACGAGATCGTCTTGCCGGCTTTGCTGGAAGCCGCCACCGCCGCCCGCGCCATCGCCCGGCACGGCGGCGACGGTCGGCTTCAGGTCTGGCGATCCGCCCGGCGGCCGGTTTTGTACGAAGCGCTCGATCCGCTGGAAACGCTATCGGCCGAGGCCAAGGTCCAGTTGCTGGAACGGGTGGATGCCGAAGCCCGCCGCCAGGACCCGCGCGTCACTCAGGTGATGGTCAGTCTGGCCGCCAGCCGGGACACCGTTCTGGTGGCGGGCAGCGACGGCACGCTGGCCGGGGATGTGCGGCCCCTGGTGCGGCTGAACGTGACCGCGATCGTCGAGCATCGGGGACGCCGCGAGCAAGGGAGCGGCGGCGGCGGTGGCCGGGTCGGCTATGGCTGGTTCCTCGACGAGGATCGCGCCTTGGGCTACGCGCGGGAAGCCGTGCGGTTGGCGCTGGTCAACTTGGACGCGACGCCCGCGCCCGCCGGGACGATGACCGTGGTGTTGGGTCCGGGTTGGCCGGGCATTTTGCTGCACGAGGCGATAGGCCATGGTCTGGAGGGCGATTTCAACCGCAAGGGCACTTCGGCGTTCAGCGGCCGGATCGGCGCACGGGTGGCGACTCCGCTCTGCACGGTGGTCGATGACGGCACGCTGGCCCACCGGCGCGGCTCGTTGAACATCGACGACGAGGGTACCCCGACCCAATGCACCACGCTGATCGAGCGGGGTGTGCTCAAGGGCTATTTGCAGGACAAATTGAACGCCCGCTTGATGAAAACCGCGCCGACCGGCAACGGTCGCCGCGAGTCCTACGCCCATTTGCCGCTGCCGCGCATGACCAATACCTACCTGCTGGCGGGCGCGCACGATCCGGCCGAGATCATCGCCTCGGTGGAGCGCGGGCTGTACGCGGTCAATTTCGGCGGCGGCCAAGTGGATATCACCTCCGGCAAGTTCGTCTTTTCCGCCAGCGAAGCTTATCTGATCGAAAACGGCCGCGTGACCCGGCCGGTCAAGGGCGCCACCCTGATCGGTAACGGCCCGGACGTGCTGACCCAGGTGTCCATGGTCGGCAACGACTTGAAACTCGATGCGGGGGTCGGCACCTGCGGCAAGGACGGGCAAAGCGTGCCGGTCGGGGTCGGCCAGCCGACCTTGAAAGTCGAGGCGCTGACCGTGGGCGGGACGCAAGCCTGAACCCGCATTCGCCTATCCCCACCTCCTCCGCCGAAGTGCCGCCCATGCCCGAAGCCATCGCTCGCCCCGCCGCTCCGTTGCCCCCGCGCGAACAACTGGAAACCCTGGTCGCCGACATTCTCGCCGAGGCGCGGGTCCGGGGCGCCACCGCCGCCGAAGCCGCCGTCAGTTTCGGCAGCGCCCTGTCCGTCACCGTTCGCTTGAGCGAGGTCGAGACGCTGGAACACCACCGCCAGCGCGGTCTCGGCGTGACGGTCTACATCGGGCAAAGTCGCGGCTCGGCCAGCACCGCCGACTGGCGGCCGGAGGCGATCCGCGACACCGTGCAAAGCGCTTGCGCCATCGCCCGCCATACCGCCGCCGACCCTTGCGCCGGGCTGGCCGATCCCGAGCGGCTGGCGCGACAGGTTCCCGATCTCGATCTCTACCATCCGTGGCCGCTGTCCGCCGAGGAGGCCATCGCGCTGGCGCGCGAGTGCGAAGCGGCGGCGCTGGCGCACGATCCGCGCATCCGCAACTCCGAGGGCGGCAGTGTCGCCACCCATGCCGGGCTGGTGCTCTACGGCAACTCGCACGGCTTTTGCGGCGGTTATCCGACCACTCGCCATTCCCTGAGTTGCTCGGTGATCGCCCAAGACGATAGCGGGATGCAGCGCAACCATTGGTACACCGTGGCCCGCGACCGCGATGCGTTGGAAGCGCCGGCCGCGGTCGGGCAACAGGCCGCGCGGCGGGCGCTACGCCGGCTGGGTAGCCGTCGGCTGGGAACCCGGCAGGCGCCGGTCTTGTTCGCGCCGGAACTGGCGCGCGGTTTGATCGGCCATTTCACCGCCGCCGTTCGCGGCGGAGCGCTGTACCGGAAGGCGTCGTTTCTGCTGGATCGGTTGAATACGGCGGTTTTCCCGGACTTCGTGACGATTCGCGAGCGGCCGCATTTGCCCGGAGCGCTGGCCAGCGCCCCGTTCGACAGCGAGGGCGTGGCCACCGCCGACCGCGATTTGGTGGCGGGCGGCGTGTTGCGCGGTTACGTGCTGGACAGCTACTCCGCCCGCCGGTTGGGCATGGAGACGACCGGCAACGCCGGCGGCACCCACAACCTCATCGTCGAGCCGGGCGCGCTCGATCACGAAGGGATGCTGCGGCAGTTGGGGACCGGCTTGTGGGTGACCGAGCTGCTCGGCCACGGCGTCAATCCGGTGACCGGCGACTATTCGCGCGGCGCATCGGGTTTTTGGGTGGAGAGCGGCGAACTTCAGTACCCGGTCCACGAAATCACCATCGCCGGCAATCTCGACCGGATGTTCAAGGAGATCGTCGCGGTCGGCAGCGACGTGGATGCGCGCGGCGGCATCCGCTGCGGTTCCCTGCTGCTGGAGCGGATGACGGTGGCGGGGGAGTGAGGTCGCGCGACGAGATACCGGGATCGGATAGGGGTTCGGAAACAAGCTCGCCGGCGCCGACCGCCATCCGCGCCGCCGAAAAGCGCGATCTGCCAGCCATCCTGAACCTCTACGTGCAATCCGGCCTGGATCGCGCGGCATTGCCGCTGGAGCGGGCGGAATCGATTTTCGAGCGAATGCGACAGTATCCCGACTACCGCATCTATGTGGCCGAATGTGGCCGGCAACTGGTCGGGACTTTCGCTTTGCTCATCATGGACAACCTCGGGCACCTGGGCGCTCGGTCGGGCGTGGTGGAAGATGTGGCGGTGAGTCCGGCTTGGCGGCGGCGGGGAATCGGCAGGGCGATGATGCGATTTGCCATGGAGCGCTGCCAGGAGGCGGGTTGCTACAAGCTCGCGCTTTCTTCCAACCTCAGACGCGAGAACGCTCACGCTTTTTACCGGTCCTTGGCTTTCGAGCGACACGGCTACAGCTTCCGGGTCGAGTCGCCGAGCTGATCGGCGGGTGAATCAGCCTTCGCGTTTGCGCAGCAGAAAGTAGAATCGTCCGCCTTCCTCGCGCGATTCCAGCAAGGCATGGCCCATCTGCTGGCTGAAAACCGCGAAATCCCGGACCGACTCGGGGTCGGTGGCGACGACCCGCAACACTTGACCGCCGCCCAAGCCGGCCAGCGCCTTTTTGGCCTTGAGGATGGGCAGCGGGCAGCTCAGGCCGCAAGTGTCGATTTCGGCGTCGAAGGCGCTCATGATGGGAACGGTGTCATTCGGTTGATCCGGCATTGAAGCACATCCAGCGCAACCGGCGCAAATCCCGGAACCTCGGACCGTATGCCGGACTCCAAAGGCAATTCCCCAGCCAGTTTGCGGTAATCTCATGTCCCGACGCGCGTTTCCCCTCGTCCTGAGCCTGATCGTCGCCCTGGCTCCTGGCGCCCCGCCGTTCGCTCAGTCCATCAACTTGCCGGATATCGGCGATCCCTCCCAGGTGTACTTCGGTTCCGATGAAGAGCAACGCTTGGGGCTGGACATCATGCGGCGGTTGCGGGAGCGGGGCTTGATCATGGACGACGTGGAGCTGAACGCCTATCTCGACTCCATCGGCCAGAGCATCGTGACCTACGCCGACCAAAACGGCGTGCCGTTCACGTTTTTCCTGGTGCGGAGCGGGAGTATCAACGCCTTTGCCTTGCCGCACAATTTCATCGGCATCAACGCCGGCCTGTTGTTGGCCACGCAACGGGAAGACGAGCTGGCCGGCGTCATCGCCCACGAAATCGCCCACGTTTCGCAACGGCATATCGTGCGCGCCATCGCCGACATGAAGCGCATGGCGCTGCCGCTGGCGGCCGCCATGGTCGCTTCGGCGGCGCTGGCGGCGGCCAGCAAGCAGGCCGGTCAGGCGGCGATGGTCGGTTCGATGGCCGCCAGCGCCCAGCATCAGATCAGCTTTACCCGCGCCAACGAGCAGGAAGCCGACCGGATCGGCATGCGGCTGTTGGCCAAGGCCGGTTTCGATCCCCGGGGAATGAGCGATTTCTTCGCGATGCTGGAGCGGCTGTCCGGCGGCAGCTCGAAGGACCAGATCCCCGAAATGCTGCTGACCCATCCGCGACCGGAAAGCCGCCTCGCCGACACCCAGGACCGGATCGAGGTCCCGCCGGTCAGGCGGGCCGCGCCCCGCGATCGGAAAGCCTACGAACTCGCCAAGGCCAGAGCCCGCGTGCTGGCGACCGAGGATATCCATACGCTCCTCCGGGAATTTGAAGCCACGCCGGCCAAGGGCGATGCCGCCGGTGAAGCCGCCGCCCGCTACGCCCGTGCGCTGGCGCTGCGGCAGGCCGGCCGTTACGGCGAGGCCGAGCAGGAGATTGGCCGTCTGCTGAAAGGCGATCCCGACCGGCTGGCCTTCCGCGTCGAAGCGGCCGAAATCGCGCTGGCGAGAGGCGACCGCGCCCAGGCGTGGCGGCAGTTCGAGGAGGCCCGACAGCTTTATCCGGATGATTTCGTGCTGGCGATGCGTTACGGGCGGGCGCTGGCCACCCAGGGCGATCCGAAGCTCGCGTTGCGGTTGTTGCAGCCGCATTTGCCCCGCCGCCCGAACGATCCCCTGCTGTACGAGACCTACGCGCAAGCGGCCCAGCGAGCCGGCGACATGGCCGCGACTCACGCCACCATGGCCGAGTATCATTATCTGAACGGCGAGCTGTTGCCCGCCATCGAGCAGTTGGAGCTCGGGCTGCGGGATCCGGGGCTTTCCCCGAACCAAGAGGCCCGCTTGCGCTCCCGGCTCAAGCAGTTCAGGGCCGAAGCCATCGCCCAGAACCTGCCGGTCGCCAAGCAGACCGCCCCCTGAACGGGCGGTGTCGGGCCGCTTTTCCCGGCAAGCGTTGCAATGCCCGGCTATACTGATGCTGACGCCCATACCCCGTTGACCCAGCACCCGCAGCCATGGCCGATCCAACCGATACTTCCGCTCCAAATTCATTCGATACCGGGTTCCTGCTCGATCAGGCGCGCGGATACTTGGCCTTCGGCGAGCAAATGGCGCAGCTGTGCGAGCGCTTTCGGGATAAAGCCCAAGGCGGAGCCGACTGGGGCGCGGTGTTGCGCCAGAATTTCGATCAGCTCAAGACGGCCATCGCCGAGTCGGCCGACGGTCCCGGCGCCAATCCCGAGCTAGCTCGGCTTTGGACCCAGACGCTCGATCTGTGGCAACAAACCTCCGCCAGCCTGGGAATCGTCGCTCCCGAAGGCGGAGAGACCGACGCTTGGCAGGCTTATCGCCAGGTTCAAGGCCAGTACCTCGACATGCTGCGGCAAGCGGCCAAGGCGGCGTTGGATCTGATGGAGCAACAGTTGGTCGAGCGGGTCGGCGCGGGCCAGACGATCGACAGCTTGCGCGAGCTGTATAACCTGTGGGTGGACTGCAACGAGAAAACCTACGGTCAAATGCTGCGCGGCGCCGAGTACAGCGAACTCAGCGGTCGCCTGTTCAACACCTTGCTGTGCTGCTATCCGCCCAAAGGAGCGACCACCCCATGATCGGCCTGACGCCCGAACGGATTGCCGAGGAACTGCAAGGCTATAGCGCCCGAATCACCGAAGGCCTGCAAACGCTGCGGAGGGTCGGCGAGATCGAGGCGGGCGTATCGCCGCGCGATCCGGTTTATCGGGAAGACAAGCTCACCTTATACCGCTATCGGCCGCGGGCGGCGGAGCCGAGCGGGGTGCCGCTGCTGATCGTTTACGCGCTGGTCAACCGGCCCTACATGATGGATATCCAGGAAGACCGCTCCATGATCCGGGGCCTGCTGGATGCCGGCTTGGACGTTTACCTGATCGATTGGGGTTATCCGGACGCCGGCGACCGGACCCTGACGCTGGGCGACTACGTTCACCGCTACATCGGCCACTGCGTCGATTTTCTGCGCGAGCGCCATCGCCAGGATGCGGTCAATTTGCTGGGGGTGTGCCAAGGTGGCGCTTTAAGTCTTTGCTTTTCTTCTCTTTATCCAGAAAAAATCCGCAATCTGGTCACCATGGTGACCCCGGTGGATTTTCACACGCCCGACAATTTGCTGACGCATCTGATCCGGCATGTGAACGTCGATCTGCTGGTGGACACGTTCGGCAATTTGCCGGGCGGATTGCTGAATTTCGCCTTCCTGTCGCTCAGCCCGTTCCGGCTGGCGGGCCAGAAATACGTCGATGTGGTGGATATCCTCGACGATGCCGAGGCCTTGAAGAATTTTCTGCGAATGGAGAAGTGGATTTTCGACAGCCCCGATCAGGCCGGCGAAGCGTTCCGCCAGTTCGCCAAGGACTTCTTCCAGCAAAACAAACTGGTCAAGGGTGAGGTCGTCATCGGCGACCGCCGCGTCGATCTGGGCGATGCCACCATGCCGGTGCTCAACGTCTACGCCACCCAAGACCATCTGGTGCCGCCCGCCGCTTCCAAGGCCTTGGCCGACCGTTGCGGTAGCCGGGACTATTCGGAATTATCGTTTCGGGGCGGTCACATCGGAATCTATGTCAGCGGTCGAGCCCAGCGCGAAGTCCCTCCCGCCATCGCGGCTTGGCTGTTGGCGCGTTAGCTGCCACCCCGATCGAGTCGCTGGCGGCGATGGCCAAAACGAGCCCGCCGGCAGAGGAGCGAGCGATCCGGGCTCGCGCCGCGATGTTCAGCCGGGTTCTTTTTTGCTTTTTCGTTCCTTGGCGAGTTTGTCCCGTTCGGCGGATGGGTCGGGGCTCTCGGCCGTGGTGGCGGGCTGGGAGAAGAAGGCCGAATCGCCGCCGGCTGTCGCGGGCGGAACGTACTGTTGCAGGCGCTCGTTGACGCTCTTCCACAGCGACAGGTTGTGTTCCACCAGCTCGGTCATCATCGACAGCGGGTTCTTGCCGATGAGCGTGCGCATCTGCTCCCGGAACAGGTGTTGCTGGTCCACGAAGGCTTGCAGGCTTTTCTCCAGATAATTTCCCATCATGCCTTGCAGGGTATCGCCGTAGAAGCGAATGATGTGGGCGAGCACTTCCGTGGTGAAGATCGGGTTGCCCTGCTCTTCTTGTTCGCTGATGATTTGCAGCAGAATGCCGCGCGTGATGTCGGTGTTGGTGCGCGCATCGATGACGTGAAAATCGGCGCGATCCAGCACCAGCTGCTTGACGTTTTCCAGGGTGATATAACTGCTGACAGCCGTATCGTAGAGCCGGCGATTAGGGTATTTCTTGATGATGCGCGGTTCGCTCATGGCAGGCCGTGGACATGCGGCGGCGCCGCCCGGTCGGGCGGCGCCGCACGGTTCAAAACTTAGTGGTAGTAGAGACCACCGTTGACGGTGATATCTTCGCCGGTGATGTAGCCCGCGTCATCGGCGGTCAGGAAGACGACGGTGCGCCCGATTTCGGAAGGCTCGCCCAAGCGACCAGCCGGGATGCCGGCAACGACTTTAGCCAAGACATCCTCGCGGATCGCCCGCACCATCTCGGTGCCCATGTAGCCGGGGGAAATCGAGTTGACCGTTACGCCCTTCTTGACGCACTCCTGCGCCAGCGCCTTGTTGAAGCCGTAGATGCCCGCCTTGGTGGCGGAATAGTTGCTCTGGCCGGCTTGGCCCCGGAGGCCGTTGACCGACGAAATGTTGACGATGCGGCCCCAGTTCCGTGCCACCATCCCTTCGTAGACCTGCTTGGTCATGTTGAAGACGCTGTACAGGTTGGTCTTGATGACCTGATCCCACTGCTCGGGGGTCATCTTGTGGAACATGGCATCGCGGGTGATACCGGCGTTGTTGACCAGGATTTCGATGGGGCCGACCTCGGCTTCGATCTTTTTGCAGACTTCGGCGCAGGATTCAAAGCTGGTCACATCGCCCAGATAAACCGGGATGTCCAGACCTTCCGCCTTGCGGTCGGCTTTCCACTTGTCCACGACTTCCGCCTTGATGCCGTGGAAATCGACCGCGACGGGCTGCCGGCCCGCTTCGGCCAGCGCTTTGCACATGGCCGTGCCCAGACCACCGATACCACCGGTAACGACTGCGACTCGAGACATCAAAATTCTCCTCGTTTTTTGGGTTTATCGATCAACTGCGTTCGACGGCCAGCGCAACGCCCTGGCCGCCGCCGATGCACAGGGTCGCGAGACCCTTCTTGGCGTCACGGCGGACCATTTCGTGCAACAGGGTGACCAGGATGCGGCAGCCGGAAGCGCCGATCGGATGGCCCAGTGCGATGGCGCCGCCGTTGACATTCACTTTGCCGGTATCCCAGCCCATTTCCCGGTCGACGGAAATCGCCTGAGCGGCGAAAGCCTCGTTGGATTCGATCAGGTCGAGCTGGTCCACGGTCCAGCCCGCTCTGCTCAGGCAAGCTTTGGACGCCGGGATCGGGCCGGTGCCCATGATTTTCGGATCGACGCCGGCCTTGGCGTAGGCCGCGATGCGGGCCAGCGGTCGGAGGCCGAGATCGCGCGCCGCGCCGGCGGCCATGACCAGCACCGCGGCGGCGCCGTCGTTGATGCCCGAGGCGTTGCCGGCGGTGACGGTGCCGTCTTGCTTGAAGGCCGGTCGCAGTTTGGACAAGCCGGCGCGCGTGGTTCCCGCGCGGGGGAATTCGTCGGTGTCGAACACCAGCGGGTCGCCCTTGCGCTGCGGAATGCTGATCGGCACGATCTCGTCCTTGAAGCGGCCGGCGCCGATGGCGGCGATGGCTTTGTCCTGGGAAGCGGCGGCAAAGGCGTCTTGCTCCTCGCGGGAAATGGCCCAGCGAGCGGCGATATTTTCGGCGGTGATGCCCATGTGGTAGTGGTCGATGGCGCAATGCAGGCCTTCGCTCAGCATCGAGTCCACCAGCCGGGCGTCGCCCATGGTGGTGCCGCGCCGCGAGCCCAGCAGCAGGTGCGGCGACAGGCTCATGCTCTCCTGGCCGCCGGCGATCGCGATCCGGTTGTCGCCGTCGCGAATGGACTGGTAAGCCAGATGCACCGCTTTGAGTCCGCTGCCGCAGACCTTGTTGATGTTCAGGCAGGGGACTTCAATGGGAAGGCCGGCGTTCAGCGCGGCCGTTCGGGCGGGGTTCTGGCCGGTGCCGGCGGTGAGAACCTGCCCCAGGATCACCTCGTCGATCTGCTCGGGCTCGACCCCGGTTTTACCCAGCAGCTCCGCGATGACCCTAGCGCCTAGAACGTTCGCTGGAATGGTTGACAGGGAACCCATAAAATTGCCGATCGCGGTCCTGGCGGCGGCGACGATGACCACCTCTTCCATCGAGTAACCTCCGGATAGCCTCTTTATAGTGCGATGTTTTGAGGAGAAACGCCTTGCCGCGCGAACATTGGCTGGTGGCCGCAAGGGTTGGGAGACAAACAAAGCAAAAACATTGGCCGATTTTAACAAACGGTGGCTAGAAGCGGCCACGATTGGATGAAATATCGTATAAGCCTGTGATATTGAAGCTTGCCAGAATCCTTGTCAACCAATTTGGTTTTGCGCTGGCGGTTCGGGGAAACGGTCGGGCCAGGCACCGTGCCGGGTGACGGAAGGGGGGCGTTTCGGGCGGGATATCGCGAAATTCGAAAAACGGGCGGTCGAATTCGGTCGCCTGGACCCGGATCGAATCGCCGATCATCGCTGTCACCGTTTCCCGGATTCCGCACCGAAAGGGAGCAACTCGAAGTAAACGAGCAACGTCGTTTGCATGCCGTTGCAATTGTCGTCGCTGATCATGAAGAAGCGCTGGTCCCGCTGGCGGGTGAGCCCTTCGAAATTGTCCAGCAGCCAACCTCGGTCGCTGTCGAAGACCGCCACATCGCTCACCTGCAACGGTGCCTTTTTCTCCGACGCCGGTAATTCGGTCCGGCGCAGGCTGATGGCGAAGGGCCGCAAGGGCGAGACATAAGCGCGCTCCAAGGTCAGCAAGCTCCCGTCCGGCAACGTTTCCATCGCGACCAGGGCGCTGCCGGGCGCGGCGCCGAGCGGGTACAGCCAGAACCGGCCACCGGCGGCGAAAATGCGAATCAGACCGGGCGGGTCGTTGCGCAGCGGCGTCTCGGAGCCGGTCAGAACACCCCAGCGCGGATCGAGGGTTACCGCCTCCAGCGCCTCGTTGCTGTCCCGATAGTTGTGGGGGTTGCGCAGAGTGGCGGGAAGCGGCACGTCGCCCCGCCACTGTCCGGTGGCGCTGTAACGAACCACGCGCGGTCTCGCTTCGAACGACACCAGCAACTCCGCGTCATCGGGAATATGGTCGTCGCCGTTGCGGATGGCTAAGCCTTCGGAATCGTTGAAAGGCCGGCGCAGCGGCTTCCCGGAGACATCGCGCAAGGGATATCCGGCCACTGCCCGCGCGCCGGCCAGATAGCCCCGCTCGTCAAAAAACGGACTGAGATGAAATAGGTTGCCCTTGTCGGAAAGGGCGTACAGCAATCCCGCATCTTCGTCCCAGGCCAAACCGGACAAACCGCACAGCGGCAAGCCGTCGATCTCGGCGGGAGTCAACCGCAGGGCGCCGAGCAGCCGAAGATTTCCGAAGGTGTCGCCGACGCCGATGTGATCGTTCAGCGAAACCGGGGTCGCCTCGAACTCGCGAGACGAGCAAGCGCCGATCGGCAGGGCGAGGAGCAGGGCGAGGAGCGGGATGAAGCGGGGCATGGGGGTTCCGGGGCGATGCTGGCGACAGCGATGAGCAGGGCGGCCATGCTACCATTTCACCGCTCGATTCGAACCGGCCGACCAACGGGTTCGATGGACTTTTCGCCCCAATTCCCCTACGAGAAAGGCACTGGCATGAACGTACCGGTCTGGAACCCGGCGATCGAATTCATGGAGCGAGATGCGCTGGAGCGGCTGCAACTCGCCCATCTGCGCCAGACGGTGGCATGGGCGCTGAAGACGCCCTTCTACCGAGGCCGGCTGGCCGAAATCGGTCTGAGGCATCCCGAGGACATCGCCGGCCTTCGGGATTTGCGAAAACTGCCCTATACCACCAAGGACGACTTGCGCGAGGCGTATCCTCGCGGTTTGTTGGCGGTGGATCTGGAGCAGGCGGTGCGCTTGCACACCTCCAGCGGCACCACCGGCATGCCGACCGTGATCTACCACTCTCGACAGGATCTCGACCGCTGGACCGAGCTGGTCGCGCGCTGCATCGTCGCCACCGGCGCCACCGCCGCCGACGTGTTTCAGAACATGACCGGTTACGGGCTGTTCACCGGCGGTCTCGGCCTACATTACGGCGCGGAGCGCGTCGGGATGCTGGTGATTCCGGCCAGCTCCGGCAACACCGGCCGCCAGCTTCACCTCATGCAGAGTTTCCAGACCACCGTGGTTCACGCCACCCCCAGCTATCTGCTGCACCTGCACGCCGCGCTGGACGAGGAGGGCATTCCCCGCGACCGGCTCGCTTTGCGCAAGGCGTTCATCGGCGCCGAGCCCCATTCGGAACAAACCCGACGCAAGATCGAGGAGCTGTTTCGGATCGATGCCTACAACTCCTACGGTCTCAGCGAAATGAACGGACCCGGCGTGGCGTTCGAGTGCGTTTACAAGACCGGACTGCACCTTTGGGAAGATGCCTACATTCTCGAAATGATCGATCCCCGGACCCTGGAACCGCTGCCCGAGGGGAAGACCGGCGAAATCGTGATGACCACTTTGCAGCGACAAGCCACGCCGCTGTTGCGCTATCGGACCCGCGACTTGTCGCATCTGCTGGAGGGCCATTGCCCCTGCGGGCGCACCCACCGCCGGCTGGCGCGGATCAAGGGCCGCAGCGACGACATGCTGATCGTCAACGGCGTCAACATCTTCCCGTCCCAAATCGAGGACGTGCTGATGAAAGTGCCCGAGGTGGGAACCAACTATCTCATTCAACTGGATAAAAGAGGTTCCCTGGACCGCTTGGTGGTCAAAACCGAGATTTGCGCCAAGCTGTTCACCGGCGAGCCCAACGCGCTGGACGATCTGCGGGAGCGGATCGGCGAATGGCTGCGCTCGGCCATTTTGGTCAAGCCCGCCGTGGAGCTGCACGAACCCGGCAGTCTGCCGGTGTCCGAGGGCAAAGCCAAGCGAGTGGTCGATTTGCGGCCCGCGTTCTGAGCGGGCGGGAGGAACCGATATGGCGGAACAAGTCAGCGTCTTCATCGAGAACAAGCCGGGACGCTTGAACGCGATCACCCGTATCCTGGCCGAATGTCGGATCGACATCCGGGCGATGACCATCGCCGATCATCGGGATTACGGCGTGGCCAAGCTGTTGGTGAGCGATTCCCGCGCGGCGCAACGGGCGCTGGTCGGGGAAGGGTTTGCCGCCGCGCTCAAGCCGATTTTGGCGGTCGCCATCGCAGATCGGCCGGGCGGGTTGCACGAGTTGCTGGAGATCCTGGCCGAACACCAGATCAACGTGCGGGATGCTTACGGGTTCGTCGGCGAGCCGCATCGCCGGGCGGTCTGGTGCATGGAGGTCGCCGATCCGGCGGAAGCCGCCCGGCTGGTCGCCGCGCGGGGTTTCCGGGTGCTGGACGACGACGCGCTTTACCGTTTGTAGCGGGGCGGTATCCGGGCGGTGTCATCGCCGGTAGAAGATGCTCTGGAGGTACTCGTCGCGGGCGTGGCGCAGCACGACCGCGATCACCGCCGCCGCCGGTAGCGCCAGCAGAATGCCGAAGAAGCCGAACAGATGGCCTCCGGCCAGCACCGCGAACAGGACCGCCACCGGATGCAGGCCGATGCGGTCGCCGACCAGCTTTGGCGTCAGGAACAGGTCGCTGATCACTTGCCCGACACCGAAGACGATCAAGACCGGCACGATGCTGAGGAAGCTGTGGAATTGCAGGAGAGCGGCGATGCTGGCGGCCACGATGCCGATGATCAGGCCCAGGTAGGGCACGAAGCTGACCAGGCCCGCCAGCAGGCCGATCAGCAGCGAGAATTCCAGGCCGAAGATCGCCAGTCCCACCGAATAGATGATCCCCAGCGCTCCCATGACGATGAACTGGCCGCGCAGGAACGCGCCGATCACCTCGTCCGATTCCCGCGCCAGCTTGCTGACGGTCGGCTCGATGCGGCGCGGCAGCAAATCGCGGACCTTGGCGACCAGCAAATCCCAGTCGCGCAGCAAATAGAAGGTGACCACCGGCACCAGCACCAGATTGGCCAGCCAGTTGAAGATCGCCGTGGAAGAGGCCCGAAACGACGCCAGCAGACCGCTGGCCAGATTGCCGATTTCCTGGGCGTAGTCGATGATCTGGGCGCGCAGATGGCCGAGATCGAACAGTTCCGGATCGACGCCCAAGACATCCCGCAACCAGGGCAGGATGCCGGATTGGAACCAGTCGATATAGGTCGGCATGCGCTGCATCAACCCTTTGAACTGGTGCGCGGACAGGGGGATCAGCAACAGCAGCAGCAGCAGCAACCCCAGCAGCAGCGCGCCGAACACCATCGTCACCGCCCAGGATCGGGAAATCTTGCGCGCCTCCAGCCGGTCGATCAGGGGATCTCCCAGATAAGCCAACAAGCTCGCGACCAGAAAAGGGGTCAAGACCGGCGCCAACAGGTAGAGCCCACCCAGACACAGAGCGCCGACGATGAGCCAGAAGCGGGTTTGAGACGCGGGGGGCATGGACTGTTCCCTTGCGATGGGGTAAAAGCGAGCGGTGGAAAAACCCGCACGCCCAGGAAGGCGGGGCCGTTCATACTACAATATTCCCCGCGAATCGATCCGGTCGGTCGCCCGCCGATCCGAGCCGCTTTCGAGACGGATCGATGCCGGTGCCGATTTCGAGATCGCCAAGCGAGTGATCGACCCGCTTCGAAGTGTTGAGCCACTTTCCGGTACAATCGGCTGAACCGGTGCCGTTCCGCTGGAGGTACGTACATGACGGAAATCTACTTCGCTCGCCAGCCCATCTACAACCGCGACTTTCAAGTGGAAGGCTACGAGCTGTTCTACCGGCAGGCCGGGGCGGAATCGGCCCAGTTTCTCGATGCCGAAATCGCCACGTCGCAAGTCGTTCTCAACACGGTGACCGAGGTGGGGCTCGACCGGATCGTCGGGCCGCACAAGGCGTTCATCAACATCGCCCGCGATTTCGTGGTCGGCGGCTATCTGGAGATGTTCGCGCTGCCGCAACTGGTTTTCGAGGCGGTCGCCGATATCGTGGTGGACGAGCCGCTGCTGCGGTCCCTGCGCCAGTTGCGGCAACAGGGCTGCCGTTTCGTCCTCGACGATTATACCGACAACGAAGCCTATCGAGCGCTGCTGGAAATCGCCGACTACGTCAAGATCGACATGCTGGTGACGCCGGAAGAAGAGGTGCGGCGCGTGGTGCCGCTGCTGCGGCAACGCGGGGTGGCCCTGATCGCGGAGCGGATCGAAACCCAATCGATTCTGGAGCTTTGCCAAACCCTGAAATTCGACTTTTTCCAGGGTTACCATTTTTCCCAGCCCAAGATGCTGAAGTTTCGCGGGGTGCCCGCCAACCAGTTGGCCATCTTGCAACTGGTCAGCAAGCTGCACGAACCCGAAATCGATCTCAAAGCCATCGAATCCCTGATCAGGCAGGATGTTTCCCTGAGCTACAAGCTGCTGCGCTACATCAATTCGGCGTATTTCAACCTGTCCCGCCGCATCGATTCCATCCAGCGCGCCATCATCTTGCTGGGCACCAAGAACATTCGCTCCTGGGCCACCCTGATTTCGCTCGCCAACATCGACCACCATCGCAGCGATCTGATCACGGTCGCCCTGGAAAGGGCCAAAATGTGCGAGCTGCTGGCCGAGGCGGTCGGGCTCAAACACAAGGAAAGCGGCTACACGGTCGGGCTGCTCTCGGTGTTGGACGCCATGACCCAGGCGCCGATGGAGCTGATTTTGGCCGCCCTGCCCTTGGACGAGGAGATCAACGAGGCGCTGTTGCAGCACAAGGGGATGCTGGGGCGGATCCTGGCCTGCGCCCTGGCTTACGAGCGGTGCGACTGGGAATCGGTGGACATGCTGGATCTGGAGCCCAGCCAAATCAACGATGCCTACATGACGGCGCTGGCGGAAGCCTACCGGGCCTCGTGCGAGCTGCTGAAAAGCTGAGGAAGGAAGCCCGCTTTTACCGGCCGGATTTGGCCGGGTTCGGGTTCCGCTCTGCCCGCCAGGCCCGCCGCCCCCAGCGCCACACGTAGGCCGCCCCGCTCCAGACGGTCGTCAGCGCCGTCAGGTGGATCAATCCCGCCAGCAACCGGGGCGGCAGGGGGATCATCCCGTAATTGACGATCACCGCGAAGACCAGCGTCAGCTGCATCAAGGTGTTCAGCTTGCTGATCAACAGCGGGCTGGCCTGGACCCGCTCGATCATCAGGTGGTAGCTGACCGCGCCGGCGACGATGACCGCATCGCGCAGGATCACCAGCGTCACCAGCCAAACCGGCAGTTCGTTCAGCCAGCCGAGCGCCAGGATCGCGCCGATCAACAACAACTTGTCGGCGATCGGGTCGAGCAGGCCGCCCAGCTCGCTGGTCCAACCGTAATATTTGGCCAAGAAGCCGTCCAGCGCGTCGGAAATGCCCGCGATCACGAACAGCAGCAAGGCCGCTCCGTAGCGCTCTTGCAGCAACAGCCACAGGAAGGGCGGCACGAGCAAGATGCGCAAGCCGGTGATGAGGTTGGGGATGTCCCGGGCTTTCAAGGGCCACCACGATGCCACGATGCGAGATCCGTTCCGGTTGGGTTGAAGTCGGCGCCAAGGGCCTTGGCAAGAGTCGAATCGGCGCCAAGCATACCGAATTTTTATCGGTTCGGGCCAAGCCGACAACCGCAATCGCCGCTAGAATTGAGCGCGCGAAGGCATTATTTCTTCGTTTCAATCTCCCGATCGGCGGCTTAGGAGACTACCCGATGACCGAACCCACGCATGGCAATCGACTCGTTCGGGCGTATGACCGTATGATGGAGCGGGTCAAACTTCGCTTGGAGGAACTCGAACAGGCCGAGAAGGATGCGATTCCACGGTTGAGCGCCAGCATCGAGCACGCCATGGAAAAAGCGGTGGAACTGGGCGAGTTGACTCGGGAGGAAGCCCGCTTGATCGGGGGCTACCTCAAACGGGACTTGGAGGATGCCGGCCAGTATCTCACCGCCACGGGCAGCGATTTGCGCGCCTGGATGCGGTTCGACCTGGAACTGATCGAGGATCGGCTGTTGGATTTTTTCCAAAGCGGCGTCGATCAGTCGCGCCTGGACTTTTTGGCCTTTGAGGCGCCGGAGACTGGAACCGAAACGGAGCTGTATCGAAGCGGCGAGGTCACGGGACCGGGAACCTTGCAGTGCGGGGAGTGTGGCGAGCTGGTGGTCTTTCGCGCGCCGGCGCTCATCGAGCCTTGCGCGGCTTGCGCGGGGGAGGTTTTCGTGCGCGTGATCGAGGAGCTGTAGCCCGCGCATAAGTATAAACCCTTACTGGGTTGGAAATCGTCCCGATTTACCCGAGAACCGGATTGCCGTTTACTAGCGCCCGCTTAAGCTGGTTTCTTCAGCGAAGCGTGTTTTAAGCTCAATATCCTGTACTTTGACCGCCAGCCGGATTCGCTGGCGGTTTTTTTATGCCCGATTGCAGGTCTCTGGGTCCAGAGAACCGGGCGCATCAGTCGAACGGGTGCCTGAAGTTGGAGGGGGCGGCGCTCGGGACAAGGTTTCCATCTGCGGCTCGCAGCGGGCCAGTTGCGCGCGGTAGCGGTCGGCTTGCTGGCGCACGCGCCGCGCCCGTTCGAGCAACCAAGCTTTTTTCAGGTGCGTGCCCTTGGCGAAGCCGCCTTGGCCTTCGTGATAAGCCAGATATTGATTGTAGGCGTCGCTCTTGGCGATGCGGTTGGTCTGAGCGGTTTCATCGACGTACCAGCCGATAAAGTCCACGGCGTCGGCGAACTCGTCGCGGTCGGCGCCGCGCTTGCCGGTCGCGGCCACATAGCGCTCCCAGGTTCCATCCAGCGCTTGGCTGTAGCCGAAGGCGGAGGAGGGGCGGGGGCCGGGAACGAAACCGAGATACCAAGTGCGCTGTGGCCGGGCGTCGGCCCGAAAGGCCGATTCCTGATGGATGATGGCGAGCAGTACCGGCAACGGCACCCCCCAACGCCGGCTGGCGGTTTTGGCTTCGGCGAACCAGTCGCCGTACTCGGCAAAGATGCTGCAAGCGTCATCGACGTTGCGCGGAGGCGAAGTGGTGCAGGAGGCGATCAGCAGGAACCCGTAGGTCACGGCGACAGCCCACGGCCAGCGATGACGGGTCAAGGCGCGCAAGGACGACCGCCAGCGGACGGGCGGGAACCGCCACGCTTGCCAGCGCGGCCGATAGCGGGTTCGAGGTTCGGTCATGCCGTGATTTTGAGCGCGCGTCTTGCCAGCAACAGCCCTAGCGCCAACAACAGTACCATCAAAAGCACCGCCGGCAAATCCCCGAACCGACCGTGGGGCGTCAGGCCGCGCAGGGGCCGGACTTCTCCGCGAACGACTGCGGGCTGAAACTGGTCGCCTCGGGCCACGATGCGGCCGCGCTCATCGACGATGGCCGAAATGCCGGTGTTGGTGGCCCGAGCCAAGTAGCGGCCCGACTCCAGAGAGCGCATTCGGGCGATCTGCAAATGCTGGTGCGGGGCGGTCGAATCCTTGAACCACGCATCGTTGCTGACGTTGATCAACCAGGTCGCTTCGGGCAAATCCTGTCGGATGTCGGAGCCGAACACCGCCTCGAAGCAGATCGACACCCCGACGGGTTGGCCGCCGGCGCGCAACAGCGGTTGATCGCGATCGCCGGGGAGAAAATCGGCCATCGGAATGCTGACCCAGTCGCGGAAAAACAGAAAAAACCAGCGCAACGGCAGATATTCGCCGAACGGCAGCAACCGGCGCTTGCTGTAGAACGCGAGGGAGCGGCCGACGCTGATCACGCTGTTGTGGAATATGCCGGTTTCCCACGAGCCGGTCGGAATGCCGGTCACGTAATCGACCCGATCCTCCCGGGCTTTCTCGCCCAGCGCCTCCAGAAAGGGAAGAACGTCTTGATAGAAGGCGGGAATCGCCGTTTCCGGCCAGACGATCACGTCGCTGCGGCCGTGTTCCGGCAAGCTGAGTTCGACGTAGCGCTCCAGCGTCTCGTCCAACCGGTTCGGTTGCCATTTCACGTCTTGACCGATGTTGCCCTGCACGATGGCGACGCGCAGCGGTGAGCCGGCCGATTCGGTCCAGTTCGTCCACTCCAGCCCCCAGGCGCCGAACCAAAGCGCCGCCAGCGGTGCCAGCCAGCCCAGCCGGCTTCGCCAGTCGCGGCCATGCAGCGCCGTCCACAGCAGCCCGGAACTTAAGAGAACCGCCCAACCGACGCCGAATACCCCGACGTAGGGCGCGAGTTGGCCGAGCGGTGCATCGATCTGGCTGTAGCCCGGCGCCAGCCAGGGAAAGCCGGTCAACAGCCAGCTTCTGACCCATTCCAGCAAAGTCCACAAGGCCGGGAGGAACAGCAGCCAGCGAATCGGACCCGGCGGCGGACCCCAACGGCACAGCAGCCAGCCGCAGAGAGCGGGGTACAGCGCCAGCACCAGCACCACGGCGGATGTCGCCAGCGCCGCGAACGGAGCGGGAGCGCCGCCGTAATCGTGCAGGCTGATGTAAATCCAGTAGATGCCGAAACCGAACTGCCCCAATCCGAACAGCCCGCCGCGCCGGGCGGCCCGGCCCGGCCCGGCGTGGTCCCAGCTCCACGTCAGGACGACCGGCAGCAGGATCGCGAGCGGCCAGAAGCCGAACGGCGCGAACGCCAACGGCATCGACGCGCCTGCGGCGAGGACCAGCAAATCGGTGGCGAGGGGATGGCGTTCCTTGAATTCGTGCATGGTGAATGTAAAACGGTGGCTGATAATGCTGGCCGGCCAGATTAGCGGACCGGCATTGCAGTATTCCGATCATCGTGCTGGCCGCAAACAAAACGCCCTCCACCGACGAGGGGGAGGGCGTGAGGCAGACGGGCGATCAGGCGGCCGACTCGGTTGAGGAGGATAGGGTTTCCTGACCGTTGCGCAAGGTCATTTGCAGCAGATGAATCCTCCGGTTGTCGGCGCGCAGCACCTGGAAATGAAAGCGGCCCAGGTCCGCCATCTCGCCGCCCTTGGGTAGCCGGCCCAGCTCCATCATCACCAGCCCGCCGATGGTGTCGGCCCGCTCGTCGCTGAGTTCGGCCTGGAAATAGCTGTTGAAATCCTCGACCGGGGTGAGCGCTTTGACGATAAAAGCGTCCCCCTGGCGGCGGATAAACGCGTTCTCGGCGTCCAGGGCATCGTGCTCGTCGTCGATCTCGCCGACGATTTCCTCCAACACGTCCTCGATGGTGATCAGGCCGGCCACGCCGCCGTATTCATCGACCACGATGGCCATGTGCAGGCGGTTGGCTCGAAATTCGTTGAGCAGGATGTTCAGGCGCTTGCTTTCGGGGATGAACTTGGCCGGACGCAGCAGGGCGCGCAGGTCGAAATCCTCCCGGCGGTCGAAGGCGTGGATCAGCAGATCCTTGACGATCAGAATGCCGATCACGTTGTCCTTGCTTTCGTCGATCACCGGAAAGCGGGAGTGGCCGGATTCGACGACTTCGGCGATGAGGCGCTCCAGGCTCCAGTCGTGCTCCAGCACCACCATCTGGGCGCGGGGGATCATGACGTCGCGCACCTGGGTTTCCGAGACCCGCATGACGCCTTCCATCATTTTCAGGGCTTCGGGGTCCAGCAATTCCCGCTGCTGGGCATCCCGCAACAATTCCACCAACTCGTCCCGATCCTTGGGTTCGCCCATCAGGGCGAGGCTCAAACGCTCCAACCACGACGGTTTATGGCTGGGTTCGGATCGTTCTTCGCTCATGAGTCTTGCAGGTCTCCATAGGGATCGGAATAGCCGAGTCCCGCCAGGATGCGGATTTCCAAGGACTCCATGACCTCGGCTTGCTCTTCATCATGATCATAGCCCAGCAGGTGCAAAACGCCATGCGCGACCAGATGCGCCCAGTGCGCCGCCAGCGTTTTACCTTGGTGGATCGCCTCGCGCAGCACCACCGGGGCGCAAATCACGATGTCGCCCAGCAACGGCGATTCGACTTCGGGCGGCGCCTCGGACGGGAAGGACAGCACGTTGGTCGGCCCCTGCTTGTGGCGATAGGTTTCGTTCAGGGCGGTGCTTTCGACCTCGTTGACGATGCGGATGGTCAGTTCGGCGTCCCGCGCGTAATTCGCGCCGGCCAGCGCCGCCTCGGCCCAGCGCCGCAAGTCGGTCGCGGCCGGTAATCCCGGCATATCCAGGGCGATTTGCAAGTCCAGTTCCAAGCTCATGAGGGGTTGTCCTGTTCGTAGCGGGCATAGGCGTTGACGATCCGCTGCACCAGCGGATGTCGGACCACGTCGCGGGCGTTGAAGAACGTCATGCTGATGCCGTCCACGTCCTTGAGCACTTGCACCACTTGGCGCAGGCCGGAGGGGACGTTGCGCGGCAAATCGACCTGGGTCACGTCGCCGGTGACCACGGCCGTCGAGCCGAAGCCGATGCGGGTCAGGAACATCTTCATCTGCTCCACGGTGGTGTTCTGGGCTTCGTCGAGAATGATGAAGGAATCGTTCAAGGTCCGGCCGCGCATGAAGGCCAGCGGCGCCACTTCGATGATGTTGCGCTCGATCAGCTTGGCGACGCGCTCGAAGCCCAGCATTTCGTACAGGGCGTCGTAGAGCGGCCGGAGATAGGGATCGATTTTCTGGGCCATGTCGCCGGGCAGAAAACCCAGCCGCTCGCCCGCTTCCACCGCCGGCCGCACCAGCACCAGCCGCCGGGTCGCGTTGCTGTCCAGGGCGTCCACGGCGCAGGCCACCGCCAGATAGGTCTTGCCGGTGCCGGCGGGACCGACCCCGAAGTTGAGGTCGTGGTGCTGGATGTTCCACAGATAGCGCTGCTGGTTGGGGCCGCGTCCCCGGATCAGGCCGCGCCGGGTGCGGATGACGACCTCGTCGGCTTCCGGCTCGATCGTCTCGACCAGGGCATCGGCGCCGGCTTCTTGCAGGAACAGGTGGACTTGCGCCGGGGTCAGCGGCTCGCTCTGGGCCGTCCGGTACAGCGCCTGCAACACCGCCACCGCGACGGCGACCGCGCCCGGTTCGCCGATCACCCGGAACTGATGGCCGCGATTGTTGATTTCCACGCCCAGCCGGCGCTCGATCTGGCGCAGGTGTTCGTCCAGTTGACCGCACAATCGGGCCAGCCGCTCGTTGTCGGCGGGTTCCAGCAGCAAGTCTTGGAATTTGGGCGAGAGATTGGGGGCCAAGACAGTGGCGGCGGGCGCGCTCATCAACTGGCTTGCTTCAGGGCGGCGGCCGGCAGTTCCGGGCAGCCCAACAGCCGGCCGCGCAGGGAATTGGGCAGCGCCTCGGTGATGGCGACCTCGGCGAAATGGCCGATCAGTCCGGCGGGACCGTCGAAGTTGACCACGCGGTTGTTTTCGGTGCGGCCGGACAGTTGCCGGCCGTCCTTGCGCGAGGGTTTTTCGACCAGCACCCGCTGCATCGTGCCGACCATGCTGTGGCCGATGGCGTGCGCCCCCGCCTCGATCCGCGCCTGCAAGCGGGCCAGCCGCTCTTTCTTGACCGCCGGCGGCGTGGGGTCGGGCAAACCGGCGGCGGGGGTGCCGGGCCGGGGGCTGTAGAGGAAGCTGAAGCTGTGATCGAAACCGATCTCGTCGATCAGCGCCATCGTGGCGGCGAAGTCCCGGTCGGTTTCGCCGGGGAAGCCGACGATGAAATCCGTGGACAGGCTGAGGTCGGGCCGGACGGCGCGCAGCTTGCGGACCTTGGCCTTGTACTCCAAAACGGTGTGGCCGCGCTTCATCAGCGCGAGGATGCGGTCGGAGCCGCTTTGCACCGGCAGGTGCAGATGGCTGACCAGTTGCGGCACGCGGCCGTAGACCTCGATCAGCCGCTCGGAAAACTCCACCGGATGGGACGTGGTGTAGCGGATCCGGTCGATGCCGGGCACGGCGGCGACGTGTTCGATCAGCAGCGCCAGATCCGCGATCTCGCCGTCGCCCGTCGGCCCCCGATAGGCGTTGACGTTCTGGCCGAGCAGGTTGACCTCGCGCACGCCCTGCTTCGCCAGCGCCCCGACTTCGGCCAGCGCCGCGTCGAACGGGCGGCTGACTTCCTCGCCGCGGGTGTAGGGCACCACGCAGAAGGTGCAGTACTTGCTGCAACCCTCCATGATCGAGACGAAGGCGGTCGGACCTTCGGCGCGCGGCTCCGGCAGCCGGTCGAACTTTTCGATCTCCGGGAAGGAGACATCGACCACGGGCCGCCGGTCGGCCCACACCGCCGTCAGCATCTCGGGTAGCCGGTGCAGGGTTTGCGGGCCGAACACCAGATCGACGCAGGGCGCCCGCTCGCGCAGCGTCTCGCCTTCCTGGCTGGCCACGCAACCGCCGACGCCGATGACCGCGCCGGGCCGCTGCGATTTCAGCGCTTTCCAGACCCCCAGTTGCGAGAACACCTTTTCCTGGGCCTTTTCGCGGATGGAGCAGGTATTCAGCAACAACACGTCGGCTTGCGCGGGATCGTCGGTGCGCTCCAGGCCGTGAGCCACGCGCAGCACGTCCGCCATCTTGGCGGAGTCGTATTCGTTCATCTGGCAGCCGTGGGTCTTGATGTACAGTTTGCGGGCCATGGGCGATTATTGAACAATAGCGGGGCGAAAACTATAGCACCGCTGGTGGGGGGCTGCCAGATGGCGGCTTATCCCGCCGCAGCGACAGCAGTAATCGTTAAGTCAACGGTCGAGCGGGGTTCGGGTAGCCGCCGCTCGACGATGCCTTGGGGAAGCCGGTGGGGACGCCATGAAAACCGACGCCTTGTTTTATCGGTTGTTTCAGACCTTGCCGGAGGTGGTATTCGAATTGGCGGGTCTCGACGAGCCGGACGGGCGGCGCTATCGATTCCGTTCGGAAGAGGTCAAGCAGACCGCGTTCCGCCTGGATGGCGTGCTGGAACCGCCCGAGATGAATCCCGAGGGGCCGGTGGTGTTCGTCGAGGTCCAGATGCAGGCGGAGGAGGCGTTTTACGGGCGGTGGTTCGCCGAGATTTTTCTGTATCTGTACCGGATGGCGCCGGTGCGGCCGTGGCGGGCGGTGGCGATCTATCCGAGTCGGCCAGTGGAGCGTCTGGACGAACGGCGGTATGGCTCGGCGGTGCGGTTGCCGGAAGTGCGTCGCGTGTATCTGGAAGACTGGGCCGACGTGCCGGCGGACACCGTGGGGCTGCGGCTGGTGCAACTGCTGGTGAGCGAGGCGACCGAGGCGCCGGCCAAGGCGCGGCAACTGCTGCGGGAAGGGCCGGCGATGGACGGTCCGAAATTGCCGGCGAGCGTGCTGCTGGATTTAGTGGAAACGATTCTGGTCTACAAGTTACCGACGATGAGTCGGGAGGAGGTACGGCGGATGTTGGAATTACACGATGTCGATCTGAAGCAGACCCGGTTCTATCAGGAGGTCTTCGCCGAAGGTGAGAGCGAGGGCGAAGCCAGGCTATTGCGGAAACAATTGATCCGCCGCTTCGGGCCGCTGCCGGCGTGGGCGGAGGCGAAGCTGGTGGGCGCGGAGCCGGTGCAACTGGAAACGTGGGGAGAGCGGGTGTTGGAGGCGGC